>CAWKJG010000004.1:1307500-1468026 GCA_963850005.1 uncultured Alphaproteobacteria bacterium
GCCTGGGTCGAGCGGATCGGCCGGACCTCGATCGCGATCCGGATCGACGTGATCGCGATTCGCGACCGCGGCGCCAGCGAGGTCAAGGTGACCGAAGGCCTGTTCACCTTCGTCGCCCTCGACGAGCAGCACCGGCCGCGGCCGGTGAAAGGCGCTTGAGGCCTCGGACGCTGCCTCCGCAGCGTCTCGTCATGCCGCGCTTGACCCGGCATCCGTCTTCTTTTCCGCGACGGTCAGCAAGAAGGTGGACCCCGGGTCGAGCCCGGGGTGACGATTCGGGTTTACACGTCCCTCTTCAGGGCTTCGCCATCCGGTAGCGCAGGGTGGCCCGGCTGTTGGCGGGGATTGTCACCGTCCAGAGCGGGCGCCCGTCGCGGCGGCCGATCTCGGTCGGCGAGCCCAGGCCGGTCGCGCCCACCATCAGATAGGCCTCGAAGCGTATCGGCGCCGGCTGGGCGTTGCCGACGTCGAGCTCCCATTCCGCCTCTTCCCCAGCCCCGGCCGGGAGCTTGACCAACCGGGCCGTGACCGAGCTGCCCGCGCCGACCGGAATCTCCACCTTCTCGCCGACGGCGCGATCGTCGACGAAGCCGCGGCCGAGCAGCATCGGCCGGGCCCGGCCGGTGCCGAACAGGACCAGCCGCCCCGCCGGCAGCGGCAGGCCGAGCCCCTCCTCGCGCGTGTTGCGGAGGCTGAGCAATCGGGTGACCGCGAGCGCCTGCGAACCGTAGGCCTCGACCCGGTAGATCGTCTCGACCTTGACCCCTTCCCGAGCGAGCAGGGCCACCTGCTTCTGGCTTCGGGCGGCGACGGTGACCGGCTCCGGGATCCGGTAGAGCTTGAGGTCGCCCAGCTCCTCCTGCTGCGCCATCATCGGCGGCACTGCCGGCGGCGGCGGCGGAGCCATCATCATCGGCGCCGGTACCGGCATGTCCGCCATGATCCGCGAGCCGGTGACGACGATCTCTTCCTTCTCGAAGACCTGCTCCCGAAGGTCGCTGGTCGTGGTGCCGGAAGGCCAGCAGCGCAGAACGAGCGGCGGCGCCTGCGGCCGGCGCGGGGTGGCGGAGCTCCGGTTGACCCGCCCGGCGACGGCCTGGGTGTCGGCTTCGCGAAAACCGGTTTCGTCGCCATTGGCGAGGGTCAGCCAGGCGAACAGGTCCATGCTGGCGCCGTCGGGCGACAGCTTCGCAACATAATTGGCCTGCCAGTCGAAGCCGCTGGCAAGGTAGGAGAGGGTCACGGTCGCCTTGACCGCGCGGGCGCTTCGGACCCGCACGGAGAGGGTCGGCTTGGCGGAGAGGCCGGCGGGCACCCGGTCGTAGAGCAAGGTTGAGCGAAGGCCGTCGCAGCGCAGGGATTCGATCCCGTCGGGAGTCTCCAGGACGACCGCCCCCGCCGCCCCGGAGCGGACCACCGCCTCCGTCTCGCGTACCTTGCCGGTCTGAAGAGAGGTTCGGCGCAGGTGAACCCGCCGGCCGAGCGAAGCGTCGAGCAGGCTTGCCGGCGAGAGCAGCCAGGCGTCCTGATTCTTCTCCCTCACACCGTCGGGAAAGCCGCTGACGATGGCGCTTTCCGGGAGGATCCCGCCGGCCACGCCTTCGAAGCGGACGTCGGAGTCTCCGGCGGGAATCGAGACCCGGCGGGTCTCGGTGATGAGGGCGAAGCCGTTCAGCCAGCGAAGGTCCATCGCATCGCCCGGCCCGCGCCCGGGCGCCCGGTAGACGGTGACCGCGACGGCTTGAGGGCCGGCGGAGCGCGGCACGGGCCCCGCGGCGCTCGCCGCCGCCGCGACGGCGAGCAACGGCCCGGCGAGCAAGGCGCGGCGCACGTCCGGGCGCCTTCAGTAGCGCGTGTCGAACGTGGCGGTGACAATCGTCTCGCCATTGGCGGGCACCGTCACCCGCCACAGCGCCTCGTCGGCGGAGCGGCGGCTGCTCTTCAGGCTCTCCCGGTCGATTCGGACGTCGCCCCACAGGCCCGACTGGAGGAGGTCGACGGTCACCGGCTGGGCGCGGGCGTTGGTCAGGGTGTAGCGCATGGAGGTGCGCCAGCGGCTGCCCGACACCCGCTCGCGCTTCTCCACCACCGGCTGGACCTTGACGTCGAACGCCTGGCCGGTGGTGATGGCGATGTCGGAGCCCATCGGGGTGTGGCCGATCTGGTTCTCGCCGATGAACTGGGCGTTGCCGCGGGAATCCTTCATGTAGACCCGGACCGTCCCCGCCGGCAGCGCGTCCCCCAGCCCCTGGTCGCGCGAGCTCGAGAATTGCAGGACGGTGTCGGCGCTCGCCGCCTCGTCCATCGTTCCGAGCCAGGCGTTGCGGAAGACGTAGGCGCGTCGCCCGGCGGCGCCGGCGACGTCGAGGAAGCTGACCTGCTTGGTCTGCTGGTTGGCGATCGTGGTGCGCTCCTTCAGCGGGTAGAGGTAGAAGTCGCCCAGGCTTTCGCGGCCGGGAGTTCTCGGTGCCCGGGCGGTTGCCGGGCGGCGGCGGAGGCCGATAGCCCCGACCATATTGATTGTAGCCGCCGCCGCCGACGTCGCCGGCGACGAGCAGGGTATCGGCCTTCTCGAAGGTGGTGCCGGTGGTGTTGGTCAGGGTCACCCAGCCCTGGACGTCGATCTTGCCGGCGGCCTCGTCGAACAAGGTGACATAGTCGGCCTTCCAGCTCATGCCCGGGGTCAGGTAGCTGAGCGTGACCGGGCGGGACCCGGCGCGGGCGGTTTCCAAAGTCACCGACAGGGTCGGCCGAGCCCGCAAATTTTCGGGTACCCGGTCGAAAATGGCGCGCACCGGCAGTCCGTCGTCGCGAAGCACCTCGATCCGGTTGCCGATCTGGAGCACCACGCCGCCATTGACCGCAAGCACCCTGGCGCGTTCCCTCGTCTCGGCGCCGGTGGCCGGATTGGTGCGCAGGAGGGTGATCTCCTCACCGACCGCTTTCTCCATCAGCTTGGAGGGAGAGAGGAGGTCGAAGTCGAAATTCTGCTCGACGATGCCGACGCCCTGGGCGCTCAGAGTCACCGTCTCGGGGCTGATCTGGCCGGAGACGTTGGGAAATTCCTGACGGGAGCGGCCCGCCGGCAGGTTGAGCTGCCTCGTGTCCTGAACCAGCGCCAGATTCTGGTTGTAGATGGTCACGGCGAGGTTGCCCGGCTCGGGCTGGGCGAGACCCGGAGCGGACAGCGCGGCGAACCCGGCGAAAAGGACAAAGCGACGCATAGACAGGCTCCCTGGCTTCGATGGTCGCGAGAATGATACAATGTTACCTGATCGTCAACCTCTTGTTCCCCGGCGAAGGCCGGGGACCAGCGGCCCGACCGGGTCCCGGCCTGCGCCGGGAAGCGGAGGCCAACGAAAAGCGGCGGCCCCCTTGGGACCGCCGCTTTCCTTATCCGGTTTCTGACGGGATTCAGGCCGCGGGCGCGATGTCCTTGTCGCCGTCTTCGCGCGGGCGCCGGGTGCGGCGGCGCGGCGCCTTGGCCGGAGCGTCGCCCTCGATCACCGCGATCGCCGGCGGAAGCACGTCGAGCGAGATTCGCTCGTCGGAATCGTTATGCGCTTCGACGCGGGGCTCCTGGCGCTCGCGGCGCGGTCGCAAGCCCTCGGGCCGGCGCTCCCCGTTGCGCTCCTCGCGCGGCTGGAACTCTCGGCGCGGACGCTCGGCACGTTCCGGCTGCTCGGCGCGCTCGGTCCGTTCCGGACGCTCGTTGCGTTCGGGACGGTCATTGCGTTCGGGACGGTCGTTCCGCTCCGGACGGTCGTTGCGTTCGGGACGGTCGTTCCGCTCGGCGCGGTAGCCGCGATCGTCGCGATTGCCCCGGTCCTCGCGATTGTCGCGATTGCCACGATCGTCGCGAATGTGGCGGTCGCCCTCATCCTCGTCGCCGTCGTCGCCATCGCCGTCGGCGGCCATCCCCTCGTCCTGATCCTCGTCCTCGTCGGATCCGTAATCGTCGCGGGTGCGGCGCTGCTCTTCGAAGCGGGCGCGGTTCTCGTTGAGAACCCGATAATAATGCTCGGCGAACTGCAGCCAATATTCGGACTGCACGCGGTCGCCCTGAAGCTGCGCATCGCGCGCCAGCGACTTGTATTTCTCAAGCAGCTGGGCGGCATTGCCGCGCGAGCGGTTGTCCTGACGGTTGCCCACATTGGACGACTGGTTCGGCGAACGCGGGCCGTTGCCCCCGCGGCCGCGACGGCGGCCGTTCTGACGATTGTTTATCAAATGTAGGTCCTCGTCCTCGTGGTCCTATTCAAGCCACTGTGACAACCGGGCCCCTCCCGGCCGAATCATTCTGCGCGACACCCGGGCAGAGCCGCACACGCGGCCTCCGCCACCTCACGCTGCGAACGTCCTGAGACGCCTGAGCAATCGGGGGTCGGCGACGGATGGCCTCACGCATGCTTAGCTGTGAAGAGCCCCGTCCCTGACCCCTATGTAGCTACGACCGAACCGAAATCCAAGCGGAAAGATCATGACGTGGATTAACGGCCTAACAGCAGGCAACGCTCGATATTATTAAGGTCCCGGCGTGAGGATAGGGCTAATCCGCTCCCCTCGAACAGCCGCCCCACCTCGTCCCGCTGACCCGCCCCCAGTTCGAGGCAGGCCAGGCCGCCCGGGGCGAGCAGGCGCGGGATTTCCGGAGCGAGGCGGCGATATTCGGACAGACCGTCGGCGGCGGCGAACAAGGCTCCGGCCGGCTCCCAGTCCGCCACGTCGCTGGGGAGGTCCGCGCCGGTCTCCACATAAGGCGGATTGCAAAGGATCAGATCGAACTGCCCGTCCAGGCCATTGGCCCAGTCGCCGCGCCTGAACCGGGCGCGCTCGTCGAGCTTGAGGTCGATTGCGTTCAGCTCGGCAAAATCGAGCGCTTTTTCGGAGCTGTCGATGCCCAGGCCATAAGCGTCGGGCCATTGGGCCAGAGCCGCGAGCAGCAAGGTCCCGGGACCGGTACCGAGATCGAGGATGGTCGCCGGACCCTTCTCACCGAAGCGGTCGAGAGCGGCCTCGATCAGGGTTTCACTGTCGGGCCGCGGGATGAGCACCCCCCTGCCCACGGTCAGTTCGATCGTCCAGAAGCCGCGACGGCCGGTGATGTAGGCGACCGGTTCACCCGCTTCGCGGCGGGCGAGGAGGGTTTCGAAGGCGGCGGGCGCCTCGCGTGCCATTTCGCCCAGCAGCATCGCCTCACGCTCGACCCCCAGCGCTTGCGCCATCAGCAGCTCGGCATCCAGCCGGGGCGTGTCGCTGCGTGGGGCGAGGCGGACAGTCGCCGCGGCCAGGGCGTCCCTGATCCCCTCTCCGGTCCTTATGGGAGAGGGGTTTTCCCTACGCCTCATCCAGGCTCGCCAGGCGATCGGCCTCGTCCTCGGAGATCAGCGCGCTGATCAGCTCGTCGAGCTGGCCTTCCAATATCTCGGGCAGCCGGTGCAGCGTCAGGTTGATGCGGTGGTCGGTGACCCGGCCCTGCGGGTAATTGTAGGTGCGGATGCGCTCCGAGCGGTCGCCCGAGCCGACCATCGACTTGCGCGCTCCCGCCCGCTCCGAGGCGAGGCGCTCGCGCTCCTGCTCGTAGAGGCGCGTTCGAAGCACCTTGAGCGCCTTGGCCTTGTTCTTGTGCTGCGACTTCTCGTCCTGCTGGATGACGACGAGGCCGGTGGGAAGGTGGGTGATCCTGACCGCGCTGTCGGTGGTGTTGACCGACTGGCCCCCGGGGCCGGAGGAGCGGTAGACGTCGATGCGCAGATCGGAATCGTTGATCTGGACGTCGACCTCCTCGGCCTCCGGCAGCACCGCCACCGTCGCCGCCGAGGTGTGGATTCGCCCGCCGCTCTCGGTCACCGGAACGCGCTGGACCCTGTGGACTCCGCTTTCATATTTCAGCTTGGCGAACACGCTCTGGCCGCGGACCGAGGCAACCACTTCCTTGTAGCCGCCCACTTCGGCCGAGCTGGCCGAGATGAGCTCGACCTTCCAGCCCTGATTCTCGGCATAACGCTGGTACATCCGGAACAGGTCGCCGGCAAAGAGCGCCGCCTCATCCCCTCCGGTGCCGGCCCTGATCTCGAGCATGGCCGGCCGCAGATCGGCGGCGTCGCTCGGAAGAAGCTTCAGAGCCAAGGCCCGCTCCGCAGCGGGCAGCTGCCCCTGCAAGTCGGCCAGCTCCTCGCCGGCCATGTCGCGAATTTCCGGGCTCGGATCGGTCAGCATCTCGCCGAGCAGCTCGATCTCGGCGCGGATCCGCCGGACTTCGCGCGCGGCGGTGGCGACCGGCTCGATCTCGGCATAATCCTTGGAGAGCCGGACGAACTCGTCGGGCGCGAGGTTCCCCGACGACATCGCGTTCTGAAGCTCCTCGCGCCGCGCCTCGATCGCGGCGATCCGTCCGGCCGAGATGCTCGTCATTGCGCGCGCACCGCCTCGGCCAGCCCGTCCATCGCCACGCTCTTCTGCTCGCCCGTCTTCAAATCCTTCACCGCCGCCTCGCCGCGGGCGATCTCGTCGTCGCCGAGGATGATCGCGTAGCGCGCACCGCTCGAGTCCGCCTTCTGCATTCGGCGCTTCATATTGCCCTTATAGGCCATCTCGCAGGCGATTCCGGCGCGGCGCAGTTGGGCGACGAGGCCGATCGCGGCGGTCTCGGCCGCCGCGCCGAGCGGCACCAGGGCCGCGTCGACGCCCGGTTTCGAAGGCGCCTCGATCAACATTCCGAGCCGTTCGATTCCCGCCGCCCAGCCCACCGCGGGCGTGTGCGGACCGCCGAGGCTCTCCATGAGGCCGTCGTAGCGGCCGCCGGCGATCACCGCGCTTTGCGCGCCGAGATCCTCGGTGACGAACTCGAAGGCGGTGTGGCGGTAATAATCGAGGCCTCGCACCAGGCGCGGGTCGCGCGTCCAGACGATTCCGGCGGAGTCGAGACCGGCGGTCACCTTGCCGAAATAATCGGAAGCCTCCGGGGTCAGGAAATCGTCGACGACCGGCGAGGCGTCGACGATCGGCCAGTCCTGATGCTCCTTGCTGTCGAGGATGCGCAGCGGATTCTTGTCGAGCCTCAGCCGGCTCTCGGCGGACAGATCGCCCCGATGCGCCTGGAAATAATCGACCAGAGCGGCCCGCCACGCATCGCGAGTCGCGGGATCGCCGAGCGTGTTGAGCTTCAGATCGACCCGCTCGCCGATCCCGAGCTCGGCGAGAAGCTGAGCGCCCATGGCGATGATCTCGACGTCGGCGGCCGGCTCGCCGGCCCCGATGATCTCGACGTCGAGCTGATGAAACTGCCGATAGCGCCCTTTTTGGGGCCGCTCGTAGCGGAAGGCTGGACCATGGGTGGCGATCTTGATCGGCGCGTGCTGCTGCCAGCCTTCGGACAGATAGGCCCGGCAGATGCCGGCGGTGAATTCGGGGCGAAGGGTCAGGCTGTCGCCGCCGCGGTCCTCGAAGCTGTACATCTCCTTGGAGACGATGTCGGTGGTCTCGCCGATCGAGCGGGCGAAGACGGCGGTGCTCTCGAACACCGGCATCTCGACTCGGCCGAAGCCGTAGAGCCCGCGCACGCGCTCGAAAGCCGCGACCACCCGCTGGAAGCGGTCGGCGTCCTCGCCCCAGATGTCCTGGGTTCCCCTTACTCTCTGCGGGCCTTTGCTCATCGGCGGGGCCTTAGCATTTTTGCGCGCGCTGGGAAGCGCCGAGGCTGGACGCGCCCCGCGCGAGCCGCCATCGAAGCGCGGCTCAGCCAGGAGACTCGCCGAATGCGCCGCACCGCCCCCCTGTTCGCCATCGCCCTCCTCGCCACCGCCGCCGCCGCGGCTGACCGGACCCCCATTTTCAGCTCTGCCGAGACCGCTACCGCCAATACCAGGGCGGCGCTGAAGCGGATCAAGGCGCTCAATCCCCGGATCAACGCCGTCCTCGCCGTCGACCCCACCGCGCTGGACCAGGCGCGAACGCTCGATCGGATCCGCCGGGCGCGCGGGCCGCTGTTCGGTATGCCGATCCTGATCAAGGACAATATCGAAAGCCTGGGGCCGCTGCCGACGACGGCGGGGAGCCTCGCCCTCGCACGGAACGTCACCAATCGCGACGCCCCGCTGGTGGCGCGGCTCCGCCAGGCCGGCGCCGTCATCGTCGGCAAGACCAATCTCTCGGAATGGGCGAACATCCGCGACAATGATTCCATCTCGGGCTGGAGCGCGGTCGGCGGGCAGACCCGCAACCCGCACGCGCTCAACCGCAACGCCTGCGGCTCGTCGAGCGGAAGCGGTTCGGCGGTGGCCGCGGGGATGGTCCCGGCGGCGATCGGCACCGAGACCGACGGGTCGATCACCTGCCCCGCCGCGATCAACGGAATCGTCGGCTTCAAGCCGACGGTCGGACTCGTCAGCCGCACCCATGTCGTCCCGATCAGCCACAGCCAGGACACGCCCGGACCGATGACCCGGACGGTGCGCGACGCCGCCCTGGTCCTCTCCGCCATCGCCGGAAGCGATCCCGCCGACCCGCGGACGAGCGAGGCCGACGCCCGACGCGCCGACTATGCCGCGGGCCTTTCCGCCGAGTCGCTTCGCGGCAAGAGGATCGGAGTGATGCGCTTCGCCAGCGGCTTCGGCACCGACGCGCCGTTCGAGGCGGCGCTCCGGACGCTGCGGGCGCAAGGCGCGATCCTGGTCGAGATCGCCAAGTTCGAGCGCAAGCCGGAAATGGGCCAGGGTGAGTTCAAGGTGCTGCTCACCGAGCTCAGGGCCGATCTCAACGCCTATCTCGCCACGACCCCGCCGAGCGTCCGGACCCGGACCCTCGCCGAAATCATCGCCTTCAACAAGGGGTCCGACCGCGAGCTCGCCCTGTTCGGCCAGGATACGTTCGAGGAGGCCGAGAAGACCAAGGGCCTCGACGACCCCGACTACAGGAAGGCGCGCGAGACGAGCCTGAGGCTGGCCGGTGCGGAGGGCATCGACAAGATGCTCGAGGACAACGACGTCGTCGCCCTGGTCGGGCCGACCATGCCGCCGGCCTGGCCGATCGACTCGGTCAACGGCGACCAGATTTCGGGCGGCGGCGCCGGGGGCTTCGCGGCGGTCGCGGGCTATCCGCACCTCACGGTGCCGATGGGGCAGGTGAAGGGGCTTCCGGTGGGGCTGAGCTTCATCGGCCCGCAATGGTCGGACGGGATGATCCTGTCCCTGGGCTACGCCTATGAGCAGGCGTCGAAGAAGCGCGTGGAGCCGCGCTTCCTTCCGTCGATCGAGGAAAGCCCGGAGATCGCGCCGCTGTTGCGGGCGGTGCGCTGACCTGTTTCCCGGCGAAGGCCGGGACCCAGACCTTCCACCGGTGCCGCTGGGCCCCGGCCTTCGCCGGGGAGCTACTTCGCCGGCTTTTTCCTCGGCCGCTTCTTCGCCGCCGCGCGCAGCCCCGCTTCCACCGCCAGCGCCGCCCAGCGCTGCAGCGCCTCCGGATCGTCGTAGACGTCCTGCGGAGCCCTTCGGTAGTTCATCACGTCGACCTTGCCGTCCTTGAAGGTGACGCTGAATTTCTCGCAGCCCTCGGCGTCCCAGATCGAGTCGGCCTCGGTGTCGGATTTGAGCCAGAGTTCGTCCAGCAGGATCGCAAAGACGGTAGCGTCGAGGTAGAGCGTCGCCCCGCCCATCATCTTGCGCATCGTCACCGTGCCGAGCGGCTCCAGCGCCTCCTGAACCCAGGCGTAGAGGCCCTCATCGAAGCTCATGCCGCGGTCAGCCTCAGGCCGACGATGCAGGCGATGAGGGCGAGGAGAAGGAGGATCCGGATCGAGTTGACCGGCTCGCCGAACCACAGGATCCCGACCAGCACCGTCCCCGCCGCGCCGATCCCGCCCCAGATGGCGTAGGCGGTGCCCATCGGTATGTCGCGGGCGGCGCGCTCGAGCAGGCCCATCGAGAGGGTGACCGAGGCGAGGAAGCCCAAGGTCCAGGGCAGGTTCCTGAAGCCGTCGACGAAGCGCAGGCAGGTGGTGAAGCCGACCTCGAACAGGCCGCCGAGGAGAAGGAGTAACCAAGCCATGGTGACAGTCACTAGTGACTGTCACCGGTGACTGTCACTCCTTCACGCGCCCGCCTCGACCGCCGGCATCGGCGCCGCGTGCGGGCGAGTGGCGGCCCAGCAGGCGCCGACGATCATGGCGGCACCGGCCAGGGTGAGCGGCTGGACCGGCTCGGCGAAGATCAGCCAGCCGAAGATCGAGGCCCAGATGAAGCCGGTATATTCGACGGGGGCCAGACGCTGCGCTTCGGCCCGGGCATAGGCCCAGGACAGAAGCATCAGCGAGCCGAAGGCGAGGAAGGCGGAGCCGATAATGGAGGGAAGCTGCCCGAGCGGGGGCGGCACGGCAAGGTAGGGGGCGCCGAGGGCGAAGCAGGCGACCATGATCAGCGGGACGAAGAAAGCGATCTCGACCGGACCGGCAAGCTGGGCCTGCTGGCGCATGAGAATGATATTCCACCCATAGAGGCCGGCGGAGACGAGAATCGAAGCGGAGCCGAGCAGGGCTTCCCGCCCCATGTCCGCCTGGACTTGCCCGGCCAGGATGACGACGACTCCGGCGAAGCCGAGCAAGGACGCCAGGACCGCGGCCCGATCGATCCTCTCCTTGAGGATGACGGCGGCCAGGTAGAGCGCGATCAGCGGGGCCACGAAAGCGAGCGCGATCGCCTGCGCCATCGGAACCCGCGCCAGTCCCCAGAAGAAGGTCAGGGCCATGATGCTGCCCATCGTGCCTCGGACGAGGTGGACCCGAAGCGCGGCCCGACCGGGCCTTTGCGAGCGGGTGAGGACGTAGACCGCGCCGCCGATCAGGGCCCCCGCCAGGGTCCGCCAGAGCAGGGCGTTGTAGGTGCCGATGGCGAGCGAAAGCCCTTTCATCAGCGCGTCCATGCCCGAAAAGAGCGCGATCCCGAGCGTCGCGACCGCGAAGGGTATGGCGGGCTTGGGATGAAGAGGAGAGACGCTCATGGCGCGTCCGATAGCGGGCGCCGGGCGGCGGCGCTACTGGAGGCGCATATAGTCCCCGGTCATCTCCACCGACAGTCGGGAGAGGTAGGTCTGCCCAAGCAGGGGCTGGTCGAGCCCTTCGGCGATCGCGCCCTTGACGTTCCTGACTTCCTTGCCGTCGATCGACACCCGGTCGAGCTGGATCAATTTGCCGCGTACCGGGCCGGAGGCTCCCGAGGCGATGATTTCGAACTCGTTCTCGGCGAAGGGAATATTGAGCCGACGCGCCGTTTCCACCGGCAGGATGACCCCGAAAGCGCCGGTGTCGACGACGAAGTTGACCAGCTCCCCGTTCACTTCGGCGTCGACGTAGAAATGGCCGTTGCCCCGCCGCTCCAGGACCGTTTCCCTGGGCTTCTCAACGATTGTGTAGGATTGGCCGGCCCCCGGCTTCGGCGCCGATACCGTTGCCGCGACGGGAGCGTTCTGCTTGCCCGACGGCCACAGCAGTCCAAGGCCGGCACCGGCAGCCAGGACGAGGAAAAGCGCCTTCTGCATCGCTCGACGCTAGCGTGAGACGGTGAAAGAAGACCTAAGGGCGCTCCGTCTCTTCCTCCCCGTCATCCCGGGCTTGACCCGGGATCCATGAGCATCGCCCTTGCGAGTTCTCGCCCGCCTGCGTTCATGGATTCCGGCCTTCGCCGGAATGACGATCATTCCGCCGGATGGACGTGCGGGCGGCGATATTGCGGCCAGGCGTCACGGGTCACCTTCAGCGAGGAGCGGAAGAAGAGGAAGGCGATGACCGCGGCGATGGCGATATCGGGCCAGGGCGAGTGGGTGAAGGAGACGAGCACCGCCGCCGCGAGAACGCCGATATTGGCGAAGACGTCGTTGCGCGAGCATTCGAAGGTGCTCGAAAGGTTCACGTCGTGCCGCCGGTAGGGCCAGAGCAGCCCGACGCAGCTCAGATTGGCGACCAGGGCCATGCCGCCGAAGATCAGCATGATTCCGGACGCGGGCGGATGACCCCAGACGATCTTGAGCACGATCTCGACGATCACGCCCAGGCCCAGAGCGAGGATGAAGCCGGCCTTGATCAGTGCCATGCCCGCCCGCCAGCGCAGGCTGCGATCGAGCGCGTAGAGGCTGATCCCGTAGACCAGGCCGTCGCCGAGCATGTCCACCGAATCCGCCATCAAGGCGGCCGAGTTGGCGATGATCCCGGCGCCGAACTCGAGCACGAACATCATCAGGTTGAGCATCATCACCACGACGAGGACCCGGCGGATGTCCTTGTGAAGCGCGATCCGCTCGAGCTCATGGCCCTTTTCGTGGCAACAATCGGCGCTCATTCGGCCGCGGCCGGGATCGGCGTGTCGATCGTCGCCGCTTCGATCTCGGCGGCCTTGGCTTCGACCAGGCGGACGATGTGATCGACCATCTCCTCGTCGCGGACATGATGATCGGTGACTCCCGAGAGGTAGACCATGTGCTTGCCGTTGCCGCCGCCGGTAATCCCGATGTCGGTCTCGCGCGCCTCGCCGGGGCCGTTGACGACGCAGCCGAGGACGGAAAGCGACATGGGAGTCCTTATATGCGACAGCCGCCCTTCCAGAGCCTGAACGGTTCGGATGACGTCGAAGCCCTGGCGCGCGCAGCTCGGGCAGGAGACCACCCGGACCCCGCGGTTGCGGATTCCCAGGCTCTTCAAAATCTCGAAGCCGACCTTGACCTCCTCCTCGGGCTCGGCCGAGAGCGAGACCCGGATCGTGTCGCCGATCCCGAACCACAGCAGCGCTCCGATCCCGATCGAGGATTTGACGGTGCCGCCGATCAGCCCGCCCGCCTCGGTGATTCCGAGATGCAAGGGGCAGTCGACGGCTTCGGCGAGCTGCTGGTAGGCGGCGACCGCGAGGAAGACGTCGGAGGATTTGACCGCGACCTTATATTCGCGGAAATCATGGTCCTCGAGCAGACGGATATGGTCGAGCGCGCTCTCGACCAGAGCCTCCGGGCAGGGCTCGCCATATTTTTCCAGAAGGTCGCGCTCGAGGCTTCCGGCATTGACCCCGATCCGGATCGCGCAGCCATTGGCCTTGGCGGCGTTCACCACCTCCCGAACCCGATCGGCCGAGCCGATATTGCCGGGATTGATTCGAAGGCAGGCGGCGCCGGCGTCGGCGGCCTCGAGCGCGCGCTTATAGTGGAAATGGATGTCGGCGACGATCGGCACCCGCGAGGCGCGGACGATCTGGCTGAGCGCCCGGGTCGAATCCTCGTCCGGGCAGGAGACCCGGATTATGTCCGCTCCGGCCTCCTCGCAGCGCCTTATCTGGTCGACCGTGGCACGCACGTCCGCGGTGACGGTATTGGTCATGGTCTGGACGGTGACCGGCGCGTCGCCGCCGACCGGCACGGAGCCGACCATGATCTGGCGGGAAGGACGGCGCGCTATGTCGCGCCACGGGCGGATGCTCATTCCGCTCATATAGGCGGTTGAAAGGGCTGGCGAAAGCCGCGCCGATATGGAGGGAATGCCGAGTTGCGGTCCAGCGGCGATGCAGGGTCAAACCGGATCGTTTTCCGGCGAAGGCCGGGACCCAGTCTTCCGCTCCTGCCGCTGCACCCCGGCCTTCGCCGGGGAACAGCGGCTTCGGCGATCGGCTAGAGGTAGAAGTCGGTCACGAGCAAAGACACGTTGGCTGTGAAGACGATCTCGAAATCCGCGACTTCGTCGCCGGTGAAATCGCCCTGCAGCCAGGTGTCGGTTCCGTCGAAGGCGTAGCGCAGCTCGCCGACCGTGCCCGAGAAGGCCGCCGTGCCGATGAAGCTGAACGCCTGGTTCCCGGCGAGGCCGGTATTGGCATCGACGCCGCGGAGATCGATCTTGTCGATCCAATTGTAGAAATCGGTGATCCGGTCGGCCGCGGCGCCGGTGCCGGAGTCGCCGTCCGAAAAGCGGAACAGGTCGCCGCCGTTGCCGCCGCAGAGAATGTCCGCGCCGGCGCCCCCGATCAACAGGTCATCGCCGCCGTCGCCCATGAGCACGTCGTCACCGGCGTTCCCCTGAAGCTCGTCGGCGCCGTCCAGACCGCCCAGACAATCGTCATTGGCCTTGCCGATGAGGATGTTGCCGACATCGCTGCCGGTGAAGTCGAGGGCGGGGTCGCCGGCGCCGCTGAAGACGAGATTCTCGACATTGTCGCTGAGCACGTAGGTGGTGAGCGTGGTATAGACGGTATCGGTGTCCTCGCCGATCAGCTCGACGACCGTGTCGCCTTCACTTTCGACGTAGAAGACGTCGTTGCCATAGCCTCCGTACATGAGGTCGGACCCGGAGCCCCCGTTCAGGACGTCATGGTCGCCGTCGCCGTGCAGCTCGTCGTCGCCGTCGCCGCCGTTGAGCGTGTCGTGGCCGTCCGCGCCATGGAGGTAATCGACGGCGGTGCCGCCGTTGATTTCGTTGGACAGGGAGTTGCCGGTGCCGGTGAATATGTGGCTGGTGGCGTTGGTCAGCTTCTCGACATAGTCGGGCAGGTCATAGCTGGCGAGGTTGCGGATGCGCACCTCGTCGGTGCCGCCGCCGGCCCCTTCGATGACGAGGTCGCCGGCATTGTCGACATAATAGACGTCGCTGCCGGCGCGGCCCTCCATCGTGTCGGCGCCGGGGCCGCCGTCGATGACGCTGGCGGTGCCCAGAGTGCGGAGGACGTCGTCATAGGCGCTTCCGGTGAGGTTCTCGATCCCGCTCAGATAATCGTCCACCGCTTCCCCGTCGAAGGCCCAGGTCCAAAGGTCGATGCTGACCGCGGCGGTATAGGCGTAAGAAGCGGTATCGATGCCTGCGCCGCCAATCACCGACTGCTCGCCGGTGCCCATGATGAAGACGTTGGCGGCCGAATTGCCGGTGACCGAGATCGACCCCGAATGATAACGCAGATCGGCATTTTCGATGTTGGCGGCCAGGGTGTAGCTCGACATTCGGACCTTGACCGTGTCGGTGCCCTCGTCGGCATATTCGGTGACGACGTCGCTGGAGGAGTTGACGTTGTAGTCGTCGTCGCCGGTGCCGCCGATCATCGTGTCTGCGCCCTGCCAGCCGTCGAGCTCGTCATTGCCGGCGCCGCCTTCGAGATGGTCGTCGCCGGCGCCGCTGAAGAGAAAGTCGTCCCCGCCCTTGCCCTCGAGCCAGTCGTTGCCGGTGCTCGAGCCGATGTAATTGTCGCTGTCGCTGCCCAAAATCGTTCCGGATGCGTTACCGGCATACTGGATCTGCTCCAGACAAGCCGAGCCGGCGTCGAAATAAGAGATCGCAACATAGGCAATGTCCGTATCGCCAATCGCCGCGGATTCTATGATGACGTCGCCGGCATCGTCGACATAATAGGTGTCGTTGCCGTGGCCGCCGTCCATCGTGTCGGCGCCGGTGCCGCCGTCGAGCGTGTCGTTACCGTAGCCGCCGACGAGCGAATCATCGCCGCCGCCGCCATAAAGAAAGTCATTGCCGTCGAGGCCGTAAATCTCGTCGTTGAAGCTGGTACCTGTGAGGGTTTCGTTAGCGATCGTGCCCTGAATGTATGCCATGTTGAGGCCCTTCACTGTCGGCGTCGCGGAAGGCGGCGCCCAAAGGGCCAGCGTTACGAGGGAAGGTTGACGAAATCCTTCCGCTAAAGGGGTTTAGATCGGAAATGAACCAATTAGTTGTGGGAGGTCCGGCAGGGCGCCCCTGCCGGACCGCGTTAAATCCTAAAGTATGAAGTCCGAGCCGGCCAGGCTGACGCTGCCGTCGAAGCGGATCTCGAAGTCGGCGACCGCATCGCCGGTGATGTCGCCCTGGACCCAGGTGTCGACGCCGTCGAAATAGGTGCGAAGCTCGCCGGCCGTACCGGTGAAGGCGGCGCCGCCGACGAACGTGAAGGCCTGGTTGCCGGGCGCGTTGAAGTCGGCGTCCCAGCCGGAAACGTCGACCAGATCGACCCCAGCCTGGAAGTCGGTGATCCGATCGGCATCGACGCCGGTGCCGCTGTCGAAATAGCCGATCTGGAAGACGTCCGAACCAGCACCGCCCGTATAGGTGTCGGCGCCCGAGCTGCCGACGAGGAGGTCGTCGCCGTTGCCGCCGTCCAGAATGTCGTTGCCGCCGCCGCTGCGGAGCTGGTCATTGCCGTCGTCGCCGCTCAGCGTGTCGTCGCTGCTGCCGCTCCAGATGATGTTGTCGAGCGCGTTGCCGGTGCCGGTGAAGCTGCCGGAACCGTTCGCCTGGAGATTCTCGACCTCGGCACCCAAGGTGTAGCTGGCGAGGTTCGAATAGACGATGTCGACGCCCTCGCCGCTCACTTCCGCGACGACGTCGCCGACATTGTCGACGATATAGGCGTCGTTGCCGTCATTGCCCTCCATATAATCGGCGCCGGTGCCGCCCGAGAGCGAATCGTGGCCGGTGCCGCCGTAGAGGCTGTCGTCGCCGCCATTGCCGGTCAGGGTATCGTGGCCGTCGCCGCCCGACAAAGTGTCGTCGCCGCCGGCGCCGTAGATATAATTGTTGAGATCGTTGCCGGTGCCGGTGAAGTTGCCGACCCCCGTATAGCGCAGATCCTCGACATTCGCGGTGAGCGCGTAGGCGGCGAGACCGGTGCGCACCGTGTCATTGCCTTCGCCGCTATTCTCGATGACCAGGTCGCCGATGTCGTCGACGATGTAGGTGTCGTTGCCGGTGCCGCCGCTCATCGTATCGGCGCCGGTGCCGCCGTCGAGCGTGTCGTTGCCGCCGTTGCCGAACAGAGTATCGTCGCCCCCGAGGCCGAAAATCTGGTCCGAACCGCCGGTGCCGTTGAGCGTGTCGTTGCCGCCCGTGCCGATGATGATAGCCATGTCAGAGCCCCTTCGCTCAGGCGCCGCGAAAGGCGGCGCGCGGTACGACGGACTCTACGCCTGTGCCGAAACGAAATCTGTCCCGGACCGGGAATCGAATCCGAATCGAACCAATTTACTTCTTGGCCTCCGCGGGCGGGCGGCCGCGCGGACGCGGCTCCGGCGGGGCCGGCTTCAACCTCCGCCGCCGCAGCGGAGATCCCTGGATTACAAAAAGAGGGCGGCGGCGGCCGCCGCGAAAATGTGCGCGAGCGCGTGCGCCATCACGGCCGCCTCCAGGCCTCTCCTCCAGAAGAGCCAGCCGAACAGCATTCCTGCCAGCGCGTTTCCGATCAGGACCGCCCCGACAAGCCCAACCGACGGCGAGCCCTGCAAGGAGAATAAGAGCGGCAGGTGGCCCGCGGCGAAGAGAAGAGCGGCGAGCGCCATGCCGAGCCAGTAGCACCAGCCGGGAACGGCCTCGCCCGCGCGGGACGCCTTCCACACGAGCCAGACAAACAGGCTCATGGCGCCCCACCTCAGCATCAACTCCTCTACTATGCCGCCGTAGAGGACGCGGGTGATCAGAGGGAATTCCAGGCCCGCAACGGGAGAAGAATCGCGAACCACAAGCTTCGACCCGTAAAAGGCGTCGTAGAGAAGAACGACCGCGGCCGCGAGGAGCCCCACCGGGATTGCGGCAGAAAGTTGATAGCGAAGGATCGGCTTCATCGGCCGTTTCTCTGTCCCGGCGCGAACGAGCGCGGCATCAAGGCCGACCTTGGGCGCCAGCCAGGCTCCCAGCGCTGTGAATGCGACCATCAGGATTGCCGGCTGAATCGTCCCGAGCAGCCGAACGACGAGAGCCGGAAGAGCGATGGGCAGGACTCGCTCGAGCGGCACCAGAAGCAGGGACGCGATTCCGATGAAGCCGAGCAGCATCAGCCGCGAAGCTATTCTAATCATCGTCCGCCCTTGCGGGGCGACCCCTTTTCCGGTGCTCCGGCGGTTCCAGCTTGACCCCCCGGCGCTGCAGGGCCTCCCTCAACAGGCATTCGATCTCGGCGTTGACGCTCCGCAGGTCGGTCGCCGCGGCGCGCTCGAGCGCGGCCCACAAGGCCGGCTCGATGCGCAGCGGAAACGCTTTCTTCGGGGGCGGCGGCATCGGCCGTCGCCTATTGGTAGAGCGTGCCGGTATTGATGATCGGCTGGGTGTCGCGCTCGGAGCAAAGCACCACCATCAGGTTCGAGACCATCGCCGCCCGGCGCTCGTCGTCCAATTCGACGACATTCTTCTCGGAGAGCAACTGGAGCGCGTTCTCGACCATCGAGACGGCGCCGATCACGATCTTCTGCCGGGCCGCGATCACCGCCTCGGCCTGCTGGCGGCGAAGCATCGACTGGGCGATTTCCGGGAGCATAAGCGAGATGGGTCAGGCGGCATTCGTCGATGGTGATCCCGGCGACCCCGACCCGCTCCTGAAGCTCCTCCTTGAGCTCGTGGCTGACCACTTCGGCATGGCCGCGAAGGGTCGTCTCCTGGTGCTCGATATCGTCATAGGGATATTTGGCGGCGATGGTGCGGACCGCGCTCTCGATCTGGACGAAGACGAACTTGGTGTAATCGTCGACGTCGAACAGGGCCTGGGCGGTGTCGGTGACCCGCCACACGACGTTGGTCGCGATCTCGATCGGGTTGCCGCGAAGGTCGTTCACCTTGAGCCGCTCCGAGGTGACGTTGTGGACCCGGGTCGAGATCTTGGTCCGGGTCAGCCACGGCCAGCGCCAGCGCAGGCCGGAATTGCGGTCGCTGCCTTTGTAATCGCCGAACAGGAGCAGGGCCGCCGCCTGGTTGGGCTGGAGCAGATAGAAGCCGCTCGCCACCAGCAACCCCACCAATATCCCGATGACGAGAAGCGCAAAGCCGGCAACCATCGCGCCCTGGAGCACCAGCCCGGCCCCGATCGGGCAGGCGGCCAGCGCGGCGAGCAGGACCAGCAGCATGACATAGCCGTTATAGGTGCTGGCGGGCCGCTCACGAGAAAGCCGAAGCGCCTGGCTGCCGGAAGTGCCGTGGGTGGTGGTCGTCATCATTCCCTCCTGTAATAATGATATCATAATTATATGAGACAGGAACGCAAGCCGTCATTGCGAGCGAAGCGAAGCAATCCAGGGCGACGCCTCCGCCCGCTGGATTGCTTCGTCGCAATGACGGGGACGCCTTGCTCCCCCCGACGCCCACGGATAGGGCGAGCCCACCCGTGCGTTGCCTGTTCGATCGGAGCCCAAGCCCATGTCCCAAATCCCCTGGAAGCTCGTCATCCACGGCGGCGCCGGAGTGATCGAGCGGGGCCAGTCGACTCCCGAGCAGGAGCGCGATATCCGAGCCGCGCTCGACCGGGCGCTGGCCGCCGGCGCCGAAATGCTGGCCCAGGGCGCGAGCGCCCTCGACGCCGTCGAGCGCTCGGCCTGCATTCTCGAGGACGACCCCCATTTCAACGCCGGCCGGGGCGCCGTCTTCACCTATCAGGGCACCAACGAGCTCGACGCGGCGGTGATGGACGGGCGCAACCGCGACGCCGGCGCCGTCACCGGAGTCAGCGCGACCAGGAACCCGGTCAGCCTCGCCCGGGCGGTCATGGAGCATAGCCCGCACGTCTTCCTGAGCCGCGAAGGCGCCGACCAATTCTCGCGCGAGCAGGGCCTCGACCAGGTCGGGCCCGAATGGTTCGCGACCGCCGAGCGGCGGCGCCAGCTCGAGATGATGCGGTCCGACGAGGGCCATTATTTCGACGAGGAGCTGAAATACGGCACCGTCGGCGCGGTCGCCGTCGACGTCCACGGCCACGTCGCCGCGGCGACCTCGACCGGCGGCCTCACCGGCAAGCGCTGGGGGCGGATCGGCGACACTCCGCTGATCGGCGCCGGCACCTATGCCGACGACCGCGCCGGCGCCGTCTCCGCCACCGGCGCCGGCGAATATTTCATCCGGGCCGCGGTCGCCCACGAAATCTGCGCGCGGATGCGGATGCTCGGCGAGAGCGCGACGGTCGCCGCCGACAAGGTCATCGCCGACGTCGGCTCGCTCGGCGGAAGCGGCGGGGTGATCCTGGTCACGCCTCAGGGCGACGCCGGCTGGGCGTTCAACACGCCCGGAATGTATCGCGGCCTCGCCTCCGCGGAAGGGCGCCGGGTCGCGATCTACGCGGACGAATGAAATCCTCCCCGAGCTCGCTCGGGGAGGAATTTAGTTCGGCAGCACCGTCACCGCCCGGCGGTTCCGGGCCCAGGCGCTTTCGTCGGAGCCCAGATCCTCGGGCCGCTCCTTGCCGTAGCTGATCACCGTCATCCGCTGCAGGGCGATGCCGCGGGCGGCGAGGTGGTTCTTGGCGGCGTTGGCGCGGCGGTCGCCGAGGGCGAGATTGTAGTCGCGGGTGCCGCGCTCGTCGGCATGGCCCTCGAGGGTGATTCGGACGCCGGGATTGCGGGTCAGCCACTGGACCTGATTGTCGAGAGTCGCCCGGTCGCGGTCGTCGAGGTCGTACTGGTCGGTGTCGAAGAACACCCGGTCGCCCTCGAGGCCGACCGAGCGCAGGAAATCCTCGCGCGAGCCGGGCAAGGCTTCGGTGCCGACTCCGCCATTGTCCGAAGCGTCCTCGGGATCGCCGGCGGCGGCGTCGCCTTCCTGAGTAGGCGGCGGCGGCAGCTCCTTGGGCGCCTTCTTGCCGCAGCCCGCGGTCAAGGCCAGGGCGGCCGCGATCGCGGCGACTTTCCAGGGGGTTGCTCTCATCTTACGCTCTCCTTTGGCGGTACATCATGGGAGGATCGGGCCCCAGGCGGGATCTGAGCCGTCCAGCGGGGTCGGGATCCGGCGCTCGTTGCGGCCGGTGAGATCGACCTGCCAGACGCTCGACTTGCCGCCGCGGCCCTGGCTGGTCCGGAAGAATTGGAGGACCCGGCCGTTGGGCGACCAGCTCGGCGCCTCGTCCTGCCAGCTGTTGGTCAGAAGCCGCTCGCCCGAGCCGTCGGGGCTCATCACCCCGACCCGGAAATTGCCGGCGATCCGGGTGAAGGCGATGAGGTCGCCGCGCGGGCTCCATTCGGGCGTTCCATAACCGCCGCCGCCGAAGCTGATCCGGCGCTGGCCGGTGCCGTCGGCGTTCATCACGTAAAGCTGCTGGCTTCCCGAGCGGTCGCTCTCGAAGACGATCCGGTTGCCGTCGGGCGAATAGGAGCCGCCGACGTCGATTCCGGGCGAATTGGTCAGCCGAACCGGAGCGCCGCCCTGGACGGAGACCCGGTAGACGTCGGTATTGCCGTTCACCGACATGGCATAGAGGATCCAGCGCCCGTCGGGCGAGAAGCGCGGAGCGAAGGTCTGGTTGGCGCTTTCGGTGACGATCCGCTGGCGGCCGGTGCCGATGTCGTAAATGTAGATCCGCGGACGCCTCTCGACATAGCTCAGATAGACGATCTGCTTGTAGTCGGGCGAGAAGCGCGGGGTCAGCACGGTCGACTGGCCGTTGGTCAGGAAGCGGTGGTTGGCGCCGTCCGAATCCATGATCGCGAGCCGCTTGACTCGGGCGTTCTTGGGCCCGCTCTCGGCGATATAGGCGATCCGGCTGTCGAAGAAGGGGCTCTCGCCCGACAGGCGGGAGTAAATGGCGTCGGCGCATTTATGGGCGGCCCGGCGCCAGTCGCGGGGGGCGACGACATAGCCCTGGCGGGTCAGCTCGCTCTGCAAGGCGATGTCGTAAAGGTAGCAGCCGACGGTAAGCTGGCCGTCCGGATTGGCCCGGACGAAGCCCTGGACCAAAGCGGCGGCGCCGGTGCCGGACCAGGCGGCATAGGCCGGGGCGGTAACCTCGGCAAAGGGGACGGCGCGGACTCCGCCCGGGCCGGCCGGCCGGAACAGGCCGCTTCCGCGAAGATCGGCGGCGACGACTTCGGCGACCTGCCGGCCCAGCGCCTCGGTGCTCCCGGCGGGGGTGTCGGTGGCCTGCGGGGTCGGCATGACCGGCACCGCGATGACGAGATCGTCGCCGCTTTCGTCGGTGACGTCGACGCTCAGCTGGGCCGCGGCGGGCATCGCGAACGCGAACAGGAAGAGCGGGAACAGGCGCTTCATCATTGCGACAGCCTCTTGTCGAAAGTGACTCGGAGCGACTTCCACGAATCGTAATATTGGGCGGGAAGCCGGAAGGGTGAGGCGAGCCGGACGGCGCGCTCGGCCTGCTCACGGTGGAGCGGGACCTGGGGGCGGTTGCTCGCGGTCTGGCCGGTGGTGCCGACGATTCGGATGTCGGTCACCCGCCCATCCTCGGCCAGAGCGATGACGACCTCGGTTCGAAGCTGCTCGGAATCGGCGCCGGTCGGCGCCTTCCAATGCGGCTTGAGCTGGCGCCGGACCTCGGCGCCGAGCGAAGCCTGGACGGCGGGCCCTGCCGCCGCGGCCGGCGCGGCGGTCGACTGGCTCGCGGTCTGGCGGTCGCTGAGGCCGGCGACGACGCTGCTCAGCCCGCCGGCGTTGCGCCTCGGCGCGGCCGGCCTGGCCGGAGCGGCGGCCGCCTTGGGCGGAGCGGGACGCGGCTGGGCCTTGGGCGCCGGCGCCGCGCTCGGCGTCGCGGCGCGTGGCTGGGGTTGCGGTTCGGGCTTCGGCACCGGCACCTGCTGAACCCGGGGCGGCGCCGGCATGGCCGGCTCGGGCGGCAAATCCTGAGGCCCGGCGAGCGGCGCCGGTTCCGCCGGCGAAGGCGACGGGGCGGTGCTCTCGAGACCGACTTCGTCGACGAACGAGACTTCGATCGGAGCGGTCGCCGTGACCGGCAGCCGGGTCGCGGCAAAGCCGAAGGTGAGCGCGGCGAGGAGGGCGAAGTGGCCCGCGGTCGCGACTCCGAGGCCGGCGGCTTCGGCCCGGTCCATCAGCGGTCCCGTCCCTGGGTGCTGACCAGGGCGACCTTGCGGAGGCCGGCGGCGTTGATCTCGCCCATCACCGCCATCACCCGCCCGTAGTCGAGCGCCCGGTCGGCGCGGAGGAAGATCCGGGGGCCGCCCGGCTCGCGCGACGAGGCGACGATGGCGGCGAGGCGGGCGGCGAGCTCGGCGGGCGGGACCGGCTGCTCGTCGACGTAGAGAGCCCCGTCCGCCTCGAGCGAGATCTGGACCGGCTTCCTCTCCTGGTCGAGCGCTCCGGCCTTGCTGTCGGGCAGGTCGACCGGGACCCCGGCGACGAGGAGCGGCGCGGTGACCATGAAGATGATCAGGAGAACGAGCATCACGTCGACCATCGGCGTGACGTTGATCTCCGCCATCGGCGAACGCCGGGCGCGGCGGTGGGCGCCGAGGATCGGGCCCATGGCCATTTATATCCTCCCCATCGGAGATGGGGAGGGGGACCAGGCGAAGCCTGGTGGAGGGGTAATTGGCGCAGGCCTCTGCCAGTTACCCCTCCACCACCCTTCGGGTGGTCCCCCTCCCCACCGCTTCGCGGCGGGGAGGATGAAGTCTTGCCCCCTCATCCTTCCAGCTCCAGCTCGCGGCTCAAGGTCGAGTGGAAGGTGTCGGCGAAGCGCTGGAGCCTCGCCTCCAGCCGGTTGATGCCGAAGCTCATGCGATTGTAGGCGATCACCGCGGGGATGGCGGCGAACAGGCCCAGAGCGGTGGCGAAGAGGGCCTCGGCGATTCCGGGCGCGACGACGGCGAGGCTGGTATTGTTGGCGCCGGCGATGGCGGTGAAGCTGCGCATGATTCCCCAGACGGTCCCGAACAGTCCGACGAAGGGCGCCACCGAGCCGATCGTGGCGAGGATGTTGAGGCGCACCGCGAGCCGGTCGACCTCCTCGGTCAGGGCCGAATGCATGACGAGGGCGAGGCGCGAGCGGGCGCCCTCGCGGTCGACGATCTTGCCGCCGGTCGAGCGCCGCCACTCGGCGATCCCGGCCGCGAGCACCTTGGCGCTGGGGACGTCGGACTGGCCGTGAGCCTCGTAGAAGCGGTCGATATCGTCGGCCTTCCAGAAGGCGCGCTCGAAATCCTGCGAGCCGCTCGAGGCCCGGGAGAGCCTGAGCGCGTGGCCGATGATGATCGCCCAGGTCCAGATGCTGGCGAGGAGAAGGCCGATGATCACGGCCTTCACGACGATGTCCGCCTGCAGGAACAGGGCGACGGGCGACATGTCGGCTCCCGTCATCGCCAGATTGGTCACGCTCTTCCTTCCTCCAACAACCGTCCGAACGCCTCGACCCACTCGCGCGGCTGGCGCCGGGGCCGTCCGTCCGGGCTAAGGAAGGCGGCGGTGACCCTGGCGTCGGCCAGCAGTTGATCGGAGCGCATGACCCGCTGATGAATAAGCACGGTCGCGGCACGAACCGCCTCGATCTCGGTGACGACGACGAGGTCGTCGCCGAGCCTGGCCGGGGCTCGGTATTTCACCGACACCTCGGCGACCGCGTAGACGCCTTCGCCGCCTTCGAGGGCGCCGCGCTGGTCGACTCCGATGAGGCGAAGCATGTCGGAGCGGGCACGCTCGATGAAGCGCAGGTAATTGGCGTAATAGACGATGCCGGCAACATCGGTGTCCTCGAAATAGACTCGCAGCGGAAACAGGTGCGCCCGCCCCCGCATGACGCCGTCCGCCGGCTTCGGATCGCCCCCTCCCATGGCACGGCTCTACCGGCGCGGGATTCGCCGCGACAAGCCCAAAGGCGGGTGCCGGGACGAGACGAGACGATTTTGCGTTGACGAACGTGTAACCCTGAGGTTACATGTCACCTACAGGTTACACGAAAGAGGAGAGAATTCGAATGACCGGATCGGATATCGAAACCGCGGACCGGCTGTCGCGCCGCCGCGCCTGGCTGCTGCCGGTCCTGGCGATCCTGTTCCTCTCCGGACAGGCGATCTACGCGCTTGGGCCGCCCTGGCCCTCGCGCTCGGTCGATCAGCTCAAGGTTGCCGCCTGGCTGCTCTGGGCGTCGACCTTGCTGTTCCTGCTCGCCACCGGGGGCGCCCCGTTTCGAAGCCGGGAAGTCCGGGCCCTGCTGAACGACGAAACGACGCGCCGGCATCGCGGCCGCGCCTATGCCGTCGGCTTCTGGGTTGCGGTCGCCACCGCGATGGGGATCTACCTCCTCACCGCCTTCGATGGCGTGAAGCCGCGCGAATCCATCCACATCATCGTCACCGCCGCCATTGCCGGGGCTCTGCTGACCTTCGGCCTCCTCGAGCATCGCGCGCATCGCGATGGCTGAGGGCCTCGGCAACCGGCTGCGCGACCTTCGGGCCGAGCGGGACCTCACCCAGGCCGCGCTCGCCGAAAGGGTCGGGGTCAGCCGCAAGACCATCAACACGGTCGAGAATGGAGTCTTCGTCCCCTCGGCCCTGCTCGCGCTCAAGCTGGCGCGGGCTCTGGGCTGTCCGGTCGAGGCGATCTTCTCGCTCGAGGATTAGGATCTGGGGAGACGCTCATCCTCCCCATCGCGAGATGGGGAGGGGGACCACCCGAAGGGTGGTGGAGGGGTAATTGGCGCAGGCTTCTGCCAGCTACCCCTCCACCATGCTTCGCATGGTCCCCCTCCCCATGCTGCGCATGGGGAGGATTTAGCGGCCCTCCGCCTGCGCTTCGACCAGGCGGATGAGATCGCCCTGGGCGACGTTCATGTCGATCAGGTGGAGGCCCCACCCGGGGTTGAGCTTGCCTCCCATGTAGACGTCGCCGGGGATCCGATCGGTGCGCTGATCCCTGGGATTCGCGTTCTCGGTGACGGCCAGATAGCCCGCCTGGCCGTTGTGCCGGCATTCGGCGGTGACCAGCCCCTCGGTGCGGAGGAAGGGGGTTGGGGATTTGCCCTGGCTCGACCAGATTATCGGCTCGGCGCCGGGCTGCGCGGGCGAGAGGGTGAACCAGTAGGAATCGAGCTTCGCCTTGCCGCCGGCGAGGGCGGCGGGATTGGTGCAGCCCGCGGTCATTCCGGGGCGCGGGGCGCGGCCGAGGAAGGCGTCGGCCGAGGGCGGCGCGGATGCTCGGAAGGTCATGTAGGTGATGACGCAGCCGGTCTGGCCGACCTTCGTGCAGAGCGGGGTCGACTTGAGGTTGCCGCCGACGAGCTTGCCCTCCGGCACCTCGACCGGCCAGCCCAGAAGGATTGCGGAGAGCATATGCTTCGCCACCGGCTTGCCCTCTATCTGCTCGGCGAGCAGCCTGAGCAGGTGGATGGCGCCCTGGCTGTGGCCGATGAGGACGAAGGGACGGTCCTTGTTGCGGTGGGCGATGAACTCGTTCCAGGCCAAAGCGACGTCGTCATAGGCGATCCCGAAGTTCAGGATGAGATTCTCCCCGGCGAGGGCGCGGGGGAGCGCGGCGAGGGTCACCTGCCGGTAGATCGGCGCGAAGGTCCGGCAGACTCCGCCGAAGCGCGCGAGCTGGACCGCCGCCGTCGTCTGCTCCTCGAGACCGGCCTGGGTGTCGCTGTTGAGGCCGGAGTCGCGCGAGACGGTGGGGTAGACGTAGAAGCAGTCGACCGCGGCGTCCTTGTCGGGGAGCACCTGGCCGGTCGAGCCGTAGCCGTTCGGGTTGAGCGCGGTCGTGGCCAACGGCCCGCTGCAGGCGTCGGCCCGGCCGGGCAGGCAGAGCCAGTTCGAATCGTGGCCATAATTCAGCCTCTCGTGCTGCGCCGCGGCGGGCGAGGCCGGCCAGGCGAGCAGCAGGGCCGCCGCGGCGGCGATGGTGCGGATGAGTGTCATTCCCTCCCCTTCGAAGCTTTCATTTTCAATCGAACAGGCCGTCCTGCGCCGTCTTGGGCTGGGGCAGGCCGAGATGGGTCCAGGCCTTGCCGTTGAGGCAGCGGCCGCGGGCGGTTCGGGCGACGAGGCCGAGCTGGATCAGGAAGGGCTCGATCACCTCCTCGATCGTGTCGCGCGGCTCGGAGAGGCCGGCGGCGAGCGTCTCGACCCCGACCGGGCCGCCTTTGTAGAGATCGGCGATCATCGTCAGATAGCGCCGGTCCATCGCGTCGAGGCCGAGCTGGTCGACCTCCATCCGGGTCAGAGCCCCGTCGGCCACCTTCGAGTTCGACCTCGCTTGCCCCCGCCGACTGGGCGAAGTCGCGCACCCGGCGCAGCAGCCGGCCCGCGATCCGCGGCGTTCCGCGCGAGCGGCGGGCGATCTCCGTGGCGCCGTCCCCGGTCAGCGACAGGCCAAGCAAACGGGCGGCTCGGCGGACGACCTGCTCGAGCTCCTCGACCGAGTAGAAAGTGAGGCGCACCGGAATTCCGAACCGGTCGCGCAGAGGCGTGGTGATCAGCCCCTGGCGGGTGGTGGCGCCGACCAGGGTGAATTTGGGCAGGTCGATCCGGACCGAGCGGGCCGAGGGGCCTTCGCCGATCATCAGGTCGAGGGCGCGGTCCTCCATCGCGGGGTAGAGGATTTCCTCGACGGCGGGCGCGAGTCGGTGGATCTCGTCGATGAAGAGGACGTCGCCATCCTCGAGATTGGTGAGCAAGGCGGCGAGATCGCCGGACTTGGCGATGACCGGGCCCGACGTGGCCCGGAAGCCGACTCCGAGCTCGCGGGCGACGATCTGGGCGAGCGTCGTCTTGCCGAGGCCGGGCGGGCCGAAGAAGAGGACATGGTCGAGCGCGTCGCCGCGGCTCTTCGCCGCCTCGATGAAGATCCGAAGATTTTCCCGCGCCGCTTTCTGGCCGACGAAATCGTCGAGCGTCTTGGGACGCAGAGCGGAGTCGATGTCCTCCGGGCGGCGCTCTGGGGTGGTAAGGCGGTCGACGTCGGTCACGGGCCGTCTCTAGCCCCCTTCGTCATTCCCGCGAAAGCGGGAATCCAGAAGCTTCGGCGCCGGGCTGGATTCCCGCTTGCGCGGGAATGACGTAGGTTGAGGCGAAGGAGGACATCCATGGATCGACGCCAGTTCCTCGCCGCGACGGCCGCCGCCGCGCTTCCTTTGCCTGCCTTCGCGGCACCCGTCCGCCCCCGCGGCTCCGGCGCGGACGCGATCTGGGTCGATGCGCAGGGCGGGATCGACGGGTATGACGAGAAGGACGGGCGGCTGGTGCCTTCCGCGAAGCTGATCGAGGCGGTGAAAGCGGGGTGGATAAACGTCGTCAGCCAGACGGTGGGCGAGGTCGGCAACGGGCCCGACCGGTTCCGATCGGCGGTCGAGGGCATCGCCTTCATGGACCGCTTCGTCGCCGAGATGCCGTCGCTGTTCGTCAAGGCGACGAGCGCGGCCGACCTTCGCTCCGCCAGGGCGGCCGGCAAGGTCGCCATCGTCTACAACTTCCAGGACACGACCGCGCTCGAAGCCGACGCCAGCCGGATCGCGACGTTCGGGGCGCTCGGCCTGCGGGTGCTCCAGCTCACCTACAACAAGCGCAACCTCGCCGGCGACGGCTGCCTCGAGCGGGCCAATGCCGGCCTTTCCGATTTCGGCCGGCAGGTCATCGCCGAGATCGAGCGCAACACATTGCTGCTCGACCTCAGCCATTCGGGCCAGCGCACCACCGCCGAGGGCATCGCCGAAGCCAAGAGGCCGCCGGCCATCACCCATACCGGCTGCCGCGACCTCGTCGACCTGCCGCGCAACCAGCATGACCGCGAGCTGCGCGCCCTCGCCGACAAGGGCGGGGTCGCCGGCATCTACCTGATGCCCTTCCTTCGCCTGAAGGGGCAGCCGGGACGCGAGGATCTCATCCGCCACATCGAGCATGCGGTGAAAATCTGCGGCGAGGACCATGTCGGGATCGGCACCGACAACCCGCTGACCGGCTACACGATCGACGACGCCGCTCGAAAGGCGCAGCGCGAATTCTTCGAGGACCGGAGCAAGCGCGGGATCGCCGCTCCGGGCGAGGCGGCCGACGTGCTCAACCTGGTCGAGGGCTATAACGAGGCGCCGCGCTATTCGAGGCTGGCCGACGATCTGTCGGCGCGGGGCTGGAAAGGCGCGCGAATCGAGAAGGTCCTGGGGGGTAATTTCGTGAGGCTGTTCGGTGAGGTTTGGGGCGGCTGAAGCGCAAGTGTTCTGTTTTAGTTCTTTTCTTGAAGGAGAATTCGAAGCTTGAATTTGAGAGACTCGAGTCGTGCCGATTCGGTCGGCAGGGCTCTTTGACATCGTGAGATTTCGTTGCAGGCTCGTCATTGCGAGGAGCGCGGTGAAGAAGCAATCCAGCGGGGGCGCTCGCGGAAGGCCCAGCCTGGATTGCTTCGCTGCGCTCGCAATGACGGGTTAGCGCGCGGCCTTTTTCAGCGCCGTGCGGACCAGTGCGTCCAGGGTCGCCTCCGGTCCCAGCTCCGCTTCAGCCTTGCCTACCGCGGCCGCGGCTTCGCCGGGGCGGAAGCCGAGGTTGAGGAGGGCCGAGGCGGCGTCGGCGGCGGCGCTGCCGGCGGCGGGGGCGGAGGCCGCGGCCGGGCCGAGGGCAAGGCCGCCGACCTTGTCCTTCAATTCGTGGACGATGCGCTGGGCGAGCTTGGGGCCGACTCCGGGCGAGCGGGCGATCATCGCGTGGTCGCCGCTGGCGACGGCGCGGTGGAGGTCGTCGCCGGGCAGGGTCGAGAGGATGGCGAGGGCGACCCGGGCGCCGACGCCCTGGACCGAGATCAGAAGCCGGAACCAGTCGCGCTCTTCGCCCGAGGCGAAGCCGATCAGCCGGATATCGTCCTGGCTGACCTGCATGACGGTATGGAGAACGATCTCGCCGCCGACCGGACCGAGCGCGGCAAGGGTTCGGGTCGAGGCGAAGACGAGGTAGCCGACGCCGTTCACGTCGACCACCGCATGATCGGCGGCAAAGCCGTCGAGGAAGCCGCGGAGCTTGGCGATCATGAGCGGTCGGGACGGTGAAGGGCCATTGCGGACTGTCTATCCGTTCGTGCTCGACCCGTCACCCCGGGCTTGACCCGGGGCCGATGAACGCGGTCGTGCGAAGTTATCGTATCGCGGTGTTCATGGGTCCCGGCTTTCGCCGGGATGACGGCCCCTCACCCCACCCGCCGGGCGGTCGCCAGATGGTGGGCGTGGGTGATGGCGACGGCGAGCGCGTCGGCGGCGTCGGCGCCGGCGATCTTCACGCCCGGAAGCAGGCGCTGGACCATGGCGTGGACCTGCGCCTTTTCGGCGCCGCCGGTGCCGACGATCGCCTTCTTGACGAGGCGCGCCGCATATTCGCCGACCGGAACGGCGGCGGCGGCGAGCAGGACGACGCCACGCGCCTGGCCGAGCTTCAGGGTCGACTGGGGATTGTCGTTGACGAAGACCTCTTCGACCGCGGCATGGTCCGGGCGGTGCTCGGCGAGGACGGCGAGCAGGCGATTGTGAAGCTCGACGAGGCGGGTGGGAAGCTGCGCCTTCGGATCGGTCCTGATCTGGCCGTTGGCGACATGGCTGAGGCGGTTGCCATCGGCCGCGATCACGCCCCAGCCTGTAGTGCCGAGCCCGGGATCGAGGCCGAGAATGATCATGACCTGGAATCCTCCCCGAGCTTGCCTCGGGGAGGGGGACCATCCGAAGGATGGTGGAGGGGTAACTGGAACCGGCCTGCGCAGTTGCCCCTCCACCAGGCTTCGCCTGGTCCCCCTCCCCGAGCAAGCTCGGGGAGGATCAAGAAAGCTTCTCCATCACCTCGTCCGGCACCTCGTAATTGCCCCAGACGGTCTGGACGTCGTCATCGTCCTCGAGCGCGTCGATCAGCTTCATGAGCTGGCCGGCATCGTCGGCGCCGACTTCGACCCGGGTGCCGGGCCGCCAGGCGAGCTTGACGCTTTCGGGCGCTCCGAGGGCCTCTTCGAGGGCCCTTGCGACTCCGTGCAGATCCTCCTGGGCGGTCCAGACCTGGTGGCCGTCCTCGTCCGATTCGACATCCTCGGCGCCGGCCTCGATCGCCGCCTCGAACACGGCGTCGGCGCTTCCGGCGGAATCGGGATAGGCGACAAGGCCGAGCCGCTCGAAGCCATGGCTGACCGAGCCCGACGCGCCGAGATTGCCGCCGTTCCTGGAAAAAGCGGTGCGCATGTTGGTGGCGGTGCGGTTGCGGTTGTCGGTCAGCGCCTCGACGATCAGCGCGACTCCGCCGGGGCCGAAGCCCTCGTAGCGCAGCTCCTCGTAATTCTCGGCGTCGCCGCCCGAGGCCTTGTCGATCGCCCGCTGGATATTGTCCTTGGGCATGGACTGGGCCCGAGCCGTGGTGACGGCCGCGCGAAGGCGCGCGTTGGCGTCGGGATCGGGCAGGCCCATCCTGGCCGCGACGGTGATCTCGCGCGAGAGCTTGGAGAACAGGTTGGAGCGCTTTTTGTCCTGAGCGCCCTTGCGGTACATGATGTTCTTGAACTTGCTATGGCCGGCCATGGCGGTGCGGTCGATCCTGCTGTTGGGGTGTGGGGGACGCGATACCGGGAGGGCGTGCTCGGTGCAACGCTCCCCCCGTCATTGCGAGGAGCGGAGCGACGAAGCAATCCAGCTTCGGACGCCGAGCCGCTGGATTGCTTCGCTCCGCTCGCAATGACGGAATGAGACTGTGCTCGCTCCGCCCCGGGTTTTAGTCCAGCCCCAGCGCCGCCTTGTAGGTCTCGAGCAGGGCATCGGCTTCCTGGCGGTCGTGGGTTTCCATCTTGCGGAGGCGGACGATGGTCCGGATCGTCTTGGTGTCGTAGCCGCGCGACTTGGCCTCGCCGTAGACGTCCTTGACGTCGTCCGCGATCGCCTTCTTCTCCTCCTCGAGCCGCTCGATGCGCTCGATCAGCAGCCTCAGTTCGTCGGCCGCAATAGTGCCTTCCGCCATTTGATCCTTCTTCCATACGGGGGTTGAGCCGCGGCCTTACGGGCGGCTATGCGGACCGGCAATGGCCAATTCGGAATCGCAGCCCAGCAAGTTCGTGCCCCGCAGCCGCAAGGTCCGGATCCTCGCCACTTTGGGTCCGGCGAGCAACACGCCGGAGATGATCCGGAGGCTTGCCGAGGCCGGAGCCGACGCCTTCCGGGTCAATATGAGCCACGGCACCCACAAGGATCACGCGCAGCTGATCGAGATGATCCGCGGGCTCGAGAAGGAGCTCGACCGGCCGACGACGATCCTCGCCGACCTGCAGGGGCCCAAGCTCAGGGTCGGCCGGTTCGAAGGCGACGGGGTCGAGCTCGAAAAGGGCCAGACCTTCGTCTTCGACCGCGACCCCGCGCTCGGCACGTCGAGCCGGGTCGAGCTTCCGCACAAAGAGATTTTCGGCGGGGTCGAGAAAGGCACGAGGCTGCTGCTCGACGACGGCAAGCTCGTCCAGCGCGTGGTCCGGGTCAGCAACGACCGGATCGAGACGATCGTCGAGGTCGGCGGGCGGCTCTCCAACAACAAGGGCGTCAACGTCCCCGACGTGGTGCTGCCGCTGGCGGCCCTGACCGACAAGGACCGCGCCGACCTCGTCTTCGCGCTCGACCAGCATGTCGACTGGATCGCTTTGTCCTTCGTCCAGCGGCCCGAGGACGTCGCCGAGGCGCGTCGGCTGATCGCGGGGCGCGCGGCCCTTCTCGCCAAGATCGAGAAGCCGGCCGCGGTCGACCGGATCGACGGCATATTGGAGCTTGCCGATGCGGTGATGGTCGCGCGCGGCGACCTCGGGGTCGAGCTTCCGCCGCAGGCGGTGCCGCCCCTGCAGAAGATGATCGTCGAGGCGGCCCGGCGGATGGGGCGACCGGTGGTGGTGGCGACCCAGATGCTCGAATCGATGATCAGCTCGCCGAGCCCGACCCGCGCCGAAGTCTCCGACGTCGCCACCGCCGTCTATGACGGCGCCGACGCGGTGATGCTCTCGGCGGAGAGCGCCTCGGGAAAATATCCGTGCGAGGCGGTGACGATGATGAACTCGATCGCCACCAGCGTCGAGGCCGATCCCAGCCACGCCGAGCGGGTCCATTTCACCCAGACCCTGCCCGATCCGACCACCGCCGACGCCATCGCCCAGGCGGCGAACACGATGGTCGGGACGGTGGGGGCGGCGGCGATCGTCTGCTTCACGAGCTCGGGCTCGACCGCCCGGCGGCTGTCGCGCGAGCGGCCGGCGGTGCCCCTGCTGGTGCTGACGCCGTCGCTGAGGACGGCGCGCAAGCTCGGCATCTTGTGGGGCGCGCACGGCGTCAGGACCCGCGACATCGCCAATTTCGAGGAGATGATCGCCAAGGCCAAGCGAATGGCGCTCCGCCACGGAGTTGCCAAGGGCGGCGACCGGATCGTCATCATCGCCGGAGTGCCGTTCGGAACTCCGGGATCGACCAACGTCATCCACATCGTCCGGCTGGTCGGGGACGAGCTCGACCGGCACCGGAAGACGCAGGGGAAGCTGCACTAGCCTCGTCATTGCGAGCGAAGCGAAGCAATCCAGTGCGGCCTTCCGAGGCACATTGGATTGCTTCGTCGCTTCGCGCCTCGCAACGACGGTCGGCCCTCACCCCGGCAGCAAATCGAAAGCGATCGTCGTCCGCCGCTCGTCCGTGTGGAACGGCATTGTCCCGTGCCACATGTAGGAAGGGAAGAGGACGAGCCGCCCCGGCTCGGGACGGATGAAGCGCTCGGCCGGAAGCTCCGGCACGGTCATGAACGGCGGTTGCCCCAGCCGGAGCCAGCCTTCGCGGCTCTCGCGCTCGAGGGCGCCGTCCGGGGTCTCCACGTAGAAGGCCGACGAGATCCAGCCTTCGTGATGCATGTGATCGAGGTGGAAGCCGCCCGGCCGGAGCCGGACCGACCAGGCCCCGACGAACCGGTAGCCGCCCGTGTTGCGCCGGCGCAGCGGGTCGTCGCCGGCGCCGAGCCTGGCGAGATGTTCGCTCAGCGGCTTGTCGAGCGCCTTGAAGAAGGCCTGGATCGCCGGATCGCTCGATCCCGAGAGGCGATAGGTGGTCTGGGTGCCGTGGCGGAGCGATTGCGCCGAGGGATGCTCGGCCATGACGTGATGCCGGTCCAGCGCCCTGTTCAGATCGCGGAGGAAGTCCGGCCGTGTCGCCCAGCCGGCCGGCGGCTCCAAATCGTAGACCCCGACCATATTCTCATAGTCGCAAAGCGCGCCGTAGAGCGGGTCGCCCGCCGCCCGGGCGGCCGTGGCGGACCAGGCGAGCACCGACTGGTCGAGGGGCGCCAGCGCGAGGGCCTTGCGGATGCTCGACTGGGCCCTATCGATCCGGCCGAGCGCGAGGCCGACGATGGTCGACTGGACGAGCGCGGCGGGATCGGCGGGCGCGAGCGCTATGGCGCGGAGCGCGTGGCGCTCGGAATCGGCGAGGCGGCCCGCCTCCAGCGCGGCCTGCGCCGCCGCGATGACCAAGGGAAGCTCATCCGGAAGATGCCCCGCCGCCCGGTCGAGCAGGGCCGCGGCCTGATCCCGGTCGCCCGCCGAGGCGAGCAATTTCGCCTTGGCCAGAAGCAGCGGCGCCGGCGGCGCGCCGGCGTGGAAAGCCCGGTCGAGCGGCGCCAAGGCCGCGGCCAGGTCGCCGCGGGTCATCCAGAGGAAATCGGCGGCTTCGGCGGCCAGCGGGGCGTGGTTCGGCGCCCTCGCCGAGGCTTCGCGATAGGCGGTTTCGGCGTCTTCCAGATCGCCGCAGGCGACGTGGGCACGTGCCTTCACCTGCCAGCTGAGCGGCGAATCGAGACCGATGGAGAAGCCCCTGGCAAGCGCCTCGAGGGTTTCCGGGCCGCGGCCCAATTCGGCCAGGGTCGCGGCGAGATTGTGCCAGGCGGCGCCGCTCGCGGGGAAGGCCCTGGCCGCGCGCTCGTCGACGCGAAGCGCTTCCTCGTGCCGCTGCGCCAGCTTGAGGGCGGCGCTATGGAGGGCCAGGGCCTCGTGGCCGGCGCCGGGCGCGGACTCGAGGGAGGTGCTGATCGCCAGCGCTTCCGCAACGCGCCCGGCATTGAGGAGCGAATAAGCGCGCTCGATGAGGCCCGAATTCACGCGATGCGCTCCAAGATCGTCACCCCGGACTTGATCCGGGGTCCATGAACACGGTCGCGTCAATGTAGCAAGGACTGCGTTCATGGATGCCGGATCAAATCCGGCATGACGCCGAAAGTCAGGCCTCCATCAGACCAGGCACCTCGTCGAGCAGCTCCCGGGCGAGGAAGCCGATCCGGCCGATCCGCCGGGCCAGAACGCGGCCCGCTTCGCCATGAAGATGGACTCCCCAGAGCGCCGCCGTCAGCGGATCGGCGCCGCGGGCGGCCAGGCCGCCGACGATTCCGGCGAGGACATCGCCCGAGCCGGAGGTGGCGAGGCCGACTCCGCCGCCGGTGAAGCGGAAGGCGCGGCCGTCGGGCGCGACGATGTAGCTGTACTGGCCCTTGATCAGCGCCACGGCGCCGAACGTTTCGGCGGCGCGGCGGGCGGCGGCGAACGGATCGGCTTCCACCGTCTCGGCCTCGCATTCGAGCAGGCGCGCCATCTCGCGGGCGTGGGGGAGGAGGACGGCGCCGCCCGGCCAGGCGCGAAGCGCCTCGGCCCGGGACGTGAGACTGCCGAGCACCGCGGCATCGAGCACCAGGGGCCGGTCGAGGCGGCTCGCGAGCAGGCCGTCGAGCAGGGCGTCGAGGGCCGGACCGTGCTGAAGCCCGCAGCCGATCACCGTCGCCTGGGCCTCCTCCACCCATTTGAGGAGCGACTCGACCTCGCCGGCGGCGATGCAGCCTTCATTCGTTTCGGCGCAGCCGACGACCCGGGCCTCGGGCATGGCGACGCTCAGCGCTATCGCGACGCTGGCGCCGGTGGCGATCTGGAGCTTGCCCGCGCCCGAGCGCAGCCCGCCCATGCCGGCGAGCAGGGCGGCTCCGGCCAGCTCGCGGCTTCCGGCGACGACGAGCAGCCGGCCGCGCTCCTCCTTGTCGCCGTCTTCGGGATGTTCGGGGAGCGGAAATCGGCGGAGCAGGCTTCGGTCGAGGATTTCGAACCCGCTCATCGCGCCGCGACCATGGCGTCGGGCTCGGAGGTGATCGGAGCGTCCTCCTCGATCAGCGGCGCGGCGAAATTGTAGCAGACCAGCTTGGGCACGCAGTCCTTCTCGTCGTCGGGCTCGAACGCATATTGGAGAAGGCCGCAACTGACGACGTCGCCGGCCTTGTCGATCGCCAGGATCTGCGCCTCGTCCAGCTCCTCGAGGATGTAGCGAAAGCAGAGCACGACGACCTGGTGGCAGACGATCAGCACCCGCCGGTCGGCGTGGTGAAGGCTGACCGTGTCGAGCGCGCTCCTCAGGCGGAGGATGACGTCGGCCCAGCTCTCGCCGCCGGGCGGACGGTGATAGAATTTGCCGAGCAGGGTGCGCTGCTCGGCCTGATCGGGGAATTTCTCGCGGACTCCGGCGGTCGTCAGCCGATCCCAGAGGCCGAATTCGCGCTCGCGAAGCCTTTCGTCCTGGCGAGGTGCCCTGGCGCCCGGCACGGAGCCGCCCGCCTCGCAGATCGCCGCCGCCGTCTGCTGGGCTCGGACATAGGGGGAGGTCAGCACCACTTCGGGCCGCTCGTCCCCGGGCAAGGCGGCGAACCAATGGCCGAGCGCTTCGGCCTGGCGATGGCCAAGCTCGCTCAGCGGCACGTCGACGTCGCGGACGTCGAGGTCGATCACGCTTTGCCCCGCGGCGTCGGCCGCGTCGCGCGCGACATTGCCGGCGCTCTGCCCGTGGCGGACGATCCAGAGCTTGGCGGGCCATCTTTGTCGCATCGCCGAAATGAAAAGCGCGACGGGGGCGGAAGTTGCAGCCGTCATTGCGAGGAGCGCAGCGACGAAGCCATCCAGCGGGCCTCCGCCGCAGCGCTGGATTGCTTCGCTGCGCTCGCAATGACGGGACTTTAGAGCAGGCCCTCGGCCTCAAGCCTGCGCCGCAGATCCTCGGCGTCGGTGAACAGATGCGCGTTCATCCCAACCGCCTCGGCGCCCTCGACGTTGATCCGGCGGTCATCGACGAACAGGGCCTGATCCGGCTTCAGGCCGAAGCGGTCCAAGGCGAGATAGTAGAGGGCGGGATCGGGCTTGAGCAGCTTCACCTCGCCCGAGACGACGATGTCCCGGAAACGGCGGAAGAAGGCGTCCTCCCGCTGGCGGAAGGGCGGCCAGAAATCGGCCGAGAAATTGGTGATGGCGAAGAGCGGGACGTTGCGCTGGTCCAGCGCCTCGACGATCGCGTGGACCCCGGGCACCGGATCAGTGATCGTCTCGCCGAAGCGCTCGCCCCAAGCGGCAATATAAGCGGCGTAATCGGGGAATTTCTCGGAAAGCTCGGCCGCCGCCTCGTCGAACGGACGGCCGCCGTCGAGCGAATCATGCCAGCCCCACAGGTCGACATCCTCGACGAAGCGAAGCCTGGCCTCGTCCTCGGGCAGCTGCCGCGCGAGGAAGGATTCGGGATCCCAGCCGTAGAGGACGTTGCCGACGTCGAAGACGATGGCGGTCCCTTCGATACGGGTCTTCGCCAAGCTCAGCCCCTACTCAGGATGAGCGGGAGGGGGCTCACAACCGCTCATCCTGAGTAGCCATTGAGCGAAGTCGAAATGGCGTATCGAAGGACGGACGAAGGGTGATCAGCCCTGGCGCGCCTTGAAGCGGCGGTTGGTCTTGTTGATGACGTAGGTGCGGCCCCGACGGCGGATCACGCGGCAGTCGCGGTGACGCGACTTGAGGGACTTCAGGGAATTGCGGATCTTCATGGCCTGGAACGCCTGCCTGTCTCGTCGTAAATGTCTGCTGGAAAAGCGAGGCGCTCACCTAGGGGGACGGGGCTTCCAAGTCAAGCTTGCCGGACGAGGCCGCTGGGCGGTCCGCTTCAGTCCGTCGCCGTCTCCGGTTCGAGGACCCCGGCCGCGATCAGCCGGCCCACCAGGGCGGCTCGGACCTCGAGCGACGAGGCGCCGGGAAGGTCCAGGATTCGGAACCGGGACGTCTCCTGGATGAAGCGGAGCTCCCCCTCCACTCCAAGGTGGATCGCGAGATGGTCGCCCGGAAAAGCGAAGTCGATCCAGTCCCCGGTCCGCCGGAGATTGAAGATGGCGAGCGGCGAATGGCGCACCCACGTCTCGGCGGAGAGGCCGGGAACCGGCTCGGGCCGCGGCAGCGCCGGCAAGGCGCCGACGAAGCGGGACGATCGATGCTCCATCGCCGCCTCGACGAAGTCGTAGGAGCGGCATTGCTCGGCAAGGCGCTCCAGGTGGCGCAGCACGCGCGAAGGCAGTCCGCCGAGGCCGTCGTCGACGCGCTCCACCGCCGTCTCCCGCCACGATCGGTCGAGGTCCGACATCCGGTCCACGGCGGCGATCAGGACGTCGCGCAGGGTCGTCGGCACGAACAGCACCGCGAGATGAAGCGATTCGGAAGTGGACTCCACCGTGTGCGGCGTTCCCCGGGGGATGTAGAGCAGGTCGCCGGGCCCGACGTCGATCACCCGGTGCCGCTGCAGAGCCGGGAGCGGCTCGCCGACATGACGCCAATTGTTCTGCAGCCCGGGCGGGTCGGTCGAGACGTACCAGCGCTTGCGGCCGTGAAGCTGGAAAACCAGATTGTCGCGATTGTCGTAGTGGACGATCGCCCCCGCGCCGGCCTTGCTCCAGAAAAGGGACGCGTCGACCGGCTGATGGAGCAGGCGCTCGAGCGCCCGCGCGAAACGCTGCAGCCGGGGCGAGAGCGACATCACCTCGGGTATCCGGACGGTATAGTCCCGCTCGTGATAGGCGCGGATCAACGCCCGGAACTCGGCCGCGTCCGCGACCTTGCGCGCCCCGGGCGGCGGCAGGGCCGTGTCGACGCCGTGGCAATCGAGCCGTTCCGAGTGGGTCGAATGCGCGCCGAGCGCGGTCGCGACCGGATCGTCGCCGAACAGCGCCGCGCGCTCGTGGCCGGGACCGCCCGGAGCATCGAGGACCACGCGCCCGAGGGCGGCGAAAAACATGTCGAGCCGCAAGGGATCGAGGACGCCCTTCAGGACCGCCTCTGCTTCGTCGACGTTCATGCCGCCTTCTTGGCGTTACACAGGGGCATATCCGTTCCTAAGGCCTGTACTCCGTCATTGCGAGGAGCGAAGCGACGAAGCAATCCATTCTGCGCCTGAGGCCGTCCTGGATTGCTTCGCTCCGCTCGCAATGACGGTGAGCTACAACCCTGCCCGCTCCGCCAGCTTCCTCTCCCAGGCCAGGGCGTGGGCGACGATCGTGTCGAGGTCGTCGAGCCGGGGCCGCCACGGCAGGGTCGCGAGGATCCGGCCATTGTCGGCGACGAGCGCGTCGGGATCCCCCGCCCGCCTCGGTTCGAGCCGCCGTTCGATCTTCAAATTGGTCACCCGGTCGACCGCGTCCAGCACTTCGAGCACCGAGAAGCCGCGGCCGTAGCCGCAATTCAGGATGTGGCTGGTGGTCGGATCCTCGACCAGTTTGTCGAGCGCGTCGACATGGGCGGCGGCGAGGTCGCTGACATGGATATAGTCGCGCACCCCGGTCCCGTCGGGCGTGCCGTAATCGGTGCCGTAGACCGAGACGGCCTGCCTTTTGCCGGTCGCCGCTTCCACCGCGACCTTGATCAGGTGGGTCGCGCCGGCGGTGGACTGGCCCGACCGGCCTTCGGGGTCGGCGCCGGCGACGTTGAAATAGCGCAGGGCGCAGAAGTTGAGCGGATGGGCGTGCGCCGTGTCGGCGAGCATCCGCTCGGTCATCAGCTTCGACCAGCCATAGGGATTGATCGGTTGGGTCCGCGCGCTCTCGACGACCGGCACAGCCTCGGGAATTCCGTAGGTCGCCGCCGTCGAGGAGAAGATGAAATGGCGAACCCCGCCCAGAATCGCGCTCTCGATCAGCGAGCGGCTCTTCACCGTGTTGTTCTCATAATATTTGAGCGGCTGCTCGACCGATTCGGGCACGACGATCGAGCCGGCGAAATGGACGATCGCGCCGATCTTATGCTCGCCGATCAGCCGGGCGACCAGGGCCTGGTCGGCAATGTCGCCCTCGACGAACGTGGCGGCCTCCGGGACGGCCCAGCGGAAGCCGGTGGTGAGGTTGTCGATCACGACCACTTTCCGGCCCGAATCGAGCAGCGCCAGCACCGCGTGGCTTCCGATATAGCCGGCGCCGCCGGTCACGAGCACCACGGGCATGTTGGCGGGCTTGTTCATCTAACCTCTTTCCTCACGGAACCGGATTGGGGCAAGAGCGCTGAGAGATCGTTACAGCGCCCACACGAACGCGCGCGCTAGACAAGAGGTGCCGGGATGAAAACAGCTTTTCTGCGCAGCGCGCCCCTCCTGCTGGCGGCGGCGCTCGCCGGTTGCGCCAGCGGCGGCGGCAAGGAAAGGCCGGCCGCCGGCGGGATCGACGTCGCCCGCTTCCACCTCGGCGAACCGGTCGCGCGCGCCCAGATCGCGATCGAGCCGTTCGACAAGGCCGATTCCAACCGGCCCGAATTCCCGGCTTATTCGGCGGCGGTCGGACGCCAGCTGGGCCGGCTCGGCTGGACCGTGGTGCCGTCGACGACCCGGTCCGAGCAGGTCGCCCTCATCGACCTCGAACAGGGCAGCCGCGAGGCGGTGGCGGCCTTGAGCGCGGCGCGCATCGGCCGCGGAGTTTCCGCCACCGTGTCGGCGGGAACCTCCGCCAACGTCACCGCGACCCTCCTCGAAGTCGCCATCCGGCGCCGTTCGGACGGAACCGTCTTCTGGGAAGGCCGGGCCGTCGGCGAGACACCCACCGGAAGCGCCGACTCCGCCCGGACCGCCGTCGTCGAGCGCCTTGCCGAGGCCCTGTTTCGGGACTTCCCCGGCGAGTTGGGCCGCACTATCAGGGTTCGATGACCTTATCCGTTACCAGCCCCTTCGATGGCGGCAACATTCGCACGGTCGCCATCGAGGGCAACCGCATCGACCTCGAAATCGTCAAGGACCACAATTCCGATTTCTACCAATGGTTCTATTTCCGGCTGACCGGAGGCGCCGGGCAGGAAGTCGAGCTGAGGATCGTCAATTGCGCCGGCGCCGCCTACCCGCTCGGCTGGCAGAATTACCGCGCCTGCATGTCTCTCGACCGCGAGGAATGGGAACGGGCCGAGACCCGTTATGAGGGCGGAATCCTCACGATCAGGCTGACTGCGCCGGCGAACAGCGTCTGGTTCGCTTATTTCGCTCCCTATACGATGGAGCGGCATCACGATCTCGTCGCCTCGGTCGCCGGCCACCCCGCGGCCCTCTACCGCTCGCTCGGCCAGACCCTCGACGGGCAGGAGATGGACTATTTCCGGATCGGCGACGGGCCGCTCCAGGTCTGGCTCTACGCGCGCCAGCATCCGGGCGAGACGATGGCGGAATGGTGGATGGAGGGCGCGCTCGAGCGGCTGCTCGACGAGTCCGATCCCGTCGCCCGCCGGCTGCTCGCCAAGGCGACCTTCCACATCGTCCCGAACATGAATCCCGACGGCTCGCGCCGCGGCCATCTGCGCACCAACGCCGTCGGCACCAACCTCAACCGCGAATGGCATGAGCCGACCCCCGAGCGCAGCCCCGAAGTCTTGTGCGTCCGCAACGAGATGGACCGGACCGGGGTCGACTTCGCGATGGACGTCCATGGCGACGAGGCGATCCCGGCCAATTTCCTCGCCGGCTTCGAGGGCATACCGAGCTGGCACGAGGGCCAGCAGGCGCTGTTCGACCGCTTCGGCGAGGAGCTGGTCCGCTTCTCCCCCGATTTCCAGACCCGCAAGGGCTATGAGGTCGCGAGGCCCGGCGAGGCGAACATGTCGATGTCGACCTCCCAGCTCGCCGAGCGCTTCGGCGCGGTGTCGATGACCCTGGAGATGCCGTTCAAGGACAATGACGACCTGCCCGACCCGAAGCGCGGCTGGTCACCGGAGCGCAGCGCCCTCCTCGCCCGCGCCTGCCTCGACGCGCTCCACGCCATCATCGACGATCTTCCCGCCCGCAAACGCTGATGCCCACCCTCGTTCTCATCCGCCACGGCCAGTCGGCGTGGAATCTCGAGAATCGATTCACCGGATGGTGGGACGTCGACGTCACCGAAAAGGGGGCGGAGGAGGCTCGGCTCGCGGGCGAGCTGATGGCCGCGAAGGGGCTCGACTTCGACCTCTGCTTCACCAGCCTTCAGACCCGGGCGATCAAGACTCTCGACCTTGCGCTCGAAGCGATGGGGCGGCTGTGGCTTCCGGTCGAGAAGGATTGGCGCCTGAACGAGCGCCATTATGGCGGCCTCACCGGCCTCAACAAGGCGGAGACCGCGGCGAAGCATGGCGACGAGCAGGTGCGCATCTGGCGCCGCTCGTTCGACATCCCGCCGCCGCCGATGGCGCCGGACAGCCCCTACGACCTCGCCGCGGACCGCCGCTATGCGGGTATAGAGGTACCGAGCGCCGAGAGCCTCAAAGACACGATCGAGCGGGTCCTGCCTTATTGGGAAGGCCGGATCGCGCCGGCGTTGCGCGGCGGGCAGAGGGTCTTGATCTCCGCCCATGGCAATTCGCTTCGGGCTCTGGTCAAGCATCTGTCCAACATTCCGGACGCCGAGATTACCGGCCTCGAAATTCCGACCGGACAGCCGATCGTCTATGATCTGGACGAGGCGCTGGCGGCGACGGATCGCTACTATCTGAGCGAACGGTAGGCGCTTCCGTCATTGCGAGGAGCGAAGCGACGAAGCAATCCAGCAGGGGTCCAAAGCCGCCCCTGGATTGCTTCGCTTCGCTCGCAATGACGGACTTAAGCGACCAGCTAACCCTCTTCCCGCGCCAGCGCCTGGTTGCGCTCGGCCCTCGCCAGGACTTCGTCGAGCTTGTCGCCGGGCAATATGCCGGTGGTCGCGACCGCCGATTCGAGCTTCACCCGGGCGTGGCCGAGGTCGAGCGGATTCTCTTCGATGCAGCGGGCCAGCCGGTCGGCGGTGTCGATGGCGCTGTTGTGATCGAGATGATCCAGGATCAGGTCGAAGCGGTCATTGTCGGTGCGGGCGAGGATGTCGGTCGAGCGAATCAGGCCGCAGAGCAGGCGGGCGACGTGGACGAGGGCGGCGTCGACGGCGAAATGGCCGTGGCGCTCGTGAATGGCGGCAAGGTTGGTCAGCTCGATCCTGACGACGGCCGCGCTGGTGCCGTGGCGCTCGGCGAGGCCGACCACGCGCTCGAGCTCGGAGCGGAAGCGAAGGGCGGTGGGCAGCGGCGTGAGGCTGTCGCTCTCGGAGCGACGCTCGAGCTCGCTGATCCGGCGCTGGGCTTCGGCCAGGGCGGCGCGGAGCAGCGCGTTCTCGTCGGAGGTGTCGACCGGAAGGCCGGCGAAATCGGAGGCGTGCTTGGACATGCAAACTGCATAGCGCGTTCTGGTTAAGCAAAAACGAAGCTCTGGCCTCCCGGCGCGGCGCCCGATAGAGGAGCGAGGATGGCCGAGGTCGGGATCATCATGGGCAGCCGCTCCGACTGGGAGACGATGCGGCATGCCGCCGAGATGCTCGACGCTCTCGAAGTGGCCTATGAGACCAAAGTGGTCTCCGCCCACCGCACCCCCGACAGACTCTACGATTATGCCAGGAACGCGGCCGGGCGCGGGCTCAAGGTCATCGTCGCCGGGGCCGGCGGCGCCGCCCATCTTCCGGGCATGGCGGCGTCGATGACTCGGCTGCCGGTGCTCGGAGTGCCGGTCCATTCCAAGGCGCTGGGCGGCCTCGACAGCCTTCTCTCCATCGTCCAGATGCCCGCCGGCGTGCCGGTCGCGACGCTCGCCATCGGCAAGGCGGGGGCGGCCAATGCCGGCCTGCTCGCCGCCTCGATCCTGGCCCTTGCCGACGAGGCCCTGGCGGGACGGCTCGAGGCGTGGCGGCAGCGGCAGACGGACGGCGTCGCCGAAGCGCCTGAATGAGGGTCTAGGTGATTCTGGCGCCCGGCTCGACCATCGGCATCGTCGGCGGCGGGCAGCTCGGCCGGATGCTGGCGATGGCGGCGGCGCGGCTCGGCTATAAATGCCATATCTACGCGCCCGACGAGGCGCCGCCGGCCGCCGAGGTCGCCGCCGCTTTCACCCGCGGCGCCTGGGAGGACGAAGCGGCGCTCGCCGCCTTTGGCCGGACTGTCGACGTCGCCACCTACGAGTTCGAGAATATCGCCGCGGGGCCGCTGGCCGCGCTCGCCGCGGAGGCGCCGCTCCATCCGCCGGCGGCGGCTCTGGCGGTCGCTCAGGACCGGCTCAGCGAGAAGAGCTTCGTCGCCGGGCTCGGCGGCCGGCCCACGGCCTTCCGCCAGGTCGACGACCGCCAGGGTCTCGACGCCGCACTGGCCGCGGTCGGCACTCCGGCGGTGCTGAAGACGAGGCGTTTCGGCTATGACGGCAAGGGCCAGGCGCGGATCATGACCGCCGCCGAAGCCGACTCGGCCTGGCAGGCGATTCGCGGCGCCCCCTCCATCCTCGAAGCCTTCGTCGGCTTCGAAAGTGAATTCTCGATCCTGCTCTGCCGCGGGACCGACGGGGAAGTGGTCACCTGGGCGGCTCCCGCCAACGAGCATGAAGGCGGCGTGCTTCGCCGTTCGCTCGTCCCGGGATACGGGCTGGACGCCCAGTCGGCGGAGGCGGAGGCGCTGGCCCGCGAAGCCGCCGAGGCGCTCGATTATGTCGGGGTCCTGGCGCTCGAATTCTTCGCCACCGCCGACGGGCCCATCTTCAACGAAATGGCGCCTCGGGTCCACAATAGCGGCCACTGGACGATCGAGGGTTCCGCGACCTCCCAGTTCGAGAATCATATCAGGGCGATTTGCGGATTGCCGCTGGGGGCGACCGGCCTCACCGGCGCCCGGGTGGAAATGGAGAATTTGATCGGCGCCCAGGCCGACACCTGGCCCGCCATCCTCGCCGACCCCACGGCGCATCTCCACCTCTACGGAAAGGGTCAGGCGCGCCCGGGGCGGAAGATGGGGCATGTGACCCGGGTCTATCGCTGACCGTCATTGCGAGGAGCGTCGCGACGAAGCTTCGCTCGCAATGACGGGCTTCGGGCCGGTTGCGAAGCGCTACTTCGCCGTCACTTCCTCGATCGGAAGGCCGAGGCCCTTGAGCTGCGGACGGACCTTGGCGGCATCGCCGACCACCACCCAGACCATCTTCCTGGGATCGATCACCTTGCGCGCGGCCTGGTCGATCGTGCCGATCGTCATTCCGCGATAGCGGTCGGCGATCGCCTCCCAATAATTGTCGGGCCGCTTGTAGAGCGCGTTGGAGCGGAGCGCGTTGAGCACCGCCTGCGACGTCTCGAACTGGCCGGCGAGCTGGCGGGTATTGCCGTTGATCACCCGGGTGAGCTCGACACCGGTCAGGCCCCTGGCGCCGACGAAGCCCGACACCTGATCCATCAGCGCCCTTATCGCCGGGCCGGTCTTGTCGGCCTGGACGGGGGCGTTGATGAGATAGGGAACGAGCTGCTCGCGCATTCCGATATTGCTTCGCGAGCCGTAGGACCAGCCCTTGGTCTCGCGCAGGTCCATGTTGATCCGCGACAGGAAATTGCCTCCGAGCACCTCGTTGGCGGCGTTCAGGGTCAGCACGTCGTCGGTGCCCCGGACCGGCAGGACCGCGCCCGCCAGAATCAGGGACTGCGGCGATTGCGGACGGTTGACGAGGACGATGCGCGGCTTGGGCGACGGCGGCACCACGGCGAAATCCTTGGTCCCTTTCGGCACCGCCGGAGCGGCCCAGTTGCCGAACCGCGCCTCGAGCATCGGCACCAGCTCGGCGAGCGGCAGATCGCCGACCGCGAAGATGGTGGCGTTGTCGGGCCGGATCCACGTCTGGTGGAACCGGATCAGATCGTCGCGGGTGAGGCGGGCGACGACGTCCTTGTCGCCGCTCCCGGAGGACGGACGGCCATAGGGATGGTTCGCTCCGAACAGGACCTGCGGCAGGACTCGCGCGCCAAGGCCGCTCGGCTCGGTCAGCTCCTGATCGATGGCGGCCAGCTGCTGCGCGCGCAGGCGCTCCACCTCGCCGGGCTCGAAGGCGGGGTTGCGGACGACGTCGGCCAGAAGGTCGAGCGACAGCCCGAGATTGGGGGTCAGCGCGGCCAGGCTGAGAGCGGTCCGATCGAGCGAGGTCTCCGAGCCGATCGCGGCGCCGAGCCGCTCCTGCTCCTCGGCGAGCTGGACGGAGTTGCGGCTGGTCGTGCCCTCCTCGAGCAGGCTCAGCATCAGCGACTGGGTGCCGAGCGCATTGGCCGGATCGGCGGCGACTCCGGCGTCGAACTCGACCGCCACGCGCACCACCGGCACCGCGTCACGCCGCGAGTAGACGATCGGGATCCCGTTCGACAGCCGGGCCCGCTCGATGTCCGGAAGGTCGAGATTCGAGATCGTCCCGACTTCGGGCATCGGCAGCTTCTGGAAGGCGAGCGGCGCCAGCGCCGGCGCATCCCCGGCGGGCGCGACGAAGGGGAGCGGCGCCAGCGGCTGCTCGCCAGGCTCGGGCTGGCGGTAATAACGGGGCCGCTGGCTGGCGGCGCCGCCGCGCGAGCCTTTGGCCTCGTCATAGGCCTTGCGCTCGCCCGGCTCGACCCGGAGCGCGTAGACCGGCCGGGTCAGCCATTTCTGCATCGCCGCCTTGACCGTCGCGGGGGTCACCCGGCCGTAGGCGAGGAGCTGCTTCTTGTAGAAATCGGGATCGTCGGCGTAGAGCGCGCCCTCGGCGAGAGCGACGGCCTTGCCGCCGAAGCCTCCGACCTGCTCGAGCCCGCGGATTCGCCCGGCGACGTCCGACATGACGACGCGCTGGACTTCGTCCTCCGTCGGGCCATTGGCGATCAGGTCGGCGACGATCCGGTCGAGACGGGTCGAGACGGCGTCGGCGTCCCCGCCCGGCTTGACGTCGACCTGGATCTCGAACTGGCTGACCCGGTGGAAGGGCAGGATGTAGGCGCGAACGCCGACCGCGGTCTGGTCCTTGCGCACCAGCTCATTGTCGAGCCGCGAGCTGGCGAGGCCGCCGAGCACGCCGGCGGCGACGTCGAGCTGGACGGTGGCATCGTCGAGCATCCCGGGCACGATCCAGTTGCGATAGAGCCGGGTGTTGGCGACCCGGTCCTTCATCACCTCGATCTTCGGGGCGGGAAGCGTCGGCACATCGGCCTTGGCCGGGTTGTTCACGGGACCGCGCGGGATGCCTCCGAAATGCTTCTCGACCAGCGGCCGGGCCTCGGCGGCGGAGACGTCGCCGGCGAGAACGAGGACGGCGTTGTTGGGGCCGTATCTGGAACGGAACCAATTCTTCACGTCCTCCAGAGTCGCCGCGTCGAGATCCGCCATCGAGCCGATGGTGGAGTGGTGATAGGGGTGGTTCGCCGGGAAAAGCGCCTCGAGCTGGGCATATTCGACGAGGCCGTAGGGCTCGTTGTCGCCCTGGCGCTTCTCGTTCTGGACGACCCCGATCTGGTTGGTGAGGTTCTGCTGGGTCACCGCGCCGAGCAAATGGCCCATGCGGTCGGCCTCGAGGAAGAGGCCGCGCTCGAGCGCGGGCCTCGGCACGGTCTGGAAATAATTGGTGCGGTCGAACCAGGTGGTGCCGTTGAAGTCGGTCGCGCCGATCTCGCGGAGCGGCTCGAAATAGTCGCCGGGGGCGTTTTCCGAGCCGTTGAACATCAGATGCTCGAACAAATGGGCGAAGCCGGTCTTGCCCTTGGGCTCGTCCTTCGAGCCGACATTGTACCAGATGGAGATGGCGACGACCGGCGCCTTGCGGTCCTCGTGGACGACGACCCTGAGCCCGTTGTCCAGGGTGAATTGCTCGTAAGGAATGTCGATCTGGCGGACCAGCTGGGCGACCGGAACGGGCCCGGCCGGCGCCGCGGGCGCCGCCTCGGGAGCGGCTTCGGCGGCGGGCGCGTCCGACGCGCTCGCCACCTCGTCCGAGGTCGTCGAGGCGCAGCCGGCGACGGCAAAAGCGGAAAAGAGCGCAAGCGGGAGCAGCAAACGGCGCATTTGGGCAATCCTTCCCGAGTCTTATTCGCGCGGGACGTATAGAGGCCCGCTTGCCCGCGCAATATGCGACGGGCGGCCACCCTCGTCGTCCCGGCGAAAGCCGGGACCTCGGGGAGACCCGCCGTGACTTCTCGTCCTGGGGTCCCGGCTTTCGCCGGGATGACGGAGCGCTTTTGACGGGCCCGTGATCTGCTGTAGGAAGCGGCGACCCCAACCGGCCGGGATTTCTTCATGCGCTTCAACGCCTTCGGTTTCGCCTTCCTCAGCCTCGCCCTCGCCTCGCCGGTTCCGGCCCAGCCAGCCTCCGCGCCGCCGGAATTTTCCCCGGAAAGCTTCCGAAGCCATGTCGCCTTCCTCGCCGACGACCAGCTCGAAGGGCGTGACACCGGCAGCCGCGGCTACGATCTCGCCGCGCTCTACGTCGCGAGCCGTTTCGAAGCTCTGGGACTGAGACCGGCCGGAAAGAACGGCTGGTACCAGCCGGTGCCGTTCCTCGAATCGCGGCTTTCGGGTGAGCCGGGCTCGCTCACCATCGGCGGCCGCCGCTTCGTTCACGGCCAGGAGATCGTCCTCACCCCGACGCCCGACGAAGCTCCGGTCGCGGTCGAGGCGCCCGCCGTCTTCGTCGGCTACGGCCTCGAAGCGCCGGAGATCGGCATCGACGATTACAAGGGCCTCGACGTGCGCGGAAAGGTGGTCGTCGTCCTGAACGGCTTCCCGAACGGAATGAAGAGCGACGTCGGCGCCCATCTCAATTCGGACAAGAGGCGGGTCGCCTCGCTTCACGGCGCGGTCGGGCTGGTCTCGATCCGGACCCTGTCCGAGGCGAAAAGGCGGCCCTGGTCGAGGATGCAGAAGAATTCGGGCGAGCCCAATCTCGGCTGGGTCGGCGAGGACGGGCGGCCCTACACGCCGGCGCCGAACCTGCGCTTCCGGGCCACGCTCGACACGGCGGCCGCCGACGCCCTGTTCGCCGGAGCCCGGACCCCGCTCGGCCGGGTGCTGGCCGAAGCGGACCGGAAGGGCGGAAGCCCAAAAGGCTTCGCCCTGAAGCCGAGGGTCTCGGTCAGCCAGCAAAGCGCTCAGCGCCGCTTCGCCAGCCCCAACGTTCTGGCCGTTCTTCCCGGGTCGGATCCGAAGTTGGCCGGCGAATATGTGCTGCTCATGGCCCATCTCGACCATGAAGGGATCAAGCCCGAGGGGGAAGGCGACCGAATCTACAACGGCGCCATGGACAATGCCGTCGGCATTGCGACGATGCTGGAGGTCGCCCGGGCGATGGCCACCTCACCCGACCGGCCGAAACGCTCGATCCTGTTCGCCGCCGTGACCGCCGAGGAGAAAGGCCTGCTCGGCGCCCAATATCTGGCCCGCCATGCGGTGCCGGGCGGCAAGGTCGCGGCCGTGGTCAATCTCGACATGCCGATCCTGCTCTACGATTTCACCGACGTCGTCGCCTTCGGGGCGGAGCATTCGACGATGGGCGAGGCGGTCGCCCGGGCCGGCCGGACCATGGGCGTGGCGCTGTCCGAGGACCCGCTGCCGCAGGAGGGCCTGTTCACCCGCTCCGACCATTACCGTTTCGTCCAGGAAGGCGTCCCCTCGGTCTTCCTGATGACCGGCTTCGCCAACGGCGGACGGGAGAAGTTCACGAACTTCCTCTCCACTTATTACCACAAGGTCGGCGACGACCTCAGCCTGCCGATCGACTGGAAAGTCGGAGCCAAGTTCGCGCGGATCAATTACGAGATCGCCCGCGAGATCGCCGACGCGCCCGAGGCGCCGCGCTGGTATTCGGACAGCTTCTTCGGGAAGGTGCTGGCGCCGGGGCGGGAGAAGGCAACTCGGTAGGCCGTCATTGCGAGCGAAGCGAAGCAATCCAGCGTGGTTTCCGAAGCCCGCTGGATTGCTTCGTCGCTTCGCTCCTCGCAATGACGGCGGCTTGCGTTGCTCAAGAGCAGCGCCATATCGGCTGCGACGGACCGATAAGGGGCAGATATGAACCTTGAGAAATTCACCGAGCGCGCGCGCGGGTTCCTGCAATCGGCGCAGACCGTCGCGCTACGCATGAACCATCAGCGGATCACGCCCGCGCATGTGCTCAAGGCCCTGCTCGAGGACGAGCAGGGCATGGCGGCGGGCCTGATCGCCCGGGCCGGCGGAAGCGCCGAGGCGGCTCGGCGGGAGACGGACGAGCAGCTGGCGAAAATCCCGGTCGTGTCGGGCAGCGGCGCCAATTCGACCCCCGGCCTCGACGCCGAGACCTTGCGGATGCTCGACCAGGCCGAGCAGGTTGCCCAGAAAGCGGGCGACAGCTACGTCACCGTCGAGCGGATGCTGCTGGCTCTGGTGCTCGCCTCGACGACCGGCGCCGGCAAGGCGCTGGCCGACGCGGGCGTCAAGGCGGAGGCGCTCAACGCCGCGATCAACGAGCTTCGCGGCGGCCGGACCGCCGATACGCAATCGGCCGAGGACCGCTACGACGCCCTGAAGAAATTCGCCCGCGATCTCACCCAGGCGGCGCGGGACGGCAAGCTCGATCCGGTGATCGGCCGCGACGAGGAGATCCGCCGCACCGTCCAGATCCTCGCCCGCCGCACCAAGAACAATCCGGTGCTGATCGGCGAGCCGGGCGTCGGCAAGACCGCGATCGCCGAGGGGCTGGCGCTTCGAATCGCCAATGGCGACGTCCCCGACAGCCTCAAGGACCGGCGGCTGATGGCGCTCGACATGGGCTCGCTCATCGCCGGCGCGAAGTATCGCGGCGAGTTCGAGGAGCGCTTGAAGGGCGTCCTCGACGAGGTCCGCCAGGGGGAGGGCGACATCATCCTGTTCATCGACGAGATGCACACTTTGATCGGCGCCGGGAAGAGCGAGGGGGCGATGGACGCCTCCAACCTCTTGAAGCCGGCGCTGGCGCGCGGCGAGCTCCACTGCATCGGCGCGACCACGCTCGATGAATATAGCAAGCATGTCGAGAAGGACCCGGCGTTGCAGCGGCGGTTCCAGCCGGTTGTGATCGGCGAGCCGACGGTCGAGGACACGATCTCGATCCTGCGCGGCCTCAAGGAGAAATACGAGCTTCATCACGGCGTCCGGATCACCGACGGCGCCCTGGTCTCGGCGGCGACCTTGAGCCACCGCTACATCACCGACCGCTTCCTGCCCGACAAGGCGATCGACCTGATGGACGAGGCCGCCTCGCGCCTGCGCATGGAAGTCGAGTCCAAGCCCGAGGAAATCGAGAGCCTCGACCGGCGAATCATCCAGCTCAAGATCGAGCGCGAGGCGCTGAAGAAGGAGAAGGACCGGGCTTCGCAGGACCGGCTCAAGGCGCTCGAGGACGAGCTCGCCAATCTCGAGCAGAAATCGGCCGAGCTCACCACGCGCTGGCAGGGCGAGAAGCAGAAGCTCGCCGGCGAAGCGAAGATCAAGGAGGAGCTGGACAAGGCGCGGCTCGAGCTCGAGCAGGCGCAGCGCGCCGGCGATCTCGCCAAGGCGGGCGAGCTCCAATACGGGCGCATTCCCGCGCTCGAGAAGCAGCTCGCCGAGGTCGAGGTCGCCGGCCAGAGCGCCATGCTTCGCGAGGAGGTGACCAGCGAGGACATCGCCTCGGTCGTCGCGCGCTGGACCGGAATCCCGATGGAGCGGATGCTGGAAGGCGAGCGCCAGAAGCTGATCAACATGGAGGCCGAGATCGGGCGCAGGGTAATCGGGCAGGAGGAGGCCGTGAGGGCCGTCGCCAAGGCGATCCGCCGCTCGCGCGCCGGGCTTCAGGATCCGAACCGGCCGATGGGGAGCTTCCTGTTCCTGGGCCCGACCGGAGTCGGCAAGACCGAGCTCACCAAGTCGCTCGCCTTGTTCCTGTTCGACGATCCGAACGCGATGGTGCGGATCGACATGTCCGAGTTCATGGAGAAGCATTCGGTCGCCCGCCTGATCGGAGCGCCTCCCGGCTATGTCGGCTATGAGGAGGGCGGAGTGCTGACCGAGGCGGTCCGGCGCCGGCCCTACCAGGTGGTGCTGTTCGACGAGGTCGAGAAGGCCCATTCGGACGTCTTCAACGTGCTTCTGCAGGTGCTCGACGACGGCCGGCTGACCGACGGCCAGGGCCGCACCGTCGACTTCACCAACACGATCATCATCCTGACCTCGAATCTGGGCAGCCAGTATCTGACCGGACTGACCGAGGGGCAGAAGGTCGAGGACGTGGAGCCGCAGGTGATGGAGGTCGTGCGCGGTCATTTCCGGCCCGAATTCCTCAACCGCCTGGACGAGATCATCCTGTTCCACCGGCTCGCCGCCGAACATATGGCCCCGATCGTCGACATCCAGGTCGCCCATGTCCAGAAGCTGCTCGCCGACCGCAAGATCGGCCTCGATCTCAGCGACGGCGCTCGGGCCTGGCTGGGCCGGGTCGGCTACGATCCGGTCTACGGCGCCCGGCCGCTGAAGCGGGCGGTCCAGCGCTATCTGCAGGATCCACTCGCCGACGCCATCCTCAGGGGCGACGTACCGGATGGATCGGTCGTGCGAGTCGACGAGGGCGATGGCGGCCTGACGCTTCAGACCGGCGAGAAGAAGGCCGCGGCTTAGGGTCCGTACTCAATACCCGCAACGGCCATGACGGCTCGGAGAGGCGGTCAGGGCCAGGAGCGAGCGAGGGAGCGATGCTCAACGCATCGTGACCGACGAGCGACGACGCCCTGGCCGCCTCTCCGCCCCGCCGCTTCGCGGTCGCCCGGAGAAGGGCACCGGCTGCGTCGAAGCGCTTGTGCGGGCAACCAGCCCGCCCTGCGCACGCCTCCTTGCCGGTGCCCTTCTCCGGGCGATCCTGGCCATTGCGGGTATTGAGTACGGACTCTACGGCTCGAAGCCGTCATTGCGAGCGTAGCGAAGCAATCCAGTGCGGCCTCGAACGTCCGCTGGATTGCTTCGTCGCTGCGCTCCTCGCAATGACGGGAAACCGCTAATTCCCCCGGGTGCTTCCGAAGGCGCCCTGGACGGCGCCCCACTCCTCCTTCGTGCGCTGGGCCATCCGGTCCCAGTCGGCCTGGGTCGCGCAGAGCCGCTCGTAATCGGCGAGCGAGCCGGTCTTGACCCGACGCCGGCAGATCTTCTTCTCGGGCTTGGGCTTCCCCAATCCGGCCGATGCCCAGGTCGGCGACGCGGTCGCCGCCGAGCCCGGCAGCCGCCAGTTGATCACGCCCTCGTGGGTGCTGCTGACCTTGCGCCCGCCGCCGTCCCTGATGCCCTTGAACGTGGCCCGGCTGAGGATCAGCTCGCAGGTCTCCTGGTCGAGCCGCTTGTGGCCGCTGCTGTTCGTGACTTCGCAGGCCGACGCATAGCCGTCGCGGTCGAGCGTGACCTTGAAGCCGACCGAGCCCTGCTCGCCCGCCGCGAGGGCGCGCGCCGGATACTGGCTGAGGATGATGTCGCCGTTCACCGCGTCGCGGGCCGCTTGGTCGGAGGTTCCGGCCAGAGCCGGGGTCGCCGCTCCGATCAGGAGCGCGGACAGGAAGATCAATCGAGCCATGATATGTCCCTCACTTGCGGGCACGAATGCTAACCCGAACCGCGTTCGGGTTCAACGCCCGCCCTTGCTCAGTTTGTGAGGCGGCGGCGGCGGCGAGAAGTCCCGCTGGCGCCAGATCGGGTTGGGCGGCTCCTCGGGATCGGGCAAGGCGAAGCCGAGATAGCCGAAGAAGGTCGCGATCAGCCGCTCGCCGGGATCGAGGATCGCGGTCCGGCCATGCATGAAGCGGGTGTTGTCGAGCATCAGGACGTCGCCGCGCCGCCACGCGATGGCGACGGCCAGCCGCTCTCCGGTCGCCCGGATCGCCTCCAGCCAGGGATCGGGCACCGGCTGCCCGTCGTCGAGCAAGGGGTAGCCGATCCGGCGATTGTTGAAGCGCGCGAAGAGCAGGAAGTTGCCGAAGGCGGGACCTTCCGTGAACATCGGACGGTGAAGCGCGGGGCGGGTGAAGATCCGGAGGATCTCGCCGTCGATCCGGCGGAATTGATAGGGGCACCACTCCGGCGGGTTGGCGAGGAGCGCGTCGCTCGGATCGCTCGTGCCCAGCCAATATTCGACCAGCTCCGGCCAGGTCTGCTTGATGTGAAGGAGCCGCCGTCCCTCGAGCCCGCGCCGAACCGCTTCCGGCATCTGCCGAACCAGCTCGACTCCGTCGCAGATCGTCGTCGCCCCGCCGGCGCTCGGCGCCGAGAGACAGGCGAAGAAAGCGGCGTCGGGCTTCCAGGGCTCGCGCGACAGCTCCGGGTGGAGCGAGAACGGACCGGTGCCGGCGTCGACCGTATGAATATGGTTCTCGGCGTCGATCGGGCTCCGGCCGGGGCTCTCATTGACCACCGAGGTCGTGCAGAATTGCCGCGCGAAGGCGTTGAACTGCGGAACGTCCAGGCCGAAGCCGCGCAGCAGCAGCGCGCCATGGGCCTTGTACAGGTCGACGACCCGCGAGGGATCGACGTCGAGGATGCCGGCCTCCCCGGCGGCTTCTATGAGGACGTGGGGACGGCCCGGTTCCGGCAATTGGATATTCGGCATAGCGGGGCCGGGGGATAGCCGATGCCGGGGCCCTGAGCTATAGCCCACGCGATGTCCCTGACGCTCGACGATTTGTTCGCCTCGCCGGATCACTATCTCCAGTCCTTCGAAGGCGATGCGGCGATCTTCGTGCCGATGGACCGCGCCGCCTATCATTGTTCGATCTTCCTCGATCACCGAATCTCTCCGGCGGCGAACGGCTCGATGCGGGTGCCGCTGGCGGCGCTGGGCGGGGAGGCGCGGCGACCCGCGGCGACCGGGTGGATTTTCCATGTCGCCCATTGCGGATCGACCCTGCTGGCGCGCGCGCTCGACGATCCGGCGTTGAACCTGGTGCTTCGCGAACCGCTCGCGCTGCGCCAGCAGGCCTTCGCCCGGGATCCGAAGCGGCTGGCCCTGACCGCGGCGATGCTGTCCAAGCGCTATCGCGAGGACCTTCCGACGATCGTCAAGGCCAACGTGCCGGTGAACTTCCTGCTCCCCGATCTCGTCGCCCTCGATCCGAAGGCGCAGGCGATCTTCCTCTACAGCTCGCTCAGGGACTATCTGCTCGCCATCCTGCGCAGCGAGAATCATCGCGGCTGGCTGCAGCGGGTGACCGCCCAGCTCGCCGCCTATCTGGGCGACCTGTCGCCTTTGTCCGACGCCGAGCGCTGTGCGGCTCTCTGGCTTGCCCAGATGCGGGCGTTCACGGCGGCGATCGAGCGCCTGCCCAATGCCCGCGCGCTCGACGCCGAGGCCTTTTTCGCCGCCCCGCGCCCAATTCTAAAGGCGGCCGCGGCGCACCTCGGAGTGCCGCTGAGCGATGGCGCGATCGAGGCGACGGTGGCGGGGCCCTTATTCTCGACCTATTCGAAGAATCCCGAATTGCCCTTCGACAACGAAGCGCGCCTGGCGCGCCGGGCCGAGCTGGAGGCGCCGCTCGCCCCGGAGCTCGACCAGGCGCAAGCCTGGATCGAGGCCGAGACCGGCGAGATCTCTCCGGCCGCCGCCGCGCTCGCCGGGGCGCGGCTGGCCGCCTGAGTCTCAGTCGCTGACGCTGATTGCCGCCTCGCCGCCCCGATTCTCGGCGGCCGCGACGGCATAGAAGCGGCGCAGGAGGTCGCGCTCGACTTCGGTGATGTACGGGTTCCAGACGTCGAAGATCAGGATCGCTCGGACCTCGCCGGAGCGGTTCCACGCCTCATGCTCGATCGTGTCGTCGAACGCCCAGGCGCGACCCGTTTCCCATAAGCGGGTCTCGCCGCCGACCCGAAAGGCGCAGCCCGGCGGGACGATCAGGGGCAGGTGGATGATGGTGCGCACGTTGCTGACGCCGCTATGGGCCGGCAGGTGGGTCCCGGGCTTGAGCAAGGAGAAGAAGACCGTCGGGGTCCGTCCGGGCAGATCCGAAAGCGGCAGCGCTTCGACCGCCGCCGCGGTCCGCGGAACGCGCGCGCAGACCTCGTCGTCGCGGAGGCCGTCCTTCCAGAGGTGGATCGAGCCCCAGTCGAGCTTGTGGTCGAGCGCAGACCATTTGTTGGCCGGGGTGCCCGGCTCCATCGCGACATAGGGGCGGAGGGCGCCGGCATTGTCCGCGAGCAAGGCCTCGAGCTCGCCGCGAATGACGTCGGTCGCCGCTTCGATCCGCTCGAGCCAGGGAAAATGGCGGCGTTCGAAAAACTCGTCGGCGGGGAGGAACGGAAAGTGCATTCCGGCCGGTTGATTGGCGTAGATCCGTCGGCGGCCGAGCGCATGGTCGATACAGGCATCGAAGCGGCGCCGGGCCTCGGCCTCGAGCCCCTGTCGAGCCTCGGCCAGCCCGTCGTCGATCGCCGCGGCGAAGCCGGCACGCTGGCGGGCGACGACCTCGCCGGCATGCTTGAGCATTTCCTCCAGCGCCGGCGGCCGCTCGTCCATCATGGCCGCGAGCGCCAGCACGCCCGACCACCGATCGGCGGCGCGGCCTTCATCGCCCGAGCGCTCGAACAGCTCCGCCAGCCGGACGAGCGCCATGAAGTGACGCTGGTCGATCGCCAGCGCGCCCTCCAGCGCCTTGCGCTCGCCGGCGCCGTCGTCCGACTCGCGGAACGCCTTGGCGAGGTTCATCCACAGCTCGGGCGACTTGGTATCCGCGGCGATCGCCCGGCGGAACAGCGCCGCGGCCTCGTCCCGCCGGCCTTCCGCGAGCGTGTTCAGGCCCAGCGCGTTCAGTGCGGCGGGATGCTCGCCGGCACGGGCGATGATGCCCTGAAGCAATCGCCCGGCTTCCTCGCGGCGGCCGGCCTGGCGCGCCTGCTTGGCTTCGGCCAGCATCCGCTGGAGCTCGTCCTGATCCATGCCGGATCGATATCCGAGTCGAGGCAGGGGGGCAAATGCCCCCCGGGTGCCGATCTGGAGCCGAATCCTATTTGCAGGGCTCGGCGGCCGCGTCATTCATTCGGCAACCGTAAGCGCGGTCGAGTTCGCGCAGGTTGGTCCGCTCCCGTTCCCACTCCGCTTTCGTCTTGCAGGTGCGGTAGCGGTCCGCCAGCGTTCCGATCCGGGTGAAGGTCTTGCAAACCATCTTGTCCGGAGACCCCGCGGCCGCTTCGGGCGCATCGACTCTGCGCGGCGCGGACGGCGCCGCGGTCGCGGTCGCGGTCGCGATGGCGAGGCCGCAGGCGAAGGCGATAGTGACAAGACGAGACATGGCGAATTCCTCCTGGAATCCTATTTGCAGGGCGCGAACGCGTCGTCGTTGGTCCGGCAGGCTTCCGACGGGTTGAATTCGCGCATTTTGCGCTCTTCATCCCACTCGGCCTGGGTCTTGCAGATACGGTGGCGATCCGCGAGCGTGCCGATCCTGACGTAAGTCTTGCAGACCATCCTTTGCGTGGCGCCCGCCTTGTTTGAAGCAGCGGCCGAACGCGGGGCGGATTGGGTCGCGGTGGCGCAGACGAGGAGGCAGGCGGACGCGACGGCGAGGATGTGACGCATCGGTCAGGCTCCTCCAATTCCGATCCTCAAGTGCCGTCGCAATTACCGGTCTTCGCCGACGCGCAGGGGCTGCTCCAGTTGATCGTCCTTACGTTGTCGCGCTCCCGTTCCCATTCCTTCTTGGTTTTGCAGGTGCGGTAACTGCCCACCAGGGAACCGATCTGGGTGAACCTCTTGCACACGACCTTGTCCGGATTGCCGGCCGCGGTCTCCCCCAAATCGACCCCCCGGCGGGGCGCCGCCTGGGCTAGGGAGGCGCTGGCGAGGCCGCAGACGAAAGCGATAGTGACAAGGCGCGGCATGGCGAGTTCCTTCTACGTCAATTCTGTCTAGCTCATCCCGTCGGGCAGGATACAGGTGTCTGGCCGATCATGTCGAATCGAATCAAAAAAGCAAAGCCGGCCAAGCGCCTCGATCCCGCGAGGCGGGCGCGGATCGAGCAGGCGCTCGCGCAAGGCGACATCCAGCGCGCCGCCGGCGTGGCCGAAATTGCCCTGGCCGCCGGGCAGGTCGATCCCCTGATCCTCAACCTCGCCGCCTGGCGCCGGGAGGAAGCGGGCGATTATGCCGGGGCCCACGATCTGCTGAAGCAGGCGCTCGCCTTGTCGCCGGGCGACGTCCTGGTGCTCGGGGCGATCGGCGCGGTGCTTCGCAAGGAGCACCGGCTGGACGAGGCGCTGGCGGTGCTCGACCGGGTGGTGAGCGCCGAGCCGCGCCACAGCGCCGCCTGGCTGGAGCGCGGCTACACTCTGGAGGCGCTTCGAGCGGAGGCCGCCGCGACCGAAAGCTACAGGCGCGCCCTCGCCATCGATCCCAATCTGGCGCCGGCCCTCGGCAAGCTCGCCGACATCGCCGCCAAGAAAGGCGATCGGGACTCGGCGAAAGCCCATGCGGACCGCGCCCTCGCCCTCGACCCGGCCAATCCGTCGGCGACGTTCGCCGTCGCGACCCTGGAGATCGAAGCGGGCGACGGCGCCCAGGCGGCCGAGCGCCTCGAACGGCTTCGGGCAACGGCGCTGAAGCCGGACGATCGCACCCGTACCCTGACCTTGCTCGGGGACGCCCTCGACAAGCAGGGCCGCTGCGAGGAGGCGTTCGACGCCTGGGCCGAGGCTCAACGCAATTTCCGGGCGGCCTTCGCGCCCCTGCTCGAGGCAGGACCCGGCCGCCCCTCGCACCGAAGCTTCATCGAGACGATCGCCGCTCAGGTCGAGCGAGCGCCGGCGATGGCGAAGCCCGGTCCGCTGCCACCGGCGCCGGGCGAAGCGGCGGGCCACGTCTTCCTGCTCGGCTACCCGCGCTCGGGCACGACCCTCGTCGAGAACATCCTGGCGAGCGCCGCCGAAGTCGTGGCCCTGGAAGAGCATGACACTCTGGCCGACACGGACGGGATCCTGGTCGCCAATGACGGGGCCATGCCCGATCTCGACGCCCTCGACCCGATTGTGGTCGCGGATCTGCGCGCCCGCTACTGGGCCCGGGTCCGCCGAATGGCGGGGGAGGTGACGGGGCGGATCTTCGTCGACATGAACCCCTTCAACGGGATCAAGCTGCCGATCATCGCCCGGCTCTTCCCCGAAGCGCGCATCCTGATCATGCGCCGCGACCCGCGCGACGTGGTGCTGAGCTGCTTTCGAATCAACTTCACGCCCAGCGCCGGGACCTATGCGTTCAGCGACCTCGAGGAGACGGCGCGCCATTACGACGCTCTGATGCGCCTTATCGAACTCTGCCGGGAGCGGCTTCCCCTCGCCTTCCACGAGGTGCGCTACGACCGCCTGGTCGCCGATTTCGAGACGACGGTCCGCGCCATCGCGGAGTTCGCCGGGATCGAGTGGACCGAGGATTTCCATGCTTTCGACCGAACCGCTCAGAAGCGCGGCGTGCGGACGGCCAGCGCGACCCAGGTTCGGCGCGGGCTTTACGACGGCGGCGGCCGGTGGCGCCGCTACGAAAGCCGGCTCGCGCCGGTCCTGCCGACCCTCGCGCCCTGGGTCGAACGCTTCGGCTTCGATCTTGCTAGATCACCTCCGCTCGCCCTGAGCGGGGTCGAAGGGCCTTCCTCATCTTGCTCAGCCCGAACGGGAGGAGCCCGATCCCGCTTCGACAAAAAAGGGGGCGGCCCGAAGGCCGCCCCCAAAGTCTGAGTCGGTGCGCCTTAGAACTTCAGGCGACCGCCGATCGCGAAGCGGCGGCCCAGCGCGTCGTAGGTCGACGGATAGGTGTTGCCGCTGTTGAAGCTGGTCGAACCGATCGTCGAACCGACGATGGGCGGATCCGTGTCGAAGAGATTGGTCACGGTCGCCGTCAGATCGAAATTCTCGCTGACGCCGAAGCGGAAGGCGAGATCGAAGAGATCGTGAGCGCCGATATGGCCGAAGTCGACCTCCTGCCCGTCGAGCACGCCGGTGAGGGCGGTGGCCCGGCCCGGAAGGATGCCCGCATAAGCGACGACGCCGGCTTCGGCTTCCATCTTCGAGATGTGGCGCCACAGCAGCGAGATGTCGATGTCCCCGAAGGTCAGGGTGGTGCGCTGGTTCCAGCTGAACTCGGGCTGGAGCGAGCCCGGCGCCGAGTTCGGGCCGGCCGAACCCGGAGAACCGCAGTTCGTCGAGTAGAAGCCGACGCATTCGCGCAGCTGCGAGGCCGGAACGGCGCCGCCGGCGCCGGGGAAGCCCGGCGGGATGACGGAGCCGGCGACCGTCGCCTGGAAGAGCGACCGGTTCGTCCAGTTGCCCTGGAAGCTCCAGTTCAGCTTGGCGAAGCCGAGATCGCGGCGGTAGTTCACGCCCACGTCGATACCGTCGGTGAGGATGAAGCCGGAGTTCGACACCGGGAACACCAGGCCGCCGGTGGTGGCGGTATCGCCCGAAAGCGTTCCGAGCACCGGATCGCGCCGGAACAGGGCGCAGTTCGGATCGGTCGCGCTCGCCGCGGTCACGCCCTGGGCGTTATTGCCGCCGAAGCAGTTCGTGATGAGATCGCCGCCGGTGGGCTGCGAAATCGCGTCCTTGATCTTGATGTGGTAGTAATCGACCGTGATCGACAGGCCGCGCACGAACTCGGGCTGGAAGACCAGGCCGAGCGTGTAGCTGTCCGACGTTTCCGGACGAAGGTTGAGGCTGCCCGCGAACGTGCCGTTGGATTGCGCGGCCGTCGGGTTGGTGATGTTGTTGATAGAGGACAGCGGGGCGCCCTGCGCGAGGCAGACCGCGCGCAGGTTGGCGTTCAGGGACGGCCCGTAGGTGATCACGCCCAAGGTATTGCGCGTGGTCCGGCACGGATCGACGCCCAGGCTGGTCAGGCCGACCGCGGTCGGAGCGAACAGCTCGTTGATGTTCGGGGCCCGGACCGCCCGCTGATAGTTGCCGCGGAACTTGAGGCCGTCGAACGGCTCCCAGGTGGCCGCCGCCTTCCAGGTGGTGGTGTTGTAGCTCGGAGTGCCCGGCGCATCGACCTTGTAGGCCGAGTAGCGAAGGCCCGCCTCGAGCGTCAGGGCTTTGAAGAACGGCCTGTCCTGGACGATCGGGGCGATGATTTCGCCGTAGATCTCCTTGACGTCGTAGCCGCCGTCGAAGTTCAGGACGGCGCCGCCGGCGCCGCCGAGCTCGCCGGCCGACTGCGACAGCACGTCGGCGATCTGCTGACCCGTATATTTGCGATATTCGGCACCGAGGGCGAAGCCGATCGGATCCTCCGCCCACGGCATGGAAGCGCCGAAGTCGCCGCTGAGCAGCGCCCGGGCCTGAGCCAGCGAGGCGCGCTGCTGGGTCCCGGCATCCGCCGTCAGATAGGGGATCATGTCCGGGGTGATGGAGCCGTCCGCACCGAAGATGTTGACCGGAACGCATCCGGTGCCCGCGCTCGGGCTTGCGCCGGGCTGAGCGAGCGGCGGAAGGGCCGGGTTCGGGTTGTTGACGACCGGCGACGCGCCGAGATTACAACTCGTCGTGCTGGTGGTGTAGACGGCCGTCCGGATGCGCGAGGTGAGCACGTAATTCTGCTGGTTCTGCTCGTTCTGCGACTCGCCGTACGCTCCCGACACGTCGAGATCGATCGTGTCGGTAATGCCGAGACGGACTCCGGCGCGATAATCGAACATGGTCGTCTGGAATTCGGACAGACGCGGCCCGAGTTCGGTGGTGCGCCGGCCGACCGTGGTCTGGAAGGAGCGGAAGTTCGGATCCGTCGGGGAAGTCGCGGTTGCCGCCGCGGCGCACTGCGCCGGAGTGAGCGTCTGGATTCCGTCCATGTTGGGATTGAAATCGTTGGTCGCGCAGAACTGGGCGCGGGCCGCGGCCGGCAGGATACGGGTTGCTGACCGGAATCTGGAGCAGCGAGCTGAAGACGCCCGACGGCGCGATGATGGTGTTGACCCGGTTCTTCGAGAACATGCCGCGCGAGTAGACTTCGATCCCGTCCGCCACTTCGTAATGGGCGGCGCCGAAGATGTTGAAGCGCTCGAACGGCGTCTGGAAGATGTTGTAGGGGTTGAAGTTGAAGTTGGTGACCGGGTTGACCAGAGCGCCCGTCGTCGGGTTGATCTGGTCGAAGCCGCCGGTCGAGCCGGGACGCGAGAAGCGCGCCGGCACCGTGGTGCCGGAGCCGCCGACGGCGCCCGTGGTCGACGTATAGTTGTTGAGCGAGAAGCGGCGGGCGCCCTGATAGATGGGGTCCGCCTGCTGATAGCCGAGCGACAGCACGGCGTTGCCGCGGCCGTCGTCGAAATTCGCGCCCACGGTGAGATCGGCGCGGAAGATGTGGCCGTCGCCCTCTTCGGTGATCTGCGAGCTGGCGGCCAGCTCCATGCCCGCGAAGTCGCGGCGGGTGATGAAGTTGATGACGCCCGACACGGCGTCGGCGCCGTAGGTCGTCGCGGCGCCGCCCGTCAGGGTGTCGACGCGGTCGACGAGGGCGAGCGGGATGTTGTTGAGATCGACCCGGCCGACGACGCTCGAAGGCGTGATGCGCTGGCCGTCGAGGAGGACGAGGTTGCGGAAGTTGCCGAGGCCGCGAAGATCGGCGAAGGACGCGCCGCCGTTGCCGTTGTTGACCGCCGAGCCGATGCTCGGGACCGCGCCCGGAAGGTCGCGCAGAAGCTCTTCGGCGACGTTCGACTGGCGAAGCTGCATTTCCTCCTGGCCGATCACCGCGACGGGCGACGACGAGGTCAGGTTCGGATTCTTGATCAGGGTGCCGGTGACGACGATGTCGCCCTGGCTGTTCTCTTCCGCGGGACCGGCGGAATCCTAAGTCTGGACTCCGGCGGGCGGAGTCTCATCGCTCGGGGGGGCGCCCTCGGGAGGCGCATCCTGCGCGAAAGCCGGGCTGGCGACCAGCATGCCCGCGATCATCGTCGAAGCGAGCAGCGTTTCCCTGAACTTGATTTTCGACATTTGCGTCCCCTTGTGTGTCGCGTTGTGTGTCGCGAAGGTGCACCGGGCGCAATTGGCCCCCCACCCATCCGAAACCTGTTTATGTCGAGGGTGTAACGGCACGCAAGCAGCGCCACTGTCGGCGGGACATTCTTGGTACGGCGTGTAACTTTTCAGCCACAGTCTTGCCGCGACGTCCCGCAGCCCATAACCTCGATCCCGGCGGAGGGCGGTTTATGAAGCGTGGCAGCAAGATCGTGGCGATTATGGCGCTGGCGGTGCTGATACCGGCCTCGGCCCCGGCCAAGCCGAAGGCCCAGGACGCCCGCAGCAACGCTCTCATCCAGGGCCTGTCCGCCTGCCGCGGGCTCGCCGACGAGAAAGCGAGGCTCGACTGCTACGACCAGGCCAGCGCCCGCCTCGCCGAGGCGGTCGAGAAGAAGGAGTTGGTCGTCCTCGACCAGCAGGAGATACGCGAGACCCGCCGCTCGCTGTTCGGCTTCAGCGTTCCCAACATCCCCCTCTTCCGCGGCGAAAGCGGCGGCGACAACGGCCAGCTCGAGACGGTCATCTCCGGCGCCAGCCGGCTGGAAGGCGGCAAGTGGCAGATCCGTCTGGAGGACGGAGCGATCTGGCAGACCAACGAGACCCGCCTCGGTTTCTCCGACCCCCGCCCCGGCCAGAAGATCGTCATCCAGCGCGGCGCGCTGGGCAATTACTTCCTGCGCATCGACGGCCAGCGGGGGATACGCGGTCGGCGGGTGGCGTAGCTCTCGCCCTTCACCGGAAAAGGAGGCACAAAGCCGCTAAACCGGGCTCAGCAATTCTCCTTTGGGGGAACCGTCGCCGTCCAGGCATCGGTCCAGGCCGTTGAACGTAGCGGCGATCTTCCGTCGGTCGTTCCGGCTCGCCAGTTTCGCATAGTAGCTGGAATAGGCCAGCCTGCCCTGATCCAGCTTCCTGTCGATGACATCGACTCGCATTCCAAGCTGAGCGCCATGTATTTCAGCGGACCTGACGTACCCCCCCACCGTCTCCGAGGCGTCGTACGAGCCGAACCTGGCCGGCCTGCCGGGCAAAAGGTGTGAAGCGGCCATCTTCGAGTAACAGTCCGAGGCGTAGGTATAATGGCCTTCGAGGAACCGGTTCGTCCACCAGGTGACGTAAACCGCGAGAAGCGCGAACACGGCGAGCGTGCCGATCAACAGCATCGGCTCGCCGGCCCGCAGCCTGGTCGACCAGGTCGCGTCGGAGCGCCCGAAGCCGAGCCCGGCCCCGGTTACCAGGTGAGCGAACTTGATCCCTCCATAAAGACCGAACGTCCAGGCGATGAGCGTGAACATGGCCCCGCTCCCTCAATTCGGTGACGGCTTCGCCGCGGGCGCCGGCTGGGCCTGCAGCAATTTCCGAAGCTCCGCCGCTCGATCCCCCGTCGCGCCCGCACTGAGCTTTTCGAGCGCCAGGCGCCGGGCGGTCTCGAGCGCGATCGCGGGATCGACGGCGACGTCGGGCGTCACGCCCACGCCTTCCCAATTGGTCTTCGAGATCGGGTTCACCGCCGCCCCCGTGGGCACGAAGACGGCGAAGTGCCGGTCGATCGGGAGGAAATCCCCCGGATTGGCGCCGCCCCAGGTCGTGCCGCCGACGATCGTCCCGCGCTTCATCTGCTGGACGTCGTAGGCGAACTCTTCCGCGGCCGACCCCGTGCGCTTGCCGGTCAGCACATAGACCGGCTTGTCGGTGCTCCAGCGTCCGCCCGGAACGTAGGGAAGCGACCAGATCTGCTCATCCACCTTGCCGCGCTGGTGGAAGCGGTTGATCTCCGTCCGGGGCGGCACGAGATAGCTCAGCGCCATCGCCACCATTCCCGGATCGCCGCCGCCATTGTCGCGCAGGTCGAAGATCAGAGCGTCGCTATGCTCCAGAAACGCCATCGCCGCCGCGAGGGTCGGCCCGGCAAATTGGGCGGGGGCGAAGAGGTTCATCTTCAGATAGCCGATATTGCCTTCCAGCACTTCGGCCTTGGGAATTGCGTAATTCGTTCGGCGCATCTCCGCCTGGAACATCTCGATCATCGCCGGATCGGGCTCGGCGCCGGAGTCCCTGGGCGGCAACGGCCGCGGCGACCAGGACAGGCGGAGATGCTTGTCATTCGCAGCGGCTCCGATGACGGCGTTCACCGCGTCGGCGAAAGCCTTGGGATCGCTGATCGAATCGAAGCCGCCCGATGATGCTTTCCGGCGGAGCGCCTTCGCGATGACGGGCGCCTTCTCCGGAAAGACGTAATTCGCATCGATCCTGGCAATGACTCCCTCGAGCACCGTCTTGCGCGCCGCCGAGTCGAGCGCGGCAGCGGCCGCGGGCGGCGGCGCCTGCGCCTTCGAGGGCGGGGTCATCACGCTCGCCGCAAGGAGCGCCGGCGCAAGCAAAAAGCGAATGCGGTCAGACTTCATCGGATTCCTCCCTGTTCAACCTCGAAAGCCTCTCGTCGGCGGACACTGAGTTGAGCGCAGTATCGAGCCGGTCGAGCGTCACGATGAGATCGCAATCGATCTCTTCGAAAAGTTGGCCGAACATCTCGGCGAGCCTGGTGTTGAAGTCGCGAAGCGCCCTCGCCTCGGCGCGCCCCTTGTCCGTGGGGATCAGCATCTTGCGACGTGCGTCCTCGGGATCCTTGTCGATCCTCACCAGTCCCAACGCTTCGAACCTCTGCGCCAATCGAACGATCAGCGGATGCGACAATTGGAGGCGCCGCGATATCTCGACGACTCCGATCGGCGCCCGTTCGTCGACCAGAAGCATCATGGAAGCGCCCCTCGGCGGAACGCTCAAACCCATCCGCAGCAGCTTCGCGCCGACCTGCTCGACGATCAGCTCGGAGGACCGGCGGAGCCTGTGAGCGACAAAGCCACGGCCTTGAGATGATATAAAGTCGCCTGCCATGCCTTCTTAAAGTCCGTAACCTGTTACGTGTCAAGCTACGGATATTGTGAAATTGGATCCGCTTTGGACAGGTCTCTATCTGAACGAGACCAGGGCTTGGGGGGTCTCCGAGACCTCGCGGCCCCGGGAGCGGGCTTACCCCCGCCCCTCCGCCTTCACCGAAAGCTCGGCCGAGGAATAAGCTTCCTGCTTCGCCACGCTCCAGTAGCGAAGCTCGTCGAGCGGAATGGGCTGGCCGGTGGCGGCGCAGCGGACGTGGTCGCCATTGGCGAGGATCCGGAAGGTCCCCGGCATGTAGTGGAGGCGCGCTTCGCGGCCCTTGTTCGACATCAGCATCCGGTTCGCCTTGTCCTGTTCGTCACCCCGGACTTGATCCGGGGTCCACCTCTTTAAGCCACTGCGGGTGGAAGAAAAAGGTGGATGCCGGATCAAGTCCGGCATGACGGGATTCGCCTAGAGCAATTTCGGCTGCTCGCTTGTGGGCTTCCCATAGGACGGACGGCGCGGCCTCTCAACCGGGGTTCCGGCACCGCCGACCTGGGCTTCGACGCCGCCGTCGCCGAAGATCAGCTTCAGACGTCCCGCCGCCCGCGCCGCCGCGGCGGAGATCAGGGTCTTGCCGCTCTGGTCCTCGACCCGGGCATAGCCGCGCTCGAGGGGCCGGTTGGGATGGGCGAGCTCGGCGACCCGCCACAGCGCCTCGAGGCGCTCCTTCGCTCGGGAATGGCTCGCCTTGAGCAGCCCCGGCCGCAAGGCGCCCGCCGACCGCTCGAGCGCGGCCCGGGCGTGGCTGAGCTCGGTCCGAAGGCAGCGCGGAAGGCGATCGGCGAGATCGTCCAGCCGCTGCCGCTGCGGCGCCAGCAGAGCCTCGCGCTCGGGCCAGCGGCGCAGGCCGACCTCCAGCTGTTCCCCGGCCCGTTCCAGGGCGCGGAGGGCACAGCGCTCGATCCGGAAGCCGAGCTCGCGCAGCTGGCCGAGCAGGTCGCCGCGCACCGGCACCGCCATCTCGGCCGCCGCGGTTGGGGTCGGCGCCCGAACGTCGGCGGCGAAATCGCACAGCGAGGTGTCGGTCTCGTGGCCGACCGCGGAGATGGTCGGGATGTCGGAGGCGGCGACGGCGCGGACCACCTCCTCCTCGTTGAAGGCCCACAGATCCTCGATCGAGCCGCCGCCGCGGGCGACGATGAGAAGATCGGGGCGGGCGACCGGGCCGCCGGCCGGAAGGGCGTTGAAGCCGCGCACCGCCGCCGCGATCTGGGCCGCCGCCCCCTCGCCCTGGACCTGGACCGGCCAGACGACGACGTGGCAGGGGCAGCGGTCGGCGAGGCGGTGGAGGATGTCGCGGATGACCGCGCCCGTCGGCGAGGTGACCACTCCGATCACCCGGGGCTGGAAGGGGAGCTTCTTCTTCCGGCCCGGATCGAACAATCCCTCGGCCGCGAGCGCCCGGCGGCGCTTGTCGAGCAGGGCCATGAGCGCGCCCTGCCCCGCCAGCTCGAGCCGCTCGATGATGATCTGGTAGCGCGAGCGGCCGGGATAGGTGGTGAGCTTGCCGGTGGCGACGACCTCGATCCCGTCCTCGGGGCGGAAGGCGAGCGAGGCGGCGGTCGCCTTCCACAGGACGCCGTCGATCACCGCCTTGTCGTCCTTGAGGCAGAGGTAGCAATGGCCCGAGGCGGCGCGCTTCCAGCCGCTGATCTCGCCGCGCACCCGGACGAAGCCGAACGCCTCCTCCACCGTCCGCTTCAGCCGCGTCGACAGCTCGGACACGGACAAAGCGGCCGCGTTGTCCCCCGGCCGTTCGGTTGCTAACAGCCCGGGGTCCTGAGGAGGGTAGTCGCTGTCCATGAATGTCCTGCTGCTAGGCTCCGGCGGCCGCGAGCATGCGCTCGCCTGGAAGCTCGCGCAATCGGAACGCCTCGGCAAGCTGTTCGCCGCGCCGGGCAATCCCGGAATCGCCGAGCACGCCCAGATAGTGACGATCGACCCCGCCGACCACCGCGCCACGGTCGATTTCTGCCTGAAGAATTCGGTCGAGCTGATCGTCATCGGGCCGGAGGCGCCCCTGGTCGACGGGCTCGCCGACAATCTTCGGACGATGGGCTTTTGCGTGTTCGGCCCCAACCGGATCCCGGCCCAGCTCGAAGGGTCCAAGGGCTTCACCAAGGACCTGTGCGCCCGCCACGGAATCCCCACCGCCCGCTATGTCCGCGCCTCCGACAAGCTCGCCGCGGAAGCCGCGCTCGAGGATTTCGCGGCGCCGCTCGTGGTCAAGGCGGACGGCCTCGCCGCCGGCAAGGGCGTCATCATCTGCGCGACCCAGGCGGAGGCGCGGGCGGCGCTCGACGTGATGTTCGACGGCAGCTTCGGAGCGGCCGGGAGCGCGATCGTCATCGAGGAGTTTCTCGAAGGCGAGGAGGCGAGCCTCTTCGCCCTTACCGACGGGGTCACGATCGTCCCGTTCGGCTCCGCGCAGGACCATAAGCGCGTCGGCGACGGCGATACCGGGCCGAACACCGGCGGAATGGGCGCCTACAGCCCGGCCGCGGTGCTGACTCCGGAGCTCGAGGCGCGGGCGATGGACGAGATCGTCCGGCCCACCGTCGAGGCGCTCGCCGCCCGAGGCACGCCTTATTCGGGCGTGCTCTACGCCGGCCTGATGCTGACCGCCGACGGGCCCAGGCTGATCGAATATAACGCCCGCTTCGGCGATCCCGAATGCCAGGTGCTGATGATGCGGCTCGAAAGCGACCTTCTGGAGCTGATGTACGCGGTCGCGCGCGGCCGTCTCGCTCAGGCCGTACCGCCGCATTTCTCGGACAAGGCGGCGCTGACCGTGGTGATGGCGGCGAACGGCTATCCGGGCACCCCCGAGAGCGGCGGCGCGATCGAGGGGCTCGACCGCGCCGGCGGCGAGGGGGTGAGGGTCTTTCACGCCGGAACGGCGCTGGCCGAGGGCCGGCTGGTCGCGCGCGGCGGCCGGGTGCTCAACGTCACCGCCACCGGCGGGTCGGTCGCCGAGGCCCGCGACCGGGCCTATTCAGCGGTCGGCGAAATCCGCTTCCCCTCCGGCTTCTGCCGCTCCGACATCGGCTGGCGGGAGATCGCCCGCGCCGGCGGGACGGGCCGATGACTCCCCCGCCCGAGCCCGTCGCCGCCGATCCGGAATGGCTGGCGCACCGCTACGACGAGAGCCGGGACGAGGTCCATTTCCTCCGGCTGAGCCGCGAGGGGCATCGCTCGGTCACCTTCATCACCGACGAATATCTCGACGCCAACTCGCCGAGGCGGGTGCTCGGGCGCCGCGAGGCCTTGGCCTCGGCGGGACCGGCCGCGCCGCTGCACTTCATCTTCCATTCGGCTTATTGCTGCTCGACCGTCCTCGCCCGGGCCGCCGATATCGACGGCGTGGCGATGGGGCTCAAGGAGCCGGCGATCCTCAACGACATGGTCGGCTGGCGGCGGCGCGGGGCGGAGCCTCGGGCGCTGGCGGCGGTGCTCGACGACGTCCTGACCCTGCTCGCCCGGCCTTTCTCCCCGGGCGAGGCGGTGGTGGTGAAGCCCTCCAACATCCTCAACGGCATCGCTCCGGCCATGCTCGGGCTTCGGCCGCAATCCAACGCGCTCCTGCTCTACGCGCCGCTTCCGGATTTCCTTCGCTCGATCGCCAGGAAGGGCCTGTGGGGGCGACGCTGGGTGCGCGAGCTCTTCCTCGGCCAGCTTCGCGACGGGATCGTCGACCTCGGCCTGGGCGAACAGAATTATCTCGACCTCACCGACCTTCAGGTCGCGGCGGCGGGCTGGCTTGCGCAGCACGACGTCTTCGCCCGGCTGATCGGCCGGTTCGGGGCGGAGCGGGTGCGGACGCTCGACAGCGGCGCCCTGATGGCCCGGCCCGGCGAGGCGATGGCGCGGCTGTCGGACCTGTTCGGCCTCGGTCTCGACCAACCCGCGATCGAGCTTGTCCTCGCCGGCCCGGCCTTCACCCGCCACTCCAAGTCCAAGGCCGGCTTCAGCGCCGACGATCGCCTCGCCGAGCAGCGCGACGCCGCCGAGACCCATTCCGACGAGATCGAGAAGGTCGCGATCTGGACCGAAGCGGTCGCCGCCGCCGCCGGCGTTTCGATGCGGCTTGAGGCGCCCCTCCTGTAAATCGGTGTCCGGCACCGAATTTCGAGCCACGAAGTTTCAACGACTTAGCCCTCGGTGCCAGGCACCGAATTCATGGATCGACGATCGGCCGCAGCAGCAATTCCAATGACTTGGCAATCGGTGCCTGGCACCGAATTCGCGGTGCACTGGGAACCGGCCCCGACAGCGATCTCAATGTCTTAGACATTGGTGCCTGGCACCGAATTCGCCGCACCGGGGACCGGCCCCGACAGCGATCTCAATGTCTTAGACATTGGTGCCTGGCACCGATTTCGCGGGATTGGACCGAAGCGGTCGCCGCCGCCGCCGGCATTCGATGCGGCTGGAGGCCCCGCTGCCGATCCGTCATTGCGAGGGGCGAAGCGACGAAGCAATCCAGGGTCTCTGAGGCCATACTGGACTGCTTCGCTTCGCTCGCAATGACGGAGGTGATCTTCGCTGCCTGTCGCCGCGGCTGGAGGCCGCGTTGCGCCAAATCGGTGTCTGACACCGAATTTTTCTGCCGCTTGCCCTGAGTAAGCGACGCGTTAGGCTGGCACCTCCATCGAGGAGGGCGCGAATGAGGCATTTCCTGGCATTGGCTCTCGCAATGGCGCTGGCCGCCTGCGCCTCCCAGGGTTCCCGCCCGACCGTGGGCGAGCGGATGCCCATATTGGCGCCCGAGCCCGCGCATGCCGAGCCCACGCCTCCACCGCCCCCACCTCCGGTGCCGATGGCGATGCCGATGCAGAAAATGATGGTCGGGGGCCTGACCGGGCAGCCGAAACGGGTCGCGATGAGCCCGGAGGAGCGGGAACGCTATCAGGCGCTCCAGGCCAATCCGGTGAAGCAAGTCGCCGAGGCGCCGGTCAGCACCTTCTCCGTCGACGTCGACACGGGCAGCTACGCCAACGTCCGCCGCTTCCTGACCCAGGGCCGGATGCCGCCCGCCGACTCGGTTCGGGTCGAGGAGATGCTGAACTATTTCCGTTACGATTATCCGCTGCCGGCCGACCGCAGCCGGCCCTTTTCGGTCCAGACCGACGTCTCGACGACGCCGTGGAACCCCAACAGCCGCCTGCTCCGAATCGGCCTGCGCGGCTACGATTTGGCCCGGCGCGAGCGGCCGGCCGCCAACCTCGTCTTCCTCGTCGACACGTCCGGATCGATGAACGAGCCGGACAAGCTGCCGCTGGTCAAGGCGTCTCTGGCGCTGCTCGCCGACCAGATGCAGCCTCGAGACCGGGTCTCGATCGTCGCTTATGCCGGCTCGGCCGGGCTCGTCCTTGCGCCCACCGCCGACCCCGCCGCGGTGAAGGCGGCGCTGGCGCAATTCGCGGCCGGCGGCTCGACCGCGGGCGGACAGGGCCTGGAACTGGCCTACGCCACCGCCCGGGCCACCCAAATCGCCGACGGGATCAACCGGATCATCCTCGCCACGGACGGCGACTTCAACGTCGGAATCTCCGACACCCGGCAGATCCTGGACATGGTCCGCCGCAACCGCGACGACGGAATCACCCTGACCGCCCTCGGCTTCGGCCAGGGCAATTACAACGAAGCGATGATGGAGCAGGTCGCCGACGCCGGAAACGGCAATTATTCCTATATCGACAGCGCCATGGAAGCCCAGAAGGTGCTCGACCAGGAGTTGAGCTCGACCCTCTTCACCATCGCCAGGGACGTCAAGATCCAGGTCGAGTTCAACCCGGCGATCGTCTCCGAATACCGGCTGATCGGCTATGAGAACCGGCTGCTCCGCGAGGAGGATTTCAGCAACGATGCCGTCGACGCCGGCGATATCGGTGCCGGGCACATGGTGACGGCCCTGTACGAGATCGTGCCCGTCGGAGCCCAGGGCTGGCTCGGCGAGCGCCGCTACGAGGCCAACCGGCCGCAGGGGCCTGCCCGCCCGACCGGAGAGCTCGCCTTCGTCCAGCTCCGCTACAAATTGCCGAACGAGGACAGCTCGCGCCTGATCCAGCGGCCGATACCGGCCTCGGCGATCGCCGCCGCCCGGGCCCCGGCCGGCGACATGGCCTTCGCCGCTTCGGTCGCCGCCTACGGCCAGAAGCTCAGGCTGGAGCCCTGGACCGCCAATTTCGGCTGGGACCGGATCGGCAGCCTGGCCGGCCCCGCGAAGGATTACTGGCGCCAGGAATTCCTCAAGCTGATCGACCTGGCCGCCGCCCAGGATCCGGCGCGAGCGGCAACTCAATAGCTTGCGCGGCGCGCGATTTAGGGAAAAGGAAGGGCCATGCCGCCCGTCCTCAAAGCGATCCTCGGTCTCGTCCTCGCGCTCGCCGCCGCGTGGATCTGGCACGCCCCTCTCGGCCACGGCGAGCGGTTGATCGACCGCCTCCAGCGAGAGGCCGAGCAAGGGGTCGCGAAGACCGAGCTGACCGACATAAAGGTGCGCCTCTCCCGCGACCCGCTGGCGCGGATCGCGACGCTGAGCGGTCCCGCCAACGATCTCCAGCGCGAGGGCCTCGGAAGCCAGATGGGCGTCAGCGACTATGTCCGAGCCGTCGAGGGCATATCGGGCGTGCGCTGGGCGGACGAGCCGGACTCCGGACGCCGGGTCGTGCCGCTCCTCCTCGAAACCTCGGCTCACGCCGCGCTCGCTTTTTTCATCGGCCTCGGCGTCGGCTGGCTCCTCTGGGGCCGCCGCCGGCGCGAGGGCTTCGCCTGACCTACGAAGAAGGACCCGACCGACCATGTGGACCGTCGTTCAAGACAATCTCATCCTCCTCGTCCTGGCTCTTGTCATCGGACTCGCCGTCGCGCTGTGGATCTTCCGCGGCCGGTCCGGCGCGTCGGACGGTCCGGAGGGCAACGCCCTGCAGGACGAGTTCGCCGCCGCCACCCAGGATGTCGCCGGCGAGATTCTGGGAGTGGACGCCCATCCCAACATTCCGGGGCCAAGCGGCCCGCCCGACAACCTCCGGCTGCTGAAGGGGGTCGGGCCCAAGCTCGTCGCCCAGCTGGGCGAATTCGGGATCACCCGCTTCGACCAGCTCGCCGGCCTCACCGAGACCGAGGTCGCCCTTCTCGACAAGCGCATGGGCGCCTTCGAAGGCCGGATCGCCCGCGACCGGCTGGTCGATCAGGCCTGCTATCTGGAGCGGGGGGATACGGACGGCTTCGAGGCCAGGTTCGGGAAATTGGGGGGCTGAAATGCCTCCCCAGGCTCCGCATGGGGACCGGGACCGCCGGAGGTGGCGGAGGAGTGGCCGAACGATTCGGAACGTCATCGATGCCTCCATGCTCTCCCGGGAGACGATCCAAGCCCGGCCTCGTCTAAAGCCCGGTCGCTTCCAGGATCGCCGCATTGACCTTGTGGACGTCGAACTTCTCCCGGACGAGGCGAAGCGACGCCTCGCCCATCGACCGCGCCAGCCCCGGTTCCTCGATGAAACGGCGCATCGCCCGGTAGAGCGCGTCGGCATCGCCCACCGGAACGAGGAAGCCGTTCTCGCCCTCAACCACCGTGCCCCGGCAGCCGGGCGCGTCGGTGGTGATCACGGCGCGGCCCATCGCCATCGCCTCGAGCACGGTGCGCGGCGTGCCCTCGCGGTAGGAGGGCAGGACGTAGACGCTGGCCCGAGCGAGAGCCGGCCGGACGTCGGCCAGATGGCCGAGATCCTCGATCCCGCCCGCCAGGATCGAATCCAGCTCCGCCTGACCGATCGAATCCGGGATGGCCTCGATCCAGCCGGCCAGCGCGATCCGGACGCTCGGAAATTCGGCCTTCAGCCGGGCCGCGGCGGCGCCGAACTCGGCGATCCCCTTGTCGCGCAGGAAGCGCGAGATCATCAGGAAGGAGGGCTCGGGCGGGACCGGCTCCGGCGTGTAATGATCGAGATCGACTCCGGACCCGTTGACGACGAGGCTGGGCTTGGCCGCGGGAAGCAGGCGAAGGCGGCGAAAGTCGCTTCGGTCATCTTCGTTCTGGAAGATGACGAGCCGGGAGGCCGCCACGGCCCTTCGGTACATCAGCATGGCGACGAGGCGGATGGCGAGGCGCTTCGGGGCGAGGCCGCCGAGAAACGCATAGCCCATGCCGGTGATCATCGCCGCGAAGAAGGGGACCCGCGCCGCCCGTGCCGCCGCCGCTCCGAGCACGACCGGCTTGATCGTGTAGGCGATCATCACGTCGGGCGCGATCCGCTCGACCAGGGCGCGCAGCTGCCGGCCGCTTCGCCAGGTCGCGAGCGGATTGAGGCTGGCCCTGCTGAGCGCGACCGGCACCGGGGTCGCGCCCAAAGCGACCAGCTTCGCGGCAATGTCGGGACCGATGTCGGGCGCGACGGCGAACACCTCGTGGCCGCGCTCCACCATGGCGGCGATCAGCGGACCCCGGAAGTTGATCAGCGAGGGCGCGTAGGAGCCGAGCAGAAGCACTTTGCGTCGCGCCGTGGGGATCGGCGTGGAGCCCATGTGATTTCCTTTTGCCCAGCGGTTCGGCCTGCCCTTAGGGGAGCAGGGGCGCCTAGAGCAATTCGACCTCGCGCGCCCTGACGACGATCTCGTCCTTGCGGAAGCGGCGCTCCAGCTCGGTGCGATAGTGGCGCCACCAGCCGCGGTCGAGCCAGTCGGCCATGACCTCGAGGATGACGATGTCGTCGCGGTCCGCCTCGCCGCCGCCCGCCTTCGACAGCCCCTCGGCCGGGCTCCGGGTGAAGGCGGTGACCCCGCCGAAATGCTCGACCAGCTCGTCGCGCACCAGCGCGTGAAGCTCCGCCGCGAACGGCTTGCCCTCATTGTCGGTCAAGGGGAGCAGGATTTCGATGAGCTGCATAAGCCGGGCCGAGGATAAGCCGCCGCGACAGTTCACTCCAGCGAAAGCTTGATTCGGCCCCTCCCGTCCTTCCCGCGAAAGCGGGAATCCAGCTCGGAGTCTGAACTGGATTCCCGCTTTCGCGGGAATGACGAAGCGCCTACACGACCTCATCCCCGGGGGACCGCTAAGCGCGGTTGAGAGGGAGGCCGAAGCCTCCGACCCGTCGAACCTGATCCGGCTGACACCGGCGTAGGGAGGGAGTTCGGGTCCGCCCTTTCTCCGTCCCGCCTTAGGAGACAAGAGAATGGCCGACGCCCCCGCCCGCACGGAATTGAAAGTGACCACCGGCCCGATTCGCGGAAGCCGCAAGATCCGCGTCGGACCGCTCGGCGTGGCGATGCGCGAGATCGACCTCGAGCCGAGCTCGGGCGAGCCGCCCTTGCGGGTCTACGATTGCTCCGGCCCCTATACCGATCCCGCCGCCGCCATCGACATCATGAGCGGCCTCGCCGAGGTCCGGCGCGACTGGATCCGCGGCCGCGGCGACGTCGAGGAAGTGCTCCAGCGCGAGGTCAGGCCCGAGGATAACGGCCAGCTCGGGCCGGACCGGTCGGGCGGGGTCCAGGCCTTCCCCAACGTGCGCAGGACGGTGCTTCGGGCCAAGCCGGGGTCGAACGTGTCGCAGATGCACTATGCGCGGAAGGGCATCGTCACTCCGGAGATGGAATATGTCGCGATCCGCGAGAATCTCGGCCGCGAGCAGCGCGCCGAGGCCCAGCTTCGCGACGGCCAGGATTTCGGAGCGAGCATCCCCGATTACGTCACCCCCGAATTCGTCCGCGACGAGGTCGCCCGCGGCCGCGCCATCATTCCGTCCAACATCAACCATCCCGAAAGCGAGCCGATGGCGATCGGCCGCAATTTCCTGGTCAAGATCAACGCCAATATCGGCAACAGCGCAGTCGCTTCCGACGTCGCCGCCGAGGTCGACAAGATGGTCTGGTCGATCCGCTGGGGCGCCGACACGGTCATGGACCTCTCCACCGGCCGCAACATCCACGACACGCGCGAATGGATCATCCGCAACTCGCCCGTCCCGATCGGCACCGTCCCCATCTACCAGGCGCTCGAGAAGGTCGGCGGGGTCGCCGAGGACCTGACCTGGGAAATCTACCGCGACACCCTGATCGAGCAGGCCGAGCAGGGCGTCGACTATTTCACCATCCACGCGGGCGTCCGCCTGCCCTACATCCCGATGACCGCGAAACGCGTGACGGGGATCGTGTCGAGGGGCGGCTCGATCATGGCGAAATGGTGCCTCTCCCACCACAAGGAGAGCTTCCTCTACACCCGCTTCGAGGACATTTGCGAGATCATGAAGGCCTACGACATCGCCTTCAGCCTCGGCGACGGCCTGCGCCCCGGCTCCATCGCCGACGCCAACGACGAAGCCCAGTTCGCCGAATTGGCCACCCTGGGCGAGCTCACCCAGATCGCCTGGCGCCATGACGTCCAGGTCATGATCGAGGGCCCCGGCCACGTGCCGATGCACAAGATCAAGGCCAATATGGACAAGCAGCTCGAGGCGTGCGGCGAGGCCCCCTTCTACACGCTCGGGCCGCTGACGACCGACATCGCTCCCGGCTACGACCACATCACGTCCGCGATCGGCGCCGCGATGATCGGCTGGTTCGGAACGGCGATGCTCTGCTACGTGACTCCGAAGGAGCATCTGGGGTTGCCGGATCGCGACGACGTGAAAGTGGGGGTGGTCACCTACAAGCTCGCCGCCCACGCCGCCGATCTCGCCAAGGGCCACCCGGCCGCGAAGATGCGCGACGACGCCCTGTCTCGGGCGAGATTCGAATTCCGCTGGCGCGACCAGTTCCACCTGTCTTTGGACCCGGACACGGCCGAGCAATATCACGACCAGACCTTGCCCGCGGAAGGCGCCAAGACCGCCCATTTCTGCTCGATGTGCGGCCCCAAATTCTGCTCGATGAAGATTACGCAGGAGGTGAGGGACTTCGCCGCCAAGCAGAACCAGAGCGCCGACTCCTTCCTCGCCGCGACGCCCCTCCCGGAAGCCGAAGCGGAGGCCGGCATGGCCGCGATGAGCAAGGTCTTCAAAGAGACCGGCAGCGAGCTCTACATGGGCGCCGGCGGGCGCGAGCACGACTGAGCGGCAGCCGAACGAAAGAGGGCGGGCATGGCGAAGATCACCATCGGCAGGCCGGAAGACAAGGCGCGGCTGTTGCAGACCATCGTGCTCGGCTTCTCCGCTGACCCGATGGCGCGCTGGGCCTCGCCGGACGCGGCACTCTATCTCGATCGGCGCGCCGAGTTCTTCGATGCCATGGGCGGCGGGGCGTTCGATCACGGCACCGCGTTCGTGGCCGACGATGGCGCGGCGGTGGCCACCTGGCTGCCCCCCGGAGTGGAGGCGGACGGCGAGCGCATGGCCGCGATCATGGCCGAACAGACGCCGGAAAGCCGAAGGGGCGAGATGGATGCCCTCTTCGCCAGGATGGAGGAATTCCACCTGGCCGAGCCGCACTGGTACCTGCCGCTGATCGCCGCCGATCCCGCCCGCCAGGGCCAGGGTCTCGGTACCGCTTTGATGGAAGCGGCCATCGCGCGCATCGACGCGGATGGCCGCCCCGCCTATCTGGAAAGCTCGAACCCGCGCAACATACCGCTCTACCAACGCTTCGGCTTCGAAAGCATCGGCGAGATCAAGACCGAAACGTCGCCGGTCCTGACGCCGATGGTCCGGGCGGGAAGGATTTGATGCAATGCAAAGCATGGTGGAGGGAATCCTCAGCGGAAACCGAGATGAGCGAGAAATTCCGGGAGAAGGGCCGCGGGATCTACCTCCCGGCGGCCGAATGACCCCGACGCTCTGCCTTTCGGCGATCGCCTTCGCACTCGCCGGCCTGGTCGCGGCAGGCCCGGTCGCGAGCGCTCCCGCCCAAGAGGGACGGCCGGCCGAGCCGGTGGTTTCGGTCGCCTCGGTCCTCTCCGACAAGGATTATCCGGCCGACGCCATCAGGAACCGGGAAGAGGGAAGCGTCTCCTTCCGCCTTGCCATCGATTCCGAAGGCCGGGTGACCGGTTGCGAGGTCAGCGCCTCGAGCGGTTCGGCGTCCCTCGACTCGACGACCTGCCGCTTGATGTCGACCAGGGTCAGGTTCCACCCGGCCGCGAACGCCGCGGGCAAGCCGGCCACCGGCACCTACGAGGGACGCATCGTCTGGAGGCTTCCGGACCCCACCAAGCCCATGACCGACCTGCCGCAGCGGCCGAGCGCGGCGATCGGCCTCTGGTCCGCCTGCGCCGACGGCGAGGCGGCCAAGCTGGCCTTGTCGAGCCTCGCCGCCGCCGACATTGCGGAACGCGCCTTCGAGGCCTGTGCCGAGCTCGAGGAGCACTTCGTTCGCGAGCTTGCGGACGCGGAGATCGGACTGAACGGGCCGAGAACCGCGCAAGCGATCAGGGACGATTACTCGACCCGCCTGAAGCTGAGGCTCGAGCACATCCGGGGCGTGCTCGGGCCGCAGCGCAAGTCGACCCAATGAAGGAGGGGCTGACGTCGATGCTCGAGAAAAGCGGCGAGATCCATCTCCCGGCGGCGGAGTAAGAAGATGCCCGAAGGTGGATGCCTCTGCGGCGCTGTCCGCTACCGGGTCACGGACGAAGCCGTCGCCCGCACCCTGTGCCACTGCGCCTCCTGCCGGCGGGCCACCGGCGGCGCCAGCGTCGGCTGGGCGGTCTTCGAGAAAGGCGATTTCGCACTGCTCCAGGGGGAGGTTCGCGAATATTCGTCTTCGCCCGGAATCTACTGGGGCTCATGTCCCATTTGCGGAAGCCTCGTTACCTACCGCCGCGATTCGCGTCCCGACCACCATGACATCACGGTCGCGACTCTGGACGATCCGGACGCCTTTCCGCCGACCGTGGAGATTTGGGTGACGGAAAAGATCGGGTGGGAAACGGTCGACCCGGCGCTGCCGCAAAAGCCGCGCTCTTCCCTCAATGAGTGAAAGAGCGCGGGCTTTATCTTCCCGCCGCGGATTGGCCGCGACACCGGCGGAGACGTGGCGTATCGTCGCCATGTTCAGTCATCCCATGGGCCGAGACTCGCCTTGGAGCGTTATTCACTGAAACCTCACACATTGCTCACGCCGCCTCACCGCCGCGCGCGCTAGAGAGAAGCCTCGCTTGAATTCGGGTGGAGGTCGCAAAATGCTCGGGAAGTTACTGATCACCCTGCTCGCCGCCGGCGCCTCGGTCGCGGCCCGGGCTCAGGAGGCGGACGTTCCGAAAGAGGAGCCGTCCTCGTCCGAGATCATCGTCCAGGCTATCAACCCGGACCGCCAGATCCGCGATTTCGTGGAGGCGCTCACCGACGCTCCGATCGGCGGCCAGTTGAGCCGCTTCAGCTGGGCGGTGTGCCCGGCCGCGACGGGGCTTCCGCACGCGCAGAACGAGGCCGTTCGGGATCGCATGCGCCGGGTCGCCCGGGCGGCCGCCATCCCGGTGGCCGGGGAAGGGTGCAGGCCCAACGTCCTGCTCATCGCCGTCCCCGACAAGAAGGCGCTCATCGAGGGGCTCTACAAAACCTACCCCGCCTATTTCAGCGGCCTTTCCCGCGACAAGGTGCGCGGCCTCGCCAGCGGCCCCGGCCCGGCCGCGGCCTGGCACGTCGAGGGAAAGCTCAGCGCCGATGGCGAGCTGGTGCCGAGGGAAGGCGTCGGCGGCCCCCATCGCTACGAAGGGACAAGGGATCCGTCCCGCCTGTCCTCCGCCACCCGCCCGCATTTCATCACCGCGGCCGTGGTCGTCGAGCATAAGGCCCTCACCGGCCTCACGACCACGCAACTGGCCGATTACGCCGCGATGCGCGCCTTCGCCCGGACCGATCCGGAACGGCTCGAAAAGGCGACGGCGCCCAGCATCTTGACGGTCCTGGAAGCGCCGATGGGCAGCTCCGACGCCGATCACGCTGACCCGATGGGATTTCAGCTTCCTGAAGGCGCTCTACGCCATGCCCCCGGCGAAATACGTCAACCACCAGCGCAGCGACGATCCGGAGCCGGGTCAGGAAGGAGCTTGAAGCGGGGCAGGAGGGGAGGGGGCAATAAAGGGGATTCTCATCGACTCCTGAAAGGGTTATGCACCCTCGACCAGGGGAGGCTCCAATGCAAAACACGTCGCACGCCGTCATGTCGCAACGTGTCGAGTCGGCCGACAGTCCAGACGATTTTCCAACTCCACCTTGGGCAACCCGAGCGCTTTTGGAGCATGTGATAGGTACAGACGGCCTCGATCAACTGAGTTGTCTCGAACCCGCGTGTGGCGCAGGTCATATGGCAAAGGTGCTGAGCGAATATTTCAGGGAAGTCCGCTGTTCCGACGCAAACGACTATGGTTTCGCTCCCGTCCGGGATTTCCTGTCCTATCCCTACCAGACAAATGCTGTTGATTGGGTGATAACCAATCCTCCATTTCGTTTGGCAGAGGAGTTTGTTCAACGGTCTTTCGATGTGGCTAGCCGAGGTGTCGCGATGCTCGTTCGAACAGTCTTTTTAGAGAGCGTTGGCCGATATAACCGTCTTTTCATGAACGACCCGCCGTCTATGTTTGCTCAGTTTGTTGAGCGAGTGCCCATGGTGAGGGGACGTCTAGATGGAAAAGCGACGACCGCGACAGGATATGCTTGGCTGATTTGGGAGCACCATGATAGAGGTAGTTGCAAAGTAGTCTGGATTCCGCCTTGTAGGCGAAAGCTCGAAAGACCAAATGATTATCCTACTGGAGACCTCTTGCTGCTTTGAGGTCATCGTCGGAGGTGATTAATGGCGAAAAACAGTCTCGGCATTCCAGGCGTTCGCGATCGGTTGCGCGAACTCGCTGACGAGCACGACATCGAAGAACTCCATGATCTCGCCGATCAGATGTATCGAAAGTCTGCAAAGAAAAGGGCCCCTGTCCGAAGCCCGAAGCTTACACCCGAGATGGCGCAGGAAATCCGTGATTACACTGCCGCCAATCCCGATGCCCATCAACAGGATATTGCTGAGAAATTTGGCGTCAATCACGGACGGGTTTCGGAGGCGCTGGATAACCAGGTTTGACCAACAGGTGTCGCCTGCGCGCGGTGCTTACAGACAAAGCGGCAATATAGATTTTGCAGAAGCTTGGGCGCTCATGCGAGCTGTTCAGGGGCTCGCACTCGATCACCCCTCCCGCAAAATCGCCTCCATCCGCTTCCCCCGCGCCAGTTCGTCCACCAGCTTGTCGAGATAGCGGATCTCCCGCATCACCGGCTCCTCGACGGTCTCGACCCGAACGCCGCAGACTACGCCCGTGATCGCGCCCCTCGCCGGGTTCATCCGCGGAGCCCTGGCGAAGAAGGTCTCGAAGTCGGTGCGCTCGGCCAGCTCGGCCTCCAGCGCGTCCGGGCCGTAGCCGGTCAGCCAGAAGAGGATCTCGTCGACCTCGGCCTTCGTCCGCCCCTTTTTCTCCGCCTTGGCGACATAGTGGGGATACACGCTGGCGAAACTTGTCGTGTAGATTCGGTGTTTGGCCAAGGTCCGCTCCGCTCATGGTCGATCGGGAGCGGGCGAGCCTAGGCGAAATCGGGAGGAGCGGCCAGATCATGCCAACACCCGCCGGCAAGTCCGAACCCACTTTCTACCACGGCACCCGCGCCGACCTGAACGTGGGCGACCTGCTCGCGCCCGGGTTCAGCTCCAATTATCAAGAGCGCAAGCTCTCCTGGATCTACTTCTCCGCCACCCTCGACGCGGCGATCTGGGGCTGCGAGCTGGCCCGGGGCCCAGAGGGACAGGAAAACGCGCGCGAGCGGATCTACGTCGTCGAGCCGACCGGCGACTATTATGACGACCCCAACCTCACCGACAAGAAATTCCCCGGCAACCCGACCCGATCCTACCGCTCCCGCGAGCCGCTGCGGATCACGGGCGAGGTCACCGAATGGGAAAGCCACCCGCCCGAACGGCTGAAGGAGATGAAGGACTTTCTCGCCAGGCTGGAGGCCGAAGGCGACATGCGGATCATCGACTAGCCGCCTCGCGCCGCCCGAAACCCTTCCAACCCCGGGCCGTTCCGATCATTTCCGACGGAGACCGCTCATGCATATCGCCGGCATCAACTGGGTCGCCGTGCTGGTCGCGGCCGCGGCCTTCTTCGCGATCGGCTTCGTCATCCACATGCGGCTGGTCGACCTCGAGGCCTGGGACTTGGCCAAGCACACCGACCAGGCGAAGCTGAGCAAGGCGCGCATGGCGTTCGGAATGGTCCTGCCGCTCGCCACGGCGATCGGACTCGCCCTGCTGTTCAGCTGGGGCAACGTCACCGGCGTTGCCGAGGGCGTCAAATGGGGACTCGTCGTCGCGTGCGCGTCGGGGCTTCCCGTGCTCTGGTACAATTGGTTCTACGGCACCGCGCCGGTCTGGATCTTCGCGGTCGATACGGCCCACCAGTTGATCGGCCATGCCGTCGTGGGCGCCATATTGGCCGGCTGGCGCTAGGCCCCGCTCACCAACCAAATGGCGACGGCCACCCACGTCAAACATATTTGACATGTCAAAAATCTTCGACTATCCGCCTGTCAAACATCTTTGACAGGAGCAACGACATGTCCTTTCGCGAAAAATCGGCCTGGGTGATGGCGGCGCTGATGATTTTGGCCGGGCTCTATTATCTCAACCTCGTCGTCGGCGCTTCGCGGCAGCTCGGCGCTCCGGCGCCGCCGGTCGGAATCTTCATCGCCTATGTCGTCCTCGTCGTGATCGCCACGGTGGCAGCGCAGGTGGGGCTTGCGGTCGCCTCTCCGAAGGAGGCCGACGCTCCGGCCGACGAGCGCGAGCGCCCGGTCCTCCAGCGCGCCGGAAACTGGTCCGGCACGGTCCTCGGCGCGGGGGCGGTGACCTCGCTCCTCCATTTTCTTCAGCACGGCGACGGCAATTTGCTGTTCCACATGGTGCTGGGCAGCCTGATCGTCTCGCAGATCGCGGAATATGTCTTCCAGATCGCGCTGTTTCGGCGGAGCGCCTGAGCCATGGCCAAGCGCCCTCCGATCACCAACCGCGTTCGCGAGCTTCGCGAGCGGAACGGGCAGATGAGCCAGGCGGCGCTCGGCGAGGCGATCGGAGTCACGCGCCAGACGGTCATCGCCATCGAGCAGGGGCGCTATTCGCCAAGCCTCGAAAGCGCCTTCCGGATCGCCCGTCTGTTCGGAGTCGGCCTTGAGGACGTCTTCGGGTGGGAGGGAGACTGAGCGCGGCGGCCCGTCGCCAAGGACGTGGCCGGTCCGCGCCGGCCGCGCGGCCGCTACCCTTCCGGACCGGCGCGGCCGATCCGATAAGGGCCGTCGCGCACCGGCATCGCCTCGCCCTTCCAGCTCAGCCGAACCAGCCCCTCCTCGACCATCGAGTCGACCGCGGCGTGGACGGCCGGCATCTCGCCGCGCCAGTCCGCTTTCCCCGCGGCGTCGGCGACCGCGCGCGCCACTTCGCTCGGACAGACCGTCCCGCCCGCCGAACGTCGGGCAAGCAACGCCAGCGTGGTCGCGCGCGGCTCGACGCCTGGCTCTCGATCCAAGCCTACCGCCCCCGCTTCCCGGCCCCGCGCCGCTCGACCTTGAACGCCGCCGAAGCCCTCGCGATCAGCGGCGCCTCCAGCGGCTTCCAGGCGGCGGTCGTCTCGCCGTCCCGAACCAGCTCCGAATAGGTCTTGCCCGTCGGCGCCAGATCCTCCGAATAGATCAGCATCAGCTCCTCCCGGCCTCGCCCCGTCCCTTCCGGATCGTCCAGCATCTGGACGAGACGGGCGTTCATCATCTCGGGCGGCGCCGTATAGCCGGCTCGGGCAAGCACGCCCATGACATGCTCGCGGTCCGATCCGGCGCGTGCCCTGTCGCTCGTCCGACGCGGCCCACCGCCGACCCAAATCGTCGTCCCCCAAAGCCGGGCGCGCGCATTGCCTTCCGCATAATTGTAGCGAAGCTCGGGCCGGCTCGGCAGGTAGCTTTCGAACTGGATCCAGTAGAGGCGAATCAGCCGGCGCTTCGAATCGGCCTCGGCGAAGACGTGGATTTCGGCGTCGGCAACCTCGTAGAGCGTGAACCGCTCGCTCCCGACATAGGTCGCGGAGGGGGGCATTCGCACGGTCACGCCACTGGCCGGATGAACGACGGCATGGCGCCCCACCCGGGCGGCGGGCGTTGCCGGGGTCGCCGGCGGCGCCCGGGCCACGGCCGGCGCGATTCCCGCCAAGGTCAGCAACATCGCGCCGACTATGCCGCGCATGGGATCCTCCTTCGCCGTCTTTCCCTTCTGTATTAACATAGTAATACAGCGTCAATTCGGGTGTCGGGCGAAACCATAACGGCAGGGCCGCCGTTGAGACACGCATGAAGCTTATCCTTGTCCCAACTCCGCTCCTGCTTTGCCTCGCCGCCTGCTCGTCGAAACCGGCCGACTCACCGGACGCGGTGCCCGCCGCCGCGAACGAAACCGCGGCAGCGGCCTCGACTCCGGCCCCTTCGCCACCGCCCGCGAAGGCCGACACGCCGCCCGCCGCCAACGTGCTGACTCTTGAAGGCCTCGGCGCGCTTCGGGTCGGGCAGGCGGTGCCGGCGGGGAGCGGCTGGGCGGAGCGGGGCGCCCAGATTTCGGACGGTTGCCGAACAATCACCTCGCCGAAGCTCCCCGGAGTCTATGCGATCGTCGAAGGAGGCAAGGTTCGGCGGATCACCGTCGGCCGGGGCTCCAATGTGAAGCTGGTCGAGGGCGTCGGCGTCGGCGCCACCCTGGCGGAGGTGCGCGCCGCCTTTGCCGGCTTCCGAGCCGAGCCGCACAAATATTCGGAAGCGCCCGCCAGTCTATCTGACCGCCCCCAATGCTCCAAGCGGCGATTCGGCGCTGCGCTTCGAGATCGGCGCCGACTCCAGGGTCAGCCTGATCCACGTCGGCACCATGCCGGTGCTGGCCTATGTCGAGGGCTGCGCCTGATCGGCATCGGGCGAGCGAGCGACCTTCGACCTACATTAAGCTCTACAGGTGCCGCTGCACGTCCATCGCCTTGTGCAGGACGCGGAACACAGACACCCGATCGGGATAAACGACATAGAAGATTCGGTGCTCCCGAACCGGTAAGCTTCGCAGGTCTGGGCCGAGGTCAGAACGCAACATGCCCAGCCCGGCTAATCTCCAAGGCGCTCCAGCGCCGCATCAACATCCCGAAGGTATGCGTCGCCGGCCTCTTCGCCGTGCCGGACTACGCTATATTCCAAAATCTCCCGAAGATCGTGCCGCGCCCTCGCCCGCAGCCGAACCTTCACCGAGCCTGCCGCCGAGCCCGGCCTTCGGCGATAATGTCTTCGATCGTCGTGTCGACTTCGGGCGAATTACGCCCCTCGTCGATCGCCGCCTGGAGCCTGCGCAGCTTCTCCTCATTCTCCTGGTCGCGGCGGACGAGGTCGCGGACATAGTCGCTGGTGCTGCTGTAGCGGCCCTCGGCGACTCGGGACTCCGCCCAGCCCTTGAGCTTGTCCGGGATCGAAATGTTCATCTGGGCCAGGCGGGCCTTATACGATTCTGCGCGGATGTTGCCAAGGCGCGCTTCCGGCCATGCGCGGAAATGGGTGGCTTACAGACCGAAATCACCCGTTCAGGCGATTGCCGTCGCCCGCCACCATGAGTCACACTCGCCATTGCCAATCCAGCAGGAGACCCGCCATGCCGCTCGCCGACGCCCGTCCGATCGCGATGATCACCACCGCCGACCGCAAGGCCGCCGAGCCCTTTTACGCCGACATCCTGGGCCTCAGGCGCAAGGGCGACGACGGCTTCGCGGCCCTGTTCGATCTCGCCGGAGTCACGCTTCGGCTGACCGAGGTTCCGGGCCACACCGCGCCGCCCCATCCGGTGCTCGGCTGGGAGGTGCCGGACATCGAGGCCGCGGTCGCCGTACTGGCCGCCAAGGGCATCGCGATGAATGTCTACGAAGGCCTCGGCCAGGATTCGAACGGCATCTGGACCGCTCCGGACGGGAGCGGCAAGGTCGCCTTCTTCAACGATCCCGACGGCAACGGCCTCACCCTCGCTCAGGCTCTGTAGGGTTCGGGCGCAAGCCCCGCCGGCGCCAAGGCTCTTTCAGGCTTCAATAGGCCGAATGGGCCCCGGCGCCCACCCCGGCGGCGCCAGGTCGAAGCCGGCGAACTCGAAGCCCGGCGAGACGATGCAGGAGACCAGGGCCCAGCCGCTTTGGGCCTGTGCCGACTGCCATTCGCCCGGCGCGATCCGAAGCTGCGGCTGCTCCCCGGCGAGGACGTCGCCGCCCAGCCGCGCCTCGCGCACCGGCCCGCAATCCCCCGCCGCCCTTCGGAGGCTGAGCGCGCTGCCGGCGTGGAACAGCCACAATTCGGTCGCGTCGACCCTGTGCCAATGGGATCTTTGCCCCTGCTCGAGCAGGAACAGGATCGCGGTGGCCGGAGCGCGTGCCCCGGGCACAGCCTCGGCCCGCCAGGTCTCGCGGTACCAGCCGCCTTCCGGATGGGGCTCGAGCCGGAGCGTGTCGATCAGGCGCCGCGGGTCGGTCATCCGGCTCGCGACAAATTCTCGGCGACCGCGGCTCGAACCAGCGCCTTCAGGGCGTCCACGTCGAGCGGGTCGCCCTCCTTCAAGTCGATGGCGCGCCTCGTATTTCCGTCCAGGCTCGAGTTGAAGAGCCCGGCCGGATCCTCGAGCGCCGCGCCCCTCGCGAAGGTCAGCTTGACCTTGTCCCGATACGTCTCGCCGGTGCAGACGAGGCCGCCAAGCTCCCACACGGGGACTCCCGTCGGGTTGCTCGGCTTGCGCCATTTCACCGCCTCGACGATGTCCGGATCCGACTCCCGGATCAGCGCCCGGACCCGGGCGAGAGCCTCGCCCCGCCAGTCGCCCAGGGCCGAGATCTTCGCGTCGATCCGCTGGGAGGGTGAGGTTCCTTCTTCCCGGGTCATCGGCGGCTCCGCAATCTTCCTGTCGCGCGATCGGCGCCGGCGATTGTCGCTCCAGGCGGGCGGGCGCGCAACCCGCTTCCGCTCCTCCCTCGCGGCCGGACTCCGTTCGCCGGCTACTCCGCCTTCTCTCTAGAGCAATATCTGCTTGGCCCGGGCGAGAAATGTCCTGGCTTCGGGGAGCCCGATCGAGCCGCCGTTCACGCGTCGGCGGACTTCCCTCACGTCGTCGGTATCGGCCCGATCGTTGATTTCGCGCGACGTCCAGTAGAGGCTGGCGATCTGGACGGAGGTGGCGGGGTCGGAGGCGATCTCCGGCCGATCGACCAGGGGCAGGCCGGTTTCGGTGGCCCGGGCCTGGTAGTTCGATCGTCCGGTCAGCTGGATCAGCCCGCGGCCGCGGAAGGTCCATCCGTCGCCGGAGGCGGGCGGCCCGTTGCCGAGCCGGCTGCTGTAGACCTTGAGAGCGAAGGCCCGCGGATTGTTCACCAGCCCCGCGGTGGACGCGAGGGTCGGGAAGCGGCTGGGGAACACCACCATCATCCGCTTTGCCGAATAGCTCAGATTCTCCTCCAAAGCGTTGAAGCCGCCGGTCTCCGTCGCCGTCTGGGCAACGAAATGGGCGAGCCGCATCCCGGTGTCGATCGCGGCCGCGGGGAGAAAGGCGATGCATCCGTCGCCGATCGCGAGGCCCTTGTCGCCCAGCTCCTTCCTCGCGACGAAGCTCAACAGGGCCGAATAGGTCCGGCGTCCGAGCAGTCCGTCAACGGTCCTGCGATAATAGCCCGCATCGGCCAGCCGCTGCTGCATCTGCATGACATCGATCATCGTCTCTCCCCTTCTCGCTCTAGGCGACGGTGCACTTCATGACGTTGGAAAAGCCGCCCCACCGCATCAGCGCGGTCTGGGCCCGAGTGTCGAGAATGATCGCGGCGCGCCCGCTTGCGCCCCCCGTCCCGATCGCGGCGTGATAGAGGACGAGGTCTCCCGCCGTGCGCCTGATTGCGACCCGCCCCGAAAAGCAGCCCGAATAGGCGCATATCTCGACACGCGCCGGCGTGAGGCTCAGCTCCATCGGAGTGAAGCTCTCGCGCTCGATGTCGCAGGATTTCCGGTCGCACCGGATTTCGGCGATGTCGCGGTTGGTGCAGTCCCATCCGGCGGCAGCCGCCGGAAAGCCGGCGACGGCGAGCCCGGCCGACACGAGCAGTTTGATCGTTTTGCGCATCACCTGTTTCCTTCCGCGGCCTTGTCGCACCTTGTCGGGATTCTGCCGCGGGTAGTGTGGTATTCGGCACGTCCGGGCCACAATCGTGACCTTTCTCTTCCCGAGGCGGCACGGGACCGAAACATAGCCCCGGCAAATCGGCATCGGCGCAACGTAGAAAGGGGTGTCGTCATCCCGGCGAAAGCCGGGATCCATGAACATCGCGGTGTGAAGTTCCGGACGGATGTGTTCATGGGCTCCGGCTTTCGCCGGAATGATGGAGGTGGGGCGGGCGCGCGGGTGCGTCCGCTGGAGACGGGGAAATAACGGCCGGCGCGTCTTTGCCACGGGCACCCGGGGCTGGACGACTTGGTTTGCTTTCGTTCGTAATTCGAAAGCGTCCAGACTTTATGTCGAAGAGCCGCCGGGTCCCGATGCCTCGCTCTGCGAGGCTATGGTGGCACCGGCGCCGTCCCTTGTGGGGGGCGGTGCCGCCGTTCGGTACCTTGGGCAGGCCTTCGCGCTTCCTTCCGTCCGGGGTCGCTGGCCCCGATTTGGAGGAGACGTTCGGGCCGAAGCCTTCGATCCCTCCTCACGCCCTAAGCCCGGGCGCCGGCTCTTCACGCTCGTTGCCGCTTCAGGTCCTCACGGAGGACAATCGCTGTCACGGCTCTTCGGGTAGACGCGAGCTCAAACGTTCCCGGATGACTTCGCGCCGGCCGCCGGCCCGGGGCGAACCCCAGAGCCGATTCCCGCCCTCGCCGGTTGATCGGGACGACTCGGGCAGGGTTACCACATAGGGCAAAGGTGAGAACAAGTCAAGAACACTCGGCGGCGAAGCCGTGGGAGGCAAACCCAGTGGTCCGGACTCAGCGCATCAGCGCCGGGATGATCCAGACCGCCGACATGGCGACGATCCCGAGCCCGAGCGAAACGAGGAGCACCCATCGCACGACATTCTCCTGCCGGGCGCCGGTGACCTGTTCTGCGTCATAATGCGGGCTGTCGTCGTCCATCGCCGCTACTCCCGAGAGGGGTGGCCATGATACGCCGATCGACGCCGCTTTGCCACCGCGGCGCTTACTCAGAACAAGGTCTCTCCCCGCTCCAGCATCGCCACGAAGCCGGCGATCCTTTTCGCCCTTGTCTCCGGCTTCTTCGCGTCCAGCACCCGGTAGATGAGGCCGTAGCGGTTGGAGCCCTTCAGGGTCGCGAAGAAGGCGGCGGCTTTCGGGCTGGAGTCGAGCGCCGACTGCAAATCGGGCGGCGGCACGGCACGGCTGTGGGGCGGATAGGCGTTGGCCCAACGGCCATCCGCTTTCGCCGCCTCGACTTCGGCAAGGCCACCCAGCCGCATCCGCCCCGCCTCGATCAGCGCTTCGGCGCGCTCGACATTGATCTGCGACCATTTCGACCGCGGCCGCCGCGGCGTGAAGCGGATCAGGTAGAAGCTCTCGTCATAAGCGTTCAAAAGCCCGTCGATCCAGCCGAAGCAAAGGCCCGCCTCGACCGCCTCGCTCTGGCCGACCGAGCCGATCGAACTGCCTTTCTTGGCGAGCTTGAGCCAGATGCCCGGGTGATCGCTCGGCTGCCGCTCGAGCCAGGCCGCAAGCGCCGCCCGATCCGCGAAACGCACGATCGCCAGGCCGCCTCGAATCTCGCCTCCGTCCTCAGGCATGAGGCTCCTCCTCACGGCGATTTTGCCCGAGGGCCGGGCGCAAGTCGACCGTCGAGGCGAACCCCCGGGCGACCGGCCCTCCGGCGCCGCGAGGGCCCATCCCGGCCTTGACGCCGAGCCGGGACGGTGGAACCAGCGGACCGGGAGGACGACCGCCATGCGAATCCTGGGACTGATCGCCGCCACGTCCGCGTTGCTCGCCGCCTGCGGGGAGAGGCGCGACGACCCCCCCGCCGCCGCGCCGGCCACCAACCAGAGCGACGCCGCCGACAACCAGAGCGACGCGCCGGCCAACCAAAGCGATGCGCCCGCCAACGCAAGCGACGCACCCGCCGCCGGGGCGCCGGCGGCCGAGGCGGGGGCCGCAGGGAAGAGCGCGGGCGAGGCCGCCCCGCCTGCCCCGGTCGCCGCAGCGGCGGCCAGCCCCTGCCTCGTCCAGGACGGCAAGACGCTGAGCGTCGCCGCACTCCGAGCGACCGGCACCGAGCCTTTCTGGGGCGCCCGGATCGAGGGCCGCTGCGTCACTTACTCGAATCCGGAAGACCAGAAGGGTACCAGGGTCTGGACCCGCTTCACGGCCGCTCCGGGCGGCGGCACCTGGTCGGGCTCGCTGGGCGGGAAGCGCTTCGAGCTCAGGATCCAGCCCAAGCGGGGCTGCTCGGACGGAATGTCCGACAAGAGCTATCCGCTGTCGGCGAATCTGGTCCTCGGCGGCGAAAAGCGCAGCGGCTGCGCCGAGCCGCTATAGCGGCTTGGAGCATCGCCTTGGCTTGATCCGTCATTGCGAGGAGCGAAGCGACGAAGCAATCCAGCGGGCCTCGAAGGCCGCACTGGATTGCTTCGCTGCCGTTTAGCGGCAGTTTATCCTGAGCGCCGCCGCAGGCGGCGTCGAAGGGCTCGCAATGACGGGCGGAACCCATCCGATCCGCTCAGGCTCTACCGGCCGCCGCGGCGGACTCCGGTGAAGCGGCGCTCGAGGACTCCGAGCGCAATCAGGGTGCCGACCATCTTGCGGCCCTGCACCCGGCCGGTGACCGTGAAGGGCAAGGCCAGCCGCCTTCCCTCGAGCGTGAAGGCCGAGCCCGCGATCGTCCCGGTGGCGGTGGCCCCGCCCCGATCGTAGACCGTCGCGACGAGCTGCGAGCCGCGCTGCTCGACCACCATCGAGCCTCTCCGGATCTCGCCGCGGCTGTTCTTCCAGCTCAGGTCCCAGGTCCCGCTTATGCGTTGCGGAGCGGGCGCGGCCCAGGCCGCGGCCGTGGACAGGAGCGGCGCGTCGGCCGCTCCCGCCAGCAAGACGAAGGCGGTGAGTGTCAGGCTCGCGGCACGAAGCGACGATCGCATGCTGTCTCCTCGAGGCTTGGGATCGGGGTCAGGCGTCCGTCCGCTCCGACAGCCTGAGCTCGCCTTCGTCATAGCCGTCCCAATAATGAAGCCGCTGCGCGGCCACCTTGACCATGGTCAGCCCGGGCGTGTCGATACCGTCCTTGAACCAGCGGTCGAGATCCTTCGTCCAATGCTCGGCGAAGCGGCTCTTGTCGCGGATCAGCTCGGCGCGGCCCTCGATGGTGAGGAAGAAGGGGCGCATCCCCAGCATCCCCGATTTGGACTGGTAGCCGAGGCCGACCTGGGGATCGCCCTGGATGTCGGCGACCGTTCCGGTCTCGTCGCAGGTGAAGAAATAGCTGTCGCCGTCGAAATCGACCTGGCGGTTGTTGCTCATCGGCCGGGCGGCGATCGCTCCGCTCCGGGTCCTGGTGGACAGCAGGGCGAAGTCGATGTCCTTCATCTTCTCGGCAAGGTCGGCGAGGCTTTTGTCGGTCATGGCGGAAATCTCCCGGGGTTTTCCGGCCCAACCGACCGCGCGGCCAAAGGTTCAGCGCCATGTTCCCTCTTTCGTCCATTACGGGAAAGGGGCTTCCTAAGGTGCCCGGCGCGCGGACATGATCCGAACCGGCTTCTCGATCATCTGGCCGCGCATCGGTCCCCGGCCGGCATTGGCGACGGTCGGAGCGGCGAGGAGAGCGCGGACGATGTCCATGCCCTCCTCGACCCGGCCGAAGGCGGCGAAGCCGGGCTCGCCGGGCTTCGAATCCATCGCCGGCATCGCTCCGCCGACGACGATGAAGAAATCGCCCATCGCCCCCGCCGGGGCGGCGCGCGCCATCGAGACAATGCCGTCGACATGGCGCAGGCCGGTCTTGTTCGTGGGCTCGTGGGCGATCGGCGGAAAGGCGCGGCGGGCGCTGTGGCGGATTCCGCCCTGGACGAAGCCTCGGCCGGCGGCGCCTTTGGTCCGGGCGGCGCGGTAGAAGAAGGTGCCGTCGAACCTTTTCGCGTCGATATAGCGGACGAAGTTCGCCGTGGTGACCGGCGCCCGCTTGTGGTCAAGCGCGAGCAGGATCGGGCCGGCCTCGGTTTCGAGGCGGACCTTCACGATATCCGGAAGCGGCGTTGCGGGCACCGGCGGCGCAGCGCCCGGCGAGGCGGAGCCGTTGGCCGCCGTATCGGGGTTTGGCGCCTCGCCGCATCCCGCCAGAGTGAGCGTTATCAACGCGAGAAAGGCAAGCGACCTCATCTTCGGCAATCGTCCTCCGCCCCACCCTGCAGCCCCGAACGCTGCATCGGGGCATTTCAAGCGTCGCAGTCCTCCCGCCATGAATTATAGGCGATCACGTATGGCGATAGGCATTTCCGCTTCCCCCGCTGGCATCTGATACGGACCCTACTTCCCGCCATCAAGCATCCGTCCCCGTCCTGCCGCGAGTCGTCAGCATCTCGCGGGCGGCGATGTCGTAGCGCTTGGCTCGACGTTCGCCCGCCGTTGGAGCAGGGACTTCGGAATTTCTGATGCGGTTGAGCGAAGAAGGATGGCGACCCCGCATCTTCGGCTCGATCCCCGCGGCGGCGGCGGTATGCCGAGCAAGCACCCCGAAGGCCAGGACGGGCCGGCCGCCGACATGGTCGCGGATCCGCTGGAGGTTCTCCGGCGTGAGATTCTCGCTCAGGCGGGGCTCGGTACGACCGGTCTTGGCTTTGTATTCGATGCCCGAATTGGCATTCAGGATCGAATAATCGTCGGCCTCGGCATAGGGCACCAGGTCTGGAGCCAGCTGGTGTAGTCGTGTCAGTATTTCCGTGAGGTGGCGCCTAGCCGCACCGGCGGCCGGACGATTGTCGCGTTCTTCGAGTCGGCCCGCCACCGAAAGCAGGATCAAGGGTGCATCCGGCCTGCCCCGGCGGTAGCTATGATCCTCAGTTCTCATCGTGACTCCAGGTTTACGTCTTCCCCTAATGATTTGTTAGCGGCGCCGGTTCTTTGACCGCCACTTTTCCCGTGCACGCATGGCACGGCTGGCGCCGGAGAATGAAAAGCGCCCCGGCCGCTACCGCCGAGGCGCTTCTGAAGACCGTGACCGAGCCGCCGCCTACCTGTCCATCGGGTAGACTCGAACCACCGTCTGGCTGCGGGCGTCGATCTGGTAGATCTGGCGGTCGTCCGAACGATAATAGACGCCGTCGCCGTCGCGATACCGGGTGCGATAAGCGTAAGGCACGCCGCCGAGATCGGCCGAAACGCGCTGGCCGACCCTGAGGCCGCCATTGCCGGTGACCCGGTCGATCACTTCGCCGACGACCCCGCGGCCGTCGGACCGGTCTTCGTCATTGTCCCAGCGACCGTCGCGATCGCGGTCGCGATCGTCATAGCCGTCGCGGTTGGAATCGTGGCGCGAATCGACGTCCCGGCGGCCGTCGCGATTGCCGTCGCGGTCGTCCCAGCCGTCATTGTCGCGGTCGTAGCGGCTGTCGACGTCGTCGCGGCCGTAGCGGTCGTCGTCGCGGCCGTAGCGGCCGTCGGCGCCGCGCTCGGCCATCCTTATGCCCTGGCGCAGCGCGTTGATCCGCTGCGACAAATCGGCGCGTTCGCGGCCGCTGACGCCGTCGCGGGCATAGAGCATCTCGAGCCGGGTCAGCTGGCGAAGCTGCTCGCGCAGCGGCATGGCCTCGGAGCGGGTGATCGCGCCGCTTCGGATTCCGGCCTGGAGCTGCATCTGCAGCTGGTCGGAGCGGATCCGGGCGTTGCCGTAGCCGCCGCCATAGCCGCCGGACTGGGCGGAGGCGGGCGCCGCGGCCGCGATGGCCGACGTGGCGGCCAAAGCGAGGAAAAGGATCTTGTTCATGTCGATGCTCCTGTTTGGGCGCTTTCCAGCGCTTGCCCGTTACCCAGCGCCCTTCGCGGTGAGGTTCGCCTGAACAGGGTCCACAGGCGAGGTTCATCGAGATTGAAGGAGATTCGAGATTCTATTCATGTTCTGATCGCCGGATGAGCGGCCACGCGAATCGCCGGTCATATCGGCCCCCGGCCCGCACTCGGTCGGCAGCGTTTCCGGCAACCGAACCTGACAGCACGAATGGCATGTGCAAGCTTCGCAAGTTTCGCCATCCCGGCCCGCCGGCCGTTCGCGCCCGCTCGGCTCCGAAGCTTTCTCGTTCCAGGGCAGCGGAAACTTATGAAACTTCCGGCTCAGTAGGCGCCCGGCACTTCGTGCTGGACCGCGGTCGGCCGCGCCGGCGTGAGCAGCTCGCGCTTGCCGCTCGCCGACCGGGCGGTGATGCCGCCGCCGGAGGCGCTGATCGGGGTACAGACGCGCCCGGCCAGGAAGTCCAGCGCCGCCCGGGTCGAGGCTTCCTGAGGATCGCCGAGCTGGTGGGCGATGTCGTCGCCCGCCTGGCAGCTCGCCTCCATCTTGCTGGCCAGGCCGTCATAATAATCGCCCTGGCGCGACGCATTCTCGGTCTTGAAGGCGATGACTCGAAGCCGGTCGTCGCACGCCGCCTGGTCGAGGGCGATCTGGCCGACCGGCTTGCCGTAGGTGTTGGTGCCGATGAGGGCGGCGCGGTTGTGATAATAAGGAATGAAGGCGTTGATGATCAGCTCGCTCGCCGAGGCCGAGCTGGTCGTGCCGATGAAGGCGATCCGGGTCGGAGCGATCGATTGAGTCTTCGGCTGGAAGAAGCGCGTATCGTTGTTCGACGATTTTTCCGGCCGGAAGGTGGTGAAGCTGAACACCTCGCTGCCCGTCCGGTTGGCCCCCATCAGGTCGCCGATCAGCTCCGCGATCGAGACCAGGCCGCCGCCATTGTAGCGGACGTCGACGATGATGTCGGTGACGCCCTGCGCCTTGAAGCTGGCGAAGGCGTTGCGAAGCGCCGGATCGGCGGTGTTGATGAAGGTGCGCAGATTGACGTAGCCGGCCTTGCGGCCGTTATCGTCGATGATCTTGGCGCCGTAGCGGCTCGAGACGGGCAACAGCTCATAGTCGGTCTTGGTGACGCTCACCTCGCGAGTGCCGCCCGCGTTGGAGATTCGAAGCACTCGAGTAACGCCCGGGTCCGACGGCCCGAACGCGTCGCTGGCCGCCTGCGGGCCGCCCGAGGCCATGAGGTTGCTGACCAGCTGCAGATTGCCGGCATTGGTGCCGATCGCGAGGATCTCGGTGCCTCGGTCGATCCCCGCCGCGAGCGCCGGAGTGCCCTCGAACGCTTCGGAGACGAACACCCGGTTCTGCGCCGTATCGTACGAGAAACGGACCCCGAAGCCGGCGCTCGACCCCGAGTTGAAAAAGGCATTCTCCTCCTGGATCGAGGTCAGGTAGGTGAAGAATCGGTCCCGGCGTTGCGCCCGGGCGGTCGCCGTCAGGGCGTCGATATAATCCTCGACGGTCGAATAAGCGGCCGGGTTGAGACTGGCCGGGAGGGTTTCGGGGAACAGATACCATTCGCGCAGCTGGGCCGCGGCCCAATCCTGCCGGGAGCGAAGCGAGCAGGCCGAAGCGGCCGGCGGCGGCGGCGGGGGAGGCACCGATCCGGTCGGCGGACCGCCGCCTCCGCCACCGCCGCCGCCCCCACCGCCTCCGCAGGAGGACAGCATCGCGACGAGGGCCAAGGCCGATCCAAAACGCCAGCGCTTCATCCCCAATCCCCTAAGCCGTACAGATTCTTCAACTATTTAGCGGATATGGGGGATCGCGTCAGCTTCTATTTTGCGCCGGCGGCGGCGGCGGCTAGAAGGGCGGCTGACATGACCGATCAGGACGGAATTCCGCTCTTTTCCTATGGCACTCTGCGGCAGGAGAACGTCCAGCTCGCCACCTTTGGCCGGCGGCTCGACGGGCGGCCCGACAGTCTGGCCGGCTTCGCCGTGTCGCCGATGACGATCACCGACCCGCACGTCATCGCGACCAGCGGCGCCGACGTGCATACGATCGCCCGTCCCAGCGGCAATCCGTCGGACCGGATCCCGGGCATCGTCTTCAGACTGACTCCCGCCGAGATCGAGTCGGCCGACCGCTACGAAGCCGGTCCGATCGAGCGCATCCGGGTCCGTCTCGACTCCGGCACCGAAGCCTTCATTTACGTCGCCGCGGATCCCTGAAGCATGAAAAAGGCGCCCCGGCCGGAGCTGGAGCGCCTCTCTGCATCGACCGGAAGCCTAGTCGTCCGCGTTGGACCAGGTCTGCGAGGCGGCGGGAGCCGCGACGGCGATGGCGCCGACGGCGGCCATCGAGAGAAGAAGCTTGTTCATGAGAAATACTCCACTAAGCCGCCCCGCGTCGCCCGGCAGAACGATCAGACCCTCCGGCTGTTGCAAACTTGCGCTAAGGCGATGCCCCGGCGCCACGGATGGCGCCTGAAACGGAGAGAAAGATGCGGTCATTATCTTTGCTGGGAACGGTCGTTGTGCTGATTTCGGGCTGCGCGAGCGGGCAAAGCGGACAGACGAACGGAGGGAAAGCGGATGAGGCGCATGCCGACCATGCCGCCCATGCCGGCTCGCCGTCGCCGCGCGGACCGGAACATCCGCATTCCTATAGCGATTCGATCCCGGCTCCCTATCACGGCGTCTATGACTCATCGCTGGAAGCCTGCGCCCGGCCCAGCATCGAACGACTCACCGTCTCGGCGCGCGAGCTTCGCTTTCACGAAAGCGTCGGCGCCGTCCGTTCCGTCGCATACGGCGGTTCAGGCGCGATCGCGGTGGAGGCGGATTATGAGGGCGAAGGCCAGCGCTGGCGCAACCTTCGGATCCTCAAACTGTCCGACAACAACTCCAGGCTGACGGTTCAAGGAAACGGCGACCGCCTCGACCGAGTCCGCTGTCCGCAAGGGACACGCTAGCCGGGCGTGCGGATCGTCTTTCTCCTTGCCGCCCTCGTCCTGCTGGCGACCTTCGCTCCGCCGGCCCTGCAGCATCGCGAGCCGCCGCCGGCGGTCTCCCTGGTCCGCTTCGCTCCGGTGGCGCTCGACGAAGACGCTCCTGGCCGGAAGCGGCTGGGCCGGCTCGCCTTCCTCGGCGCCTGGGCGCTGACCAGCAACGATGTCCGAGTCGGCGGCATTTCGGCGCTTCATGTCGAAGCGGGCGAGGCGCTGGCGATGAGCGACGCGGGCTGGCGAATCCGCTTTCCGCTGCCGGGCGCTCGAAATCCGGTTCGGGCCGAGGTCGCCATGATCGCGGAGGGGCCGGGCCCGGCGGACGACAAGTCCAACCGCGATGCCGAATCGCTCGTCGTCGAGGGCGGCTCGGCCTGGATCGGCTTCGAGCAGGCCAATGCGGTGTGGCGCTACGACGGCCGCCGGTTCGGGCGCCGTTCGTCCGCCGCTCCGCCGGCCATGAAGGGGTGGAGCGACAATGCCGGTCCGGAGGCGATGGTGCGGCTTCCGGACGGGCGCTTCCTGGTGTTCGCGGAAGGCCATGGCGGGGACAGCGAGGTCGCGCTCTTCGCCGGCGATCCCGCGGTGGCCGGAACGCCGTCGCGGCGCCTGCTCTACCGCCCGCCCCACGGCTATCGGGTCACCGACGCCGCTGTGCTGCCGGACGGGAGGCTGCTTCTGCTCAACCGCCGGGTCGGCCTGTTCGCCGGCTTCACCGCAAGGCTCACCGTGGCCGCTTTGCCCACGCTCGCCGAGGGCGCGCTGATCGCGGGCGATGAAGTGGCCGCGTTCGAGGGCGAGGTGACCCGCGACAATCTCGAGGCGCTGAGCGTCACCCGTGAAGGCGCGCGAACGATCCTGTGGATCGCGTCGGACGACAATTACAATCCGCTGCAGCGGACCTTGCTGATGAAGTTCGCCCTGATGGAATGAGACCGGCGGCGTGGACCGTCGCCCCCGCGCAGGCCGGGGCCTCGGGGCGGAAAGGGCGCCTATTCTCGCTGGGGTCCCGGCTTTCGCCGGGATGACGATTAAGCGGCGGTCGCCGTCTCGCTCTTCTTCTTGGCGATCTCGCGCTTCAGGCGGCGCGCCTTGAGGCTGAGGCTGTCGTCCTTGGACTTGAGCAGCCAATTGTCGAGGCCGCCGACATGCTCGACCGACCTCAGGCCGTTCATCGACACGCGCAGCTTGACTCCGCGCTCGAGCGACTCGCTGATCAAGGTCACGTTCTGCAAATTGGGCAGGAAGGTGCGCTTGGTCTTGTTGTTGGCGTGGGAAACGTTGTGGCCCACCTGCCGGCCCTTGCCGGTCAGCTCGCAAATGCGCGACATGATCTCATCGTCCTGGTTTGGAGCGGGGCCGAAAGACGGTCCCGGAAAGCCGGGGCGGATAGCGGCACGGGGCAGTTTCGTCAACCTGAAGCTGGCCGCCGCCGCCGCATATGATCGTTGCGGACCTGCAACCGAATGGCGTACCCGTCGTTGTCGGACGAACGGAGGAAGCTGATCCATGTTACGCGCTGTCCTGTTGATTGTCGCCCTGCTCATTCTGCTCGTCATCGGCGCCGTATGGCTCGGCCTGCTCGATCTCAACCAGACCCAGAACGCGCAGGCGCCCAAATTCGAGGTGAAGGTCAACCCGGTGACGGTCGGCACCACGACCACGAACGTCCAGGTCGAGGTGCCCAGGGTTGAGATCGGCGGCAACGAGCAGGCGAACCAGCAATAGGTCGTCATTGCGAGTGAAGCGAAGCAATCCAGTGCTGCGCAGTCGCCCATCTTCGTCGCTTCGCTCCTCGCAATGACGAGCTCATGACCGCCGCCTTCTCCGAACCGATGCGCCGGGCGCTGGACGAGGCGCGCGCCGCCGCCGGCGACGGCGAGGTGCCGGTGGGGGCGGTGGTGACCCGGGACGGGGCGATCATCGCCTCGGGCCGCAACCGGATGCGGCTCGACAACGACCCCACCGCCCATGCCGAGATGGTGGCGATGCGCGCCGCCGCGGCCGCGCTCGGCACGCCGCGCCTCGACGGCTGCGACCTCTGGGTGACCCTGGAGCCCTGCGCGATGTGCGCCGGCGCGATGGCGCTGGCGCGGCTGTCGCGTCTCTATTTCGCGGCGCCCGATCCCAAAGGCGGCGCGGTGCTCCACGGCCCTCGACTCTTCGCCCAGCCGACCTGCCACCATTCGCCGGACGTCTATTCCGGAATGGGCGAGGCGGAAGCGGGGGAGATGCTGAAGGCGTTTTTTCGGGCGCGGCGGTAGCCGTCATTGCGAGCGAAGCGAAGCAATCCAGAGCGGCCTCGGAAGCCCGCTGGATTGCCGCGTCGCAATGACGCTCCTTCCACGAACCGCTTGTCCCGGTGAAAGCATCCCGGCTAAGAGCCATTCGCGCCATGCCGCCCATCTCCCCCTTCCCCTGGTTCGACGTGATCATCATCCTGATGCTGATCGCGCTCAACGGCGTGTTCGCGATGGCCGAGATGGCGATCGTCTCGTCGCGCAAGCCGCGGCTGAAGGCGATGGCCAAGTCGGGGCGGTGGGGGGCCCAGACCGCGCTCGATCTCGCCGCCGATCCCGGCCGCTTTCTCTCCACCGTCCAGATCGGGATCACCCTCATTGGAATCCTCGCCGGCGCCTATTCGGGGGCGAGCCTCGGCGGGCCGGTGGGCGTCAGGCTGGTCCGGTTCGGCCTCGCGCCGGAGACGGCGGCGACGCTCGGCTTCGTCATCGTCATCTTCGTCACCACCTACGCCTCGCTGGTCATCGGCGAGCTCGTCCCGAAGCAATTCGCCTTGCGCTCGCCCGAGCCGATCGCCGCCTTCATGGGCCCGCCGATGCAGTGGACCGCCAAGGCGACGGCGCCTCTGGTCTGGCTGCTCGACCGCACCAGCGCGCTCATCTTCCGGCTGCTCAGGATGCGCCGCGACAATGCCAACAAGGTGACGGCGGAGGAGCTTCACCTGGTCGTCGCCGAGGCGCACCATGCCGGAGTGCTCGAGGAATATGAGCGCGCGATCATCTCCGGAGTCGTCCGCCTCGCCGACCGGCCCGCGCGCGAGGTGATGACCCCGCGCACCGACGTCGACTGGATCGACGCTTCGGCGAGCGCCGAGGACATCCGCCAGGCCCTGCTCGAGACTCCGCACAGCCGGATTCCCGTGGCCGAAGGCTCGGTCGACAAGCTGATCGGGATCGTCCGAGCCCGCGACCTCGTCGCCGCCCTGATCGAGGGGCGGCCGCTCGACATGCGCGCGCTCAGCTGCGAGGCGCCGGTCGTCCCGGACCAGATGGACGCGATGGACGCGCTCGCCGTGCTTCGCGGAAGCGAGACAAGGATGGCCTTCGTTCATGACGAATACGGTCATTTCGAAGGCATCGTGACCTCCGCCGACCTGCTCAACGCCATCTCGGGCGTGCTCGCCGGCGGTTTCGAGGGCGGGCCCGAAGCGCCCCTGGTCGAGCGCGAGGATGGCAGCTGGTGGGTGTCGGGCTCGCTTTCCGCCGACGCCTTGTCGGACCGGCTCGGAATCGGCCTGCCCGCGGATCGCGACTATGCGACAACCGCGGGCTTCGCCTTGTCGGTGCTCAAGCATATCCCCGAGGTCGGCGAGCGCTTCGCCTTCGGCGGCTGGCAGTTCGAGATCGTCGACATGGACGGTTTCAAGATCGACAAATTGCTGGCCAGCGAAGTGGTGAGGAAGAGGCGGGGCGGGTGATTTGCCTCCCCATCGCCAGAGGGCAAGGGGTGACCTGGCGCAGGCCGGTCACACCAGGGGCAGCTCGAGCTCCAGCGTCCGCGCCGGCCGCCGCTCTTCCTCGCCGAGGCTCGAGAGCCCCAGGCCGAGGAGGCGGATGCTCTTCACCGGAGGGAAGATTCCCTTCAGCAGCTGCGTGCCCGTCGCCAGGAACTCGGCCTCGCCACTGACCGGCCGGTCGAGCGATCGGGCCCGGGTGATGATCTGGAAGTCGCCATATTTGACCTTGAGGTTGACCGTCCGGCCTGACAGCCCCTTGGCTTGGATGCGCTGCCAGACGTGGCGTCCGATCCGCTCGAGCTCGGCGAGCAAAGCCTCCTCGTCGGTCAGGTCGGTGAGGAAGGTGTCCTCGGCGCTGACCGATTTGTAGGGCCGGTCCGCCTTGACCCGGCGGTGACAGATGGCTCGGGCCAGATCGTAATAATATTGCGCGCTCGAGCCGAAATGGGCGGCGAGGAAGTCGAGGCTCCTCGCCTTCAGGTCGGCGCCGGTCTCGATCCCGAGCCGGGCCATCTTCTCGGCGGTCTTGGGGCCGACTCCGTGGAAGCGCTTGACCGGCAGCGCCTCGACGAAAGCGGGGCCGCGGGCGGGGGTGACGACGCAGAGGCCGTCCGGCTTGTTCTGATCGGAGGCGAGCTTGGCGAGGAACTTGTTGTAGCTGACCCCGGCCGAGGCGGTGAGCCCGGTCTCGGCCTCGATCCGCGCCCGTATCTCCCGGGCGATGAGCGTGGCGATCCCGATGCCCTTCAGATCCTCGGTGACGTCGAGATAGGCTTCGTCGAGCGAGAGCGGCTCGACGTGGGGGGTGTAGTCGAGGAAGATCGCCCGGATCTGCTGGGAGACGGCGCGATAGGCGTCGAAGCGCGGCTTGACGAAGATCAGCTCCGGACAGCGGCGCCTGGCGGTGACGGCCGGCATGGCCGAGCGCACGCCATATTTCCGGGCCTCGTAGCTGGCCGCCGCGACGACTCCGCGAACCCCGCCGCCGACCGCCAGCGGCTTTCCCCTCAGCTCCGGATTGTCGCGCTGCTCGACCGACGCGTAGAAGGCATCCATGTCGACATGGATGATCTTGCGGATCGTCCCCTCGGCCGGCGCGTCGTTCACGCCATGTTCCTAGCCCAGATGGCCGCGATGGAAAAGCGGAAAGCACATATCGGACGGCGTCTCCGTGCGCGTGCTTCGTCATTCCGGCGAAAGCCGGAATCCATGAACACCGTCCATGAAAACCTTGCCGGGCGGTGTTCATGGATCCCGGGTCAAGCCCGGGATGACGAAGCTTTAGAACCTCAGGCTCATTCCGACGGCGGCGACCCGGGTGCCGGAGCCGAGATATTCGCGGGCCGGATCGAGCCGGCGGCGCATCTGCTCCTTCTCGGTGGTTCCGAGGACGGAGAAGAGGCCGACTCCGACGGCCAGGTTTTCCGCGACCGGAAGGCTTTGAAACAGGCGCGGCGCGGACGGGTCCTCGACCGGCACCATAGCGCTCGAGTTGAGCGCGACATTTTGTGGAACGAGGCTGTTCGGCCGGCTCTGCGCCGGCACGGCTCCAAAGCTTTTCGCCTCGCCGCCCTCCACCGAGCGATCCAGCGCCGCGGCAGGCGACGCGAGGACCAGCATCATCCCCGTTACGGCGAGCCCGGCAGATCCACTCATAGCGGGCTCCGTTCTGTGCTGTTGCCCCATATAGCGCTCGACTATGCCGGGTGGTTCCGGGTGTGTCACCAACTATCCTCCCCGTCGCGAAGCGATGGGGAGGGGGACCAGCCGGAGGGTGGTGGAGGGGTAGCTGGCATGGACTTAGAGGTTCGCACGCGAACAGCCCGCTTCCGCGCCATTTACCCCTCCACCGCGCTTCGCGCGGTCCCCCTCCCCGAGCAAGCTCGGGGAGGATTTAAAATGTATAGGCCAGCCCCGCCGTCGCGAAATATTGGTCGCGGTCGCCGGCGACCCGGACGATCGGGCTTCGGGCGATATCGCCGAGGAGGCGCGAATAGCCGACCCCGCCGAACAAAGAGAGCTTCGGATTGCGAAGGTCGCCGGTCAGAGTTTGGCCGAGGAGCAGGGTCGTCCGCCAGCTCTTCCAGCCGCCGTCGGCATTGTAGACGGCAAGGCCGCTCGCCACCGAACCGGCCGGGCCGATCGAATAATAGGTGCGGGCGTAGCGGTCGCTGACATGCTCGGCCTGGAGGCTGAAGCTGACCAGAGTCTTCGTGCTGAGCGGCGAGGAATATTCGATCGCCGGGGTGAGGATCGTGCCGTCGTGGGTATCGGTGACGTCCTTCTGCCAGGCGAGGCGCGCGCCGAGGCTGTCATATTCGTGGAAGACGCCGTTCTTCCTGAGGCCCGCCCAGGCGCCGAGCTCGATCGCGGTGTCGAACTCGCCGAGCGCCCGGACCCGGGAGTCCTTGATCCGGTTGGTCCGGTCGAGCCGGACGTTGGCGAGCGGTCCGAAATCGAAATCGACGGCGGAGTCGCGCTTGTCGGGGATGAGATCGACGTAAAGCGCGGTGCCGCGGGTGGCGAAGCCGAAGCCGGAAACCTTGCCGAAGGCGAGGCCTATCGGGGTCAGGATGTAATCGTCCGAGCCGTCATAAGAGGGGACGTAGGCGCCGCCCAGTCCGATCGTCAGGCTGTTTCGATCGTAGGGCCGCCCTTGCTCCTCCTCGCCCTGCGCGAGAGCGGGAGCGGCGGCCAGAAGCGGCAACGCCAATTGGGCGGCCCGCCAGATAGTCTTCGCGGTCATTCATGTCCTCCTGTTGCCCGCAACGGCGCGCTTGTAATCGAACGTTTCGAAGAAGCGTTACGAAAAAAACGTGTCGTTTTGGGCCTTTCGCGACGAACGGGTCACGCGGGCATGGCCTCGCGGCCGCTCCGGCGATAAGCACGCACCGATGCGCAAAGGCAAAAATTGCGGGCTGCTGATCGCGGGCGGCGGCGTCGCGGGGTGCTTTGCCGCCCTCGCCATGGCACGGCTGAGGCCGGACGAGGCGATGGTGCTGGTCGGCGAGGAGATCAGGTTCGGCGGCGGCAGCGGCATGCTCCTGCTCGATGCCGGTCTCGCCGCCGGGGAGCGCGAACTGCTCGGCCCGGTCATCGCCCGAAGCTGGGACGCCTGCTACGTCGCCCTTCCCTCGCGAAGCCGCAAGCTCAAGCTCGCCAGCCACTTCGTCACCACCGAGGCCATTCACCACGCGGTCGCCGACGCTCTGCCGGACCGATGCGCCCGGACCGCCAAGGTGGTGGCGATCCGCGACGACAGCCTGCTTCTGACGGGCGGCGAATCGATCGCCGGCACCGGCGCCGTCGATGCTCGCGGCTGGGCGCAGCAGACGACCCTGGAGATCGCCTGGCGCCACCGCAACGCCCGCACCTGCCGCTTCGCCGATCCGCACCGGGTCGACCTGCCGGTGCTCGCCGATTTGACTCTCGAGACGGGCGGCTGCGGCCATTTCACCTGCATCCCGATCGACGAAAGGACGCTCAGGATCGAGCGGATCGATTATTCGCGAAGCCCGGAAGGCGGCGCGGACGGGGTCGACCGGATCGAGGATTATGTCGGCCGACGCGGCTGGCATGACGGCGAGCCGCGCAAGGCCGAATCCTCGTCGCGGCCGATCGCGCTCGGCGGTGACTTCGCGGCCTATTGGCGGATCGGCGGCGCCCGCGTGGCGAAGCTCGGAGCGCGCGGCGGCTTCTCCCATCCCTTCACCGGATCGGCGCTTCCGGACGCGCTTCGCACCGGCCTCGCTCTGGCTCGGCAGAGCGACCTCTCCGGGGCGGCGCTTCACGATCTGTTCGAGGCCGAAGCGGCTGGCCTGTGGAAGCGCCGCGAATTCCACCGGAGCGTCAACCGACTCCTGATCGACAAGGGCGGCGCGGCGCTCGCGGCGCTGTACGACCTCGACCCGGCCGTGCTCGAACGCTTCTTCGCCGAGGATCTGGGCCTGTTCGACCGGCGCAAGATCCTGGCGGCGCTGGGCGGCTAGCTTTCCTCCCCATCGCCAGATGGGGAGGGGGACCACATGAAATGTGGTGGAGGGGTAAAAGGCACGGAACTTCGTGGATCGAGCGCGTATCCTCGACGCACGGGCCAAATACCCCTCCACCATGCTTCGCATGGTCCCCCCTCCCCACCGCTTCGCGGTGGGGAGGACGAACGCTTCCAATCCCGCCTCCCCTGTGCTTTAGGGCCGGCCATGAACGTCCATGAATATCAGGCCAAGGAATTGCTCGCCAAGCAGGGCATTCCCGTTCCCGCCGGCTACGCGTCGCTTTCGGTGGAAGAAGCCGCCGCGGCGGCGGCGAAGCTCCCCGGACCCTTGTGGATCGTCAAGGCGCAGATCCACGCCGGCGGCCGGGGCAAGGGCAAGTTCAAGGAGCTCGGCTCCGAAGCCAAGGGCGGAGTCCGGCTGGCGCGCTCGATCGACGAGGTGCGCCTGAACGCCGCGGAGATGCTCGGCAAGACCCTGGTCACCCTCCAGACCGGCGCCGAGGGCAAGCAGGTCAACCGACTCTACGTCACCGACGGGGTCGACATCGCCAGGGAATATTATCTCGCCTTGCTCGTCGATCGCGGCAGCGGACGGGTGGCGATGGTCGTCTCGACGGAGGGCGGCATGGACATCGAGGCGGTCGCTCACGACACGCCGGAGAAGATCACGACGATCACGATCGATCCCGGGCAGGGTTTCATGCCCCACCATGGCCGTGCCTTCGCCTTCGCGCTCGGGCTCGAGGGCGATCTCAACAAGCAGGGGCAGAAGCTCTCCCGGCAGCTCTACGACGCCTTCATCGCGCTCGATTGCGCGATGCTCGAGATCAACCCGCTGGTGGCGACCGATGACGGGCAGATGCTCGTGCTCGACGCCAAGATGAGCTTCGATTCCAACGCCGAGTTCCGCCACCCCGAATATGAATCCCTCCGCGACGAGACCGAGGAGGACCCGATGGAGGTCGAGGCGTCCAGGCACGACCTCGCCTACATCAAGCTGGACGGCAATATCGGCTGCATGGTCAACGGCGCCGGCCTCGCCATGGCGACGATGGACATCATCAAGCTGAACGGCGCCGAGCCGGCCAATTTCTGCGACGTCGGCGGCGGCGCCTCGAAGGAGAAGGTGACGGCGGCGTTCAAGATCATCCTTTCCGATCCGGCGGTGAAGGGCATCCTCGTCAACATCTTCGGCGGAATCATGCGCTGCGACATCATCGCGGACGGGATCATCGCCGCGGCCAAGGAAGTGGATTTGAAGGTGCCGCTGGTGGTTCGGCTGGAGGGGACCAACGTCGAGGAAGGCAAGCGCATCCTCGCCGATTCCGGCCTCGCCATCGTCCCTGCCAACGATCTCGGCGACGCGGCGAGGAAGATCGTCGCGGCGGTCCAGGAAGCGGCCTGATCGTCATCCCCGCGAAAAGCGGGGATCCAGTTCGGACGCTGTGAAGGAAAGAAAGCTGGATTCCCGCGTTCGCGGGAATGACGGGTTAAGAGGAGCTGAAATGAAGCTGCTGGTGCCGGTGAAACGGGTGATCGATTACAACGTCAAGCCGCGGGTCAAGGCGGACGGGACGGGAGTCGACCTCGCCAACGTCAAGATGAGCATGAACCCGTTCGACGAGATCGCCGTCGAAGAGGCGATAAGGCTCAAGGAGAAGGGCGTCGCGACCGAGATCGTCGCCGTCTCGATCGGGCCGGCCAAGGCTCAGGAGACGTTGCGGACCGCGCTCGCCATGGGCGCCGACCGGGCGATCCTGGTGACCACCGACGACGAAGTCGAGCCGCTCGCCGTCGCCAAGATCCTGGCGAAGATCGCCGGTGAGGAGCAGCCCGGGATGGTGATCCTCGGCAAGCAGGCGATCGACGACGATAGCAACCAGACCGGCCAGATGCTCGCCGCCTTGCTCGGCTGGGCGCAGGGCACCTTCGCGTCGAAGGTCGAGGTCGACGGCGAGCACGTCGACGTCACCCGCGAGGTCGACGGCGGGCTCGAGACCCTTCGCCTGAAGCTTCCGGCGATCGTCACCACCGATCTTCGCCTCAACGAGCCGCGCTACGCCTCGCTGCCCAACATCATGAAGGCCAAGTCGAAGCCGCTCGCGAACAAGACGCCCGCCGATTACGGAGTCGACACCACGCCGCGGCTGACAGTGGTGAAGGTGGAGGAGCCGTCGAAGCGCCAGGCCGGGGTCAAGGTCGCCTCGGTCGACGAGCTGATCGGAAAATTGAAGACCCTGGGAGTGGTGGCATGAGCGTCGCGCTGGTTCTCGTCGAGCATGAAGGCGGCCAGGTGAAGGACGCCACCCTCGCCGCGGTGGCCGCGGCCGCCAAGCTGGGCGAGGTCCATGCGGTCGTCGCCGGGGAGGGCGTCGGCGGGGTCGCCGAAGCCGTGGCGAAGATCGAGGGCGTCGTCAGGGTTCATGTCGCGGACGATGCGGCTTATGCGCACGGCCTGGCCGAGAATGTCGCGCCGGTGATCGCCGCTCTGGTCCGCGACCATTGCGACTATTTTCTCGCCCCGGCGACGACCACTGGAAAGAACGTCGCGCCGCGAGTCGCCGCCCTTCTCGACGTCATGCAGATTTCCGAAATCCTGTCGGTCGAAGGGCCGGACACCTTTACCCGGCCGATCTACGCCGGCAACGCGATCGCGACGGTGAAGTCGACCGACGCCAAGAGGGTTCTCACGGTGCGCGGCACCGCTTTCGAGAAGGCCTCGGCCACCGGCGGCTCGGGAACGATCGAGGCGGTCGGCGCGGAGGGCGACAAAGGCCTCTCCTCCTATGTCGGCTCGGAGCTGTCGAAGAGCGAGCGGCCGGAACTGACCAGCGCCAAGATCATCGTCTCGGGCGGCCGCGCCTTCGGATCCTCGGAGCAGTTCCACGCGCTTCTCGATCCGCTCGCGGACAAGCTCAAGGCGGGCGTCGGCGCGAGCCGCGCCGCGGTCGACGCCGGCTATGCGCCCAACGACTATCAGGTCGGCCAGACCGGCAAGATCGTCGCCCCCGAAGTCTATATCGCCATCGGTATTTCGGGCGCCATCCAGCACCTTGCGGGAATGAAGGATTCGAAGGTCATCGTCGCCATCAACAAGGACGAGGACGCGCCGATCTTCCAGGTCGCCGACCTCGGCCTGGTCGGCGACCTGTTCAAGCTGGTGCCGGAGCTGACCGAGAAACTGTAAGCACTCCCGTCATTGCGAGGAGCGAAGCGACGAAGCAATCCAGCTCCGGTCGCCCGAGCCGCTGGATTGCTTCGCTTCGCTCGCAATGACGGCTAGCGCGCGGCGGCGAAGGCGGCTTCGCGGGCGCGCATCTTGCCGAGATTGTAGAGGAGCAGCGACGCGCGCTGGCGCTGGGGGGCCTTCAGCGCCGGGTCGCGGCTGAGGGCGGTGACGAGGTAGAGGCTGAGCCGGCTCTTTTCCGACTCGCTGAGCTCGGGCTTCTCGAGCAGGGCGACCATCGGCGGATCGAGCCTGGCGTAGAGCGCCCTGACCTTCGCCGGATCGGCGCCGCTCGCTCGAAGGACGGCGGCATCCTGGTCGCTCTCCAGCCTGATCAACGTATATTCGAACGCCGGCTGCACCTGCGCCTGGACCTTGATGGCGCCCGAATCCGCGCAGGCCTGGATTATCGGCCCCAGCCGCTCGGCGATCCGGGCGACGGGGATCGTGTCGGTCGCATAGCCCTTGCCGATCGCGGCGGCTTCCGCGGCGGGCAGCCGCCCGTAGATGCACTCGATCCCGCCCGCCGGCGCCTGGGCGGCCGCCACGCCCGCCGACGATCCCAGCACAGCAAGAAACATCAGTCCGCCAAGTCCGCGCATCGCCAACCTCCCCATTCCGACCGAGCTTAGCCGAGCTTTTCGCTCGTCGACAATCGCCAGGGCCCAACGCCGCCGCTTTGCGAGGGACCAGTTCGAATCGACTGCCGGTAAAGCCAGTGGCGCAGGCTTCCCTTACTCCGTCATTCCCGCGAACGCGGGAATGACGGGAGGCCGCGCCTAGAAGCCGCCGAGGAAGGCGGCGACGTTTGTGCCCAGCGCGTCGACCGCATAGCCGCCCTCCATGACGACCAGGGTCGGAAGGCCCAGCGCGGCAATGCGCCGGGCGACCGGCGCGTAATCGGCCGTCTCCAGGGCGAACGAGCAGATCGGATCGCCGGCGAAGGTGTCGGCGCCGAACGAGCAGACGAGGAGGCCGGCGCCGAAGCCGGCGATCGCCTCCAGCGCCCGGTCGAGCGCGGCCTCATAGTCCCGGATGCCGGTGCCGCCGGGCAGCGGCAGGTTGAGAGTCGCGCCCTCCCCCTCGCCGATCCCCCGCTCGTCGGAATGGCCCCAGAAGAAGGGATAATCGGTGCGCGGATCGGCGTGGATCGAAGCGAAGAAGACGTCGCCCCGATCCAGGAAGATATCCTGCGTCCCGTTGCCGTGATGATAGTCGACGTCGAGGATGGCGACCCGGCCGGTGCCGGCCGCCCGGGCGGCCTCGGCGGCGATCGCGGCGTTGTTGAGGTAGCAATAGCCGCCCATATAATCGGCGCCGGCATGGTGGCCCGGTGGCCGGCACAGAGCGAAGGCCGAGCGGTCTCCGGCGAGCAGGGCTTCAAGCCCGGCGAGCGCGGTCTGGGCGGACCAATAGGCGCTTTCCCAGGTCCCCTCGGCGACCGGGGTCGAGGCGTCCATGCTGAATTGGCCGAGGCGGGCGTCGATGCGGTCGAGATCGAGCGGGCGCCGGCCGACCACGGGCCAGACATAACCGGCGGCGTCGCCGGGCCGGCCGGCCGCCTTCCACTCGGCGAAGGCGGATTGGAGAAAGTCCAGATAGGCGCGGGGGTGAATCCGAAGCAGCGGCTCGTCGCCCCGATCCGGAACCGCGTGAGTCGCCCCAAGCGCGGCGAGCATCGAATCCACCCGTCCGCCATGCTCGGCGAAGGGCACGAAGGCGCCGTTGTGCAGCTCCTGCGCCGGAGCGTGAAGCCGCTGCCGCTCATCCCAGAAGACGCGCATCAGCCCGTCATCCCCGCGCACGGCGGGGATCCAGTCCAAGGGTAGCGCTGCCCGGACGCTGCAGGGATTCCCGCTTTCGCGGGAATGACGGGGATAGGTCATGGCACCACCAGGTCGCTCGGCAGGGTCGGCCCGGAAAGCAGCGATTCCATCGCCGCCCAGCGCCGCTCCGGCGTCTCGCCGAAGCTTTCGACATAGGTGCGCACATAATCCATGCCGAGGCCGTAATTGATCACGTAGGAGCGGTACTGGTCGATGAAGGCCACCGACTTCTCGGCCCGGGCGGTCGAGTAGAGCTGGTATTTGCCGGTGAGCTCGACCGCTTTGGCGCGGTCGATGCGGCCGTCGAGATAGTCGGCGGCGATGGTGAAGCGGGCACCGGCCAGTTCCTGGGCGGCCCGCTGCAACGCGAGATATTGCGCGGCGCCGGCCGGCGGCAGTCCGGCGAGCGGATAGAGGATGCGGGTCTCGAAGGCGAGCTGCTCGTCGCCCGGAAAGGCCAGCTCGATTCCGTAATTGGCCGATCCTTCGGCGATGAAGCTTTGCGGCGAGTAGAGCGGGTAGAGGGTGAACTCGACCCAGCCGCGTGCCTTGGCGAGCTTTTGCTCGAGCAGCATGTTGTAGACGTGATGGCCGGGATAGCCTTCGTGGCAGCCGAGATCGACGGCGCGGCCGATGCGGATGGGCAGATCGGTGTTGATCTGGATGAGGCTGTGGGAATCGCCCTTGTACCAATTGTAGCCGCCCCAGCTCTTGCCGGTGACGAACTCGAGCGTGAAGCGCTCGTTCGCCGGCAGCGCGATGCGCTCGGCCGTGCGGCGCCGGCATTCGGCGATGGCGGCGCGCATCACCGGCTCGAGCCGCTCCCGGGGTATCGTGAAGCGCTCCTGGAAGGCGTCGACGCGGTCGGTCAAATTTCCTTTGCCGGGCACCAGCCGCTCGATCCGGGCCAGGACCGGGTCGTAGGCCGAGAGCGGCTTGAGCTGCGGCCGGACTCCGAACAGGGCCTCGGCCTCGTCGGCGAAGGGGAGCTTGACGCCCTGCATCATCCCCAGCCGGATCGACGCCGCCTTGAGCTGGGCGAGCAGGAAGTCGCGCCGGCGCCGCTCCATCGGATCGAGACGGTTGTCGTGGAGGCTTTGCAACCGCACAGTCAAAACGCCGGCGCGCTGGGTGAGCGCCGCCGGCGTGGCGGGGTTCAGCTTCGCCTCGGCCTGCCATTCGTGCGGCCCGTAATAAGCGTCGATATAGCCTTCCTCCTTCTCGCCGATGGCGAGCTGGAGCTTCACATAGTCGCGCGCGATCGAATCGAGGCTCTCGCGGGCGGGCCCGGCCGAGACGCAGCCGGCGAGCAGGAGGAGCGGCAGAAGCAGGCGGAAGAGAGTCATCGACTGGTTTCCTCGAGGCCGTCGGCGGCGCTCTCCTCCTGATGCCGCAAAGGGGCCGGCGCAAGCCTCAGCAGAGCGAAGCCGGCCACGGCCGACAGCAACGAACCGGCGAGGATTCCAAGCTTGGCCTCCTCGACCAGCACCGGATCGTTCGGGAAGGCGAGGGCGCCGATGAACAGGCTCATCGTGAAGCCGATCCCGCACAGCATCGCCACGCCCCAGACCTGCCGCCAGGTCGCTCCGCCCAGAGGCGCGGCGAAGCCGAGGGCGACCATCGCCCGAACCGCGGCGTAGATTCCGACCTGCTTGCCGAGAAAGAGCCCGAGCGCGATGGCGAGCGGCAAAGGCGCGAACAGTCCCACCGAGCCGTCCAGGGCGATTCCCGCATTGGCGAGACCGAACAGGGGAAGGACCAGGAAGCCCACCCAGGGCGAGAGACCGTGTTCGAGCCGGTGGAGCGGCGAATCGGGCGAATCCGGCCTTCCCCGGGTCTTGACCAGCGGCACCGCCGTCGCGGCGAGCACTCCGGCGACGGTGGCGTGGACCCCCGACAGCATCACCGCGACCCAGAGGCAGAGGCCGCCGGCCAAATAGACGGCGAGCGAGCGGACTCCGCTTTTACCGAGACCGTGGAGGATGAGAAGGATCAGGGCCGCGGCGGCGAGCGCCGGGACGTCGAGCGAGGCGGTGTAGGCAAGAGCGATGATGACGACCGCGCCGAGATCGTCGGCAATGGCGACCGTGGTCAGGAACAGCTTGAGCGACGTCGGCACCCGCCGTCCGAGAAGCGCCAGCACCCCGATCGCGAAGGCGATGTCGGTCGCCGCCGGGATCGCCCAGCCGGCCCTGAGCTGAGAATTGCCGCCGGCGACGACCAGATAGACGATCGCAGGCATCGCCATTCCGGCCGCGGCGGCCACCAGCGGCAGCCGGCGCCGCTCCCAGCCGGCCAGCTGGCCGTCGAGGAACTCGCGTTTGATCTCGAGGCCGACCAGAAGGAAGAAAAGCGCCATCAGGCCGTCGTTGATCCAATGCTGGACGCTCAGCGGGCCGAGCTCGAAATGGAGGAGGTCCCGGTAGGCGGGGGCCAAAGGCGAATTGGCGAGGCCGAGCGCCAGAGCCGCGGCCGCCATCAAGAGCAGACCGCCGCCCGCCTCGCTCTTCAGGAAGGCCCGCAGGGCGGAGCTTGGACGCGGATCCGGTTCGGTGACCATGGCGTGGTCTGTAACGGCGGATATTCAAAAGGGGAACGGGCGGTTCGGGACCTGATCGGTAACGAAGGCGGGCCGTCGCCGATAAACGATCTTCCGATAAGATTTGGCGGCCTCTTATTCTGTGGAGCGCCTAGGGCTATGAATCGACTGACAGACACCTCCGGACGGCCTCGAGTATAGGCCCGAGTGGATTCCCGAGACTGGCACATGAAAGGCAATCGAGTTGGCGGATCGTGGTGGCAGCAGAGGCGGAGAAGGGAGCGCTGCCTCGGCGTCTTCGAGGCCCGGGGCCCGCCTGGATCGGCTTGAAATGGATGTAGGGCACCTGCGAAGCGTGACGGACAAGATAGACGGTGCGGTGTCTGCCCTGAGGAAAGCGGTCGAAGACCTGAGGGTCGACTATGCGAGGTTCGATGAGCGATCGAAGCATTTTCCAACCAAGGGATTCATCTTCTCGACCGCTGCGGCGATGCTCGGAGCGGCAACCGCCCTGACGGCCCTGCTTGTCCGCTTTCTGCCGCCGGCTCACTGACGATCGGCACGATCGCCGGGCAGAGGCTCCGGATCGCTCTGCCGTCGCTCAATCCGTCGGGCGGTAATAATCGGCGGTCATGGTCCCGGACGCGTCGATCAGGATCCGGACATTGTCGCAGCCGCCCGGCTTGTTGTCGTTGTCCGGCCCGATCTTGGCCACGCTCACCTTGCAGGCGGGGTCGTCGAGGTCGGTCCGCCACACGGTGCCGCGCCGGGCCAGCTGCTCGACCACCTCGCGGTCGGGCAGGGTCACGGTGGCGTAGCGGGTCGGACCGGCCGACACGATGTATTGGGAGGCGCCGATCGCGTCGAGGAAGGCGGTGCGCGAGGACGTCTTGCTTCCGTGATGGCCGGCGACGAGAATGTCGGCCTTCAGCGCCTCGGCGCAGCAGGCGATCAGCTCGCCTTCCGGCGACGACGGATTGGGGGGATCGGTCGGCGGTCTGCGTCCGCCGGCCTCGGCGTCGCCGGGAAGAAGGATTCGCCGCCGGCCGAGGTCGAGCCGGACCACCACGCTGGCCTCATTATACTGGCTGGTCAGATTACCGTTGGCGTGAAGCACGGTCAGGCCGGCGCCGTCGCCGATCCTGACCGTCTCGCCGATCGCGATCGGTTCGGCGCGGTCGATCGTCACGACGGCTTCGGGCAACGGCCGGCCATAACAGGTCTTGGCGGCGAAGCTGATCCGGTGCGGCCCGGGCCGGCCGGTCGCATGATGATAGGTCGCTCCCGCTTCAGCGGCGACGTCCTCGAGCAGGGCGCGATAGCTGCAGATCGGGTTGACCGAGCCCGAGTCCCAGACGTTCAGGACCTCATAGGCCTCGACCACATCCGGCATGAGTTCGCTATGATCCTTGTGCGGATGGCTGAGGATGAGGTGGTCGATCCGCTGCAGCCCCGGCCGCGCCGCCCGCAGATAGGCGGTGACCCGGTTGCGCTGATCGCGCGCGGTGTCGTCGTTGCTTCCGGCGTCGTAGAGAAGCGTGAAATCCGCGCCCTCGACGAAGATGGCGAGACCGGTGCCGACGTCGATCGAATGGATCCGGTAGGTTCCGGGCGCGGGCGCGCCCGCTTCCTCCTGCTCCGGAACGCGCCGGACGAAGGTGAAATAGACCCATCCCTCGCGGCCGTCGGGCAGCCGAACATGATAATAGCCGTTACTACGTTCGCCCGCCTCGAACAGGTCGAGCCGGTCCCCCGGAGCGACGTAGACCACCGGATCCGAGCGCCGCTCGGGCGCTTCGCGGACGGTGACGTGGCGCTGGACGACGACATCTTCGGCGAGCAGCGGCGCGGGGGCCGCGAACAAGGCCGCGGCGAGGATCGGGCGGTAACCCAGCCTCATCCGTCCCACCCGTCGAAACCCGGGTCGAAGCTTCGGTTGAGCGCCTCGGCGAGGCGGATCCCGGCGCGCTTGAGGCGGGTCTCGACGATCGGCTTGGCGCGGTCGAGATAGGCGTCGTCGACGATCTGCGCGCGTTGCGGATCGCCATTGGCGAAGTCCCGCTTCGTCGCCGAATACCAGCAGGCGCCGGCCTTGCGGACGCAATAGCCGGTGCGCCCGGCGAGCGTGACCTTGTAGGATTCGCCGGCCCACTGCCAGGGCTTGGAACGCACCCAGTTGCGGCGCTGGCCGTCCGTGATCGACGCGGTGAGGACCGCCGCCGCGGCCCGCGCCCGGGCGACCCGGTCGGTGCCCGGGCTGAAGATCCGGCGCTCGACGACGCAGGTGTCCCAGACCGAATGGAGGCTGGCCTCGAAGCTGCCCGAGCAGGGGCCGGGGGCCTTGATGCTGTTGCCGCCGCGGTCGTCGGCGAAGGAAATGTGGAGCGGCTGATGGAGGTCGCCGAACCAATGGCCGATATAGAGGATCGCAACCGCTTTTTCGGAGTTGGTGGCCGAGGCCGAGCGGAGGGTGGCGAGGTCGCTGTCGAGCGCTCCGAGGACGCAGGGCCGCCCGCCGGGGCAGCCGGGCGCGATCCGGCGCTGGCTTCGAAGATAATTGGAATAATGCTCGCTTGCCCGCGAGACGGGATTGTCCGGGAAGGTGCAGGTTTCGGTGAAGCTGGCGAAGCGGCCGTCGAGGGCGACCAGCCTGTCCACCTCCGCTCTGGCCGCCGGAGTCAGGTTCAGATAGCCGATCTCGCAGACGGTATAATGACCGCCCTGCCCCCAGGCCCGCGCCGGCGCCGGAGCGAAGAAAAACAAGGATGCGAATGCCGCCGCGATCAGCCAGCGCATGAACCGAATCCCCCCAGAATTTGCCCCGCGCTCCCAGAGAGGAGCGCCGGACGCCTTATATCTGAAGATAGGATACTACGTATACGGGATTCGGTTATCGGATCGCATCGGCGGCCAGAACGGGCGCGCAGCAAGAACAAGTGCGGGTTCCCGCATGCAGCTGCCAAGTGTCGAGCTTGCCACCCGCCGCAAATTGGCCTGATGAATTCAGCGTTTTCGAAAAAGACTTGCCAAGCTTTCCGCGCAAATAGATGATCCTGCCGTCCACTCAGGGGGCAGAAGCATGGACATTGCGGGGCCGTTATTCGGCGGAATGGACTTCATCATGCGCGAAGCGGCGTTGTTCGCCGCCAGCGGGTTCCTGGTTCTCGGGCTGAGCGACCTGGCGGTCGACCTGCTCTGGCTCGCGAACCGGATCCGGCGCCTGGGCAGGCCCGCTGCCACGGTCGCCGACCTGCCGCCGCCGGCCCGCCCGGGACGGCTGGCGGTGTTCGTCCCCGCCTGGGACGAAGCGGCGGTGATCGGCGACATGCTCCGCGGCGCCGTCGCGGCCTGGGGGGCGGGCGACTGGCAACTCTATGTCGGAACCTATCGCAACGACCCCGCCACCGTCGCCGCGGCGGCGGCCGTCGCCGCCAAGGAGCCGCGGGTGAAGGTCGTGACCGGCGCCGGTCCGGGGCCGACGACCAAGGCCGATTGCCTGAACCGGCTATGGCTCGCCTTGCTCGCCGACGAGGATTTGGAGGGGCGGCGGGCGAAGGCGGTCGTCCTTCACGACGCCGAGGATTTGGTCCATCCCGTCGAGCTCGCTTTGTTCGACGGGCTGATCGAGCGCTTCGACCTCGTTCAGCTGCCGGTGCTTCCGCTCATCCACCCCCATTCGCGCTGGCTCGGCGGCCATTATGCCGACGAGTTCGCCGAATCGCACGGCAAGGAAATGGTCGTGCGTGGCGCGCTCGGCGCCGGCCTCCCCTCGGCCGGCGTCGGGTGCGCCTTTTCGCGCGAGGCGCTGGGCCGGCTGGCGGTCGAGCGGGGCGGCCTGCCGTTCGACGCCGACAGCCTCACCGAGGATTACGAGCTGGGCCTCACGCTCGCCGAGGCCGGCGGACGCCGGGCCTTCGTTCGGATCAGGACGGCGGACGGCGGGATCGTCGCCACCCGCGAATATTTCCCCGGAACCCTGACCGCTTCGGTTCGCCAGAAGGCGCGCTGGATGACCGGGATCGCGCTTTCGGGCTGGGACCGGCTCGGCTGGAGCGGAGGGCTTGCCGAGCGCTGGATGCGGCTTCGGGACCGACAGTCGCTGCTCGCCGCGATCCTGCTTGGCGCCGGCTATCTGGCGCTGGCCCTGTGGCTGGCGCTGAAGGCCTGGCAGGGCGCCGGCGGCCGCGGCCCCGCCCCCCTGCCCGCTTTGCTGTCGGTCCTCGTCTCGGCCAATTTCGGCCTGCTCGGCTGGCGCCTGGCGGTCCGCGCCGCCTTCACCACCGCGGCTTATGGCTGGCGGGAGGGCCTGCGCTCGGCGCCGCGAATGGCGATCGCCAATGCGGTGGCGATGCTCGCCGCCGCCTGCGCCCTGGCCAATTACCTCGCGCTGAGGCGCGGCGGGCGGCCGCGCTGGGACAAGACCGCGCACATCTTCCCCACCGGCGCCGCGGCGGAATGAGGGGCTCGCCGCCGCTGCGCTTCCTGGCGATCGTGCTGGGAGGGTGGGCGGCGCTGAGGACCGCCCTCCTCGCCCCGCCTTGGTCGGTTCCGCCCGTCGGCGCGGCCTCGGTGCAAGGCCGAGCCCGAACACTGTCCCACCGGGGACTCGAGGCCGGGGAGGCCCGGGGGGAGCGCGCGGTTGCGAAGGACCGGGTCATTTTCGCGGCCCCGGTCCCGCCGGCGGACTGGGCCGCACGGCGGCCTCCGCAACCGGCCCTTGCGTCCCCGCCGGCCCCGCCGCCGGGTCGGAGCGTCCCGCCGGTGCCGGTCGCGGTTCGCCGGTCCCGCCTCTCCCGCCGCTGCTCGTCGCCCTTCCGCCAAGGCTCGATGCCGCGGCCGCCCCGACGACCCGGCGCTGGTCGCTCTCCGCCTGGTCGTTCGTCCGCCCGGGGGGAGCGGCGGCTCTCGCCACCGGCGGCCTGCTCGGCGGAAGCCAGGCCGGCGCCCGGCTCGTCTGGCGCCTCAATCCCGGTGCCGCGCGGCCGCTCGCTTTGTCGGCCCGCCTCTCCGCGCCTCTGGCGCGCGCGGCGGGCACGGAGGCCGCCATCGGTCTCGACTGGGTGCCGGTCGCCCGGCTCCCGGTCCATCTCCTCGCCGAACGGCGGCAGGCGCTCGGCGGCGAGGGCCGCTCGGCTTTCGCCCTCACCGCCCTGGGCGGGATGAGCGACGCCCGCCTCGGCCGCTTCCGGCTCGACGCCTACGCCCAGGCCGGCCTGGTCGGCGCCCGCTCGCGCGACCTGTTCGCGGACGGCTCGATCCGCCTCTCACTCCCGCTGGACCGGAACCTGCGGGTCGGCGCCGGGGCCTGGGCCGCCGCCCAGCCCGGCCTCGCCCGCCTCGATCTCGGGCCCCAGGCGTCGCTCCGCCTTCCCGGCCGGGCCGTCACCCTCGCCGCCGACTGGCGCCTGCGCGCCGCCGGCAACGCCGAGCCGGGCTCCGGCCCGACGATCACCCTGAGCACGGATTTCTGATCGCCCGGGCTTCGCCTTGCCGGGCCGGCGGCGCGCAATCAAATCCGATTCCCGTATGTTCGGTGCCTGGCACCAAGCTCCAACTTCCTGATTTTTCTGCGTTGGGCCTTCGTGCATTTGTGCCTTCTCTCAAAGATACTAGATCGCAGAGCGGTGGAGAATTGAACGGAAAGCACGGAGGCTTCCTGCCGTAAGAACTCGGTTTCGCCGGGGATCAGGCTGAGCGCGTCATCCCGGCGAAAGCCGGGGCCTCAGGCCGCCAAGTCGCGGCGGGTCTCGCTCAGGTCCCGGCTTTCGCCGGGATGACGTTGACTCGCCGATCGCCCCCGCCCTTCCGCCCCGGCCCGCCAGCGGCTAGTCAGGGCGGCGTGGACATCTATCTTCCCATCGCCGGCCTTTCGGTCAACGCGCTGGCGATAATCCTGCTCGGCGGCGTGGTCGGCCTTCTGACCGGCATGGTCGGGGTCGGCGGCGGGTTCCTGACCACTCCGATCCTCATCTTCTACGGCATCCCGCCGCCCGTCGCCGTCGCCTCGGCGACCACCCAGATCACCGGCACCAGCGTCTCGGGCGTACTCGCCCACCGCCGCCGCAAGGGGGTCGACTATCGGATGGGGGCGGTGATCATCGCCGGCGGCCTGCTCGGAGCGCTCGCCGGCGGCGGCCTGTTCCGGCTGCTCCAGGATGCCGGACAGATCGATACCGTCATCTCGCTTCTCTACGTCATCCTGCTCGGGACGATCGGGATCATGATGGGCAAGGAATCGGCGACGTCGCTCGACATCCTCAAGCCGCGGGCGAATGCGAAGAAGCCCAAGCGTCACAATCCGTTGATCGCGGCGCTGCCGATGCGCTGGCGATTCTACCAGTCGGGCCTCTACATCTCGCCGCTGGCGCCTCTGCTGCTCGGTTTCGGAGCGGGCATGCTGACCGTCCTGCTCGGGGTCGGCGGCGGCTTCATCGTCGTCCCGGCGATGATCTATCTGCTCGGGATGTCGGCCCAGGTCGTGGTCGGCACCTCCTTGCTCCAGATCCTGTTCGTCACCGCGGCGACGACCCTCATCCACGCCACCACCACCAAGTCGGTCGACATCGTCCTGGCCGGCCTGCTCCTGCTCGGCTCGGTGATCGGCGCACAGTTCGGGGCTCGGCTGGCGCAGAAGGTCAAGCCCGAGCTGCTGCGCATGTTCCTCGCCATCATCATCCTCGCGGTCGCCGTTCGGATGGCGATCGGGCTGGGCTGGCGACCCGAGGAAATCTACACGTTGCAGGTGCTGTGAGCGCGGCGCGCGCCCTGCTCTTGGCTCTGCTCGCGCCGCTCGCGCTCGGCGCCGCCAAGCCGCGCCTGGTGCCCGACGTGTCGCAGAGCAATATCGAAATTCGCTACCAGTTCACCGGCGCCGACCTGCTGCTGTTCGGAGCCATCCTCTATCCCGGCGGCCGGACCCCGACCGAGCATGCCGACATCGCGGTGGTCGTGAAGGGGCCGGTCCAGCCGCTGGTGGTGCGCGAAAAGCAGAAGGTGGCCGGGATCTGGATGAACGTCGAGGCGGCGCGATTCCGCTCGGCGCCCGCTTTCTACGCGGTGGCCTCGTCGCGGCCGCTCTCGAAGCTGATCGACGAGCGGACCGCGGCGATCTACGAGCTCGGCCTCCAGAATCTCTCGCTCTCGCCGGGGGGCGGCAAGTCGCCCGAGGTGCAAAGGCGCTTCGAGGCCGGGCTGATCGAGCTGATGCAGCGGCGCCAGCTTTATATCGAAGACCCTGCGGGGATCCGAATCACCGACCACGTCCTCTATCGCGGCCGGATCACGATCCCGGCGCAGGTGCCGGTCGGCGACTATACGGCCGAGACCTTCCTCATCAAGGACGGCCGGGTGATCGCGGGCGCGGTGCGCGACATCAAGATCGGCAAGACCGGCTTCGAGCGCGATGTCGCCGCCGCCGCCGACCGCTGGTCCTTCACCTACGGAGTGGCCGCGGTGGCGATGTCGCTGCTGCTCGGCTGGGGCGGGAGCCTGGTGCTGAGGAAGGGGTAGCTCCCCGGCGAAAGCCGGGGCCCCGTTGGCACAGGCCGAAGGACTGGGTCCCGGCCTTCGCCGGGAAACAGGGGATCCGGGACGCATCTCCAAGGAAAAGCAGTTGTTTACCCCTCGCTGCTAAGACGGACTCCGGAACACAGCCCGGGGGCAGCGACGCTCGAATGACCGACATGATGAATTTCAGGACCGTCACCCTGCCCGAGGAGGCGGAGGAATTCGCCCCCACCATCCGGCCGCGAATCCCCGAGCCGGTCCGCCACGCCGCCATCGGGAAGGTCGTGGAGGTCGGCGGAGGCGGCGGCAAGGTCGAGTTCGAGGCGGCGCGGATCGCCGAGGTCTCGAAAGACCCCGATCCGAGCGTCGCTTTGTCCGGCCAGGTCGGCGGCCAGGTGAAGCTGGAAGCGGGCAACCGGTGGCTGCTCGCCAACGTCCGCAACCTGCGCCTCCGCGACGGCGAAGCCGGGATGATCTCCGCCGACATCGACTTCCTCGGAGAAGGGGAGGAGGATCCGAAGAACGGCAGGCTGGTCAACTTCCGCCGCGGAATCACCGGCTATCCTCCGCCGGGCGCCAAGGTCTTCCCGGTCTCGGGCCAGGACATGCGGCAGATGTTCGCCGCCGACGAGCGCGCCCATATCGAGATCGGCACCGTCTATCCGACCAAGGACGTTCGCGGCGCCCTCTATGTCGACGCTTTCCTCGGCAAGCATTTCGCCCTTCTCGGCTCGACCGGCACCGGCAAGTCGACTTCGGCGGCGCTGATCATGCACCGCATCTGCGACCTCTCGCCGGAGGGGCATATCGTCATGATCGATCCCCACGGCGAATATTCGGCCGCGTTCAAGAGCGTCGGCGAGCTGTTCAACGTCGAAAATCTCGCGATGCCCTATTGGCTGATGAATTTCGAGGAGCATTGCGAGGTGTTCATCACCTCGTCGGGCGCCGAGCGGCAGCGCGACCAGGACATCCTCGCCAAATGCCTGCTTCTGGCACGTTCGAAGAACCGCGCCGCCGAAGGCATGACCAAGCTCACCGTCGATTCGCCCATTCCTTACGCCCTTTCGGACCTCGCCGGAGCGATCAACGCCGAGATGGGCCTGCTCAACAAGGCGACCGACACCGCGCCCTTCATGCGCCTCAAGACCAAGATCGACGAGCTGAAGGCCGATCCCCGCTACCATTTCATGTTCTCGGGGATGCTGATCGCCGATTCGATGACCAACTTCATCGGCAAGATCTTCCGGCTCCCCGCCAAGGGCAAGCCGATCTCGATCGTCGACGTCTCGGGCGTTCCCTCCGACATCGTCTCGGTGGTGGTGGCGGTGCTCTCGCGGCTGGTCTTCGACTATGCGATCTGGTCGAGGAACGAGGTTCCCAGGCCCGTCCTCCTCGTCTGCGAGGAAGCGCATCGCTACATCCCGTCGGACAAGACCGGCGGCGGCCAGGCCGTCCGCAAGATCCTCGAGCGCATCGCCAAGGAGGGCCGTAAATACGGAGTTCTCGCTCGGCCTCATCACCCAACGCCCGTCCGACCTCGCCGAGGGCGTTCTCTCCCAGTGCGGAACGATCATCGCGATGCGCCTCAACAACGAGCGCGACCAGCATTTCGTCAAGTCGGCCATGCCCGAGGGCGCGCGCGGCTTCCTCGACGTCATCCCGGCGCTTCGAAACCGCGAATGCATCGTCTGCGGCGAAGGCGTGTCGATCCCGATCCGGGTCTCGTTCGACGACCTCGAACGCGACCGCCGCCCGGCCTCCTCCGACCCGCTCTTCTCCGAGCTGTGGCGCCAGACCGGCGACGAGGAAGCGATGGTCGCCCGGGTCGTCAAGCGCTGGCGAAGCCAGGGCCGGTAAAAGTCCGGGGCCGCCTCCGTCCGAAGTTGGACGAAGTGGACGACCTGGACGGGGCAAACGCATTTTCTCCGCCGGCGAACCGCCCAAAAGACACGAAAGACCCGCATATCGGGCATGAAAATCCTGTGTCCTGAGCAACCCCTCGACCAGGTCGCGCAGCACGAGGCACAGCCTCAGCAGGGCCGTGAGCAAGGCCAGGACGACCGCCTTCGAATCTTCGGCAATACGCATGGCTCGATTAGAACATAAAAAGAACATAGTGTCAATCGGCTGAAGCCGGAATCCGACCCGATCTCATGACCGGGGCCATTCCAACACGCCTGTCGGTGCCATTGCTTCCCCTGCGGAGCCACGCTGATTCCAGGAAAGGCGCGAAGGCACGACGGAGAGGGGCCGGCAGCGCATCACCAAATTGGATGCCCGCATGTTCGGTGCCTGGCACCAAGCTCTAACATCTTGATTTTCTGCGTTGCGCCTTTGCGCCCAATCGGCGCCCCGGCGCCGCTTCCCACCATCACCAAAACCGATGACTGCATCTTCGGTGCCTGGCACCGAGCTATACGAAACCGCGAATGCATCGTCTGCGGCGAAGGCGTGTCGACCCGATCCGGGTCTCGTTCGACGACCTCGAACGCGACCGCCGCCCGGCCTCCTCCGACCCGCTCTTCTCCGAGCTGTGGCGCCAGACCGGCGACGAGGAAGCGATGGTCGCCCGGGTCGTCAAGCGCTGGCGAAGCCAGGGGCGCTGATCGCCGCGGCGACCCCAAAAAGACTCGAACGACCCGGCCCTGAGGATCCCTTGTTTCAGTAAGGCCCGGAAGCGCTTTCGGAAGTGTCTAGAACTGGTCGCTCCGGAGCGCGTGGGTACGCAGGTTGCCGTCCGGAACCTTGTACAGCGTCATCGTCACGTGGGTTTCGCCAAGGGTGAACGGTTCGGTCCCGACCAGGCTGCTATCCCACAGGTTCATGTAGCGCACATCGTAAGTGCCCGCGGAGACGCCGGCCATCGTGAAGCTGCCGTAAGCCGGGATGAAGACGTGGCGGACCACCGTCGCCCCCGCCGCCGAATCGACCGCGACGAGCTTGACGAACATCCTGGTGTCGTTCGCGCCATTGTCCACCGTGACGCTCGACAGGCCGCCGCTGCGCAGCAACTCGTAGCCCCGCAGATAGCCGGCGGCCCGCGGCCACTCGTACCCGTTCGGCGCAAGCAAGGGCCCGGGCCGCCTGGGGTTAAGGGGAACCGCGAACGGGCCGGAGCGCGTGACGTCGGCTTTAACGGCCACGGGGCCGGAACTGCCGATCCTGGCCTCGACCGCCACGGGGACGGTGGCGGGATCCACTGCGACGGTGTTGCCGCCGTCCGTCGGTCCGGTCCTATCGTCCTGGATCGGACCCACCACATGACCCTCGGCCGTTGCCGAATTGCCATCGGCTGGGCCGGAAGCCGATTCGCCAGGGGCCGGATCCTCGGCTCTTTCGGCGCCGCCGCCGCAAGCCGCGCTCAGCAGGACCAGGCCAAAGGCCAGAGCACGAAAACAGCGAATTTCCTCAAGACGAATCCGACTCGGCGACGCGTTTTGCAAATCAGCCTTGGCGGGCTTCATGTCCCATGCCCCGCGACCGGTGTGCCCGGCACCCGAGTCGATGCGACGATATTAGCATTGAATCCGTCAGCAGACCAGGAATCCGCGGACCATGCCGGATTCTATATTTCCCGTTCGCCCGTCGCCTGAAGTTTCACTATCCGGACGTGAGGTCCCGGCTTTCGCCGGGATGACGGGGACTAGGCGCGCGGCTTCTTCTTACCGGCCGTCTCGGCCATTCGGGCCGCGCCGGGCTTCACCGCCAGCAGGGTCTTGAGCCGCGAGCGGAAGGCGGCGAGGCTTTCGCCGTCGAGCTGGGCGCGGCTGACGAATTTGACGGCGGCGGGGTTGATCGGGACTCCGTTCTTCAGAAGCTCGTAATGGAGGTGCGGGCCGGTCGAGAGGCCGGTCGAGCCGACATAGCCGATCACCTGGCCCTGGCGGACATGGCCGCCGGCGCGGGCGACGATCCGGCTCATGTGCGAATAGGAAGTGACCATGCCGCCCGAATGGGCGAGCCGGACCTGGTTGCCATAGCCCCCGGCCCAGCCGGCGGCGGCGACCCGGCCGTCGGTCGCGGCGAGGATCGGCGTGCCGTAGCCGGCGCGGAAATCGAGGCCCTTGTGCATCCGCGAGTAACCGAGGATCGGATGGCGGCGCATTCCGAAATTGGACGAGACGTTGCCCGGAACCGGCCGCTGAAGCATCCCGCTCTCGCGGCCCACTCCGGAGGCCTCGTACCATTCGGAGCGGCCGCTCTGCTCCCACTGCATGAGCTTCAGATCCTTGCCCGAGCCGCGGTCGAGGCCGGCGAGAAGGAGGCGCCCGGTCTCGGCCTCGCCGGTGGCGGCGCGGCGATGCTCGAGGATGATGTCGAACTTGTCGTCGGGGGTCAGGCCGGAGATGCTGGTCTGGCTGGCGACGGCCCGGATATAGGCCTCGACCGCCTTGGCCGGGGCTCCGGCGGCGCGGGCCGAGCGGTAGAGGCTGGAGCCGACATAGCCCTGGATCCGGAGCGGCGTGTTGTCGACCGAGATCGGAGTCCGGGTCAAAGCGAGCTTGCTGCCCGCGCGCTTGAGCGAAAGCTTGAGGTCGAAGCGGGCGCGCAGCGACAAGGCGCTGAGCGGCCGGGCGACGGTCCGGTTGGCGCGGCGGCCAAGCACGATGTTCATCGTCGTGCCCCCCCGGATCTGGTCGAGCGGGACGGCGGCGCCGACCAGCCTGGCGACTTCGTCCGCCTCCCTGGGAGCGACTCCGGCGCGCTCGAGGGCGCGGACGAAGCCGTCCCCTTCGCCGAGCGTGGCGACCAGTTCGACGGTCGGGCGCTCGGGGCGGTCGAGCAGCGGCTCGACGGCGTCGGTCGGCGCCATCCGGCGGCCGGTATCGGCGCCGAGCGCGAGCGGCGAGATGGCGAGGCTTCGGGACTGGGCGAACTGGGCGTCGGAAAGCGGCCTGGCCGAGGCGGCGGGAATCGGGTCGAAGCCGGGCGCGAGCCACAAGACGGCGCCGCACAAGGCGGTGCAGGTGAGCACTCCTCGAAACCAGGTGCGCGAACCGATGCGCGAGCCCAAATCGACGACGAGATCGAAATCGCGGCGCGGCGGCGCCGCGCGGCTTCCGAAGCTGCGCGAGCGGAGCGGCGCCTCGAAGGCGAGCGCGGCGGCTCCGCCGCCGGCGCCGGGCCTGATCTGATTATACTGATACAAAGCGGAAAAAGCCCCCGCGACCCGTGAAACACCCCCCGGCCGCGGATCGTGGCCAGGTGGCGAGGACTGTGGCGAAACGGGGTTAAAGTCCAGTAAAGCAGAGCGTAATTGACCCGCGCTTGCGGTGAAGTGTGCCGCTGGAAGTGCCGAAGCGTGACGGCCTGCGGGAACTACGGTGCCCGCGCTTCCCGGCGAAGGCCGGGACCCAGTGCTCAGGCAGCGCTGGACCCCGGCCTTCGCCGGGAAGCAATGGCAATCCAAGTCATTGCGCTCGGGCCACGAAATGCCGATCTAGGCCGGCATGAGCGAGTATGCGCGGGCGCCGCTGACGGCGATCCTTGGCCCCACCAATACCGGCAAGACCTACCTCGCCGTCGAGCGGATGGCGGCGCATTCGAGCGGGATGATCGGCTTCCCGCTGAGGCTGCTGGCGCGCGAGGTCTACGATCGGGTGGTCGCGATGAAAGGCGCCAACCGGGTCGCCCTGATCACCGGCGAGGAGAAGATCCTGCCCAGGGACGCGCGCTGGTTCCTGTGCACCGCCGAATCGATGCCGATGGACCGCGACTTCGCCTTCGTCGCGCTCGACGAGGCGCAATTGGGCGCCGATCCCGAACGCGGCCACGTCTTCACCGACCGGATGCTTCACGCGCGCGGCCGCGAGGAGACGATGATCCTCGGCTCGGAGACCCTGAAGCCGATGGTGAGGGCGCTCCTGCCCAAGGCCGAGATCATCGGCCGGCCGCGCTTCTCGACCTTGTCCTATGCCGGGCCCTCGAAGCTGTCGCGGCTGCCGCCGCGATCGGCGATCGTCGCCTTCTCGGCCGAGCAGGTCTACGCCGTCGCCGAAATGCTTCGGCGAATGCGCGGCGGCGCGGCGGTGGTGATGGGCGCCCTCTCGCCTCGCACCCGCAACGCCCAGGTGGCGATGTACCAGGCCGGCGAGGTCGATTATCTGGTCGCCACCGACGCGATCGGAATGGGGCTCAACATGGACGTCACCCATGTCGCCTTCGCCGGCCTCTCCAAATATGACGGCCACAGGCGGCGCCGGCTGACCCCGGCCGAGATGGCGCAGATCGCCGGCCGGGCGGGGCGGCACCAGCGCGACGGCACGTTCGGGGTCCTGACCCTGGAGGGCGACTCGGCCGAGTTCCGGCCCGAGGAGCTGGAGGCGATCGAGGAGCATCGTTTCGCGCCTTTGGACCATCTCTACTGGCGCGAGGGCGATCCCGATTTCCGGAGCGTCGAGGCGCTGGTGCGCTCGCTCGAGCGAAGGCCGAACGCGCCGGGGCTCCGAGCCGCCCCGGAGGCGATCGACCTCGCCGTCCTGAAGCGGCTGGCCGAGGATCTTGACGTCGCCGCCCGCGCCCGCGGCCAGGAAGCGGTCCGGCGGCTGTGGGCGGCCTGCGGGCTGCCCGACTTCCGCAAGACCGGCCCGGAGCACCACGCCCGGCTGGTGGCGCGCCTCTATCTGCATTTGAGCGAGGGCGACGGTCGAATCCCGCACGGCTGGTTCGCGGCGCAGGTGGCGCAGCTCGACAACGTCCAGGGCGATATCGAGACTCTCGCCGACCGCCTCGCCGGGGTCAGGACCTGGGCTTACATAGCCCATCGCGCCGACTGGCTGGCCGAGCCGGCGGCGATGGCGGAGCGGACCCGCGAGGTCGAGGAAAGGCTGTCGGACGCCCTTCACGAGCGGCTGACCCAGCGCTTCGTCGACCGCCGCACCTCGGTTCTCCTCGCCGATATCGGCCGCAAGGGCGTCGGCGAGTTCCCGGTGATCGTCGACGAGCAGGGCGAAGTCACCGTCGGCTCCTTCCCGATCGGCCGGATGGAGGGCTTCGCCTTCGAGGTCGACCCGACCGCCCGCCACTCCGACCGCAAGATGCTGCTCGCCACCGCCGAGCGCCGGCTGGGGGGAGAGTATGAGAAGCGCGCCGCCGCGCTGGCGGCGGACAGCGACGATCATTTCACCTTGCGCACCGAGCCCGGCCAGCCGGTGGCGGTGCTGTGGCGCGGCCATGAGGTGGCTCGGCTCGGACCGGGCAAGAACCTTCTCAGCCCGCGTGTGATCGTCGACCGGCGACTGGACCGCCTGTCCGAGCGGGGGCGGGGAATCGTGGTCGAACGGCTCGATACCTGGGTCCGCCACCAGGTCGAGCGGTCGCTCGGCCCGCTTCGTCAGGCGGGGCTGGCGGCGCAGGATTCCTCCGCTCCGGCGGCGGTCCGCTCGATCCTGGCGATGCTGGTCGACGAAGGCGGGATCGTCGAGCGCGAAGCGGTGGCGAAGCCGCTCGCCGCGCTCGACAAGGGGCAGCGACGGTCGGTCACCGGGCTGAAGATCAGGGTCGGAGCGCTCGACCTGTTCATGCCCGACGTCCTGAAGCCGGAGGCGCGGCGCTGGCGCACCGCGCTCCGCGCCGCGGCCGCCGGCGAGCCGATGCCCGAGCTTCCGCCCGAATCGGCGGTGCTCCTCCCCTGCCCGCCCGACGGCGAGCGCCTCCGGCTCATGCGCCTCGGCTTCCGGCCGCTGGGGCCGCAAATGCTTCGGGTCGACCTCGTCGAGCGGCTCGCCCGCCACGCCCACGAGGCCCGCGCCGGCAAGCCCCAGCCGGTGGTGGACGAGGCGCTTGCGACCTCCCTCGGCCTCCAGCCGCAGGCGGTGGCCAAGCTGATGCGCGACCTCGGCTTCCGGCCGTCCGAGGGCGCCCAGGCCTGGGTGTGGCGCGGCCGGGCGCGGCGGCGGGAGGGTCCGCAGAGGCCGGTGGCGGGACATGCCTTCGCGGCGCTGGCGGGGCTGAAGCGTGGCTGACGACCTGAGGCTCGACAAATTCCTGTGGTTCGCCCGGATCGCGAAGACCCGCGCCCTGGCGCAGGCGCTGGCCGAAGGCGGGCGGATCCGGATCGGCGGCCGGATCATCGACCGCGCCCACGCGCCAGTCCGGGTCGGCGACGTCCTGAGCTTCGCCCAGCGCGGGGTGGTGCGGGTGCTCAAGGTCGAAGCGCTGCCGAAGCGCCGCGGCCCGCCGGCCGAGGCTCGGACGCTCTACTCCGACCTTTCCACCGAACCCCTCAGCTCGTCAGGTCCAGCAGCCGCGACCGGAACTCCGCCGGAGGCCGGCTGAGGTCGACCGTCGCGAAGCGGATCCGGTGGCCCTGAACCGTTGCCGCTTCGTCGATCGGCCGGCCGACCACCGGATGAAGCAAGAGGCCTTCAGCGCCGTCGTCGAGCGGATCACCGCGGCCCGCCTGCGAGCGCAGGTAAGCGTAGATCTGGAACATGTAAGACGATCGGAATTTCGGCGTGCCCCAGCGGTCTGGAGCGAGGATGTCGGTGAATTTCGTATCGATGACGAGGCGCCGCCCCCGCGCCCTGTTGCTGAGCACGATGTCGGCCTGCATCCCCGGAAGCAGGCCGGAAAGCCCGGCCGTGCCCTGCTCGACGCTCCAGCTCAAACGCGCGCCCCGGGCTACATGCCAGCCGGCCGCCGGTGACAAAGCGGCCGCGTAGAAGCCCCCCACGGCGCGTTCGAACAAACGCCGGACGGCAATGGCGTCGCGTACTGCCCTATAGCCCGGAGTCGAGCCCGCCTGCTCGGTCGGAAGTGCCAGCTCCAGCGCATATCTGGCCAGCGCCACCATCAATCGGTCTTCGAGCTCGTTACGCCCTACCACGTCGGCCGCGAGCTCCGCGCGCGACGGGAGACCCCGAGCGACCCCGATCCGGTCCAAGTCGGCGGCGAGAGAACGGCAGCGCCTGATGACGTCGCCTGCCTCGATGCGGCGCGCGATCGCCTCAAGTGCTCCCCGCACGAGCCGGTTGCGGGGCGTATTGAAGGTAAGGTCGTCGAACCGGCAGGCGACGCTGCCCCTGGAGAGGAGCTGACGAGTCAGCGTTTCCGCCAGCAGGATCCGGCCGCGGACCCGCCGCAGAACCTCCGTCCGCTGACGGTAGCCCCGGCTGAGGTTGCGTCGCATGCGGTGCTCGACGCTGTGCGCGAGGAGCCGCGCGATGAGGGTCGGCAAATCGGCATCGTCCTCCTCGAACAAGCCTTCGAACCGCTCCCCCCACGCCGCTAGTTCCGCAGCATAAAGAAAGAGCAGCCAGAGGTTTCGGACCGGAATTCGCCCGATCGCCGGCGCCTCGCCGCTCGCGGCGGCGGCGGCGATCACAGGTCGGCCAGCAACAGGGAGCGCGCTTCCTCGACCTTGCCCGGCTGGTCGTACCAATATTCCTCAAGCAGCGGCACGATCTCCGTGTCGACCTTGCGTCGGAACCATATTGGGCCGTTGGGGACCACTCCTTGCGGCGTGACGTAGCTATGGCCGATTCGGAAATGGGGACCCAAGCCTCGATCCTCCCCGATCCGGGCATTGAGGTCGGCCAGCCGCTGCTCGATAAGATCGAGCAGATCGTCACCGAGCCCCCCCGTTTCGTACGACCAGCGGCGCCACTCAGGCCCGAGCCGGGGCTCAAGGCTGACGAAGGCGAAGCGGCGGCGAAGCGCGAGATCGACCAGCGCCAGCGAACGGTCGGCGACGTTCATCGTGCCGATTATGTAAAGGTTGTCGGGGACGTGCAGCCGTTCGCCATGAAACAACGGATAGGCGAGCTCCAGAGCCTCCTCGGGCCGCCTCTTGCTGTCCTCGATCAGCGTCAGAAGCTCGCCGAATATCTGCGCCGGATTTCCCCGGTTGACCTCTTCGATGACGAGAACGAAGGGTTCGGGCTCGGCGCGCGCCGCGTCGACCGCGCTGAGGAAAATGCCGTCGCGAAGTCGAAGCCGGCCGTCAGAATCCGGCCGCCAGCCTCGAACGAAATCCTCGTAGCTCATCGACGGGTGGAATTGGACGACGCGCAGCCGATCCTGCGCCAGCGGTCCTTTGCTGCCGATCAACGCCTGGCCGAGCCGCTTCGCCAGCCACGATTTCCCGGTTCCCGGCGGACCCTGAAGAACCAGGTTCCGGCGCGCCCGGAGCAAATCCAGGATCTCCGCTATCTCCTCGCTGCGGAGGAAACAGCCTTCCGCGGCGATCGATTCCACCGTGTAGGTCGCTTCGCCCGGCTCCGGCTCGTCGGCGTCGGTCGGACCCGGCTCGCCCGGAAGGGGCATCGGGGGTTCCGTGCCCCTGGCGTATTTGTCGGCGAAGTAAGGGAGCTTCAGCCACCAATCATAATCTTGATCGGCGCCGCCGAAGATGAAGAGGATGAGGCGGCGGGCATGGTCATCCTTCGGATCGAGACGGGCCAGAGTCTTTCGGAACGTGTAGAAATACCAGTCGCGAGGCTCGGCGACAGGGTCCCACCGGACATCCACCGTCCGCCCATCGCCGCGATTGGCGGTGACCGTGCCGGTCGCCTTGATCCGCATCGCCGAGACGCTCTGCCCGGCAGCGTCGAACGGCAGGCTGTGCTTGCGGACGAACGAAGCCTTGATCGCGATCCGGTCTCCCTCCCGCATCTGGCCGATCATATGCCCCAACTCGTCGTCTCCGCATTGCCAGATGCCTTCCGCGAGAAAGCGATCCATCTGGTCGTCGCTACCGCTCCAAAGGGCCCCTCCGATCCAGAATTGGAGCCCCGCGTCGCCGGGCGCGACCGGCGCAGGGACCTCCGCTTCCGGTTCGTGCGCCGATTCGGGCGGTTCATCTTCGGCGCGCCCCTCGGCCCCTAGCCGCTCAGGGGCGCCCGACGCCCAGCCGAAAACCCGCTCCTGCTGATCGGCCAAGAAGACCTGCGGATCCTGGACCTCATGGCCCACCGTCCGAGCCGCCGCGAGGAACCCTTCCAGAGCGCCGCCTTCGAGCCGCCCGGTCGCGATCGCATCCTTGCTCACCACTATCGCACTCAGCATCGGCCACCCTCGAACATGGGCGATGACCACCAGCCGGCCCAGCAGCCGCGGCATCAGCCTGCGCGCCTGCGACCAATCGGCGCCGCTGGCGCGAGCGACCTCGGAATAGCTGATAAACCGTCTGGCGAGCGCGGCCTCGCGAATGGCGGCATAGCTGCGCTCGAGCGTCAGCACCCCGAGGTTCCCGGCGGTCGCGTCGACCAGGAGAGCGGCCAGATCGGGGGTGAGCGCGATCTTCCCGCCGGGGTCGGTGGTCCGCCAGACGCCGCGTTGCTCGCGTTCCAGCAAGCCGGCCCGAACGAGGACCATGGCGGCGAAATAGGTTTCCTTTCGCCATCGGGGGCCGCCGGAGACCAGTTCGCGCGCGTCGGCTTCCCTTATCCGGCCGTCAGCCTCCATCCAGTCGAACACTTCGGCCGGACGGCCTTCGCCTCCAAGGGCCTGAATGGCTTCCAGAAGCATGACGACATAATGGGCGCGGGCCGCGACGGGTTTTTCAGCCATTGTCTCAACGTTCCTTGCGAAGGCTCCAAGCCTGAGGCCTTTGGCGAAGGCTTGGCAACCCCGCGGAGGGCTCCCCGGTCCGGAAGCCCCGTTGACGAGAGAAGGGGGGGGCGACTAGGGATTCGCTCCAGGGAGAAGCCAATGACCTACGTCGTCACCGATGCCTGCATTCGCTGCAAATATATGGATTGCGTCGAGGTGTGCCCGGTCGACTGCTTCTACGAGGGCGACAACATGCTCGTCATCAACCCGTCCGAGTGCATCGACTGCGGAGTGTGCGAGCCCGAATGCCCGGCCGAGGCGATCCTGCCCGATACCGAGGCGGGGCTCGAGCAATGGCTGGAGGTCAACGCCACTTATTCCGCCGAATGGCCCAACCTCACCCGCAAGCGCGAAAGCCCGGCCGACGCCGACGAGCATAAGGGCGAGGAAGGCAAGTTCGACAAATATTTCTCGCCGGAGCCCGGCCAGGGCGACTAGCCCCGTCATTGCGAGCGAAGCTTCGTCGCCGCGCTCCTCGCAGTGACGGCTTTTTCCCATTCCCTCCAAAAGGGTAGCTTTTCGGCACCTTTTCGGATATAAGGGGTCCATCGAAGCGGATGCGACGCGCATTCCGCAACCGGTGGTCATAAGAAGAATCGCCGCACATCGCAGGTTGGAAGCGTCCTTGGGGCGGATGGAATCCGGCGCGGGTGCGGCTGTTCCCAATGGGAAGGTCGAATAGATGGCAGCGAAAGCGTTGAGCTTCGACGTTGGCGATTACGTTGTTTACCCCAAGCACGGCGTGGGCCGGGTGATCGAATTGCAGAGCACGGACATCGCCGGCATGCAGCTCGAGCTCTATGTGCTGCGGTTCGAAAAGGAAAAGATGACCCTGCGCGTTCCGACCAACAAGGCGGAAAGCGTCGGCATGCGCAAATTGTCGTCCGACAAGACGATGCAGGAGGCGCTCGCCACCCTGAAGGGCAAGCCCAAGGTGAAGCGCACCATGTGGTCGCGCCGGGCGCAGGAATATGAGGCGAAGATCAACTCGGGCGACCTGGTGTCGATCGCCGAGGTGACCCGCGACCTGTTCCGGGCCGACGACCAGCCCGAGCAGAGCTATTCGGAGCGGCAGATCTTCGAGGCCGCCTCGAGCCGGCTCGCCCGCGAGCTGGCGGCGATGGAGCAGGTCGACGAGCCCGCCGCTCTGGTGAAGATCCTCGAGATCCTCAACAAGGCCGCGGCCATCTACAACCGGGAGAAGGCGGCGGCGGCGGCCTGAGCCGCGGCTTCCCTCCACAACCAAAAAGGGCGGTCCGCGGTGCGGGCCGCCTTTTTTGTTGCGCGCGCCGCCTTCGCTGTGTATTAGAGATGTAACACAGCTTCGAGGAGATGGACATGCGTGGCGCGATTCTGATTCCGGCCCTGCTGCTCGGGGCCTGCTCGATGGGCGAGGCCAGCGAGAACGGCGGCCAGAGGGGCAGCCGGGACTTCCCGATCGGCGCCTTCGACAAGATCTCGCTGACCGGATCCTCGAACGTCATCGTCACCGTCGGCGGCGCCCCTTCGGTGCGGGCCGAGGGCGACAGCAAGCTCCTCGAGAAGCTCGAGATCAGGGTCGAGAACGGGGTTCTTCGGATCGGCTACAAGAAGGGCAATTGGTCGTTCGGCTGGCGCAAGGATCACGGGCCGGTCAACGTCCACGTCTCGGCGCCGTCGCTGACCGGCGCGGAAGTCGCCGGCTCGGGCGACATGAAGATCGACAAGGTCGAGGGCGGCGACTTCGCCGGCGAGATCGCCGGATCGGGCGAGATCCGGCTCGCCAGCCTGCGCGCCCGCAAGGCCAGCTTCGCGATCGCCGGCTCCGGGGGCGTGACGGCCTCGGGAACCGCGGAAACGGCGGAGTTCGACATCGCCGGGTCGGGCGACATTCATGCCGGCGGGCTCCAGGTGAAGAGCGCCAAGGTGTCGATCGCCGGCTCGGGCAATGTCGAGACCAAGGCCACGGAAAGCGCCAATATCGACATCATGGGCTCGGGCGACGCCGTCGTCACCGGCGGCGCCAAGTGCAGCGTCAACAAGATGGGCTCGGGCGACGTGCGCTGCGGCTAGGCTGGTTTCCGGCGAAAGCCGGGACCCAGTATTTCCGCCGGTGCCGCTGGGCCCCGGCCTTCGCCGGGGAGCCACAGTTATCAACGGTTAACCATTTTCCGGCAGGGTCCCGGCCATGATCAGGACCCTGCCGCTTGCCCTCCTCGCCCTCGCCGCCGCCCCCGCGGGCGCCGCGGAGCGAAGCTATTCCGTCACCGATTTCGACAAGGTTCAGGTCGACGGGCCCTATCGGGTGACCGTGACGACGGGCCGCGGCTCGGCCGCCCGCGCCGAGGGCTCGACCGAGGCGCTCGACCACATCTCGGTCGACGTGCAAAGCGGCACCTTGCGGGTCCGTCGCAACCGCTCCGCCTGGGGCGGCTATCCGAGCGAGGGCATCGGCCCCGTCACGATCGCTCTAACCACTCGCGACCTGAGCAATGCGTCTGTCGTCGGCTCGGGCAGCCTCGACATCGACCGGGCGAAAGGCCTTCGCGTCGACCTGTCGGTGTCCGGAAGCGGCCGCCTGACCGTCGGCGCGGTCGACGCCGACACCCTCATGGTCGGACTGCTCGGCGGCGGCCGAATCACCGTGGCGGGGCGCGCCAGGCAACTCAAGGCGACCGTCCAGGGGAGCGGCGATCTCGCCGCCGCGGGATTGAGCGCGGACGACGCGCAGATCGCGTCCGACACGGCCGGAACCGTTGCCGTCGCCGTGACCCGCACCGCCAAGGTGACGGCGACCGGACCCGGCGACGTCGAGATCATCGGCACCCCGAGCTGCACGGTGGAGGCGAAAGGGTCGGGGCGGGTAATCTGCGGGGGCGCGCGCTAGCGTCGATCCGTCAGGCTGCCGCGCGCTTCGGCTCAGGAACCGAGCGACCCATTTCCTCCGCCGCTTCGATCCAGCAGACGATCGCGTCATATGCGTTGTCGAGCGCCTGCTGAGGAGACTCGCCGTCAGATTTGCAGCCGGGAAGTTCAGACACGATTGCGAGAAACCCGCCGCCCTCCTCGGACGAGAGCGGGCGGATCGTAACTTCGTAATCCTGCGGTCTCATCTCACGCTCCCGCGACGGTATCGATGAACTGGACTAGGTCGACGATGTAGATCGGCTTGATCGGCCTGTGCGCCGGAACCGTCAGGATCTCGACCTGCCCTTCGTGTTTCACCTTGTAATGTGAGCCCTTGCGGGGTGCCGTGCAAGTCAGGCCGAACGCCTCACAGACCGCGACGACGTCCCCAATTCGCCAGTCGCGAGGATTGCGCCTCATCCGCTCAAGCAGCTTTTGCCCGCGCACGGCCATAGGTATCGATTAGCGAAAGTTTTAGACCGCAGCCAGTTGCTTTTCGCTGACTATATCAGCGCCAGCGCCGCCAGCTTCGCGGTCAGTTCCGCCGGCAGTTCGGCGAGCCCGCTCTCGTCGCCGTCGAGGTCGAGCGGGGCGTCGGCCGAGTCGAGATAGCGCCAGCCCTGGTGGGCGCGTCTCGGCAGGGCGCGGACCGGGACGAGGAACGGGTCGAGTCGGATGATCGTCCGGCGGTCCTCCACGCGGTCGGCGAAGCCGAGGATGGTCTGGCGGGCGGCGATCCGGTGCTTGACGATCCAGTAGATCGAGCCGCCGATCAGCTCGTCCGCCCGCTTCGGCCGGAAGCGGGTGACGATCGGCACGATTCCGCCGGCCAGCCGGAGCCGCTGGCGCTTCTGGAGCGCGTCGAGGCTTGCGCAGCCGACGGCGACCTTGCTGATGTTGAGCGGCATGCTTTTCGTGATGCCGATCTAGTTTCGATGGATCAATAGCTTAACCGGCTATCCCGGAGGCGCTGGCCAGGCCGAGGAAGACCAGGAAGCCCATCGAATCGGTCACCATGGTCACGAACACGCTCGACGCCACGGCCGGGTCCGCGCCCGCGCGCTCCATCGCCAGCGGCACGAAGACGCCCGCGAAGCCGGCGATGATGATGTTGACGAGCATCGCCGCCGCGATCACTCCGCCGAGCGCGGGATTGCCGAAGAAGAGGCCGACTCCGACCCCGATCAGGGCGGCGACGGTGATCCCGTTGAGGCAGGCGACCCGGATCTCGCGCAGGATCTGGCGCCAGGTGTTGGACTGGGTGAGCTGGTTGGTGGCGAGGGCCCGGACGGTCACCGCCAGCGTCTGGGTGCCGGCATTGCCGCCGACTCCGGCGACGATCGGCATCAGGGCCGCGAGCGCCACCATCTTCGCGATCGTCCCTTCGAACAGGCCGATGATCGTGGCCGCGACCAGCGCCGTGCCGAGATTGGCGATCAGCCAGCGCACCCGGCTCGAATAGCTTTCGAAGACCGGCTGGTTGATGTCGCCCTCGCCCGCTCCGGAGAGCAGCAGGACGTCCTCGGACGCCTCCTCCTGGATGATGTGGACGATGTCGTCGACGGTGATCATTCCGACCAGCCGTCCCGACAGGTCGATGACGGCGGCGGAGATGAGCGCGTATTTCTGGAAGCGGAGGGCCACTTCCTCCTGGTCCATGTCGACCGGGATCAGGGTCTGCTCGCGCTTCATGACGTCCGCGACGGCGACGTTGCGATGGGTGCGCAGGATCCAGCTCAGCGGGCAGGTGCCGACCGGGTGGTGGCGCTCGTCGACGACGAACACTTCCCAGAAATCGGTGGTGAGGTCGTCGCCGGCGCGCAGATAGTCGATGACCTGGCCGATCGTCCAATGCTCGGGCACCGCGATCAGGTCGCGCTGCATCAGCCGGCCGGCGGATTCCTCCGGGAAGGTCAGCGCTTCCTCGATCGCGGCGCGATCGTCGGGGTCGAGCTCGCGGAGCACGGCGCGCTGCTCGTCCTCCTCGAGATCCTCGATCATGGCGACGGCGTCGTCCGTCTCCATCTCGCCGGCGAGGTCGGCGACCTGGCGCGGGTCGAGCGCGTCGATCAGCTCCTCGCGGACATGCTCGTTCATCTCGGCGAGCACGTCGCCGTCGAGCAGGTCGGCGATGGCGGCGGCCAGCGCCCGGCGGTCGTCGCGGTCGACGAGCTCGAACAGGTCGGCGAGGTCGGCCGGGTGGAGCGGCTCGACCAGGGCGCGGGCGCCGTCGGAATCGCCCGCCTCGACGCGGGCCATCACCTCGCTGACATAGCCGGGCTTGAGCCGGTCGTCCTCGTCGAGCCGGCCTTCGGGCCGCGAGCCGGGCGGAGCGCCGGACAGATCGATTTCGCTCTCGCTCATCCGTCCTTCTTTCACCAGGTGTGGTAGCGCCGAGCGCTTCCTAAGCCGGGGCGGCGAGGCTGTCGAGCGGGGCTGGCGGGCTTGCCCTTTTCCGTCATCCCCGCGAAAGCGGGGTTCCATTGGGCGGCGGCGTCGCTCGGACGAATCATGGATTCCCGCTTTCGCGGGAATGACGATATACGGAGAAAGTCATGGCCGACGAGCTCAACACCCTGGTCCTCAACCTCAGCAGCGGCGGCGACGTCGTCATCAAGCTTCGGCCCGATCTCGCGCCGGGCCACGTCGCCAGGATCAGGGAGCTGGTCGAGGCGGGGTATTACGACGGGGTCGTCTTCCACCGGGTCATCCCGGGCTTCATGGCCCAGGGCGGCGATCCGACCGGAACCGGCATGGGCAGCTCCGACCTGCCCGACCTCAAGGCCGAGTTCAGCAGCGAGCCCCACGTCCGCGGAGTCGCGTCCATGGCGCGCTCGCAGAGCCCGAACAGCGCCAACAGCCAGTTCTTCATCTGCTTCGACGACGCCCGTTTCCTCGACAATCAATACACCGTCTGGGGCGAGGTGACCGAAGGCATGGAGCATGTCGACGCCCTCCCCAAGGGCGAGCCGCCGCGCGAGCCGGGCAAGATCGTCAAAGCCTCCTTAAGGCCCTGACGGTGGCGCGGGGGGTCACGCTCGTCACCGGCGCCTCGGCGGGGCTCGGCGCCGAATTCGCCCGCCAGTGCCGCAGACGCGGCGACACGCTGGTGCTGGTCGCCCGCCGCAAGGATCGGCTGGAGGCGCTGGCGGCGGAGCTCGGCTCTTGCCATGTCATCGCCGCCGACCTCGTCGAGCCGGGCGCGGCCGGGCGGCTGCTCGCGGAGGTGGCGGGGCTCGGTCTCGAGCTCGACACCCTGATCAACAATGCCGGCTTCGGCGGCGCCGGCGCCTTCGTCGAGGCGCCGCCCGAGCGTCTGCTCGAGATGATCGATCTCAATGTGCGCTCGCTGACCGAGCTCTGCCGGCTGGCGCTGCCGCCGATGCTGGAGCGCCGCCGCGGCTTCATCCTCAACGTCGCCTCGACCGCCGCCTTCCAGGCGGGGCCCTATAGCGCGGTCTATTACGCGACCAAGGCGTATGTGCTGTCGCTCAGCGAAGCCCTGCACGAGGAGTCGAAGGGGAGCGGAGTCCATGTCTCGGCGCTCTGCCCTGGCCCGACCGCGACCGAATTCTTCGAGGTGGCGGGAAGCCCGAACGGCCGGCTCGCCAGGATGGCGACCGATCCGAAGGCGGTCGTCGCCGCGGGCCTCGCCGGCCTCGCCCGCAACAAGGCGATCGTCGTTCCCGGGATGATGAACAAGATGACGTCGCAGGCGGGGCGGCTCTTGCCGCGCTCGGTGCTTCGCCGCGCGGTGGCGGCTCTGAAGGGCTGAGATTGTCCTCCCATCTTCGATTGGGAGGGGGACCATGCGAAGCATTGTGGAGGGGTAATGGCGCAGGCTTCTGCCAGCTACCCCTCCACCACCCTTCGGGTGGTCCCCCTCCCCGAGCAAGCTCGGGGAGGATGAATTACGCCGCTTCCCTCACCTCTTCCTTCAAAAGCCGGTCGAACAGCCAGTCGTGGAAGATCCGGACCGGTCGGCGCTTCAGAGCCGAGCGGCGGCAGGCGAACCAGTAGCTGTAGGGGCTCTCGACCTTGTGATCGAACAACCGGACCAGCCGCTCGTCGCCCGAGCCGTAGAGATGGCTTTCGAGCATGAAGGCGACTCCGAGCCCCTGGGCGGCGGCATCGAGGATGAGCTGGCCGGAATCGAAATGGTCGATCGCCGCCGGCTGCAGATCGGGCAGTCCGATCGAGTCGCGCCAGTAAGCGAAGGATTCGGGCATGTCGCGATGGAGGAAGATGGTGGCTCCGGCGAGCTGGGCCGGCTCGCGTATCGCGTTCGGCCCGTCCTGAACGGCGCGCGAGCCGATGGCGATGACGCAATTGCTGTCGATCCGCCGCGAATAGAGCGACGGATCGACCTCGGTGGTGATGGCGATCGCGGCGTCGAGTCCCTCATCCAGACGGGCGACTCGGTTGGAGCCGGTGTCGATGTCGATATGGAGGTCGGGATGCAAAGCGCGCAGGCCCGGCAGCTTCGGCATCAGCCGCTGCGAAGCGAAGAGCGAGGGCACGGCGAGCCTCAAACGCATCACCTCGACGCTTCCCGTGGCCCGCTCCATCGCCAGCGCCAGTGCATCGATCGCGGGGCCGATCTCGGCCATCAGCCGCTCGCCGTCGGGATTGAGATGGACCGCCTGGTGGCGGCGCTCGAACAGGGAATGGCCGACGAACCGCTCGAGCGCCTGGATCCGGCGCGACAGCGCCGGCGACGACAAGGACAGCGCTTCGGCGGCGGCCTTGACCGAGCCCAGGCGGGCGACCTGGACGAATGCCTCGATCGAGGTGAGCGGGGGCAATCTGCGCATCGGAGGCGCCTCCTCTTGTGCGCTGCACCTAGCTGCGCCGGCGCAATAAGCGCGAGAAACTCAGCAATTCCCGGTGCAACAATTGCATGTGTAACATACTTGTTCGCACTTGCACAATGATCGCCGCGAGACGAGAAAGGGCGTGCCTTTTCAGGCATCCTCTCCTAAAAAACTTTCAGGGTCGGCCCTCCGGGACCGGCCCTTTTTTTGCCTCGCGGAGAGTTCAGACGCCGACCGCATGGAGGACCGGCGCTCCGGAGTCGGCGCCCTCGGGCCCCGGGCGCCGAAGCGCCTGCCGCATCACCAGGCGGATGACGAACCAGAAGGCGTCGCCCCAGGCCGCCGTCACCGCGCTCGACAGGCGCGGACCGACGGCATCCTTGAGCGCCGGGGTCAGGGCATCGCCGAAGCGGGAATAATGACGCCCGTCTATCCCCTGGCGGCGATGCTTGGCGGCAATGGCCTCGATGTCGCCCGGGCGGCGCCCTTCGGACATGCGCCGGGCCTGCTCGAGCAGCATGGCGACGAGCACGGCGGATATACCCCTCGCTTTGGCGAACGGGGCAGGCTCCCCTTCGGCCTGAGCAAGGCTGGGGATCATCGCGGACTCGATCGCCGCGGCCGCGGCCTCGACGGCCGCGAAAGAGTGGAAAAGATTGTCGCGAACTTTCTCGCTGATCTCATTCGACATGGCAATATTCCTCGTCGGCCGCGGCGCGGCGGCCAATTCAATCTTGACGATGGATGAGCCTCCCGGGCTCGAAGCAGGCGGATTCAGTGGGATCCGCAAACGGTCCGGGAGGCGGCTCGAACGTTCCTCGCGAGCGGCTCTGGTCTCACCGCCCGGAGGGGTGCAGTCGTGACATGAGGCTGCTCCCATGCAGCCGATACCGCTCGAAGGCGGGGAAGTTGGACATGGCTTCAATCTAGGGTCGGGCAGGCCGCTTTGCAAATCGGTGGGACCAACGCTGCTCCCCGGCGGAGGCCGGGGAACCGGGGTTTTTTCGACCCCGTGGAGCCCGTCGGGGTGGCAGGCCCGTTGTCCCTTCCTATCTCAGCGCGAGAGCAGCGAAGGAACAAGCGACCGATGGCGGACGAGGAAAGGCAGCCGACGAGGCTGCAGGTCGCGACGATGCGGCCCGAGGATAGCGGCCGCGGCCTCGCCCGGCTGCCGCGCCGGCTGATGGCGCTGCTCGAGCTCGCCGAGGGCGACGTCATCGAGATCGTCGGCAAACGGGCGACCCCGGCCCGGGCGGTCGGGCCCTATGCCGAGGACGAAGGGCTCGACATCATCCGCCTCGACGGCCTCCAGCGCGCCAATGCCGAGATCGGCTCGGGCGATTTCGTCACCCTCCGCAAGGTCGAGTCCAAGCCGGCGCAGCGGGTCGTCTTCGCTCCGGCGCAGAAGAACCTTCGCCTTCACGGCTCGGCCCAGGCGCTGAAGCGGAGCTTCGGGATGAAGCCGCTCACCGCCGGCGACGTCGTCGCCACCACCGGCCAGCAGCAGATCCAGCGCGGCGACATCCCGCCCGAACTCAGGCAGATGCTGAACGCTCCAGCCTACGCCCTTCAGGAAATCAGGCTGACCGTCGTCTCGACCGTTCCCAAGGGCATCGTCCATATCGACGCCAACACCGAGGTCGAACTCCGCCCCGAATATGCGGAAGCCGCCGACCAGCGCCGGGCCGACGTCACCTACGACGATCTCGGCGGAATCGGGTCGACCATCGACCAGCTTCGCGAGATGGTCGAGCTGCCGCTTCGCTATCCCGAGATATTCGAGCGGCTCGGGGTCGACCCGCCCAAGGGCGTGCTTCTCTACGGCCCGCCGGGCACCGGCAAGACCCGGCTGGCGCGGGCCGTCGCCAACGAGAGCGACGCCACCTTCTTCCACATCGCCGGGCCCGAGATCATGGGCTCGGCCTATGGCGAGAGCGAAAAGCGGCTTCGCGAGGTGTTCGAGGCCGCGGCCAAATCCTCGCCGGCGATCATCTTCATCGACGAGATCGATTCGATCGCGCCCAAGCGCGGCCAGGTTCAGGGCGAGACCGAGAAGCGCCTCGTCGCCCAGCTCCTCACCCTGCTCGACGGGCTCGAGCCGCGCCAGAACCTCGTCGTCATCGCCGCCACCAACCGGCCCGAGGCGCTCGACGAGGCGCTCCGCCGGCCCGGTCGCTTCGACCGCGAGATCGTCATCGGGGTCCCCGACGAAGGCGGCCGCCGCGAGATTCTGGCGATTCACACCCGCGGCATGCCGCTCGACGAGGGCGTCGACATCAAGGAGCTGGCCCGGCGCACCTTCGGCTTCGTCGGCGCCGATCTCGCCGCTTTGACCCGCGAGGCGGCGATCGAGGCGGTCCGCCGGATCATGCCGAAGATCAACCTCGAGGAAGGGACGATCCCGCCCGAGGTGCTCGACAATCTCTCGGTCCGCCCGAGCGATTTCGAGGAGGCCCTGAAGCGGGTCCAGCCCTCGGCGATGCGCGAGGTGATGGTCCAGGCGCCGACCGTCGGCTGGGCCGATATCGGCGGAGTCGACGAGGCGAGGGAGCGGCTTCGCGAGGGCGTCGAGCTTCCCCTCAAGAGCCCGGAAGCGTTCAAGCGGATGGGCATAAGGCCGGCCAAGGGCTTCCTGCTCTACGGCCCGCCCGGAACCGGCAAGACCCTGCTCGCCAAGGCGACCGCGCGCGAGGCGGAGGCGAATTTCATCGCCACCAAATCGTCGGACCTGCTCTCCAAATGGTATGGCGAGAGCGAGCAGCAGATCGCCCGCCTGTTCGCCCGAGCCCGCCAGGTCGCGCCCACCGTCATCTTCATCGACGAGCTCGACAGCCTGGTGCCGGCCCGCGGCGGCGGCCTCGGCGAACCGCAGGTCACCGAACGGGTCGTCAACACCATCCTCGCCGAGATGGACGGCCTCGAGGACCTCGGATCGGTCGTCGTGATCGGCGCCACCAACCGGCCCAATCTGATCGACCCGGCCCTGCTCAGGCCCGGCCGCTTCGACGAGCTCATCTACGTCTCGGTCCCCGACGAGGCCGGCCGCCGCAAGATCCTCTCCATCCACACCGCCAAGATGCCCCTCGCCGAAGACGTCGACCTCGACCGCCTCGCGAAGCGCACCGAACGCTTCACCGGCGCCGACCTCGAGGACCTCGTCCGCCGCGCCGGAATGTTCGCCCTGCGCGGCTCGCTCGACGCCAAGCAGGTGACCGGCTCCGATTTCGAGATGGCGATGGAGGAGACAAGGGCCTCGGTCACGCCTGAGATGGAAAAGGAATATGAGAAGATCCAGGAAAGCCTGAAGCAGGACGCGATGAGCTCAGGCGCCGGGGGGATCGGGTTTATTTCGCCGGGGATGCTGACGCCGCGGGGGCCCAAGGGCCCGTAAGAACCCTATGTCCCTTTTCTCTCGGAAGCAGGGGCGGCTTGCTCGATAGCCTCGGCCGGATTGATCGGAACCGTTAATGCCGACCGCGGTTGGTGAAGCGGAAGGAGCAGCCCACATGGCCCATTTCCGCCGTCGCGTCGGCTGGTTATCGGCCTGCGCCGCGATCGCCGTTCTCGCCGCCTGCTCGGAGCAATCCATGACCTCGAACTCCAATCAGAACGCCGCCGCGCAACCCGGTGGCGCCGCGGTTCAGACGCCCGAGCCGGAGAGCGACGGCCATGCCGAGAGCGCCGAAGGCCTGCGCGTGCATTATGAGCTTTATGGCCAAGGCGATCCGATCGTCGTCATGGCCGGCGGATTCGGCGATTCGAGCTCGATGGCGCAAGTGATCGGGCCGCTGTCCCGCAATCGGCGGGTCATCGCCATCGACCTTGAAGGCCACGGGCGCACCGCGCTGCGCAAAACCCCGATGAGCCACGAACGCAATGGCGACGACGTCGCGGCGGTTCTGAGGCACCTCGACATCGCCAAGGCCGATGTCGCCGGATATTCGCATGGAGGAGATGCGGCGATCCGGATGGCGATCCAGCATCCCGAGATGGTCCGAAATCTGATCGTGATCTCCACCGCGGCGGAGCGCGACGGCTGGTATCCCGAGAATTTGAAGGCGATGGCATCCGTGAGCTCGGCCAGCCTCGAGCAGTTCAAGCAGACTCCGCTCTACAAGCGCCACGCCGCCGTCGCGCCCCATCCGGAGCAGTTCGGGTTGCTGATGGATCGCATGGGCGAATTGATGCGGAAGGATTATGACTGGCGGCCCGAAATCGCCAGGCTGCGGGTGCCCACTTTGCTGCTGTTTGCCGACCATGACGCGGTTTCGACCCGGCATATCGCGGAATTTTTCGCGCTGTTCGAAGGGGGCGTTCGCGATCCGGGCTGGGCCGGCGAGCCGAATTATGCGCGGGCGCGGCTCGCCATCATCCCCGGCTATACCCACTATAATTTCAGCCAGGGCCCCGAAATGGCGAGGGCCATCGAAGCCTATCTGACCCACCCGACGTCCAGGGCCACGCAGTTCGCGCCCGAGACAAGCTGACCCGGGGTCCGCCTTCTTCCCCGCTCCCGCTTTCCGCGGGAGAGGAGGCGCCCACCGCGTGGCGGTGGGAGGCGAGGGTTGTGCTGACCAGTGCTACAGACCCTCACCTCCCAAGCTTCGCTTGGGGCCCTCCTCTCGCGAGTACCGGGACAGACGCCCAACTCTCAAAAATCGTATGTTAAGTGTCTGTCCCCGCACCTCCCTTCCGCGGAGATGAAGCGATTCAGACACAGTGCCGGTATTTTTTTAGTTTTGGGAACCAAGGCAGTGCGATGCGGAAACATTCGTGAATTGAAGGGGTTTGGACAATGCCGACGTAATCTCTCTGGATCGCTACGACCGGCAGAGGGCGGAACATCATCTGAGATGTCGCCGGTGCGGAAAGGCCGGGCAAACGGGTGCCCGGGCCTGCGCATTGGAGTTCTGTGACATGCCGTCGGGCCTTGGCTTTTTGCAAATCGCTTCCGAATTCTGGACCATCGCCGTCGGACTATTCGCGCTGATGGTTTCGTCCGGATCGGCATATCTCATCGCCCGGCTCAAATACCGGCCGGACGGCAAGCGCGCGGAAACGGAAAGGATGGTGGCGTTGCGCGAGCAGGATCGGCTGGATTTCGACGCCATTCAGAAGGGGCAGCCTGTGGGCGCGATCCATTTGAGTCTGGAGTTCCGCATGCGGCAGCCTCCCTTGGAACCGCCGAAACGCATGATTCTCATCATCAAGATCCTGCCGACACGCGGCGAATCGGATCGCATTTGGCAGGTGCGGGATCGGCAACCGCTGGATCAGGTCGTGCCGGTGCTGCAGCCTTGCGCCGAGACGAAGGTCGCGTGACAGCGCCCAAAGTTACGGGTTGACCCGCAGCCGCACCCAGAGCGCCAGCAGGACCAGCCCCGCCGCCGTCACCAAAAACGGCAGCGGCATCCACGCTCCGTAGAGCAGCACCCCCGCCGCCGGGGCGGCGATGTAGGCGACTCCGTTGACGGAGGTGACCATTCCGGCGACCGCGTTCTGCTCTTGCGGCGAGACGGCGAGGGAGGCGCCGCTGGTGAAGCCGGGGCGGAACAGGCCGAAGCCGGCCGAGGCGACCGCGAAGCCCAGGGTGATTGCGTACATCGAGCCGGCGAGGCCGGTGACGAGGGTGCCGGCGGCCGCGACGACCAGGCCCCAGAAGACGAGCCGGCGCGGGCTCAGCGACAGGAAGGGGATCAGGCCCCATTGGGCGAGCAGGGTGGCGCCCGCGCCGGACATCAAAACGATCGCGATCGATTGCTGTGCCTCGGCGAGCGGGACTCCGGAGCGGTCGATGACGAGGAAGCCGATGATCCCGAGCAGGGCCGCCTGGCCGTGGCCGCCGACGACCCCGATGATATGCCAGGGCAGAACGCGCGGGTCGCGCCAGCGCAGGCGCCGGGAGCCATTGGCAACGCCTTCGCCGCCGAGCTCCCGGCTGCCGACGAGGATCCCGCCCATCGCGGGATAGTCGACCACCTCGCCGCGCGCGGCGGAGCTGGGCGTATCGTCGGGCAGGCGAAGGGCGACAGCCCCGAGGACGGCGACTCCGATCGCGGCGAAGACGATCAAAGGCCCCGAGAGGCCGAGCGGCTCGAAGATGAACAGAGGCGCGATCGCGGGGCCGATGATTGTCCCCAGGCCGAACGAGGAGGCCAGAGCGGCGAGATAGGCGGTGCGTTGCTCGCCCTCGGTGCGGGCGGCGATATAGGCCTGGACCGCCGGCGGCGAGGCCGAGCCCCAGCCGCCGTAAATGGCCCGGCCGAAGACGAAGATGACGAAGACGATCGTGGCCGGAATCAGGCCGTGAAGGCCGGCGGCGAGGATCCCGCCGCAGATCAGGGAGGAGGCGATGAAGCCGTAGAGCCCGAGCCGCATCAGCGCGCGCCGGCCTCTATGGTCGGCCCGACGCGCCCAATAAGGCGCCATCAGCACCCAGATCACCGCCGAAAGCGAAAAGGCGACCGCCACCCAAAGATCGGCGACTCCGAGCTCGCGGCCGATCGCCGGCATCAGCGACTGCATGGCGGTATTGCCGGAGGCGGCGACCAGCATCACCGCGAAAAGCAACGCGAATCGCTCCCGGGAGAGGCTTGCGGCAGGGGTCATTGGGGGCAAATCCCGGAAATGAAGCAATTCGTCCCGGATTCGCCTCAAATCAGGCTTCGGGCCGCCTCGCCCTTGCCATCGGTGCGTTGATTTGCCAACGCACCTAGCTGACCTAAAATACGGAACCCCCCATGACCTTTCCCGGCGAACAGGCTCAACGATCCCGCGCTTATGCCCGCCAGGGCGCCAAAGGCGGACCCTGGCTCATGTTCCTCAAGGGGTTCGTCAAGCACCCGGTGATGGTCGGCTCGGTCATCCCCTCGTCGAAGATGCTGATCGACAAGATGCTCGCGCCGGTGGATTGGGCGAATTGCAAGTTGTTCGTCGAATACGGCCCGGGCGTCGGCACCTTCACCGAGAAGATTCTCGAGAAGCTCGCGCCCGACGCGATCCTTCTGACCATCGACACCAATCCGGACTTTACGTCCTACCTCACGTCCAAGATTCGCGATTCGCGGCTGCGCGCGGTGACCGGCTCGGCCGCCGACGTGCGCGAGATCATGGGCAATTTCGGCTTCGAGCATGCCGATTACATTCTCTCCGGCCTGCCCTTCTCGACCCTGCCGCCCGGAATCGGCCCCAAGATCGCCGAGCAGACCGCCGAAGCGCTCCGCCCCGGCGGCGCCTTCCTCGTCTATCAATTCTCGCCCAAGGTGCTCGACTTCATCAGCCCCTATTTCGACCGCATCGACCGCGGCTTCGAATGGGTCAACGTGCCGCCGGCGACCCTGTTCTGGGCCTGGCGGGACTGAGCATCTTATCCTCCCCATCGGAGATGGGGAGGGGGACCATGCGAAGCATGGTGGAGGGGTGGCTGGAACCGCGGTCCGCGACTCCGTGCAAGAACCTCTCGATCACAGCCATTTACCCCTCCACCACCCTTCGGGTGGTCCCCCTCCCCGCCGCTTCGCGGCGGGGAGGATCAAGGCCGCGGCAGCCCCACGTCCTTGAAATTGAGCCTCTTCGCGATCCGGTAGTCGGCGATGGCGACGATGAAATAGCCGATCGCCCAGCGCATCCGATTGAGCCAGGTGCGGTTGCGGCGGTGGCTTTCGAGCGTGATCGGCGCCGAGCTCGCCACCTCCCCGTCGACGAATCGGCGCATCGCCGCCGCGAACGGGGCGTCGTCGATCCTCAGCATCATCTCGAGATTGAGGAACAGGCTGCGCATGTCGAAATTGGCCGAGCCGATATGGACGACGTCGCCGACCACGAACAGCTTGGTGTGGAGCTTGGTCGGCCGGTATTCGAAGATGTCCACGCCGCGCTTCAGCAACCACCAATAGGTGTTGCGCGCCGCCGCGATGGTGGCGTTGTTGTCGGATCTGGAAGCGGTGACGATACGCACCCGGCCGCCGCGGCGCGAGATTGCGGAAAGCCGGCGAAGCATTCCGAAGCTCGGCGCGAAATAGGCGGCGACGAGGTCGAGCCGGCGTGCGCTCCGCATGTCCCGGCGGACGGCGCGCGCCCAGGGGCTCAGGCGGCGCGACGGCCCGCCGAACAGCCAGTGCAATTTGCCCTGGGTGACGCTGCTCTGCTGGAGCAGCCGGCGAATGTCGCGGACCCGGGCGTCCGGGTTCTGGGCCCACTGGAAGAGGCTGTCGAAATAGCGGACGAGACAGGCGACCGAGGCGCCTTCGACGTTCAGGCCGATGTCCCGCCAGGCCCCCGATTCGACGGTCCCGAAATAATCGTCCGAGACGTTGAAGCCGCCGATGATCACCCGCTCGCCATCGGCCAGGGCCAGCTTCTGGTGGTTGCGGAGCAGATAGCGGCGGCCATATTTCGGGCTGAACTGGCAGAAGGCGATCCCGGCGTTCTCGAGCGGACGGAAGAAGTCGCGATTGGCGGTCGAGCCGAAGCCGTCGACGAGGAGCCACACTTCGACCCCGCGGCCGGCGGCGGCGATCAGGGCGTCGCGCACCCGCGTGCCCGAGGAATCGTCCATGAACATGTAATAGAGGAAGCGCAGGCTCTCCCTCGCGCCGTCGATCAGCTCGAGCAGCGCGGCGAACCGCTCCGGGCCGTCGGCGAGGAGGGTGAGGCAATTGCCCGCCACCTCGAGCGAAAGACCCGGCCGGTTCGCTTCTTCTTCCGCCATGGAGGGGTGCATGCGAGCCTGACGCTGGGAGAGCAAGCCCTCAGCTGTTTCCCGGCGAAGGCCGGATCCAGTCCCGAGCACCGCAGCTGGGCCCCGGCCTTCGCCGGGGAGCGGCGCGCGCCCCCAAATCATTGACTTTCCGCCCCCTCGTCCGTATCTCCCCCGCTTTCCCCCTTATGGTGTTGAGCGGAGCTGCTTTCATGGCGCGCGTTACCGTCGAAGATTGTGTCGACAAGATTCCCAACCGGTTCGATCTGGTGCTGCTCGCCGCCCAGCGGGCGCGGCAGGTCTCGGGGGGCGCCGAGCTCACCATCGACCGCGACCGCGACAAGAATCCGGTCGTCGCCCTGCGCGAGATCGCCGAGGAAACGGTGAAGCCCAAGCAGCTCGAGGAGGCCCTGATCTCGGGCCTTCAGCGGGTCCAGGTCGACGACGACGAGGCGCCGGACGAGGTCGGCTCGCTCTCCGCTTCGGCGGAGGCCCTGCGCCTGACCGCGGCCGCTCCGCCGCGCAACAACAATGCCGGCGGCGACTACGAATAACCTTGTCGAGAGCGGCTTCGCTCTCTTCGACACGGCGATAGGCCGCTGCGCCCTCGTGTGGCGCGGCGGCCTTGTCGTTGGCGCGGCCTTGCCCGAAGCCTCGGACGAGCGCGCTCGGGCGGCGCTGGTCCGGCGCTTCCCCGGCGCCGCTGAGGCCGAGCCGCCGCCCTTCGCGGCCGCGGCCATCGCGCAAATCGTCAGCCTGCTCGCCGGCGACCGCACCGATCTCGGCGACATCAGGATCGATCCGGAGGGCTCGGCCTTCGAGCGCAACGTCTGGCAGGCGACTCGGCGGATCGCGTGCGGCGAGGTTCGAAGCTATGGCGACATCGCCCGCGACATCGGCGCTCCGGGCGCCGCCCAGGCGGTCGGACTCGCGCTCGGCCGCAACCCGGTGCCGATCGTCGTGCCTTGCCACCGGGTGCTTGCCGCCGACGGCCGCAGCGGCGGCTTCTCGGCGCCGGGCGGGGTGGCGACCAAGTTCCGGATCCTGGAGATCGAAGGCGCGCGGCGGCCGGGCGAGCCGGAGCTGTTCGAGTCGTTGCCCTTGGCGGTGAAACCGCGCCAGCCTGGAGCATGATCGGCCTTGATTGATCCGTCATTGCGAGGAGCGAAGCGACGAAGCGATCCAGGGACTCCGAGGCCGCACTGGATTGCTTCGCTTCGCTCGCAATGACTCGGCTCCCGCCGGTGCCTTGTCGTTGAAGCGGTCTATCCCTCGGCGAGAGTCTCGCGAAGGAGGCCCAGCAGGTGTGCCTCGAACTTGTCGCGACTGAAGGTCTCGCGCGCCCAGCGGCAGGCATTGTCGCCCATTTGCCGCAGGAGCTCGGGGTCGCGGACCAGGCGCTCGATCTTGTCGGCGAGATCCTCCACGTTGCCAGGTTCGAAGAGCAGGCCGTTGAAGCCGTCGGAAATCAACTCCGAGGTCCCGCCGCTGTCGGCGCCGATCACGGGTGTCCCCATCTTCATTGCCTCCACGGTGACTCGGCCGAATGCCTCGTCGAGCGAGCATATCAACGCGACGTCGGCGGCGGCGAAGAAGTCGAATGGAGAGTCGGTCTCGCCGACGAAGTCGACCGCGCCGGCGACGCCCAGCGCCTCGGCCAGACCGCCGAGGTAGCGGAGGATTTCCGAATCCGCCGGGCCGACGATCGCGAGACGCGCCTGGATGCCGCGCCGGACGAGAATCGCCACCGCGCGGATGGCGTCTTCCTGCCGCTTCTTGCGGGACAGGCTGCCCATGATCACCAGGCGAAAATTCTCGGCGGCGGGCCTGACGGCCGGGACCGGCGGCGCTTCCAGCGGGTAATAGAGCAAGCGAAGCTTGCCCGGCGCGATCGGTCCGGCAAAATGCGCCTCGACCCCCTTGGCGTTGACGATCACCCTGTCGGACAGCCGGTCGACCAGCTTCAGGCTGAAGAACCGGCCGAGGATGAAGGAGAATCCCAGTCCGCGGTCGCCATATTCATGGATGTGCCAGACATGCTTTATTCCGGCCATCCTGGCGGCGAAGGCGGCGAAGGGGATGACCAGCGTGTTGGTGATGACGATGTCGGGCCTCACTTCGGCGAACAGGGCCTTGAACCCGCGCCTCGCGCTCGGCAGTCGGTACAGCAGGCGGGCCCAGGACCGCGGTATGTCGCGCTTTCTCCGGCTCATCCACCAGGGGAGCGGGATCAGGCTGAAGGGCACGCCCAGCGCCCGCCAGCCCGGGGCCACGGCCTGTCCGGTCGGAAGAACGACATGACATTCGATTCCGGCATCCCTCAGCATCGCGACGCCCTCGATCATGGCCCGTTCGGCCCCGAGCATGCCCGCGGTATGAGAGACCCAGACGACCTTCATCCGCTGCGCCGGGCCAGCAGGTTCACATACCAGCCGGTCGGCAGTTCCCCCGAACGGACCCGCGGCAACACCTCATCCACCGGCTGGCGCCTGTTCCCGTGGTCGTCGAGCACCTCGATATTGTCGAAGCCGAGGCTTCGGAGCCGTTCCGGCAGCGCGGCCGGATCGTAGCCGGCATTGCGCATGCAGGCCGGCATCCATTCGACCCACAGGACGAGGCCCGGGTTTTCCTCGATGATCCTGCCCATCCCGTCGAGCACACTCAACTCGGCCCCTTCGACGTCGATCTTGACCCCGTCGACTCGTCCGGTGACGACATCGTCGAGGGCGACCTGGGTGACCTCGATCGTCTCGACGGTCGCCGTCATCGGATGGGGATGGAAGCCGTGGGAGTCGCTGGCGCCGGTGATGTGAAAGCTGCGCTGAGCACGCTCCGGGCCCGCGGCGAACGGATAGACCTCGATATTGCGGCGGTTGTTCAGCGCCACATTGTGCTTCAGGTAGGAAAGGTTCTCGACGGCCGGCTCGAAGGCGTGAACCCGCCCGCTTTCGCCGACGAGGTTCGAGGACAGCACCGCGAGATAGCCGATATGGGCCCCGACGTCGATCACCACCATTCCGGGGCGAAGCTGATCCTCGAACGAGGCCTGCGTTATCGGCTCGTAGGCATGGGCCACGAAATGGTCGAGATACCGCTTGGGCATGCGCAGCTTGATCCCCGCCAGATCGACGGTGACCGCCTGGATCCTGGATCGGCCCCACCGCACTGGCGGCAGCTTCGCGAGGCCCATCCGATCCAGCAGCAACAGCAGCCGGTGGAGCAACCTCGCAACCTTCAAATTCATGTGAGCTAATCTCCCTGCCGGCGGCGGCGGCGCAAAGCCCTGAGCATATGGCGATCCTGATCGTCCAGCAAAAAGATGGCCGCGAACAGCCCGTATGCGGCCAGCACGGCGAGCGTTCCGACGAGCGCGGCGGTGCTGGCGAGCCGCCCTTCGTCGAGCAGCCACGCCGCGGCGCCGGCGATGGCCACCGCGGGGAGCATCGGAAGCAATGTCTGCCGGGTCAGGCGCGCGCCCGAGAAGGGCAGGACCCGGTAAAGGACGATCCACAGCACGGCCGTCTCGATCAGCGCCCGGATCGTGTAGCTGATCGCCGCGCCCACGATTCCGAACTGCTTGGTCAGCACCAGCACGATCAGGAAGTTGAACGGGAGTTCGACTATGTAGAGCTTCGCCAGCAGATCCGGCTTGCCGCTCGCCTCCAGAAGGGAGCCGGATATCGGGGCGAGCAGGGAAGCGGCGAAGCCGCAGATGAGGATTTGCAGCGGCAGCTCGACCTGGTCCGCGAATTGCGGGCCGATCCATAGCCGGAAAATCTCCCAGCCCCAGACGTAAAGCACGAACAGGATCGGGATCAGCGCCATCAATATGTAGCGGTTCGACCGAAGGAAGTAATTCTCGATCCGCGGCCAGTCCGACTGCGCCTGCAAGGCGCTGAAGGCCGGGAACAAGGTCGCCGTGAGGCTGGAAGGAAGGATGGCCAGCCGGTTGAGGAGCGTCAGAGGCACGACATAATAAGGCAGCACGGCCACGCCCAGGACGAATCCGATCAGCCACTGGTCGAAGTAGAGGAGGAGCACGCCGAGAAAGGCGGTCAGGGAAACCCAGGAACCGAAGCGGATCATGGTGGAGGCGTGGGCCCGGTAGTTGGTCGTGATCCAGGCGAAGTCCGGCGGCGACTTCAGATTCGGCAGGACGGTGACGGCGCCGACGTAGGTGGCGGCCAGGATGAGGAAGCGAAGCGCGAACAGCCCATAGATCACGAAGGCGAAATCGGCGCCGTTCAGGATGCCGATGCCGTAGACGGCGAAGGTGCCGAAGGTGGTCGACAAGGTCAGGGCGTTGATCAAGCCGAATCGCTGTCCCGCCTGAAGCACGCCGGTCATCGATCGCGTCGCCAGGTCGAGCGGCACCGCGAAGGCGAACAGCTGAAGGGCGACGGTGACGAGCGCCTGCCGGTCGGGCGTGACATGGAGCCAGTGGACCATCCTGGGAGCGAGCAGGAACAGCAGCGCCGCGCCGCAGCAGCCGATCAACGTCTGGGTAAGGACGGCCGTCCAAGTCCAGGCGGCCGCGCGGTCCGGACGTCCCGCCGCCAGCTCCTGGGCGACGAAGCGCGCCGCGGCGCGGCTGAAGCCGAGGTCGAGCCACGCCAGATTGGCGAGGACCATCCAGGTCACCGCCAGGATACCGAACAGCTCGGTGCCGAAAGCGTGGATGAGCAGCGGCACGAACAGCAGGTTGAGCAGCAGAACGAGCAGGCCCGTCGCCAGATTGAGGCCGCTGTTGAAGGCCAGCCGCCCTCCCCTGACTGAATGGGCGTCATTCGCGTTGGCCGACAATTTTCGATCTTCCGGTTGGAGGGGGCCGGGCGCTGCCTGACACCAGCGCGGACATAAAGACAATAAGGAGAGGCATGATTCTGCGGCCGGACCTCACGCCCGGCCCGGCGGGAGACGATCCCGCCGCCGCCGGCTAGGCCGCGTCCGTCTCGCGGTCGAGATCGTCGCGGTCGACCCACTCCATGTCGCGAAGGCTGAGCTCCCGGCCGTCGGCGGACTGGACGGTCATCGGCGCGATCGGCTTCCTCGTATAGCGGTCGACCAGCACCGGGTTGCTCGGATGGCCCGAAATCCAGCGCTCGCCCCATTGCCGGAGCGAGAGCAGGACGGGAAGCAGATCCCGCCCCTTCTCGGTCAGCCGGTAGGTGACCTTGCGGCGATCGGCCGGATCCGGATCGCGCCGGAGGATGCCGTGCTCGACCAGCCGGCCGAGGCGGTTGGACAGGATGTTGCGGGCGATCCCGAGATTGGTCTGGAATTCCTCGAAATGCCTGAGGCCGTTGAACGCGCCGCGCAGGATCAGGAACGACCAGCGCTCCCCCACCACCTCGAGGGCGGCGGAGATGCCGCAATCGGCGAACACCTCCCGCAATTGCTCGGCACGGCTCATCGAGAGACCTTAGCTTTTTTCACCGCCGTAACATAAGGGACAATTTTCCAGTTGCAAACTGAAACTGAAGTCCTTATTAGGTTGCACATCGCAACTGAAAAGGAGCCCGTCATGACCCGGCAACTCACCTCCTCGATGCTGGCCTTTTTCCTCACCGTCTCGCTGTTCGGCTCAGCCGCCTTCGCCGGGACGCAATATCGAGCCGAGCCCGCCGCTCCGCCGGCCGCGGCCCGGCTGATCGTGAAGGAGATCGTCTGGAAATGCGGCGCCGGCGGCTGCATCGCGCCGCAGGGCAACAGCCGCCCCGCAATCGACTGTTCCGCGCTGGCCCGCGAGGTCGGAACGCTGCGCAGCTTCACCGTCGGCGGCCAGCCGCTCGACTCCGCCGCGCTTGGAAAGTGCAACGCCCGCGCACGTTAAAGCGCAGCGTGTCTTCGCCCGACCGTCATTGCGAGGAGCGAAGCGACGAAGCAATCCAGTCCGAACTCGGAGGCTGGACTGGATTGCTTCGCCCGCTCGCAATGACGGTGGTAAAAGCAACTGGATTCCCGATTAGTGTTGCGTCGCAGCACCGCACCACCCCATGTTGGTGCGGTGCTTCGACAATATGAACTTCTCGAGAAGGTAAGGGCCTACGACCCGGACGCCGACGAGGCGATGATCAACCGCGCCTACGTCTTCTCGATGAAGGCCCACGGCTCGCAGAAACGGGCCTCGGGCGATCCTTATTACAGCCACCCGATCGAAGTGGCCGGAATTCTCACCGATCTTCACCTCGACGACGAGACGATCGTCACCGCCATTCTCCACGACACGATCGAGGACACGGTGGCGACTCCCGAGGAGATCGAGAAATTGTTCGGGGCCAATGTCGCCCGGCTGGTCGACGGGGTCACCAAGCTCAGCAAGATCGAGGCGCAGAGCGAGAGCCAGCGGGCGGCGGAGAATCTCAGGAAATTCCTGCTCGCCATGTCGGGCGACATCCGGGTTCTGCTCGTCAAGCTCGCCGACCGCCTTCACAACATGCGCACGCTCCACTTCATCGCCAGCGAGGAGAAGAGGAAGCGCATCGCCCGCGAGACGATGGATATCTACGCCCCGCTCGCCGAGCGGATCGGAATGTACGAGTTCATGCAGGAAATGCAGACCCTCGCCTTCCGCGAGCTCGAGCCGGACGCCTATGCGTCCATCTCCCGCCGCCTCGAGCAGCTTCACAAGGGCGAGGGCGACCTCATCGCCCGGATCGGCCGCGGCCTTCGCGCCCATCTCGAGGTCAATGGCATCGAGGCGGAGGTCCAGGGGCGCGAGAAGCATCCCTTCTCGATCTGGCGCAAGATGGCGGAGCGCCACGTCAGCTTCGAGCAGCTCTCGGACGTCATGGCCTTCCGGGCCGTCGTCGGGACGGTCGAGGATTGCTACCGAACGCTCGGCCTCATCCACCAGCGCTGGCCGGTGGTTCCGGGACGGTTCAAGGACTTCATCTCGACCCCGAAGCGCAACGGCTACAAATCGCTCCACACCACCGTCATCCATGACGAGCAGATGCGGATCGAGATCCAGATCCGAACGCAGGAGATGCACGCGACCGCCGAGCACGGCCTCGCCGCCCACTGGGCCTACAAGGAAGGCGACGAGGAGGATGCGTCGGCCCAGCATCCCTGGATCGACGATCTGCTCGAGATACTCGAGCATGCGGCGACCGCGGAGGAGCTGCTCGAGCATACAAGAATGGCGATGTACCAGGATCGGATCTTCGCCTTCACTCCGAAGGGCGAGCTGATCCAGCTGCCCAAGGGCGCGACCCCGGTCGACTTCGCTTATGCCGTCCACACCGATCTCGGCGACCAGACGGTCGGCGCCAAGATCAACGGCCGGGTGATGCCGCTTCGGACCCCGCTCGAAAATGGCGACCAGGTCGAGATCCTCGTCTCCAAGGCGCAACATCCGCAGCCGGGCTGGCTCGCCTTCGTCGTCACCGGCAAGGCGCGGGCCAAGATCCGGCGCTTCGTCAAGTCGAAGGAGCGCGAGGAGACGGTCCAGCTCGGCCGCAAGATCTTCGACGAGATCGTCCAGCGCCTGCCCCAGCCGCTCGGCTGGGAAGCGATCGCCGAGGCCCTGAAGCGGCTCCATTTCCACGACGACGCCGCGCTGATGGAAGCGATCGCCCTGAAGCGGGTCAGCGACGTCGCGGTGATGGAGGCGCTGATCCCCGGCTCGACCGGCAAGGAGGGCGTCAAGCCGCCGCCGCAGCGCACCGCCATCTCGATCAAGGGCCTGACTCCGGGAGTCGCCTTCCAGCTCGCCGAATGCTGCCACCCCATTCCCGGCGACCGGATCGTCGGGCTGAGGCGCGAGGGCACCGAGATCGAGGTCCATGTCATCGGCTGCGACAGCCTCGCCGACGGGGTCGACGCCGACTGGCTCGACCTCGCCTGGGGCGACGAATCGGACGGCGGAACGGCGCGTCTGTGCATCGTCATCAAGAACGAGCCGGGCTCGCTGGCGGTGATCGCCGGGATCCTCGGCCGCCACGGCGCCAACATCGTCTCGATGGAACAGGCCAGCCGCGACGGCAGCTTCCACACCTTCCATCTCGACATCGAGGTTCACGACGTGCAGCATCTGATGCGGATCCTGGCGGCGTTGCGGGCCGCCGACGTCGTCTCGAGCGCGGAGCGTTTGTAAATGGGACCGGAAACTATCGACCGAAGGCAGATGGTCGGCCTGATCGGAGCGGCGGCGGCAACCGCCTTGCTCCCGGCCGGCGCGAAGGCGGCCGCCCCCGCCGGCTACGTGATGTGGCGCGACCCGGGCTGCGGCTGCTGCCTCGAATGGGCGAAACGGGTGGAGGCGGCGTTCGGGAAGAAGCTGCCGGTGGTCAACGCACCGAACATGGCGGCGGTGAAGAAGGCCCAGGGCGTTCCGGCGGCGCTTCAGTCCTGCCACACCGCGCTCATCCAGGGGGTCGTCGTCGAAGGGCATGTGCCGCCCGAGGACATCAAGCGGCTGATCGCTTCGCGCCGGTCGGGCATCAAGGGCCTGGCGGTGCCGGGGATGCCGGCCGGCGCGCCCGGAATGGATATCGGTCACAACGTCCGCCAGCGCTACCAGGTCTTCGCCTTCGATTCGGCGGGACGGTCCTCGACCTTCGCAACCCACGGTTGAGGGACTGGGGCCCCGCTCAGGCGGGCCCGAGCCGGAATATCTCGCCGTCGAAATCGACGATGTAGAGATTCCCCGCGAGATCCACCCCGAAGCTGCTGATGTTGTTGATCGCGCCGGCATTGGGCGTGAAATCGGCGCGGCGCAGGATGAAGCGGTCGCTGCCCAGGGTCGATCCGAGGCTGGCCAAAGCGATCGGGAACGACCACAGATTGCCGTTGACGAAGTCGCCGAAGACATAGTGTCCGCGAAGCGATTCGACGGGCCCGCGATAGACATGGCCGCCGGTGACCGAATTGCCCTGCCTCGCACCGCCGCCGCGCAGATATTCGGCGACCGGCGCGACCATGGCCGGTAACGGCGTGCCGTTGAACGGCATCGTCCCCTCCATCACCCGCCAGCCGAAATTGGCGCCGCCGTCGCCCGGCCGAATCAGGTCGATTTCCTCGCGGCTGTTCTGGCCGACGTCCCCGATCCACAGATTCGCGGTCGCCGGGTCGAAGCTCGCCCGAAAGGCATTGCGCAGGCCGTAGGCCCAGATTTCGGGCCGCCCGCCGCCGCCGGCAAACGGATTCCCCGGCGGGATCGAGTAATCGCGCGCCGGATCCGTCGGAAAGGCGTCGGCCGAGGGGTCGATCCGCAGCATCTTGCCGAGCAGCACGTTGGTGTTCTGCGCGTTGTTGGCCGGGTCCCCGCCGCCGCCGCCGTCGCCGACGGTCGCATAAAGCATCGCGTCGGGCCCGAAGGCGAGCCAGCCGCCATTGTGGTTGTTGAACGTCGGGTGGGGAATGACGATGATCGCGTCGCCCGTCGCCGGATCGGCGACGTCGCGGTTGCCGGCCAGGGTCCGGTAACGGCGGATCTCGATATCGCCGCCGGTGTTGACCAGAAACACGTAAAACGCCCCGCTCGCCGCGAAATCGGGGGCGGTCGCGAGGCCGAGCAGGCCGCGCTCGCCGTCGGTTGCGATCTGGCCGGCAACGTCGAGGAAGGGAGTCGCGGCGACGGTGCCCGTACCCGGATCGAGGATTCGGATGCGCCCGCCCCGCTGGACGACATAGACCCGGCCCGACCCGTCCGGCACCGGCGCGAGGAACAAAGGCTCGGAAAAGCCCGTGCCGACCCGGGTGACCCGGAAAGCGTCCGGACCGGCATTGGTCACGGTCACAATCAGGTCGAGCACCGCGCTGGTCTGGCCGTCGCTGACTCCGATCCTCACCAGATAGATATTGTTGGAATCGGCGTCGGAAGCGGCCTCGAAGTCGGGCGGCGCCGCGAAGGAAAGGGCGCCGGCGGCCGTGATCCGGAAATCGTCCTGATCCGCGCCGCCGGCGAGCGAAAAGGTGAGCGCGTCGTTATCGGGGTCCGCCGCGACCGCCTGGTAGATCGTGCCGGCGCTGTTCTCGGGCAAGCCGACCGCGGCGGCCGACGTGAAGGCGGGCGGGCGGTTCGCCTGCGGTGGCGGAGGCGGAGGCGGCGCGCCGCCTCCCCCGCCGCCGCCGCACGCCGCGAGCAAAGCCAGTGCAATGCCGGGCCAGGCGATCCGGAGGGATGGTGAAGGGCGCGTCGGCTGCGGCATGTCAAAAGCCTGTCTGCCCGCCCCGGCGGCGATAATCCTTCATTTCGATCGCGCTGCCAACCGTCTTTTGCGGGCCGGCCTTTGCCTGTACGACCCGACCATGACCGACACACCCGCTTCGATGACCTACGGCGGTTACCTCGCGCTCGACCAATTGCTGTCCGCCCAGCATCCGGTCTCCAGCCATCATGACGAGATGCTGTTCGTCATCATCCACCAGACCAAGGAATTGTGGCTCAAGCAGATCGTCCACGAGCTGAAGCTGTCGCGCGAGATGATCCGGCAGGACCGGCTGATCGAGGTCCACAAGGCGCTTTCCCGAATCTCCCGGATCCAGGCGGTGATGACCTTGAGCTGGGACGTTCTGGCGACGATGACGCCCTCCGATTACAGCAGCTTCCGAGCCGTTCTCGGCTCGAGCTCGGGCTTCCAGTCGGCGCAGTTTCGCGAGTTCGAATACCGGCTCGGCCTCAAGGACGGCGGCCACCTCAAATTCCAGGACGAGGGCAGCGAACCCTATGCGGCCCTGCTCGACGCCCTTCACCAGCCGAGCCTTTGGGACGAGGCCAATGCCGCCGCGGCGCGGGCCGGCCTCGAAATGCCGGGCGAAGTGCTCGAGAGGGACTGGAGCCAGCCCTACCGGCCGAACGAGGCGGTCGAGGCCGCCTGGGCCCGGGTCTATCGCGCGCCGGAGCTTCATTGGGCGCTCTACCAGCTCGCCGAGAAGCTGGTCGACATCGACGATTCGCTCGCCGGCTGGCGGCACAAGCATGTGGTGACGGTCGAGCGGATCATCGGCCTGAAGCGGGGGACGGGCGGCACCGCCGGGGTGGCCTATCTTCAGTCCACGCTCGGCAAGCGGGCCTTTCCGGAGCTGTGGTCGCTAAGGACTTTGGTGTGAAAATCCTCCCCATCGAAGATGGGGAGGGGGACCACCCGAAGTGTGGTGGAGGGGTAGCTGACGAGGCCTCGCCATTCACCCCTCCACCAGGCTTCGCCCGGTCCCCCTCCCCATGCTCTGCATGGGGAGGATTTTACGGCCCCGCTTTCTCCCTCCGGATCGCCGCAATCTCCTCGGCGGCGATTCGCTCCCTCGCGCCGAGGCTTGGGTGGCTTCGGAAGATTTGCGGGAACCAGTCGTATTTGCCGAGGTAGCGGCGCCAGAAGGGGATGGCGGAGTCGAGGTCGTAATTCGCCGCCGCCATCAGCCTGAGGCCGAAGCGGTCGGCGACTTCCTCGCGCTTCCACATCGCGCTCGCCTTGAGGCCGAGGCCGCGCAAGATGCCCTCCTCGCTTCGGGTGGCGGGATGGCGGAAGATGTTGTGGGCGAGCTCGTGGCCGAGGACCACGGCGAGCTCGTCGTCGCTCTTCAGGAATTTGAGCATGGCCAGAGTCATCACCACGGTCCGGCCGGTGGCGAAGGCGTTGACCTGGGTCGACCGCGCGAGTCGGACCCGCCCGAGACAGGCGGGCAGGGAGCCGAGGCGAAGCTGCACCTCCCGCCCCTCGCGAAGCACTCGAAGGTCGGCGGGGCCGCCGCGGAGCGCGGTCTCGAGCTCGGCTTCGGCCTCGTCGGCGAGCCGGCGCCATTTCTCCCGTTTCGGCTCGGCCGCCACCGAGGCGCCGGTCGGCAGCGGACGGCCGTTGACCGCGAGCAGGACGTCGCCGGCGACCAGCCCCGCCCGGGCCGCCGGCGTCTGTGCGAGCACCGTCAGGACTCCGGGCCCGCGGTCGAGGCCGTAGCGGGCGACCATCAGCGGCCGGTCGCTCGGCTCATATTCGGCGAGATGGTGGAAGAGCAGGCCGGTCAGCGGATAGCGTTCGGTGCACAAGGGGGCTCCGGCGAGCGCCAGCCGGTAGGCGACGAGAGCGACCCGAAGATCGTCCTGCCGAAGGGTCGTCGAGGCGGCGGTGTGAGCGGGAAGCGGCGCGGGTTGAGCCCCGGCCCCGGCGGCGCCGAGCAGGAGGGCCGCGAGCGGGAGGACAAAAGACAGCCGGCTCGGGCCGGACCTTTCACGCGCCACGGCGGCCTCCGGCGCAGGACAAGAAAATGGCCGGATGAAGAGTGTCTTCATCCGGCCAAGATCAAGATGGGCTGACTGGCCAGCCGAACCCTTACGGGCTGGTGGGCAGGTCGTCGTCGTCGCCGCCGCAGGCGTTCGTCCCGGCGCAGATGCCGAGGATGATCGCGATGAGCGCGATCAGCGGAATGATGAAGCCGCCGCGAAGCTGCTCACCGTCAACCGTCTCGGTCGCCGGCGCGATCTCGCGCGCGTTCGAGGCGGAAGCAACCGCGCTCGTCGTCGCCTGCGCCGCCGCCATCGTCGGCGCCGTCATCAAAGCAACCGAGGCGGTCGCAGCAATTAGTCCCTTGAAACCCACGCTAGCTTCTCCCTTCGTACTCGAGTCCGATCTTCTCGAATTTCGGGCTCTCCCTAATTGGCCACTCCGAGGCTGTCTACCCAGGAAATGGCTTAGGCGATTGAAAACCCGTTGCTCCTTGGTGCCCCAGAAGGGTTTACGAAGCCTGATCCGAACGCCGGGAACCCCATTTGGTTCATCCGCTCCGAGAGATCAAGCCCGGCTGTTGCAAGAAAGCGACACTATCCGGGAATTACCGGAATTGGCTTTTCGGATCAGAGGGTTCGCGCCCCTGGCCGGAGCGGCGACCGAGGCGGGGCAGTCGGCGGGCGCCTGCAGATAAGCCAAATAAAGATATAGTCTAATCCAAAACAGACGTAAATAAACTTCGAATAACAACTTGTTCCCGATTGACTCTAATCGATCCCCGTGGCGTCTTCGGCTCGATTTCTCCGGGGGGCTCTATGTTGCACCGTGGTCATCGCACCCGCCTGTTGCTGGCGACGTCCGCGCTCGCCGGGGCGACCGCCGCCGACGCCGGCGAGACGAT
>CAWKJG010000005.1:0-63568 GCA_963850005.1 uncultured Alphaproteobacteria bacterium
CCGAATTCGGCGTTTGCTGCGGTCGGCCGGGCTCGCTTCGGCCTGTCGATCCTGGGCCGCTGTCCGGCGCGGTCAGGCTCGCCGTCGACTGCGCGCGAAGCGCCGCCAGCCGCGCCCGGCGCTGCTCCCGGCTCATCGCCAGCGCCCAGGTCCAGGCGGCCTCGTAGGCGGGGCCGATCCGACGTTCGATGCTGACCATCCGGTCGGCGAAGGCGCGGCCGTAAAGGTCGGACCAGACGTCGTAGAGGAAGAGGTAGAGCAGGCGGTGGTCGTCGAGCCCGGAGCCGCGGGGCAGGGTGAAGGCGAGGCGGTGGCCGATCTCGTGGGCGAGCGTCGCTTTCTTGTAGGCGGGCGAGTAGCTCGCACGGAGGCGGAGGGTGCGGCCGTCGAAGCTCGCCATCGGCCGGCCCTCGGAGACGATGACGTCCACGCGCTCGGCCGGGAAGGCGAGGCCGGTCGCGGCCTCCATCGCCGCGACGATCCGCGGTCCCTCGGTTTGCCAAAGCCGCCGATATTCGCCGGCGGCCTCGGCATATTCGGGCGACACCGGGGTGAAGGACACCGGGGGCGCCGCCGCTCCGAGCAGGAAGCCGGCGGCCGGAGCGAGAAGAATGGGTCGCATCGTCGCCCAGCATAAGCCGGGCCGGAGGACTTGCCAATCGAGTATGTTCTTGACTTGTTCTCATACTTATGCCATGTCCGACCCTGCCCGAGTCGTCCCGATCAACCGGCGAGGGCGGGAATCGGCTTTGGGGTTCGCCTTGAGGCCGGCGGCCGGCGCGAAGTCATCCGGGAACGTTTGAGCTCGCGTCACCCGAAGAGCCGTGACAGCGATTGTCCTCCGTGAGGACCTGAAGCGGCAACGAGCGTGAAGAGCCGGCGCCCGGGCTTAGGGCGTGAGGAGAGGATCGAAGGCTTCGGCCCGAAGGTCTCCTCCAAATCGGGGCCAGCGACCCCGGACGGAAGGAAGCGCGAAGGCCTGCCCAAGGCACCGAACGGCGGCACCGCCCCCCACAAGGGGCGGCGCCGGTGCCACCATAGCCTCGCAGAGCGAGGCAACGGGACCCGGCGGCTCTTCGACATAAAGTCTGGACGCTTTCGAATAACGAACGAAAGCAAACCAAGTCGTCCAGCCCCGGGTGCCCGTGGCAAAGACGCGCCGGCCGTTTCTTCCCCCGTCTCCAGCGGACGCACCCGCGCGCCCGAATTCCGCCTCCCGCGAAGCGGGCATCCCTTCTTGTTCACTTTTCTACGTCGCGTCGTTGCGCCGTTGCGCCTTCTCTTAAAAACCGGGTGCTGAGGCGGCCGACCGGCAGGCGAAAGACTCCGACCGAGTGCAAAGCGCGGACCCGACGCCGAAGCCTCCAGCGCCTTCCCTTCAAGCGACGTGCCCGACTGTTTTTTGAGAGAAAGCGCAAAGGCGCAAAGGCGCGACGTAGAAAGGGGATTAGGGTGCCGCTTCGCGGCGGGGCCGAGGCCAGTCCGCCTGCTTGCGCGCCACGCCCGATTCCGCCCCGCGGTCCATCACCACGCCTTCGAAATGGGCGATCGGGCCGGGCCGGCTGATCCAGATAGCCCTGGACCTGGTCGCAGCCTTCGGCGCGGAGCGCGTCGAGCTGGGCGGCGGTCTCCACGCCTTCGGCGACCACCGGCATTCCGAGGCCCTGGCCGAGGCCGATCACCGAGCGGATGATGGCGCGCGCCTGCGGGATTGTCGATCATGTCGCGGATGAAGCTCTGGTCGATCTTGACCTTGTCGAACGGGAACATCCGGAAATAGCTCAAGCGACGAATAGCCGGTGCCGAAATCGTCCATCGAGATCTGCACGCCGAGCGCCTTCAGTCGCTCCAGGATGGCGACCGCCTTGTCCGCGTCCTTGATCAGCAGCCCCTCGGTGACCTCGAGCTCGAGCCGGGTCGGATCGAGCCCGGTCTCGACGAGGATCGCCTCGACCTCGGCGGCGAGGTCGCCCTGGGTGAACTGGACCGGCGAGAGATTGACCGAGAGCTTGAGCGCCGGAGTCCAGCGCGCCGCTTCGGCGCAGGCCTCGCGAAGCACCCATTCGCCGAGCTTGAGGATGAAGCCGCTCTCCTCGGCGAGCGGGATGAAGGTCGCGGGTCCGATCTCGCCGAGATGGCCGATGGGTCCAGCGCAGCAGCGCCTCGAAGCCGAGGATCGAGCCGCTCTCGATCTCGGCCAGCGGCTGATAGTGGACGCTGAGCTCGCCGCGGCCGATCGCCTGGCGCAAATCGGCCTCGAGCTGGCGGCGGCTGGCGAAGCGCCTCATCCATCGCCGCCTCGTAGAAGCGGGCGGTGCCTCGGCCTTCGGCCTTGGCGCGGTAGAGGGCCATGTCGGCATTCTTGATCAGGCTTTCCGGATCGGCGGCGTCGGCGGGGAAGAGGGCGACTCCGACGCTGGCGCTGATCCGCACCGTGTCCGGCGCCGATCGCGAACGGCTCGCCCAGCGCCGCGACGACGCGCTGCGCGAGGAGTCCGGCATGGCCGGGCTGCTCGCCGCCCGCCTGGACGACCGCGAACTCGTCGCCGCCGAGGCGGGCGACCAGCTCATGACCGCGAACCGCCGACCGCAGCCGCTGCGCCGCCGCGACCAGCAGGGCGTCGCCGGCCGGGTGGCCGTATATGTCGTTGACCGCCTTGAAGCCGTCGAGGTCGACGCACAGGACCGCGACGTGATCGGCGGATTCGGCCGCCTTGGCGACGGTTTGGGCGAGATGTTCGGCAAAGACGGCGCGGTTGGGGAGTCCGGTCAGCGAATCGTGAAGGCGAGATGGGCGATTCGCTCCGCCGCCTCCTTGCGCTCGGAAATGTCGCGAACGGCGAGGATTCGCAGCTCCGTCCCGCGCCAGGCGAGCGGGCGAAGCAGCAGCTCGACCTCGCGGCTTTCGCCGTCGGCGCGAAGCAGCCGGCATTCGGCCGGGGGCGAGTCCAGAGCCATGGAGAGGGCGGCCAGATTGACCTCGATGAGCAGGTCGGAAAGTCGCTCGGGCGCGTCGCCGACGCTTTGAAAGCCGGCGAGCCTGAGGAAGCTCCGATTGGCGTCGACGATCCGTTCGCCGTCGATCACCACCAGCCCTTCGACCGCGGCGTCGGCGAAGGTGCGAAGCCGCCGGGCCTCCTCGATCGCGTTGCTTGCGAGCTTGCGGTCGAACAGCACCATCAGGAAGCCGATCGCGAGGATGACCAGGGCCATGGCGACCACGGCCAGGGTCAGGACGTTCGCAGTCGATCGCCGCGGGCGGCACGGCGATCCGGGAATCGGGGAAGATGGACGCCGCCGCCATGGCGGTGAAATGGAGGCCGCAAATGGCGAGGGTGAAGAGCAAGGCCGGCCGCCACGGCAGCAGCTGGGGCCTTCGCCGGTGCTCGGCCAGAGCGGCGGCGCTGAGCGCGATCCCGAGCAGAAGCGAGACCGAGACCATCGTCTGGTCCCAGGCGAAGCGGCCGGGCAGCTTCACCGCCGCCATTCCGATATAGTGCATGGTGCCGATGCCGACGCCGATCAGGGTCCCCGCGAAGAGGGTTCCGAAGCGGCCGCCGCGCAAAGCGGCGGTCCAGCCGGCGCCGGTGATCAGCACCGCCGCGGCGATCGAGAGCAGGGTCAGCTGGAGGTCGTAGCCGATCGGCAAATTGGGCCGGTAGGCGAGCATGGCGACGAAATGGGTCGCCCAGATGCCGGTCCCGGCGACGAAGCCGGCCAGCGCCGTCCAGGCTTTGGCCCGCCGCTCGGCGCGGCGCGCCTGCTCGAAGATCGAGAAAGCGGTGAACGCGGCGAGCAGGCAGATCGTGCCGGCGACGAGCACCAGCCGGAAATCATGCTCGCCCGTGATACAGGCATAGACGCGCAGCATTTATTCACCCGCCCTTGGAAGCGGGCCTTATGCGGCGGAGGGGGTGAAGAAGGCGTAAAGCACGAGTCCCCATCATTGTGAGGAGCGCAGCGACGAAGCAATCCAGCCGGCGTCCGAGGCCGCACTGGATTGCTTCGCTTCGCTCGCAAGGACGGCCTCGCCGCTGCTAATGCCGCTCGCGAACGGCGGTGAACTCCACTTCGGGCCAGTCCTGCTGGAAGCGGCCCAGCTCCCAGTCGTTGCGGATGAGCAGGACGGCGGCGCCGTCGGCATCCTCGGCCAGGCTCGGGCGAAGGCTTTCGGTGAGGCGCTTCATCTGCGCCGGAGCGGCCTCGATCCAGCGGGCGATCTCCCAGGGGCTCGGCTCGAAGCCGAGCTTCAGCCCGTATTCGGCCTCCATCCGGGTCGCCAGAACGTCGAGCTGGAGCGCTCCGACGACTCCGACGATCCAGCCCGTCCCGATCGCCGGCTTGAAGATTCGCACCACGCCTTCCTCGGCGAGGTCCTGAAGGCCGCGGCGCATCTGCTTCGACTTCATCGGATCGTCGAGGCGGACCCGGCGAAGGATCTCGGGCGCGAAATCGGGCAGGCCGGTGAAAGCGATGTCGCCGTCTTCCGAGAGGGTGTCGCCGACCCTCAAGGTGCCGTGATTGGGGATTCCGACGATGTCGCCGGGGCGGGCCAGCTCGGCCAGCTCGCGGTCGCGGGCGAAGAAGGTGATCGGGTTCTGGATCGAGATCGACTTGCCGAGCCGGGGATTGGCGAGCTTCATCCCGCGCCGGAGGCTCCCCGAGCAGATGCGGAGGAAAGCGACCCGGTCGCGATGGTTGGGATCCATGTTCGCCTGGACCTTGAAGACGAAGCCCGAGCAGCGCGGCTCGTCGGGGGCGACAGGCCCGGAACGGGCGGGCTGGGCGCCCGGCGGCGGAGCGAAGGCGGCGAGGCCGTCGAGCAGATCGCCGGTGCCGAATTCGCGAAGCGCGGACCCGAAATAGACGGGCGTGAGATCGCCGGCCAGGAAGGACTCGAGATCCCATTCGGGATAGGCCGCCTGCGCGAGGCCGGCTTCCTCGCGAAGGCTCTCGGCGGCGGCGGCCGGAAGCGCGGAGTCGAGCGCGGGATCGTCGAGTCCGCTCAGCTTCACGCTCTCGGCCGGAGCGATGCCCTCGCTCCGGTCGGCGAGCCGCAGGCGGTGAGCGGCGAGGTCGTAGAGGCCGTGGAACAGGCCGCCCATGCCGGCCGGCCAGTTGCGCGGGCAGACGTCGAGCTGGAGCGTCTCGGCGATCTCGTCCAGCAGGGCGAACGGGCTGAGGCCCTCCCGATCGACCTTGTTGACGAACGTGATGATCGGGATGTTGCGAAGCCGGCAGACTTCGAACAATTTCCGGGTCTGCGCCTCGATGCCCTTGGCGGCGTCGATCACCATGATCGCGCTGTCGACCGCGGTCAGGGTCCGGTAGGTGTCCTCCGAGAAATCCTGGTGACCGGGCGTGTCGAGCAGGTTGAAGAGGATTCCGGACCGCTCGAAGGTCATCACCGACGAGGTCACCGAAATGCCGCGCTGCTGCTCGATCGCCATCCAGTCGGAGCGGGCTCGGCGGCGGTCGCCGCGGGCCCTTACCTCCCCGGCCTCGTGGATCGCACCCGCGGCATAAAGGAGCTTCTCGGTGAGGGTCGTCTTGCCGGCGTCGGGGTGCGAGATGATCGCGAAGGTACGGCGTTCCAGCGCCGCTTGCGGGCCGTCGCGGGTTTGGGCGGGGACAGCCGCTTGGCTCATTTCGAACTCCGGGAACGCGCGGCCGCGGCGGGCGGCGCCGTCGTAGATTGTCGGGGACAGGGGGGCAGATAGGCGCTTGCGCGGGATTTGGGTAGGGCCGTCATTGCGGGGAGCGCGGCGACGAAGCAATCCAGCCACGGCGCTTGGCTCCGCTGGATTGCTTCGCTGCGCTCGCAATGACGGGGTCAGATCGCCGTTTCGAGCTGGGTGAAGCGGACTGGAAGTACGTTCCGCACCGCCAGCGCGCCGTCGGCCGCCTTCGTCACCACGCTGAGCTGCTGCAAATCCTTGCCGCCCAGCGGGATCACCATGAGCCCCCCGGGCGCCAACTGGTCGCCGAGCGCGTGGGGCGGGGCGGGGGCGGCGGCGCTGACCAGGATCCGGTCGAAGGGCGCATGCTCGGGCCAGCCGCGCGAGCCGTCGCCGACCCTTATCTCGACCTCATGGTCTTCCGCGGCGAGGCGCAGCCTCGCGCCTTCCGCGAACTCCTCGACGATCTCGACGCTCCAGACCCGGGCGCCCAGGGCGGTCATCACCGCCGCCTGCCAGCCGAGCCCGGTGCCGACCTCGAGCACGCGCTGGCCCGAAACGAGGTCGAGCAGGTCGAGCATCAGTGCGCCGATGAAGGGCTGGGAAATGGTCTTGTCGAAGCCGATCGGAAGCGGCGTGTCCTGATAGGCGGCGACGGCGAGCTGGTGAGGCACGAACAGATGGCGCGGCACGCGCAGGAGCGCCGTCCGAAGCTTCGGCTCGAGCGCCTCCTTGCCGAGCTCGTCGCTCGCCAGGTCGAAATGCATGTCGACGATCTCGACCATATGGCGCCTCAACAGGGCCAGATGCTCCTCGCCCATCGGCTTCATTCGCTCGGCGCCTCCTTGCCTTCGACAAGGCGCAGAATGCGCTTCCGAGCGCAAGGGTCCGGTCGCCGGACGTCAGCCCAGGCTTCGCCCCGAGCCGAGGCTGAAGATCAGCTGCAGGCCGGCACCGATCAGAGCGGCGATGACGAGCAGTTTCGGATAAGGCGTCTCCTCCTTCTCGAGCACCGCCGCGGCCGAAGCCGCGGCGGTGGCGGCGGGGGGACGCCGCAGCCGGACGATGTCGCGGCTCCACGAGGCGAAAGGGGGACGGACGGCGGGGAGATTGGAGTCGCGGTGGAGGATCGGAAGGACTCCGGCGAAGCTCGGCTCGACCGAATGCTGGTTCCGTCCGCTCCGCCAGACCACCTGGTGGCCGCTCGGCACCATCTGCCAGGCGGCGCCGCTGCGGATCATGTCGCGCCGGCAGCGCCGGCAGCGGGCGAAATAATATCCGCCATTATAGACTTCGCCGCTTCCCGCCTCGTGGCCACCCAGCGCGCATAACAGGCTCATCCCTCTTTCTCCTCCTCGTCGAATGTCGTGGCGGCGCCGTCCTCGAGCCGAAACTCGGCGAGGTAGCGCAGCTCTTCGTCGCCCTCGGCCATGGCCAGCGACGGATCCCAGATTTCGAAATGGGCCCCGGCGCCGACGAACAATATGGTGCGGCCGAGCCCGCCGCGGCGCCGAGCCAGCGGCGGCAGGGTCATTCGGCCGGCCTCGTCGTAGCTTGCTTCCTCGACCAGGCCGAAGGTCCGCCGGGCGCGGGCATGATGGTCGTACGAGGTCATTCCAAGCGCCTCGTCGCGAAGCCGGCGGCGCTCGAGCTCGGCCTCGAGCCGTGGCCGCAGCGCCGAACCGTAGCCGGTCAGGCATGGGTCGCTTTCATGGACCCCCAGCATCACCCGGCCCTCGTCACCGTGGCGTGCTATTTCCCGCAAGATGAAAGGGGGGAGACGAACGCGGCCTTCTTCGTCGAGCGCGCCGAGCGCATTCCCACTGAAGATCTGACTGACTTCCACGGCCCCGTTCGCCCCCAAACGCCTTACACGCACCGGCCGATCGCCGGTACGGGGAGGAGCTTAATGGTTAACGGGCGAAGGGCTCAGATCGGACTTGTACTTCGGTATTGGTACCGTGATTCGGCATGGACTTTACGGGGCTGCAGGCCCCGCAAGTCCTTCGGGGAATTAACCTATATTATGTCGTTCTGGACCTATTTTCAGGTCGCCCCCTTTGAAAAAAGGTCCACAATGCCAGATACTTGGTCGATTTTAGTCACCCACGGTTCACAGTAGTTCTCCTAGGTTGTGAATTAACCATGCAACTCAGACATTTGACGTGCGTGGCCGTGTTTTTTTGGCCGTGGGGAACGGGCTTATGTCGCACCAACGCACAATCTATGTGGTAGATGGAGACCTCGAGACGAGGCGGTCTCTGACGATCAATCTGGCGTCGATCGGCGCCGAGGCCTGGCCTTTCGGAAGCGGGGGCGAGTTTCTCGAGATACTCGGCCATTTGATGCCGGGCTGCATCCTGCTCGACATGGATGCGAAGGACGGTCTGGACGTCCTGGCCGCGCTCGTGGCGCGTGAGACCGGCTGGCCGATCCTCGCCATGAGCGCCGCGCCCAAGGTCGAAATCGCCGTTCAGGCGATGAAGCTCGGCGCGCTCGATTTTCTGGAAAAGCCGGTCGACGCGACGAAGCTCGCCGCCGCTTTGATTCCCGCCTGGAACGCCCTCGAAGCCTCGCTTGAGCAAGGCGAGGCGCGGCGCGTCGCCCAGAGCCGGCTTGCCCGGCTGACCGCGCGCGAGCTCGACATCTCGCTCGCTTTGTTCGGGGGCCGCTCCAACAAGACGGTCGCTCACGAGCTTGGGATCAGCGTTCGCACGGTCGAGATGCACCGCGCCCACATCATGGCCAAGCTCGGGGTGAAGAGCATCGCCGAGGCGGCGGTGATGGCGACCCATGCCGGCCTTTCGATCGCCCATCGCCCGCCGGTCGCCGCGGTGCTTCGGCCGGTAGGGCTGAGCCGGGGCGCCGCTCCCTTCGAAGCGCGGCGACTGGCCCGAACCGCCTACTGAGCCTTGGAAATTTATCCTCCCCGCGGGGAGGACAATCAGGGGCCGGCGGCCTTTCGACCGCCGGCCCCTCCCTCATTACGCAACTCGAGGGGTCGATCCATTGGACCGACCCCGTGCTTATGCATTGATTCGGTTTGTGAATCTCTGAATGGGTCTGTCAGCCGCCATTCAGCCGCCGAGCCTTTACTCCGCCTTGTTGCCGCCTCCGTCGGTGGTGACGTCGATCTTGTCCGGCACCTTGACCTCGATCTTGTCCGGCATGTCGATGCTCGGCATTTCCACCTTGGGAGTCTCGACGTTGACATTGACTCCCACACCGTCGGCGGCGCGGTTGAAGCCGCCGCTGAACACGAAATAGAGCACGGCCAGAAGCGCCAGGATCAGGACGACGGCGAGCAGGACTCCGCCGCCGCCGCGGTCGCGGCCGGAGTCGGTCTGGATGATGGTCGTTCGCTCGGTGTCGCGCACCGTCTCTCGCTCGCGATCGGGGTCGGTCATTTCACTCTCCATGGTTACAGGCGGAAGGCCCGACCGCGCCTTCCGCGGATTGCCGGTCAGGGTGCCGGATCAGTTGGTTTTCGCGGGGACGTTGACGTCCACCTTCACGTCCTTCGTGTCGTTCCCGCCCATGAGCTGGCCGCCGAACAGGTAGAAGAGCAGGGCGAGGATCGCGATCAGAAGGACGACGGCGATGATCGTGCCGCCGCCTCCGCCACCGGAATCGGTGGTGACGATGGTGGTCTCGCGCTCGCGGACGGGCTCGGTCATTGTAATGTCTCCGCTTTGTTTCGGAGCCTCAACGCTGCGCCGATAGGCGGGTTCCTCGCCGCCGGCCGTCAGGATCGGCCGAGCGCCAGCTTCAGCCCGAAGAAGATGAGCACTCCGCCGGTCACCCGGTCGAGGCCGCGCACCAGGGCGGGGTCGCGCAGCAGTCTCGCCAGCGGCCGGGTCGCTCCGATCAGGAGAGCGAACCAGAGCAGTCCGAGCGCGCAATGGATCGCGGCCAGAAGCAGGGTCGTCGAGGCCACGCTTGCGCCGGCCGGGATGAACTGGGGCAGGAAGGAGACGTAGAAAGCGCCGACCTTGGGGTTGAGGAGGTTGGTCAACAGCCCGCGCGCGAACCAATTGGCCCGCGCCGCCGGCTGGACCGCCTCGGCCTTGCCTCGGGGGATCAAGATGAGCCGGGCGCCGAGATAGAGCAGATAGGCGGCGCCGATCCATTTCAGCGCCAGGTAAGCGAGCTCCGAGGCCTGGAGCAGCATTCCCAGGCCGACCGCGACCAGCGCGCCCCAGGCGAGGCAGCCGAGGCAGATTCCGAGCGCCGCGGCGAAGGCGCGCCGGGCGCCTTCGGCGGCGGCGGTCCGAAGCACCAGCGCGGTGTCGAGGCCCGGAGTGAGCGTGAGCAAGGCCGCGGCGAGGGTGAAGGCGATCAGCGATTGTTGGAGCGGCGACATGGTGGACGCATAGCATAGGGGCGTCTTATGGTTGAGCCATGGAAACGATGACGCTGACGCCGATGGACCGGGGACTTCTTCGGTTGATGCAAATCCGCGGCGCCATGGCGGGCGGCTTCGTGCTGGCGGCGGCGGCCGCCGGCGAGGTCGCACTCGCCATTCTGGCCGACTTGCCGTCCGGCCTGCTGCTCGGGCTGGCCTTGCTGATCCTGCTCTATCTGGCGTTGCTGGCCCCGCCGCGACGCTATCGTGCCTGGGGCTATGGCATGGACGACGAAGAGCTGCAGGTCCGCCGTGGCGTCTGGATTCGGGTTCAAACCGTGGTTCCGCTCGACCATGTCCAGCATATCGACGTCAGCCAGGGCCCGCTCGAGCGCGCCTTCGGAATCTGCAGCCTCGTCCTCCACACCGCCGGCACTTTGCACAGCCAGATCGTCCTGCCGGGCCTCGCCCGGACCACCGCCGAGCGGATGCGCGACGAGATACGGGGCCGGATCCGCGAGGAGCCGGCATGAGCGACGGCGCCGACCGCCGTCTCCATCCGGCCACGATCGCGCTCCGGTTCATCAAGGAAGCGCCGCAGACGCTCTTCGCGCTTCCCGCCGCTCTGGCTTTCTCGTCGAAGACGGGCCTGACCAACGCCTTGTATCTGGCCGCCGGGCTCGGAATCGCCCTGCTGGCGGTGAAATGGCTGGTGTGGCGCCGCTTCAAATATGGTGTCGGGGCGGCCGAGATCGTCATCGAGAGCGGGGTCTTCAACCGCAACCGGCGCAGCATCCCGTTCGACCGGGTCCAGGACGTCGATATCGAGCGGACCTTCCTCGCCCGATTGTTCGGCCTCGCCAAGGTTCGGATCGAGACCGGCGCGGGCGGCAAGGACGAAGGGCTGCTCGACAGCGTCTCGCTGGCGGAGGCGCACCGCCTCCGCGAAACGGTCCGCGCCGGCCGCGACGGCGCCGTGGCCGCCGCCGGCTCGGCGGGGTCGGAAGGGCCGGCTCCGCAAATCCTCTTCGCCATGGATCCGCCGCGGCTGATCCTGTTCGGGCTGTTCAATTTCTCCCTGGTCTACATTGCCGGCCTGTTCGCGTTCCTGCAGACCTTCGACCGCTTCCTGCCCTTCGACATTTACGATCCCGCCCGCTGGGTCGGGCTGGTCGACGAATATCTGCCCGCCCGCTGGACCTTCGGAGCGATCGCGGCGGTGCTGCTGGTGGCGGCGGCCTTTGGGGCGATTGCCGGCGTGCTTCGCACCGTCGCTCGCGACTACGGCTTTCGGCTCTCGCTGGAAGGTGAGCGGCTGCGCCGCGAGCAGGGCCTGTTCACCCGCAAGGAGGCGGTGATCTCGCGCCGCCGGGTTCAGCTCGCCCAGGTCAGCGGCGGTCCGGTCCGAGGCCTGTTCGGCTGGTCGGGCCTGTCCTTCCAGACCTTGGGCTCGGGCACCGACCGCAGCGGCCACCAGAGCGCGGCACCGTTCGCGACCCGAAGCGAAATCGAGGCGGTGCTGGCCCAGGTGTCGCCGCTGCGCCTGCCGCCGCCGCCGGAGCTGATGCAGGTGTCGAGGCGCCATATCCTGCGCAAGGTCGCGACGACTCTGGTGCCGGCGCTGATCGTAATCGCAATCTTGTCCTACTGGCAGCCCTGGGCGCCGGCGCTGCTCGCCTTGCTTCCGCTGCTCGGCGCGTCGGCGGCCCTGGAGCGGCGGCACCACCGCTACGCGATCGCCGACGACCTGCTCTTCGTCAGCCGCGGGTTCTGGCGCCGGCGGCTCTGGCTGGTGCCGCTGAAAAGCGTCCAGTCGCTGGGCCTCAGCCGCGGGCCCATCCAGCGCCGGCTCGGCCTCGCCACCCTCGCGATCGACACCGCGGGCGCGTCGATGATGAACGCGCCGCGAATCGTCGACCTTCGCGGCGACGCGGCGGAGGCGCTGGCGACGGAGATTTCGCGGCGACGCCGCTGATCCGTCATTGCGAGCGAATCGAAGCAATCCAGCGCGGCGCTCGCGCCCACTGGATTGCTTCGTCGCTTCGCGCCTCGCAATGACGGGTGAGGTTCACGCCTCCGGAAGGAAGTCCGGCACCGAGAGGTAGCGCTCGCCGGTATCGTAGTTGAAGGTGAGCACGCGCTTGCCGGGGCCGACCTCGTCGAGCTTCTGCCGGACCGCGGCGAGGCTCGCGCCGGAGCTGATCCCGACCAGCACGCCTTCCTCGCTCGCCGCACGCCGAGCCATGTCCTTGGCGTCGGCCGGGTCGACCAGGATGACTCCGTCGATGCACGTCGACGTGCATGTTCGCGGGGATGAAGCCGGCGCCGATGCCCTGGATGGGGTGGGGGCCCGGCTGGCCGCCGGAAATGACCGGCGACAAGGTCGGCTCGACCGCGAACACCTTCAGCTCCGGCCATTCCTTCTTCAGGATCTGGGCGCAGGCCGTGATGTGGCCGCCGGTGCCGACTCCGGTGATCAGGATGTCGATCGGCGAATCGCGGAAATCCTCGAGGATTTCCTGAGCGGTGGTGCGCAAATGGACCTCGATGTTGGCGGGATTCTCGAACTGCTGCGGCATCCAGCTGTCCTCGATCTCGCCGAGCAGCTCCTTGGCGCGCTCGATCGCGCCCTTCATGCCCTTCTCGCGCGGGGTCAGGTCGAAGCTGGCGCCGTAAGCGAGCATCAGCCGGCGCCGCTCGAGGCTCATGCTCTCCGGCATGACCAGAATCAGCTTATAGCCTTTGACCGCGGCGACCATGGCGAGGCCGATTCCGGTATTGCCCGACGTCGGCTCGACGATCGTTCCGTTCGGCTTGAGCGCACCGGAGCGTTCGGCATCCTCGATCATCGACAAAGCGATGCGGTCCTTGATCGAGCCGCCGGGATTGGTCCGCTCCGACTTCACCCAGACCTCGGCGTCGCCGAACAGGCGGTTGACCCGGATATGGGGGGTACGGCCGATCGTCTCGAGGATATTGCCCGCTTTCATTATTGCTCTCCTTGGTGCCGGTTATTCAAATGGGTCTGCCCAAAATGCGCTTCAACTCCCGCTATCGATTCTCATTCGTCCGCGCTAGCGTGCGCTGATGGCGCTCATCTACGATGTCCCGCAGGCGTTCAGCGAGGCGGAATGCGACCGGCTCATCGCTTTGGGCGAACGGGTCGGGCTGGTTCCGGCAACGGTGTGGGCCGGGGTCGGGGACCAGGTCGACCTCTCCGTCCGGTCGGCCCGCACGAGCCATCATCCGCGAGGGCCCGGGACCGGCTGGATCTACGACCGCCTCGACCGTCTGTTCGCCGAGGCGGGCGAGGCGTTCGGACTCGACCTCGGCCCGGTCGGCGAGCCCCTGCAGATCCTGCGTTACGACGAGGGAGGGCACTTCCAGACCTGGCACAGCGACTCCGGCTATGACGCCCAGACGAGCCGCCTGTGCTCGGTGTCGGTCGAGCTGTCGGCGCCCGACGATCATGAAGGCGGCGATCTCGAGGTGATGCCGGTCACGGTCGGGCGGACGAGGAGCCTTGGACGAGGTGGCGCGCGCTTCTTTCCGTCCAAGGCGCTGCACCGGGTGACTCCGGTCACGAGCGGCGTGCGCCACGCGCTGGTGATCTGGACGGGGGGACCCGGGTAGCTTCAGCCCCGTCATTGCGAGGAGCGAAGCGACGAAGCAATCCAGTCCGGCAGACGCGACCGCCTCAACCCCGGATCGCTTCGCTTCGTTCGCAATGACGGCTAGGCCGTCGCCCCCTCGCGAGGCAAATCGTCCGGCGGATCGAAGGTTCGGGCCCGGCGAAGCTCGGGGAACCAGCGCGCCCACAGCAAGGTCACCGCGATCGCGCCTACGCCGCCCGCGACCACCGCCACCACCGGTCCGATCAAGGCGGCGAGGAAGCCCAATTCCGCCTCGCCCAATTCGTTCGAGGCCGAGATGAACAGGGTCGAGGCGGCGCCCACCCGGCCGCGCATCGCGTCCGGCGTGTAGAGCTGGATCAGCGACTGGCGGACGTAGACCGAGACCATGTCGGCCGAGCCGAGCAGGGCCAGGCAGGCGACCGAAAGCATCATGTTGCGCGAAAGGCCGAAGGCGATGGTCGCGGCGCCGAAGACGGCGACGGCGGCGAGCATCTTGTTGCCGACATTGTCCTTCATCGGCCGCCACGAAAACCACAAGGCGGTCAGGGTGGCGCCGACGGCGGGCGCCGCGCGCAAATGGCCGAGCGCGGTCGAATCCGAGTGCAATATGTCGCGCGCGAAGACCGGAAGCATCGCCGTCGCTCCGCCGAGCAGGACCGCGAACAGATCGAGCGAGATGGCGCCGAGGACGAGTCGGTTGCGGCGGACGTAATAGAGGCCGTCGATCATCTGCCGCCACGGATTGCGCGAACCCTCGATCTCGCTCCGGACGATCGGCCGGATCATGAACATGCAGAAGAGCGACAGTGCGAACAGGCCGGCGCTCACCGCATAGGGCATGTGCGGGGTCCAGGCGTAGAGATAGCCGCCCACCGCCGGGCCGGCGATCGCGCCCGACTGCCAGGCCATGGAGCTGAGCGCGATCGCCCGAGGCAGGGATTCGCGCGGCACCAGATTGGGGGCGAGCGCTCCGAGCGCCGGGCCGGCGAAAGCGCGGGCGACGCCGAGCAGTGCGGCGACCGCGAATAGCCAGGGGAGGGTGGTCGCCCCCGAATAGGTGAGGGTCGCCAGGATCAGGGCGCACAGCAGTTCGAGCGCGATCGAACCCCGGGCGATGATCCGGCGGTCGATCCGGTCGGCGACCCAGCCGGTGACCAGGGTCAGGACGAACAAGGGCACGAACTGGACGAGGCCGATGAAGCCGAGCTGGAGCGCCGCTTTCTCCAGGCTCATCGTCTCCCGCGCGATGTCGTAGACCTGCCAGCCGATGACGATGATCATCGACATCTGGGCCACGGTCGAGCCGAGCCGAGCCGTCCAGTAGAAACGGAAATCGCGGATCCGGAAAGGGTGGGGCGCGTCGGCCATTGGGGGCGCTTAGGGACGGCGGGGGAGGGGCGCAACCGGCAGGAGCCCGTTGAGCATAAACCCATCCGTCATTCCCGCGAACGCGGGAATCCAGTTCGGCGGCCGTGCTGGATCTCCGCTTTCGCGGGGATGAGGAGCGAGTCCGCCTTGCGAAGATTTTGCGCAACCTCCGCTCTCGTCATCGCGCCGCCGGAGCGCTAACCCCTCCCTCGCCTTCGAGGAGACTCGCCGATGTCCAAGTCCCTGCTCGCCGCCGCTTCCGCTCTTGCCCTGCTGATCGGCGGCTGCGCCTCCACCGGATCCGGCGACACGGCGGCAGCGCAAGCGAGTCCCTACCCCTGGTCGACCTTTTCGCAGAGCTTCATCGACGGCTATTTCCGGATCAGTCCCGCCTTCGCCGTCAACCAGGGCAAGCACGAATTCGACGGGCGGCTTCCCGATTGGAGCGAGACCGGGCTCGCCAACGCCGAGGCGTTTTTGCGCTCCTCGATCGCGGCCGCCCAGGCGTTCGACTCGCGCCGCCTCAGCAAGACCGAGCGCTTCGAGCGCGACTATCTGATCGCCCGCGCCCGAGGCGACCTGTTCTGGCTGGAGACGGCCGACCAGCCCCACCGCAACCCGGCTTATTACATGGGCAACGGGCTCGACCCGTCGGTCTACGTCACCCGCCCCTATGCGCCGGCCGAGACCCGGATGCGGGCCTTCATCGCCTATCTGAAGGCGGTGCCTCGGGCGGCCCGGCAGATCCGGGCCAATCTGAAGACTCCGCTTCCGCTCAGCTTCATCGATTACGGCAAGGCGGGCTTCGGCGGCTTCGCCGAATATTATCCCGGGGACGGCAAGGCCGCCTTCGCCTCGGTCGCCGATCCCGCTCTGCAGCGCGAGCTCGACGGGGCGGCGAGGGACGCGGCGCGCTCGATGCAGGGCCTCGCCGACTGGCTCGAGACCGAGCGGCCGGCCGCCACCCAGGATTTCGCGCTCGGCGCCGATCGCTTCGCGCAGATGCTCCGCGACACCGAGATGGTCGATATCCCGCTGGCCGAACTGGAGTCGATCGGCCGCGCCGACCTGAAGCGCAACCAGAACGCCTTGAGCGCCTCCTGCGCCCGCTATGCGCCGGGCGCGACCTTGCAGGCGTGCATGAACAAGATGGCCGCCAACAAGCCGCAGGGCGGCGCCGTCCCCTCGGCGCGCGCCCAGCTGGCCGGGCTGAAGCGCTTCATCCAGGAGAAGGACCTCGTCTCCATCCCCGGCACCGAGGAAGCGAAGGTCGAGGAATCGCCGCCCTACAACCGGCAGAATTTCGCCTATATCGACATCCCCGGGCCTTATGAGCGGGGCCTCCCGTCCGTTTATTATATCGCTCCGCCCGATCCGTCCTGGCCGGCCGAGGTCCAGGCCGGCTTCGTCCAGGGCGAGGCGAGCCTGCTCTTCACCTCGGTTCACGAGGTCTGGCCCGGCCACTTCCTCAACTTCCTCCACTCCAACCGTTCGCCCTTCACCTTCGGCCGGGTCTTCGTCGGCTACGCCTTCGCCGAAGGCTGGGCCCATTATACCGAGGAGATGATGTGGGATGCCGGTTTGCGGGACGGCGACCTCGAGACCCATATCGGCCAGATCTCCAACGCTTTGCTCCGCGACTGCCGCTATTTGTCGGCGATCGGGATGCACACGGGGCGGATGACTCAGGAGCAGTCGCGCCGCCTGTTCCTCGACCAATGCTACCAGGACGAGGGCAATGCGAGGCAGCAGAGCGCGCGGGGGACGTACGATCCCGCCTATCTCAACTACACGATGGGCAAGCTGCTGATCCGCAAGCTGAGGGACGACTGGACGCGGACTCGGGGCGGGCGAGCGGCGTGGAAGGCGTTCCACGACAAGTTCCTGAGCTACGGCGGCCCGCCGGTGCCGTTGGTGCGGGCCCAGATGATGGGGGGCGGGGCGAAGGCGGTGTTTTAAATCGTCATCGCGGACTCCCGGCCCGTCATCCCGGACTTGATCCGGGATCCATGAACACTGCTCCAGCCGAACTCCCGCCGCAATGTTCATGGATTCCGGCTTTCGCCGGAATGACGGCGGGCAAAGGTGACGAAATTGCCGGTACGCGTCGGCGGAATTGCGGCGAAGCGAGCCAATTCACCATTCCCCGCGCTGCGCCCGCTCGATCGCTCGAAGCGCGGCGGCGAGCAGGCGGTCGTCATGGACCCGGCGGGTGCCGCTGGAGGCCGCCATAGAAATAAGGGACTTCGGTGCCGTTGAGCGCCCGGTCGATACCGGTGAAGATGGTGCTCATCCGCCCCATCGCCCGAGCCTCCCGCCAGGCGCGGGCGAAGCCGCTGTCCGGCCCGGCCCGCTTGAGAAGCGCGTAAGCCGACTTTCGGCTCATCCCCACCGCCGCCGCCGCCCAGGCCACGATCCCAACTCTGCGCCAGCGCCGCGATGAACCCGCGCTGCCGCTCGGGAGTCCAGCCGTCGTGGCGGTTCGACGCGGAGGGGACGGGGTCGAACGCCAGGGGATCGGTGGGCGAGTCGCTCATCTATGAGCTTATGACTCAAGACGTGGGTTGTAGAAAAGTTCTTTCTTCGTTCTAATTCGATTATTTGCCAATCCGCATACGATATTCGCATAAGTCACGGATTACACGCTTCTTTTCTCGACAGAGGATTGCGGATCAGGCAATCTCCAGCCTCATGGGGAGGTCGCGTTGAACCACGTCGGCAAACAGCCTAATCTCATTGGCCGTGAGGACGCGCTAATGGGCTTAAGGCGGCTGACCATCGAGCTTCCGGAAGAGCTGGCCGAGATCGTCGACGCGCTGGTCGCGTCCGGCAGCTACGCCGATGCGAGCGAGGTGATCCAGGAGGCGCTGGAGCTGTTCAGGCGGCAGGATGCGCCGCTGGAGGAATGGCAAGAGCGGGAGCTGGCCGCAGCCTACGATGAGTGGAAGGCCAATCCGACGGCGGTCTACACGGTCGAGGAAGTGCGCGCCCACCTCGAGGAACGGCGGCACGGTTGAGCCGATACCGGGTCGTCTTTTCTGCCCGGGCCGGCGCCCATCTGATTGCCATCAGGGATTATATCGCCGGCCAGGCGGGAGCTGGAACAGCCGACCGGGTCGTTAACAAGCTCATCGAGCGCTGCCTCGGCCTTAATGATTTTCCATCTCGCGGGACGCCCTGCGAGCGACTGGGTAAGGGGGTACGGACGATTCCGTTCCGTCGAAGCGCGACGATCGCCTATGCCATTGCCGGTCGGGAGGTGGTGATTATTGGAGTTGTCTGGAGAGGGCAGGATCTGGCGGTGCTGGCGGAGGAATTGGATAGGTGAGGTAGAATGGCGATCAAGCTTCACGGCAGCGTCGCGGTGCATCCGGGGGTATGGCTGCAGGTTTTCTCGGTGCCAGGCACGTAGCTGGTACCAAGTTCCACCTAAGAAGGATCACGGAGAGTGAGCGAAAATTCGGGAAGCGGCTGCTGTTTGGCTCTTGCAGCTTCCGCGTCCCAATGCGGCACCTTTAAATTTCCTTCGACAAGGGTGTATTGAGGTTGCTCGCCATGTTCAACCAGAGGGCTGAATACATCAGGCTGCCGTGCGTACATCCCTACGAATAGCTCGACTGTTTCCTTCTTTAGACTGAGAAAACAGTTTACCATATCAATGCCGCTAGGCGTGCGCCGGTAAAATGACTCTTCCCCGTTAGGCCAATGCACCTTGAAGCCGTTCATGCAGCCCTCTTCATCCGCTAGTACCTCCATCAGTCCTTTATAAAGTGAGTTGTAGGGGATAGCCCGTCCAGCGCATCTTCCCCATGTGCGCCGGGCTCCCTCCTCAAGAACAAAAAAGGCGGAGATAAATGCTTTAGCTGACGTTAGAAGTTTATCGATTTCCTCAATGGGAATCACAAATGAGGATCCGACGGTTGTTCCTCGAGCTCGTAAACTATCCTCTGTAAGAATAAAATCGGAATGCGCGACCGAGTTACGCAGGTCCCACCTTACGAACTCGCCCAACATAGTTCCCACTGCAATGTCTGCGCGTTCAGAAAGCTCGGTAATTATCGCAATTTTTTGTCGAGGACCGAGGCCAAATTTAGCCGCTCGTTTTTTTTGGCCTGCATTCAGATACCTGAAGAATGGATTAGGACTATATCCTTCCTTAAGTCTGAACCGGAGAAGGTTGGCAAGCACCTCGTACGGGGCACTCATTTCGACAATGTGATTGTAAAGGAGAAGTCCCAAGCGCCAGATAGTCAGTTGGTCCGGAAATCGGTCAGTCGATAGAGGAAGTTGCGATAATGAGTTAAGGTCTTCGAGTATCGAACGGGATTCGGCATAGGGGTCCCAGCCTTTGTCCTCAATCCCCGACACACGAAGCAGTGAACTGAAAAAACGGATTATATCATGCCCGAAAGGGTCACAGGGAAAGAACAGCGGTGACAGAAGTGACAAGTATCGTTCCCGCGTTTCCTCGTACAGGATACTTGCAGGGATAGACGCGTCGTCAAGCATTCGTGAAATTACCCAATGTCGACAAAGCTATCGAGCACCCGCTTCCGCCCGGCATGCTCGAAGTCGATCTCGAGCTTGTTGCCTTCGATCTCGGCGACCAGTCCGTAGCCGAACTTGGCGTGGAAGACGCGCTGGCCCACTGCGACGTCGCCTCGGCCCGGGTTGCCGAGGCTGACCGCGCTCGCCCGCGCCTCCATCACCCGTGGCGGCACGCGCTCGAAACCGCCCGTCACCGCCCTTCGCCAGCCCGGACCCCGCCCCGTCCCCCGAGCCACATCCGCGAACGGATCCGCGCGCTCCGACCAGTTCGCCCGCCACAGGCTCTCCCCGCCCGACATCGTCTGCTCCTGCTCGATATGGGCGTCGGGGAGTTCGGCGATGAAGCGGCTTGGGATGGAGCTGGTCCACTGGCCGTAGATCCGGCGGTTGGCGGCGTGGAAGATGAAGGCCTTGCGCCGGGCGCGCGTGATCGCGACGTACGCCAAACGGCGTTCCTCCTCGAGGCTGGCCTGGCCGCCTTCGTCCAGCGCGCGCTGCGAGGGGAAGACGGCTTCTTCCCAGCCGACCAGGAAGACGGTCTCGAATTCGAGGCCCTTGGCGGCGTGGATGGTCATGATCGTGACCTTTTCCGTGTCGCGCTCGGCGTCATTCTCCATGACCAGGGAGACGTGCTCGAGGAAGGCGCCGAGGGTCTCATAATCCTCCATCGCCCGGGTCAGCTCGGTGAGATTTTCGAGGCGGCCCGCGCTCTCGGCCGAGCGGTCGGCCTGGAGCATCGCGGTATAGCCGCTCTCGTCGAGCACCAGCCGAGCCAGCTCGGGATGGGGAAGCTCATTGAGGCGCGCGCGCCAGCGGGCGATGTCTCCGACGAGATTGCCGAGCGCGCGCCGCGCCTGGGGGGTGAGCTCGTCGGTGTCGAGGATGATCGCCGCGGCCATCAGCAGGGGCACGCCCTGCGCCCGGGCCAGCGAATGGATCTTGGCGACCGCCTTGTCGCCGAGCCCGCGCTTGGGGGTGTTGACGATCCGCTCGAAGGCGAGGTCGTCGGCGGGCTGGGCGATGATGCGAAGGTAGGCGAGGGCGTCGCGTATCTCGGCGCGCTCGTAGAATCGGAAGCCGCCGACGATCCGGTAGGGCAGGCCGATGGCGATGAAACGGTCCTCGAACTCGCGGGTCTGGAATTGGGCCCGGACAAGGATCGCGACCTGGTCGATTCGGCCGCCTCGGCGCTGGACCGTCTCGATCTCCTCGCCGATCCGCCGGGCCTCCTCGGGCCCGTCCCAGACTCCGACGATCTGGACCTTGTCGCCGCCGTCATGCTCGGTCCACAAGGTCTTGCCGAGGCGGCCGCCATTATGGGCGATGAGGCCCGAGGCGGCGGCGAGGATGTGCGGCGTCGAGCGGTAATTCTGCTCGAGCCGGACGATCTTGGCGCCTGGAAAGTCCTTCTCGAAACGAAGGATGTTGGCAACCTCGGCGCCGCGCCAGCTGTAGATGCTCTGGTCGTCGTCCCCGACGCAGCAGAGGTTCTTGCGCTCCTGGGCCAGCAGGCGAAGCCACAGATACTGGCTCTGGTTGGTGTCCTGATATTCGTCGACGAGGATATATTTGAAGCGCTGCTGGTAGTGGGCGAGCACGTCGCGATGCTCCTTGAGGATGACCAGCATGTGGAGCAGGAGGTCGCCGAAATCGCAGGCGTTGAGCGCCTTCAGCCGCTCCTGGTAGCGGGCGTAGAGCTCGGCCCCCTTGCCGTTGGCATAAGCCTCGCTTTCCGCGGCATCGATCTGCTTGGGGGTCCAGCCCCGATTCTTCCAGCGGTCGATGAGGCCGCCGAGCATCCGCGCCGGCCAGCGTTTCTCGTCTATGTCGTTGGCGGTGATGAGCTGCTTGAGAAGGCGAAGCTGGTCGTCGGTATCGAGGATGGTGAAGTTGGACTGGAGTCCGACCAGCTCGGCATGGCGGCGAAGCATCTTGGCCGCCACCGAGTGGAAGGTGCCGAGCCAGGGCATGCCTTCGACCGCGTCGCCGACCTGTCTGCCGACCCTTTCTTTCATCTCGCGCGCGGCCTTGTTGGTGAAGGTGACGGCGAGGATCTCGGACGGCCAGGCGAGCCTCGTGTGGACGAGATGGGCGAGCCGGGCGGTCAGAGCCGCGGTCTTGCCGGTGCCGGCGCCGGCGAGCACCAGAACCGGCCCTTCCGTCGTCAGCACCGCCTCGCGCTGGGGGGCGTTGAGGCCGCGCAGATAGGGGGGCTCGGGGGCCTGGGGCTGCGGGAGAGTCACGGCTTTCGAGGTAGGGAACATAAGGGGCCGGGGCAAGCGAAGCCGTCAGGTTCAACGTGTTTCAGCGTACAGGCTCGAACCGCCTCGACGTCTGCTGTCATGGCATCTCGCGACTTTTCTCTCGGGCCGGCAGGCCCTGGATTTTTTGGGCGCCAAGGCGCCGGGGGCAGGGCCAGCGCTCGACCCACATCCCACATCCCACATTCGGGAGGGCATTCGACTTGCCTCCGACCTCGGGCCAAGTTAATCCCGTCATGGAACAAACGGAGGACGAGCTATGCCTGAAGGCGGCTGCCATTGCGGCGCGGTGCGGTATGAAATGCCCGCGGAGGCCATTCACCAGGCCCTGTGCCATTGCGGCGATTGCCGGCGCCATTCCGGAGCGCCGATGGTCGCCTGGGGGCTGGTGCCGAAGGACCAGCTCAAGGTGGAGGGGGAAACCCGAACCTATGCCTCGTCCGAACATGGGCGCCGGCACTTTTGCGGCACGTGCGGGACGGCGCTCTTCTATACGAACGAAGTGATTTTTCCGGGCACGATCGACGTCCAGACCTGCACTCTGGACGATCCGGACGCGATCCCGCCCGCGGCTCAGATCCAGGTGGCGGAGCGGATCGGCTGGATGCGGACTGCGCACGAGCTTCCGGCCTTCGAGCGTTATCCCGGCTGAGAGCTCAGCGCGCCGGCTTTCGACACCAGAATTTGTGCATCGATCGGAACAGGGCGGGGTCCTGACGCTCGAGCTCGGCCCACGCCCCCAGATCGCGCATGGCCGGGTCGTCGGGATGGTCCCAGCGGTAGCGGGCGCGCAGGGCGGGGGAGGGCAGGTCGAAGGCGAGGAGCTCGAGCCCCAAGGCGTCGAGCGCCCGGCCGATGCGCGGGACGTCGAAGCTGTCCTCCCGGGGGTGGAGAAGCAGATCGTGAATGCCCTGCAGCGTGTAGAAATCGATCGAGCCTTCGACCAGCCCGGGCGGCGCGGCGATCAGTCGGCGGCGGGCTTCGCGCAGCAGGTCGCCGTCGGCGGGGCGTCCGCGCAGGTCGGCGAGAAGGGCCTGTGCCGCCCGGATCTGGGCGCGGGCGGGCTCGCTGTAGACCATCACCCGAATCACCCCGCCCGGTTCGAGCACGTCGGCCAGCGCGGCCCAGCCCGCCTCGGGATCGGGGAGGTGGTGGAGGACTCCGCTGCAGGCGATGAAGTGGAAACGCTTGCCGAGGTCGCCGACCCGATTGAGGTCGAGGGCTCGAAAGTCGATCCGGGCCGGAGGTCCGTCCCGGCATCGCTCGACGGCATAAGCGATCGAAGCCTCGCTGATGTCGATCGCGGTGATCCGGGCGTCCGGATAGCGGAAGGCGGCGAGCGCGGCCTCGCGGCCGGTGCCGCAGCCGGCGACGAGCATTTCGGCGGCGGCCGGGAGACCGGAAGGACGGCCGAGGTCGACCGCCGCGACCTCCGCCGGAAGGGTGTGTGGAGGCGGGATGGTGACCCGCTTCCACGCGGGATAGGGCCAGCGGCGATACTGGTCCGCGACGGCTTCGGTCACCGAATCGGTAAAGGCTTCGCCGAGCGCGGCTTCGCCGTGGGGCCGGTAGGCGGCGGCGATGGCCGTGCCGGGAATAATGTCGATCGCCTTCCGCTCGTCCGCATCGAACAGCCAGGCGCCGCCATTCTGCCCGGCCTGCGCCGCCAGCGCCGCGACGAGGCGGGGGAAATCCGGCCATGCGCCGGACAAAAGCAGCCAGCGCCGGAGCCCGGTGAGCAGGTGCTCGGCATCGAGCCGGGTGACATAGGCCTGGTCGAGCAAGGCGAGGGCGAAGGCATCGGCCTCCAGCGCCCGGGCGAGCGCCGCCCGGTCGCCGGCGTGGGCGCCGACGGTCCCGCCAGGCGCGAGCTGCAGCTGCCAGCCGGCCGCGGCGACCATCATCGGGTCGATGGCGGGGTCGACGACGAGTCGGGCGATCAAGTCGCTCCATTCGGGCCGGGCGGCCGCCGGGTGGCGTGAGAGCAGCCGCGCCGCCAGCCGCCTCGAGTCCATGTCCTCGGGGGCCTGGCGAAGCGCGAGCCGGGCCGCTTCGAGGGCCTCGGGATAGCGCCCCGCGCCGCTCAGCTCGCGGGCGGAGCGGAGCAGGGCCGACAGGTCCGGGGTCGCCACGTCGCGGCCCTAAGCGACGGGGCCCGGGCCGGCAATTTGCCGGAGGAGCAGCACATGCGCCTTGCCGAAGCGGCGCTCCGCCTCGATCGCCAGGGCTTCGGGCAGAAGCAGCGGCTCCGGGCCCTTTTCGACGCTGATCCAGCCGCCCGCCGCGAGCCAGTTGTCGCGGGCCATCCGGTCGAGGGCCGACTGCGCCAGCCCCTCCCCGTAGGGCGGGTCCATGAAGACGAGGTCGAACGGCTAACTCGGCGGCGCGGCCCGTTCGACCCCGCCGGCGCGAACCTCGCTCCGCTCGCCGGCGCCGAGTTTGGCGATGTTGCGCTCGATCGCGGCCACCGCCGCCCGCTCCCGTTCGACGAAGGTGCAATGCGCCGCGCCCCGCGACAGCGCCTCGAGGCCGAGGGCGCCGGTGCCGGCGAACAGGTCGGCGACGCGCAGCCCCTCGAAGCTTCCGAGGCGGCTGGCGAGCATCGAGAAGAGGCCCTCGCGGGCGCGGTCGGAGGTGGGGCGGGTCGTCTCCCCGGCGGGCGCGGCGAGCGGCCGCCCGCGCCACTGGCCGGCGATTATCCTCATTTTATCCTCCCCGGCCTTCGCCGGGGAGGGGGACCAGGCGAAGCCTGGTGGAAGGGCCTTTGGCGCCGGCCCGTGCCCTTTACCCCTCCACCACCCTTCGGATGGTCCCGGTCCCCATCTCGCGATGGGGAGGATTTACCGCCCTTCAGCCCTTTGCGGAACGCCACCAGATCGTGCTGGCGGACCTCGTCGACCGCGCCGGCCGGCAGATCGGCGAGCGGGAAGGGGCCATATGACGTGCGCAGCAGGCGCGAGACCTGGAGGCCGAGATGCTCGAGCACCCGGCGGACCTCGCGATTCTTCCCCTCGGTGAGCTTCAGCTCGATCCAGGCGTTGCGGCCGGTCCGGCGCTCGAGATTGGCGTCGATCGAGCCGTAGCGAATGCCTTCGATCTCGACGCCCTGGATGAGGTCCTCGAGCCGCTCCTGGCTGATCTCGCCGAAGACCCGCGCCCGATAGGTGCGCTCGACTCCCGAGGAGGGCAGCTCGAGCTGCCGTTTCAATTCGCCGTCGGTGGTGAGCAGGAGCAGGCCCTCGGTGTTGAGGTCGAGCCGGCCGACCGGCATCACCCGCGGCAGGCCCTGCGGAAGCCGGTCGTAGATGGTGGGCCGGCCTTTCGGGTCGCGCTCGGTGGTCAGCAGCCCCGCCGGCTTGTGGTAGCGGAACAGGCGCGCGGACTCCGGCGCCTTCACGGGCTTGCCGTCCACCGTGACCCCGTGGAGCGAGGTGAGCAGGGTCGCCGGGGTCTCGACGACCTTGCCGCCGATCGCGATCCTCCCTTCGGAGATCATCCGCTCGATCTCGCGGCGCGAAGCGATTCCGGCCCGGGCGAGCAGCTTGGCGATCCTTTGACCTTCGCGCTCCGAGTCCGGGCGCCCAGAGTCCTTGGGGCCGTCCTTGGGGCCGTCCCTGGGGCTGTCCTTGGGTGGGGCGGGTGGGGGCAGCTTGAATCTCCTCGAGAAGCCGGACGGGCGGAAATATGCGCTCAGTCGATCCGCCGGCAATGGCACCGTTGCCCGGCGCGCTCGTTACGCCAGAGAAACCGATCCCCGGTGGGCAAGGGCGCGCATTAGATGTTGTTCGGCAAACGTGAAAGGGCGATCCGCCGCATCCTCATCGTCGAGGACGAGCCGCTCGTCGCTTTCGACAACGAGCATCTGCTGCGCGAATGCGGCTACGAGGTCGTCGCCACGGTCGACTCCCTCGCCGACGCGGTGCGCGTGCTCGGCGAGGAGGAGGTCGATCTCGTGCTCAGCGACATCCAGATCAACGGCGACGGCGACGGCATGGACGTCGCCCGAGCCGCCGGCGCCCGCCAGGTGCCGGTGCTGTTCGTCACCGCCAATTGCCCGGTCGAGGCGCGCGGCCTCGGCCTCGGCTGCCTCGCCAAGCCCTATAGCGACAAGGTACTGAAGGGCGCGCTGGAGGCGCTGGACAGGAAGCTGCTGGGCAAAAGGGTGGGGAGGCTGCCCGCCGGGCTGAGTTTGTACGAGGAGGTTTAAAGATCCTCCCCATGCGGAGCATGGGGAGGATGATCAGGCCAACGCCGCCGTCACCTGGTCGTGGAAATGCCTGATGCCCGTCTCCAGAGTGCCCAGCGTCAGCGCCTTCACCACCCCCGTCGCAAGTCCCTCCTGGCCCAGCGCCGCGGCGCGATAGTCCTCGCCGCCGAAGACTCCTTCGTCGAGCAGCGCCCAGCTGCGCGCCCAATGGTCCTCCTCCTCCGGAGTCGAGGGCGGCTCGGGGATGAGCATGAAATCCTCGACCAGGGTGCGGCCGACGCCCTGCGGCATCAGCACCATCAAGTTCACGTAATCGGGGCTCATGATCATGATCGTCGCCGGGAAGAGCTGGTAGGCGAAGGTGATCACGGCCCGAAGCGCCGACCAGTCCATAGGGTCGATGTCGGCGAGGTGGTCGATCCGGCCGACCGCGGAGCGCTGGTGGCTGCCCAGGGCGTCGGCGGCGGTGACCCCGTCGGTGAAGAATTTGGCGATGGTCGGCGCGTGCAGCCGCTGGACGTGGTAGCTTTCCAGGAACGCATCCATGATCAGCTTCCAGTTGGATGCGACGTCGTGGATCCGGCGGCGGTAGAGATGATGGCCGGCCAGGCCGAAGGCGTCGAACTCGGGCGCGAGCGACCTGGCGTCCGAGAAGTCCGCTTCCGCGCGCGCGAACCAGATCAGCCCGCCCGCTTCGCACGAAGGAAGCTCGACGAGGCCGTATTGGGTCTTGTCGAGGCCCGGAAAGGTGTCCGGCCGAGGCATTCCGGCGAGCGCGCCGTCGAGCGAATAGGACCAGGCATGATAGGGGCAGACGATGCGCGGCGCGCAGAGCGCCTCGCCGCCTTCGACCAGCCTCGTGCCGCGGTGCCGGCAGACATTGTAGAAGACGTGCGCCTTGCCCTGCTTGTCGCGGGCGAGCAGCAGCGGCAGCCCGAAGCCGTCGTGCGGCACCGCCATGTTGTTGCGGGGAAGCAAAGCGGACGGCGCGATCACCTGCGGCAGCCGGTGGAACAGCTTCGAGCGCTCGCGCTCGAAATGGGCTGGATCGATATAGACGGCGGCGGGGACATTGGTGATCGCCTCGCCATGGCTGCTCTCGCCGCGCGCGATCACTCCGGCGAGGGCGAGCTGCCCCTCGGTGGGGCGAAGGCTGCTTGGCATGTCCATGGCCTCGGAAACTGCGTCCGCGCCCGCCGGAAGGCAAGCTTCATCTAGGGTCTGGCCCGGCGGCCGCGACACGCTACAAGGCGTCATGAGCACCGACCCCGCTACCGCGCCCGACGGCTGGCGCGCCCGCCTGCCCGAGGGGGTTCGCCCCTATACCGAGAAGGCGCCGATCGCGGCCTTCTTCGTCGGGGTCTCGTCCGGCTTCCCCTTCGCGATGATCGGAGCGACCCTGACGACCCGGCTGGCGCAGGAGGGGATCACCAAATCGACGGTGACGACCTTCGCGCTCGCCTTCTTGGTCTACAATCTGAAGTTCCTCTGGGCCTGGATCGTCGACGGGGTCCGGATTCCGGTGCTCGGCCGCCTCGGTCAGCGAGTCTCATGGCTTCTTGTGGCGGGGGTGTTCGTGATCGCCGCCGTCGCCAATCTCGCCTTCCAGGATCCGTCGGCCAATATCTACCAGACCGCGATCGCGGCCATCCTCGTGGGGGTCGCGGGCGCGACCTACGACATCGTCATCGACGCCTACCGGATCGAGCTTCTGGAGCCGCGCCAGCTCGGGGTAGGCTCCGGAATGTCCCAATATGGCTGGCGGATCGGCTCGGTTTCGGCCGGCGCCCTCGCGCTCGTGCTGGCGGCGCGGGTCGGCTGGGAAGCCGCCTACCTCGCCTGCGCCGTCTTCGCTCTGCCCGCGATGCTGACGGGACTGATCGTCGGCGAACCCGAACGCCATCGCGAGCCGGCCCGGCGACGGGGCCTCGGCGAGGCGGTGCGCTCGATCTACGGGCCGTTCACCGAATTCTTCATGCGGCAGGGTGCCCTCCTGGTCCTGCTCTTCATCCTCCTCCACAAGATCGGCGACACGCTCGGCCAGCTGACCCTCCGGCTGCTCCTCGACGACATGGGCTTTTCCAACGACGAGATCGCGATCTACGATGTCGGCGTCGGCTTCTGGGCCTATCTGATCGGAATCTTCATCGGCGGAATCCTGTACACCCGGATCGGAATGAAGCGCTCGGTCCTGATCAGCCTCATCCTGATGGGCGTCTCCAACTTCACCTTCGCGATCCTCGCCCAGGCCGGCCATAGCAACTGGGGGCTGGCGGGCTGCATGCTGTTCGAGAATATCGCCAGCGGCATCGGGGGAGTCACCGTCGTCGCCTATTTCTCCGCGCTGTGCGACCTGCGCTTCACCGCCTCGCAATATGCGCTGATTTCGGCGGCGACCAGCATCGTCGGCCGCTTCCTGACCGGCACCACGGCCGGGCGGCTGGTCGAATCGATGGGCTATGTGAACTTCTACCTGCTGACCACCGCCGCCGCTCTGCCCGGGATCATCCTCTTCTGGCTGATGATGCGGGCCGGGCTCATCGACGCTTCGATCGGCACCGCGGGCAAGGACGGGGAGGGCGACGCCCGCCGCGAACTCGCCGCGGGAGCCGGAACAGCCCCGATGATCTTCTTCATCGGTACGATCCTCGTCCAGATCGCGTGCGTGGTCCATCTGATCCGGAACCATCGCAACAGCCTTTGGCTGTGGGCGATCATCCTGCTCCCGATCGCGGGCTCGGCCGCCTATATCGTGGTCGAGATATTGCCCGGCCTGTTCCAGCGGCGCGAGGTGAGGGCGGTGCAGGCCGCGGCCGTCAGGAGGCTCGATCCGGAGCGCGAGCTTCGCGCCGCCCGCGAGGCGGTCGACGTCGCCGACACCGCGTCGAACCGGACCGCGCTGGCCGACGCCCTCGCCGAAGCCGGCCATTGGGGGGAGGCGGTTCGCCATTATCGCGAGGCGGTCGCCAAGACCCCGGGCAAGGACCGCACCGCGCGTCTCAAGCTCGCCCGGGCCTGCCTCGAATCCGGCAGCATATCCGAGGCTCGGCGGCTTCTGGAAGAGCTTCCGGAATCGGCCTCGCCCTCGGAGAATGACCGCGCCGCCTTGCTCCTCGCCCGAAGCCTCGAGGCTCTGGGCGAGACCGGCCGCGCCGTCGCTCTCTACGGCGAATTGGGCGAGCGCATGCCCGGTGCCGAGGCGCAATGCCGCCAGGCGGCCTTGCTCATCGCCGACGGCCGGAGCGGCGATGCCGTGCTTTTGCTCGAAGAGGCCGAACGCCGAGCCCGCCGGCTCGACAAGATGGAGCGCCGCAAGGAATCGGAAATGTACGACTGGGCCGCGCGCACGCTCGCGGAGCTGAGGGGGAGCTAATCCCTCAGTCGTCATTGCGAGCGAAGCGAAGCAATCCAGCGGCTCCGGCGTGGGGCTGGATTGCTTCGTCGCTTCGCTCCTCGCAATGACGGGCCTTATGCCGGCACCTGCCCGTTCGCCCGAAGCACTTCCCCGGCCAGATAGAGCGAGCCCAGGATCAGGACGATCGGAGGCCGGCCGCGGTCGGCGTGGCGGGCGATCCAGCCGAGCGCCGCCTCGACGTCCGTTGCCGACAGCGAATTGAGGCCGGCATTGCGCGCGGCGGCGGCAAGGTCGGCCGGGGCATGGTGGGGGTGGCCCGGAACCGGAACCGCGTGGAGGGTGGCGGCGCGGTTGGCGAAAGGCTTCAGAACCCCAGCCATATCCTTGTTGGCGAGCAGGCCGAGAACGATGTGGAAAGACCGGTCGCTCGGCACATGGCCTCGGAAGAAGTCGGCGACGGCGCGGGCGGCGGCCGGGTTGTGGCCGCCGTCCAGCCAAAGCTCCGATCCCGGCGGAAGCCTGTCGGCGAGCGGCCCTGGCGCCAGGCGCTGGAGCCGGCCGGGCCAGTCGGCCCAGCCGATCGCCGCGCGCAAGGCCGGCTCGCGAATAGTCAGCGTACGCTGGGTCCGGAGCATGGCCACGGCAAGCGCCGCGTTCATCGCCTGGTGGGCGCCCTGGAGTCGCGGCAGCGGCAGCTGCAGCTTGCCCCTTTCGTCGCGATAATGGAGCTTGTCGCGGTAGACGATCGCGTCCCACCGGTCGCCTCGCGGCATCCAGATCGCCCCGCCCGCCGCCGCCGCCTCGGCGACCCGCTCGGCCAGTCGCTCGGGATAATGCTGGGTGATCAAAGCTACCCCGCTTTTGGCGATTCCGGCTTTCTCCGCGGCGATATCCTCGATCCGGCTGCCGAGGAATTGCTGGTGGTCGACCCCGAGCTGGGCGATCCCGCACACGATCGGCGCGGGAATGACGTTGGTCGCGTCGAGCCGCCCGCCGAGGCCGACCTCGACGATGCAGGCGTCCGCCTTCTGCCTCGAGAAAGCGAGGAAGGCGGCGGCGGTGGTCGCCTCGAAAAAGCTGATCTCCATGCCGTCCGCGGCCGCGAGCGTCTCCTCGAGCAAGGCGGCGAGCAGGGCGTCGTCGATCAGATGTCCCGCCAGCCGGATGCGCTCGTTGAAGCGGACGAGGTGGGGGCTGGTGTAGACGTGCGCGCTCAGTCCCGCCGCTTCGATCGCGGCGCGAAGGAAGGCGCAGGTCGAGCCCTTGCCGTTGGTCCCGGCGACGTGGAGGACCGGAGGCAGGCGCCGCTCGGGATTGCCGAGGCGGGCGAGGAGAGCCGAGATGCGCTCGAGCCCGAGGATATCGGCGCCCGGCGACAAAGTCGCCAGCCGGTCGAGCTGGCGCTGGACGGCGGGATCTGAGGAAACGGCGCGGTCCATCTAATCCTCCCCGAGCTTGCTCGGGGAGGGGGACCACCCGAAGGGTGGTTGAGGGGTAGCTGGCGAGGTCTCGGCAATTACCCCTCCACCAGGCTTCGCCTGGTCCCCCTCCCCACCGCTTCGCGGCAGGGAGGATAAGAGCGTCACGCCGCCGCCTTCATGTCCGGCGTCAGATAATCGATCAGCCGCGCCAGGGTCTCGCGCAGCGCCTTCCGGTGGACGACCATGTCGACCATGCCGTGGGCGAGCAGATATTCGGCGCGCTGGAAGCCTTCGGGAAGCTTCTCGCGGATGGTCGATTCGATCACGCGCTGGCCGGCGAAGCCGATCAGGGCGCCCGGCTCGGCGATCTGGATGTCGCCGAGCATCGCGTAGGAGGCGGTGACCCCGCCGGTGGTCGGATCGGTGAGGACGACGATGTAGGGAAGGCCCGCCTCCTTCAGCTCGGCGATGGCGACGGTGGTCTTGGGCATCTGCATGAGCGACAATATGCCCTCCTGCATCCGAGCCCCGCCGGCCGCGGTGAAGATGATGTAGGGGCAATGGTCGGCGATGGCGGCGCGGGCGCCGTCGAGGAAGCCGGCGCCGACCGCCATTCCCATCGACCCGCCCATGAAGGCGAAGTCCTGGACTCCGAGCACGGCGCGATGCCCCTCGATCGTCCCTCGCGCGTTGATCAGGGCGTCGCTTTCCCCGGTCGCCGTCCTCGCCGCCTTCAGCCGCTCGCTGTAGCGCTTCGAATCGCGGAACTTGAGCGGATCCTCGCGCACCTGGGGCTGGGGCAGCATCGTGTAGCCCGGATCGAACAGTCCCTCGAAGCGGGCGCGCGGGCCGATCCGGCCGTGATGGTCGCAGCGCGGGCAGACCGAATCGTTCTCCTCCCATTCCTTGGTGAAGATCATCGCGTTGCACTGCCGGCATTTGTGCCAGAGATTCTCCGGAGTCTCCCTTTTAGGGAGGAAGGGGATGGAGTTGCGGACGCGGTTCAGCCAGCTCATCGGGGTCTCCTGAGGGGCGGGAGATAGGAGCGTGGGGGGAGGGTGTCTAGAATATCCTCCCCGCCGCGAAGCGGGACCACACGAAGTGTGGTGGAGGGGTAAATGGCGGAAGCCTGAGCGAGCTACCCCTCCACCAGGCTTCGCCTGGTCCCCCTCCCCATGCTTCGCATGGGGAGGATATTAGAGTGTCGCCTCGATCGCCCTCGCCGCCAGGTCCGGATCCTCGGCCTGGGTGATCGGCCGCCCGACCACCAGGATCGAGGCTCCGGCGTCGAGCGCCTTGCGCGGAGTCATCACCCGTTTCTGGTCGCCGGCATGGCTGTCCGCCGGCCGCACTCCGGGCACGACGAAGAACCCGTCCGGCCACAACTTCTTGGCCGCCGCCACTTCGTTGCCGGAACAAACGACCCCGTCCAGGCCGGCCTCGCGGGCCAGAGCGGTCAGCCGCTGGACCTGGGCGTGCGGATCGGCGGCGAGGCCGATCGAGTCGAGGTCCGAGCCGTCGAGGCTGGTCAGGACGGTCACCGCGACGACCTTGGTTCCGCTCGGCGCCGCCGCCTTGGCGTCCTCCATCATCGCCCGGCCGCCCGCGGCATGGACGGTGATCACCGCCGGCTCGAGCGGGCGAAGCGCCTGGATCGCCTTGCCGACCGTGTTGGGGATGTCGTGGAACTTCAGATCGAGGAAGATCGGAAGGTGGAGCTCCGCCATGTCGCGCACTCCATGGCGGCCGTTGGCGCAGAAGAATTCGAGCCCGAGCTTGATCCCGCCGACATGGTTCCTGACCCGCGTCGCGATCGCCTTGGCCCGTTCGAGGTCGGGCGTGTCGATGGCGACGAAGATCGGGCTCCTCATGCGGTCGGCCAGACCTTGCTGTCGGTGGCGACCCGCTCGCCCTCGCCATTGTCGACGGCGACCGGGGCCGGAGTCGGCCGCGCCGGGGCGACGCTGACCTGGCGTTGGGAGGGCTCGAGCCGGCGGGTGAGGCTCCATAGCCGCGCCCGGTAGACGATCAGGGTGGGAAGGAAGCCGAGCAGGAAGGCGGCGAGGACGAGGACCGGCAATTTCACGTCCGCTTCCAGCCCGCCCCAGAGCTTGAGAGTGACGGCGTTCCAGTTCGCCTTGGCGAAGAGGACGAGGACCACGGTCAGAGCGATCCAGAAAAGGGTTTTCAGGAACTGCATTCGCGCCCTCCAGGCTTCTGTTATGCTCTATGGCCCAGCGGGCGGCCATCGCCAAGCCGTCATCCCCGCGAAAGCGGGGATCCAGTGCCGCCTCGAAGACGGTCCGAGCGGTGGAAACGCCGCACTGGATTTCCGCTTTCGCGGGAATGACGAAATTGGTGCCAGGCACCGATTTTCTCGTCCTCGTCACCCCACCTCCCGCTCGATCGAGTCGAACAGCGCCTCGATCTCGCCCAGCCGAGGACGTTCCTCGGCGAGGATGGCCCGGAAGGCTTCGCGCTTCAGGCGGTCGGTGAGGCCCTCGGGCAGGCTCAGGCCTTCGGGCAGGGTCGAGACGGTGATGTCGATCAGCCGGTCGGCGCCGTGGAGCCGGCCCCACAGATAGTCGTTCTCGCGATAGGCTCGGCTGAAGAAGGCGCCGAAGCTGTTGAACTGGATGCCCTTGAGAGTCGCTCCGACCCCGCCGGAACGGATCGCCGTCGCATCCTCCGGCGAGATCCGGTCGACCTTGACCTCGTCATATTCGTCCAGCCCCTCGCCCTGGAGGAGGGGGAGGGTGGCGATGTCGTAAAACGGGAAGCCGAGATAGGAGAGGATCAGGATTCGCCGCTCGGCCTTGGGGAAGACGGTGAGCGCCGCGGTCAGCCGGGCGTCGGCCTCGTCGTCGGCCGCCTTCAGCGACAGGGCCCCGGCGAGCGCTTCGAGCGCCGCGGCCGGTTCCTCCCCCGCCTTGCGATAGACGTCGGCGCCGGCGCCGGCCGGCTCCTGCGAATAGCGTCCGATCAGTCGATAGATTTCCCCGCGCGCGGCCGCGAGCGCCTCGCGCGGCGGGTCGGGCTGCTCCTCGATCTGGCCGAGCCGGCGGACCAGGAAGCGAAGCCGCCGGTTCCGGAAAGCGGCGTCGAAGCTCCTCAGGAACAGGACGACCTCGGGCCGGGCCCCCATCTTCGTCATCGAATCCTGGTCGGCCAGGCCGAGACGCCGGATTTCGCCCCAGATCGCCTGGCGGACCCGTTCGTGGCGGCCGCGATCGCCGCCGCCGCCGAGCTGGAAGATCCGCTCGGCCACCTCCTCCGCCACGCCGGCGAGCTTGAAATGGCCGTAGGCGGCATAGGCATAGCCGGCCTCGCGCGCGGCGACGTTCTGCGCCCGGGCGCGCCAGGCGGCGAGCCGCTTCGCCGTCGGGCTCGACAGGAAGATGGTCGAGCCGAACGCCCGCTCGATCGCCGCCTCGACCTCGGGGCGCATCGCCTCGACGATCCGGCGAAGGCGGCGGATGCGTCGACGAGCGCTGGTCGATCGCCTCGAGATTGTCGCGGATCGGCTGCTCGCGCGGAATGTCCGAAAGCGCTCCGAAGATGGTGGCGAAGAAGCCGGGCGCCTCGTCATGGTCGCTCGCCGACAGGCGCACCGAGCGCACGCCCGGCTTGGGATCGATATAGACGAAGCGGCGGTCGACCTCGCGCGTGCGCGGGTCGGTTCTGGAGCGCCTTGATCGCGGGACGGAAGGGCGCGTTGGCGAGAACGGAGCCGTCGATCAGAACCGCCGTCTCCGCCGTTCCGAGCGCCGACTGGCGCGGCAGCGCCCGGGTGAGGAAATCGCCGCGCCCCGGCCAGGCGGCGCCGCGTTCCTTGAGCACCGAGTCGAGCTCGGCGACCTGGAAGGGCGGGAAGGCGCCCGGGAAGCTCGCCGTCGCCCGAGCCGCGAAGGTGAGCTCGGCGGCGTCGGCGAGGGCCCCCGGCCCGGCCCGCCGGAAGCTGAGGATCAGCCGATGTTCCTGCTCGATCACCTCGCTCGGCGAGTTGAGCCGGAGCTGCTCGGAATAACCGTAAAAATCGGTGACGGTGACGAACAGGTCGAGCGGATGGTAGCTCGGCAGGAGCGGGGGGCCCTTGGGGCCGGTCGCCATGGCGTCGAACGCGCCGAGCAGGAGGCGGGTGAAGCCGGGACCGCTGAACGGCGGCGCGAACCAGCGGGCGCGCACGAAATTGGCGACAGCTTCGAGCGTATCTCCTCGCGATGCTCGGCCTCGACCGTCCGCTCGAGCGCTCCGCGGCGCGACGACCAGGCCCAGGCGATCGGAACCGCGGCCGCCTTGGCGAGCCGCGACATTCGGCTCATCCCCGGATCGATCAGCCGGTCGACGTCGGCCGTCTCGAGCCAGAGATCGGTGAGCGGCTCGAGCGAGCGGCCGCTGGCGATCGCCTCGGCCAGGAAGATGGCGTTGATCCCGCCCGCGCTGGCGCCCGGCGAGGATGTCGACCAGCACCCGAACGTCGAGCCCGCATTCGAGCGCGATCGCCTCGATCAGCCGGCGATAGACCGACTCGCTCCCGGGATCGGCGGCCTCGCCGGCGTGGAACGCCCGGCTCGCCCGGGCCAGCCGCCAGACCTCCTTGGTGATCCCGTGCATGTAAACGGCGAGGCTGATTCCGCCGTAGCAGATCAGGGCCAGCCGTAATTCCTTCTCGCGCACCCGATGAATCGTGGCAGGCTCGCGACGAGTTGTCGAGGCGGGAGGAACCAGGCTCACTTCATCCCGGAATTGTTTCACGCCGCCGTAACGACCGGGACTCATTCAGATTCAGCGCTCTAGCCCGACTTTCATCGAAAGGCTGAGGGGCCACAAAGCTTATGTTGTTTTCGCGCTTGCGCCGCCGCGGCACTCAATTCGCCGTGATTACCGCCATCGTCGGGCTGATGAGCTCGGGACCCGTTCAGGCCGACGAGCTGGCCGCGGGCGACCGTATCGAAAGCCTGACGGAAGTGGTCGCGACGCTCGACGAGAGCCTCCAGGTCGCCGATCCGGTCGCCGCCGAGGAGAAGGTCTACCAGGCGATCGGCCAGGGCACGGCCAGCTATTACGGCCGCGAGCTCGCCGGCAACCGCACCGCCAGCGGCGAGCGCTTCGATCCCCACGGCTTCACCGCCGCCCACCGTACCCTTCCGCTCGGAACCAAGCTTCGGGTGACCAACGTCGCCAACGGCCGAAGCGTCATCGTCCGGGTCAACGACCGCGGACCGTTCGTCGGCCGCCGGCTGATCGACGTCTCGCTGGGCGCCGCCCAGGAGATCCAGATGGTCCGTTCCGGCACCGCCCAGGTCCGCCTGGAGCTCGTCCCGACCGCCTGAGGCTTTTGCGCCCGTTTTGCGCGATTGGTTCCGGCCGCCGCTTCCCCCTTCCCAAATCCCCCGTCTGCCGCTATTGCGCGCTCAACCTTTTCTGGTGGGGATTTCCGAACATGATCAAGCACATAGCACTTTGCGGCGTGGCCGCGCTCAGCCTTGCCGCCGCCGCACCGGCCTGGTCGGCTGATCCGCCATGCCGGCCACGCCGCCGGCAAACCGCAGCTCGGCGACTGGGGCTATGACGCCGCCGGAATGGACCGCGCCGTCAATCCGGGCGACAATTTCTTCGATTATGCCAACGGCACCTGGTCGAAGACCACTGAAATCCCGGCCGACAAGTCGGCCTGGGGCGGCTTCGTCGAGCTCGGCGAACTCTCCACGAAGCGCACCCGGACGATCATCGAGGAGGCCGCCAAGGCGAACGCGCCCGCGGGCAGCGTCCAGCGCAAGGTCGGCGACTTCTATGCCAGCTTCATGGACGAGGCCGCGATCGAGGCGAAGGGCGTCGCCGCCGCTCAAGCCCGGCCTGGACCGGGTCGCGGCGATCCGTACGCCTTCCGATCTCGCCCGCGCCTTCGGCGAGCTCGGCCAGATCGGAGTTCGCACCCCGTTCGGAGTCCAGGTCGACCAGGACTTGAAGGACAATACGCGTTACTCCGCCTATGTCGGCCAGGGCGGCCTCGGCCTCCCCGATCGCGATTATTATCTGGATGCGACCAATCCGAAGTTCGTCGAAGCCAAGGCCAAGTACAAGACTCACATCGCCACCATGCTGCGCCTCGCCGGAATCGCCGATCCCGAAGCCCGCGCCGAGCGAATCCTGCGGCCTCGAGACCAAGATCGCCCAAGCGCACTGGACCCGGGTCGAGAGCCGCCAGATCGAGAAGCTCTACAATCCGATGACGACGGCCGAGCTGCCGGCGAAGATGCCCGGCTTCGACTGGAACGCCTATCTCGGGGCCGCGGGCCTCGGTGGCGTGGATGGGGTGATCGTCGCCCAGCCGAGCGCCCTCACCGGCGCGGCCAAGCTGGTCGGCTCCGAGCCGATCGAGACCTGGAAGGATTATCTGACCTTCCGCACCATCGCCGCGTCCGCGCCCTTCCTGACCAAGGCGTTCGTCGACGAGAATTTCGCATTCAACGGCAAGGTCCTCTCCGGCACTCCGCAACTGCCCGAGCGCTGGAAGCGTGCTTCCGGCCTGGTCGGCGGCGGCATGGGCGAGGCGGTGGGCCAGCTCTACGTCGCCCGCTACTTCCCGCCCGAAGCCAAGGCGAAGGCCGACGAGCTCGTCCGCAACCTCATCAAGGCGATGGACCTCAGGCTCCAGGGCCTGACCTGGATGGCGCCCGAGACCAAGGCCAAGGCGCGGGTCAAGCTCGCCGCTTTCACGCCCAAGATCGGCTATCCCGACAAGTGGCGCGATTATTCCGCGCTCGAGATCCGGCAGGGCGACGCGCTCGGCAATGCGCTCGCGCGCCGGCCAGTTCGAATATCGCCGCAACATCGCCAAGATCGGCCAGCCCATCGACCGCTGCGAATGGGGCATGTCGCCGCAGACGGTGAACGCCTACGCCAACCCGCTGATGAACGAGAGTGGTGTTCCCGGCCGCGATCCTGCAGCCGCCTTTCTTCGATCCCAAGGCCGACGACGCGGTCAATTACGGCGGCATCGGCGCCGTCATCGGCCATGAGATCAGCCACCATTTCGACGATCAGGGCCGCAAGTTCGACGCCAAGGGCAATCTCGCCGACTGGTGGACCGAGAAGGACATCGCCGAGTTCAAGAAGCTGACCGACCAGATCGGTCGCCCAGTATGGCGCCTACGAGGCGCTGCCCGGCAAGAAGGTCAACGGCGAGCTGACGCTGGGCGAGAACATCGCCGACCTCGCCGGCCTCGCCATCGCCTACGACGCCTATCAGGTCGTCGCTGAAGGGCAAGCCGGCGCCGGTGATCGGCGGCTATACCGGCGACCAGCGCTTCTTCCTCGGCTTCGGCCAGGTCTGGCGGACCAAATATCGCGACGCGCTGCTCCAGCAGCTGCTGACCGTCGACGTCCACTCGCCGGGCATGATCCGACCGCTCGTCGTCCGCAACTTCGACGCCTGGTACAAAGCGTTCAACGTTCGCGACGGAAAGCTTTATTTGCCTCCTGAACAGCGGATCAGGGTCTGGTAAGGCGGACGGGTAAAGGGCCGGCGCGTCGTCGCCGGCCCCCCATGAATCGGCCAAGAGTATCGGGCGGGAGAGTGAAGCTGAAGCGGCCGTTTTTGTACCTGCCCGTCGCCGGTCTTCTCCTCATTTTCCTCTATTGGGCCGCGACCCATCTCAGCTTCGGCGGCCGCGCCGCGGAGGCGCCGCAGGTCGGCATCTCCAGCCAGCAGCTCGCCAATATCGAGGAGCGGCAGAACGCGCCCGACAGCGTCGCCGACTATAAGAGGCTCGACCAGCGGCTGCAGGCTTTGATGCGCAACGAGCGCATGATCGGCCTCGCCGTCGGAGTCGTCGAGAAGGGCGAGATCCGGTTCCTCAAGGGCTATGGCGAGACCGTCGCCGGAAGCGGCGAGGCGGTCACCACCGACACCGTCTTCCGCTGGGCCTCCTTGTCCAAGGGCGTGGCCGGGGACATGGTCGCCTTGCTCGCCGACCAGGGCAAGCTCTCGCTCTACGAGCCGGTCGGCAAATATTCGGCGTCGCTTCGCCTTCCGGCCGGCAACGAGCAGAAGGCGACGGTCGCCGACCTGCTCTCCCACCGCCTCGGCCTGTTCAGCCACGCCAACAATTCCAAGCTCGAGGACGGCATGGACCCGCGCTTCCTGCGCGCGTCGCTCGCCCAGCTCAACGCGATCTGCTCGCCCGGCACCTGCTGGGCCTATCAGAACGTCGCCTATGACGCGGCGACCGAGATCGTCGAGAAGGTCACCGGTCAGCCTTATTCCGACGTCGTCCGCGAACGCCTGTTCGCTCCGCTCGGAATGGCGGGCGCGAGCATGAGCCGGGAGGCGCCTGGTCACTTCGCGAAGCTGGGCGCGGCCTTATCGCGGCGGCAAGGCTTCGAAGCCGCTCGAAGTCGCCGAGCCTTATTATCGGGTGCCGTCGGCGGGCGGGGTCAATTCGACGATCAAGGATCTCGCCATCTGGATGCAGGCCCAGATGGGCGCTCAAGCCCGCGGTGCTCTCGCCGCGAGTGCTCGAGGCGGTGCAGACCGCCGCGGGTGAGGACCCCCGGCGAGCTCGGCCGGATGCGCAAGTTCCGCGAGCGGGTCCACACCGCCGCCTACGGGCTCGGCTGGCGGGTCTACGATTATGCCGGCCACCGGGTCGTCGCCCATCGCGGCGGAGTCAGCGGCTATCGGTCGCTGATCATGTTCGATCCCGCGCTGAAGTCCGGGGTGGTGGCGCTGTGGAACGGCTCGAGCAGCCAGCCCGGCGGGCTCGAATTCGAGGTCATGGACATGTTCTACAAGCTCGAGCCGCGCGACTGGCTGTTCCTCGAATTCGAAGCCGGACTCGGCGGCGCCGACGGAGAGCGACGACGGCGGCAACAATTCGGTCGACGCCGGCAACTGACGGCATAGCCGTCATTGCGAGGAGCGAAGCGACGAAGCAATCCAGTGGATTTTGGAGGCCGTGCTGGATTGCTTCGCCATGCTCGCAATGACGGCTAAAGCCGCCGAAGCTTGGCCCACACCGGATAATGGTCGCTCGCCTTCCTGGCCGCGGCGCTGTGGTGGACTCCGCATTCGTCAATTCCGAGCCCCGAGGTGACCATGATCCGGTCGAGCCTCGCCACCGGCCGGCGGACGTGGAAGCTCCTGCCGCAATCGGCGAAGGCCAGATGATGGCCGAAATCGCGAAGGCAGCCGCCGCGGACGCTCCATTCGTTGAGATCGCCCATCAGCACCGCCGGCATCGCCGCCTCGCAAGCCTGCAAATGATGGAGGATGTAATGGGCCTGCTGCCGCCGCCACAGCCCCGACAGGTCGAGGTGCATCCCGATCACCCGAAGCGCCTCGCCGTTCAGGCTGATGTCGGCCATCACCGCGCCGCGCGGCTCGAGCGAGGGGAGGTGGATAAGCTCCTTGTGGAGAACCTCGACATTCTTCCTCACCAGCAGCGCGTTGCCGTGCCAGCCCAGGCTTCCGTCGCGAGCGTCGAAGGCGACCGGCTTATAGTCGCTATGCTCGTCGATCATGTGGAGGGGAATGGCGCTCGCCCGGGTCCCGAAGCGCCGGTCGGCCTCCTGAAGCGCGATGACGTCGGCGTCGAGCTCGCGAAGCACCTCGAGCGTCCGCTCCGGGCGCCGCCGGCGATCGGTGCCGATCGCCTTCCTCATATTGTAGCTGGCGACGCGGATCATGGGCGGCAGGGGACAGTCACTATTTTCCTCGACCCGTCATCGTCGCTTCGCCTTCGCGTGCAAGGAAAATAGTGACTGTCCCCGTTTCAGCGCGCTAGCGCCGTTCGTTGAGCTTGCCGAGCTGGTGATCGAGCGCCCGAACCACTTTCTTGGCCGCGCCGATCACCGCTCGGTCGACCGTGTCGCCCTCGTCGATCGCGGCGACCGGAGCGATTCCGCTGACCCGGGCCTCGATCGAGCAGCGCATGTCGCTATTTCCGCCGCGCGGGCCGTTGACGTCGGAGACATGGACCTCGACGTCCGTGATCCGCCCTTCGAACCGCGCGAGGCGCTGGCGGATCTGGTCCTCGAGGCGGCTGTCGCGCGCATTGTCGCGGTCGATCTGTTTGTCGGCGTGGATCTGGATGAACAAAACACTCTCCATTGCTGGCAAGGAGTGAATGCGGGGGAGGGGGAGGGGGTTCCATTTTATCCTCCCCGCGCGAAGCGGGGGGAGGGGGACCACCCGGAGGGTGGTGGAGGGGCAGATGGCAGAGGCCTGCGTCAATTGCCCCTCCACCCCGCTGCGTGGGGTCCCCCTCCCCATCTGGCGATGGGGAGGATACAAACGTTCCCCTTCCGTTTCGCAGCCGCCACGGCTAGAACCGCACCCATGGCGAAACCCAAGAAGCGCTACGTCTGCCAGGCTTGCGGCTCGGTCCAGAACCGCTGGATGGGGCAATGCCCCGACTGCACCGAGTGGAACACCCTGGTCGAGGATTCGGGCGCGGTGGTGACGCCCTTTTCCGCCCGTCACAATCTGCGCGGCGGCGGGCGGGCGATCGAGCTGGTCGGGCTCGATCGCGACGTCGCCTTGCCCGAGCGCATGTCGACCGGCATCCGCGAGCTCGACCGCGCGATCGGCGGCGGCCTCGTCGCGGGCTCGGCCACCCTGATCGGCGGCGATCCCGGAATCGGCAAGTCGACCCTGCTCCTCCAGGCCGCGGCCCTGATGGCGAAGGCCGGCCTCCCGGTCGCTTACATTTCGGGCGAGGAGGCGACCGACCAGGTCAGGCTCCGAGCCCGCCGGCTCGGCCTCGGCGGCGCCCCGGTCCAGCTCGCCGCCGCCACCTCGGTCCGCGACATCCTGACCACCCTGGGAGAGGGGGCGCCACCGGCCCTGCTCGTCATCGATTCGATCCAGACCATGTATTCGGACCTGATCGAGGGCGCCCCCGGAACCGTCAGCCAGGTCCGCGCCGCGGCCGGCGAGCTCATCCGCTACGCCAAGGAATCGGGCGCCGCCGTCGTCCTCGTCGGCCACGTCACCAAGGACGGCGCCATCGCCGGGCCCCGAGTGCTCGAGCATATGGTCGACACGGTGCTCGCTTTCGAAGGCGAGCGAAGCCACCAGTATAGGATCCTGCGCGCGACCAAGAACCGCTTCGGAGGCACCGACGAGATCGGAGTCTTCGCCATGGCCGAAGGCGGGCTCGAGGAGGTCGGCAATCCGAGCGCGCTCTTCCTCACCCATCGCGGCGAGGCGGTCTCCGGCGCGGTCGTCTTTCCCGCGCTCGAGGGCACCAGGCCGGTCCTCGTCGAGATCCAGGCGCTCACCGTCCGACTCGCCAGCGGCGCGACTCCGCGGCGGGCCGTGGTCGGCTGGGATTCGGGGCGGCTCGCCATGATCCTCGCCGTGCTCGAGGCGCGCTGCGGACTCAGCTTCTCGACCGCCGAAGTCTATCTCAACGTCGCCGGCGGCTACCGGCTCAGCGATCCGGCCGCCGACCTCGCCGTGGCGGCCGCATTGGTGTCCGCGCTGGCCGAGCGGCCGGTGCCGCCCGAGGCGGTGGCGTTCGGGGAAGTCGCTTTGTCGGGCGAGCTAAGGCCTGTCGCTCACGGTCCGCTGCGGCTGAAGGAAGCGGCCAAGCTCGGCTTCGACCGGGCGCTGGTCCCGGCCTCGGTGAAGGGGGAGGGGGGGATGCGGCTGTCGGGCTTCCGAACGCTCAAGGATCTGGTCGATCATCTCCTCGGACGCGGCTGACTCGCTGTCCTTGCCGCCGCTTGAGCATTATGCTCTGTTCGGTCAGCACTATGCTTTGTCTGGTCGTCAGGAGGCGATGTCATGCGGGCGACTTTCAGAATATTGGCGCTGTTCGCCTCCGGTTGTCCCGCGGTGGCGCTGGCCCAGTCGCAGCAACTGATCGACACGGTCGACAAGTTCGCGGCCGCGCACCCTGCTCCGTCGACCGCGGAGCTTGCTCCGCGGGCGCTCGAGGCGTTTCGGCAGAGAGCCCGGGCCGACGGAAGATGCTTGCCCCGGGCCGTCTCCGTAGGGGCCCCGGCCTCGGCGCTTTTGACCATGCTGGTGGCTCAACGGAGGGTTGCCGGGGAAATTCTCAGCGCCTGGACGTCCGTGGTCCGGCCGAGCGGTTGCTCCGACGACCGGCCCGGCCGGTTCATCATCTACCGACAGAATGACGGCAGCCTGGACGTTCAGCTGATGTCGATGGGCGAGGGCATCGCATTGCCGCTGCAGCAGGACCTCTTCTTGCTTGTGGGCGGATTCGCCTATGCGAAGCTCAACTCGATCAAGGGCGGATGCGCCGTGGACAAGCTGCGGTTCGAGAGCACGCGAATCGCCGCTCGGAGCGACGACCTGGGCCCGGACGTATATGGAGCACGCTTCCGCGGTTCGTGGAGCGAGACATGGACGTTCAGCGGCTGCGACCGCCTGGTGGAGGCCACGGTCGCATTCGTCACCGACGGAGAAGGCGGACTTCGCTACACGGTGGACAACCGGCAGGTCCGCTTCGTGGGCAAGGGAGGCTGAGCAGCCTTTTCCTCGCCGCAAACTGCCGTTAGCAGTCGCAGCATGACCGCGCTCGACGTCATCGTTCTCCTCCTGGTCGGCTGGAACCTCGTTCGCGGGGCGATGAAGGGCTTTGTCGGCGAGGTTCTGAGCCTCGCCGCTTGGATCGTCGCCATCGTCTTCCTCAAATTGCTCCACACCCCGGCGACCAACGCCCTCGAATCCGTGGTCGGCGACCGCTCGGGCGCCGCCGTCTTGGCCTTCGCCCTCGTTTTCGGCCTCGTCTTCCTGGCCGGCAAGCTGGTCGCCCGCCAGGTCGGCGGCGGGGTCCGGCGTTCGGTGGTCGGCCCGGTCGACCGGGTGCTCGGCGCCGGCTTCGGGGCGCTGAAGGGGATCATCCTCGCCACCTTGCTCTATCTCGGCGCCAACCTCGTCTACGACACGATCTGGGGCGCCCAGTCGGAGCGGCCGGCCTGGATGGCCAATTCGCGAAGCTATCCTTTGCTCTACGCCAGCGGCCGGGCGATCGTCGATTTCGTCGAGTGGCGACGCGGCGCCCCCGCCGACCCCCGCTACCGCCGAGCCCCACCCGCAAGCGACCCGGAAAGCGCCAACGCCTCATGATCCGGCTTTACGACACCAAGGCGCGGAAGAAGCGCGACTTCGAGCCCGGCGATCCCGGTCGGGTGACTCTCTACGTCTGCGGGCCGACCGTCTACAATCGCGCCCATATCGGCAATGCCCGGCCCGCCGTGGTGTTCGACGTCCTCGCCGGCCTGCTTCGCCACAGCTACGGCGCCGACAAGGTGGTCTACGCCCGCAACGTCACCGACGTCGACGACAAGATCATCGACGCCGCCCGCGCCCAAGGCGTCGACCCGGCCGTCGTCACCCGCCGCTACGAGGATTTCTACCTCGCCGACATGGGCGCGCTCGGGGTCCGGCCCCCCAACCTCGCTCCGAAGGCGACCGAAACGGTGGTCGAGATGGTGGCGATGATCGCCCGCCTGATCGAGACCGGCAACGCCTACGAAGCGGACGGCCATGTCCTCTTCAACGTCCCCTCCGATCCCGGCTACGGAGCGCTCGGCCGCCGCGACCGGGAGGCGATGATCGCCGGCGCCCGGGTCGAGATCGCGTCCTACAAGAAGGACCCGGCCGATTTCGTGCTGTGGAAACCCTCGAGCGACGGCGTGATCGGCTGGGACAGCCCCTGGGGCCGCGGCCGCCCCGGCTGGCACATCGAATGCTCGGCGATGATCGAGCGCCACCTCGGCACCACCATCGACATTCACGGCGGCGGCCTCGACCTCATCTTCCCGCACCACGAGAACGAGCTCGCCCAGAGCCGCTGCGCCCATGACGGCGCCCCGCTCGCCCGCTACTGGGTGCATAACGGCTTCCTCTCCATGGCCGGCGGCGAGAAGATGTCGAAGAGCCTCGGCAACGTCGTCACCGTCGGCGAGCTTCTCGACGAAGGCCATAAGGGCGAGACCCTGCGCCTGGCCCTGCTCTCCGCCCATTATCGCCAGCCGCTCGAATGGTCGCCGCAGCTCGTCGCCCAGTCGAAGGCGACCCTCGATCGCCTCTACCGAAGCCTGTTGCCGCCGGTGACGAAGCGGGGCGAGGGCGACATCGCCGAGGTGGAGGCGGCGCTGGGCGACGATCTCAACACGCCGCTGGCCTTGGCGCGCCTGGCCGAGCTCGCCAGGCTCGGCGACGTCGAGGCGACGAAGCGGGCCGGCGCCCTGCTCGGCCTGCTCCAGCAGGATCCGGTCGAGTGGTTCCAGGGCAGCGAGGTCCCGGCGTCCGACAAGGTCGACCCGCGTCTCAGGGAGGAACCGGGACGCTTCGGCCTCGGCGCCGAGGAGATTCAGCTCCGAATCGACCGCCGCTCCGAAGCCAAGAAGGCGAGGGACTTCGCCGAAGCCGACCGCCTCCGGGCGGACCTCGCCGCCCAGGGCATCCTACTGGAAGACGGGCCGCAGGGCACGACCTGGCGCCGCGCTTGACCCCCCTCCCTGGAAGGGAGGGGAATGGCGCTGCAGCCAACCCCGATCTATAGGCCCCCCGTGCCCAGCGCCCTCTACAGCCGCGACATCCTGCGCCTCGCCGCCTCGATCCCGAATCTCGGCCGGCTCGAGCATCCGCAGGCGAGCGCCGAGAAGAGCTCCCCCGTCTGCGGCAGCCGGGTCGCCGTCGATGTCGCGCTCGACGAGGAGGGCAGGGTGGCCGAGCTCGGCCAGGAGGTGAAGGCCTGCGCGCTCGGCCAGGCCTCGGCCGCGCTGATGGGCGCCCATGCGGTCGGCCGGACCCGCGCCGAGCTGGCAGCGGCGCGCGACTCGCTCGCCGCCTACCTCGCCGGACAATGCGAGCGCCCGGGCGACTGGCCCGGCCTCGAAGTCTTCGCCGAGGCCCGCCGGGTCCCCGCCCGCCACGCCTCGATCCTGCTCGCCTTCGACGCCGCCGCCGAGGCCGCGGCGCTCGCTCTGAAGGCGGAGGCGCGCGGCTGATGGAGCCCGCCGCCGGAGCCGGCGCCCAGGCCGCGACCCTGCTGCTCCGCGACGGGGTCATCATCCTCGGCGCGGCGCTCGTCTTCGTCATGCTGTTCCGCCGCTTCGGCCTCGGCGCCGTGCTCGGCTATCTCGTCGCCGGCGCCGTCGTCGGCCCGCACGGGCTCGGACTGATCAGCGCGCCCGAGGAGATGCTCCACATCGCCGATTTCGGGATCGTCCTCCTCCTTTTCCTGGTCGGGCTCGAGCTCCATCCGAACCGGCTCTGGCGCCTCAAGCAGGACATATTCGGTCTGGGCCTGCTCCAGGTGGCGGTGAGCGGCCTCGCCCTCAGCGCCCTCATCTACTTCGCCGCCGGCTTCAGCGCCGCCGCCTCGCTGGCCATCGGCCTTCCGCTCGCGCTCTCCTCGACCGCGCAGGTGCTTCCGAGCCTTCGCGCCGACGGCTCGATCAACACCCCGGCCGGCGAGCGGGCCTTCTCGATCCTGCTCTTCCAGGATCTTTCGATCGTTCCGCTGATCACGATCGTCGCGGCCCTGTCGCGGGCGCCCGCCGATCCCGGGGCGCCGCCGGGCTGGCTGCTCGGCCTCTACACGGTCGCCGCGATCGTCGGCCTCGTCCTTGCCGGCCGGTTCCTGATCAATCCGCTCTTCCGGCTCGTCGGCCGGATCAGCGAGCGCGAATTGTTCGTCGTCGCCGGCCTGTTCGTCGTCCTCGCCAGCGCCGCGGTGATGGAGGCGCTTCACCTGTCGACGGCGTTGGGCGCCTTCATCGCCGGAGTGATGCTCGCCGATTCGCCCTACCGGCACGAGCTCGAGGCGGACGTCGATCCGTTCCGCTCGATCCTGCTTGGCCTGTTCTTCGTCGCGATCGGGATGATGCTCGATCTCGGAGTGATCGCCGACCGTCCCTTGTTCGTCATCGCCATGGCCACGGCCCTGATCTTGCTGAAGGCGGTCATCCTCTTCGGACTCGCCAGGGCCTTCGGGATGAAATCGCGGCGGGCGGTCAAGCTCGGCCTTCTGCTCAGCCAGGGCGGCGAGTTCGGCTTCGTCCTGTTCGCCGCCGCCCAGAGCGCTTTGATCATCGACCCCGAAGCGGCCAGCCTGTTCGGGGCCATCGTCACCGTCTCGATGGCGACGACGCCCTTCCTGATGATGCTCAACGACTGGCTCGACCGCCGCTCCAGCCGCCAGGCCGGCGACGGTCTCGACGGGCCGGAACTGTCGGGCCCGACTCCCGCGATCGTCGTCGGCTACGGCCGCTTCGGGCAGACCGTCGCCCAGATGCTGATGGCGAAGGGAATCGCGGTCACCCTCATCGATTCCAAGCCGAGCCAGATCGAGATCAGCGGCGATTTCGGCTCCAAGGTCTATTATGGCGACGGCACCCGGCTCGATCTGCTCCGCCTCGCCGGCGCCGCCGACGCCAGGGCGATCCTCTTCTGCCTCGACGGCCGAAGCCCGACCGCCCGCAGGCTCGAGCCGATCCTCGAGGCCTTCCCGCAGGCGGCGGTGCTGGTCCGGGCTTTCGACCGCCTGCATCTGATGGAGCTCGCCCCGCTCGACGTCAAAAGCACGGTCCGCGAAGTGTTCGAATCGGCCGTGGCGATGGGCCGCGAGGCGCTGGCGCTCTTCTGCGTCGACTCCGCCGAAGTCGACCGGGTCGAGCAGGAATATCGCGACCGCGACCGCCAGCGCCTCGACAGCCAGACCGCCTCGGGCGACATCCACGCGCTCAAGGAAACCATGTTCAGCCCGGACAATCCGCTGGGCGCTCGGGACTGATCCGTCATTGCGAGCGAAGCCAAGCAATCCAGTCCTGCCTTCCGAGGCCCGCTGGATTGCTTCGTCGCTTCGCTCCTCGCAATGACGGATCGAACAGACGGCTAAGGCGCCATCTCCCGTTCCAGGAACGCCTCGACCTCGCCCAGCTCCACCGAGCGGTCGACGAACGCCTCGCCGATCCCCCGCGTCAGCACGAACGCCACCCGACCGCCGCTCGCCTTCTTGTCGCGGGCCATATGCCCGACCAGCCGCTCCGCGCTCATCCCGTCCAGGCGCGACTCGAGCCCCGCCGCCTCGAGATGCGCGGCAACCCGCTCCGCCTCCGCGCGTCCGCACAGCCCCCGCTCCGCCGAGAAACGGAAGGCCAGAACCATCCCGGCCGCCACCGCCTCGCCGTGGAGCATGGTGAAGCCGCTCTCCACCTCCAGCGCATGGCCGAACGTATGCCCGAAATTGAGAAGCGCCCGCCGCCCGGTCGTCTCGCGCTCGTCCTCGACGACGATCGCCGCCTTGGCCCTCACGCAGGTCTCGATCGCATGAAGCCGCGCTGCTTCGTCTCCTCCCAGTAGCGAAGCGGCATTGGCCTCGCACCAGTCGAAAAAGCCGGGATCCCCGATCAGGCCGTATTTCGCCACCTCGGCATAGCCGGCGCGAAGCTCGCGCTCGGGCAGGGTGTCGAGCGTCGAAGGGTCGATCAGCACCGCCGCCGGCTGGTGGAAGGCGCCGATCAGATTCTTGCCCGCCGCGGCGTTGATCGCGGTCTTGCCGCCGACCGACGAATCGACCTGGGCGAGCAAACTCGTCGGTATCTGGACGTAGGTGCAGCCGCGCTTGAGGATGGCGGCCGCGAATCCGGCGAGATCGCCCACCATGCCGCCGCCGAAGGCGAGGAGGGAATCGCCGCGCTCGATCCCGAGCTCGAGCAGCCGCTCGGTCAGCGCCTCGAGCCGGGCCCAGCTCTTGCTGCCCTCGCCCGGCGGCACCAGCACCGGCACGACGTCGAGCCCGGAGGCCGCGAGCCGGGCGCCCTGCGCCACCCATACATTTTCGTCCGACACCGCCACGATCCGGCCGCTGCGCGCATGCGGCGCCAGCCATTCGCCGGCCTGGTCGAGCAATCCGGCGGCGATCGCGATCGTGTAGCTTCGCTCGCCCAGCGCGACCTCGATCCGCCTCATCGCGCGCGCTCCGCCAGCGCTTCGACGATCCGGTCGACGATCTGGTTGTGCGGGCCGGGCCCGCTTCGAACGCGCAGATGCGCCTCGGCGTAGACCGGATTGCGGGCCTCGGCGAGCGCGCTCAGGAAGGGCAGGGGATCCTTGCCCGCGAGCAGGGGCCGGTGGCCCCGCCGCGACACCCGCTCGGCCAGCGTCTCAACCTCCGCCTCGAGCCAGATTGCGATGCAGCGCTCGAGGATCAGCGCCCGGGTCTCCGGGTCCATGAAAGCGCCGCCGCCGGTCGCGATCACCTTGGGCTCGCCCGCGATCAGCCGGCGAAGCACCCGGCGCTCGCCGTCGCGGAAGCTCGCTTCGCCGAAGCGGTCGAATATCTCCCGGATCTCGTGATCGGCGACGCGCTCGATCTCCTCGTCCGAATCGACGAAGGGCAGGCCGAGCCGCCGGGCCAGCCGCCGCCCGACCGTCGACTTGCCGACCCCCATCAGCCCGACGAGGACGATTGAGCGCTCGGGCGATCGTTCGGGGGGGAGAAGCGCGTTCGGCATTGCGGCAGGGGCTATACAGGGGGGCGGCTCGTGGGGCAAAAGGCCGGCCATGCGTATCTCACCCCCGCCGCGCCGGCGTACATCCATCGTTCCGAAGCTTCTCATCGCCCTCCTTCTCCTGTTTTTGGGCTGGCTGGTCTGGCTCGGTTTTAGCGATACCGAGGTCCCGACCCAGCGGATCGAGCAGGACGTCACCAATGAAGCCCTTGCGGGCTAAGCTCCTCCTTCTCGCCGGCGGCGCGGCCCTGGCCTTCGCCATCCCGGCGATGGGCCAGCGCGATCGTCAACGCGAGGGCCCCGAATCGCTGCTGCCGCCCGGCTTCGGCGAGCCGCCGCCCCCTGCTCCCAAGGCGCCCGCGCCCAAGGCGCCTTTGCCCAAGGCGCCTTCGCCCGACACACCGGCTCCGCCTTCGCCGGCCACGCCCGCGCCCGCCGCGCCCTCGGCGCCCCCGACCCCCGACGACGGACTAGGGGTCGAGGACGCCGCGGCGGAGGATCTGGAAGCCTTCGCCGAGCGCAACCTGCCGCCGCCGATCGAAATCCCCGAAAGCTCCCGCCGGCCCACCAACCCGGTCGGGCCGCTTCGTCCCGGCAATTGGGGCCTCGGCCAGGGAGCCTTCGGCAACGCCAACGGCCGCTTCCTGAGCGGCCTCATGGGCCGGCTCAACGCGCCTTTGCCGTCGCGCTGGACCTCGATCCTTCTGCGCCGCGCCTTGCTCTCGGAGGCCTCGGCGCCGCCGCAGGTCAACGAAGTCGACTGGATCGCCGAGCGCGCCTGGCTGCTGCTTCGAATGGGCGAGGCGGACAGCGCCCGGATGCTCGTCCAGGCCGTGGACGTCGACCAGTTCACTCCGCGCATGTTCACCGTCGCCGTCCAGGCCGCTTTGGCCACCGCCGATCCGGCAGCGCTCTGCCCGCTCGTCGGCCCGGGCCGCAAGGTCTCCGACCAGCCGGTGTGGCCGCTCGCCGACGCGATGTGCGCCTCGCTCGAGGGCGATGCCGCGCGCGCCAGCCAGCTGATCGAGCAGGCGCGCCGGCGAAGCGGCGGCGGCATCGACACCCTGCTCGCCGAGAAAGTGATCGGCGCCGGGACCAACACCCGCCGGGCCGTCACCATCGAGTGGCAGGGCGTCGGCGAGCTCAACAGCTGGCGCTTCGGACTCGCCAGCGCCACCGGCCTCGAAATTCCCGGCGCGCTGATGAACGGTGCCGGCCCGGCCGTCTGGGCCTGGCAGGCGCGGGCGCCGATGATTCCGCTCGAGCAGCGTGTCGACGCGGCCGAGCGGGCGGCGATTCTCGGGGTCTACTCCAACGCCTCGCTGGTCGAGATGCACAGCCTCCTCGCCGACCGCACCGACCCTTCCGAAATCGAGGCCAGCATCGGCGGCCGTCTGCGCAAGGCCTATGTCGGAGGATCCATCGAAGACCGAGTCGAGGCCATGCGCGGCTTTGTGGAGCGAGGGCGACAACCGCTACGGCCGCTTCATCCTCACCGCCGCCGCGGCGGCGGGCATTCCGCCCTCGGCCGATCGCGGCAACCGGACCGACGACCTCGTCGGCTCGATGATGTCGGCGGGCTACGATCGCTTCGCCGCCCGCTGGGGCCCGGTTGCCGACGGCCTCGACGGCGACGACGGCCACCGCGCCTGGTCGATCCTGGCGGTCGGGGCGCCGCGTCCGGTCGTCGATCTCAGCGCGGACCGGATCGAGGAATTCACCGACAGCGCCGGAAGCCATCGCGGCCGGATGCTGGTCGCGGCGCTCGCCGGCCTCGGCCGACTCGACGATCCGCGTCCCTACGGAGTCAGCCCGGCGCCGCGAAGCCGCTGGGCGAACATCATCGCCGCCGCGGCCCGCGCCAAACAGCCCGGCACCGTCGCCCTGCTCGCCGGAATCGGGATGCAGACGGCAAGCTGGCGCGGCGTTCCGCCCGAGCATCTCTACCAGATCGTTCGGGCGCTGAGGGAGGTCGGGCTCGATTATGAGGCGCGGATGATCGCGGCCGAGGCGATGACCCGGCTGTGAGCGCGGTTCGCGAGGACGGGCAGCTGATCGCCGCCTTCCTCGAGATGCTCGCCGCGGAGGCCGGCGCCGCCCTCAACACCCGCCTGGCCTACGAACGCGACCTGCGCGGCGCCTCCGAGTTGCTCGGCGGCTGCCTTTCCAGCGCCTCGCAGGAGGAATTGAAGCGCCTTTCCGAAGCCTGGCTCCCGCTCAAGCGGACGACGGTCGCGCGCAAGGCGGCCGCTCTGCGCCGTTTCTTCGGCTTCCTTCACGACGAGGGCCTGCGCGGCGACGATCCCTCCGCCGCTTTGCCACGCCCGGCCGGCGGGCGGTCCTTGCCCAGGATACTCGACCATGACGCGGTCGGCGCCCTGTTCGCCGAGCTTGATCGCCGCCGCCGCGACGAGCCGGGCGCGGCCGCGCTTCGGCTGACCGCGCTCGTCGAATTGCTCTACGGCTCGGGCATGCGCGCCACCGAACTGGTCTCGCTTCCCCGCCACGCCGTCCACCCGGACCAGCCCTTCCTGATCCTCAGGGGCAAGGGCGCCAAGGAGCGGCTCGTCCCGATCTCCGACCGCGCCCGGGCCGCGGTCGCCGAATGGGCGGCTCTGGTTCCGCGCGACAGCCTGTGGCTGTTCCCGTCGGGCAAGAGCCACCTCGGCCGGGTCCGCCTCCACCAGCTGCTGAAGGCGCTCGCCGCCGCCGCGGGCGTTCCGCCCGAACGGGTCAGCCCCCACGTCCTTCGCCATGCCTTCGCCACCCATCTGCTCGAAGGCGGCGCCGATCTTCGCGCTCTCCAGATGCTGCTCGGCCACGCCGACATCGCCACCACGCAAATCTACACCCATGTCGATACCCGCCGCCTGATCGACCTGGTCAACAGCCGCCACCCCCTCGCGGATGTGGGGCGCGTTGACGCAAAGCCGCGGCAAGCCTAACCCCGCGACCGATCATGCCCACCTTCCTCGATTTCGAAAAAGCGATCGCCGAGCTCGACAACCGCATCGAGGAGCTGCGCGAGACGGCGGAGGATTCCGACCTCAACATCGACACCGAGATCGGCCGGCTCGAAACCAAGTCCGACCGGCTGCTTCGCGACACCTATGCCCGGCTCACCCCCTGGCAGAAGACCCAGGTCGCGCGCCATCCGGACCGGCCCCATTTCAAGGATTATGTCGCCGCCCTGGCCGAAGACTTCATCCCGCTCGCCGGCGACCGCAATTTCGCCGAGGACGCTGCGATCGTCGGCGGCCTCGGCCGGCTGGGCGGCCGCAAGATCATGCTGATCGGCCATGAGAAAGGCGACGACACCGCCAGCCGCCTCACCCACAATTTCGGAATGGCCAAGCCCGAAGGCTATCGCAAGGCGATCCGGCTGATGGAGCTGGCCGACCGTTTCGGCCTTCCGGTCGTCACCCTGGTCGACACGCCCGGCGCCTTTCCCGGAGTCCAGGCCGAGGAGCGCGGCCAGGCGGAGGCGATCGCCCGCTCGACCGAGGCCTGTCTGGCGCTCGGCGTTCCGATGGTCGCCGCGATCGTCGGCGAAGGGGGCTCGGGCGGCGCCATCGCCATCGCCACCGCCAATCGGGTGCTGATGCTCGAGCACAGCGTCTACGCCGTCATCTCGCCCGAAGGCTGCGCGTCCATCCTCTGGCGAACCGCCGAAAAGGCCGCCGACGCCGCCGAGGCGATGCGGGTGACGGCCCAGGATTTGAAGGCGCTGGGCGTGATCGACCGGATCGTCCCCGAACCGGTCGGCGGTGCCCATCGCAATCCCGCCGAGGCGATCGCGGCGCTGGGCGACGCCGTGGGGGAAGAGCTTGAGGCGCTGTCGGCGCTGTCGCGCGGCGAGGTTCGGGCGGATCGCCGGGCGAAATATCTGGCGATCAGCTGAACCAAAGACCGTCATTGCGAGCGTAGCGAAGCAATCCAGCGCGGACTCGGATGCCCGCTGGATTGCTTCGTCGCTTCGCTCCTCGCAATGACGGGCTCCGCCCGACTCACAAAGAAAGAGGCGGCGGAACCTAGGTTCCACCGCCTCCCTTTAGCTAATCGCTGATTAGGCGATTAGGTGTTCATGTCGTTGGCGACCGAGTTGAAGGTCGTGCCGAGGCTGGTGCCGATGTTCTGCATGGCGGCAATCGCGGCAACGGCGATCAGAGCGGCGATCAGGCCATACTCGATGGCGGTGGCGCCCTTGGTGCTCTTAACGATTTTACGAATGAAGCTCATTTTCTGGTCTCCTGTTCCAAAGCCTTGGAAGTCCACACTTCCGGCCGCCCCCACTTTTCGGACGGACTATTTCGATTTAAGGCAAGGAAGTTTCCAAATGGTTAGCGCCTTCGCCTATTCAGCCGACATGCTCGACGACGTCGTTGGAAACGCTGTTCCACATCGTAATCGTCGAGCCGGCGACGGCGTTCAGGCCGGCGATCATGGCCAGCACGATCATTGCGCAGATCAGGCCATATTCGACCGCGGTCGCGGCCTTGATGTTGCGGATCAGCTTTGCAAAGAAGTGTCGCATCGGCCTTACCTTCCAATCGTCCGGCACCTCGCCCATCCCCTCTGGATAAAAGAGTTGAGTTAACGGAGTCCTTCCAACGGCCCTGAATCTGGAAAAAATTCCGACACTCATGGTGGTGGCGGTCGCCCTCGTGGACGGCGAGCGCCGAATCCTCCTCCAGCAACGCGCCCCCGGACGCGCCATGGCCGGGCTCTGGGAATTCCCCGGCGGCAAGGTCGAGGAAGGGGAGCGGCCGGAAGCGGCGCTGGCGCGCGAGCTCGAGGAGGAGCTCGGAATCGTGGTCGAGATCGGGTCGCTGACGCCGGTCGCCTTCGCCAGCGCCGACAATGACGGCCGTCACATGCTTCTGCTCCTCTATCTGTGCCGGGAATGGCGGGGCGAGCCGCGCCCGCTCGACGCGGCCGCGCTCAAATGGCTTCGGCCGGACGAGATGGGCGCACTGCCGATGCCTCCGGCCGACGAGCCCCTGATCCCGCTCCTGGATCGCCTGATCTGAGCCCGGTTGCCCTGGGATCATCTCCCCGTCATTGCGAGCGAAGCGAAGCAATCCAGTGCGGCGTCAGAGCTCGCTGGATTGCTTCGTCGCTACGCTCCTCGCAATGACGGAGCAGTGAAAGGCGACCAGGCTTTAGGAAGGCCGCTTCAGCGCCTTAGCCAGGGACATCGTGCCGCTGCCGCGCGGCGCCGGCTTCGGCTGGTCGGGGGAGGGGCTCCAGCCGAGCAGATGGAGAATCTCGAATCGCTCCGTCGTCTTGTCTGCGGGCGTTGCGAAATCGGCGATGGCCGCGGCGAGGCCGTGCCGCCGGAGCGGGCGCCTGGAGCGCGCGGCGAGGATGTTGGTCGCCCCCATGGCCCGAAGGTCGCGGACGAGGTCCATCAGCGACGAGAAGCGCACGTCGACCGGCTGGGCATCGACCACCGGCAGCGTAAAGCCGGCCCTGGTGAGCAGGTCGCCGGCCGCCCGGACGTCGATCTGCGGATGGACTCGCGGAGCAGCGCCGCCTTCGACCGAGTCCGCGGCCAGCATCGCCCGCTTGAGCCTTCCAAGGCTGCCCGCGCCGGCGAAGGCGCCGAGGAACAGTCCGTCCGGTTTCAGAGCCCGGCGGATCAGCAGCAGCGCGCCCGGAAGGTCGTTGACTCCGTCGAGCGCTCCGACCGAGACGACGAGGTCGAAGGCGCCGTCGGCGAAGGGCGGGCGGTCTTCGTCGGCCTGGACCCCGCCCGCGGCCCGGGCGAAGACGGTACCGGAATCGCAGGGCGTCACGTCGAGTCCCCGCTCACGCAGCCGCTGCGTCAAATACCCGCCGGCGCAGCCCAGATCGAGCGCCCTTCGGAACTCCCGTTTGACGCAGTCGAGCCGCTCGATCAGATCGTCGGCCGCCAGCCGGTGAAGGTAATCGGCCTTGGCAAAGCGGCCCGCCGCCCGATCGCGACGCAATCGCCGCAGCCGCCGGTCGAAGGGAAGGTCCTGGCTCATCGCGCCCGCGTTAGAACCGTGTGGGCCGATGCGGAAGCCGCGCCGGGAAACGTCAGCCCTTGCGGCTGAGCTTCAGGATATAGCCCTTACGCCCCTTGAGGTCGCTCTGCACCGAAAGATAGAGGGCGCCGGCCCCGTCGGCGGCGATCCCCTGAAGGTTGGCGAGGCTGCCGCCGAAGACGGCGACGACATTGAGCCCGTCGTCCGGCGTATAGCGGAACAGCTTACCGTTATCGCTGTCCGTGATGAACAAGGCGCCGCCGGAGAAAAGCAGCGATTCGGGCGAGAAACCCGGGCGGTCGGCGATCGCCCGGTGAAGGCTGCCGTCGGGCCTCAGCAGATAGAGGAAATTGTCGCGATTGTCGGCGATGTAGAGATTTGCCTTATCGTCGAAGGCGAAGCTTTCCGGCTTGGCGATATTCCTGTCGGCGCCGACCAGCACCGAGAGCGTTCCGTCCGGCCTTATCTTCAGCACCCGATGCCCCGGCGCGTCGCCGACCACCAGGTCCCCGGCGGGCGAGAGGCCGAGGCCCTCCGTCGAGGGCAGTCGGCCCGGAGCGATCACAGCGACGGTGCGGCCGGCAACGTCGGTCCGCCAAAGGCCGCCGCGCGTGTCGTCGGTGAAATAGACGTTGCCGGCGGCATCGCGGACCAGGTCTTCGGGCGAGGCGAGGCCCGCTTTGGAGTCCGCGAGGAGCGTCGGACGGGTTCCCGGCCGCCAGGCCCGGACCGCCGAGCCGCCCTCGTCGGCGACGTAGAGAATGCCGTCCGCCCAGAGCAGGCCGTCGGGCGAGGCGAATCCATCCTTCTCGCTCGCCGCCACTTGCGCGGTCCAGCCGGGCTCGACCGTCAGCACGATCGCTTCCTGGTCGAGCCTGCCGCAACCGGCCAGAGCCAGAGCCAGAGCGAATTGGACCAGCCGGCGCATCGTCTCAGCGCCCCGCGACATGTTCGACGATCGCCTCGCCCGTCCCGGCGAGGTCGCGAACGTTGGTGAGGACGTTGGTCGATTCGAAGGCGACGAAGAAAAGCAGCGCCGCGGCCAGCGCCTCGTGACGCAGAGTCCAGCCGGTGAGCGGCTCCAGCGCCCATTGCCCGGCCCTGTGGGCGACGAACTGGATCGCCAGCAGAACCGCCGCGCCGATTCCGGCGCCGGCGACGATGTCGAGCGGGGAATGCATTCCGGTGACGATCCGGGGCAGCAGGATCGCCGCCCCGGTCCAGACGAGCGCGAGGGCGCCGGCGCGCCGCGAGGCGAGAAAGATTCCGAGGGACAAAGCGAAGAAGAAGCCGGCATGGTCGCTCGGGAAGGAGCCGAGGTCGTTCCGCTCGAGCTCGCCGCGCTTCAGGGCCCGGTAGCGGTTGTGGACGCCGCCGTTCAGCGGCTCGCGGTAGGCGAGCTTTTCCGTCTCGACCAGCCGGCCGTCCTCGAGATGCCAGGCCTGTTGGGCATGGACGAACGGACGTGGCTGGAAGAAGTTGTCGGCGATCGTCTTGGTGCTCGCCATGACGACGAGCAGCGACGCGATCGTGACGAGCAGGGTGGCCCGGCGTCGGCGGGTGTCGGCCTCGTCGCGGCCCGACCACCAAGCATAGACGAGGCAGGCGCCGATCGGCCCCGCTTTCACCAGATTGTTGTCGAGCGGGAGCGCAATGAGGGTGTCGAGCAGCCAGGAGCGGCCTGAAAGGCCGTTCAGGAGCGCATAGAGCCAGTCGCTCAGCCGGATGACCGTTTCGATGGCTCAGGCCTCGCCGACCGCGGGCTGCCGGCGCAACCGCTGCCGCATCTCCGCGAGGAAGTTGAGAGCCTCGCGCTCGCCGCCCTGGGGCCGCCCGCTCGCCCACCACAGGCCGACCAGGAAGAGCGGATAGGCGACGACTCCGATGGCGACTCCGCCGGTCAGGTCGACGATCGAGCTGCCGCTGTCGGGACCGAGCAAGCGCACCGCCGCCGCCATCGCCGCCGCCGCCGCGAACGGCCGAAAGACATGGAGGCCAAGAGCGAAGGGATTCTGCTTCGAATAGCGGGCGATCACCGCGATCCCGGTGGCGAGGACGAGGAGGTTGGCGGCGAAGGCGGCCATCGCCACCGTCACGGCGTCGGGCCGGAGCCAGGCCGCGCCGGCGACCGTGATCGTCAGGCAGAGCGCTCCGCTTCCCGACATGTAGGCGGCGCGCCGGGCGAAGCCGGCCGCCTGGAGGGAGGAGGCGATCACCTTGTAGACCGCGTAGAAGGCCGAATAGATTGCGACGATCTTGAGGAAGGGCGCCGCCGCTTTCCATTCCTCCCCGAGCAGCAGGTGGATCGAGGGTTCCGCCGTGGCGGCGAGCCCGAAGCCCATCGGCGCCGCGATCATCGCATAGACGCCGAGGATCTGAGCCGTGGTGAGCGGCGCCAGCGGCTCGTCGGTCCGTGCCACGGTGACGAAGGTCACCCGGTTGAGCGCCGTCGCGATCTCCTGGGTGAAGATTTCCGACAGATCCTTCGACACCGAATAGAGGCCGATGACATGGGGGCTGCTGAAGCGGCCCATGACCAGCCGCTCGATCTGCATCTGCACCGTCTGGGTCACCGCATGGACGAAGATCCACAGCGAGGTGCCGAGCAGCTCGCTCCGCCGCTTCAGCGACAGGCGTGGCCGGAACGGGTGGGCGATGTAGGTGGCAATGGAGAAGAAGCTGCTCTGAGCGACCATTCCGACGACGAGAGCCCAGTAATTGCGGAACCAGAAGGCGGCGCTGATCGTCACGACGAACGCCGCCAGGCGCGAGCCGATGCGCATTCTCAAATCGCGGCCGAAGGCGAGCTGGCGGTCGAACTCGACGACCCCGATATTGGAAAGCCCCAGCACCACGAAGCGCACGGACAGAACGGCCAGCACCGCGGTCAGCGCCGGCTGGTTGTAAAGGTGCCCCACCAGAGGCGCCGTCGCGAGGGCGAGCAGGCCCATGGTGCCGAACACGATGAGCTGGATCGTCCAGGCGGTGTCGAGATGCTCGCGGTCCCATTCCTTGATCCGGAGCAGCGCCTGCCAGAGGCCGACCGCGCCGAGCAGCTCGACCAGGGCCAGGGCGGCCACCGCCAGGCCCATGATCCCGAAATCCTCCGGATGGAGCAGCCGGGCGAGGATGAACACGGAGATGAGGCCGATGAAGCGCATCAGCCACTGCATCGTCACGGCGATGACGGCGCTTCGATAGAGTGCGTTGCGGGAGGTGGGCTCGCTCGCCATGGCTCAGGCCGCCTGCCGGCGCGGTGAAACCGCGCCGGTCGCTTCGGGGCCGGGCCGGGGCTTCAGGCCTTGCTCCACCGCCTGGGCCAGGCGAGTCAGAACGGCGGCGATGGCCGGGAAGGATTTGGGTCCGGCGCCGTCGATCCCGGCCAGGATCACCACTTCGGCGGTGAAGTCCGGCGCTATCTGGCGCAGGCGCCACTCGGTGTCGTCGTCGAGCAGGATCAGCGCATCGGCCCGTTCCAGATGCGCCGCCGACACGGCCTCGGAGCGGTGCCCGGCAAGCTCGATTCCGCATTCGGCGGCGGCCTCCAGGGTCGCCGCGTCGGGGGAGGCCGAGCGTTTCGGCACATAGCCGGCCGAAGCCACCTCCACCGGCAGGCCGGCCAGGCGAAGTCGAAGCAGCCGCTCTCCGAAGGCGCTCCGGCAGACATTGTCGCGCCCGACCAGGGTCAGCCGCAGCGGCCGCTCCGCGGCCTTGCCGGAAAGTCTCAGCACCACATCTTCGAACCGGATCCGGTGCCGCCGTCCGCGGCCGGAAAGCCGCTTGCGCAGGGCTCGGCGCGCGCGAAAGACGAGGGTCCGCCGTTCCTCGCGCCAGGGCTCGGGATCGTCCGCCGCCCAGCTGTCTGCCGTCCCTCGAGCGAGCAGCAGCCGGGCGGCCGTCGCCAGGCCGGCCGCGGCCGCGCTCAGACGGCTAAGGCCGCTCGCCGCTTCGAAGCGATCGACGACCCGGTCGAACTCGCCGGTCAGGTCGGCCTTGAGGATTCCGGGCCGATAAGCGCCTCGCCCGTTGCCGTCGTGGTGAGCAACGTTCCACCACAGCGCCGGGAAATCGGCGCCCGCGGCCACCGCCAGGGGAAGCGACCCCCAGAAACGGGGATTGACCTCGAGCAGCACATGGCGGCCGGACCGGCGGTCGACCCGGAACTCGAACATCGCCACCCCGTCGAGCCGAGCCGCCGCCGCGAGCGGCTCGGCCGCGGCGAGCAGGGCGGGATCGGCGGGCTCGCTCATCCTCCGGGTGCTGGCGCCGGTCTCCGAGCTCTCCTGAAGTCGGCGATGCTGATAGGCGAGGAGGATCCGGCCCTCGCGCGCCAGCACCGACAGGCCGACCCCGACTCCGGGGAAGAAGCTTTCGGCGACGCAGCCGTCCCAGGCGCCGGAGCGCAATTGCCGGTCGAGCTCGGCCGGATCGCGAACCACCCGGGCCGAACGCTTGGTCGCGATGTCGCCCAGCACATAGGAAGCCCGCGGTTTGAGAACGAGCGGCAGGCCGAGCGCGCCGGCCAGATCCTTCGAGCTTTCGTCTCTGCCGAGCAGCCTTCCGAGCGCCACCTTGACCCCGTGGCGGTCGGCGAGCGCCCGCGTGTTCGCCTTGTCGCTGAAGATGTCGAGCGCCGTCTCGTTGGCGATCCCGATCCGCTCGCGCCCCAGCGCCCGGGCATGGTGACGGAGCATGAACAGGCCGCTGTCGCTGGTCGGAACCACCTTGCGGAAGCCGAAGTCGGCGATGAGCCGCGCCAGCGCCGCCTCCCAGGCCATGGGGTCGAGCGAATAGGGGGGCAGGCGGTGCGCGGCGGCGATGTAGCGGGACTTGAGCGCCGGCGAGGAAAAGTCGGAGGGCGCGGCATGAACCTCCACCCCCCGCCGCCCGAGCGAGCGGGCGATGGCCAGAAAGGCGCGCAAATCGTCGCCCAGCAGCAGCACGCGTTCCGGCATTGTCCTCGCTTCGCCTCGGGCCTCTTGGCGCCGCTATGCGCGCCGGGCGGTTCAAATATCCCTAACGCTCTCGTCATTCCCGCGTTCGTGGGAATGACGGGGTGGTTGCGACGCTCTGCCGCCTTGCCTTGATCGCCGGCCCGCGCCACATTTAGCCCATGCCTGTACCGGCCGCCGCTCTGGCTCATGCCGCTTTTCGCCAGATAGTCGATTTCGCGCTTCCTCCGCGCTGCCCGGGCTGCGGAGCGATTACCGGAGAGCCGCACCGTTTCTGCCTCGATTGCTGGCGCTCGCTCACCTTCCTCGGCGAGCCCTGCTGCACATGTTGCGGCCTGCCCTTCGCCTTTGCCGGCGCCGGCGAGGCGGAATGCGGCCGGTGCCTCGCCGAGCCGCCGCCCTTCGACTGGCTTCGCGCCGCCGTCGCTTATGGCGACGTCTCCCGCCAGGTGGCGCTGAAGCTCAAATATAGCGGCCGTCTCGGGCTGGCCGAAACCCTCGCCCATTTCATGCTCCGCCACGTGCGCGCGGGGCAGGGGGACGCAATTCTCGTCCCGGTTCCGCTTCATCGCTGGCGGATCTGGAGGCGGGGCTACAACCAGGCCGCCCTGATCGCCTCGGCCCTCTCCCGCCGCACCGGCCTTGCCACCGGCCTCGATCTGCTCAGCCGCACCCGCCCCACTCCGCCGTTGAGGGGGCTGGGCCGCCGCGAGCGGGCGCTCGCGGTGCGCGGCGCGTTCGAGGTGACCGCGCAGGCGAAGGGCCGCCTCGCCGGCCGCCCCGTCCTGCTTGTCGACGACGTTTACACCAGCGGCGCCACCGCCGCCGCCTGCGCCCGGGCCCTGAAGCGCGGCGGGGCCGCTTCGGTCGATGTCCTGTGCTGGGCCCGGGTCGTCCAGGTCGACGACGCTTGAACCTATCGCGGCCCGCATAGTTCTTCTACGCAACCACGCACGCCTTGCAGGAGCAGATGATGGCCCGAGTCGAGATCTATACCAAGTTCGGTTGCCCCTATTGCGCCCGCGCCAAGAGCCTGCTCGAGCAGAAGGGCGCCGATTACGAAGAGTATGAGATCAATTCGGTGCCCGGGAAGCGCGACGAGATGCTCGGCCGAGCCAACGGCCGGACCACCGTCCCCCAGATTTTCATCGACGGCCGCCATGTCGGAGGCTCCGACGATCTCGCCGAGCTCGAGCGCGGCGGCCGGCTCGAACTCGATGCTTCAGGGCGCCGACGCGGAAGGCTGAATCGGCGGCCGGACTCGGCGTCTCCCAGAGGGCGGCGCGCCCAGCTTCGGCGGGCCGGCGCTCAGCTGTGCAGGACGGGCGCGGTCGGGCCCCGGAGCGGGCTGGGATCGGGCAGGGTGAACGGACCGCTGTCGTCCGAAGGGCGGCTGCGGTCGGCGAAGGTCACGGTCACCTTGCCGAAGCCATGGGGGGTGGCTCCGTCGAGGGTCGCCGGCGACGTCAGCTGGCCCTGGCCGGTCGACATCGCGGCTTCGATCGCCCTGAGCAAGGCGGCCAGGCCTTCCAGGTCGAGATGAATGAGCAACTCGGCCTCGGCGGTCGCCCCTTCGGCGGTGAATTCCAGCTCCATCTCGTTGTCCTCGGCCCCTGACCGGCCTCGCCGGCGGAGCCGATCAGTCCCGAGCCCCGCGAGTCGCCGTCGGAACAGGACTAGAACCCCTGAAATCGGATTTGCAAATCCTATTTGCCGAAGCGCCCAGCACCCGGTCCGGGTCGGGACTTGTCTATTGGGTGCTTCGCGGGCGGTTGAAGGTTATCGTCACCCGGTCGAAAGCGTGCGACGATCCGCTGCTGACGAAGATTCCCCGTCCGCCCGCCAACTCGCAGGTCAGGTGCCCGCGCCCCGTCGCCAGCGCCGCCTCGACGGCGCGGAGCAGGGCGGCGAGACCGTCCAGGTCGAGATGGATGAACAGTTCGTCGCCGCCGGGCGCGTCGGGCTTGAATTCCGGGGCCATTCTTCATCCTTCGCGCCGCACCTTTGGCGCGATGCTGTTTCGATCGTTTCGATTCTGAAAATCGAGCGATCTGCTTGCGGCAATCGTCAGCGCTTCTTCGCCTGAACTTTATCTTGGCCGGCGGTCGAATTACAGCACAATTGTGCCGGGCTCGCGGATGGAATTTGGATGCGGCGCCGCGCCCGCCTATAAGCTCGGGATCGGCCGCCACGACGATGGAGCGCAAATTGGCCTGGGGTTACGCCTACCCGTCGTCCTCGCTCGCCGATCCCGGCGGGTCGAGCGCGCTCGTCGCGGCGGTCCAGTGGCTCCAGGGCACCCTGCTCGGAACGGTGGCGACGACGATTGCCGTGATCTCGATCGCGACCATCGGCCTGATGATGCTGTCCGGACGGGTCGATCTTCGCCGGGGCGCGAACGTCGTGATCGGCTGCTTCATCCTCTTCGGCGCTTCGGGCATCGCGGCCGGTATCCAGTCGGTCGCCGGCACCGATTCCGGGCCGCGGGAGATTTTGGAAGCGGAGCTCTGGGTTCCTCCGCCCCTGCCGCCGCCGCCCGCCGCCGCCCCCGTGGACCCTTACGCCGGAGCGGCGGTTCCGACCCGCTGCACCCCCGAAGAGGCGCTTCGGCTCGCCGAGCGTTGCGGTGGCGGCGCAAATCGGTAAATCGGGCGCGCTGCGGCGGAAGCCGGCCCGCGGATGTGTACCGGTTGAGACCATTCACGGCATAGGGGACGGTCAGCGTCAATGCGCCGGTTGAGGCATGGCCGATGCCGGGGCCATTCGCCGGGCGATTGGTTATTGTTGTCTAATTGATTTCGCATGGCGTCCCCGGTTTGACCGTTGGCTCTGGTTGTCTACGAGGTCGCGAACCGGCGTTGGCGCCTGAGGGTTCGAGCCTCACGATCGCGGTCAGGCGTCGGGTTATGGATGTCTCCGCTGTCCCCGGCGTGGTCGTTGCCACGACAGGTTAAGCGAGATCATCCGTTTTTGGCGTCCGGTCATTGCACCGACGGCGTCAGGCCCGTCGGAAGCTGTCTCGGATCGCCGGCCTTGGAGATGCGCCCTTTAGTGTCGCGCTCGCCCGACTGATGGCGGCGGGGCACCGCGACGGCGAACGCGCCGACGTCGGCGCCTCGGGCGAAGCGGTGCGGATCCTCGATGCCGGTCAGATAAGTCAGGGCGCCGATCGGCCCCACACCCGGAGCGCTCATCAGTCGGACGCAGACCGGGTCGGTCGCGGCCCGGCGCTTGAGCTCGCGGGTCGCGGTTGCGATCTGCTCTTCCAGCGCCGACAGCGCCGCGA
>CAWKJG010000006.1:0-1575905 GCA_963850005.1 uncultured Alphaproteobacteria bacterium
GCCGGCGCCCGGAACTCGCCCGCGCCCTCGCAGCCCGGGTGCGCGCAGACGCCGCGGGCTTCCGCCCGCCCGTGGAATTTCGTCTGCCTGTTGCCCGCACTCGCCACGCACTCACCTTTGCAACCAAACGGCCTATATAGGCGCAATGACCGACGCTTTCACCGGACGAATCGCTCCCGAAATCGAGCAAAGGCTGCGCGCCGCCCTCGCTCCCACACATCTCGTCGTGACCAACGACAGCGCCCGCCACCGCGGCCATGCCGGCGACGACGGCAGCGGTGAGAGCCATTTCACCGTCGAGATCGAGTCGCCGAGCTTTTCGGGGATGAGCCGGGTGGAACGGCAGCGGGCGGTGAACGGCGCCCTGGCGGATCTGCTGAGGGATCGAATCCACGCGCTTGCGATCAAGGCGACGGCGCCTTCCGGCTGACCTCGCCGGGCTCAGCCGGGCGCCCGGCCGAAGAACATCAGATAGACCAGCCGGCCATTCTCGATCGAATCGCCGAAGCCCGGCCCCGACGTGTGGAACAGCCAGGGGCGAAGCAGGATGAGCCGATTGAACTTCATCGGCACGGTCATCGCGCACTCCCAGGCGGAGCGGTCGGGCACCTCCTTGTCCATGAATTCGCGCTGAAACTGGTCGTAGGAGGAGAAGCCGGCGCGGGCGAGGCCCTCCTCGTCATGCGGAACCCGGTCGAGGCCGGTGTCCTTGTGGCGGAAGAATTCCGTCCCGCCGCGGCAATCCTCGGGCCGGCTCAGATAGAGGATTCCGGACCAGTGGCTCGGATCGACATGGATCCGGCCGGGCTCGTCGTCCTCGGCCAGCGCGATCCGGCATTTGCCGTGCGAGCCTAGATGGGAAAGGCCGACGAGCGGCTCGCCGACGAGCTTCGAGACTTCCTGGTCGAGCCCGTCGAGGGCCAGCCGCTGGACGGAATTGCGGCCGGGAAAGGTCTCGCCGTCGCGCCTGGGATAGGACAGCCGCAGGGCCGCGGCGCGGAACGGCTCCGCGTCGTCGAGGAAGTCGTCGATGACGATCAGCGAGACAGGCACGCCCCGCGCTTAAGTCGGCGGAGGGGCTTCGACAAGCTCGGCTGGAACGGTGTAGGGAGCGCGTATGACCGACGATCTCATCCTCCAGACCCTCCACCCCGCCACCCACGATCTCGGCGGGTTCAAGGTCCACCGGACCCTGCCGCATCGCGAGCGGACCACGATCGGGCCGTTCATCTTCTTCGATCAGATGGGCCCCGCGCATCTGCCCGCGGGCGGCGGCATCGACGTTCGGCCGCATCCGCATATCAACCTCGCCACCGTCACCTATCTGTTCGCGGGCGCCATCGACCATCGCGATTCGCTCGGCACCTTCGCGACGATCGAGCCGGGCGCGGTCAATTTGATGACGGCCGGACGCGGGATCGCCCATTCGGAACGCTCGCCGGCGCATCTTCGGGCGGACGGCCCGGAGCTGAGCGGAATCCAGACCTGGATCGCTCTGCCCAGGGCGAAGGAGGAGATCGACCCGGCTTTCGAGCATGTCGCGAAGGACCGGCTTCCGGTCGTCGACGGGAGCGGCGCTTCGGCGCGCGTGGTGATGGGGAAATTGTGGGGGGCGACGTCGCCGGTCACCTGCCACAGCGAGACGATCTACGCCGACATCCAACTTCAGCCCGGCGGCTCGACGCCGATCGACGCGGAGGCCGACGAGCGCGCCGTCTACGTCGCCGAGGGCGAGGCCAGCCTCGACGGGCTGAAGCTCGAGCGAAGCGTCCTTTACGTCCTCGCGCCCGGCGTGAGGGCGACCTTGCGCTCGGCGACCGGTGCCCATGTCATGCTGTGCGGCGGCGCACCGCTCGACGGGCCGCGGCACGTCTGGTGGAACTTCGTCTCGTCGAGCCGCGACCGGATCAATCAGGCCAAGGAGGATTGGGGCGCGGGCCGATTCGTCCTGCCCCCGGACGACGACGGCGAATTCATCCCGCTTCCGACGGTTCCGCCCAAGACCGTGAGCTATCCTTAGGAGGCGGCATCCGTCATTGCGAGGAGCGTAGCGACGAAGCAATCCAGCGGACGGAGGCGCTGCACTGGATTGCTTCGCTTCGCTCGCAATGACGGTTTAGGGGCAATGGCATGACCGAACTCACCTACACCCAAGTCCCCCTCGCCACCGGAGTCACGCTCAACGTCGCGTCGGCCGGGCCCGAGGACGGCGAACCCATGATCCTGCTTCACGGCTTTCCGGAATCGCACCGCACCTGGCGCCACCAGATCGAGGGCCTGTCCGACCGCTACCGGGTCCACGCGCCCGACCAGCGCGGCTTCGCGGGGTCGGACAAGCCGGAAGGCGTCGAGAATTACGAGACGGACAGGATCGTCGCCGACGTCATGGCGCTGGCCGACTCGCTCGGACTCGAGGATTTCACCCTCGCCGGGCACGATTGGGGCGGGGCGGTGGCCTGGACCGCCGCCTTGACCCATCCCCGCCGGGTGAAACGACTGATCATCGTCAACGCCCCCCATCCCCTGGTCTTCCAGAAGAGCCTGATCGACGACCCCGCCCAGCGCGAAGCCTCGCAATATATAAGCTTCTTCCGCTCGCCGGACGCCGAAGCGGCGATCACCGGGATGGGGCTGGAAAATTTCCTCGACCGGGTGATGCTGAGCCATGCCGACAAGGCCAGGCTGCCGGCCGAGGAAAGGCAGCATTATCTCGACGACTGGTCGCAGCCGGGCGCGCTCACCACCATGCTCAACTGGTACCGCGCCTCGAAGATGACCGTGCCGGCGCCGGGGGAGGAGGCCAGGGCGCCGCTCTGGACCCACGCGCCGTTCCCGAAGCTGAAGATGCCGACGCTGGTGGTGTGGGGACTGAAGGACACGGCCCTGCTTCCTGTCCAGCTCGACGGGCTTCATGAACTGATCGAGGACCTCCGGCTGGTGACCTCGCCGAGCGCCGGCCATTTCATCACCTGGGAGGAGCCGGAGACGGTGACGAGCGCGATCCGGGACTTCATGGCCGAGACGTGATCGTATCCGCCTCGGGCATCGGTCAGCTTTGGATCGGGCTCACCCGAAGATCGGCGCGGTCAGGCCCGGGCCGCTGCACCTCGTCCGCCTTGGGCGGGCTGACCTTCGCTCCTGCCGCCACGCACTCGGCCGCGACCACGGGATAGTCGATGTCGGTGTTCCGGGTCAGGGCTGCTTCCGTGGCCGCGGTGCAGGCCGCCTGGCTTTCATAGCGCGCCTCGAGCATCCGAACCTGCCGGCACGGCGCGTCGCCTTCGCCGCAGCCCATGATCGCGATGAGGAAGATGCCTGGTCCCATGGTCCGCTAAACCCATGCGAATCCCCGGCGTTCCAATCGTTTCGCTGCCGTTGCGGCGATTATTGGGTCCGCTTGGTTTCCTTGAGGCGCCCCGCACGGGCGGCCGATCTCGATCTTCGCCCGTACCTGCTCGAAAAGCTTGCCCGGGATCGAGCCATATCGGGGCTCGATCGCCCCGCCGCTTCGGATCGGCCTGATGTCGGGGCCCGGCCATGTGAAAAGATTATACTCGTCGGTCACGATCCAGCAGCGCTCCTGGCCGAGCCCGAGATGCTCCTTCACCCGAAGCGGAATCTCGATAGCCGTATCGCCTTGGTGAGGCGGGCGGGTCGAAACGGGGACGACGAGGATCTGGGTGCCGTGCTCGCGTTTCTCGATGGCGACCACCACGACGACAGGGCGGTCCTTGCTACCCTCATCCCGCCCTTGCTGGGCCTCTCGGTGCCACAGGTAAGCGTAGGATATGACATCAGTCGGCCGCGGGATCGTCCATGAGGTGGTCGAGCCGCCGGGAATCCTCCGGGATTTCGGCGTTGCGAATGGCGTCGAGCGTCTCATCGTCGAGATCCTTCACAAGAAGAACCTGACGGTCGCGGCGCAGGAGGCGCTCATATTCCTTCAGCGAGATCATCACGACCCTCGTGGTGCCGTGACGCTGGATACCCACGGGATGAAGCATGGCTTCGTCCGTGTAATAGCCGAACTTGCTCGCGACCTCCTTCGCAGAGACCGTCAATAACGGTTCTGTCATGCTTCGTTCCTCGACTGGTTGTTGCCGGATGCAGGCAACCTAACCGTAACACGCCCAGTCAATTGTCCGTATAATAGCTACTATACGGAGAGTGCAAGCCAACGTCATCGTTGAGCTGTATGCCTTGGTGCCGGTGGGTAACATGCTTACTTAGAGCCCGATGCGCCCCCTCGAATCCTCGACCGAAACCACCCCCCGAGCCGGCTGGGGCGCCATGCGGCGCTTTCTCCCTTACCTGTGGCCCGCCGGGGAGCCGGGGCTGAAGGCCCGGGTGGTGATCGCGTTCCTGCTCGTGCTTCTCGCCAAGGGCATCTCGCTCAGCACCGGCTTCGTCTACAAGGGCGCGATCGACATCATGTCGGGGAGCGCGAAGGGGGCGGACGCCGCGGTCGGGCTCGCTGTGGGGCTGGTGCTCGCTTATGCGGGCGCGCGCTTCGCCGGGGTGTTGTTCGAGAATCTGCGCAACGCCATCTTCGAGCGGGTCGGGCAGGACGCGGCGCGGCGGCTCGCCGAGAAGGTGTTCGCCCACATCCACCGGCTGTCGCTTCGCTTCCACCTGGAGCGGCGCACCGGCGCCCTCACCAAGATCGTCGAACGGGGCACCAAGAGCATCGACATGATGCTCTATTTCCTGCTCTTCAACATCGCTCCGACGGTGGTCGAGCTCGCCGTCATCTGCGTCATCTTCGGGGTCAAGTTCGGCGCCGGCCTGGTCGTGGCCACGCTGGTGATGGTCGCCGCCTACATCATCTTCACCCGCTTCGTGACCGAATGGCGCACCCACCTGCAGCGGCGGATGAACGACGTCGACAACCAGGCGATCGGGCGCGCCGTCGATTCGCTGCTCAACTACGAAACCGTCAAATATTTCGGCGCGGAGGATCGCGAAACCCGGCGTTACGGCGGAGCGATGCGCGCCTTCGCCGACGCTTCGGTCAAGAACGAGACGTCGCTCGCCTGGCTCAATATCGGCCAGTCTTTCATCACCAATGCGATGATGGCCGGCGCGATGGGCTACACCGTCTGGGGATGGAGCCGCGGCGAATTCACCACCGGCGACGTCGTGCTGGTCAATACCCTGCTCGCCCAGCTCTTCCGGCCCCTGGACATGCTCGGCTGGGTCTATCGGACCATCCGCCAGGGGATGATCGACATGGAGGCGATGTTCGCCCTGATCGACACGCCCGCGGAGGTGAAGGACGTCGAGGGCGCTCCGGATCTCGTCCTGTCGAAGGGGCGGGTCCGGTTCGAAGGAGTCCGCTTCGGCTACGATCCTGAGCGGGAGATATTGCACGGCATCGACCTCGAGGTCTCGCCCGGCACGGTGACCGCGGTGGTCGGCCCCTCGGGCGCCGGCAAGTCGACCCTGTCACGCCTCCTCTTCCGCTTCTACGAGCCGACCGGCGGGCGGATCACGATCGACGGCCAGGACATTTGCAAGGTCACCCAGGCGAGCCTTCGCTCGGCGATCGGGATCGTCCCGCAGGACACGGTGCTGTTCAACGACACGATCGGCTACAATATCGGCTACGGCCGCGACGGCGCAGGCCAGGCCGAGATCGAGGCCGCGGCGCGCGGAGCGTCGATCCACGACTTCATCGCGAGCCTGCCCGAGGGCTATGAGAGCCAGGTCGGCGAGCGCGGGCTGAAGCTTTCGGGCGGCGAGAAGCAGCGGGTCGCGATCGCCCGCACCCTGCTCAAGGACCCGCCGATCCTGATCCTCGACGAGGCGACCAGCGCGCTCGACAGCCGGACCGAGGCGGCGATCCAGGAGACCCTCCAGAGCGTCACCGCCCGGCGCACCTCGATCGTCATCGCCCACCGGCTTTCGACCGTGGTCGACGCCGACCAGATCGTCGTGCTCGACCAGGGCCGGGTGGCGGAGCGAGGCACCCACGCGCAATTGCTGAGGCAGGACGGCCTCTACGCCGACATGTGGGCTCGGCAGCAGACCGAAGGAGAAGGAGAAGGCGAAGGAGAGGGCGGAGAGGCCCAGGCCGCCGAGTGATTCTTCCCCAGGCGGCGGATCAGGGCGCGGCCGCGGCGGGAAGCGGCTGGTAGCGGATCGAGCAGCTTGTGATTCGCCTGTAGGTGATCTGGTCGTTCCGGGCCTTGTCCCGCCACACCGCCGATTCGAAGACCGCGTTGCGTTGCGCGGTGGCGGGCGTCCCATGCGCTCCGACGAGCGATTGGCGAAGCGCCGCGCAGTCTCCCGACTTGAGCTCGAGCATGACCAGCGCGAGCGCGTTCGAGCGATAATAATAAACGGCGCGGAAGGAGAAGGCCCCCTTCGCCCAGGTGCCGACATTGCCGACCGTGTAACCGGGCATGTTGTCGCCGGCGATGCCCGCGCCCGGCGCCGCGCCCATCGCGGTCCTGACCCGCTGCGGGCTCATTCCCCACTTCGTTTTCTCCCAGTCCGCCGCCGCCGGCGCGGAAACGGCCAGCAAGGCCAGGCCCAAGACCACAAGGGACGGGACATTGAAAGATGCGCGCATGATGATTCCCCCTACAGGTCCATATTCAGAATACAGGCTTGAGCCCGCGGCGCCAGAGCAAGCGCAGGAGAAAGCGGAAGCGGTGAAATATGGGCGGCTCCGTCATTGCGAGCGGAGCGAAGCAATCCAGCGCGGCGGCCGTGCAAGGCGCTGCAGCTGGATCGCTTCGTCGCTGCGCTCCTCGCAATGACGAAGAAAATAACCGGATATCCAATGTCCTACGCCGGTCGAGACCGCTCTCGACAGCGCTCTCCCCCTTCCGCTAGCAGCACCCGGTGACCCCCCTCTCCATCCTTCGCGAGACGTTCGGCTTCGCCGCCTTTCGCGGCGTCCAGGACCAGGTGATCGGGCGGGTCATGGCGGGGCGGCACACGCTCGCCGTGATGCCGACCGGATCGGGCAAGTCGCTCTGCTACCAGGTGCCGGCGCTCGCCCGTTCCGGCACCGCTCTGGTCATCTCGCCGCTGATCGCTCTGATGCACGACCAGATCCGCTCAGCCGACGGTTTCGGGATCAAGGCGGCGGCGCTGACCTCGGCCGACGACGATCGCGAGGAGACGGTGAGACGGCTGAGACGCGGCGAGCTCGACCTGCTCTACGCCGCGCCGGAGCGGGCGAGCGGCGAAGGGTTCCGCACTCTGCTGTCGCAAATCCCGCTTTCCCTCATCGCGGTCGACGAGGCGCATTGCGTGTCGGAATGGGGCCATGATTTCCGGCCCGACTACCGGCTGCTGAAGCCCTTGCTCGATACCTTTCCGGAGGTGCCGCGCCTCGCTCTGACCGCCACCGCCGACCGCCAGACCCGAGGCGACATTCTCGTCCAGCTCGGAATCCCGGACGACGGGCTGATCGTCGCCGGCTTCGACCGGCCCAACATCCGCTACCACGTCCGCCCCCGCGACGGCGTCGGCGCCCAATTGAAGGCCCTGCTCGCCGAGCAGCCGGGCCCGGGCATCGTCTACGCCACCAGCCGCGACAAGACCGAGAAGCTGGCCGTCCAGCTCGCCGAGGGCGGCCGCAAGGTGCTGCCTTACCATGCCGGCCTGGATGCGCGGGTGCGCGCCGCCAACCAGAAGGCTTTCGTCTCGTCCGAGGACATGGTGATGGTCGCCACCATCGCCTTCGGGATGGGCATCGACAAACCGGACGTCCGCTTCGTCGCCCATGCCGGCCTGCCCAAGTCGATCGAGGCCTTCTACCAGGAGACGGGCCGGGCCGGCCGCGACGGCGATCCGGCCGAGGCCTGGCTGTTCTGGGGCGCCGAGGATTTCGCCCGAGCCCGCCAGCGGCTCGAGACCGAGGTTCCCGAAGCGCGCCGGCCGGGCGAGCGGGCGCGGCTCAATTCGCTCGCCGCGATGGTCGAGACCGCCGGTTGCCGCCGGGCCCTGCTCCTTCGCCACTTCGGCGAGGACCCGCCGGAACGCTGCGGCAATTGCGACAATTGCCTGGCGCCGCCGGTCACGGTCGACGCCACCGAGGCGGCCCGCAAATTGCTTTCCGCCGCCTTCCGGACCGACATGCGCTTCGGGCTCCAGCATCTCACCGACGTGCTGGCCGGCCGCGACACCGAAAAGGTGAGAAGCTTCGGCCACGACCGGGTCTCGGTCTTCGGAATCGCCGGCGAGGAGGAGCTGGCGCTGATGAAGCCGGTGGCGCGCGCCTTGCTCGCGCGCGACGCGTTTCGAGCCGATCCTTATGGCGGCCTCAGCTTCGGCCCCGCCGCCAAGCCGATCCTGCGCGGCGAGCAGAAGCTCGAACTGGTGCTTCCCCCCGCCCGGCGGGGGCGCAAGCGCCGCGACCGGACGGGCGCTGACTTTCCGCACGATCCCCTGTTCGAGGCCCTGCGCGCCCGCCGCCGCGATCTGGCGAAGGAGGCCGGAGTGCCGCCCTACGTCATCTTCCACGACAGCACCCTGCGCGAGATGGCCGAGCTCAAGCCCGAAACTCTCCATGCCTTGTCGCGGGTCTCGGGAGTTGGGCAGGCCAAGCTCGAGCGTTACGGCGAGGCGTTCGTGGAAGTGGTGCGGGGGTTTGCGTAAGCGTCATCCCGGCGAAAGCCGGGACCCCGGGGAGACCCGCCGAGACTTCTCGTCCTGGAGTCCCGGCTTGCGCCGGGATGACGTAATGGGGTGAAATGCGCAGGCTCGATCACACCACCTTGGTCTTCACTCGGCAACTCACCGTCGACGACATCGACCAGGCCGCCGCTCAAGGCATCCGGCTGATCGTCAACAACCGCCCGGACGGCGAGGAGCCCGGCCAGCCCTCCTCCGCCGAAATCGAAGCCGCGGCGCGCGCGGCGGGCCTCGATTATCGCCACATTCCGATCGCCGGCGGCTTCTCCCCGGCGCAGATCGAGGCGATGGCGCAGGCGTTGGAGCAGGGACCCTTGCTCGCTTTCTGCCGCTCCGGAACGCGCTCGACCTTCCTCTGGGCGCTGGCCCGGGCGGCGCTCGGCGCTCCGGCCGGGGAGAGCGTCGCCGCGGCCGCGGCGGCGGGCTACGATCTCGGGCCGATCCGCGCCCGGCTCTAATTGATGTCCTGACGCCCGAACGCGGCGAAGGTCGCCCCGCACAAGGCGGCGAGCCAGGCGAGGAGGACCGCGAGCGAGGTCGTCCAGGCGAGATCGACGACCCGGCCGTCCGGGAACTCGCGCTTCAAAGCGGCGCCTTCGCGGATATATTCGGCGAGGTTCGCAATGTGATGGCCCGGAAGCCCATGGTAGAGCGGCCAGACGATCGACGGGAAATTGAGGCTGAGCGGCGGGCCGAAACCGAAGAGGATCTGCTCGATCGAGGTGGCGACGATGGCGACGACCAGGGCCGCGATCGTCGAGCGGGTCAGAACCGCGGCCAGGCTCGCATAAGCGATCGCGATCAGCATCGGCGCCACCGCCGCGAGGGCTGCCTTGGCGTGAGCGTCCCAAAGAACAGCGGCGGTGAGTCCGGCCGGAATGGTGTCCCCGGTCAGCGCGTCGTCGGCGAAGTTGAGGCCGGTGAGGAGCGCGGCGGTCAGGACGAAGCTGATCGCGAACAAGATGACGGTCAGCGCATATTTGGCGGCAATGAGCGAGGCGCGCCGCCGATGTGGGACGATCAGCTTCCAGGTGTTCCAGCCATATTCGCCGGCGAAGACCACGGCGACGAAAGCGGAAATGAGATAGCGGCCGACCGCATTTTTCGGAACGAGCCAGATCGAAGTCGCATTCTCGATCCAGTCGGCGAGGTCCGGCTGCTCGGGCTTGTCCGCCCCGGCCATGCCGGCACCGATCATGATCAGCATGATGATCGTGAAGGCGATCGGGAACAGCCAGACCAGGAACCAGGTCGCCTTGTGGGTGCGCATCTTCAGCGCTTCGGCGGAAAGGGCCTCAAGCATCGTCCGCCTCCGGCTGGGTGATGGCGAGAAAGACCTCTTCGAGGTTGCGCTGCTCGGGCGTCAGCCGGAAGAGATCGGCGCCGGCGCCGACGAGCCGGCGGACCACCTCCGGCGCTTCCGCCCGGGTCGCCCGAACGATGAGCGAATCACCGTCGCGCTCGACCGCCCAGCGCGAGGCCAGCGCCGCTTCGGCGACTTCGGCGGGCGCGGCGTCGAGGCGAAGGCCGTCGTCCTGGCGGAGCAGATCGGCGATGGTCGATTCGCGGACGACCTGTCCGTTGCTGATGATCGCGACTCGGTCGCAGACCTGCTGGACTTCGTGGAGGAGATGGCTGGAGAGGAAGACCGTCTTGCCCTGGTCGACGGCGAGGCCGCGGATGAGAGCTCGCATCTCCTGGATTCCGGCGGCGTCGAGGCCGTTCACCGGCTCGTCGAGGATGACCAGATCGGGATCGCCCAGAAGCGCCGCGGCGACCCCGAGGCGCTGGCGCATTCCGGTCGAATAGCCTTTGACCTTGCGCTTCGAATCCCGGCCCAGGCCGACTTGGTCGAGCAGAGCGTCGATCCGTTCGCCGCCGCGCGCTTTGGGTCCTGGCGAGAACCTCGAGGTTCCGGCGACCGGAAAGGAAGGGGTAGAAATTGCCGCCGTCGACCAGCGAGCCGACCCGGCGCAGGACGGCGGGGTGACGGCGCAGATCCTCGCCGAACAGCCGCGCCTCCCCCGAGGTCGGAGCGATCAGGCCGATCAGCATCCGGATCGTCGTCGACTTGCCGGCGCCGTTCGGGCCGAGGAAGCCGTAGACCTCGCCGCGGCCGACCGAGAGGCTGACGTCGCGGACCGCCCGGACTCCGCCGCCCCGCCGTCCGTAGGTCTTGCTGAGGCTGGCAAGCTCGAGGACCGGCGCCTTCGCGTCATCCCGGCGAAAGCCGGGATCCATGGACACGGGCGGGGACAGATCTCCTTCGGCCGTGTTCATGGATCCCGGATCAAGTCCGGGATGACGGTTCGCGGAATTGGTCATGGTGTATTAGTGAATTAATACACTTTTGCTGTCAAGGTTCCTCCGCCAGCAGTCGCTGCGCCTGCTCCCGGTCGTCTTCGTCGACCATCAGCCGCACCGGCACGACTCCGTCGAGGCCGCCCCAGTTCATCTCGGTGTCGAACAGGACGCTGTCGATCCCGTCCGCGGCGAGGCGGGCTCGGGCGAGGCCGCCCTCGACCGAATTGTAGAAACGGGCGGCCTCGACCAGCGCCATTACCAGGGCACCACGTCGCCCGCCTCGATCTCCTCCGGACGCGGCGCGCGCCCGAGGATCGAGTTGCGGTGCGGGAAGCGGCCGAAGCGCTGGATGACGTCGTGATGCTTTTTCGCATAGCCGAGCTGGTAATCGTCGCCGAGCGCGGTGAACAAGGCGAGCGAGCTTTTCTGGTCGTCGAGCCGCTCGCTGTGCTGGAAGGGCATATAGAGAAAGCCGCGCTCGGTCGGGCTCATCGCTTCGTCCAGCCCGCGATCGACGGCGCCTTTGGCCACGGCGAGGGCGAGCGGATCGGTCGAGAATTGGTCGGCATGGCCGCGAAACATGTTGCGCGGGAACTGGTCGAACAGGATCACCGCGGCGATCGCGTCACGGGCGTTGCCGAGGAACGCCTCGGGCACATTCTCCCGCTCCCTCTCCCAGATTTCCAGGAAACGATCCCTGATCTCGGAGTCGAGACCTGGGTCGGCCTTCCACCATTGTTCCCGGGCAAGCGCGAACCAGTAAGCGAGGACCTCGTCCCGCCAGGCCATCATGCGTTTGCGTCATTGCGAGGAGCGAAGCGACGAAGCAATCCAGCTTCGGCGTCCGGGACCAACCCAGAACTGGATTGCTTCGCTGCGCTCGCAATGACGGGCAGGTGATACATCAGGCGGCGGTGCCGCCGACCGTCAGGCCGTCGATCAGGAGGGTGGGCTGGCCGACTCCCGCGGGGACCGACTGGCCGGCCTTGCCGCAGACTCCGACGCCTTCGTCGAGCGCCATGTCGTTGCCGATGCCCGCCACCTTGGTCAGGACGGTCGGCCCGTCGCCGATCAGGGTGGCGCCTTTGATCGGCGCTCCGAGCCTGCCGTTCTCGATGAGATAGGCCTCGGTGCAGGAGAAGACGAACTTGCCGCTGGTGATGTCGACCTGGCCGCCGCCGAAGCTCTTGGCGTAGATGCCGTTGCCGGCGCGGGCGAGGATCTCGCCCGGATCCTCCTTGCCGCCGAGCATGAAGGTGTTGGTCATCCGCGGCATCGGCGCGTGGGCGAAGCTCTGGCGGCGGCCGTTGCCGGTCGGTGCCGCGCCCATCAGACGGGCGTTAAGGCGGTCGTGAATATAGCCCTTGAGGATTCCGTCCTCGATCAGGGTGGTGCACTGCGTCGGAGTGCCTTCGTCGTCGATCGACAGCGAGCCTCGGCGGTCGGCGATCGAGCCGTCGTCGACGACGGTGACTCCGGGGGCCGCGACCCGCTCGCCGATCCGGCCGGAGAAGGCCGAAGTGCCCTTGCGGTTGAAATCGCCTTCGAGGCCGTGGCCGATCGCCTCGTGGAGAAGCACTCCGGGCCAGCCCGGCCCGAGCACGACCGTCATCTCGCCGGCGGGCGCGGCCACCGATTCGAGGTTCACCAGCGCCTGGGCGAGGGCGATGTCGATTCCCCGGCTCCACGTCGCCTCGTCGAACAGGCGGTCGTAGAGATAGCGGCCGCCCTGGCCGTGATAGCCGCTCTCGCGCCGGCCGTTCTGCTCGACGACGATCTGGACGTTGAGCCGCACCTGCGGGCGGACGTCGTGGGCGACGAAGCCGTCGGGCCGGACGATCTCGATCACCGACCAGGCGCCGGCGAGCGCCACCGTGACCTGGACGACTCGCGGATCGCGGGCCCGGGCGGCGGCCTCGACCTGCTGGCAGAGCGCGACCTTGCGGGCGAAGGGCACGACGCTGAGCGGATCGGAATCGGTGTAGAGGGCGGTGTTGGTCCGGCGGGGCGGGGCGGGGCGCGGGCCCCTGGCCGGATCGAGCACCGCCATCGTCTCGCCGGCGCGGCGGATGGCGGCCTCGGAAAGCTCGTTGGCATGGGCGAAGGCGGTGGTCTCGCCCGAGACTCCGCGAAGCCCGAACCCCGCCTGGGTGTCGAAATCGGCGGTCTTCAGCCGGCCGTCGTCGAAGCCGAAGGATTCGGAGACGGTATATTGCAGGTAGAGCTCCCCGTCGTCGCAGGCGCCGAGCGCGTCGGCGGTGAGGCGGAGCGCGCTGTCGGGGGTGAGGGCGTCGCTGCGGTAGAGGAAGCGGCGGGGATCGGTGTACGTCATGGAAGGGATATAGGGACGCCGGGGCCCTCCGTCATCCCGGCGAAGGCCGGGATGACGGTCATTCAGGTTTCGGCAGCTTCCGGTCCGACCGGCATTGCTTGAGCGGCTTGGGCCGGGCGTCGGCGATCCGGGTCACCTGCCCTTCGGAGTCGGCGGTGATCGTCATGCAGGCGCAGCCATAGCCGTAATGGCCGTTGGTCTCGACCCAGCCGGCCGTGCTCATGTCGGGCATCTCGTCCATCCCCGGCGCCTGGTCCGCGCCCTGGCTGCCGAGAACCCACTGGCCTTCCGAATCGGTCAGCCACCAATTGGCCGGAGTCGGGTTGGCGAGCCAGCCGCAGCGGCGCACGCCCTTCGCCGAAGCCGCAACCGCGGCGGGCACCGGCGCGGGGGTGGCCGGCGCGGCGGGGGCGGCGAGGTTCGCCGGGGCCGGCTCGGGCGCCGCTTCGGGGCGAGCCTCCTGAACATTGTCCTGCGGCGCGGCGCCGGGCGAGCAGCCCGCGACCGCGAGCAGGGCGGCGAGCGCGGCGCCTAGCGGAAGACGCATGTGGCGCCTCCCCACAGATGCGTCACCTTGGCGTCGGGGGCCCTGGAAGCGAGGATCCCGCTCAGTCCGCCGGCCCGGAACTCGGTGCCCAGAGTGCTTTGCTCCACCTCGAAGCTCGGCAGAGCGGCGAGCTCGGCGCGGCTGGAGCCGATGCCGAGGCCTTCGATCGTCTTCAGAGCGCCCTTATTGTCCCAGCCGGCGAAGCGATCGTCCAGGAACCAGGCGGTGATCTCGCCCTCCCAGGTGGCGAATTCCATGCCGCCGCCGCCGCATTCCCCGTTGGCTCCGAGCTCCGTCGGCGGGCGGCCGAGGATCTTGGCCAGGGCTTCGATCGTCCCGGCTTTCGGCATGTCGAAGGCGAGCGTACGCGGCGGCGACGCGCTCGGGATCCGAAGTCCCGCCCCTTCGAGGACGATCCGGGGGGCGGCCGCGACGGGCGCGGGCGCGGGCGCCTGGGCATTGGCCGCGACGACAGAGTTCGCCATGCTTTCGTTCCGCGCCGGCTCGGTGCCGCAAGCGGAGAGCCCGAGCAGGAGCAGGCCCGCGCCGATCGTCAATTTGTGCAAGATGCGGCCCTTTCGTGGTCCGCGGCTGATTGAACCTTGTCGAGGCGGATGGCAACGGCCCTAGGCGGCCTCCGCGCCGCCTTCGTCCGCCGGGCCGCCCTTCAGGACGAATCTTTTGTCGCAATAGCCGCAGTCGACATAACCCTTCTCGTCGATCTGCAGATAGACTCGGGGATGGCCGAGCGCGGGATGGGTCTCGCTCGCGCCGTCGCAGGCGACGCGGGGGATGGCGACGTAGCTGATCTCGGGCGTGAAACGGTCCGTCTGCATGGCGCGGGCCTGTAGCAAGGGCGCGAAGGCCGGGCAACGCTTGCGCGAGCCGAAGGACCGGAACCTGCCCGGCGGGCGGCGGTTTCCTTCCCGAACCTTCTCGAGGAAACGCCATGAGCAAGAATGATCGTGAGTCCGATTCGGGCGACCAGCCGCAGAACCAGAACAACCAGATGTCCGACGATCCCGGCGACGGCAGCCGCAATTCCTTCGTGACCGGCCGCGACGGCGGCAAGACCGCGGCGGAGAAGGCGCCCGAGCAGGACGATCAGGATCAGTCGGCCATCGAGGCTTTCGACGAGGAAGGCGCGGGCATCGCGCCGAAGGAGTAAGACGATGGGCGACACCGAAACCCTGGACATGGTCCACGAAGACGCTCTGCCCGGCCACGAGAGCCGGCTCGAGCCGAAACCCGACTGGGCTCCGCGCTACCCCGGCTCGGGCCGGCTCGACGGCAAGGTCGCCCTGATCACCGGCGCCGACAGCGGCATCGGCCGCGCCGTCGCCGCTTTGTTCGCGCGCGAAGGCGCGGACATCGCCATCCTCTATCTGTGCGAGCATGACGACGCCGCGAAGACGAAGAAGATCGTCGAGGGCGAAGGCCGCAGGGCGATCGCGATTCCCGGCGACGTCGGCGACAAGGCGTTTTGCGAGCGGGCGGTGAAGGAGACGGTCGAAAAGCTCGGCCGGCTCGACATCCTCGTCAACAATGCCGGCGAGCAGCATCATGACGAGGAGATTACCGACGTCACCGAGGAGCAGCTGAAGCGCACCTTCCAGACCAATTTCTACGGCTATTTCTTCATGGTCCAGGCCGCCCGTCCGCACCTCAAGAAGGGGGCGACGATCATCAACTGCACGTCGATCACCAGCTACCAGGGCTCGGAAGGCCTGCTCGATTATTCGTCGACCAAAGGGGCGATCACCGCCTTCACCCGCTCGCTGTCGCAAAATCTGATCGGCGACGGCATCAGGGTCAACGGAGTCGCTCCGGGACCGATCTGGACCCCGCTCAATCCGTTCGGCGGGCAACCGCCCGAGAAGATCCCCGATTTCGGCAAGGACACGCCGATGGGCCGGCCGGGCCAGCCCAACGAGGTGGCGCCGAGCTTCCTGTTCCTGGCCTGCGAGGATTCGAGCTATATGGCCGGACAGGTGCTTCACCCGAACGGGGGCATTGTGGTGAACGGCTAGGGCCCGTGCTATACGCGCCGCTCCAGACGAAGGGCGACGATGACAAGGCTGATCCCCGGCATCGATGGGCGCCGCGCGTGACCCGCTACCGGCGCTTCCACGACTTCTGGCCGCATTATCTGCGCGAGCATTCTCGGCCGGCGACCCGGAGGCTCCATTATGCTGGCACCGGGCTCGTCCTCGCCGCCACGGCCGCGGCTTTGGCGACGCGCGACTGGCGGCTGTTCGCCGCGGTGCCGCTGGCCGGCTACGGCTTCGCCTGGTTCAGCCATGCCGCAGTCGAGCGTAACCGGCCGGCGACCTTCACCTATCCGTTCTGGTCCCTGGCCGCCGACTTCCGCATGGCGGGGCTGTGGGCGACGGGGCGACTCGACTCCGAGCTAGAACGCGCGGGGGTGGAGCCGGGGCGGCGGGGGGATGCACACGATGCGGGCTGAGATGACCGATGCCGACGCCGCTTCGGCCATAGCCGGACTGCTCCTCAAGCTCAGGGCCCGGGATGTCGTCACCGAGGAAGAGGAGGACATTCTGCGCGCCTCCGTCGCCGAGATCCAGGAGCATCCGGCGGGACGGACGATCGTCCGGACCGGAACCACCGTCAGCATTTCCACCCTGCTCGTCGAGGGCATCGTCTGCCGCTACAAGGATCTCGCCGACGGCCAGCGGCAGATCATGGAGCTGCACGTCCCCGGCGATTTCGTCGACCTGCACGGCTTCCTCCTCAAGCAGCTCGACCACAATGTCGGGGCGATGACTCCGGTGCGGGTGGCGGGCGTCCCGCACGATGCGTTGCGCGGGATCACCGAGACCCACCCCCATCTCGGCCGGATGCTGTGGTTCTCGACCCTGCTCGACGCGGCCATCCACCGCGAGAAGATATTGTCGATCGGGCGGCGCACGGCCATCGCGCGAATCGCCCATATCTTCTGCGAGCTCCATGTCCGGCTGCGCATGGTCGGGCTCGGGGGCGACACCGGCTACGCGCTTCCGCTCACCCAGGCCGACCTCGCCGACGTCACCGGCCTCACCTCGGTCCACGTCAACCGGATGCTCAAGAAGCTGCGCGACGACAAACTGCTCACTTTCCGGGGCGGCATTGTGACGATCGACGACTGGGACCGGCTGCAGCGGGTCGCCGAGTTCGACGCGACCTACCTCCATCTCGAGCGCCGCCCGCGGTGAGTGGGATACCGTCATTGCGAGGAGCCCTTCGACGCCGCCTGCGGCGGCGCTCAGGATAAACTGCTGCTGCGCAGCAGCGACGCGGCAATCCAGCGGGCCTCGGAAGGCCGCGCTGGATTGCTTCGCTTCGCCCGCAAGGACGGCTTCGCTACAGGTCCCGAACCTCGAACCCTTCCCGCTCCACCATGAGCCGGGCCAGCATCGAGCGGTGGCAATCGGGCGCCGCGCGCTCATAGCAGAGCAGCGCGGAAGGACGGGCGGCCGCCTCGGCCAGCGCCTGCTCCAGGGCCAGCCCGGCCTCCGGAGTGTCGAGCTGGATCGCGTAGATGGCGCGCATCTCGGCGATCCGCCCGGCCCGTGCCGCCTGGCGGCCGTCGGCCGGGGTGCCGAGCGCCCGCAGGTGGAGATAGTCGATGCCGCGCTCCCTGAGACCGCCGGCGAGCGCGGTCTTGGAGAAGCCGGGGCGACGCGAGGAGGCGACGGCGCGGACGTCGAGGACGAGCGCGACTCCGGCGGCCTGGAGCTCGTCCAGAAACTCCGCCTGGGTCTTGCCTTCATAGCCGATGGTGAACAGCGTCCGCACCGCCACCCTCTAGCAAAGACGCGGTCCAGCCGCTATGCCGTCGCGGTTTTGCGAGCCGGTCCAAAGAGGGTAAATGGCCAAGGAAGAGCTACTCGAGATGCGCGGGCAGGTGGTCGAGCTGCTGCCCAACGCCATGTTCCGCGTGAAACTCGAGAACGACCATGAGATACTCGGCCACACCGCCGGCAAGATGCGCAAGAACCGCATCCGAGTCCTCGTCGGCGACGAAGTGCTGGTCGAGTTGACCCCCTACGACCTGACCAAGGGTCGGATCACCTACCGATTCAAGTGACGACCCCGACAGGTCGTCACCCTGGACTTGTTTCAGGGTCCAGTTCGTCGCAGCCCGGGTACATGGAGGACTGGATCCTGAAACAAGTTCAGGATGACAAGGGAGGGCCGGCATGCGGCTGATCCTCGCTTCCGCCTCACCGCGCCGGCTCGAACTTCTGGCGCGGCTCGGGGTGATTCCGGACTCGGTCGTGCCGGCCGACATCGACGAGACTCCGCGCAGGGCCGAGATTCCGGACCGTTACGCCTGCCGGATGGCGGCCGAGAAAGCCGCCGCCGTGGCCGAGCCGGGGTCCATCGTCCTCGCCGCCGACACCGTCGTCGCCGCGGGCCGGCGCATCCTGCCCAAGACGGACACCGAGGAAGAGGCACGGGCGGCGCTCTCCCTTCTGTCCGGACGCCGCCACCGGGTCCATTCGGCGGTGGCGGTGACCGATGGCGAGGGCCGCACGCGGTTCCGCCTCTCGACCAGCCTCGTCGCCTTCAAGCGTCTCTCCCCGGACGAGCTCCAGGCCTATCTCGCCGCCGGCGAATGGCTCGGCAAGGCGGGGGGTTATGCGATCCAGGGCCGCGCCGAGGCGCTGGTTCGGATGCTGTCGGGCAGCCATTCGGGGGTGATGGGCCTGCCGCTCTACGAGACCCGGACTCTGCTCCGAGCCGCCGGCTATCCCCTTGGCTGAGTGGCTCTATGAAGAGGGGATCGGCGAGAACCGCGCCATCCTCGTCGAGGACGAGGAGATACTCGTCGCCGCGATCGAGCTTCCCGGCGAGCTTCGCTGCGGCTCGATCCTGACCGGCCGCCTCGTCGAGATCCCGATTCGCGGCCGCCGCGGAATCGTCGAGACCGGGCGCGGCCAAGTGATGGTGGAGCCGCTGCCGCCGGCGCTCACCGAAGGGCAAAAGGTCCGGGTCGAGATCGTTCGCGAACCGATCGCGGAGCCCGGCGCGCCCAAATTCGCCAAGGGCCGGATCACCGACTCGGAGGAGCAAGAAGGGCCGAGCCTCGCCGAGCGGATCGGGCGCCCGACTCCGTTGAAGCCGCTCGGTCCGGATCTTTTCCAGGAAGCCGGCTGGTCGGAGCTGATCGACGAGGCGCTCGGCGAGGCGATCGACTTTCCGGGCGGCGAGCTTCGGATGAGCCTGACGCCCGCAATGACCCTGTTCGACGTCGACGGCTTCCTGCCCCCGTTCGAGCTTGCGGTGGCCGGCGCCGAGGCCGCCGCGAGCGCGATCCGGCGGCTCGACATCGGCGGCTCGATCGGAATCGACCTGCCGACCCTGCCGTCGCGAACCGAACGGCTGCGCGCCGTCGCGGCGCTCGACGCCGTGCTTCCGCAGCCGTTCGAACGGACGGCGGTCAACGGCTTCGGCTTCCTCCAGGTGATCCGCCGCCGCGAGCGGCGGTCGCTTCCGGAGCTGGTGCAATGGGACGAAGCCGGGGCGGCCGCCCGCGACCTCCTGAGGCAGGCGGAACGAGGCAGTGGGGTGGGCCCGCGCGAGCTGGCCGCCTCGCCGGCCGTGATCGCTCGACTTCGGGCGAATCCGGATTGGATCGACGCCCTGGCCAGGCGCGTCGGCGCCCCCGTCACCTTGCGGGATGAGCCGGGCTTCACCACATGGCAAAGCCGTGTCCACGCCCGCCCCTCCTAAACGCGGCAAAGGCTGCCCCTTGTGCGGCAAGCCCGCCAGCGCCGAGCACCAGCCCTTCTGCAGCCGCGGCTGCCGAGACCGCGACCTCCTGAACTGGCTCGGCGATTCCTACCGTGTCCCCGGCCCGCCCGCCGTGGAAAACGCCGAAGGCGGGCTGGACAGCGAAGGCTGAGCGCCTCTATAGGCGCTCGTCTTCGGCTCCGCCGGAACGCCCAGGTAGCTCAGTTGGTAGAGCACGTGACTGAAAATCACGGTGTCGGCGGTTCAATTCCGTCCCTGGGCACCAGATTTCCGCCTCAACCGAAGGCCGGGCAGCCGGCCGATCACGGCTCTTGATCGACGGCATGCGTAGGCCGATAGTCCTTCGGTTGAGTCGCAGGTCGAGATCGAGGCGCCGCTGAAGCAATCCGCAAGTCGTTAGGAAATAAACGCGGGGAATAGAGCGGCCGTTGGGAGCAACCGCCATGGCGTTGGGAGCTGGCCCGGAGGAAGTCTTCCGCTTTTCTGTCGTCCGCAACCCGCAGTCGGTCCCGCCCGACAAGCTTCGCGACAGCGTGGTGAAGATCGTGCCCGACGACGCCGGCCGCGAATATGGATTTTTCAAGGCGCTGCGTCGCCTGCGGGACGAGGGCGCTTCGCGGGACACGATCCTCGCTCATGCCGAGCGAATGCTGGGCACCGCCGAATTCGGCGAGAGGGTGAGGACCCTCAAGACGCCGCTGTGGACCTATGTCGATCGATTGCGGAATTCGGCCAAGCCGACGCTGTCGCTTGCCGGCGACCTGATCGGCGAAGTGTTCGGGCAGGGTGCCGACAAGCTCATTGCCGAGGAGGGGTTCAAGAGCGACCTGGTGACGATCGCCGACAGCCTGGTGCTCGTCTCCGCGGCAAGGGCGCCGGTTCCCGGATTGCCCGGCCGGCTGATGGACGCGCGGCGCGCGCTCGCCTTCATCGAACGGCTGGGGGCCTGCGGCGAAGGATGCGACCCCGCCGGCCTGGAAAGGCTGCTCGGGGCCACGCTCCTCCTGCCGCCATCCCTGTTCCCGCTTCCGGACAACAAGGCGGAAAGGCAGGCCGCGAACGATACGGCGCATTCCCAGAAGAAGAGCTTGATCGAGAAGGACAACGCACGGGCCCAACGCCTGCTGAACGAGCTTGGCGAGAATAGCGCGGCCGCCGAGGAGCTGTCCGACGCCCTCTCGAGGCACCTGCATGAATCCCTGCACCGGCCACGCGACGCCGCGGCGGCCCCGGCCTCGCTGTCGGTCCTTCCCCGCGCCAAGGTGGAAAAGCTCAGCGCGCCCGCGAAGAAGCTCGCCTTGCGGGAAGCGGGCAGCCCCGAAGCCGCCGTCGACGTTCCATTCGTCGTCGACCAGCTGGAAAAGGCGAACTTCAAGCTGGGCCAGACGCTGACGACGACGTTCGGCGAATTTTTCACGGTCGACTCCAGTCCGTTCTGGCTGCCTACCTGCGGCGAATGCAAGCCGGTGATCCTGCCGGACCCGAGACCGGAGAATAATTTCACGCCGGATACGCGGGGCGAAGTGGAGCTTGCCGGCATCCAGGAGCTGCTGATCGTGCGGCAAACCTTGCTCGATTACCGGGCGGGCGAGATCTCGCATATCGAGAATGTCCTCAAGGGCGAGAGGAAGGTCGCGACGCACCGCAAGCTCAGCAGGACCGAAGACACGATCGTTCAGGAAACCGAGACGGAGCAGCAGATCGAGAACGAGCTTCAGACGACGGACAAATACGAGCTGCAGTCGGAAGCGTCCCGAGTGATCAAGGACGACAGGAGCATCGAGGCGGGGGTGACGGTCACCGCCTCCTACGGACCGGTCAATATCGAGGCGCATGGCAATTACGCCAGCAGCAACAGCACGGAGGAGAGCCGGAGCTCCGCCGCCACCTTCGCGCGCGACGTCGTCAGCCGCTCCCTGCAGCGGATTCGGGAGCGCGTCCTGAACCGGCGCACGCGGACCGAGATCACCGAGGTCGAGGTCACCAACCTCCACGAACTCAGCAACATAGATGGAGCGGGCCACGTCTCCGGGATCTACCGCTGGGTCGACAAATTCTATGCCGCCCAGATCGTGAACTACGGCAAGCGCGCCATGCTGGAGTTCATGATCCCCGAGCCCGGCGCCTTCTACAAATTTGCGCTGAACAACGAGCCGGCCAGAGAGCCGAACGTCCCGAAGCCGGAACGGCCCGGCTTTTGCCGCAACGGCACCTTCTACCCGCTCTCGCCGGCGGACCTGCAGCCCGAGAACTATTTATGCTTCGTGGCGAAGTACAACGTCAAGAACGTCACCGCGCCGAGCGCCCGCTATGTGCGGGTGTCGGATGTCCTCAAGTACAAGATCGACAGCACACAAAACGCCCCGGTGTCGTTTGCCGAGGTCAACGACAGCTTCAAGATCCCGGGCGGCTATGCCCCGAAGGCGATCAGCTACCTCATTTCCGGCGGAAACTCCCACCGGGCGACAACGGGCAGCGACAAGTCCCGCGACGACATCATCCTGGCGGTCGTCGCCATCGGCGACCGCAAAGTGTTCCGCTACTTCAAGAACGAGATCGGGAAGACGCAGGCCGGTAAGGACCATTGGCCCGATATCGGGCAGGTCATCGAATGGGGCAATATCCTTACGGACATCGAAGTGGCCTTAGGCAGCTATTCACTGGGCAATCTGGCGGACGAGTTCACCCTGCCGTCGTCGAGCGCGGGCACCGGCGATCCCGACGTCGTCAAGGTCTCGCTCACCGGCCACACCACCCTGCCGATGAGCGTTGCGGTGCATTATTCGGTGCTGTGCGAACGATCGCAGGCGAAGTTCCAGCAATGGCAGATCGACACGTTCAACGCGATCATGGATGCGTATGGAAGCCTGAAGGCGGATTACGACGAAGCCCAGCAGAACCGGCAGGATGCCGGCGATCCGGACCGGCTGGACCGCCACCCGCTGCTCAACGTCGAGATCGTGAAGGGCGAGCTCAAGAAATTCTCGATCTCGCTGCTGACCGGCCAGCAGTACGAATCCTTCAACGCCATGGCGGAGGATTATCAGACCGGCACTCCGCAGATCAATCTGACCGACGCGGCGGCCGAGGGCAGGTTCGTTCGCTTTTTCGAGCAGGCGCTCGAATGGAGGCACATCACCTATCTCTTCTACCCCTATTTCTGGGGAAGGAAGAAGCACTGGCCCGAGGCGCTGACGACGCAGGACAATGATTCGTCCTTCGCTCAGTTCCTGCGCGCCGGCTATGCCCGGGTGTGGGTGCCCGTCCGTCCCGGATTCGAGCTCGTGATCGCCAATTACATCAAGTGCGGAGGCGAGCCGTGGGGGGAGAAGGACGCGCCCATCCTCGGCGAGGCCGATGAGGGATCGTCGCCCACGGTCGCTCTGATCGATGAGATCAAGGAGCAGCTGGGCGCGGATTTCGAGTTCCGCGCCGGGACGATCGGCGTGCGCAAGGACAGCGACCGAGTGGCCGGCACGGGGACCGATTTCCGCGCCGACGACAAGGATCGCGAGATCCTGATCGCGCTCGATTATTATCGTATCGCGGAGGTCGACGAGGCCGCGCAGGAGATCCGCCTGCGCGAGCCCTATCGCAGAGCGAATCAGGACGGCATCGGCTTTGCCGTCGGCGTGAAGTTCGTGGGAGAGCCGTGGGTCGTCCAGGTCCCGACCACTCTCGTTCACCTGACGAACAGCGCCGATCTGATCTCGGGGTGACAGCGGGGAGCGGACGGCACGGGACTTCCGTTCAGACAGCCGTATGACGATCGAATCCGACGGCCGAAGCGCCGACAGCTTCATGACGTTCGACGAGCGCCGTTTCGACCCCGAGACCGGCAGCGACGACCCGCAAAAGCTGGCGATCGCCTGGATCAGCTCGGACGAATTGCGGCGCCTTCTCGAGAAACAGGCCGTCCCTACCGACCCGGAGCGTCTCCAGCTCAAGGGAGCGCTCGTCTCCCAGCTCAATACACTCGTCCTCTACTGGCGGATGGGCCTTTTCCTTCTCGCCCGGAAGGAAGGCAAGGCGCCGGGCAAGAAGGCCAGCCTCTACGTCCTGATGTTCCCCGGCGAAGCGAAGGACAATACTGGCCTCAAGGACCTGAACGACAAGGTCATCGGGCAGTGGTGGAGCGCCCAATTCATCCGCGAGAGGTTCAAGGCGATCGGCGAAATATTCGATGTCCCCGCCGACGGATTCACGGTTACGGCACAGACATACAAGACGGCGTATATCCTGACCTATGACCGAAAACGGGAAGATTTCGCCAAGGCGCTGGTGATGCTGGACGCGCGGCTTCGAGAGATACTCATGGAGATACTCAAGAAAGCCGAAAAGGACGCCAGCAAGGAGCAGCTTGCCGAAATCAAGAAGCTCTGGAAAAAGCTGGATAAGAACAAGAAATACAGGTTCGACATCTTCTTCGGTCTGAGGACGCTGAAACCAAGCGCCGCGTCGAAGCTCGAGGACGTGTATCTGCTGGTGACGGAAGCGCTCAAGGGCGCCGCCATCGCGCGATACGTCGCCAAGGTCGCCTCGCTGAAGGGCAAGCTCGGCTACAAGTTCGCGGCCAAAATACCTCCGGACAAGCGCAAGCTGGACGCTCGCGGCAAGGAATATGTTTGGCGTACCTATATGACGGCGTCCAACATGGCAGAAAAGCTCAAGTCTTTGTTCGTCCAAGGATATACGACAACCAACCCCTACGCGATGAACGAGATTTACGTGGACACGGTGTGGACGTTCGCGTTCATGATGCGCAAGAATCTGTATTGGGCCAACCCGGACGTCGTTCGCGATGTCCGGAAGAAAAGGCTGAAGCCCGCGCCGTTGAAAGCCGGCCTAACCTACGCTTATTCGATACAAAAGAACCTGCTCGAGCTGTGGCTGGTCGTTCTGAACATGCTGGACTTCATTAAGCGCTTCAAGTTCAGCGAGTTTCATCGAGAGTTGCTGCGTTACCACGAAGACGCCCTGGACGTGTTTACGCAGGTCGGAACACCGTCGAAGTCGATCGATTGGGCCAAGCTGATCCGTGTTCTGACCCACGACGTGAGGCAGAAACAACCGATCGCCCAGATCGAAACGGCATCCGAGTTCCAGTTCTACAGCTTTGTCGCCGACCACTCCCAGCGAATCTTCTTCAGCATGGATATCCGCGATCTGGGCGTCGAGCAGATGCTGCATTACGAGCATTCGAACCGGACGGTCGGCCACCAGAAATACAGCGACAGGGAGCTGATGGAAGAGACATTCCGGGCGAGCGACGAGATCGACGAGCGCCGCCGGCACACCTACGATCGCATCGTCGACGTGTTCAGGAAATATCATGGCCTGCTTTCCGGGAACCCCGCCGCCGGGATGAAGGCGGCCCGGCAGGCGTTCGGTGGCGCCGCGATCGGGAAATTGGGGTCGTTCGCCGAGAGCGTCCAGATCCTGCTGGGAGGCGATGAATTCTATGCGGCGGTCCATCCGCTCTTCGCGCTCTATCTGCCGCTCATCGTCGGCGATCTCGACCGGACGCCCTACGGCAACCGGACGATCGACATGCGGGCCTCGGTGGCGTTCTCCAGCGCTCCCAAGGCCGACATCGCGCAGCAGAGACGGGAAATCCAATTGTCGCACCAGGAGGCGATGAAGATCGCGGAGGAGGCACCCGCGATCCTCAAGCACCTCGAACGCACCGACCGGCGCATCGAGCAACTCATCGAGGTGATCGAAAAGAACGACAAGAAGAAGTCCAGGGCGCCCGGCTACCGCCAGGCACTGGCGAAGCTGGCGCTGACGAAGCTGTTCGCGCGAGCCAAGCATGGCGCGCCGGCGCCGCTGCCCGTTCGGAACTTCAGGAGGCTTCTGAAAGCGTTGAAAGCGGGGGACATTGCCGCTGCGGTGAACACAAAGCGCTTCGAGCTCGTCGATTTCAGCGGGAACGTCGTCGACGCCGCCAGGCTTGAAAGCAACGCGGCCGCGCTTGAGCAGACAGTGCGGCGCGACGTTGGAACCGACAACATTCGGGGGCAAATCCCGCCAGCCGTCAAAATCCCGCTGGAGCAGCCGAAGTGGCAGGAAGACCTGATCGACACTTGGTGACAAAGCCCGCGGAGCGATGAACGGCTCGCTCCATTTCGGATCGGGGCCACACCGGCTCGGCCCGGGTTCGTCGGGTTCATCCGAATCGGAGCGGCGCGCGGGCCCGGCTGCGCCCGCGGTGGGAACTTTGCGCCGCCCTGTTCATCTGAAGCAGGACATGTACTAGCAGCGCGACAACCAGAAGTTCGGAGTGCGTCACGTCCACCGCCTACATCAATGCCGTCGGCACCGCCGTTCCGGAGCATGACGTCCATGCCGCCTTCATCCGCTGGGCGGAAGCGCGGCTGGAGGAGCCCCGGCTGCGCGCTTTGTTCATGCGGATGGCCTCGCGCTCCGGCATCGGCCATCGCTGGTCGGTCCTGCCGCGGACCGGTGAAGGCGGGTCGCCGGTCGATGCGGGCGGTTTCTACCATGATGGGCTGCCGACCACGGGCGACCGGATGCAGATCTATGCCGGGGAAGCGCCCAGGCTGGCGCTTCAGGCGATCGGCCGGCTCGAGGCGGCCGCGCTGGTCGGGATCACCCACCTGATCGTGGCCAGCTGCACCGGCTTCGTCGCGCCCGGGATCGACCAGATCATCGCCGCCGAGCTCGGCCTGGCGGGAAGCGTCGAGCGCACCCTGGTCGGCTTCATGGGCTGCTACGCCGCGGTGTCGTCGCTTCGGCTCGCCCACCATATCGTCCGCTCCGAGCCCGAGGCGCGGGTGCTGGTGGTGACGGTCGAGCTGTCCAGCCTCCACCTCCAATATGAGGAAGATGTCGAGCGGCTGCTCGCGGCCCTCCAGTTCGGCGACGGCGCCACCGCCTCGCTGGTGACGGCGCAGCCGAGCGGCTTCGCGCTTTCCCGGCCGTTCGCCGCCACCCTCCCCGATTCGGGCGGCCTCATCCGCTGGCGGGTCGGCGATCATGGCTTCGTCATGGACCTTTCCGGCGAGGTGCCGGGCCGGATCGGCGAAGCGCTTCGCGACCGTTCGGTGCGCGAGGCGATGCTCGGCAACGAGGCGCCGCGGGCCTTCGACTCCTGGGCGGTGCACGCCGGCGGCCGCTCGGTGCTCGACGCGGTGGAGCACGGGCTGGATCTGCCGCACGAGGCGCTGGCGGAATCGCGCGAGGTTCTGGCGCGCTACGGCAACATGTCCTCCTCCACCTTGCCCTTCGTGCTCGAACGGCTGCTCGCCGATCCGGGACGCAAGCGCGGGATCGCGCTCGCCTTCGGCCCGGGCCTGGCGGCGGAGGGCTTCCACTTCGAGCGGGCGGCGTGAGAGCGCTCACCCAGCGCGTCCGCGACGACGAGCAGATGGACGATCCGTCGCTCGACCCCAAAGTCTATGACGAGGTCCTGAAAGGCCTCGGCCGGGTCAATGGCTGGACCTTCGCCGCCCGGCCGACCCTCTCCTTCCTCGCCCGGGCAACTCGCGGCCGCGAGGGGTTCAGCCTGCTCGACGTCGGCTCCGGCGAAGGCGGGATGCTTCGGACGATCGCGAAATGGGCGCGTCGGCGGGGCCTGGCCGCCCGGCTCACCGGCGTGGATCTCAACCCCAAGAGCGAAGGGGCGGCCCGGTCGGTGACTCCCCGTGACATGCCGATCGCCTACCGGACCGGAGACTATCGCGACCTGGGGCGGTTCGACTTCGTCGTCAGCAGCCTCGTCGCCCATCACATGACCGACGGCCAGCTTCGCGACTTCCTGCGCTGGATGGAGGCGAATTCGGACCGGGGCTGGTTCGTCAACGACCTCCACCGGCACGGCTTCGCCTATTTCGGCTTTCCACTGCTCGCCGCCTTGCTCCGAGTCCACCGAATCGTCCGCGAGGACGGCCGGCTTTCCATCGCCCGCTCCTTCCGGCCCGGCGACTGGAAGGCCATTCTCGCCGAAGCGGGGATCGCCGAGGGAGTCCGGATCCGCCGCTATTTCCCCTTCCGGCTGTGCGTCGAACGGCTGCGCTGATCGTCGGCGGCGGGCCCGCCGGCTCGGCCGCGGCGATCGCCCTGGGCCGCGCCGGGATCGGGGCGGAGCTGGTCGAACGGACGGAAGGTCCTCATGAGACGGTGTGCGGCGGCTTCCTCGGCTGGGATGCGCTGGCCGCGCTCGGCCGGCTCGGGCTCGATCCGGCCGCGCTCGGCGCCCGCCCGATCCGACGGCTTCGGCTGATCTCGGCGAGACGGTCTGTCGAGGTCGCCCTGCCCCGGCTTGCCGCCGGCCTCTCCCGAACCACGCTCGACGAGGCCTTGCTCGCCGCGGCGCGGGAGGCCGGAGCGGAGGTCCGGCGGGGACGGACGGTGCGCGCGGCCGATCTGGCGGAGCGCCGGATCCGCCTCGACGACGAGGAAGAGGTGGCGGGCGAGGCGCTCATCCTCGCCACCGGCAAGCACGAGCTTCGCGGCGCCGCCCGCCCCGTCGACACCGGCTCGCTGGGGCTTCGGACCGCGCTCGCTCCGGGCCCGGCGCTGGCCGGGGCGCTGGACGGCGTGATCGAGCTCCACCTCTACGACGGCGGCTATGCCGGGCTGCTGCTCCAGGAGGACGGCCGAGCCAATCTCTGCCTGTCCGCCTCGCGGGAGCGGCTGAAGGAGGCCGGCGGGATCGAGGCGCTGGTGGCGGAGCTTGCCGACTCGCTTCCGGCCTTCGCCGACCGGCTCGGTCAAGGCGAGCCCGGCGCGTGGAGCGCCGTGTCCGGCGTTCCCTATGGCTGGCGGGCCGCCGAAACGGTGGAGGGCGTCTACCGGGTCGGCGACCAGGCCGCGGTCATCGCCTCGCTCGCCGGCGACGGCATCGCCATCGCGCTCGAAAGCGGCCTCGCCGCGGCTCGGGCGATCGCCGGCGGCCAGTCGGCCGAGGATTTCCAGCGGGACTGGGCCAAGCGGGCGCGGCGACCCATCGGACTAGCGGAAGTGCTTCGGCGGTCGGCGGAGAATCCGGTCGGCCGGCAGGCGATGATGGGGCTGGTCGGCTGGTTCCCCGCGCTGGCGCCGCTGGCGGCGAGACTGACGCGGATAGGGTAGCGCCTCATCCTCCCCATCGCCAGATGGGGAGGGGGACCACCCGAAGGGTGGTGGAGGGGTAGTTGCGAGGCCTGTGCGAATACCCCTCCACCATGCTTCGCATGGTCCCCCTCCCCGCGCTTCGCGTGGGGAGGATGAGCAGCCTAATATTGCTTCCGGTACCGGACGTTGACGTTGTTGCCGCCGCCCGACGTTCCGACCTGGGAGAGGATGCTCAGCGCCTTGGACAAAGCGATCTCGATCTGGGTGGCGGTGAAGCCGCGGGCGTCGGTGATGATCTCCAGATAGATGTCGTCGGAGACGTAGAAGCCGGCGGCGATGGCGGTGCCTCGGCCGGTCGTGTCGTCGGCGCCGAGGATGCGGAGCCGGTCGAAGCCGCCGGCGGAGCGAAGCTTGCCGAGCGGATTGAGGCCGCCGCCGCCGCCGCGCAGCGAGTTGAGCGACGAGGCGAGCTGGATCGCCTGGATCGCCGAGATCTCGCTGACCGACCCGCCGAACAGGATTCGCGCCATGATCTCGTCCTGCGGCAAGGCCGGCGACGAAGTGAAGGCGATCTGCGGATTGCTGGCGCTGCCGCTGACGTTGATGTTGACCGTGACGTCCTTGATGTCGGCGCTGGCGACGATGTCGATGCGCGGATTGGGCGGGCGATCGCCGGTGAAGGCGATATGGCCGCGGGCGACGTCGAAGCGCTGGCCCGAGAAGCTGAAGGTGCCTCGGATCAGGTCCGCCTCGCCGAGGATTGCCGGGGTCGCGGTCGTGCCCTGGACCCTGAGGTCGGCGCTCCATTCGGATTCGAGGCCCATTCCGGCGATGAACAATTTGTTGTCGGCGCGAAGGCGAAGGTCGAGCTTCCAGATGCTCGGCGCGGAATCGGCCTGCTGGGTGGCATTCTGGACGGTCGGCAGCGGCTCGCCCTTGCGGCGAACTCCGGCGAGCTCGACCACCTGGGCGGCGCCCTGGCGGATGATCTGGTAGCGGACCTCGGGCAAGGTCAGGTCGCCCGAGATGAGCGCGCCCTTGGCCCGGCTGTTGGTGATGGCAAGGTCGCCGGTGAGAGTCGCTCCGATAGTGTCGCTTCGGGCGAGCTGGGCGTCGTCGAGCTTCAGCCTTATGTCCATCGGATAGCCGGCGGCCGAGGCGAAGCCCACCGTGCCGGTGCCGCTGATCGTGCCCGAGCCGGCGCGGCCGGCAAGCTGGGTGATCTGAAGCTCCGAGCTGGTGAACCGGCCCTGGAGGGCGAGCTTGCCGATCCGCGTTCCATAGGTCTCGTGGACGAAGGTCAGATCGTTGGCCCTGACGATCCCGGCGAGCTGCGGGCTCTGCACCCGGCCCGAGAAATCGGCGGCGACCCCGATCGGGCCGGAAAGCTGCATGTCGGCGACTCCGCTCAGCGACCACAGCACCTCGGCCGGGCCGTTGTAGCGGATCCCGCCCGCGAGCGGGGCCGCGAGCAGCCGGGCGGTCCAGCCTCCCGCGCCGGGCCCGACCGGCTGAAGACGAAGCTGAGCCCGGCCGATGACGCTGGCATCGCGGCGGATGATGGCGGCGAGGTTGCCGCCCTCGGGCCGCAACTGCCCGGCCAAAGCGATATCGACCGGCGGCGAGCGAACGGCGATCCCGGTGCGGGTGAAGCCGGCGATGGTCAGGCGGGCGTCGGCGCGCGGGAAGCTGTCGCCGCCGACCTGGGCGAAGTCGATGCTTCCGGTGGCGCGTCCGCCCAGGCCGAGGCCGGGCGAGAAGACGTTGAGGATCGAGATGTCGAAATCGTTGAGCCGCGACTGGACGACCATGCCGTTGCCGTAGCGGCCGGCCAGCTGGACGTTGCCCTGCGGCAATACCAGCTCGGCCGGCGCCAGCTGCCAGCCGCCCGCGACCTTGCTGATCTGGGCCGGGCGGGCAAGCCGGAAGGGGATGTTGCGCACCTGACCCTGCGCCGCCGCGCGGATCAGGTTCGGCGACAGCGCGGCGTTGACGGCGACCCGGAACGGTACGCCGCTCGTCCCCTCGGCGAAGACCTGGGCGAGGCCGTTGCCGCCGCGATAATCGACCTTGGCGCGCGCCCGGGCGAGGAAGAAATTGCTGGCGCGCACCCCGGCGAGCTGGGCGTCGCCGACGATATGGGGCGCATCGGGATAGAGGATCACGCTCGCCCGGACGATCCCGCGCTGGATCAGGATCGGGTTCTCGCCCGGTATCGTGGCGCCGTTGGCCGTGGCGTCGATGTCGGCACGCTGGTAGCGCGCCCGCGGCGGCAAGCCGGATCGTGCCCTGGAGGCCCTGCCCGGTCATCGACAGGGTGCCCGACGAACGGCCCGGCCGGGGTTCGGATCACCCGCCCGGTGAAGGTCATTCCGGCGAAGACCAGGCGACGGACGTCGATCGTCATCGGACCGCGCCCGGACAGGATGGTGACGTCCGCTTCGAACGGTCCATAGGCCGACTGGCCCGTCGCCTTGATCGCATAACCTCCGGCGACCGCGCGCACCGTGGCGCGTGACGTCGCGAAGCCCGATGCCGAAGCCGGGGCTGGCCGCCTTGAGCTGGATCTGGGGCCGGGTCGCCGTTCCGGTCACCACCACCGCCAGCGCGCCATAAGCCCGCGAGACTCCGGCGGCGCGGATGTTGATCCGTCCGTCGGGCCAGATCGTGCCTCCGCCGGAGGTGATTCGAAGCCCCGGCGAGCTCAGCCGGACGTCGTTCAGAGTGATCACGCCCGCCGGGGTCATGACCACGTTCGCGGAGGCGGTGGCATTGCCTTCGAGAACCCCCGCGCGCGGTCGGATTGTCGATCCGCCGGGTGCGCACCGCGACCCGGCCCTTGAGGCCGAAGCCGCTCCCGGCGGTGAACACGTCCATCCTGGTGGTGAGGTCGAGGAGGCCGATCCCCTCCATGTGGTAATTGTTCACCGTGCCCTGGATTCCGGCGCGGTACTGGCCGCTTGGCGAGGTCGGCGGCGAGCGCGAGCGGTGGCGTTCAGCCGGTCGGACCGGATCTTGAGATTGTCGGAGACGAGGCGGGTGCCGCTGATGTTGATCGTCCCGTTCAGGCCGACATTGGTGAGCAGGCTGCCGAGCGACGGGTCGAGGCCGCTGATCCGGCGGGCGCGGGCCTGGATCGGGATGCTGATCCGGTCGGCATCGACCTTGGCCCGGCCGCGCGCCTCGAGAAGCTCGATCGTCGTCTCGTTGAAGCTCAGGGTACGGGCGCGAAGGTCGTAGGCGACGAAGGGGGTCTTGAACGCGCCGTTCAGGACCATCGCCACGCGCAGGTCGCGTACCGTCGATATTGGGACCGATCACCCTCGGCCGCGAGAGCCGGGCGGCGACCTTGAAGTCCTGGAACTGGCTGCGGCCGAGATCGAGCATTCCGTCGGCGACGACCGCCATTGCGGGGGAGGTCAGGCTCAGCCGGGTGTCGGCGCGGCGCTGGTCGAGCTTCGTCGTCAGATTGACCTGGACCTGGGGCGACAGCAGGTTCCTGGCGGACTCCCGCCGCCATCAGCATGGCCGGGTTCATCGGCCCGGCGACGGTGAAGGTGCCGTCCTTGGCGCCGACGGCGAGGTCGGCGAACTCCTTGCCGCCGAGGATCGCCTTGGCCCGGCCGCGCCAGCTCGCCCAGGTGCCGTTGCCGCCGATCGTGGCGACGAGCGGCTGGTTGAAGCCCGGTCAGCTTGGCGACGAAGCCGTTGGCCGGCGCCTCGACCCGGACCCCCATCGCGAGGCGGTTCGCCTCGGGGACGGCGTCGATGCGCAGGGCGAGCTTGTCGCCGCCGGGCAGGCCGGGCCCGGCAATCGCGTTGGTGTCGAGCGCCACCTGCGCCCGTCCGTCGTCGATCCGGGCGCTCCCGGCGAGGCTGAGCAGATGGCGATAGCCGGTGACCGCGGGGTCGACGAGCATCCGGTCGACCTTGATCTGGCCGACGTCGACATCGATGTCGGGGAGGAGCGGGGCGTTGGGATCGCCCGGCTTGAGCTCGGGCAGTCGGAACAGGCGGGCGCGCGGGATTTCGAGCCGCTTGATGTCGATATGATTGCGGAAATAGGCGAGCGGGCGCCAGTCCAGCGTCGCCTCCGGCGCCACGAAGAAGGTGCCTTTCGGATCCTTCAGGGTCAGGTCGTGGAGCGTCAGCTCGCCGAACACCGAGCCCTCGATCCGGCCGACGTCGATGTCGAGGCCGGACGCCATCTCCAGCTGGTTGATCTGCTGCACGACATAGCGGTGGCCGAGCGACGAGTTCAGCCAGACGAAGAAGAGCAGGATGAGCGACGACGAGGCCGATCAGGCCGATTCCGGTCCATTTGGCGGCGGCTCGGGCGCGCTGGCGGCCGACGGGGCACGTGCGGTGCGGGTTCGGCCGCGGTGGCCATCAGAAAGCCTGACCGATCGAGACGTAGACGGCGAAGCGCGATTCGCCCTTGCGGCGGCCGATCGGCATCGCGACGTCGGCCCTCAAGCGGCCCGAAATTGGTGTAGAGCCGGCCGCCGACGCCGACCCCGAAGCGCATGTCGGACAGTCGGGGAGTCTGGCTTTCATAGACCTGGCCGGCGTCGACGAAGCCGACGATTCCGTAATTGCCGAAGCGGTAGCGGGCCTCGAGCCGCGAATTCGATCAGGCTTCGGCCGCCGGTCGGGATGGAGAGGGTCGGATCGTCCTTCTCGTCGGGATCGGCGGGTCGAAATCGGGGTTCGCGACCTCGACCCGCGGCCCCAGCTCCTGGAAGCCGAAGCCGCGCACCGATCCGCCGCCGCCGGCATAGAGCCGCCGCGACGGCGCCAGCTCGCCGAGCGCGGCGCCGTAGATCGAGCCGACCCGGGCGCGGCCGGCGACGACGATATTCTCGCCGGCGGGATAATAGACGCTGCCGTCGAGGATGTTGCGGATATAGGGCTGGCCGGGCTCGCGAAGCGACGTCTCCGGGTTGACGAAGGCCTTGAGCCGGAAGCCCCTGGTCGGATCGAGCAGGCTGTTCGAGCGGTCATAGCCGATCTGGCCGCTGATTCCGGCGAGGAAGAAGGCGTCCGCGATCGAGAGACGGCGGGAAGCCGGTCTGGGCCTCGTTGGTCGCGATCAGCTCGGCGCCACAGGCCTAGGTCCATATCTTCTGCCAGATCGGCGTCGATTCGCGCGAGACCAGGCCCTGCAGGCGGGCGGTATAGCCCTTGAAGGCGGGGAGATCGCGGCGGCCGGCCTCGGCCTGGACGAAGATGCTCCGGTCGCGCTTGCCTGCATTGTTCCGGCGGAAGGTGACCGCGAGCGACTGCTCCTGGGTGCCGACGACTGGCGTTGACCCGCAAGCTAGCCCTCGGGCGGGAACATGTTGCGATGCTCCCAGGTCGCCTCCGCGCGGAAGCCTTCGCCGGTGCTGAATAGCCGGCGGTGCCGGCCAGCGAGCGCGCCGGTCCCTGCGTCCTGGCGGACCAGGATGTTGACATATTCGGCGCCGTCCTCGGCCTTCTCGCCGGTGCGCGACCGGCTCGGCCGAGACGGTGGTGAACAGGTTGGTCGCGATCATCGCCTCGCGCAGGTCGTCGACCTTGCGGCTGTCGTAGAGATCGCCGCGCTTGAAGCGCGAAAGCACTCCGACATGCTTTGCGCCGAAGGCGAGGTCGCCCTCGGTGGTGAAGCCGGCGAAGCGCGACGCGGTTTCCGGGCTCGACCGGCAAAGTGTAGTCGCCGTGCATGGGTCTCCGGATCGAGCAGGATGTCGCGCAGGCCCGACCTCGGCGAACGGATAGCCCTGCTGCGGCAGGCGCAGGCGGACATTGGCCTCGGCCGCCTCGACCGTTGGCGGCGACGATCGGATCGCCGGTCTTCGAGCGGCAGCGCCTCGCGGGCAAGGTCCGGCGGGCTCGGTCTGCGGCCCGGCGATCGTGATCGCTGCCGAGGAGTGTAGCGCGGCGCCCGGCGACCGCGCGTGACCGCCACCCGCAGTCTGCCCCGGCTGGTCGGGCAATTGCTCGATCGAGGAGAGGCGGTCGCGTCGTAATAGCCTTCGGAGCGGAGCAGCCGGACGGCGAGCAGCTCGTCCTCCTTGGCCCGGGCCGCGATCATCGCGCCGTTGGTCGCCTCGCCGTCGGCATCCTCGAGCGCCGAAAGGTCGCGGAAGCGGCCCTCGAGCCCGACCGCGTCCAGCCCCTCGACGACGAGCGTGTAGCGGACCGGGCTCGACCTTCTCGTCGTCGTCCGTCGCCCTGAGCCGGCGGCGGGGTCGTCGACGTCGAAGCTCGGCGATCGGCGTGCAGCGGCTCGCTCGAGGTCGGGATCGGGCGGAGCGGCGATCGGGGATCAAGCTCCCCTCGGGCGTGATGGCCGGCGGCGGCCCGGCGAAATCCTCGAGCGGCTCGAGCGGCTTGCCGAGCTCCGGGTCGAGCGGCGGCAGCTCCTTCTCGAACTGGCTGTCGGGGACGATCGGCTCGTCGGGCGGCCGGGACCGGCGGAGGGTCGTTCTGGGCGCAGGCAGGCGTGGCCGTGCCCAGCGCCAGGGCGCCGGCAGCGACCGCTCCCAACAAAATGCCGGCCTTCTTCAAATCGCCGCCGCTCCCGAGGTCCAAGCTCGGTCCCTTACGCCGAAAAACGTTCAACTGGAAAAGCTTGCATTTGTTCCGGAGGCGTAAGGGAGAGCCTATGTGGCCCGTCGGCCACGTTATAGATTGTTCCCGGCGACGTCGGATTGTTCCCCTAGCTTTTCGGCAGAACTGGCAGCCGCGCCGTCGCCGATGATCGCGAAGCCCGCCCAATAATAAGGATGCGACGTGTCGGGCTGATCCATCAGCCGGCCCTCCGCCTGGCGGAGCGCGGTCGCGGTCGACGTTCCGGGCGGCGCGGTGAACAGGCCGGAGATGAGCCGGTTGGTCGCGTCATAATCGTCGGGCACCGGCCAGTGGCTGGCGATCACCGAGCGGCCGCCGGCGCCGACGAAGGCGCGCACCAGCCCGTCGAGAGCGAATTCGCCGCCGGTCGCGAAGACCGGCCTCGCGGGTGGCGGCGAGGCTCGCCTTGCCGGCGGTGTCGCAGGCGGAGAGGATGACGAGGTCGGCGTCGATCCGAAGGTCGTAAATCTCGCTGAAGCTGAGCAGCCCGTCCGAATCGCCGCCCGCGAACGAGGTCATCAGCGCCGGCCGGGCCGGGCATTCGGGGCGCGGCGCGGTGACCAGCCCGTGGGTGGCGAAATGGAGGATCCGATATTGCGACGAGATCGCCGCGCGCCTTGATCGCGCTGTCGCTGAACGCCGGCGCCGGTGACGATGTCGGATCCGCGCCCGCGCCGACGGCCTTGCGCGCCGTGAGAAGCTCGGCGGCGGAGATCGGCTTCGCCCATTGGCCGAGCGGCCAGCCGCAGCCCGGACGTTTCGCCGAGCAGGCTGCGCACCGCCGCTGCTCGGACCGCGGCGCTCTCGCGGCGGCGCGTTCTCGCCGAAACCCGAGATAGGGCTTGGCCGCCCTCGAAGCCGCGACCTGCCGGACGTCGCGGAAGGCGCGGGCCGAGACGGCGGTGCTGACGTTGCGGTCGCGGCCGAGCCAGCGCACCGAGGTGAAGTCGAAGCCGTCGTCGCCCGGCCGCCGCGGCCTTGGCGAGATAGGCGTCGACTCCCGAAGCGATCGGTGACCAGCAAATTGGGCGGAAGCCGGAGCATCGCGCCGTCGGGCTCGAAAATCAGGTGCGCGACGATATTCCATCGTCGGCGCGCCCGGGCCGAACAGCTGGCCGTAGAGCGCGAAGGCCCGCTCGACGTCGAACGGATAGGTGAGGATCTTGCCGTCCTCCTCGACGGCGATGGTCGCCCGAAGGGCATCGACCTGGCGCTCGAGCTGGGCCGGGCTCGCCCCGATCCGCCAGGCCTGCGCGTCGCCCGGGGTCGCCAGCACCGCATAGGCCTCGTCGCCGACGACGATCATCTTGTAATAGGCCTCGCCCGGCCGGAGCGCCTGCTGAAGCTCGGCCAGCTCCATCAGGCCCGCCGGACAGGACCCGGTAGCGCGGAAAGTCGGCGAGCTTCGACTGGGTCGCGACCTGGGCCTGCTCGAGCCGGGCAAGCTCGGCGCGAAGGGCGGCGAGGCGGGCCGAGGTCCGGCGGTCGGGCGAGGGCGGCCAGGCGCGCCGATCTCGACCCGCAGGCCGCTCGATCGACGCGGGTCAGGTCGAGCGACTGGCGGAACAGCCGCGAAGCCTCGTCGCTGCCCCCCGAAAGCTCGCGCGCGAGCACGGCCTGGGTCTGGGCGACTCCGGGCCGGATGAGGAGCTGGCTCGCCTTGAACATCTCGGCCACCGCCGCCGGGTCGCTCTTCTCGCGCTCGAGCAAGGCGAAATAGGGCGCCAGCGCTCCGGTGGAGAGTCGGCGAGGGGCTGCCGCCATCGGCGTTGGAATCGACGACTTGTCTGTAGAGCGCGCGCGCCTCGGCGCTGCGGCCGCTGCGCGCATAATGCGCTGCGAGCCGGGTCTGGGCGCCGAGCAAGGCGGCCGAGCCGGGATAGCCGGCTTCGAGCAAAGCGATGGCCGCCTGGTGCTGGCGCTCGGCCTCCGAATTGTCGCCTCTCGCCTCGGCGAGAGCGGCGATCTCGCCGTAAATCTGCGCCCGAAGCCAGATGGTCGAGGTGACCCGGCCGTCGCGCACGGTCAGGAGTTGGGCCAGCGCCCGCTGAAGGGCGGCGGACGCCGGCTCCGGCCGTCCGGCAAGCCTGAGCAAGGTGCCGCGCAGATGAAGCGCCTGGGCGTCGAGTATCTGCGCCCGTTCCTCGGGCAGGAGCGCTCCTCCCGGCCCGCCGAGCTGGCGCAGGGCCGGCGATTCGGCGTTGACCCGGGCGGCGGTGCGGGCGTCGATCGCGCTCGCGGGGTCGGGCGGCGGCAAGGCCGCCGACGGTGGCAGCGGCTTGTCGAGCTCGGTCAAAGCGTCGGCGGCGCTGCCGCGGTTGAGCAGGTCGATGGCGCGGTAGTTGCGAAGCATCCGGGCGACCACCATGTCGCCGCCGCCGGCCTGCGCGGCGCGCTCGAACAGGGCGTCCGCCTCGCCATAATAGCCGAGGTTCGACTGCTGGACGGCGTCGTTGACGATCGCTTCGCCCCGGCCCGCGCCGGTCGGCTCGGCGGCGGCCAGGACCTCGAAATATTCGGCCGAATTCGGCGTAGAGGCCGGCATTGTTGCGGCGATAGGCCTCGTCGCGCGCCCGCGCCGGATCGAGCGCCCCGGCCTGGGCCCGGGCGAAGGCGGCGGGGTCGCCGGCCTCGGTGACCGCCACCTCGACATTGCCCGGCATCGGCCGGTCCGCCGCCAGGGTCCGAAGGCCGAGGCGAAGCGCGCTGTCATAGCCGGCGAGACCTTCGGCGACGAAGAGGGTGTCGCCGCGCCGCCAGCTGTAGACCCGGTAGGGAAGGCCGTCGCCGAGCGTGCAGCTCGCCACCGCCACCTGGCGGAGCGCCTCCAGGTCGGTTCGGGCGGCGGGGCAGCAGCGGGCCGGCCTATTCGCGGCCAGCCGCCCGGCGGGATCGTCGCCGCGCACCTTCAGCGCGTAGAGCCGTCCGACCGGCGCGGCGGCGTCGCGGCAGACGATCGCATAGGAGCGGTCGAACATGTCCTTCAGAGCCGGGTCCCGCGACGCGGATTCGGCCGAGCACAGGACGCTTCCGCCCGATCCGAGGCGGAAGCTGTCCTGAAGGCTGATCGGCTCGGCGGCGGCGGCCGGGGCCGAGGCCAGCGCGAAGAGGAGAAGCGTGAGCCGTCTCACCGGGGCTTGTCTCCTTCCTCGTCGTCCGAGTCGTCGCCGACCCAGAGACTGGAGTCGCCGCCGCTGGCGACCGGTTCCTCGATCAGCGCCGCTCCGCCCAGCCCGACATCGATGATCTCGCTCCGCCGCCGAGCCTCCTGAGGCACAAGCGGGCCCAGCACGACGGCGGCGCTCGTCGGGCGGCCGGTCCGCCCCGGAGGCTGGGGCTGGGGTTCCGGCGGAGGTGGCGGCGGCGGCGGCGGTGGTGGCGTGGAGGGGGTGGCGGGGGAGGCGGAGGCGGAGGTGGTGGCGGCGGCGGCGGCGGTGGGGGTGGTGGCGGCGGAGCCGGGCAGGCGCCGGTGTTGATGTTGCACAGGTTGAGCTCGGCATCGCCGGTGTACGTGGTTCCGGCGGCCTTGCCGAAATCGGCGAGGGCGAAGAAGGCGTCGCCGGTGGCGAAGGTGCCGTCCGGATTGCGCTGCCGGCCGAAGCCGACGACGCTGATCGGAGCGTTGCCGCCTCGGATCGAGAGTCCGCCGGCGCCGACCGTCAGGCCGGCGAGATCGGTGGCGGTGCCGCTGTTCTGGACGAACAGATTGCGTGTGACGGTGATGGCGATTCCGCCCGCCATCAGATAGCCGACCGGGTTCACCGCCCCATTATTGCCCAGCAGTGCGGCGGTCCGGCCCGGGAAATTGGGATCGGCGGCGAGGAGGGACGCGAGCAAATTGTCGGTGACGGTGACGCTCGGCGCGGTCAGGCGGAGCTGGCCGGCGGGAGCGCCGAGGCTGTCGCTGAGCAGGATCGCGCCGGCGGGCGTGATCACCTGCACCCGCTCGCCCGCATTGATCGAGAAGAGGTCGGTCGCGGAAGCGTTGGCGTAAGTGACCTGGCCGTCGACGCTCACCCGCCCCGGGGTGACGATTTGGAAGCGGGCGAGACCGGCCCCGGCCTCGGTCCCGCCGAGCGTCATCGTGCGCAGGAAAAGGTCGGCCGGACGCCCAGGATCGGCGCCGATCGCCGGCGCCACGATCCCGATTTGCCGGGAGGAGACCCGCCCGAGCTCGGCCGAGTCGAGCGTGTAGCCGGCCCCCGGCGCGGCGCCGCCGATCACCGCCGCCTGGCCGTTGGTGAGAATATTGAAGGTCGTCGCCAGGGTGGCGGCGTTGCCGAGCGTCCCGGCGGCAGGGATGAATATGTCCCTGGAGGTCAGCTGCAGCGCCTGTCCCGTGACCGGTCCCTCGATCGCGATCGTCGCGCCCGACTGCAGGGTCAAGGCCAGCCCGCCGGCCGCGTCGGTGAGCGCAATGTCCCCTCCGGCAACGATGGCGGCGCTGGCGGTGGCCGTGATCCGGGCTCCGGCCGTCTCGATGAAATCCTCGAGCGCATTGGCCGTCAGGGTCGCCGTCTGGAGGGTGCTGGCCGCCGGGTCGCGGCCGGCATGGGCGACGGAGATGTCGCCGGCCGGAGCGGCGAGCTGGATCGATCCGCCGCTGATCCTGCCGGTGCCGGAGGCGTTCAGCTGAAGGTTGCCGCCGCTGACCAGGACGGTGGCGCCGGTCGAGTTGATCGTCCCGTTCGTCGCCGTCACCGAGGAGGTCGGGTGGGCGGCCGGAGTGCCGGTGGCGGTCGCCTGGAGATTGAGGCCTGCAAGGGCGATGCCGCCAGTGTCGGCGGTGACGTCGAACCGTCCGGCCGTGTTCCCGTTCGATCCGTCGCCCAGAGCGTTCGCCGTGCCGGTGACCGCGCCTCCGGTGAGCGACCCCGGAGTTCCGGCAATGGGGGCGGCGCCGAGCACGATCCGGCCGCCCGTCGCCTTGCCCGGGGCGCCGGGGGTGCTGCCCGGGAAGCTGCCGCCGGCGCCCGCTGCGCCGCCAAGACCATTCGAGTTCAGAGCGGCGCCCCCATTCATCGTCACCGGCGCTCCGGTCGAACCCAGCTCGGCTCTCCCGCCGGAGCCGTTGCCGCCGGTGCCGCCCGTCGTCGGCTGGCCGTCGCCGCCAAGCCCGCCGGCGCCGCCGGTGCCGACGGCCTGGAGCTGCACCGAGCCGAGACTGGCGCTGCCCGCGACCGCCGGGCCCGGCGCGCCCTGGATCGTGCCCGCGAACGCCGTTCCGCCAAGGCCGTCGCCGCCGCGGCCTCCGTCGCGGGCGTCGCCGCCATTGCCGCCGACGCCGCCGACTCCCGGAGCCTGGACATTGGTCAGCACGGAAGTGATCGTCCCGCTCGCCGCTTCCGCCCCGACCGAGGCGGTGCCGCCAAGGCCGTCGCCGCCGCGGCCGCCGCCGGTGACGGCGCCGCTGCCGATGCCGCCCGCTCCGCCTTGCCCCCGGGCGACGACGAACAGGTCGCCGGCCGTGATCGCGGCCGGAGCGTCGGTGCTGTGCGCCGAAACACTGGCCGTCCCGCCGACGCCGTCGCCGCCCCGGCCGGCATTGAGGAAGCTGCTGGCGCCGCCCTGGCCGCTCGCGGCGAGCTCGAAGCCGCCGCCGAGCGTGACATTGCCCGCGGTCGCGTCGATCGCACCGCCGCCGCCGCTTCCCGTTCCGCCGGTCGAGCCCTTACCGCCGGTGCCGAGCGACCGAGCGAAGCCGCCGCCCTGGAGGTCGACGGCGCCGCCGTTCGTGGCCCGGATCGACACCTTGCCGCCAGTCCCCGCGCCGCCGGTTCCGGCAAAATTCTCGTTGTCGCCGCCGAGGCCCTGGGCGGTGGCGCCCAGCGCCGACTTCAGGGTGACGAGTCCGCCGCTGTCGGCGGTGACGCTGAGCTGGCCGCCGCTGCCGATGCCGCCGGGGTCGACGCTGTCGGACCGGCTCGAGGTTCCGCTCGCCGACATCTGGGTGGGGCCGCCGACGGCGATCTGGCCGCCGGTGGATGCCGCCAGGGTCGCGTTGCCGCCGACTCCGCTTGCGCCGGCGGCGGGCGCCATCGTGCCGCTGCCCGCCTGGCCGTTGGCGGCGACGTCGAGATTGCCGAAGATGTCGACCAGCCCGCCCGCGGCCGAAATGCGCGCGGTGCCGCCCGTGCCGGCGCCCGCGACCGTGGCGACTCCGTCGAAGCCGCCCTGGGCGCTGGCGCTGAGGAGGGCGTTGCCGGTGACCCGGACGAGGGCGTCGCCGCTGGTCAGGATCGCCGCCTCGCCGCCGTTGGCGTCGATCTCGCCGCCGGCGGGGACGTCGACGATGATCTTGTCGGAGCGGAGCACGAGGTTGCCGTTGACGATGGAGTTGGTCGAGTTGGCGAGCAGATGGGCATGGGCGTCGCCCTGAAGCTGCAAATTGCCGTTGACGGTGAGATGGCTCTTGGTTCCGGCGAGGAAGTCCAGGGTCGCGCTGCCCTTGATCGAGGAGCCGTAGGTGCCGCTCATGATCTCGAAGCTCGACGGCGGCAGGTTGACGGGGTCGACGAAGGCGTCGGCGACGACATTGCGGCCGGCCGACAGGATGATCTCGCCGTTGACGATGGCCGCGTCGGCGGCCGAGTCGAAGCCGGCGCTGCCGCTGAGCAAGGCGGTGATCGCCGAATTCTTCGGCACCGCGACCATGTAGATGCGATGAGTGTCGCCGGCGCCGGTGCTGGACGGCCCGCCGGTCGTGCCTTCGTGGATGAGGGTGTTGAGGGCGCTGCTGCTTCCCGTCGCGACCTCGATGTCGAACAGGCCGTTGTCGATGGTCAGCGCCACCGCCTCGGCGGCGACAAAGGCGGCGGCGCCGTTCACCTGGACATTGCCCTGCTGAAGGATCCGGGGCGAGGCCATGGCGACATAGCTGTTCTGCTGGAGCGCCTTGATCGAGGCGCCGGACTCGACGGTGATGAAGCTGGCGGGGTCGACCGCCTTGGAGAGATCGTAGCGGTTGGCGACGAAGAACGCGTTGCTGCCGTCGAGCACCGGATCGATGGTGGTGAGAAGCAGGCTGCCGACGTCGATGACGGCCTTGGCGCCGATGAGCAGCCCGCCGGGGCTGTAGAAGGCGACGGTGCCGCCGATGGCGGTGCCGCCGCTATTCTGGAGCTGGCTGATCACCGTTCCGTTGAGGGCGACGACGCGCTTCGGATTGATCGGGATGATCCGGTTGAGGACGACGAAATTCTCGTTGCTGACGCTGTTGGTGAAGGTGGCGACATTCCCGGTGGGCAAGAAGTCGATGGTCCCCTGAGCGGCAATGTCGTCGGGCGCCCAGTTGATGACCGCGCTCGGAGACTGGATGCTGATCGTCTCGCTATTGGCCCCGATGGTTCGGGACACGGTTCCGGCCACCACCGTCGGCGTGCCGAGGAAAGCCTGGGCGCAGGCTTCGCCGGAGGCTCCGAAGAGCGCGATGACGGCCGTCGCGGCCCCGACCAGGAGCGCGGACTGCCGGCGATGGGTCGCGACTGTACGAAGGCGCGGCATCAGAAGCTCCATGGCCAGAGGCGGGTGGCGAACGAGAGGAGCAGGCGCGGGTCGCCGCGCCGGCCGGGGACTCCGGCGCGCTCGAGCGGAATTGCGAGCACGGCTTCGAGCCGGGCCCCGTCGCCGAGGGCGGCGCGAAGGCCGGCGCCGGTCGAGGCCAGGCTTCGCCCTCCGGTCAGGGTCGGGATCCGGCCCGCCTCCGAGACCCGGGCCGCGTCGAGGAAGGCGAAGGCCTGCCAGGCGAGCTTGCGCGGGCCGGACGGAACCAGGCTACCGTAGCGCAGCTCGGCCTGGAAACCGACGCCGCGGTCGGCGAGCAGGGTGCCGGGATCGTAGCCCCTGCCGATCGTGTAATTGCCGGCCGAATATTGTTCGAAACTGAGCAGCGCGTCGCCGGTGACCTGGGCGCGCAGGCCGGCCGCGAGGGTGAATTTGGGCGTGGGCCGATATTCGCCGAGCGCCTCGATCCGGAGCAGGGTGGCGGTGGGATCGCCCTCGAGCCGGCTCGGCGGAACGGCACCCGGCGCCGTGCAGCGCGCGAAGGCCGGGCCGCACGGCTCGGTCGCTCCGAACAGGTCGAGGCCCTGGCGAAGCTCGATCCGGCCGCCGACCCGCCAGCGCGGCTCGGCGGCGCTGTAGCCGGCGCGGATTCCCAGGCTCGATCGGTCGATTCGGTCGAACTCCAGCCGGGCGAAGGCGACCCGGAGCGTGTCGCGCGACAGCTTCAGGCCGTTGAAGCGGACTCGCTGGTCGATCAGGTCGAGGCCGGCGCCGGCGCGAAGGGTCGCCGCCTGGGTGAGAATGAGCGGATAGCCGGCCTCGACGGTGGCGAGCGACGTCCTCGCCTCGATGTCGAGCGTCGGATCGGCGAGGCCGGGATCGGCCCAGGCGTAGGTGAACATCCCGCCCAGAGTCAGCCCCTCGCCGCCGATCCGGAATTCGTGGCCGACCTGGACGGTCTGCTGCTCGTCGAGATCCGCCGTGGTGAAGGCGGCGAGCGTCGTCCGGTCGCCCATGCCGGTGAGGCCGTAGAGCTGGCCCCGGACCAGCGCGCCCCAGCGGCCGAGCGACCCGGCTCCGAAATTCTGGACGTTGGCTTCGAGAGTCCCGGCCTGGCGGCGCACCGTCACCTCGCCGATCACCTCGCCCCGTCCCGCCCCGGCGGACTTCAGGGCGAGCCGGACGTCGAAGCCCGGCAGGTCGCGGGCGAGCAGCAGATAGCGCTCCGCCTCGAAGCGGTTGAACACCGGCTGCCGGGTCAACTTCCCGAGATAGCGGGCGATGATCCGCTCGGAGCGGCCGGCGTCGCCGCGAACCCGGATCGCCACCAGCTTCGCCATCAGCACTTCGAGCCTGAGCTCGCCGTCCGCGATGCGCTGCTCGGGGATCTCGACGGCGGCGACATAGCCGGCCTCGCGAAGGAGGGTGGCGGCGCGGTCGCGAATCTCGCAAATGGCGGAGACGGGCTGCTCACGGCCGAGAAACGGCTCCCAGGCGGAGCGCAAAGCCGATTCCGGAAGCTCCGTCAGGCCGCCGAACGAGACGCTTCGAGGCGTGAAACGAATGTCGCGAAAAGCCTCGCCGCCGAGCGCGCAGGGCGCCCGCTCGATGCCGCCTTCGACGCTGAGCCTGGGCTGACGCTCTGGCGCGGGCCGGGGCCGCTCGACCTCCTCGCGGGTCGGCGGCCTTGGCAGACCGGGTTGGGTCTGGGCCGGCAGGGCCGAAGCGCAGGACAGCGCCGACAGGACGAGCGCGCCGCGCGATGCACCGATAGCCGGGAGCCTCAATTCGATTCCCCCATCCCCGCCCCCGCCGCGCGGGAGCCAAGGGCAGCATAAACCGAAAGCGAAGCGCCGCAAGTCGTTACGGGGGCGGGAAGAGAGAGAAGGGTGGATGAGACCCTGGTGCCGGTGGCCAGTCCGAAGATCAGGCTGTGGGACCAACTTTGGGCGCCTGCCCCCCGGCGCCTCGGCGCCAATTTTAAGAGACGACGCAACGACGCAACGTAGAAAAGGGGCTCTCTACGTCGCGTCGTTGCGTCGTTGCGTCGTCCCTCAAAAAATCCAGGGCCTGCCGGCCCGGGAGGAAGGTTGCACGAAGACGTGCCGGCGGCCGATTGATCGTTGGCGCCATGTCGGTCAGGTAGGGGAATGCTCCGCCCGCCTTCCCCTGACCTGCTCGATGCGCTCGAAGCGCTTCTGGGTCCGCGGGGATTCAGCCGCGACGCGGAAGCGTTGGCGCCGTGGCTGAGCGACTGGCGGGGGCGGTATCGGGGCCGTGCGGCGGCCCTGCTTTCGCCCGCTTCCACCGCCGAGGTTCGGGAGATCGTCGTCCGCTGCGCCGAGGCGCGGGTGGCGCTGGTGCCGCAGGGCGGGAACACGTCGATGGTCGGCGGCGCCACGCCCGCGGCCGAGGGCGACTCGCTGCTGCTGTCGCTGCGCCGGATGAATTCGGTCCGGAGCGTCTCGGCCGAGGACAATATCGCGGTGGCCGAGGCCGGAGTCGTCCTCTCCGACCTGCACGAGGCGGCGGCGACGGCCGGACGCCGATTTCCGCTCTCGCTCGGCGCCAAGGGCTCGGCGACGGTCGGCGGGCTGGTCTCGACCAATGCCGGCGGCACCCAGGTGCTTCGCTTCGGGCCGATGCGCTCGCTGGTCGTCGGGCTCGAGGCGGTGCTGCCCGACGGGTCGATGCTCGAGGGCCTGTCGGCGCTGCGCAAGGACAATCGCGGCTACGATCTGAAGCAATTGCTGATCGGCGCCGAAGGCACTCTCGGAGTGGTCACCGCGGCCAGCCTGAAGCTGGTCGCGGCGCCCGGATCGCATTCGGTGGCCTGGGCCGGACTTGAATCGCCGGCGGCGGCGCTCGCCTTGCTGCGCCGGCTCGAGGCCCGGCTCGGCGAGGCGGTCGAGAGCTTCGAGCTGGTTCCGCAGGACGTGCTCGGACTCGTCCTCGCCTCCATCCCCGGCACCCGGCCGCCGCTCGCCGGCGCCCATCGCTGGCACGTGCTCGTCGAAACGGTGGCGCCCGAGGGCGGGCGCGACGCCGGCGAAGCGCTTCAGGAGGCGCTCGCCGCCGCGCTCGAGGAGGGGCTGGCCCAGGATGCCCTGGTGGCGGCGAACGAGGCCCAGGCAGCGGCCTTGTGGCGGCTGCGCGAATCGATCGCGGAGGCGGAACGGCTGCAGGCGCCGTCGGTGAAGCACGACGTGTCGGTGCCGGTCTCGGCCATGCCCGACTTCATCGCCAGGGCGCGGGCCGCGGTCGAGGAGCGGTTCGGCGGCGCCCGGGTGGTGGCGTTCGGCCATCTCGGCGACGGCAACGTCCATTTCAACGTCCAGCCGCCGGCGGCGGCGGCGGGGGCGGAGGAATGGCTGGCCGCGCAAGGCGGGGCGGTGACCCGGCTGGTGCACGATCTGGCCGGGGAAGCCGGAGGCTCGATCTCCGCCGAGCACGGCATCGGCCAGGCCAAGCTCGCCGAGCTGGTCCGGACCTTCCCGCCGGCGCGGCTGGCGGCGCTTCGAGCGATCAAGCGGGCCCTCGACCCCGCGGGGATCATGAATCCGGGGAAGCTGATCGCGATCCCCTGATCGTCAACCGCCGTCCCGGCGAGGCTTGGCGCCGCCCATGACTCGGGGGGCAAAGCGGACGAGCAGGGCCAGCACCGTGGGCACCAGCATCGTGTTCCACAGATCGTGGAGCGCGGCACGGCGCTCCCACGGCTCGACGAGCCCGTCGCGCCAGGCGTCGAGCATTTCGTTGGACAAGGCCGCGGCGAGCACGACCAGCCAGGGGAGCGGCGAGGCGAGGGTCCGCCGGAGCAGGGCCGCCGAGCCGATCTGGAGGAGGATGGCGGCGTAGATGTGCAGAGCGTCGCGCTCCAGCTCCGTCCACAGCGCGATCGTGGCCTTTATCTGCTCCCAGTCCCAGTTCACCGCGGTCCTTAGCTGCTGCGCTCGTTCATTGCCCCTGCCCGCCGGAAGCGGCAGAGGATGCCTCGTCAGATGGGATCCCAAAGACGGGTCAACGAGGGGCTCTGGAATCGGTCTCCGCCGACATCGCGGCCTCCCCGCAAGGCGGCATACATGCTGTGCCGCGACTCGTTGCGGTAGGTGTTGCGACCGAAGGACACGGTCATCAGGTGAATGAAATAGTCGCGATCCTTGCCGGATCGGGGACCGACCACGCAGATATTGTCGGTGAACTGGCCGGCCCCGAGGCGGGCGATGCCCTGCGTGCCGGCGTTGTTCGCGTAGATCCGGTTGCGGCTGATGACGACGCCCTGATAGCCCTGGCCGAACAGGTCGATGACGAAATATCCGCCGCCGGACAATTGGTTGTTGCGGATGGTCAGGCCCCGGATCGTTTCCGGGTGGGGGGCCACCGTCCTGATCGCTCCGCCTTCGGCCCCGCCGGTCAGCGACCTGATGTTCGGATTGTTCTCGATCCGGATGTCGGTGCTGTTGTCGCTGAGGATGATTCCGCTGTTCGCCGCCTCGATGTCCATTCCGGAGATCGTGATCCCCTGATTGGCCACGGTGACGTAGATTCCGACCGCAACCTGGCGGATCCGGCCGCCGGAGATACGGATGTTGCGGTTGGGCGCGGCGGCAACGTCCGGCTCGAGGTCGATTCCGCCGGCCGGCGCGGTGCCGTCGACCTTCTCGATATCGAAGTTCCGAATTTCGCCGTTGCGTCCGGCGACAACCGAGATTCCGTTGCGCCGGCAATTGCGGACCTTGACCGAATCGATGAGGAAATTCTCGCAAAAGCCGCCCTCGTGGGAGCCGACATAGATGCCGTCGCCCCAGCAATCGGCGACCTCGACCCCGCCGACGATCTGCCAATCGCTCGAGTTCCAGGCGGAAATGCCCATGCCCCATTCGCCGCCGGCGGCGCGATGCTCCATCCGCTCGCCGACGATCCGGCCCGGGCCGACGATCTTCCAGCCGCGGGTCCTGTAGCCCTGGACGACCGACCCGGCGCCGAGCGGGCTGGGGAGGCCGCGAAGCTCGGCGCCGTTCAGCTCGAGGATCTGGCCCGACTTCAGGCGCAGGCCGCCGAACATCGGCCGAGCCGGGCGGTAATTGGTGTCGATCCGGTAGACCGCGCCGCGGCGAAGACGGACGATCGCGCCCGCCGGGGCGAGATCGAGGCAGAGCTGGAGCGCCCTGGTGTCGTCGGTTCGGCCGTCGCCGCGGGCGCCATGGTCCTCGGGGCTGAAGACGGGCGGATCCGCCGCGCAGGCGGCGCCGGCCCAGCCGATCGGAATCGAGAGCCCGGCGATCATGAGGGTGCGGCGGGTGATCATCGGCCGGGGCCTAGCTCGCGCTCGCTGAACGGCCGGTGAGCGTCCGAGGCCGGCGCCTCGCCGCGGAATTCCGGCATGGTTTCCGACCCTTCGGCCGCGATTCCGGACCTCGAGACCACCTTGGCCACGGTCAGCGCCAGAATCTTGAGGTCGAGCCGGAAGCTGCGATGGTCGACATACCAGACGTCGAGGCCGAGCTTCTCCGGCCAGCCGAGCGCGTTGCGGCCGTTGACCTGGGCCCAGCCGGTGAGTCCGGGGCGGACGTCGTGGCGGCGGGCCTGTTCGGCTGTGTAGAGGGGCAGATAGTGCATCAGCAGCGGGCGCGGGCCAACGAGGCTCATCTCGCCCTTGAGCACGTTCCACAGCTCGGGAAGCTCGTCGAGGCTGCTCGCCCTCAGGAAACGTCCGAAACGGGTCAGGCGCCGGGCGTCGTCGAGCGGCTTGCCGTCGGCGCCGACGGACTCTCGCATGGTCCGGAACTTGACCAGCCGGAAGGGCTCGCCGCGCAGCCCGGGGCGGACCTGGCGGAACAGGACCGGCCGGCCGAGCGCGACCGCGACCGCCGCCGCCACCGCGGCCATGACCGGCGCGAGGACGATCAGGCCGAGCGCGGAAAGGAGGATGTCGAGGGGCCTTTTGAGGTCGAAACCGGGCATTGATCAGCCCATCGCGCCCCGTTGGTTCAATTGCAACGACTTCGGCGCGCGGCTAAGGGGCCATCGTGCAGCGTAGGAACGGACCATGTGCGGCATAGCCGGCTTCATCGGCGGGCGCTTCGACCCCCAGGGCGCGCGCGAGACCCTGGCCCGGATGACCGGGGCGATCGCCTATCGCGGCCCCGACAGCGCCGGAGCGTGGCTCGAGGCGGAGCATAAGGTCGCGCTCGGCCACCGGCGGCTCGCCATCCTCGATCTCTCGCCGGCCGGCGAGCAGCCGATGATTTCGCCGAGCGGCCGGTACGTCATTGTCTACAATGGCGAGATCTACAATCATCTCGAGCTTCGCGAGCGCCTGGCCGGGCCGTGGCGCGGCCATAGCGACACCGAGACCCTGCTCGCCGCGATCGAGGCGTGGGGGATCGAGGAAGCCCTGAAGCAATGCGCCGGGATGTTCGCTTTGGCCCTGTGGGACCGCTCGGAGAAGGCCCTGATCCTCGCCCGCGACCGGCTCGGCGAGAAGCCGCTTTATTACGGCTGGCAGGGCGCGGGCGCCGAGGCCGCCTTCCTGTTCAGCTCGGAGCTGAAGGCGCTCGCCCGCCATCCCGCCTTCCGCCGCGAGATCGACCGGCAGGCGCTCGCCTTGTTCACCCGCTTCAACTACGTGCCGGCGCCGCATTCCATCTATGCGGGCATCGCCAAACTTGTGCCGGGCACCTTCCTGACGCTTCGGCCGGGCGATGCGTCGCCGGCGATCACGCCTTACTGGTCGGCGGCCGAAATCGCCGCCGCGGGCGCCGCGGCGCCGCTCGACATCGGCCCGGAGGAGGCGATTGACGAACTGGAGCGGGTGCTCTCGAAAGCAGTCTCCCAGCAGATGATCTCGGACGTTCCGCTCGGCGCCTTCCTGTCCGGCGGGGTCGACAGCTCGACCATCGTCGCGCTCATGCAGGCGCAATCGTCGCGGCCGGTGAAGAGCTTCTCGATCGGCTTCCACGACCGCGCCTATAACGAGGCCGAGCATGCCGGCGCCGTCGCCCGCCATCTCGGCACCGACCATGAGGAGCTGTACGTCCAGCCCGAGGACGCGCTGGCGGTGATCCCGTCGCTGCCCGCCATTTACGACGAGCCTTTCGCCGACGCCTCGCAGGTCCCGACCCTGCTCGTGTCGCGGCTGGCCCGGCGCAAGGTCACGGTGGCGCTGTCGGGCGACGGTGGCGACGAACTGTTCGCGGGCTACAACCGCTACCGGCTGGCGGCGCGCAACTGGGGGCGGATTTCGAAGGTTCCCAGGCCGCTGCGCCGGGCCCTGGCCCAGGGGCTGGTCGCGCTCTCGCCGGAGCAGTGGAACAAGGTGGCCGGTGCCGTCGCCCCGATCCTCCCGGCGTCGCTCCGGATCTCGCTTCCGGGCGAGAAGGTCCACAAGGCGGCTCGGGGGCTCGCCAGCGGCTCGGCCGACGAGCTTTACCAGGGGCTGGTGTCGAGCTGGCGCGACCCCGCCGATCTGGTCATCGGCGGCGCCGAGCCGGCGACCCTGGCGCCGGCGACCCTGGCCCGGCTGGACGCTCTTGGCACCTGCGAGCGGATGATGGCGCTCGACCTGCTGACCTATCTGCCGGACGACATATTGGCCAAGGTCGACCGCGCCGCGATGAGCGTGTCGCTCGAGACCCGGGTGCCGCTGCTCGACCACCGGGTCGTCGAACTGGCCTGGCGGCTTCCGCTCGACCTCAAGCTTCGCGGCGGCGAGACCAAATGGGTGCTCCGGCAATTGCTCTACCGCCATGTCCCGCGCGCGCTCATCGAGCGGCCCAAGATGGGGTTCGGAATCCCGATCGACGCCTGGCTGCGCGGACCGCTCAAGGACTGGGCCGAGGCGCTGATCGACGAGCGGCGGCTGGCCGGCCAGGGCTATTTCCGGCCCGGCCCGATCCGGGCCGCCTGGGACGCTCACCAGAGCGGCCGGGCCAACATGCAATATCAGCTTTGGGCGATCCTGATGTTCCAGTCCTGGCTCGAAGGGCGGTCGGCGCCGGAGGAAGCGGAAGGGCTGGCGGCGTAACCCGTCATTGCGAGCGAAGCGAAGCAATCCAGTACGGCTTCCGAGGCCGCTGGATTGCCGCGTCGCTTCGCTCCTCGCAATGACGGCCGTTGGCCGTCAGATCACCACCCTCGTATCCCGCGGGATTCCCTCCGGGCGTTCGGCGGCGTCGGGGCGGCCGAGCTCACCCTGGTCGGGGGCGATCAGCTCCTGGAGCTTCTCGCGGACCGCGACGGCGTCGCCGGCGAAGATGGCCGCGCGCAGCCGGTCGATATGAGGGCGAAGCTCGGCGAAGGAGATGAAGCGCTCCTTGGCCATCTTGATCCGCGGGTGGGCGGTGTCGAGCGCGCTTTCCCCGACGAACAGCTCCTCGTACAATTTCTCGCCCGGGCGAAGGCCGACATAGGCGATCTCGACGTCGCCGCCCGGATTGTCCTCGTCCTGGACGGACATTCCCGACAGCGAGATCATGTTGCGCGCCAGCTCGGCGATCCGGATCGGCTCGCCCATGTCGAGCACGAAGACCTCGCCGTGACGGGCCATGGCGCTGGCCTGAAGCACCAATTGGGTCGCCTCGGGGATCGACATGAAGAAACGGGTGACTTCGCGATGGGTGACGGTGACGGGACCGCCGCGGCGGATCTGCTCGCGGAAGGTCTGGACGACCGAGCCCGAGCTGTCGAGCACGTTGCCGAAGCGGACAATTCCGAAGCGGGTCTCGCCCTGCTCGGCCAGCGCCTGGATGACGAGCTCGGCGACCCGCTTGCTCGCCCCCATCACGCTTTCCGGACGGACCGCCTTGTCGGTCGAGATCATGGTGAAGCGGGTCAGCCTGGCGTCGAAGGCGGCGCGGGCGAGCACCCAGGTGCCGATGACGTTGTTCTCGACCCCGACCACCTCGTTATGTTCGAGCAGAGGCACGTGCTTGTAGGCGGCGGCGTGATAGATGGTCTCGACGCCGTGAATCCGGATGGTGTCGCGGACGAGCAGCTCGTTGAGCATCGAGCCGACCACCGGGACCACCTGCGGCCGGTCGCGCGGATCGCGGTCCTTCATCAGCTCGAGCAGCTGCTGTTCGATCGAGTAGAGCGCGAACTCGCTGTGATCGAGAAGGACCAGCTTGGCCGGGCGGACTCGGAGGATCTGGCGGCAGATCTCCGAGCCGATCGAGCCGCCGGCGCCGGTGACGAGGATGGTCTGGCCGTCCACCACTTCCTTGATCAGGTCGCTGAGCGGTTCGACCGGATCGCGGCGAAGCAGGTCGTTGACGTCGATCGGCCGGACGTCGCTGACCGTGAAGCGGCCGGAGACGATCTCCTCCGGCGCCGGCACCGTCATGACCTGGACGTTGAGCTGGTTGAGCCGCTCGATCGCGCTCAGCCGCTGCGAGCGGGTCGCCTTCGGCATGGCGAGGAAGACCTCGCCGACGTCATTGTCCTGGACGAGGTCGGCGAGCGCCTTGGGCGGGTAGATTTGCGCTCCGGCGATGATCTGGCCCTTGAGCGCGGGATCGTCGTCGACGAAGCCGCACAGCCTGAAATGGCGGTCGCGGCGAACCGATTCGGCGAGGCTGATGCCGGCGCTGTTGGCACCGTAGATGACGATGTTGCGCCGCCCCGCCCGGCCGCTCGGATGCTTGCGCTCGGCGCCGATGACCAGGGCGGCCATCGCGTAGCGGCCCATGAAAAGGAGCACGAACAGGAAGCCGCCATAGATGAAGCCGACCGAGCGCGGCACCAGGATGCGGATTCCGTCGACCACCATCGACGCGCGCATGAAATAGACGAGGATAACCCACGCGGTCGCGGCGATGGCGGCGCCGAACAGGATCCGGCTGACCGTGCCGAGATCGAAGAAGCGAAGCACGATATGGTAGATGCGCAGCTGGAAGAGGCCGACCAGGCCGACCACGATCGAGATTGCCGCCGCCAGCAGGACCAGGGGATCGACCGGCAGATAGGGCTCGCCGAGACGCGCAGAGAAGGCCGCGACCAGGGCGAACATCATCGCGGCGATGTCGAAGGCCATCAGGATCAGGCGCTTCTGCGCCCGGTCCACCGAGGACACTCGTCTGACAAACTGGAAAATCATGGGAGTAGCGGCCCTTAGACCAAAATGCCCCTTGCGGGAAGCTTAACCCAATACCGCCCTGATCAGCTCGGCGAGCTTCTCGGCGCGGAGCCGGAGGCGCTCGGGCCGAAGGGTCGGGTGGGTTTCGAGGGCCAGACTGCTCCGGGTCATCGCCCGAGCGTTCGGCAGATCGGGTTCGGGAAGGTCCCGGAACGCCGCCTCGCGATACACTTCGGAGCAGGAGCCCGTGGCCAGGCGAAGCCCGGCCTCTCTTGCTCGGGCCAGTATTTCCTGGCGAGCCTCTTCGGCGCCGGGCTCAAGATAGAAGTTGAACCGGTAATAAGCGTGGCGGAAACGCGGCCCGGGCAACGGCACGCGAACGCCCGGCACCCCGGCGAGCGCCTTGGCCCAGATTCCGGCGTTGCGGGTGCGCGCGGCGTGCCATTCGTCGAGCTTGGCGAGTTGCTTCAGGCCGATCGCGGCCTGGGGGCCGGTCAAGCGCCAGTTGGTGCCGACGCTGTCGTGGACCCAGCGGAATTCGGGGCCGGGCGGCGCCATCGCCTTGGCGCGGTTCTTGCCGTGGTCCTTGTAGCTCCAGGCCCGCTCGAACGCCTCCTCGTCCTTGAACAGGGTGGCACCGCCTTCGCCGCCGGTGCTCATGATCTTGTCCTGGCAGAAGGAAAGCGCGGCGGCGTGGCCGAAGCTTCCGGCCGGGCGGCCGTCTATCTCGGCGCCATGCGACTGGGCGCAATCCTCGATGACGAGCAGGCCGTGCCGCTCGGCGAGCGCCATGATCGCCGGCATGTCGCACGGCCAGCCGGCGATATGAACCGGGATGATGGCCCTGGTCCGCTCGGTCAGAACCGCCCCGATGCTCTGGGCGGTGATGTTGCCGCTGTCGGGATCCACGTCGGCGAAGACCGGGGTCGCCCCGACCAGCATGGCGCAGGTCGCGGAGGCGACGAAGGTGCGCGGAGCTGCCACCACCTCGTCGCCCGGGCCTATGCCGAAGGCGCGCAGCGGCAGCTCGAGCGCGAGCGAGCCGTTGGCGAGGGCGATGCAATGACCGCCGCCGAACGTCCGGGCGAGCGCGTCCTGGAAGGCGAAGACCTCGCCGCCGGTCCACTGGTTGACGCGCCCCGACCTCAGGACCTCGGCGACGGCCTCGATCTCGTCCTCGGCATAATAAGGCCAATGCTCGTCCGGCGACTGCCGAAGCTCCTCTGCCGGATCGGACTCCTCAGCCGTCGGTTTCACGTTCAGCATGCTCATCAAACCTTTCGCGTCCCCGGCCGCGCAATCCCTCAGGCGCGCCGATAGCCCTGTACCGGCACCGGCCCGCCCGCATAAGGCGAGGCGCCCGGGCCGTAAACCATGGCCCTTCGCGCGCCCCTGACCGCCAGCATCGCGGCGAAGAAAACGAGGAGTGCCGGCATCATCATCATCTTCTGCCTCAGCCCGAGACCGACATTGTAGGTCACCATGGCGAGCAGCATGGTCAGCAAGATGAAGAACAGGACCGCGAAGCGCGCGAACAAGGCCGCGCGCGCGACCGCAAGGGCCGTTCCGAACCGCAGGATCAGGATTCCGATCACCACCAGCAGAACGACGTTCTCGAGCGAGGCGACATAGCCGAGCGGGCCGGTCGCATCGATAAAGAAGGGCCGGAACAGGAGGCTGATCAGCTTGACCGGAAAAGCGGCGCCGATGATGTTGATATCGCCGCCCGATTCCTCGGACACCGACGATTTGGTCTCGAGGAACTCGCTCACCGAATCCGTGTTCGAAATGTTGAGGCCGTAGAAGCTGTTCTCGACCAGCCCCGCCACCGAGGCGATGCCGCCCAACGCGACCGCCAGCAATGCGGCGCGCGAAAGCAGGGAGGTCTTGCGCGCCACGAGTACGGTCAACGCCAGGGCGATCAGGGCGATCAGGGCGATGTGCGGCCTCACCAGCAAGGAGATGGTCACTCCCGCGGCGAAGGCCAGATAGCGCCTTTGCAGTCGAAAGACGGCCCAGGTGCACATCGCAACGCCCAGGAAGATGGGAGCGTCCTTGCCGATCGCGCTCGTCCAGAAGTGGAGGCCTGGCAGGAACAGCAGCAGGTAGACATATTTGTTTTGGGACTGGCCGAGCTCTTTGTGGATGTCATCGAAGGCCCGCAGAACGAACAGCAATCCCCAAAAGCCCATAGCCTGGAAGAGTATGAAATAATCGAGGAAGGTGCCTCCGAAATATTCCTTCGACATCTGGACGAAGTTGATGACGAAGACGGTGCTGAGGCCAGAGTTGATGCCATAAGAGCCGTACGGATCGTTGTAATAGAGCGAGACGTCGCCGCCGAACTCCTGAGCGTAGAGATAATAGGCGAACGAGGCGCCGAGGTGGGTCAGCAACAGCAGCACGAACAGGACCATGCGCGACCGCGCTTCCGACACCCGCGCGAAGCGGAAGCCGGCGATGCAAATCAATATGCCGACGAGGGCGAAGGGGCTCACGCGCCTGCCTCCTTCCACCGCCGGCGTATCTCCAGCCGCCGGCGCAGCGCAGCGACCGCATCGGCGATTCGGGCCGGTGAGCGCAGAACCATTCCGGCGGCCTGGAGCCATTGGTGTCCGCGCACCGCGTCGGCAAAGAGCCCCACCCACTGCGCCGCCCGCACGCGCCCGATCCGGTCGGAGAAAGCGCGGGCGAGGTCGGGGTCCCTGCTGATCCGGGGATCCCGAGCCATCGCTTCGAGGGACTCGATAATCCCTCCCGCAATGGCCCGGTCGCCGGTCAGCTGACCGGGCCGCGAGCGGTAGAAATACCGGGCTTCGCGCGCCGCGACCCAGTTCACTCCGAGAAGCATCGCATTCATGAAGAACTCAAAATCCTCGCCGGCCCAGTTCCGGACCAAATGAAATCGCAATCCGTGAGCGCGCAGCCAGCCGGTTCGGAACATCGGCTTCAGGATCCAGTCCCGCCGGCCCATGTCGACCGCGGAGAGAGGCCGCCCCTCCTCGGCCTGCTTCCAGCCGGCGAGCTCGTAGATGGTCGTCCAGGGCTTGTCGGCCCCGTTGCTGATGAGCAGTTGGTCGTCGCTGACCGCGTCCGCGCCCGCGGCCTCGGCCACCTTCAGCAGATAGGATAGCCGGCCCGGGCCGAACCAGTCGTCGGCGTCGAGAAAGGCGACCCATTCGCCGCGGGCCTCGTCCAGCGCCTTGTTGCGGGCGGCGCTCGGGCCCCCGTTGACCGGCAGTCGGAAGCCGCGCACCCTCGGGTCGGCCTCGAGGCGCCGGATCGCCTCGGCCGTGGCGCCGTCGTCGGTGGAGCAGTCGTCGACGACGATCACCTCCACGCCGACGTCCTGGCTCAACGCGGAGGCGACCGATTTGTCCAGATAATCGGCGACATTGTAGGCCGGTATCAGAACCGAGACGGTCGGCGCCGGCCCTGTCACACGCTGATTCGCGACCGTCATTCCCGAAATTCGCTCCGCTCGAATTCATAAGAAGCGCCGGCGAGCGCAACAGCGCCACGCCCATGCGACTGGATTCGCGGCATGGCCGCCGCTAGAGCGCCCCTACACGCAGCCGGCGGAGGTTGGAAGCCTCCGCTTGGGCGGCGGCGGCGGCTATTTCTCCCGTCGCCGCGGCCTCCTGAAAAGTAAGAAGGGTTTCGCGATGACCAATCCCCACGCCCGCAGAGGAGCGCTCGCTTGAAAGGCATAATCCTGGCGGGCGGCAGCGGTACCCGCCTCTATCCGGCGACGCTCTCCGTCTCGAAGCAGCTGCTGCCGGTCTACGACAAGCCGATGATCTATTATCCCCTCGCCACGCTGATGCTGGCGGGGATCAGGGAGATCCTGATCATCTCGACTCCGCGGGACCTGCCGAGCTTCCGCGACCTGCTCGGCGACGGCAGCCTTTTCGGCGTTACCCTCTCTTATGCGGAGCAGGCCCAGCCGAACGGGCTGGCCGAGGCGTTCATCATCGGGCGCGGGTTCGTCGGCAGCGATCCGGTCGCCCTGATCCTCGGGGACAACATCTTCTTCGGAAGCGGCCTCGCCGGGCTCTGCCGCGACGTTGCCGGCCGCGAGACCGGGGCGACCGTCTTCGCCTACCATGTCGAGGATCCGCAGCGTTACGGCGTCGTCACCTTCGACCCGGAGACGATGCGCGCCGTCGAGATCATCGAGAAGCCGCCCGAGCCCAGGTCCAACTGGGCGGTGACCGGTCTCTATTTCTACGACAATAAGGTGCTCGACATCGCCGCGGACGTGAAGCCTTCGCACCGCGGCGAGCTCGAGATCACCGACGTCAACCAGGCCTATCTCGATCTCGGCGAACTGAACGTCGTCCGCCTCGGCCGAGGCTATGCCTGGCTCGACACCGGCACCCACGACAGCCTTCACGAGGCCGCCTCCTTCGTGAAGACGGTCGAGCATCGCCAGGGGATCAAGGTCATGTCGCCCGAGGAGATCGCGTTCGACAATGGCTGGCTCGATGCGGACGCTCTGCGCCGGGCCGCCGACCGGCTCGGCAAGTCCGATTATGCCCGCTTCCTCCGGCGGCGCGCCGACGAGCCGGCGGGCGCGGGCGGCCTTTACGGGGTGACCCGATGAGCGGCCGGCTCAACATCCTCGTCACCGGCGGGGCCGGGTTCATCGGTTCGGCCGTCTGCCGGCACCTCGTCCGCAAGGGCGGCTACCGGGTCGTCAACCTCGACATGCTGACCTATGCCGGAAACCTCGAATCGCTCGGAGAGATCGCCAATTCCGCCGATTATCGCTTCGTCCGCGGCGACATCGCCGACCAGGATCTGGTCGGCCCGCTGCTCGAGGCCGAGCGGATCGACGCGATCATGCACCTTGCCGCCGAAAGCCATGTCGATCGCTCGATCGACGGTCCCGGAGCCTTCGTCGAGACCAACGTCGTGGGCACCTTCCGGCTTCTGAACGCCGCCCTCGCTTATTGGCGCGGCCTCGACGAGGATCGACGGCGGCGCTTCCGCTTCCACCACATCTCGACCGACGAGGTGTTCGGCGACCTGCCCTTCGATTCCGGCGTGTTCACCGAGGAGACGCCCTACGCGCCCTCCTCGCCCTATTCCGCCTCCAAGGCCGCCTCGGATCATTTCGTCCGCGCCTGGCACGAAACCTACGGACTGCCGGTCGTGCTCTCCAACTGCTCGAACAATTACGGGCCCTACCATTTCCCGGAAAAGCTGATCCCGCTCGTCATCCTCAACGCGCTGGAGGGCCGCCCGCTGCCGGTCTACGGCCGCGGCGAGAATGTCCGCGACTGGCTCTACGTCGACGACCATGCCCGTGCCCTCGAGCTGGTCGTGACCGAAGGAATTGTCGGCGAGAGCTACAATGTCGGCGGCCGAGCGGAGCGAACCAACCTCCAGGTGGTCGAGTCGATCTGCGACATCCTCGACCGCAAGGTCGCGCTCCCCGGCGGCGGTCGGCGGCGGGACCTGATCGAGTTCGTCGTGGACCGGCCGGGCCACGACCGCCGCTACGCCATCGACTGCTCGAAGATCGAGCGCGAGCTCGGCTGGCGGGCCGTGGAGGATTTCGACACGGGCCTCGAGAAGACCATCCACTGGTATCTCGCGAACGAATGGTGGTGGCAGCCGATTCGCGAAGCGAAATATACCGGAGAGCGGCTGGGTCGGGGGCGATGAAGATCCTCGTTACCGGACGGACGGGGCAGCTGGTGACCAGCCTCGTCGAGCGTTCGCGACAGGTGGGCGGGATCGAGGTCGTGGCGCTCGGCCGCCCGGAGCTGGATCTCGAAAGCCCGCTGGCCATCGGCGAGGCGGTGTCGCGAGCCGCTCCGGACGTGGTGATCAACGCCGCCGCCTATACGGCGGTCGACGCCGCCGAGGACGAGCCCGAGCGCGCCTTCGCAATCAACGCCGAGGGCGCCGGCGCCCTCGCCCGAGCCGCCCGCGCCGAGGGCGCGCGCTTCGTCCAGATTTCGACCGACTATGTGTTCGACGGAACCTTGGACCGCCCTTATCGCGAGGACGATCCGGTCAATCCGCTCGGGGTCTACGGGCGTTCGAAGCGTGCCGGAGAGCAGACCGTGCGTGACGAAGATCCCGGCGCCGTGGTGGTCCGCACGGCCTGGGTGTACAGTCCGTTCGGCAGGAACTTCCTGAAGACGATGATCGACCTCGCGCGCGACCGCGACTCGCTTTCGGTCGTCGACGACCAGTCGGGAAACCCGTCGTCCGCCCTCGACCTGGCCGACGGCCTGATCGCCATCCTTCAGCGCTGGCGCGAACGGCCCGGCCTGGGCCTCGGCCAGACCTATCATCTGGCGGGAACCGGCTCGACCACCTGGTGCCGGTTCGCGGCGGCCATCCTGGAGGGCTCGTCCCGCCTCGGAGGCCCGACGGCCGAGGTTCGGCCGATCGCGACGAAGGACTGGCCGACCAAGGCGCCTCGTCCCGCCAATTCGAGGCTCGACTGTTCCAAATTCGCCGGCGACTTCGGTTATTCGGCGCCGGAATGGACCCTGTCCGCCGCCGAGACAGTCCGACGTCTGGTCGGCGGTCAAGGCTGAACCGCGAGCCGCCCGTCCGATGCCAGAGCCAGAAGTCTCCCGCCCCTCCCGCGAACCCGGCGACGCCCGTCCCGGCGCGGATGCTGGTGCTTTGCCCCTATCCGGAGGGAGTCGCCGCGGGCCAACGGCTGAAGTTCGAGCAATATTATGCCGATTGGCGGGCGCTGGGCTTCGACATCCACGTCTCCCCCTTCATGGACATGGCGATGTGGCGGATCCTCCACACGCCCGGCCACCTGCCGGCCAAGGCCTTCGGAGTCCTCAAGGGCTATGCGCGGCGCGCCCGCGACCTGCTGCGCCTTCGCGGCTACGATGTCGTCTATATCCACATGTGGGCGACGCCGCTCGGTCCGCCCCTTTTCGAGCGCCTGGTGAGGCGGCTTTCGAAGCGCCTGATCTTCGACCTGGAAGACAATGTCCTCATAACCCCCTCGACCGCCAAGGTGGAGAATCCGAACCCTCTCCTCCGGTTCGTCAAGGGAAGCGGCAAGCCGCGTTACCTGGTCGAGACCTCGGATCACGTCATCACCAGCTCGCCGTTCCTCAACGAGCGCTGCCTCGAGATGAACCGGAGGCGCGCCTGCACCTACATTTCCTCGTCGGTCGACACCGACCGGTTCCTGCCGGCGACGCCTTACTCGAACGACCGGCCGGTGACGATCGGCTGGACGGGCACTTTCAGCACCCGTCCCATGCTCGATCTCCTTCGCGGCGTCTTCCAGGAGCTGGCGAAGCGGGTCCCGTTCAAGCTGAGGGTGATCGGCAATTTCGACTATTCGCTGCCCGGGGTCGACCTGGACGTCGTCCGCTGGACGGCCGAGCGCGAAGTTGCCGACCTCCAGGAGATCGACATCGGCGTCTATCCCTTGCCGGTCGACGATTGGGTGATGGGAAAGAGCGGCCTCAAGGCCATCCAGTATATGGCGTTCGGGCTCCCCATCGTCGCGACGGCGGTCGGGACGACTCCGATCCTGATCGCCGACGGCAAGAACGGCCTCCTCGTCCGGACCGAAGATGAATGGCTGACAGCGCTGGAAACCCTGATAAGGGAGCCCGCGCTGAGGCGGAGCCTCGGCACGGCGGCGCGAGACTCCGCGGTTCTTAATTATTCAGTTCATTCGATCGCCCGCGATTATCGGCGGGTCATCGAAGATGTGATGGGTATCGATAAATGAGCGACAAGCGCAGGATCTACATTGCCGGCTGCGGCGGCATGCTCGGCGAGGCATTCTACCGGGTCTTCGGCGACCGGTTCGAGCTCAGGTGCACCGACAAGGACGTCAACGCGGATTGGCTGTCCTTTCTCGATTTCCGCGACGGCGAGGCCTATCGGGCCGACGTCGAGGCGTTCCGCCCGGACTATCTGTTCCATCTCGGCGCCCATACCAGCCTCGAATATTGCGAGCAGGAGGTCGAGGACGCCTACGCCACCAACACGCTGGCGGTCGAAGACGCGGTCCATATCGCCAACGCGCTCGACATCCCGCTCCTCTACATCAGCACCGCGGGCATCTTCGACGGCGCCCAGGAGACCTATGACGATTGGGATCTGCCCAACCCGCTGGGCCATTATGCCCGGAGCAAATATCACGGCGAGCGTTTCGTCGCCCAGAATTGCCGCCGTCACCTGATCTGCCGGGCCGGCTGGATGATGGGCGGCGGCCCCGGCAAGGACAAGAAGTTCATCCAGAAGCTGATGCAGCAGCTGAAGGACGGAAGCACCGAGCTCCATGTCGTCGACGACAAGCTCGGCACCCCCACCTACACGCTCGATTTCGCCCGCAACGTCGAGCTGCTCCTCGAGAAGGAGCGCTGGGGCATCTACAACATGATCTGCTCGGGCGTGACCAGCCGGCTGGAAGTCGCCCAATATCTCGTCGAGGCCGCCGGCCTCGCGGACGCGGTGAAGGTGACTCCGGTCAGCTCGGACTATTTCAAGGCGGAATATTTCGCGGCCCGCCCGGCCTCCGAGCGCCTCATCCCCCTCAAGCTTCAGCTCCGCGGCCTCTACGTCATGAGGGACTGGAAAACCTGCCTCAACGAGTATCTGGCAGAATATTACCAGGGCTATCTGGGCCGCTGAGCCGGGCGAAATTGGCCAGGGCCACGCGATAATCCTGAAGGCTCCGCCCCAGGGAGAATCGTTCGACCCCGAGCGCCCGGGCGCGTTCGCGATACGCCTCTCGATTCGGAAGGACTTCGTTCGCGATCCACCGCGCCGCTTCCGCGAGGCCGCGGGAATCGTCGAAGTAGACGCCCGCGGAAACCGGCGCCTCATTGTCGCCGACCGCCGCCGTCCCGACGACCGGGACCCCGCAGAGCAGATATTCGCCGGTTTTCACCGGAGCGATGCCCTGGGTTGAGAAGCTGGCGCTGATGAAGGCGGTGCCGACGTCCGCCCCGGCCAGATAGCGCGGGACGTCGTCGGGAGGCACTCGCCGAACGACGGTGAATTCGGCGAGGCCCGGCAGGGGATCGATGAGTTCCGCCTGCGCGACCTCCGGCGAGCCGGTCAGGATCAGGAGGCGCGTATCCGGCCTCAGCGCGCGCAGCTCGAGCGCAAGCTCCCCAATTCGGCGAGTCCGGTAACGGCCGCCGAGCGATCCGGCATAGACGAGCAAGGGCGCATCCGGAGCGATGCCCAGCTCGGCGCGAAGGGCCGTTCGGCCTTCCTCGTCGAACGGGTGGAATATTTTCTCGTCGCGGCCGTTCGTGACGATGGTATATTTGGAGGGGTCGGCCGGCGGGCCGGCCCGCGCCATCAAGATATCGCGGGTCGCCCCGGTGCGCGTGAGGATCGCGGTCGACTTGCGCACCATCTGGGCCTCGATGTCCCGAAGCAGTCGGTAGATCGGCCCGGTCGTCTTCAATCCCGCGAACTCGGCCCGCTCGTCGAGCTCGAGGCCGTCCGCGTCCAGCAGAATGGGCCGGAAGCGGGATCCGCCGCCGGCCAGGACGGCGAGCGAGGGAAGGATGCTTCTCGGCATGATCGCGTCGGCGCCGAAACGGCGGACGGCCCTGCGCACCCGCAATCCGCCGAGCAGCGCCGTCGCGAACGCGCCGGGCGCGCCCCAGCGCCAGATGTTGGCCGAGCGATAGCCGCAGCCCGCTTCGGCGCAGGCCGCGCGCACCGCCGCCTCTTCCGCGGCGCTGCCCCATCGGAACTGCAATATGTCGAACTCGAAGCCGTAGCGCCCCAGCTCCGAGAAGATCGGCAGGAAAAGGGATTCGAGATAGTGGACCTGCGGTCCGTCCCAGGTGACGAACAGAATCTTCAACCAACGACACCTTTCGATCGAACCGCTTGCGTCTACGGTGGCTGGATACATGGAGCGCCGCCTCGGCACCGCTTGCCGCGATCTGCGCCAGACGCGCCGACTAGCGATTAAGACCGCGGGTTTCCAGCGGTTCGGCCGCTCCATTCCCGGCCGGCGGGAAGTCACGGATGGCGCGGACGATCTTCGGAAACGCCCGGCCGCTTACCGCATAGCCCATGTGGCGGCAGTCGAGCTCCTGCTCGCGGTCGCGCTCGCCCGGCTCGCCGCGCGCCGCGGCGGGGGCGATGAGGCCGTCGCACCGCGACCACAGGGCCAAAGTCGGCACCGGCGGCTTTACCGCCGGGTCGCCCCCGACCGGCGGCCGGTCGACCGGGTGGCGGGCGATGGCCTCGTAGAGCCGCCAGGCGTTGTTGTTGCGCCGGTCGCCCGAGAAAGGCGTGCCCAGAGTGACGACCTTGGCGACCAGATCCGGCCTCACCTTCGCCACTTCGCGCGCATAGATTCCGCCCAGGCTCCAGCCGACCAGGATGACGGGCTTGCCGCCCCCGAACGCTTCGAGCCGGGCGGCGATTCGATCCAGGGTGTCCGGCTTGATGCCCCGGTTCCATCCCAATCCCCAGCCGCTCACCCGATAGCCCGCCTCGGCAAGCGCCCGCTGAAGGCCGAGGGTGGTCCGGTCCGTGGCGAGGAAGCCGGGGAGGACCATCAGCCTGGGCCCGTCCGGCGGGCCGCGCTCGCCGAGCCGGCCGAAGGCGCGATAGAGGCGCGGGAGCAGAGCGGTGCCTTCCAGCACCAGCCGCCACCGCGGCGGCGGCCGGGAGTCGGCCTCAGAGATATTCGCTCCCCATCAGCCCCTGGAGAGCCTCGGGCAGACGCACCCTCCCGTCCGCCTGCTGGTGGTTCTCGAGCAGCGGCACCAGGATCCGGGGGCTCGCCAGCGCGGTGTTGTTGAGGGTGTGGACGAAGCGCACCTTGCGCTCCTGGTCCCGCCACCTCAGATTCGCCCGCCGCGCCTGCCAGTCGTGCAGGGTCGAGCAGCTGTGGGTCTCGCGATATTTGCCCAGGGACGGCACCCAGCTCTCGATGTCGTTCATCCGGTACTTGCCGAGGCCCATGTCGCCGGTCGAGGTCTCGACGACCTGATAGGGTATCTCCAGGCCCTGCAGGAGCCGCTCGGCGTTGGCGAGCAGCCGCGCATGCCAGCGCGCCGATTCGTCATCGTCGTCCGCGCAGATGACATATTGTTCGAGCTTGTAGAATTGATGGACCCTGAGCAGCCCGCGCACGTCCCGGCCGGCGCTGCCCGCCTCGCGGCGGAAGCAGGGGGAATAGCCGGCATAGAGGATCGGAAGCTGGGCGGAATCGAGAATTTCGCCCGAATGGAGCGAGGTCAAGGCGATCTCGCCGGTGCCGGCGAGATAGAGCCCGTCCTTGGGCATCTCATAGGCCTCTTCCTCGTGACCGGGAAAATGCCCGGTCGCGACGAAGGCCTGCGGCTTGGCCAAAGCCGGAACCGTCATCAGGGTGAAGCCGTCCTCGGCGATGATCTGCTGGGCCCAGAACATCAGCGCCGTCTCGAGCAGGGCCAGCCGGCCCTTCAGGGCGTACATGCGCGAGCCGGCGACCTGGGTGATTCGCGACAGGTCCGCCCAGTCGTTCATCTCGACCAGAGCGACATGGTCGCGCGGCTCGAAGTCGAAGCTCGGCGGCTCGCCCTCGGTCCGGACGACCGTGTTGAAGCTTTCGTCCGGACCGACCGGAGCGCCTTCCCAGGGGATGTTGGGAAGGCGAAGCATCAGTCCGTCGAGCTCGGCCGAGCGCTCGGCCAGCGCCGCCTCGGCCTCCCCCGCTTCCGCGCCGAAGGCCTTGGCCCGGGCGCCGAGCGCGGGCCGTTCGCCTGGATCGGCGGTCTTGAAGCTGGCGCTGATCTCGTTGCGCTGCCGGCGCAGGTCGTCGATCCGGGTCTTCAGGGAGCGGACCTCGCCGTCGAGCGCGAGCAGGCGATCCAGATCCAAAGCGACGTTCTTCTGGCCTATCGCCTTTTCGACGATCTCCCGATTCTCGCGGACGAAGCTGAGGCTGAGCATCCGCGGCGCCTAGCGCCCAATCGGCGGGAAGCCAATCCCGGCGCGGTGGAAGCTCGCGGCCGACGACCGCCGCCAAGGGCGGCGCAGGGGGAGCAAGCGGGCGATAAGCTTCAACGCCTCGGTTGAACGATTGGATTCCCGCCTATATAGGGCGTCGCTTCGGCGCCGGAGACGTGGGTGAGTGGCTGAAACCAGCGGTTTGCTAAACCGCCGTAGGGGGATTACTCCTACCGAGGGTTCGAATCCCTCCGTCTCCGCCAGAGCTGATGTTCGACCTCAGTCGAATCCAGCAGACCTTTGGAGGTCTCGCGGTCAGTTGGGCTTGGCGGTCCATGCCGGAGGGCTCGAGGCGGTCATTCCGGGCCAGGCGACATCCTGCGTGGCCACTCCCGCGAACAGCGTCCGGTCGTCGTCCGCCACCAGGCGCCAGGTTCTGTCGAACGATGCCAGCATTCTCGACTCGCTCGGCCTGGCCGTCATCGCCCGGCTCGTCTCGAGCACGATTCGGGCAATCTTGCCCGGAGCGACGGCGAACGCCGTGTCGAGCGGCAATGCGGTGAACATCGTCAGCTTCGTTCCATCCGGGCGGCCGGGCAGGAGGCTCTCCAGCGATCCGATCGCGACGGTTCGAAGGCCGACATAAAGCTGAGGCGCCGCGGCGCATTCCCGGGTCAGAGGTGCGCGCGCCGACACGATTACGACGGCCAGCCCGGCGGAGTCGCGGCAGGCATCGTCGCCGACCAGAGCGACCTCTTCGGCCGCGGCCAGGAGCCCGACCTGCTCCGGCGACGGCCCGGTCTCGCGTTCGTCTATCCACCGGATCCGATTTATCCCGAGCGCCTTTAGGCGATTGACCAGCGCCGCGGCTTCGTCCTCAATCGTCGCTTCGATGCCGCGCGCCGCCGGATCGCCGCCCGCTTCGCGCAACGCTATGCGAATCGCCGTGGCTCCATCCAGCGGGCCGGCCGGGGCGAGCGAGATCAGGAACGCGGCGGGGCCGGGCCCCTCTTCGAGGACGATCCGTCTGCCATAGAGTCCGCCGCCCCGATTGATTTCGGAAAATCGACTCGCGAGGACGTCGCGCCACCGCCTCTGCGAGGGCGTCGCCGGCGTGGGCAGAATTCGAACGACGATCCTCCCGGCATCGATGCCGGGCGGAAGGCTCGATCCCCGATACGCCAGATAGCGCCAGAGCGACCGGCATTGGTCTGGATCGAGCGCGTAACGCGGCATCGATCGGGCCAGCGGCCGCCCGCCGGCGGTCCGGCCCGACGTCAGCGCGCGGCACAGCGTGGCCGGTTCGCGATACGGCTGCGTTTCGGCGAACAGGCCCTGAATGGACGGGATCGCCGTGCCCCCCTCCGAGCCGCCGTCGCCCGACAGGCCGTGGCAGGACGCGCAGGCCTGCCCGGTGGAGGCGAGCCCGTGATAGAGGTTCCTTCCCTCGGACGGGAATTCGAGCGGGCCCGCGCCGATGGCGGCGACAGCCAGAAGCCCCGAGACCCAGGAGCCCCAGCCGGCAGGCAGAGCAGCCCGCGGCTAGCGCGCGGCAATGCGGACGGCGGCGGCGAGCTTGGCCGGATCCGGCAGATCGTCGAAGCGCTTTACGAGACGCCCCGACCGGTCGAGCACCAATATCTGCGAGGAGTGAAGCTGAACGTCGACGGCGGTCTCGCCATAAAAGCGCATCAGTCCGCCGATATCGCGCGGGCCGACATAGAGCGCGACCCAACCCGGCTTCGCGCGATGCTGGCGAAGCCATCCGGTCAGCCTGGCAGGGGTCGTCTCGCGCGGCAGGATCGAGACCGACACGATCCTGAACGGCTTCGCGGGCGGGCTCCTGGCCAGGATCGCCTGGGTGCGCGAAAGGACCTCGCCGGAGAGGGGGCAGAAGCTCTGGCAGCTTGGAAACATGAAATGCAGGACCGTCGCCTGACCGCCGACCACCGCGTGGAACGGCCGCCGTCCACCGGACTGATCGATCGTCGGCGGATTGGGACCGGCCAGGCGCTGCGCGGCCAGCGGCTGCGGAATCGCGGCCGCCAGCGCCAGCAGCAGAGCGAGACAGGAACCCGCCGGCGACTTCATGGCGTGACCCGGATCGTCGCGACCGGCCGTCCGGCAAGCTTGGCCGGAAGGGTCACAGGGTCCGGCATCACCAGAAAGGTGCCTGCCCGCATCATCGTGACCATCGCCTCGAACGTCCCCTTGCCCAGCGACCGCGCCGCTACATGTTGCTGCATTCCGACCCCGCTCACGTCCATGATCAAGACGCCCACCGCGGACGGCATGTCGCCGCCGCCCTCGAGCGTGAAGCGGACCGGCACGGTCTCTCCGGCCTTTGCCTCGTGGGTGCCCGCGGCGAGGACCACCCGGGTCTCGCGCTCTTCCGGCGTCAGCCGCGCCTGGCCCCGGACTTCGAACGCGGTGCATTGGACGAAGCGCGGCTGGGCGCCCACGACGACGGCGACGTAGCGGCCGGGCCGCTCGAGCCTGAACCCCGCCTCGAACCGGCCGGCGCCGACCGGGCGGATCGTCGGCCCCACCAGCAGCATCCGCTCGGGCGCCGGGCCGGGGCTGCGCAACGTGCCCGACGGGACGTTCATGCCTTCATGATAGAGATAGATCAGGTTGCTCTCGGCATCCGCCCAGGCCGAGAGCCCGTCGGGAGACACGGTCAGCGCCGCTCCGGACCGGGTCGGAGACACGGGTTCTCCGCCCGCGATCCAGCGCGGGCCGCCGCCGCCCGGCCGCGCCAGTTCGGCCAGCGGCATCACCATCGTCTCGCCGCGGCCTTCGGTCCTGACGAACAGGAAGCTGTCCGATGCGGCCAGGCTCACCGGCCGGTCCGCCGCGATCGTCCGCACGAACGCGCCCTGCTCGAGATTGGCGACATGAAGGCCCGAGGCGCTTCGGTCATGGACCACGGCCACGTCACCGCCGGGCGACAGCCAGAGGCGGGCCTTGCCCGGAGCGGCGATCGGCATTCCGCGCACGGGCGTGATCTTGCCCGACCGAGCGATCATGACCAGCGCGCCGTCGCCGGTCAGCCCGACCAGCCGGTCCGCGCGTCGCGACCAGGCGGCATCCTTGAGCGCGACGTCGAGGGTGCGCGCGCCGCCGCCGCCGCCGATCCAGCGCACATTGCTTTCGCCGATCGCCCAAAGCTCGCCGTCCTCGCCGGGCGCGATCATGACGGCACCCTCGGTGCCGTCCAGCCACTTGTCCGACCCGGCGCCGATCTTGTGGAGCCGGCGGCCCGGCGCGCGCGCGTACAGCGTACCGTCACCCGCCGCGGCCAGTTGAGTCACCGCGCCGGCGTCGTCGAGGGTTCGGGCGATCTGCCAGCGCGCCACATCCACCGCCACGATCTTTCCGACCGCGGGCAGAGCCACCCAGATGAGCCCGTCGGCTGCGGCCCAGTGCCAGGCGGAAGGCGCGCTGCCCAGAGCGAGATGGGCCAGCGAGCGCGCGCCGCGTATGCCGTTGCGCGGATCGAGGACGTGCAGGGCTCCGGCCGAATCCAGGGTGGCGACGTGGATATTGTTGAAGTCGCGGGCGGCCGGCTGGAGCGGGCCCGAGCCCAGCAGCCGCTCGGCACGCCGATCGCAAGTCGCGGCGGCCGGATCGACCGTCTCCTCGTAATCGATCCAGGCGAACGGCGGCTGGGCGGAATTGCCCGCCTCCGAGCGCTCCGCGGTCGCCACGCTGAGGCGGAGCGCCGAGCCGGTATCCAGGCCGCCGTGGACCGCCGTCACCTTCACCGCCGGACCCGCACCGCTTAGAATTACCGCAGCGGCGACGGCCGCTGCCAGCTTGAGCATTGTCACTCGCACTTCTCGCTGACCCTGAGCACGGCCCACAGGCCGCCGTCGAAGCCCCAGCTGTAGGTGTCGCGCACCTGATAGTCGCCCGCGACGCTGTTGGAGCCGCCCGCGCCGTGCGACAGCAGCATGTTCCAAGCGCTTCCGGGACCGACCGTGTCGCGGGTACCCTGATAGGTGCTCAGCAGATCTTCGCCGAGCTCGGTGGATTCCTTGACGAACGGCTGGGAGTCCCAATTGTGGCCGGCCACCTCGATCACATGGTTGCGGCCATGGCCGTTGGGGAACAGCACCCGCATCCGCACCGGATCGCCGGGCAGGGCGCAGAACCTCGGAGTCTGGTTGCGGCTGTTGATCCCGTTAAAGCCGTCGCTCAGCAGGTCGTTCTGGCGCTGAAGCACCGTGACCGACCGGGGCATGGCCGCCGAATGGACCCGGCGCATCCAGCCGGCCTCGCTGCGATAGTTGAACGCCTTGTGGGCGGCGTCGACGGCGTCCACCTCCTCGTCGCGCACCTCGCACATCGTCTGGATCGCATCGTCGGCGGCGCCGACGCACTGGGCGACCCGGCGGACCGGCTCGTCGAAGTTCGTCGGCGCGAACTTGACGGGAGGCGCGACGCCGCTCTCCATCTGCGGCTCGAGCCCCGATTTCGCGCTCCGCGAGCCCGACAGCCGCATATTGGCATCGTCCTGGCCGACCAGCACGAAGTCGCGATACGGCTTCCGGCTGTCGCTGAAGACGACCGCCGAGGCGCGAGTCGCCAGCGGCACGGTGCCGCTCGAGAAGGGCTCCGGCGGGGTCGTGTCGAAACCCCAATAGGCGTCCGCCGGCTGCACCACGATCGCTCCGAACAGGCCCTTGCCGCCCTGCTTGATCGGATCGGCCGGCATCAGGTTGAGCGCGCCGAACTCGACCGGCTGGAACTCGGGCACGTTGCTGTTCTGCCATTTGACCACGCCGGCATACCATTCGTACCGGCGCGACTGCCCCGGCAGGATCGTCTGGACCGGGTTGCGGCCGGCATTGATGCCGTCGTTGGTGCCGACGTGCTTGCGCAGCGACTGGGCGTGGATTCCGACCCGCTCGGTGGTGCGCAGCTGGTTGATGTTGAAGCTCGGCGAGGGGAGATTGGCGAAGCTGTCCATATCGCTCGGCTTCATCGCGTTGGTCAGCATCACGCTCAGGCATTCGCCGGCGCGGCCGCGAAGGATCAGCGGCTCGATCTTGCGATCCTGCCTCAGCTGGCCGGTCCACGGATCCAGGTCCATCACCCGCACATACATCAGCCCGGTCGGATCGTGCGCCTGCTTCCAGCTGTCGTTGGTGTTGCGCGCCGGATTGGCGAAGACCGTTCCCGGCCGGAAGCGGTGATAGATCAAGGTGCCGTCGGTCAGCACGTTCCTCGCGTCGACCGCCGCGATCCAGTAATAGCGCACCGGCGCTTTCGGCGCGCACACCGGCAGCGATTGCGGATCGTTCATGTCGACCAGGCGCGGCAGCGCGAGCCGGATATCTGCGAAGCGCTTCGCCTGGGCGGAGACGTTGGTCAGAGCCGCCGGTGCCGCCGCCGAACGCGAGGAGAAACTTTCGCGTTCGGCCGGGATGCCGGGCTGCCGGGCCCCATTCTGATTCTGCAGATAGGAGGCCGCATCGAAACGCAGCGCATGCAGGGTTTCGATCATTTCCTCATATTGCGCCTCGAGCACCGCCGACTGGTAATAGCCGCTCTCGGCGATCGGCGGCGTGGCCATGCCGCCCGCGGCGATGGCGCCCGCGCCCGCGGTCTCGGTGCGGCTGCGCGCGACCGAGCGGAAGCTCGCGGGCTGGGGCGAGGCGGTAGCCTTGCCGTCGACGCGCGCCGCCTTGGAGTCCGCCTGCGCGGTGGAAAAGGCGCGGTCCTGCGCCATCGTTTCATCGCTCGGGGCGCCGATCGAAGCGACCTTGGGCAGAGCGCCGACCTCGACCGCCAGGCCGAGCGACTTCGCTTCGTCGAGCAGTTGCGCTTCCAGCGTCCCGGCTTCGGCGATCAGGTTTTCCAGATAGGCCGCGTCGACCGGCCGATAGGCGGCGGCGAGCAGGCTGTCGCCGACGTCGGCGGTCGCGGCGGTGTCGGCTTCCAGCACCTTGACCGAAACCTGCTCGGCAGACGACGCCAGCCGCGCGGCATCGGCGAGGGTCGCCAGATAGGACGGGCGGGCTTCCTCGCGATAGGTCCGGATCAGTCCCCAATTGCCGTACCACACATCCTCGATGCTCGCGCCGATCCGGTAGAGGTGGTCGAGCTGGCTGAACTTCGCCTGGTACCCCTTGGGGGTGAGGCTGCTCGGGATGTCGAGGACTCCGTTGAACTCGAAATGCTCCGACAAAGCCGTACCGATGAAGCTTCGATAGCCCGAATTGGGCTCGTGCGGCGACGCCTGCCAGGTGAGGCCGTTGATCGTGAAGCTGTGCTCATGCTCGTGCGCGCCGGCCAGCAGTCGGATCCGGAACGGCTCGCGCTCGGCGACCTCGAGCAGCGGCGTGAAGGGATCGTGGGTGAGCATGCCCGGCGACGGCAGCGGCCAGGAGGCCTGGCTGACGCCCCCGACCAGCGGGTAGTTCGGGATCGGCTGGTTGAGATCGTTGTCGACCCGCGCGATCGAGCGGAAGACATGGCCGAGATCGCCCTTCACACCCACCGCCGAGGCGCCGAGGCTGGCGTCCCACAGCCGCGGGGGCAGCGGCTCGGAGCGGTAGTTGATGCTCATCTGGCCGATGTCGTCGGCGGAAAGCAGCTCCGGAGCGCAGGGGATGGTCCCGGCCGGACAATCGTCGCCCGGCATCCATTCGTGCTTGACCAGGCGCGGCAGGCTCGAGCCGGTATAATCGCCGGGATCGGCGTCGGCGACCTGATACGGATGGTTGAGGCCGTTGACCTGAACCAGCGATCCGTCGTTCTGCCGCTCGAACCGGTCTTCCTTCGAGAAAGCGATGTGGAAGTCCTGGAACTCGAGCGCGAACTCGCGGAAATTGTCCTGGGGCCGGCCGCCGACCACCAGCGCCTTCCAGCTGGTCGGGCCGCCGTCGCGGCGTCCGGCGAGCTCGGTGAGCGAGCCGCTGCCGAGATCGTCGAACCAGCGCGTGCCCGAGGGCTCGACGATCAGCCCGGCGTAAAGCCCGAGCTGCTGATGATTGGACGCCCCGAAATGGTCGTGGGTGAACACGGTCTCGAGCGTCTTGTCGAACGTGTCGCCGCTGGCGAGATCGCTCGCCTCCTGGGTGTCGGCATACCAGCGCTGGATGGTGGCCTGCCCGCCGATCCAGGCGCTTTGGCCGGGGAACCAGGGATGCGGTTCGGCGATCGGGCAGGCCAGCGTCGCGACGCGCGTATCGCCCGGGCCGCGGAGAGGGCCGCCGATGCAGTTGTTGCTGTTCGCGCGGATCGCCGTGATTCGGGCGACCACTTCTTCCGCCGCAGGAGTCCCGTCCTCGTAGTTGAACCCGTTGGCGCCGCCGTCGGACGCCTGGACGTCGAACTTCACCAGATGGATGTGCTGGCCGATGATGTCGGTCGGCACTTCGAGCTGGAACGCGTCGCGCTTCAGCTTTTTCGGCACCACGTTGGTGTGCTCGACGACGACGCATTGGCCCGAATTGACGCGCATGAACAAAGGCTGCGGCAGCCGTTCGCCGGACAGGGTCGGAAGGATGTCGTCGCGGAACGCGAGAATCCGCGCCTGCGGCGTATGCCACCCCTTCTTGTTGATGATCATGTCGTACTGGAACGCGCCGATCTGGAAGCGCCGCGGCTTTACCTTGTTGTTCGTGCAGGGCTCGGCGAACGGCGCGCCCTCCACGGGCTTGAGCGCGTTGGTCAGGAAGGTCGCCGCCGATCCGTCGGTGCGGAAGCTGGCGTGGTTCTGCGCGTGGAAGCTCATCGCGGTCTGCTCGAGCGGCGTGCCGCCTTCGGGCAGATAGGTGGGCGTAAGCTTCACATAGTTCTTGACCAGGCTCGGCGGCAGGGTGGCCGGGAACGCCGTCGGGTTGGTGATTCCGGCGACGATGATGTGCCGCTTGAGGCCGCCGTCGATCGGCTGGCCGAGATCGTCGTGCGCAATGTCGAGCGGCGGCGCCGGCGGCCGGCCACCGGCCAGGGCCGGATTGTGAAAGGGGTAGCCGGGATAGCGGGCGAGATCGATGCTCCCCGGATCGACCTGGCCGGCCGTGATGGTGACCGGGCCCGGGACCGGCGCCATCACGGCGCCGGGCAGCGGGACGAGCGCCGGGATCGGCGACCCGCGCGCCATCTCGCCGTCGGGCAGGGCGCGCGCGCGCGGCGCCGCGCGGCCGTATTCATCGAGCTTGGTGCCGGCCTCGAACACGTCGTGGACTCGCCACAGCGACCACATGCCTTGCGCGAAATGCGGATAGAAATGGCAATGGAAGATCGAATCGCCAGGGGTCCGGTTGCGGTTGCCGCTGCCGCCGTAGGCGATCTCGTAGGTATAGCCGCCGCCCGGGCCGATCGTCTGGCTGTCGAGATACGGCGTGCGCGGATTCGTCTGCACCTGCAGCCATTGATGGGCGTGGAGGTGGAAGGCGTGATGCTCCTTGGGCCCGGCGTGAAGGTTGCGGATCACCACCCGGTCGTTGAGGTAGCTGTGGTAGACGTTCGACGGGTCGTCGGGGAAATAGGCCTTCTCCGCGGGCTGGCCCTGGAACGGCATTCCCTGGATCTGCATGTTGGCGGGCTTGTCGACCACCATCGCCGGATCGCCGACCGCCCAGGACGACAGGAAATATTCCTCCATCTGGCAGTCGACGCAGGCCTTGACCGGACCCACCTTCTTGCGGTTCGAAAGCACCTCGGCGCCGATGCCGGCGGTGCCGTAGTTGATCGCGAACCCGTCGCGGCCGCTGTGCAGCGAGCGGGCGAGCGCGCGATCGGCGACGGGCGCGTCGTCGGGGGCGTCGAACTCCTTATACGCCTGCACCGCGCCCGATTCATCGTGGAAGATGATGGTGAACTCGCGATACGGCTTGGTGCGGTCGCCGCAGACCGGAAACGGCTTGCCGTCCTTGTCGAGACAGAGGAAATCCTTCGCGATCTCGGCCTTGCTGACGTCGATGATCGCGGTCAGGTCGCTGTGGATCAGCTCGCGGCCCTTCAGCATCGCGAACGGCGAATAATCGGCGAACAGCGGATGGCCCGCCGGGGAGGTGCCGGTCGCCGCCTTCTCCATGTCGGCCTGGCTGGTCTGCGACCGGTACCAGACCGACTTCGTCGGCTCCACCGTCACGGCGGCGAACAGGCCGGCGTGGATCGCCCCGCCATTGCCGTCCGCTCCGACGGTCGCGGCCGGGCTGTAGGCGAAGAAGGTGCCCTCCTCCTCGGCGATCAGGCGATAGGTGATCGTCTGGTCGGGCGCGATCAGCGACGACGGGTTTGTGCCGACATGCTGGGCCATATCGGTGATCGACTTGTCGGGGGCGAGGCCGGTGACGTGAAGTCCCGCCATCCTGTCCTTCGGCTGCTCGCCGCATCCCTCTTCGCCGACCGGCGCGTTGCCCGGCCGGGGCGGGCAGACCGCATGCTCGGGCCTGGGCGTGACGAACTGGTTGCGGCGGTTGTTGTCGAGAAGGTTGGTGAAGACGATCTCCAGGCAGTCGCCCTTGTTCACCCGAAGCACCAGCGGGCGCGGGCGCTTGCCCGGCCGAAGCGCGACCTTGCCGGACGACAGGGTCTCGCCGGGGCGGGGCGCGCGTATGCCGTCGGGCGCCGACGAATCGGCGACCCACAGATCGCGGGTCAGGGCGAACATCATCCCGTGCGGCTGGACGGCGCCGTACCGGTTCCAGACCCAGGCCTGATCGATCGCGGCGACACGGGCGACGACGCTGTTCTCAGGGGTGCATCGCTGCGCCCATGCGGGCGCGCATAACCCCAGGCCGATTGCGACGACGACTAAGCGGATCAACCAATGCGCCATGAACCCAAGCCCCTGTTGGTACAATATGCGATCGTTACTCTGCGCTCGCGCGGCCATAGGCCCCGCGATTCCACCTATTCTCTACTGTACGCCTTACAACACCCTGTTTTTGATAAGTCGGCCGAAGATAGACCTCTGCCGACGAATCATTCACTGCATCTATATTTACGGTCGTAGAGTTAGTCACGGCTTTTCAGCACTGTAGAGTCGATTGTGCAATGGCGGTCTCCGCTTTTGACGAAACAGATTTGTTTCTTATCCGCTTTCCATCGCTGATCTATTTTAGTCGGCCTCTAGAGCGCGCTTTCGCGTCATTGTCGTCCGATACGAGCCGGCCTGGTTTCGACCGGACTTTTCGGCAGTCCAGCGACCAGCAAGTGCAGGCGCGGCGGCCCGCCAAGCGCGCGAGGACTTCCCCTGCCCCGAGGCCGGTCGGCCTTCCGGCACCGGCGGCGCCCAAGCCGGAGTCCGCCGCGCCCGCCGCTCCATCTGGCAATTGCAAAGCTGAGGTGACACCGCATACGGCCATCGCGTCATGCTCGCTTTGCTCATCCTTTCCCTCGCTCTCGCGATGGACGCATTCGCGGCGTCCCTGGGCCAGGGTGCCGTCGCCGGCGATGCGCGCTGCACGGCGGTCCGGGTAGGCACCGCCTTCGGCGCCGCACAGGGGCTGATGCCGCTCATCGGCTGGTCGCTCGGAGTTGCCTTTGCCGCGGTCGTCCACGCGGTAGACCATTGGATCGCGCTCGTCCTGCTGGGCTTGCTCGGCGGCAAGATGCTCTGGGACGGCTTTTCGAAGGGCGCCGATGACGGCGCGGCCCCGATGGGCGCCTGGGCCTTGTTCGTCGCCTCGATCGGAACGAGCATCGACGCCGCCGCCGCGGGCGTGACCTTGCCGCTGCTCGGCCAGCCGATCGCGGTCGCCTGCGCCGTCATCGGCGGCACGACGGCGGCCTTGTGCTTCGCCGGTGTCTGGATCGGCAAGGTCATCGGAGCCCGGCTGGGCAGACCGGCGGTGCTGTTAGGCGGCGCCGTGCTGGTCGGACTGGGCGTGAAAATCTTCGTCCAGCATCAGTTTTTCGGCGGGTGACCTGACCTGCCACCTGGTGATGCGGGCGTCCCGACCGCGGTTCCTGCGGGAGGCTGCGAAGATGCTCCACGAACGCCACAGCATCGAGCATTTCGACGATCCAGATCGAAACCGCACCGCAGGAGGATTGCGAACAGGCGCCGCCGGAGAAGATATGAGGGGATACGAACCTACCGACCCGGACTCCTCCTCGTAGCGATGGGGCTCGTCGTCCTGGCCATCCTCTTCGTCTCTCGAGAAACCTGACGGCTTCGGTCAGTCGTTGCCAAGGAGATCGAGCCGGACCGGCCCGGCATAGGCGGCCATCATTTGTGCCCCGGCGTCCTGCGACAAAGTCGCGGTCTCGTCGATCATCCAGACGCATCCCGGTTCCAGCACCCGGCCTCCCACCAGGGCCCTGCCCTGGAGGGGGATCAGCCAGACCGGGCCGAGCTCGCCCGGATCGACCCGGGCCGACCCCATGCCGCTCCACCGCTCCAGCACGAACTTCTCTCCTTGCGAGAGCATCTCACGCCCCTGGCGATGAATGCGGGGTTCTTCCCGAGTAACCGTGGCCAAGGGATTCACGGCCCTGATGCCGTCCTCGAGATGCAGTGGGCGAGGACGTCCATAATCATATAGCCTGTAGGTCAGGTCCGAATTCTGCTGAACCTCGATGAGGACCAGCCCGGGGCCCAGCGCATGGATCGTTCCGGCGGGCAGATAATAGACATCTCCGGCCGCCGCGCGCCGCCAGTCGATCATGTCCGCAATCGTCCCGTCCAGCACCGCCGCGCGAAGGCGGTCCGGACCAACGGCCTCGCGAAGCCCGAGGCCGACGACCGCGCCGGGTTCGGCGTCGAGCACCATCCAGGCTTCGTCCTTGCCACATAGGTGACCCGCGGCGCGGGCCATCGGGTCGGCGGGATGGACCTGGATCGACGACGTCTCGCTCGTGAACAGATATTTGAGCAGCAGGGTTGGCTCGCTTCCATCGGGATGCTCGAACCAGATCTCTCCTACCGCCCCGTTCCTGTCCCCGACGGCTTCAAACGGCGCGGGAAGGCCCTGGCGACCCCATATCTTGTTCACGGCGCGCGGCACCAGCCGGGTCAACTTCATTCGACGCCCCGCCTCGTGATCGGACCGCGCAGAAGGCGCTCGAACGCCGCTCTCGGGTCCCTGAGCCGTTTCCAGAAACGGCAGCCGATGGCGAGCCTGTCGTCACCCCATTGCCGCTCGCGCCCCATCAGCCGGCGGAACCGGTCGCGCTGGAATTGTCGCGCGTGGTCGCCGTGCGCCCCGGTGTTGGTGATGCTGGTCGCGTGGAGCCGGTAGGTGCTGAGAAACTCGTCGATCACCTGGATCCGGGCGCCCGACAGAAAAAGCTCCAGCAGCAGCTCGCTGTCCCACGAGCTGCAATTGCGCGGGTTGAAGCCCGGAGTCCGGCGAAAGGCCTCGGCGCGGAAGAAGGTCGAAGCCTGGAAATGTGCGTAGACGCCCTGGGCCACCATCCGGCGATGATAGGGCTCCGACCAGGCCCGACGCAGGATATTGTCGTGCCGGTCGGTGACCAGGCAATGGCCGGTCACGACATCGACCTCGGGATTGACTTCGAAATAGGCCGCGACCTTCGCGAAGGCGCCAGGGAGGAAGGTGTCGTCCGAATTGAGATAGGCGAATATGTCTCCGGTCGCTCGGGCGAATCCCCGATTGAGACCGTCCGCCGGACCTTCGTCCCGCTCGTAGACCCGCTCGGCGACGGCGGCCCCATAGCCGTCGATGATCGTCCGGCTGCCGTCGGTCGAGCCCGGATCGCAGACGATATACTGGATTCGGCCGGCCTGGCCGATGACGGAGTCGATCGCCCGCGCCAGGAACTCACCCTGGTTGAACGAGATGGTGACCACCGAGAAGAGCGGATCGTCGGTCAGGCGGAATTCCGCTTCGATATGGCGAGGGCAGTCAAGGTTACACTCAAGGTTACACGGGGCCGGTCAGTTTCGCAGGTCGAGGTAGTAGATGAGGTTGCCGGTCTCCGCTTCCTCCAATTCGGCGACGAAGCCGAGGCGTAGCGCGCCGCGCGTGGCGGCGATATTTTCGGGGTGGACCTTGCACATCATGCGCTCGACGCCGGCGAGGCGTGTGATCAGCTTGGCGGCTTCCAGAGCGACGGTCAGCACCTCGCGCCCGCGGTGATCCGCCGCCACCACCAGCCCGAAACTGGGTATTTCGTAGCCCGCGTCCCAGCCGCGGAGCATGAACACGCAGGCCAGATCGTCCCGCCAGAAAAGCCCGGAATAAACGTCCTTTTCCCGGCTTTTCAGGATTTCAGCGATGGCGCTTTCGTCGGCGCCGAATGCATAGAAGAACCGCAGATATTCCGTCGGCTGGCTCTCCAGCAAGCCTGCGATCAAGGCGGCGTCGTCAGGCATCATCGGACGAAGAAGGAAGTCTGTCTCACTCATACAGGCCCCATCCGATATCGGCACCATATCTCCAATACCAGAGCCTTGAACGAGAGCGGTGCGATTGCCCCCGCAGGAAACGGGCCCTTGGCCAGCGCTTTCGCCGCTTTCGGGCTCAAAACCTCGCTGGCGACCAGATAGCCGTCCGCGAGCATGGCGCCGTAGCGGGCGAATAATGCGGCGTGCCAGTCCCCTACCGGCGGCGCAAAGCCCTGCTTGCGGCGGTTGAGGATATGCGCCGGCACCAGATCCCCGGCGGCCGCCTTCAGCCAGGCCTTGACGGGGAGGCCGGCATCGGTGGCATGCTTGCGAAGACCGATGACGGTCTCCACCAGCCTGTGGTCCATGAAGGGCAGCCTCAGCTCGACCGACGAGGCCATGGCAAGCCGCTCTCCCTGAGCGATGCCGTTCTCGCGCAGGTAGGTCGCGCAGATCCTTTCGGTCAGCGCCACGTCCACATCGGGCCAGGGCAAGGCGAAGTCGAAAAGGCGCCCCGGGTCGACGGCTCGAACGGAGTCGGCGAAGGCGGGCGAATAGCAGCTCCGGACATGGCGCTCGGCGTAGCGATAATCGGGGGCCTTGTCGTAAAACGGCATTCGCGCCACTCGCCCGCGGCCGCCCGGCAACCGGCCCAGAGGCCCGTTTCGCCAGCGTTGAACTCGGGACGCCGAAGCCCGCGCGGAACGCAGCTCGTCATAACCCCAGAAGAGCTCGTCGCCGCCCTGGCCCTGGAGCATGACCTTGAGTCCGAGCGCGTGCGCTTTGCGCATCACGGCGAAATAGCCGAAGCCCGCCATGTCGGCGATCGGATCGTCGCGCCAGAAATTGAGCTCCGGGAAGAAGTCGGCCATTTCGACGGGGTCGAGCTCGATTTCGTGAAAGGGAATATCCAGCGTCCGGGCGAAAGCCTCGGCGTCGCGCCGTTCGTCATTGGGCGGGCCGGCCTGGGTAGCCGACGGTCAAAGCGGAGACCGCACCCTCCCCATGGCGGGCGGCGAGGGCCGCGATCAGGCTCGAATCCAGGCCGCCGCTCAACGCCACCCCCACCGGCACGTCGGCCCGAAGCGCGAGCCGGCCGGCGTCGTCGAGCCGCTCGCGGATCAATTCCACCGGATCGCCCTCGATCGGCGGACACTCCTCCATGGCCCAGTAACGGATTTCGCGGACCGTCCAGGGCTCGAGGTCGACCACCAGAATGTGGCCCGCGTCGAGCTTTCGGACCCCGCGGACCGCGGTCAGCGGCTCCGGCACATATTGATAGTGGAAATAGAGGTGCAGGGCCGCCGGATCGAGCGCGAACTCGACCCTTCCGGACCGGAGCAGCGCCTTCATTTCCGAAGCGAAGGTCAGGGTCCCGGGCGTCTCGTGCAGGTAGAGGGGCTTCTCGCCCATCCGGTCGCGGGCCAGCACGACGCGCTTCAGCCGCGAGTCCCAGAGAGCGATGACGAACATGCCGCGAAGGCGATGGACGAAGTCCAGGCCGTGCCGTTCATAGAGCGCGAGGATGACCTCGCCGTCCCCCCGTGTCCGGAAAGGATAGCCTTGCGCGGCCAGCTCGGTCCGAAGCTCGCGATAATTGTAGATCTCGCCGTTGAAAACCAGGGCCAGGGTGCCGTCCGGATTGGCGAGCGGCTGGGCTCCGCCCGCCAGGTCGATAACCGCCAGTCGCCGCATCGCCATCACCGCGTGCCCGGTCTCGAGCCACCCCTCGTCATCCGGTCCGCGATGGACGAGCCGGTCCGACATCGCGGCGACGGCGGCGCGCTGCTCCGGTGTGACCGGCGCCTTCGAGAGGATTCCGCTAAGCCCGCACATCGGGATCGTGGCTGGAATCGAAGGCCATGAGCCGGTCGAACTCGGGATATCGAGCCACCACGAAAGCGACGAGCCGGGCCAGATCGGCCGGCGCGATATCGTCGGGCAGGAAACGGTAGCGGAAGAAGAGGTCGCGAGGATCGCTGCCGTTGAAGACGATGTCCTGGAGGAAATTGCCCTGGCGGCTGTCGGCAAGCAATTCGAACGCGCTTCCGGCATGGGCCGAGGGCAGGAGCATGTTCGATCCGTGCACGCCGATCACCGCGTGGCTGTCCGCATAGCGTCTGAGCCAGCCTCGCTCGACGCTTTCAGACGGCCGCGGCGAGCGCATGTCCGCGATCCAGCCGGGCAGGCCGCCGGGAGTTCCGATGCCGGCGACGGCGGCGTCGAGATCCGGCAGATGTCCGCGCAGCGCCTTGAACAAGGCACCGACCGCGCTTGCTTGAGTGCGCGCCATCATCCGCCCCGGGGGGGACCAAAGGCGATCGTCGCGCCAGATGAAGGTCACGGCCTTGCTGGCGCTGGAGTGCCATTGGTCGACCGGGAACGGCGTAACCCGCGAAAAGCGCTCGATGGCGAAGATCGTCGGATGCGGGTGCGGGTGAACCGGCGCCAGGCGGAGGTCGCCGATCCGCGCGCTTTCGGCGGCGATCGCCGCCGCCAGTCCGTCGCTCCAGGACGTTCCGTCGCTCAGAGGCAGATCGACCCGCCAGATTTCCGCGACGCCCTCCGGTACGAGCGTCGCCAGAAACGGCTGGACGATCAGGATGACGTCGAACTTTCCGGAGTCCAGATATTGCTGGGCGTTGAGCAGCTTCAGCAAGGCATGGCCGTACAGCGTGTCCAGGCAGTTGATCAGGACCGCCGGCCGCGTGAGGGGCGAAAGGCGACTGACCGTGAACGCGGGCGTCGCGGCGGTCCGCTCGCGCCAGGATCTGCCCAGCCACTCGGCAAACCACTCGACCCCGGCGCCATCGTGGACGGTTCCGGTGGCGGGGTCGAGGATGATGGGCGAATACAGGCCCTGCCCCGCCGGCAGATCGACGAAATAAGGGCGGCCGCACCCCGTGCATCGGGCGCGCGCCAGCATGCGCATTCCGGGCATGTGCCAGCCGGTCGCCTCGAGCACCGCGGCGCATTGCGGGCAAGCGGCATCGATCTCGAAATCCTCGAGCGCAATCATCGCGGCCTCGCCAGATGCATCGCGAAGCATGCCGTCCTCGCACTGCTTCCGCCGGGAAACAGCCGGGCGCCCTTCACCAGATTGGAAAGGCGATAGCCGTGCCTGTGGAAAAGGCCGCGGATCTCACGAGGGGAATTGCCCATGTCGAACGTCGCCTGGCCGAACTCGAACGCGACGCAGCCGATCCGCTTCGCCGCCAGCATGGTCTGTGCGCCGCGCAGCACCTGAAGCTCGGCGCCTTCGACGTCGATCTTCAGGAGGTCGATTCGGGCCACGTTCCCGGCGGCGCAGTAAGCGTCGAGGGTCGTCGCTTCCACCGCCTCGTGCCGGACCGGACCCGCCTCCACTCCGTAGTCGGCAAGCGGCCGGTCGGCCATCGAGTTGAAGGCCTGGAACGGTCCGTCATAGCAATGAAGTCGGACTCTGCCGGGGCGGTCCGAAAGGGCGAGGCGGTTCACGGTGACGTTGGCGGCTCCCGCCTTCGTCACCGCCGAACAGAGTTCCTCAAAGGCCGTCTGCGCCGGTTCGAAGGCATGGACGGAGCCGCTGCCGGCGAGCTTCGAGAAGAGCGCCGTCAGGGCGCCGACATGCGCGCCGACGTCGAACACCGTCATGCCCTCGCGAACGTAGGAGCGATAGAAGGCGCGTTCCTCGCGCTCCACTTCCTCGAATCCCGGCGTTCGAAGGCGCCGGAGAATATGAAGCAACATGCCCGCTCAGCCCGTTCGAAGCGAGACGCGAAGGATTTCGTCGATCCGCGCCGCCCGGCGGTCGAAACCGTGATCCCGAAGCGTGCGCCGCTGGCCCGCCGCGGCGATCGTCGCCCTTTCCCGCGGGTTGTCCGCCAGATAGCGGTATTTCTCGACGGCCTCTTCGGCGCTCCCATAGGTCACGACTTCACGATCGGGCTCGAACAATGAAGCGAGATTGTCCTTCCGGTCGGTCAGCAGGCAGGCGCCGACCCCGGTCGCCTCGAACAGCCGCATGTTCGAGGCGCTCCTTGCCGATATGTCGATGTGGGTGTTCAGAGTAACCGCGCTGTCGCGCAGCTTCTGGAACATCGCGAGGCCGTAAAGCGGCGGCCGAGCGCGCCTGGCGATGAGCGCGTGGAGCGGCGGCTGCGCGGCGCGGCCTCAGGACACGGCGAGCCAGGCTCCGCATTGCGTCCGCGGCCCCGCGCATCCCGGGCCGGCGCGCCCCGTTCGACCAGATTTCGAGCGGGGTTTCGGCGAGCAGTCGGGCGAGCAGCCTCTCACGCTCCTCGTGGAAGCCCGCGCGTTTCACGACCGAGCCCACGAAGCTGAAGACGGGCGAGCCGGCGGAGCCTCCAAGCTGTCCCAGGATTCGGGGATCGAAGGCGTGATCGACATGATGCGCCTCGATGCCGGCCGCCCGGAACTCGGCGACGATCTCGGGGACGCAGGAGAGGGCCAGGTCCCACTCCCGAATGACGCCCAGATCGCCATAGGGCGCGCCGCACCAGCCGACGATCCGTTTGATCGAGGGGCAATCGTCTCTCAGGGCCCTGAGGAAGGCGGGACTGAACGTGGAATAGTCCGCGACGAGCAGGATGTCGGGAGCGAAAGCCCGCACCTGGGCGACCGCGATTTCGAAGGGGTCGCCCTCTCGACCGGGACCCGCCCGATTTTCCATCGCCCAGCGAAGCTGCAGGGGCCACGCATTGGCGATGATATCGGCGGTCTCGTAACCGAGCGGCCTCAAAGCCGAGGTCCAGAAATCCGAGGAGGCCACGCGATCCTCGATCAGGGCCTCGTGCTGGACGGCATAGGCCGCCTCCGCCAGTGCCGGCCGCCGATCGTAGAATTTGTCCAGATAGTCGGGGCCGTAGATACCGAGCTTGAGCAGGCGCAACATCGAGCGTGTCTGCCCGCCGCCCCGGGATATGGCAATCCTGCTTGGGGTCGCCGCTCCGGCTGTGCGGCAGGCAAGCTTCGTGTATCGGGTGAGGCCATGGCCGAAACCCCGATCCCGCTCGCGCTCCCCGATCTCGGCGGCAACGAAGAAATCTACGTTCTGGAAGCCCTTCGGAGCGGGTGGATCTCCTCCAAGGGTTCGTTCGTAAGCCGTTTCGAAGAGGAGTTCGCGGCCGCGACGGGCTCGGGCTTCGCCTTGGCGGTCTGCAACGGGACTTCGGCCCTTCATCTGGCTCTGCTCGGCCTCGGCATCGGGGCCGGGGATGAGGTCATCGTGCCGAGCCTCAGCTTCGTCGCGACGGCCAACGCCGTGCGCTATGTGGGCGCGGAGCCGATTTTCGTCGATATCGACCCGGCCACCTGGTGCATGGATCCTCTGAAGATCGCGGAGCGACTGTCCCCGCGGACCAAGGCGATCATCCCGGTCCACCTCTACGGGCATCCGGCCGACATGGATGCGATCATGGCCCTGGCGGCGGCCCACGGACTTTGGGTCATCGAGGATTCGGCCGAGGCCTTCGGCGCCACCTACAAGGGCGCACCGGCCGGCGGGCTTGGCCATGTCGGCACCTTCTCCTTTTACGGCAACAAGATCGTCACGTCCGGCGAAGGCGGCGCGGTCACCACGAATGACGAGGCGATACGCGACCGGATGGCCCTGCTCCGCGGCCAGGGCATGGATCCCGAACGCCGCTATTTCTTTCCGATCGTCGGCCACAATTTTCGGCCCACCAATATCGGCTGTGCGATCCTGTGCGCCCAGATCGAGCGTGCCGATGCGCTCCTCGGCCAGCGCCGTCGCATATTCGAGCGTTATGAAGAGCGGCTTTCGGGCCGGCCGGGTATCGGCCAGCAGCCGGTCAGCCCGGATGTGGAGCTTGCGCCCTGGCTGTTCAGCATCACCATCGATCCCGAGGCGTTCGGGCGCTCGCGCGACCAGGTGATGGCCGACCTCGCGGCGCGCGGCATCGAGACCCGACCCTTCTTCATCCCGATCCACACTCTGCCGCCTTATTCGGAGCAGGCGGCCATGCAAGGCGCGGATTTGCCGGAAACGGATCGGCTCGCGGCGGCGGGGCTGAACCTGCCGACCTGGCCCGGCCTCTCCGACGACGACATTTCTCGGGTGTGCGAAGCATTGCTTGGGTCACAGGCCTGGTCGCCTTAGGCCGTCATTGCGAGCGAAGCGAAGCAATCCAGTGCGGCCTCGGAGGCCCGCTGGATTGCTTCGTCGCTTCGCTCCTCGCAATGACGGATCGGCGAAAGGCGATCATGGGCTGGATGAATCCTTTGCGCGGAGAGCCATTATCAGGATCGGACTGACGCCGCGCGACTTCCTCGCCTGGCAGGGCGGGCGGGAGCTGTTCCAGCTCATCGCGCAAAGCCTCGAGGCGAACCTTGAGCCGGGCGACCGGCTCGTCGTCGCCCCCGATGTCGGTCGCGGCGGCTTGAGCCGCCGCCTCGCCTCCGCCGCCGTGCGTCGCGTCACCCGGCTCGCGACCGGGCGAGGCGGCGACAAGGGGTTCGATCTCGAGACCCTCGTCAAAGGCAAGATCCCGATAAGCTCGGCCGGAGACAGGTCTTTCGACGTCGTCGGGCCTTTCATCCGGCCGCCTCGAGGCGTCGGCACGCCCTGGGTGGCCTATATCCCCGACGTTCAGCACCGCCGCCTTCCGGAGATGTTTTCAGCGCGGGAATGCCGGGATCGGGATCGCGACTTCCAGGCTCTGCTCGCCAGGGCGGCGGTGGTCCTGGTCAACGCCGCCGACGTCGCGAGCGACCTTCGGCTTTTCTATCCGACCTCCCGGGCCGAAGTCATGCCCTTGCCGTTCGCCGCCTGCGCGGACCCCTTATGGTTCGAGGGCGAGGGCGACGTTCGAGCCCGCTTCGGGATCGAGGGTCCGTTCTTCCTCTGCTCCAATCAGTTCTGGAAACATAAGAATCACCGGGTCGTCCTGGAGGCGATCGTGCTGGCGAGGCGGGAGGGCCGTCCGGTTCGGTTCGTCTTCACGGGCGATACGAGCGACTATCGCCACCCGGAATATTATCCCGCCCTGCTCGCCGAGATCGAGCAAGCCGGAATTGCCGGCGACGTGCGGATACTGGGCTTCATCCCTAAGCGGGACCAGATCCGGCTGATGCGGGAAGCCGTCGCCGTGGTTCAGCCCTCCTTGTTCGAAGGCGGGCCGGGAGGCGGCTCGATCTACAACGCCATCGCACTGGGCCGCCCCGTGATCGTGTCGGACCTTCCCGTGAACCGCGAGATCGAGGGGCTGGTGACGCATTTCTTCGATCCCTCCGATCCCGCAGACCTGCTGGGCAAGGTGCGGACCGCCGAGGCGGCAGTCGTTCCCCGGCAGGATCCTGAATCCTTGCTTCTCGAAGGGGAAAGGCGGCGACAGCAGTTCGGGCTCGCTCTGCGCCGGGCGTTCGGCAAAGCGTGCGAAGGCTGACGTTTACGAAAAAGCGCCGCCTTCCCGAACGAGATCGGCGTAGAGGGCGCGTATGCCCGCCTCGAGCGTGATCCCCGGCCGCCAGCCCATGGCCCGGATCTTGCCGCTGTCCATCAGCTTTTGCGGAGCGCCGTCGGGCTTGCTTCGATCGTAGAACGAACTCCGGCTCGATCCCGACGATCTCGCAGACGAGCCGGGCCAGGTCGCCCACTTTGATATCCTCCTGAGAGCCGACGTTGACGGGCTCGACGTCCGAATAGGCCTTCATCAGGAAAACGCAGGCATCCGCGCAATCGTCGGCGTGGAGGAATTCGCGGCGCGGTTCGCCCGAACCCCAGATTTCGAAACGACCGGTCCCTGCCGCCTTTTCCAGATGCGCCTTGCGGAGCAGGGCCGGAAGGACATGGCTCGTCTCCGGGTCGAAATTGTCGCCGGGACCATAGGAGTTGGTCAGCATCGCCGAGATGAAGTCGCGGCCATGTTGCCGGCGATAGGCCTGAGCCAGCTTGATCCCGGCGATCTTGGCGATGGCATAGGGCTCGTTGGTCGGCTCGAGCGGTCCTCCCAGGAGCGCCTCTTCCGGGATCGGCTGGGGGGCGAGCCTTGGATAGATGCAGCTCGAGCCCAGGAAGAGGAGCTTCTCGACGCTCTGGGCATGGGCGGCCTCGATGAGGTTCATCTCGACAGCGAGATTGTCGTACAGAAAGTCGGCCGGGAAAGTATCGTTGGCCAGGATTCCTCCGACCCGCGCCGCGGCCACGAACACGGCCTCGGGCCGGTTTGCCGACATCCAGGCTCGAACCGCCCGCTGGTCGCGCAAATCCAGATGCGAGCGGTCGACGGTCAGGATTTCGCACGCCTCCGCGGCCAAGCGGCGCACGATCGCGCTGCCGATCATGCCGCGATGGCCCGCTACATAAATCCGTTTGCCGGCAAGCGGGTACAATCAGCGCCTCTTTGCTTGGGGTGCGTTTCGCAAGGCCTCGAGATCGGCCCGGACCATCTCGCACGCCAGTTCGCGAGCGGTCGTGCCGTGGCGCCAGCCGAGCTTGTCGCGCGCCTTGGAGGAGTCGCCGATGAGCAGATCGACCTCGGTCGGGCGGAAATAGCGGCTGTCGACCTCGATCAGGCAGCGTCCATCCTCGTCATAGGCCTTTTCGTCGACTCCCGTGGCCCCGCCATTCCAGGCGGATCCCGGCCTCCTCGAAAGCCCACTGTGCAAAGGTTCGAACGGACGTCGCCTCGCCCGTCGCGAGCACATAGTCGTCCGGCGTCGTCCTGTTGAAGCATCAGCCACATTCCGTGGACATATTCCCGAGCGTCGCCCCAATCGCGCTGGGCATCGAGATTGCCGAGATAGAGGCGGTCCTGGCCGCCCTGCGCTATCGCCGCCGCCGCTCGCGTGATCTTGCGCGTCACGAACGTCTCGCCGCGCAAGGGGCTTTCATGGTTGAAAAGTATGCCGTTTGACGCGTGCATGCCGTAGGCTTCGCGATAATTGACCACGATCCAATAGGCGTAGAGCTTTGCCGCCGCATAGGGTGACCGGGGATAGAAAGGTGTCGTTTCCCGCTGCGGAACTTCCCTGGCGCCGCCGTAGAGCTCTGAAGTCGAGGCTTGATAGAAACGGGTTTTCTTCTCGAGGCCGAGTATCCTGATCGCTTCGAGCAGGCGGAGGACGCCGACGCCGTCGCTGTTGACGGTATATTCCGGAGTCTCGAAGCTCACCTGGACGTGGGACTGCGCGCCGAGGTTGTAAATCTCGTCGGGCCGGGTTTCCTGAACGATCCTGATCAGGTTCGTCGCATCGGTGAGGTCGCCATAATGCAGAGTGAAACTCTGGTGCTCCTCATGCGGATCCTCGTAAATATGCTCGATCCGGCCGGTGTTGAACGAGGATGACCGGCGCTTGACGCCGTGGACCCGATAGCCCTTCGAGAGAAGGAATTCGGCCAGATAAGCGCCGTCCTGGCCGGTCACGCCGGTGATCAAGGCGGTCTTTTGCGAGCGGTCGGCCATAGTATGAAAACCGCTCTCTCGCTCGGGAAGGGGGTCGATCGCCCGGTTCTAGGGTCAGGTTCCACGGCAAGGCAAGCGCGGTTGTGGGCCGGCGCCGCCGCTGTGCGGTGGTCGAAATGGCCATATCTCCCTAAAGAGCTGCACGCACCGGGGGGATGACGATTTATGGCCAATGCCGCGCCGCCGCCGCCCAGCTCGGTCCTGACACCGCTGGCCACCCTCTATCGCTTCCTCTCGCCCCGCCGAAAGCGGCACCTGGCCGCGGCGCTCGCGCTCATGGTGAGCGGGGCCGTGGCCGAGTTGCTGACGATCGGCGCGGTGCTGCCCTTTCTGGCGTTGCTCGCCTCGCCGGACAATGCCGAACGGTTCCCGCAACTCCTGTCCGTTCTGACCGCCCTTGACTGGACCCGGGACGGGTCGCTGGTCTTCGGTGCCGCGCTGCTGCTGATCATCGCGGCGGTCGGCGCCGCGATCCTCCGGCTCGCGCTTTCGTGGGTCAGCCAGGATTTCGTCCTCAAGCTGGGCCACGAGATCGGCGCGGAGATGTTCAGTCGCGCCCTGCACCAACCCTATGGTTATTATCTGGGCCGGAACAGCAGCGAGCTCCTGTCCGGAGTCGAGAAGGTCTACACCGTGATCTTCGGCATTTTGCTTCCGCTCATGCAGGGCGTCGCAGCGGCCGTCATTGCCCTGTGCGTCGCCCTGTTGCTCTTCGCCATCAGTCCGGTTGCCGCGACTTTGCCGCCGTCTCGGTAGGCCTGGTCTATTTCGCGGTCAGTGCCGCCAGCCGAGCACGGCTCGCGCGCGGCTCGGCGGAGATGGCCGAGGCGTCCCGGCTCCGCTACAAGACCATTCAGGAGGGGCTTGGGGGCATTCGCGACATCCTCCTCAGTCAATCGCAGGACGTTTTCAACAACGCGTTCCGCCGGCAGGGGGAACAGTACAGGCGAGCCCAGGCGATGAGCCTGTTCATCTCGGGCGCGCCCCGCCATGTCCTGGAAGCCGCCGGCATCGTGTCGATCGCGATCCTTGCGGTGCTCGTCAGCAGCCGCCCTTCGGGCCTGGTCGGCGCCATTCCGGTTCTCGGCGCCTTGGCGCTCGGCGCGCAACGCCTGCTGCCGCTCCTTCAACAGGCCTATTCCGGCTGGAGCCAGCTCGCCGGCAATCGCGACGCCCTTGCGGACATACTCGCGCTGCTGGCCGCGCCCATCGTCGCCACGCGGTCCCGCGACCGAAGCCGCCCCCCGACGCCTTTTCAGGGCGACATAACCTTCGACGGCGTCAGCTTCGGCTATGAGGGCTCCGAACGAGTGCTACGCGATATCGATCTGATCATACCGAAAGGCGGGCGGCTCGGAATCGTCGGGCGGACGGGCAGCGGCAAGAGCACGTTGCTCGACCTGCTTGTCGGGCTTCTCGATCCGGCCGGCGGCGAGATCAGGATTGACGGAAAGCCGCTTGGCGATTCCAACCGCGGCGAGTGGCAGGCGCAGATCGCCCATGTCCCGCAGAATATCTTCCTCACCGATGCCTCGATCGCGGCGAACATCGCGTTCGGGGAAGCGGAGGCCGACATCGACATGGAGCGTGTGCGGTCGGCCGCGCTGGGGGCCGCGGCGAATACCTTCATCGAGCGCCTGCCGACGGGCTACGACACGATCGTGGGAGAACGGGGCGTACGGCTGTCCATGGGTCAGCGCCAGCGGATCGGGATCGCCCGGGCTTTGTATGCGCGGGCCACGCTGCTCATCTTCGACGAGGCCACCAGCGCCCTCGACAGCGAAACCGAGGCGGATGTGCTGAAGAGCGGTCGCGGCCCTCGGGCGCGAGATGACCGTCGTCATGATTGCCCATCGCGCTTCTACGTTGTCGGGGTGCGACCGGATCGTTCGGATCGAATCCGGCTCGCTGGTCGAGGAAAGCCCGGCGCGTCAGCGCCTGAAAGCCCCGTGAACGCTATCGCTGGAAGTCCGCACCGGTTTGCCCTCGAAGCCCGCGCCCTATCGCCTTCCGGATCAGCGCATTGCGGCGACCGAACGTGAAAGACAAACCTGATTTCGGCCCGTTACGCGCCGTAACGCGGACCAGGGCTATCACGACGGTCAGGAGGTGACGCAGCCACGGCCGGTCATAATAGCGGTCGTTGATGATGAGCGTATTCTTGATGAAATAATAAACCTTCATGTCGCTCAACGGCCTTTTCTCAACCGCCGGATGATAATGCCGGGCGTCGACATGGGAGAGCGTCCGGCCCGCCCGGCGCAGCCGCAGGCCGAAATCCACTTCGTCTCCGAATATGAAAAACTCCGTGTCCACATTGCCGACTTTCCGGACCGCATCGGTCGAGACGAGCGCGCCGTTGAACATGCTCGCAACCGGATAGGTCCCGTCGGGCCGGGTGGCCCTGAGTTCGGACAACGTCCGAATTTTTCGGGGCCACCCAAAAATCACCGGGTGTCCCTTCGGTCCGAGCACGGGAAAGGGAAAGACCAACCGCTCAGGCTGATGCTCACGAAGAACGACCGAGGAAGCGCACGAGACTTCCTCGACCATGATCCCGGACAGGATCTTGAGCGCCGAACGGTCTGGAAAGCCATCGTCGTCCATGAGCCAGACATTATTATAGCCTCGATCCACGGCATATTGGATCGCTCGGTTGAATCCGCCGGCGCCGCCGAGATTGTCCTGGGTAATGAACGGAACGTCCCGCCGACGCAGCATGGCCTCGGTATCGTCGGTGCTGCCGTTGTTGATGACCAGCAAACCGTCCGGCGGCCGAGTCTGCGCCAGGACGTGATCGATGCAACGCTCGAGGAGCGCCGAACGATTATGGGTGACGATGGCCGCAAGTATGGTCACGGCCGGCAACGCGCCCGGGTGTGGATCGGCGTCAACTTGGGCCCGCCTCCGCGCGGGCCGGGGGAAAGCATCATTCTGCGGAGTCGCGCCTGGACGCTTTCCGGGACGAACCTGCCGGCACGGACGCGATCCCAATCCCCGAAGCGATCGAGGCGAAATCGATAGGATGTGGCGTTTCGCAGGTCGTCATCGATATCCTTCTGGCGAATTTGATTGCCCCGGCGAAAGCCGACACGATGTCGTTGCGGCCAACGAACTCCAATCTCTTCAGAGCGAGCGACAGTCAATGCGCCGCCGCTCAGATAAGGATATTTCGGAAATCGATAATCCGGCATTGGCCGCGCCAACCGAAGTTGCGAGGCACGCGATCCGGGCGGAGATCCGACCGACGGGCGCGACGATGCCGAGGCAGTTTGACAAAGTCACGCAGTTGGTACCGGCCGTCATTCGGAAGCGGCTCGAGAGCCGCTCGAGTGGGAAGCCGGGGCAGGCCGAAGCCGTCTGAGCGGGCCTTCCGACGGCGGCAATTTCCGCAATTCGATCCCCGGAGTCCTACGGGGAAGCGGTGCAGCCGCGAGGAAAACGGCGTCCGTCCAACCGTTCCGGCGCGCTATCGACTCGGCTCGTCGCCCGTTCATTGCGGCGAAAGCCTTGAAAGCATTTACTTCCGGGCAGGAGCGCTAGGGGGAGTTTAGGACATGCTGAGGCCCGTTTTCCTGAGGCTCGCGGCCGCCGCCGCTCTGGCCCTGGCCGCCGCCGCCGCGCCGGCGCAGGTTTCCACCATCGATCCCAACACCGCCGTCGATCCGGCGCCGGCCGCCGACCCGGCCGAACCCGGCTGGGAGACGGAGGCGTCCGAATATCAGCCGGTCGATTCCGGGCCGCAGGAAGCGGCGCCGGGGAACGAAGCGGCTTTCGAGGCAAGCGAGTCCGAAGAGGTGGCCGCCGCACCGGCCGGCACCGCGAGCCAGCGCGCCAGTCAGGCCGCCAAGGGCGAGACCGTCCCGCTCAAGACGGTGCTCGGTGCCGCCGAGGGCGTGTTCGGCAAAGGCGCCGAAGGGCTCGCCGACCTGATCGAGGATGTGCTGCGCGAGCGCGGCGATCCCACCGGCTACATCACCGGCCGCGAGGCGGGCGGCGCCTTCATCGCCGGGGTGCGCTACGGCTCCGGAATGCTCCACCATCAGGTCGAGGGCGATCGCAAGGTCTACTGGACCGGTCCTTCGGTCGGCTTCGACTTCGGCGCCAATGCCGACAAGGTGTTCGTGCTCGTCTACAATCTCAACGACAGCCAGCGGCTGTTCCGGCGCTTCCCCGCCGCGGAGGGCAATGCCTATGTCGTCGGCGGCTTCACGGCGAGCTATCTGAGGCGCGGCGACGTCGTCCTCGTCCCGGTCCGCCTCGGAGTCGGCGCCCGGCTCGGAATCAATGCCGGCTATATGCGCTTCAGCCAGAAGAACCGGTGGCTTCCGTTCTGATCTGAAAATCCTCCCCGGCCTTTGCCGGGAAGGGGGACCATGCGCAGCAGGGTGGAGGGGTTCTTGCAGACTTCGAAGAACCCCTCCACCGCGCTTCGCGCGGTTCCCCTTCCCCGCGAAATCGCGGGGAGGAATTGGGGCGCTTGAGCCGCTTCGCTCCAAGTCAGCGATCAGTGACCGCAGCTGCAGGCACCGGCGCCGCGGCCGGAATGGCGGGGGGCTAAAAGCTAATTCCGCATCAAACACGATTTTCGCGTCTGAACGATCAGGGATTTCCAATCGCTTAGAGCTCGGTGCCTGGCACCGAACAGGCGATTTTCGGATTTGTTCAGGTCGCCAGCCGCGACAGCCCCTCGATCGTATCCGCCTCGGCGGCGGGCTTGTCGGTTCGGATCCGGGAGATTCGCGGGAAGCGCATGGCGAGGCCGGATTTGTGACGCTTGCTGGCGTGGATCGAATCGAAGGCGACTTCGAGGACCAGGCTCTTCTCGACCTCGCGCACCGGCCCGAAGCGCTGGACGGTGTGGTTGCGGACGAAGCGGTCGAGCCACAGCAATTCCTCGTCGGTGAAGCCGAAATAGGCCTTGCCGACCGGAAGCAGCTCGCCTTCCGGAGTCCAGCCGCCGAACGTGAAATCCGAATAATAAGAGGAGCGCTTGCCGCTCCCCCGCTGGGCGTACATCAAGACGCAGTCGGCGATGAGCGGGTCGCGTTTCCACTTGTACCAGAGGCCGACCCGGCGGCCGCCCGTATAAAGGCTGTCGCGCCGCTTCAGCATCACCCCCTCGATCGCCGCGTCGCGGGCGCCGGCGCGTATGTCTTCCAGCGCGTCGAAAGTCTCGGCCTCGATCAGCGCGGACAGGTCGAACCGCTCGGGATCGAGCCTCGGCACGAACCCGGCCAGCCGCGCCCGGCGCTCCTGCCAGGGCAAGGCCCGCAGGTCCTCGGGGCCGTCGAAGAGGATGTCGTAGAGCCGGACGAAGGCGGGATACTCCTTCAGCGTCTTCGCGGAGACGAGCTTTCGGCCCAGCCTCTGCTGGAGCGCGTTGAAGCTCGCCGCCGCGCCGCCATGGGCGTCGGCGCCCTGGAACTCGCCCTTGACCAGCAATTCGCCGTCGACCGCGCCATCGGCCCGGAAGCTCTCGGCAACCTCCGGAAAGCTCCGGCTGATATCGTCGCCGGCGCGGCTGTAGAGCCGAGTCTCGCCGCCGGCGCGGACGATCTGGACCCGGATCCCGTCCCATTTCCATTCCGCCGCATAATCGTCCAGCGACAGGCGCAAATCCTCGAGCGGGTGAGCGAGCATGAAGGGCCGGAAGACCGGCACATTCTCCGAGGTCGGCTGGGCGCCGCGCCCTTCCGCCCAGTCGAAGATCGGCAGATAGGGCGGGTCGATGCCGTGCCAGACCTCCTCGACCGCGTCGACCTCGAGCCCGAAAGCCTGGGCCAGCGCGGTCTTGGCGAGCCGCGCCGAAACCCCGATGCGGAGCGCGCCGGTCGCGAGCTTGATCAGGGCGTAGCGGCCGCTGGCGTCGAGATGGTCGAGCATGTGCGCCAGCGCTCCGGGCGCCTCGGCGCGGCCCAGGGTCCGAAGCCGCTCGACGACGGCGGCGATGCGCAGGGATCCGTCGTCGATCTCGGCGGGCTGGTCGATCCGTTTCGGCCAGAGCAGGGATACCGTCTCCGCCATGTCGCCGACATAGTCCCAGCTCATCCGGAACAAGGTGGGATCGACCCGTTCCTCGACGATGGCCCGGATCGCCGCCGGCTTGACTCCGGGCAGGTCGATCTCCCCGGTCAGCGCGGCCAGCGCATAGCCGCGGTCGGGATCGGGCGTGCGCCTCAAATAATCGCCGATCAGCTTCAATTTGCCGTTGCGCGAGCGGGTGTAGACGAGGCCGTCGAGGAGCTGTGAGAAGTCGCGCATCGGGAGCGTAACGGTTTGGCGGTGACGGGTTTCCCTACCCCTCCGTCATTGCGAGGAGCCTAGCGACGAAGCAATCCAGCGGGTGGAGGCGCAGCACTGGATTGCTTCGCTTCGCTCGCAATGACGGGGTGGTGCGCACTCCCCTCAAGCCTCCAGCTCGATGTCCCAGTAGAGAAAATCGCGCCAGGTCGAGTGCAAATAATTGGGCGGGAAGCTCCGGCCATTCTCCTGCAGCTGCCAGCTGGTCGGCCGATAGGGTCGGCGGTTGAGGTTCATATGGGCCTGGAGCGGAGTCCGCCCGCCCTTGCGCAGATTGCACGGCGCGCAGGCGGTGGCGACATTCTCCCAGGTCGTCCGCCCGCCCTGGGCGCGGGGAACGACATGGTCGAAGGTGAGCTCGGCCGGGCTGGTGCAATATTGGCATTCGAAGCGGTCGCGAAGGAACAGGTTGAACCGGGTGAAGGCGGGATGCTCGCTCGGCTTCACATATTGCCTGAGCGCGATCACCGACGGCAGTTGCAGGGTGCGGGTCGGGCTGTGCACTTCGCGGACATATTGGGCGACGATGTCGACCCGCTCGAGGAACACGGCCTTGACCGCGGTCTGCCACGGCCACAGGCTGAGCGGATAATAGCTCAGGGGCGTGTAATCGGCGTTGAGCACGAGCGCGGGGCAGGCGTCCGGATGGCGGAGGAGGTCGGGATGGTACATGCGCCGCGCGAAACCCTCGTCATCGCGAGAAGAGACGCCCGGCCTGTCGCACCCAGAACGGGGGAGCCCCTCCCCAGTCCAAGCCCCCTCCCCTGCGAAGGTGACGGCGTCATGACAGCATGGCGCGCGACTCCCGGTCAAGAGTCCAGATGAGGATCGTCACCCGTTTCGCGCCGAGCCCGACCGGTCGGTTGCATTTGGGCCACGCTTTCTCGGCTTTGCTGGCCCACGATTTCGCGCGCCGCCGCGACGGCGCCTTCCTCCTTCGGATCGAGGATATCGACCCCGGCCGCGCCCGCGCCGAGCATGTCGACGCGATCATCGAGGATCTGGCCTGGCTCGGCATGGAATGGGACGGCGAGATAATCTTCCAGTCGGAGCGGCTGGAGCTCTACGCCGAGGCGCTCGGGCGGCTTCGAGAGGCCGGCCTCGTCTATCCCTGCTTCTGCACCCGTTCCGCCATCGCCGCCGAGATCGCCGCCAGCGCCGCCGCCCCGCACGGTCCGGACGGGCCGCTCTATCCCGGCACTTGCCGAGCGCTTTCCACCGAGGAGCGCGAGCGGCGGCGCGCCGGCGAGCCGCACGCCTGGCGCCTCGACGTGGCGAGGGCCGCGGCCGAGGCCGGGCCGCTCTACTGGCGCGACGGCGACACCGAGGTCCAGGCCGAGCCCGAGACCCATGGCGACGTCGTCCTCGCCCGCAAGGACGCGCCGGTCAGCTACCATCTCGCGGTCACTCTCGACGACGACGCCCAGGGCGTCACCGACATCGTCCGCGGCCGCGACCTCTACGCCGCCACCGACGTCCATCGCCTGCTCCAGGCGCTGCTCGGCCTGCCGACTCCGCACTACCACCACCATCCGCTGCTGCTCGGTCCGGACGGCCGGCGCCTCGCCAAGCGCCATGGCGCCCCGACGGTGGCGTCCCTGCGCGAAGCGGGCGCCGACCCGAAGGCGCTGGCGGCGGATCTGCTGACGGGACAAATGCCGTATGGATATTCGGCCGCGGCCCCCTAGATAGACGCAATGACCACGATCCTCGTCATTCTGCTCGTCCTGGCCGCCGGCGCCACCCTCTTCGTCCTGGTCAAGGGCGTGATCGGAATGGCGTCCGGCAAGGACATCACCGGGCAGCGGTCTCAGGATCTGATGCGCAAGAGGATCATGTTCCAGGCGATCGCCATCGTCCTCGTCATCCTGTTGCTGCTGGTCGCCAGCGGAAAGAGCTGAACGCTGGTCAGGCTCAACAAAATCTACACCCGCACCGGCAACTCCGGCGCGTCCGGCCTTACCGACGGGTCCCGCCGTCCCAAGTCCGACCCGCTCTTCGCCGCGATCGGCGACGTCGACGAAGCCAATAGCGCGATCGGCCTGGCCATCCTCGCGGCGGCGGACGAGGCGCAGCGAAATGGGCTGACCGCGATCCAGAACGAATTGTTCGATCTCGGCGCCGACCTCGCCACGCCCGGCGACGATTTCGCCCCGTCCGAAATGACGTTGCGGATCGTCCAGCCGCAGATCGACCGGCTCGAGCGCGAGATCGATTCGATGAACGCCGGGCTGGAGCCGCTGCGCAGCTTCATCCTCCCGGGCGGCGGCGGCGGGGCCGCGGCGATCCACCTCGCCCGAGCCATCGTCCGTCGCGCCGAGCGCTCGGCCGTGGCAGCGGCCGCGGCAACGCCGCTCAACCCGCTCGCCCTCGTCTATCTGAACCGACTCTCCGACCATCTCTTCGTCATGGCCCGGCTGGCGGCCTCGGCCGAGGGCGGGGAAGTTTTGTGGAAGCCGGGTGCGACACGCTGATCCGTCATTGCGAGCGAAGCTTCGTCGCTTCGCTCCTCGCAATGACGAGCAGAGCGCTAACCCCTTTCAAAATTTTCGTGTAGGGAGCCCCCCGATGGCGACCCAGGCCGATTCCCCGCCCGCCGCGGCGCTGGCCGAACGCTACCGCGCGGTGCGCGCCTTGAGCGAGGCCATTGCCGCGCCGCTCTCCGATGCCGATGCCACGCTTCAGCCGATGCCGGACGTCTCGCCGGCCAAATGGCACCTCGCCCACACCAGCTGGTTCTTCGAGACCTTCGTCCTGCGCGACCATGTTCCCGGCCATCGCCTGTGGAATGAGCGCTGGGCCTATCTGTTCAATTCCTATTACGAGGGCGAAGGCGAGCGTCATCCGCGCGAGCGCCGCGGGATGCTCAGCCGCCCGAGCCTGGACGAAGTCCGCGCCTGGCGTGCCTATGTCGACGAAAAGGTGACGGCGGCGCTGCCCCGGCTTGCCGAAGCCGTTCTGGCGCTGGTCGAGCTCGGCCTCAACCACGAGCAGCAGCATCAGGAGCTGATGCTGATGGACATCCAGGCCGCCTTCGCCGAAAATCCGCTTCGGCCGGCTTTATGGCCGGCCCCTTCGCTCGCCCCGGCCACGCTCGCCACCTCCCTCGGCTGGATCGAGGTTCGTCCGGGAATTGTCGAAATCGGCCATGACGGCCGCGGCTTCGCCTTCGACTGCGAAGGGCCGCGCCACCCGGTCCTGATCCACCCGCACGCGCTCGCCGACCGGCTCGCCACCAACGCCGAATGGCTCGGCTTCATCGAGGAGGGCGGCTACGCCCGGCCGGAGCTCTGGATGGCCGACGGCTGGGCCTGGGTCGCCGCGAACCGGATCGAGGCGCCGCTCTACTGGCTTGGGACGGAGGACGGCTGGAACCGCTTCGGCCTCGACGGAGTCCGCCCGCTCGCGCCCGCCGAGCCGGTCCGTCACATCAGCTGGTACGAAGCCGACGCCTTCGCCCGATGGGCCGGCGCCCGGCTCCCGCGCGAGGAGGAATGGGAGGCGGCGGCCGCGCCGCTCGATCCGGGCGGAGGCAACCAGCTCGATGTCGCCGGTCCGGTCCGCCCCGAGGCAACCCGCTTCGAAGGTGGCACCGTCGCCCCACCCGCGCGTTCCGTGCCCCGGGCGATGTTCGGCGACCTCTGGGAATGGACGATGAGCGCTTACTCGCCCTACCCCGGCTACCGGCCGCAGGAAGGCACGGTTGGAGAATATAATGGCAAGTTCATGGTGGGCCAGTTCGTGCTGAGAGGGGGCAGCTGCGCCACGCCCCGCGGCCACCTGCGCGCCAGCTACCGCAACTTCTTCTACCCCCACCAGCGCTGGATGTACTCCGGGCTGCGCCTGGCCCGGGACCTCTAGTGGACGCCCAGGTCCAGACCGCCGCCGACCCCGATTTCCGGCGCGACGTCCTCGCCGGGCTCGCCGCTTCGATCCGCGCCATCCCCGCGCGCTGGCTCTACGATCGGCGCGGCTCGGAGCTGTTCGAGGCGATCACCCGGCTTCCGGAATATTATCTCACCCGCACCGAGACCGCCTTGCTCGAGCGCCGCTGTCCCGACGTCGCCCGAATCGCCGGCCCCGGCCAGGCCGTGGTCGAGTTCGGCTCCGGCGCGTCGGTCAAGATTCGAATCCTGCTCGCCGCCGCCGACCCTTCGGCCTATGTCCCGATCGACATAAGCGGCGACTTCCTGCGCGAAGCCGCCGCCGCGCTGGCCGAGGATTTTCCGGGCCTCGCGGTCCATCCGATCGAGGCCGACTTCACCCGGCCGATCGAGCTCCCCGAGACTCTGGACGCGCTTCCGAAGCTCGGCTTCTTCCCGGGCTCGACCATCGGCAACATGATCCCGGCGACCGGAGTCGACCTGCTCCGGGTCATGCGCCGGACGCTCGGCACCGGCGCCTGGCTGTTCATCGGCTTCGACCGGGTCAAGGATCCGGCCGAGCTGCTCAGCGCCTATGACGACGAAGCCGGAGTCACCGCCGAGTTCAACCTCAACCTCCTGGTCCGGATCAACCGCGAGCTCGGCGGCGACATCCCCGTCGAAGCCTTCCGCCACCGCGCCGTCTGGAACGAGCGGCTGAGCCGGATCGAGATGCACCTCGAAGCGCTAAGGGACATTGCCTTCGAGGTCGACGCAACGCCTTTCTCGATGTCCGCGGGCGAGACCATCCACACCGAGAACAGCCACAAATATGGCGAGCGCGACGTGAGGCTGCTGCTTCTCGCCGGGGGCTGGACCCCGGTCGAGGAATGGACCGACGAGGAGGCGCGGTTCGCCCTGGTGCTGGCCCGGGCCCAGCCGGAAAGGTCGGCGCCTTAAAATCCTCCCCGAGATTTCCCCATCTTCGATGGGGAGGATATCATCGCCGAACCAGCTTCGCCCGCCACGTCGTGATATAGTCCCTGGACCCGCGGCATTCGTCCATTTCGGCCTGCTCGACCAGCCGGAAGGCCCGGCCGTCCCAGGCATATTCTGAGGTCGTGCCGCAATCGCCGAGGCCGCGGCCCTTGGAGAAGCTGCCCAGCAGCCCGCGCGCCTTGTCCCAGCCGGCGTTGACCAGCATCGGCTTGCCTTCCTCGGCCCACCAGCCGGGCCGGTGGTCGAAGGGCGCGATCTCCGCCCGCCCGCCGCGCCTGACGATGAAGGGAACGTAGCTGACATTGTAGGCGCCCGAGCCGCAGGCGAGCAGAAGCAGGGTCTCGCCGGCGGTCAGTGCGGCGCTTTCGGCCTCGTCCGGCCCGCCGACCTCGCCGATCTCGCAGCCATGCTTGCGGCGCAGCGCCTTCACCGCGGCGGCGCTCAGCATCGTCGGCCGAGCACTCGAGACCGGCGGCGCCGTCACGACCGGAAGCGGCGGCGGAAGGGCGGGCGCGCCGGTGCCGCGCCGTACCAGCGCCGTGGCCGTGCCGATCCGGCGCTGCTGCTCGTCCATATAGAGCAAGGCGGCGCTCGCGCCCCGGAGCGAGACCGTCCCGAGCGACTTGCCGTCGGCGCCCAGCAATTGCACCCGGGCGGCCGAGCGCAGGGCCCCGATCACCGCCGCCGTGTCCGCGGCCGCGACCCGGGTCTCGCCGTCGGCGCCGACCAGCCTCGCCGCCAGCCTCTTGCCGTCGGCGCTCACCGCGGAAGCATTGCCGTCGGCGCCGAGCTCGAAGGCGACGACCGGCTGCGCTCCGGCTTCGGGCCCTCGCCTTACGCTCATGGTCAGGGCGTCGTCCGGCCAGTCTTCAGGCATCAGCGCGACGGCATGGCAGGCTCGGCCATTGTCGCAACCGACGGTCCAGTCCTGGAAGGTCTTGAGCGAGGTGGGCTGGGGCGGGGCGGCGGCGGCGAGGAGGAGGAGAGCGAGGATCATCGCGGCAGGTTAGGGTCCACATTCGATACCGGCAATGGCCATGAGCGCGCTCGGGGCGCAAACGCCATTGCGCTCGCCATTGCTCCCGAGCGGCAGCTTCCCTACATCGCAGGTCACCGGCCGAACGGAGATTTTTCGATGCTGCTTGCCCTCGTCGGGGTGCTGTTGATCCTGCTCAAGGTGATCTGGTGGATACTCGTCATCCAGATCGTCCTCAGCCTGCTCGTCGCGTTCAACGTCATCAACACCTACAATCCGTTCGTGGGCGGGCTGGTGCGCGGCCTCGACCGGGCCACCGAGCCGGTCTACCGGCCGATCCGGCGAGTCCTGCCCGATTTCGGGGGCCTCGACTTCAGCCCGATGGTCGTCCTCGTCGTCATCATGATCCTGAACGAGCTGCTTTACGGCGTCGCCCGGGATTTGCAGCGCGCGTACGGATGAGCGCGGAGCGCATCGACGGCCGCGCCTTCGCGGCGCGGCTGCGCGAGCGCGTCGCTGAAAAGGTGCCCGCCTTCGCCGCCTCCGCCGGCCGGGCGCCGGGACTCGCGGTGGTTCTGGTCGGCGAGGATCCGGCGAGCCTGGTCTATGTCCGCTCCAAGGGCCGGGCGACCGATGAGGCCGGGATGGCCAGCTTCGAGCACCGCCTGCCCGACAGCGTCTCGCAGGATGAGCTGCTGGCGCTGGTCGACCAGCTCAACGACGACGAGGCGGTCGACGGGATCCTCGTCCAGCTGCCGCTCCCCGCCGGGGTCGACGACAAGGCGGTGATCGAGGCGATCGACCCTTCCAAGGATGTCGACGGCTTCCATCCGATCAACGCGGGCCGCCTCGCGATCGGCGAGGAGGGGCTGGTCCCCTGCACGCCGCTCGGCTGCCTGATGCTGCTCAGGGATCGGCTCGGCGACCTTGCCGGCCTCGAGGCGGTGGTGATCGGCCGCTCCAACATCGTCGGCAAGCCGATGGCCCAGCTCCTCCTCGCCGAAAATTGCACAATCACCCTCGCCCACAGCCGGACCCGCGATCTCGCCGGGGTCGTTCGGCGCGCCGACATCGTCGTCGCCGCGGTCGGCCGGCCGGAAATGGTCCGGGGCGACTGGCTCAAGCCCGGCGCGACCGTCATCGACGTCGGCATCAACCGAATCGCCGGGGAGGCGGGCGGCAAGGACCGGCTCGTCGGCGACGTCGATTTCGCGGGCGCGTCCGAGATCGCCGCCGCGATCACGCCCGTGCCGGGCGGAGTCGGCCCGATGACCATCGCCGTTCTCCTGCGCAACACGCTCGTCGCCGCCCACGCGCGGGCGGGCCTGCCGCCTCCGGAGGGTTTGTGACGGGACTCGAGGCAATCCGTTCGCCCCGAGCGAAGTCGAGGGGCCCATTCGAGCGCAGCCGAGAATTCCAGTCTCGGCTGCGCTCGACGGGGTGTCTCGACTTCGCTCGACACGAACGGGTTTTGAGCGGCCTGTCATGATCGCCCTGTTCATCTCCGCCTTCGTCACCTTCCTGGTCGTCATCGACCCGCCGGGCTGCGCGCCTATTTTCGCCGGGCTGACCCGCGACGCAACTCCGGCCGAGCGCCGGTCGATGGCGTTGCGCGCTTCGCTGATCGCCGCCGGGATCCTGCTCTTCTTCGGGCTTCTCGGCGAGGATCTGCTGAAAACGCTCGGGATCAGCCTCGCCGCCTTCCGGATCGCGGGCGGGATCATGCTGTTCCTGATCGCGCTCGAAATGGTGTTCGAGCGCCGCACCCAGCGCCGCGAGAGCCGGGCCCAGGAGGTCGAGGCGGACCCGGGACATGACGACGTCTCGGTCTTCCCGATGGCGATCCCGATGATCGCCGGCCCGGGCTCGATCGCCTCGATCATGCTTCTGATGGCGCGAAGCGACGGCCTCGACGAAAGCCTGGTCGTGCTTGCCGCCCTGGCCGCGGTCCTGCTCCTCACCCTCGCCTCGCTGCTCGCCGCGGGTTGGCTGATGCGCCTGCTCGGCCACCGCATGGAGGCGATGCTGACCCGGCTGCTTGGAGTCGTCCTCGCCGCACTCGCCGCCCAGTTCGTGATCGACGGAATCTCGGTCAGCTTCGAGGTATGACCACCCGCCACATTCTGTAGGGCGAGTTGGCCGGGAGCGGCACCGTCTGCAGCCAGGCGGGAACCTTGCCGCGCGCCAGCTGCATGTAGAAGCCGTCCCTGGCCTGGCTGGCATAGATGGTGGATTCGGACAGGCCGGGGCAGATCAGCACATAATCGATCCTGCGCCGCTCGATCGTCGCCCGCGCGGCCTCGGCCGTCCCGCGAAAGGCCCGCATCACGTCGATGATGTCGCGGCCGTTGCGATGATAGGGCCCGGCGACCGCGTCATGATGGGTGACCGTAATGAGGCGCGGGCCGAGGTCGACGAAGGTGAGGACCTGGCCGCGGGGCACGAGCGCCACCGGCTTCAGCGCCCACAGCGTCGGGCAGAGATTGTTGGCCTTGTTGACCGCCTTGATCCCCGGCCTGGGCTTGGGCGGGAAGTAGCGGAGAGCCTGCTGCGGAAGAAGTCCCGAGGCGAGGAGGAAGAGGGCGACGGTGCCGATCACCCGCACAAGCATGAATCGGCTGACGACGGTCAGCCAGACCAAGGCGGTGGCGCCGGGCACGGCGAGCAGCTGGGCGGCCGGCCCGGCCCGGCTCTGCCAGAGCAGAAGCAAAGCGGCGAGCAGGGCCGGGGCCGCGGTGGCCGCCCAGGCGATGAGCCTGGCCTGGTCATGGCGCTCGCGCCAGAGCATGATCGCATAGCCGACCAGCCCCGCCACCGGCAGCGCCGCGACGGCGATCGCGGTCTGATATCCGTGCCGGTAGAGCGGCCGAGCCTCGCGGACGTTGCCCAGCCATAGCTGCACCAGCTCGGGGGAGGCGCCCTCGAGCCGGCCGAGGCATTGCGGCCAGGCCAAAGCGAAGCCCACCGCCAGCGCCGCGCCCGCCGCCGCGGCCGCGCCGAGGCGCAGCGGCCATGAGCGCGGAGCGAGGAGCGCCATCGCGACGGCGATCCCGCCGCCGGCGGCCGCCACCGACAGCCATATCGGCGACAAGGCGTCGCAGACCGGAGCCCGGTTGGCGTAGGAGGCGAAGAGCAGGAAGCCGAGCGCGACGCCGCCCGCGAGGCTTGCGCCGTAGGTGGCGAGCCGCCGTCCCTCGGCCGGATCGCGCACCCACATCAGGACCGCGATCCCGCCGACCAGAGCGAGGTAGAGCAGCATCTCGAGGCCGATGACGAGCGAAAGGGCGGTGGCGATTCCGAGCATCGCCCCGCCCCGCGCCCGCTTCGGGTCGGTCAGCGAGGCGACGGCGACGGCGAGCAGGGCGAGCTGCCAGCCATGATGGTCGATCCGAAGCGGAACCCACTGGCCGCGCACCGAATGGCCGCAAAGCAGGATGGCGAGGGCGAGCACGAACGCCCACGGCGCGATCAGCCGCCGGGCGGCCACCGCCACCGCCCCCATCGCAACCGCCATCGGCAGCAAGGGCGCGATCGCCACCGCGGCCTTCTCCGCCGCCAACCCTCCGACCAGCGGCGCCAGGGCCAGCTTGATTCCGGCGATGGGAAGATCGACGAGCCGCGACCAGTGGATGTCGGCGCCGAAGGGCGGATTGAGCCGGTACTGGCGAAGATCGTACCAATCCTGGCCCGCGAGCAGGGCGCGGACCTGCATGATCCGCAAATTGTCGTCGGTGTCGTTGAGGACGAAGCCGTTAATCGCCGCCCAGCGCAGGTAGAGGAGGACGGCCGAGGTCGCGAGCCAGAAGAGCAGCACCCACCAGCGCCAGCGTCGTTCCAGCCCGTTCAACCCCTCCATTCCATGGACCCTTTTCAACCCCGCGCCGCCGCATTAGGCCCTGCACGGCAAAGGGCAAGCAAGACCATCCGACCCGTCACCATCCTTCTCGACCGCTACGGTGCGCTGATCGCGCAAATGGTCCGCTTCGGAATCACCGGCGGGCTGATGTCGGTGCTCGTCGCCGCCGGCTATTGGGCGGTCGCAACCCTGTTCGGCGTCGAGCCGATGCTGTCGCTGACGCTCAACTACCTGGCGTTCACGATGCTCGGCTACGCCCTCCACAGCCGCTGGAGCTTCAAGGGCCACGGCGCGCGCGACCGGGCGACGCTGCGCAGGTTCCGCTTCCTGGCCGTCAACAGCCTGGGCTTCCTGCTCAACCAGTTCTTCGTCTGGTACCTCGTCAAGCATCTTGGCGGGCCGATCTGGTGGTCGGTGCTGCCGATCCTGTTCGTGACCCCGCTCGTCACCTTCTCGCTCAACCGGAAGTGGGTGTTCGGCTGATGGCCAGGACCTGATGGAACGCATCGTCTACGATCGAATGGCGGAGCTGGACAGCCGGCACTGGTGGTACCGCGCCCGGCGCGAGATCCTCGCCGCCCTCATTCGCCGCCGGATCGCGCTTCCGCGCGATGCGCGAATCCTCGAGATCGGCTGCGGCACCGGCCATAACCTCGTCATGCTGAGGCGCTTCGGCCAGGTCGACGCGATCGAGATCGACCCCGCCGCCCGGGCCATCGCCAGCCGGCGGCTCGGCCACGCGGTGATGGACGCGCCGCTGCCGGCGCTGACCGGCGTGGAGGACGGGGCCTATGACCTGGTCGCCATCCTCGACGTGCTCGAGCATGTCGAAGCGGACCGGGAAGCGCTGGAGAGCATTGCCCGCAAGTTGAAGCCCGGCGGCCGGATCCTGATCGCGGTTCCGGCCCATCCCTGGATGTGGAGCGCGCACGACGTCGTCAACCACCACAAGCGCCGCTACACCCGCAAGACGCTTCGCGCCGTCGTCGCCGCGGCCGGCCTGAAGCTCGAGATGATGAGCTGGTTCAACAGCCTGCTCTTCCCGCTCGCCGCCGCCGCCCGACTCATCGGCAAGGTGCGGAAGAAGGAGGATAGCGACGACAAGCTGCCACCGGCGCCGCTCAACGCCTTGTTCCAGGCGATTTTCGGCCTGGAGCGCTACGCGATCGGTCGGCTGCCGTTGCCGCCCGGGGTCTCGCTGGCGGTGATCGTCTCGGCCTCATGAGCGACGTGTCCTAAGCTCGGCTCGCCGCCGGCATGGCCGGCGATCTCGGCGACGATGTAAAGCGGCCGGTGCTTGGACTCCATGTAGAGCCGCCCGAGATATTCGCCGATCATCCCGAGCACGAACATCTGCACCGCGCCGAGCACGACCACGACCAGCATCAGCGACGTCCAGCCCTGGATGGCGCTGCCGGTGAAGAAGCCGATCGCGATATAGCCGACCAGGAGCACCGACGCCGCGACCAGCCACAGGCCGATATGGCTCGCCATGCGGAGCGGGGCGGTCGAGAAGCCGGTGACCGCGTCGAGGGCGAAGCGGACCATCTTCGACAGCGGATATTTGCTCTGCCCGGCGTGGCGCTCGGCCCGGTCGTAGGCGATCGGCACCTGCCGGAAGCCGACCCAGGCGACCATCCCGCGGATGAAGCGCGCCTGCTCGGGCAGGCTAAGGAGGGCGTCGAGCGCTCGGCGGCTCATCAGCCGGAAATCGCCGGTGTCGCGCGGAATCTCGATTTCGGCGAGGCGGGAGAGCAAGCGGTAGAAGAGCTTGGCGGTGCCGCGCTTGAACGCGGTCTCGCCCGCCCGCGCCTTGCGCACGGCGTAGACGACGTCGGCGCGCTGCCGGTCCATCTCGGCGAGCATCGGCGAGAGCAGCTCGGGCGGATCCTGGAGATCCGCGTCGATGATCAGGATGCGCGCGCCGGAGCAGAGATCGAGCCCCGCGGTCAAAGCGAGCTGGTGGCCGTGGTTGCGCGACAGGTTGATCGCCACCAGCCGGGGATCGGCCGCCGAGAGCGAGCGCATCATCTCCCAGCTGCGGTCGCGCGAGCCGTCGTTGACCAGGACGATCTCATAATCCTCGCCGACGGCCGAGCGCGCCGCGGCGGTCAGCCGGCCGTGCAGCTCCCCGAGGCAGGGTTCCTCGTTGTAGCAGGGCACTACGATCGAGAGGGAGGGCGGTGTGGTCATTCGGGCTCCTCGGGGACGAGCGGGGCTGGATCGGCGACCCGATACAGCACGCTCGTGCCGCTCCGCCAGACCGGCTGGAGCCCGCGGGTGAGAGCGGGGTCGTGGGGCGGCGGGCTGATCAACCAGACATAATCGAACATCGCCCGGGGAAAGCTCGCGAGCGACTGATCGAGTGTGAGCCAGCGCTCGGGAAGGCAGGGACGGGCAAGCACCTGCTGCGAGGGGTCGCGCGAGAACCAGCTATTGTGCGGATAGCGGGCGGTGAGCAGCTGCGCGCCGCTCATCGACCATTGGTCGTTGGAGAAGGCGTCGCGGCGGACGAGGGCGAGAGCGGGCAAATGCTCGAGCCGGCTCTGCGGCCAATCCCTGTTGCGGCACTTCACTCCGACGAAGGAGACGACTCGGGCCCCGCGCGGGATATGGTCGATGGCGGCCAGCTCGCGGTCATAGGCGCGGTCGTACATCCAGAAGCTCACCGTATTGCCGGCGAGGCGGGCGCCCGCGAAGAGCAGGCCGGCGATCGCGAAGACCGAACCGGCGCGGCCCGCCCAGGCGGGGCGGTAGCGGATCGCGATGATCCCGGCCGCGAGGACGAAGGGCGCGAGCCGCATGTCGGCATAATTGGAGCCGAAGACGATCCTCGGCAGGCAGACGTAGACGATGGCGAGGAAGATCGCGGACGCGGCGAGGTTGCGCGAATATTCGAGCTTCTTCCAGTAGAGCAGGCCGACGACGAGGACGAGGCCGATCACCGCCAGCGAAGCCTCGTCCCACCAATACCAGCGGTCTCGAAGCGCCATCAGGATCCAGTTCTTCTTGAGCTTCCAGTGAAACCACACGGAGGTCTCGCCGCCCACCGCTCCGCTTCGCCAGAGCAGCATCAGCAGCACGGGCGGCGCCAGGGCGAGGCAATGAACGCCGGTATTGAAACCCGCTTTCCAGAGCGGGCGCTTCAGGTCGACCTGGCGGACCAGCTCCGCCGAGAAGGCCATCACCCCCAATGTCCCCCAGCCGAAGGCGTGGCAGACCCAGAGCAGGATGGAGATCGGGACGAAGAGCCCGGCGCGAAGCTTCAGCCGCCCGAGCCGCGCCAGCCTCAGCCACAAGGCGAAGGCGAGGAAGGCCAGCGCCATCGACAAAGCGAAATTGAGGAAGCCGAACAGGAAGGGGTAGCTGTAGGTCAAAGGCAGAGCGAAATAGGCGGTCGGCGGAACCCGCCCATGCACCTCGCGCGCCACCCACAGGAAGCCCGCCCCCGTCATCACCGGGATGGCGAGCGTGATCAGCTTCACCGCCGGCTCGAGCCCGATCAAGGCGGCGAGCGGAACGACCAGGAGGTCGACACCGAGATTGCCGATCAAGGCCCATTTGAAATCGTAGAAGCTCTGGAGAAGCGGCGAGCCGCCGATCGCCATCTGGACATGGTAGCGGCCCATATGGCCGGGAAGATCGACCAGTGGCGGCACGCCCGGCCACAGCAGCGGCACCCCGCAGGCCAGCACCGCCGCGAGCACCACCGCCGGATGCTCCCACCAGGCGCGCGGTCGGCGGGCGCTGACGCTCTCTCTTTCGGCCGGCGTGGAGGTCATCGGCCCGGTGCCTCCCTCCTCCGGCGCGGAATTTCAACCTTTAACTTGGAAGAGGGCCGGAGCGTCGCCGCTCCGGCCCTCTTCCAACGCCCTCACTCCGCCGCGAGGTGCCATTGCGGCGGCTCTTCCTGGTCGCGCAGCCGGGCCGATTCCTCGTACATATAGTCGCGGGTCATCGGGATGGCGTCGCGGCGCTTCACGTACTGGATCTGCCAGTTGACCATCCCGCCATAGCGGAAGGCGGCCTCGGCGCCGGCGAGATAGAAGAGCCACATGCGGTAGAAGCGATCGTCGTAAAGCTCGATGATCTCGTCCTTGTGGGCGACGGTGCGGGCATACCATTCGGCCAAGGTCGGGGCGTAATGGTAGCGCATCGCCTCGACGTCGGAGACGATCAGCCTGTGCTTCTCGGCCTGGGTGACCAGCTCCGACAGCGCCGGAATGTAACCGCCCGGGAAGATGTACTTCCTCGTCCATTTGTCGGTGACGCCCGGCTCGCCCATCCGGCCGCAGCAATGCGAGACCATTACGCCGTCGTCCTTGAGGAGGCGGTGCATGTGCTCGTAGAAACCGGGATAATGGGGCGTGCCGAGATGCTCGATCAGGCCGACGTTGCTGATCCGGTCGAACTGGCCCTTGATGTCGCGATAGTCCATCAGCTCGAACTTGACCTTGTCCGAGACTCCCGCCTCTCGCGCGCGCTCGTTGCAGAACTCGATCTGGTCGGGCGCCAGGGCGACGCCGAGCACCTCGACTCCGTACATGCGGTGAAGATAGAGGGCGAAGCCGCCCCAGCCGCAGCCGATGTCGAGCACCTTCATGCCCGGCTTCAGATACATTTTGGAGGCGACGTGCGCTTTCTTGTCGAGCTGGGCCTTCTCGAGGCTGTTCGACAGGTCGCGATAATAGGCCATCGTATATTGCCGGTCCTCGTCGAGGAACAGCTCGAAGAGGCGCCGGGTGAGGTTGTAGGTATGCTCGGCATTGTGGCGCGAGCGGGTCTTCCAGTTGATCTGGTCGAGGCGGCCGGCGATCCGGCCGACCGCCTTGCGGACCGGACCCCTGGGCTTCAGATCGCCCTGGCGCTCGACCGGGGCATTGTAGCGGATGAGGAGGACGAGGCCGCGAAGGTCGCCCTGCTCGACGACCATCCGGCCGTCCATGAAGACCTCGCCGGCGCCGACGCGCGGATCCTTGATGATGTGGGTGGCGGCGCCCTTGTCGGTGAGGCGGACCCGGATCGGGCCGTGCGGCGCCGGGCTCTTGTCGCCGTAATGATATTCCTTGCCGTCATGGTCGATGACGGTGAGGTCACCCTTGCGGACGACCTTCTTCAGCATTTTATCGAGCAGCCACATAGTTCAGATACCCCTGGATTTTGACCGCAATGAGCATGGACGAGGCTGGCGGGTCAAGCCGCTGCCGAGCGCGGATCGCAGGCGATTCTCAACCGTCATAGTCCAGCTTCGGATACCAGCCCGTCCCGCGCCCGCCCGGCGTATAATCCAGCAAGGCCCAAAGCGGAGTCGGATCGGGGGCCAGATGCGGATCCTGCCCCGGATCGGCGGTTTCGGCGCCGCCCTCCGCGGCCCAGAACAGGCGGACCTCGCCGCCGGCGCGCTTCCACATGAGCACCGCCGCCCCTTCCTCGCCGTCGACAAGGGCCCGATAATCCCCGGCGAAGTCGTCGCCGACGGTTTGATAGAAGTTCAGATGCGCCCAGCCGCGCTCGCGCGCGAAGGCCAGCTGCCGGGCGACGGGCGAGCGGCCCAGGATCGCGATCGCGAAGCGCTGCTCGATGTCCGGAGCGGGGATGTCCAGCGAGCCGACGAACGAGGTGCACATCGGGCAGGGCCGCTCGCGCTCCGGCCCGAACATCCAGAAGTAGGTGAAGAGGGTATCGTGCCGCCCGAACAGGTCGGCGAGGCCCAATTCCCTGCCCTCCGAATCGAGAAAGCGGTAATCCCTGGCGACTCCGCCCGGCGGCAAGGCTCGGCGCATTTCGGCGACGCGCGTGATATGCCGCCGAAGCTCGATCTCCTCGGCGAGCAGCGCGGTGCGGGCCTCACGATATTCGGCGCTCTCGTTGGGGAAGGGCTTGCTGCCCGCGGCCGCCATTTCGGCGGCGGGCTTCAGAATGGACATGATAGACCGCTCCTTTCGACTGGCTGGCAATCGCCTCGGACAGCTCGGGAGTTATCGTCCTGGCGGGCTTCCCTGGGCTTCGCGCAACCGCGCCTCGTCCTTCAGCATGTAATCGCGGGTCATCGGCGCGGCGTAGCGGCTGCGCAGATATTGGAGCTGGTAGACGACCATCGCGCCGTCGGTGAACATCGTCATCGAGGCGGCGAGGTAGAAGAGATAGAGCTTGTAGAAGCGCTCGTCGTAGAGGGCGACGATCTCGTCATGCTTCGTCTTGAAGGTCTCGTACCAGGCGCGGAGCGTGTAGACGTAGTGGAGGCGGAGCGCTTCGCAGTCCGACATGATCAGCCGCTCGCGCTCGCTGGCTCCGACGATCTCCGACAAAGCCGGCAGGTAGCCGCCCGGGAAGATGTATTTCTGCATGAAGCGGTCGGTGGTGCCCGGCTTGCCCATCCGCCCCATGGTGTGGACCAAAGCGGCGCCCTCCGGGTGGAGCAGCTCGCGTATCTTGCGGAAGAAGACCGGGAAATGGGCGGTTCCGAGATGCTCGAACATGCCGATCGAGACGATCCGGTCGAACTGGCCGGTGACGTCGCGATAGTCGCAAAGCTCGAACTTGACCCGGTCGGAGACTCCGGCCTCCTCGGCGCGCTGCCGGGCGACCGCGAGCTGCTCCTTGGACAGGGTCACTCCGAGCACGTCGACGTCGGCGACCCGGTTGAGATAGAGCGCGAGACCGCCCCAGCCGCAGCCGATGTCGAGCACCTTGTGGCCCGGCTCGAGCAGCATCTTCGAGGCGATATGGGCCTTCTTGTCGAGCTGGGCCTGCTCGATGCTGTTCGAGGGGTCGGTGAAATAGGCGCAGCTATACTGCATGTCCGGATCGAGGAAGAGCCGGTAGAGATCGTTGCCGATGTCGTAATGGTGGACGACGTTCTTCAGCGAGCGCGACTTCCAGTTGAGCGTGCTCAGGCGGTGGCGAAGCTTGCCGGTCTTCTTGAGGAACTCGTTCGGCCGATTCCTCTCCTCCCAGCGGCGGTTGCGCCGGATGATCAGGATGAGATCGATGATCTCGCCCTCCTCCAGCACCAGCCGGTCGTCCATCCAGGTCTCGATCGTGCCCAGAGTGGGATCGCGGGCGATCTGGAAGGCGACCTTGCGGTCCTTCAGCCGGACCGTGACCGGCTTCAGCTCCGGATCCGGGGATCCGAAGCGGTAGGTCTTGCCGGCCGGGTCGATAATATTGAGCTCGCCTCTTTTGATGAGCCCGGGAAGCATCTTGTCGAGTAGCTGCATGGCCGCGCACAATAGCCGCATGTCCGGAGAGCGCAACACCGTCGCCGAAGCCGTTTTGGGACGCATTTCGGCCCGCGCCTTCCTGGCCCGTCCGGTCGAACGGGCGGTGGTCGAGGCGCTGCTCGGGCTCGCCGCCCGGGCGCCGTCGGGCGGCAACCTCCAGCCCTGGCGGGTGGACGTGCTGAGCGGCGAGCCGCTCGCCGCGCTCAGGGCCGAGGCCCGGTCGGCGCTCGGCTCGGCGCGGGCCGGGATGGAGCTGAAGGTCTACCCCTCGCCGCTCCCGGAGCCGTACCGCTCGCTCCGGCACTCGAGCGGCGAAGCGCTTTACGAGGCGATCGGAATCCCGCGCGAGGACCGGCCGGCGCGGCTGGCGCAATTCGCCCGCAATTTCGAGGCGTTCGGGGCGCCGGTGCTTCTGCTCTTCTCGATCGACCGGATTTTCGACCGGCCGCAATGGGCGCATCTCGGAATGTTCATGCAGACCCTGATGCTGCTCGCCCACGAGCGCGGCCTCGCCACCTGCCCGCAGGAGGCATGGGCGGCGGTGCACGACGTCGTCGCCCGCCATATCGAGCTGCCCGAGGCGCGCATCCTCTATTGCGGGATGGCGCTGGGCTATGCGGATCCCGACGCCCCGATCAACGGGTTGCGGACGGAGCGGGAGCCGGTGGAGGGTTTTGCCACGTTCCGCGGATTTTAGATCCTCCCCATGCGCAGCATGGGGAGGGGGACCATGCGAAGCATGGTGGAGGGGTAACTGGCGAGGCCTGTTCCAATTGCCCCTCCACCACCCGTCCCCCTCCCCGCCGGCTACGCGGCCGGGGAGGATATCCCGTTCACGCCCCACCTATTTCTTCAGCGCGAAATCGACCCGGATCTGGACCTGGCTGGTGGTGATCCCCGGTTGCACCGGCGGCGGCGCGACGAGCCCTGGCGCCGCCGCCTGCTCCGCCATCGCCGAGTTGCTCTCGTAAGGACGATAAGGCGAGGCGATGGCGGCATCGGTTATCGTCAGCACCCGGTCCACCTTGAGCTCCGCCGCCTGGGCATAGGCCTCGGCGCGGCCGCGGGCGGCGCGATACGCCGCCGCGTAGGCCGAACGGTTGGCCTTGTCCGGGTCCGAGACCCGCAGGTTCGGCCCCGACAGCACATTGGCGCCGGCCTGGGTGATCGCGGCCAGCGCTTCCCCGGCCCGCTTGATGTCCCTGACCTTGATCTCGATGAGGTTGTTGGCCTGGAAACGGCCGCGGTTGGGGCCGTAATCGATCCTCGACAAGGTGATCGAGCGGGTCTGGAGGTCGTCCTCCTCGACCCCGAGGCGCCGAAGCGCCGCCGTCACCTTGTTGATCGTCGCGCTGTTCTGAGCGCTCGCCGCGCCCGAAGTGGCCGCGATCGTGTCGACTCCGACGGTGAAGCGGGCCTCGTCGGGCCGGGAATCGGCCCGGCCGGTGGCCGAGACCTGGACCAGCACCTCGTCGCGCCCGACCCCACGCGGATCCGGAGCGGCTTTCGAGCAAGCGCCGAGGGCGAGGGCCAGACCGAGGGTCGAAAGCAGGTTCCGCATGCCATTTCTCCAATCGCCTGGCTCGATATAATATCACTTCGCCGAAGCGGGCCAGCCCCTCCGGCAAACCCCTTGAAATATGGCCGAAATGTGTCTATCTGGCTGTTATGCAACAACTTATTCGCTTGGCAGCGTTCGCGCTGGCCGCCCTCCTCGTCATCCTGTCGGCGGCGCCGGCTTCCGCCCAGACGCAGGCCGAGGGGCAGAGCAAGGCCGACTATCTGGCGTGGCTGTCGCGCGACGCCGGCGCCCGGACGATGGTATTGTCGTTCAAATCCTATCTCGAGGCCGCGGACGTCGACGGAGTCGTTCCGACCTGGCAGCTGGTCCGAACCGCCAGCGCGTGGCGCGACTGCGGCGGCCCCCGCTTCGAAGTCGCTCCGGCGAACGAATGGACCCACATCGCCGCCACCCTGCGCTTCGTCAAAGCCGAGGTCGAGCCGGTGATCGGCGACGTCCAGCCGGTGTCGGGCTTCCGCAACGCCGAGCTGAACCAGTGCGCCGGCGGCGCCAAGGCGAGCGCCCACCGCCATTTCTACGCGCTCGATCTCGTCCCCGTCGACGAGGACGTCTCGCGCGCCGCGCTGATCCGCGACGTCTGCCGGATCCACCAGGCCAGCGGCTCCGGCTTCGGGATCGGGCTCGGCTTCTACAGCGGAATGCGCTTCCACCTCGACTCCAAGGGCTATCGGCGCTGGGGCGCCAACGGCAGCGGCGCCACCAGCCCCTGCGCCACCGGCCATTACGCCTGAGGACCGGCGGCGCACCGCCGGCGATGGGTCCGATCCGGATCGACTTGAAGGATTATTGCAGGACTTGTTCTGCCTATGTTCGGACATGGCGAGCGAATCGGAACAGGTCGGCCCTCATCCTGGAGAGAGTGAAAGAGCGCGCTCTTTCGAGCCGCCTTCGCGGTTGCACGGACTCGCTCCCCGCGCGGCCGGGATACCGGGAAACTACGGTAATTGTACACTGTTTCGGATCGACAACGTAACAGAACAGAATAGCGCCAATCGTTTGACCGATCGGCGCGGCGGGCTGAAAACCAGCCTGCCCTGCCGGTTGCGGCCTGTTCCGGGTGGGTGCGTAGGAAGCCGGGGAAGGCCACGCGGCCGTCCCCGTGCCCACCGGGCGGGGAAGGGGACAGTCCCGTGGCTGTCCTCTTCTTTCGTTCAAAGCCGGCGCCGCCGCCCCGTCCCCTCCGATGTCCGATGAATGGGGGAAGGCCATGAAGTTCTTCGTCCCCTTCGCCGCCGACGACGATCATGCCGAGCAGATCTGGCGAGACTCCCGGGCCGACCTCTTCGACCTCGGCCTTCCCACCACGAAGCGCCGAATCTGGGCGCTGTCCCTCGACCTTCGCCGTCCCGAGCACCTGCTTCACATCGGGCGCGAGGTCCCGGAGGAATACGGCCCGGCCATGGTCATCTTCGAGGCGAGCAACCTCGACGTCTATTACGTCTGCACCCCCTGGAACGGAGTGCTGGGCGGCGAACCTTTCGTCCTCGGCCTCAACGGGCGTGGCCGGGCGATCGAGTTCGCCGAGGTGACGGAGGGGAATGCCTGAGCCCCCGCGGAGCCGTCAGAGCCATGCCGAGCGAAGATCGACCCGCCGCTGGAACCCGGCGGCGAATGACCTGGCCCGGGCCCGGAGCAGGGCGCGCCGGCCTGTCGCGGTGCGCGTGTAGACGAGCTTGGAGGAGCCGATCCGGGCCGTGAACAGAGCTGCAAACCGTTCGGCGATTTGCTGGGTTGCGCCCAGCGCGTCCGGCACGGCGTGATAATCCCGGCGCTTCTTCCAGAAGAACCAGCTCTCGCGGATCAGGAGATAACGGGGGTTCTGCACGGGGCCCAGGAGTTCGGCGATGGCATTCATGACGTGGCGCTCGGTGCTTCGGCTCACGCCGACGAGGACGATATCTTTCCGCCCGTCAAGGCTCGAGAGCAGCTCGAAATGCCCGGAGCGCAGATCCTCCTCGTCCACCACGCCCGCTTCATGCAAGGCGATGAGGATCACCTTCCCGACTTCGGTGAAGCTCCCTTCCAGCGATCCGTTGCGCCAGATCAGGCGGCTTGCCCTGACGAGCTTCGGCAGGCTGGCCACAAAGGCCGCGCCGGCAATCGCCATCCAGATGACCCCGATATTCTGCGCCGGGCTGACATCCCGAAGCGCGTTGGCGGCGGCGAAGGCCCCGCTGGCAAGCCCACTCATGACGAGAGCCTGCAGCGTATCGTAAAAAGCGAGCCTTCGCGGCGCATGGCTCGGCGCCGCGGTTTCGCGAACGCGCGCCTGCGGAGTCCCTGCCCCCAGGGACCTGGACCAGCGGCGGGCGATCTCTTCGCGATCGGCGGCCAGCTCGAACGTTTTTCCGTTCGCCTCCGGGAGAGGCGCCGCAGATGTCGATTCCCAGGCGCCCGATTCCGCTTTCGATCAGGGTGGAGGGGCCGTTCGAAATCCCCTCGAAGGCGCGGAAGCGGCGGTCCAGCATCCCAGCGTCGGAGCAAGCGAATGACGGGGAGTCGTGAAGATAGCCCCAGTCCACGAAAGCGGCGGCCTGGGCCAGCCCCTCTTCCGGCTCCACCGTCGCCAGGTGCCAGATGTTGGAGACCTTGCCGGGGTCGGCGGGATCGATCCTGATCGCGCGTCCGCGCATCTGGTTGGAAAGCATGAAGGAGGCGGTGTTGCTCGCCAGGATCAGGCTGTTCAGAGTCGGCGCATCCCAGCCTTCTCCGAGGAGAGACTGGGTGCCGACCAGGATCCGGATTTCCCCTCGCGAGAACAGCTCGGTGACCAGCTTCATCAGGTCGGCACCGCCCTGCGCCCCGGAATCGAGGCGAACGTGATCGGGGCAGGCTGCCAGCTCCGAGGCCCGGATCGAACCGGGACTCAGTCCCAGCCCAACAACGATCTCCCCGAGCGCTTCGATCGCGGCCCGGGGGACCAGCACCAGGCTTCCCGTCAGAACCGCCAGCCGATCCGGGGCGATTCCCTTCCGCCTGAGCGTCTCGAAGATCGGCACGACGCCGAGCCTGGCCGGAACGAATTCGTCCGAGCTGTCCGCCGGCAATTCGCCCGCGCGGATATGATCGGACAGGATCACCATCCGCAGCCCTGGACCGAGAGAAGCAGTCTCCGCCCGAGCGATCTCAGCGATGCTGCCGAGCTTTGCGAGGCTCGAGGCGAGGAGTCGAAAGATCGAATGCGTGTGGTGCAGTCGCACCTTGCCGCCCTCGATCAGCCCCTGGCGGTGAAGCCGATTGCGCAAATTCTTCGCCCAATCGTCGCCGACGGGAAAATTCGAAGCTTGCTCGCCCAACAGGCCGTCGAGGAGCCGCTCCAGCCAGAAGAGCGACGGCGCAGGCAAGTCGTCGGCCGAGACTCCGAGCAGCTTCAAGGGCGGAGTCGGCAGTTCGCGACCGGCCGAGGCCAGCAGCATGAGTGCGGCCGAAAGCATCTCGGGATGGTCGAGGATCTCCTCGACACAGCTTTCGGGGCTCGCAATCCACCGATGCCGCTCCAGGAAGTCCAGGAGGCGCGCATCCTTGCGCAGCTCGTCCTGCAATTCGGCGATGGACCGGCGCCGCCGGTCGAGCAGGGCAAGCGCGTCCTCGGTCGGCGCCGAAAGGATCACATGATCCTGATGCGGACACAGGTCCTTGTTGCGGACCAGCTCGGGAATTCCGATCTCGTAATCGATCGGGCCGCACAGGCTCTCGTAGCGGGTCCATTCGGCAAAGCTCGAATCATAGGGGGGCGTCGCCGTCAGCGCCACGATCCGGACGTCCCTGAGCCCCGAGGCCAGGCCTTCCAGGCTTCGCCACCATTCTCGCCGGAGGTGGTGGGCCTCGTCGAGAACGAGGGTAAGCGGACCGCGCCGATTGAGGATTTCGATCACCGCATTCAGGGCCTCGCCGCGTCTGAACGAATCGAGCGCCTGATAGGTGGCCAGGGTCAGGTGCCCGGGTTCGGTGAGATCGCGGGAAACTTCGCCGGCAAGCGGCGGCTCCTCCAGGAACAGGGGGCAGAGCCTTTGAACCCACTGCTCGCGGATCGCGACGGTGGGGGCGAAGACGACGGCGGGACGCGCAAGCCGGCGAACCGTCTCGAGCCCGAGAATGGTCTTCCCAGCGCCCGGAGCGGCCACCACGTGCAGGCGCCCGTCTTCCAGGTGACCTTCGATCGCCTTCAGGACGCCGGCCTGGTAATCGCGCCAAACACCCTTGAAACGCATCCGCCCCTGCATTCGGGCTTTCTGGGGGCAGCCGATGCCGGTGGCAAGGCGAGGCTCGACTCGACCCCGGGGGCCTAGGGTCCGTACTCAATACCGGCAACGGTCATGACGGGTCGGAGAGGCGGTCAGGGCTAGGAGCGAGCGAGGGAGCGATGCTCAACGCATCGTGACCGACGAGCGACGAAGCCATGGCCGCCTCTCCGACCCGCCGCTTCGCGGTCGCCCGGAGAAGGGCACCGGCTGCGTCGAAGCGCTTGTACGGGCAACCAGCCCGTCCTGCGCACTCCTCCTTGCCGGTGCCCTTCTCCGGGCGATCATGACCATTGCCGGTATTGAGTACGGACCCTAGTCCAGCGGATTGCCTCCCTGCTCGGGAATTTTCCGGCCTCGGGAACGGCTCCCGGAAAAATCGGTTTTGAGGAGGATAAGCAAGGAAAAATCCATGGCCCGCATCGTCTTAGTCCACGGCATGTTCCAGAATCCGAAGAGCTGGGAGGGCTGGATCCGCTTTCTCGGCGACCGGGGCCACGAGTGCGTCGCGCCGGCCTGGCCGCTGCACGAAGGCGAGCCGAGCGCGCTCAGGGACAACCCGCCGCCGGGTCTCGGCGAGCTTCGCCTCGACGACGTCGTCGCCAGCATCGAGGCCGTCGTGGCGGCCGAGGGGCGGCCGATCGTGATCGGCCATTCGGTCGGCGGCCTGATCGTCCAGATCCTGCTGAGCCGGGACCTGATCTCCGCCGGAGTCGCGATCGAACTCGGTCGCGCCCAATGCGATGCTCGATTTCGACTGGGGCTTCATCAAGAACAGCGCGATCATCGCCAATCCGCTCAAGGGCAACGAGCCCATCTCAATGGATTCGAAGACCTTCCACGGCGCGTTCGCGAATACGCTGAGCGAAGACGAGGCCGCCCGCGAGTTCGAGCGTCTCGCCACCCACGACAGCCGCAACGTCCTTCGCGATTGCATGGGACCGGGCGGCCGGATCGACCTCGACCGGCCGCACGCGCCGCTGCTCCTGATCGGCGGCGAGGAGGACCGGATCATTCCCGCCGATCTCAACCGGAAGAATTTCGAGGCCTATGAGGATTCCGGCAGCGTCACCGAGTTCAAGGCTTTCCCCGGCCGCAGCCATTTCATCTGCAACGAGCCGGGCTGGGAGGCGGTGGCCGGCTATGCGGCCGACTGGCTCGAGGGCGTGGCGCGGAGCGGGGCGGGCGCGACGTTTGCCGAGGCCTGATATCAGTCGACCATCGGTCTTTCGCAGCTGCGCCGAAGCCCGATCCCATTATCGCCGCCGCTCAATTTCCTTCAGCTCGAACCCCACCACCTTGCCGTCGTAGCGGCACTGGAAAGACCGCCGCCCCCCCTCGCCCTCGACCGCACCCCAGACGACGAGCTTGGCGGGGCTCTTGTAGACCGTGTCGATGATCCGGACGGTCCCGTAGGGCGCCGCGCGCGCCGAGCAGGCGGCTCGGGCGGCGGGGCCGGGATCCTCCCTGGGCGGCTTGTCCGGCGTGTCGGCGGCCCTGACCGCGACGCCGACGGCGCTCGCCGCGATGCTCGCCGCGCAGCCACCGAGCGGAAGGGCGCCGAGCGCGAGAAAGGCCAGGATCGATCGGCGCATGCTTGTCCTTCTCCCTGTACGGCGCTCCGTCGACGCCGCGTCCGTCTCAACGCTCCGAAGCGAGCCTCGCTTTTGCCCCGCCCTTCGGCACCTTCCAACCCAATAAGCCGGCAACCGCAAGCCGCAAACGCCGCAAGAGGTCTCGAGGATGGAAGGCCGGCTCGACCGGACAAGGCGTTAACCAGGGAAACCCGGCGATGGCGATCCCGAAGGCGCAGGTCAAATCCGCCTCCGACGAAGGCGAGGCGACTTCGCGAGAACATAAGCGAAGACCTATGGAGGCAGCCGACAGCCTCGCAAGACTCGCACTTCCAAAAAAAGGATTGCACGCTACAGTAAAGTGCTTTCCCCGACCGTTACAGCCATGTAGCTTCCCGGTTCGGCAGACAAAGCGAGTTGGGGGAAATCGCTCATGCGCAACTTTTTTTTACTCATCATTATGGCATTTGGCTTGGCACCGGCAAACCTGTCGGCACAGCCCAGTCGTAAGCCGGTTGTCGCCATTTATCAGATCGATGACGTCGCGCAGAGCGGACAGGCGCCAGCCTTTTCTGCGATGATCGAGACCGCCATTGCGGCGACGAGCAAGTTCCGAGTGATCGAACGCGAACGGCTTAATATGCTTGTCGGCGAGCAGGCGCGCGCCAAGAGCGGCCTCGTCAGGTCGAACAAGCCGGGGCGGATGGGCGGTTTCGAAGGCGCCGACTATTTGATCTATGGCAGCATCACCTCGGTGTCCGTCTCGAATAAGACGAATATCGGCGCCTCCCTGCTGGGCGGAATGCTGTCCGGATCCAACAATTCCAACGTCAGCTGCAACAATTCCTATGTGACGCTGGGCGTGGACATCAAGATCACCGACGCCGACAGCGGTGAGGTCAAATACGTCACCAGGATCAACGAGACGAAGAAGTCGGCGGCGGTTTGCAACGGCAACGCCCAGATCGACACTGGCGCTCTGCTGCGCTCGGCGGCGGAGAAGGTCGCCACCGCCCTGGTGACGACCATCTACCCGATCCAGATCGCGGCGGTTCAGGGCGACGGGACGATCGTGCTCAATTACGGCGAAGGAACCGTCCAGCCCGGGCAGGTATTCGGCGTCTACATCAAGGGGAGGGCCATCATCGACCCCGCGACCGGCGAGATGATCGGCAATGACGAGCAGAAGCTCGGCTTCATCCGAATCACCGAAATCAACGGACGGATCTCACGGGCCGTCGCCCACGTGCCGTTCTCGACGGTGCCTCCGGTGGGATCGATCGCCCGCCCGGCGAGCCCGGGAGACCTCCAGGCGCTCAAATCGAAGAAGAAGAAATCGTGAGACCGGTCACCTCGGGCACCGCTTTGCTGCTGACCGCGGCGGTGATGGGCCTATCGCCTGCAGGCGCGCAGGACGGCGACAGGCCGGCGATGAGCGTCGGGCGGATCAGCAGCGCCAAGTCCTGCACCTATTTCCAGGAATCGGCGGGGCGCGCCGGAATCGTCGTCACGCCTTATGTCGCGGCGGGCTTTGCCAGCTGGCGGACCTGGTGGGTCAAGGATTGCGTCGACAATTTCGCGACGATGCGCTCGAGCCTCGAAGCGGCGCTGGCCGCTTCGGGGAGCGTCGATCTCGGACCGGGCGGCGACTATGTGGTCTCGGCCACCCTGTCCGACGTCAGCGGCGGGCCCGGCGGGGCCGCGCCCAACGCCCCGGACAGAGGCGAAGGCGGCTTTTCCTACACGACCGCCGGGATGCGCATCAATGCCGACGTCAAGGTGCGCGACCGCTCCGGCCGGATCGTCTTCGGCACATTGCTGACCAAGACGATCGAGACCGGCTACGACGTCAAGGTGGGCCGCTTCCAGGCCAGCGGCAACGAATCCGGCCAGGCGCTCTACGGCCGACTTCAAAACGAAGTGGCTCTGGCGCTCGCGAGAGCGGTCGCCTTCCACTTCAACCCGCTGAAGGTGATCGGGGGCGACGGGCGGCAGATCCAGCTCAATTATGGGGCGCCTCTGCTTTCCCTCGGCACGACCGTCCAGGCGACCAGTCCCGACGGCGCGACGATGGTCCGCTACAACGTCGTCTCGGCCGCGGACGGCTCCGCTCTGGCCCGGGCGGAAGGCGGCGGCGACTCGGCCCGGATCGTGCCGGGCAGCCGCGCCCGGGTCATCGAGCCCGATGATCCGGCCAGCAATGGGCGGCTTTATGAAAAGGTCGAATTGCCCTGATTCGACCGCGCGCGGCGGACCGGTTCCGCGGCGTGAAGCGGCGATCTCGCGCAACGCCAGGCTCACGGCCGCGAGCGCCGCGGCAGCGACCGACCCAGCGGTATAATTGCCGGACGCGCCAGGCACGTGCCGGGCTTCGTCGGGGGCATGGCCCCCTTCCGACCCGATAAGCCGGGAGACCCAAACGCTACGTGATGTCCCGAGGATGGAAGGCCGGCTTCGAGCGGTTAAGGAAAGGCGTTAACCATGGGGACCCGGCGATGGGCGTTCACGAAGCGAAGACGTTCAAGAGCCGGGGAAGAGTCGCCCTGCGCCTCCCCGAGCGCCTCCACATCGCGCCCGGCGAAAACTTCCTGATCGAGGCCGAAGGCGACCGGCTGACGGTCAGCCGCCTCCCCGACCGCAAGCGGACGATACGCAAGCTGCGGGCGCTGCTCGTCGTGCTGGAGGCGATCGGAGCGCCTCGGCGCTAGCTGCATCGATAATCCGCTGACCTAACCGCGTGGCCCCGAAGCTCAGCCCAGCCGGGCGTGGAGGAAACGCAGGTAGCGGTCGTGGGCCAGCTTCGCCGCCGCCAGGTTCGGCGGCGGGTCCCGGCTGTCGTAAAAGGCGTGGGTCGCCCCCTCATAAGCGTGGACCTCCACCGCGGTCCCGGCCGTCCGCACTTCCGCGGCCAGCCGGTCGACGGCCTCGGCCGGCACCGCATAGTCGGCGGTGCCGTAATGGATCTGGAGCGGCGTTCGCAATGTGCTTCCAAGCGCGACCAGATCGCGGATCGGATCGGTCGGATGCTTGTACTGCGGCGGCAAGGCGGGCGGCCCGTAAAAGGAGACCACCGCCCGCAAGGTCGGGACGGCGAGCGAAAGGCGCACCGCCTGGATGCCGCCGCCGCAAAATCCGACGGCGCCGATCCGATCCGGCCGAACGAACCGCCGCTGCCGAAGAAAGGCGATCGCTCCGAGCAGCTCCTGCTGTTGCTCGAGGAAGGCGGTTTCGGTGAGATACCGGCTCGTCCGCCCTTCCTGGCGGAGGCGCTCGGCGGTCACCGCGGAGTCGCGGGAGAAGCGGGAGACGGCGAGGGCCGCGAATCCGCTCGCGGCGAGCTCGTCGGCGACCGCCCGAACCCAGTCCGGCAAGCCCACGACCCCGTGAGCGACGAGCACGGCAGGGTGCCGCCCCCGGCCGCTCGGACGCGCCAGATAGCCGCGCACCGCCCCCACCGGGCTCGGAAATTCCATGTCGCCGCTTTCGCGGCCAGGGGGCCCGGCCGCCAGCAAGCCCTGCGGAACCAGGCCTGCCGCCAGCGCCGTCATCAGGAAGGCGCGACGGTCCTGGGGCCCGCATTCGTCGGAGAGGCACATGCCATCACCTCGCTCGTGAAGTCCTCAAATTGCTTCACCCGTAGCATGCGGTCAATGGACGGCTTCCCGGTGACTGTCACCAGCGAAGCGCTTGGTGGCCGCCGGTGACTGTCACAGCGGCAGCCTGCAGCCCCTGGCGCGTGCGCGGGATCAGAGCAGGAACGTACGTCAACCTGATCACGTCGTCGGCAATCCGATCATGAGCCATCAGGCGGAGCGGCGGCCGGGGGCCGGCGAAATAGGGCTTGCCGTGACCGAGTACGACGGGGTGCAGGTAGATTCGATACTCATCGATCAGGCCAAGTTCGGTGAGGCTTTGCGCCAGGTCCGGGCCGGCGACTTCGATCTCCCCGTCACGCTCGGCCTTCAGCGCGCGGATCGCCCCCTCGACATCGTCCCCGACGAGCCTCGCGTTTGGGCCGACCGGCTTCAACGAGCGCGAGACGACCCATTTCGGCTGGTTCCGCCACGCCGCCGCGAAGGCGTGCCTGTCCGAATCCCATTCGGAATGATCCTCGTCCCAGTAACGCATGATCTCATACATCCGGCGACCGTACACACTGCCCGCCTGCCCCCGGGCCTCCTCGATGAAGTGGCGGAAGAGCCCGGGGCCTGGCGCAAACGCCATATGGTCGACATAGCCGTCCAGCGACTGGTTCATTCCGAAGACGAGCTTCGCCATGCTGTGAATCTCCCACCAGGGACCTTCAGGACCTGGCGAAGTGAACCGGGCAAAGGCGCACCTCCGACTCTTTGGTCCTTTGGTGCTTCGGGTGCAATCCACGAGCGAAATCTCAGACAGATCGCTTTACGTCCGCGATGGCGCCCAGGCAGCCGTGCACTCGCCTTCAGCTCGTCACCGGCCCGACATTGTCGCCGGAATTCCGGTCGATGTAGAGGTTGTAGGGGTCGATACCGGCGTGGGTCGGCTTCCTTGCGGTGACGAAGCGGAAGACCTGCCGGCCGCTGCGCACTTTCTGCCGCGCCATGTGGAGGACGTTCCTCCTGTCGAAAGCGCCTCCCCCCGGTTCCGCGGTGAAAAGGCCGATCTCGATGAGGTCGCCGAGCGGCGCCTCTTTCTCCTCGCCCTGGCCGCGGGCGTAGAATTTCCTCGCCTCGACCGGCACGACGACGTCCCACCGGCCGTCGGCCCGCCTCACGGCCTTCGGCTCTGCGACCTTCAGGTCGTAGAGGGTGATCCGCTCGAACAGGTCGGTGATCAGCGCCTGGTCCTGCGGCGTTTTCGCTTCCGAGCGAAGGAAGGCGATCAGGTCGAGGGAGCGGGGATAGGGCGCGACCGTGAAGCGGTAGCGGTCGACGAACCGCCGCAGAGCGCGGTTCACCGCCGCCTCGCCCATCCGCTGCTGGAGCAGGTACAAAGCGAGCGCGCCCTTGCCGTAGTTGATATAATCCTGGTCGAGCCCGGCGCTGACGAGCGGTTGCTCCTCGAGCACCTGGGTGCGGCGGCCGCTCAGGTAGCGGTCGAGCTGAAAGCGGAGGAAAAGGCGGATATTGTCCTCTCCCTTGATCCGCCTCAGCACCATCAGCGCGGAATATTGGGCAAGCGTTTCGTGCAAGAAGGAGGCGCCCTGCATCCGGGCGCCCACCGTCTGATGTCCCCACCATTGGTGGGCGATCTCGTGGGCGGTGAGCATGGTGACCATGTCGAGGGCTTGCGGGTCCCTGAGATCCATCGGGAAGATGCCCTCGCCGACCGCGATCGTGTTCGCGAAGGCCTGGCCGCCCATGGGATCGGGACGCTCGACGATCCGAGCCTGATCGAACTGATAGGGACCGAACGCCCGGCTGTAATAGTCGATCGAAATCCGCATCGCCTTCATCATCCTCTCGACGTTCCAGTGATGCGCGGGGTGATGATAGACCGCGTATTCGACGCCTCCGACGCTCTGCCGCCTCACGGCGTAGCGGCCCGACTGGATCGAGAAGAAATTCTTGATCGGCGCGTCCGACACGAACCGGACGATCCGGCGGCCGTCCCGGACTCGCTCGGACACTCTCTTGCCCGGCGCAACGGGGATCTGATCGGCGCTGGTCGAAATCACGATGTCGGCGGTGGTCCAGCTGAGGTCGCCGGCGGGGTTGATCGTGGTGGCGGCCGGATCGTTCAGCCGGGGGAGAGGCGGGCGTTCCGGAAGGCCGAATAGGCGGCGCTCGTCCGGCGCCTCGATCATGCCGATATCGTTCATTCCGATCCGCGGAGTCAGCTTGAGGCTGTTGAGATCGGTTCCGTTCGGACGGATCCCCGTCTCCGTGCCCGAGGCCCGGAAGCCGAGCTGCTCGCGGCGCGTTCGGAAGGCGATCGAGCGTTCCTCTCCCGGCTGCATCGGCGCCTCGAAGCGATAGATTCGGTAGCCGAAATCCTTGTCGTCGAGCTCCAGCCGGGCCGCCGGAACCTCGAGCCCGACCAGGACGAGATCGCGATCCAGGAGGCGGATATGGAGCCGCTCGATCGGCGATCCCGTGTCGTTGACGAGCCGATAGCGGCCGCGCACCTCCGCCCGGACGTCGTCGGGATAGAGGGCGACGTCGAGCTCGACATGCCTGACCGCCGGCTGCGGCACCGTCGCGTAGCGGAAGAAGCGCTTTTCATATTCGGCGAACCAGCTTTGTCCCTCCCCGGCACGAAAGTCGTTCAGGACGAGCGTGTTGTAGACGATCCACGATCCGCTCAGAGCGAAGAGCGCGGTCGCCGCCCCGGCCACCCATCCGGTCGGGCCGCTCAGTCCCGCCGGAATCCGGCGCAGACGCGGCTTCAGTCTTTGCTCGGCGCCGCGCGGCCAGAGCAAATGGGCGGCGATCAGAAGCAGGGCCGCCGTCGCCGCCCAGAACAGCCGGAACCACCAGGCCGCCGCCTCGAAATTGCCGGTGCCGCCCATGTCGGACAGAGGCACCGCGGGGACGTTGCCGTAGATGAGCAGCGGATGCTGGAGCCCCATCGAAGGCCCGAAAATCAGCAGGATGATGTAGAGGAACATCACGCCCCAGCCGGCATATTTGCTCGGGCTTAGGGCCTGGACGAAGACCGCGAACACGGCGATCAGGATGGAATCCACCGCGCCCGGAAGCAGATACCAGAGCAGATATTCGCCGGGCGCGAAATCCACTCCGCCCCCCAGCAGCTGGGCGAGAATCCCGGTCGCCGTGCCGACGAGCAGGGTCGCGACCAGGACCAAAGCCAGGCCGAGCATCTTGGGGAGCATCAGGGCCCAGGCCGGAAGCGGAGTCGAATCGATGATCTCGTGGATCTTCCATTCGCGTTCGCGCCAGACGAGCTCGCCGCCATAATAAGCGGCGATGATGATCAGGATCGTGTCGAAAATCGCCTCGATAGTCGGCACCGAAATGGCGGTGAGCGGATAGAGCGTCGAGTCCATCCAGCCCGACGGAGCCAGGACGCTCGGAAGCGCGAATCCGAAGGCCATGAGGAGCAGGATCAGGAAGGCGGGACTCTTGAAGATGTAGCGCGCCTCCATCCCGGCGCGGGCGACGAATTGCGCAAAAGCGGCACGGCGATCGAAGCGCGGTTTCGGGAGCCGGGTGAAGTGCGCGCCCGCGCCGAACGAAGGCGGCGCAACCATCGCCGCCTGCCCTGCGAGCTTGCGCTGCCGCCGGCGCGACAGGCGCCGGTCGGAGAAGCGGAACCGGTAATAGGTCAGCGCCAGCAGTCCGACCGCTATTGAGACCCAGAACAGCCGGCTCAGAAGCATCATAGGGGTGACGGCTATGGCGCCGGCATTGAGCTCGGCGGCGGTGAGATAGCGCGAGCCCGCCATGTAGGCGGACATTCCGAGAGGATCGGCGAAGACCCGGAAATCGAGCAGCTGCGGCTGGCTCTGCATCAGGCCTTGCGAGAAGATGTAGAGGAAGAGGAAGCCGACCACCCCGACGAAGGTCCCGGCCGTCGAGCGAGTCGCGGTGGCGAGCGCGAACAGAAGCGCCGAGATGATGAAGGCGTTGGGAAGCGCGAACAGGCCATAGCCGTAGGCGAAAGCGGAAAGGCGGTTCGGCCCGAGCATCTCCTGGTTGGCGAACGGCATCAAGGTGCCGATCCACTGGCCGAGCGTGACCGTCGCCATCACCAGCGCGCCCGCGGCGAAGGCGCCGAGAAAGCGGCCGAACAGATAGTCGAACTTCCCGATCCGGGTGGAGCGGACGATCGGTCCGAACCCGGTCTGGTCGTCGCGCACGATGACGTTCGAGACGAAGGCCGCGCCCAGGAACAGGAAGACGAGCGACACCATCAGGTGAGAGACGATGATCGCATGCGGGGCGTTGAACAGGACGTTGCCGCCCCCCGCGGTCGCGATCTTCGCAACCGCCATGTCGGTGAAGGCGGCGATGAAGAGGAGGGCCGCCGCCGCCATGAAAAGGGGAGTCTTGATCTGGTAGCGGAATTCGAACGCCGCGATCTTGCCGAGCATGTCGTCTTTCCTCAGGCGGCGCGGCGGGATTGGGCGAGGGTGGAGAAATAGACGTCCTCGAGGCCGCCTTCGACCGGGGCGAAGCCGTCGCCGGGATCGGAGTCGGCGAGGATGTGGATGACGGTTCGGCCGGCGAACAATCGTGTCGAGATCAGTTCATATTTCTGGCGAAAAGTGTCGATTTCTCCACGTTCGATCACTTTCATCCAGATCCGCCCCTGGGTGGCCCGGATGAGGTCGAGCGGCGCCCCTTCGAGCTGGATCCGCCCGTTCGCGAGCACCGCCATTCGCGGGCACAGGTCGGAGACGTCCTCGACGATGTGGGTCGAGAGGATGACGACGACTTGTTCTCCGATCTCGGCGAGCAGGTTGAGGAAGCGGTTGCGCTCCTCGGGATCGAGGCCGGCGGTCGGCTCGTCGACGATGATCAGCTCGGGATTTCCGATCAGCGCCTGGGCGATCCCGAAGCGCTGGCGCATTCCGCCCGAGAAGCCGGCCAGCGCCTTCTTGCGAACGTCCCACAGATTGACCTGGTGGAGCAGCCCCTCGACGGTCGCCTTGCGAGCGCCGGCGGCGGCGATCCCCTTCAGAACCGCCATATGGTCGAGCATCTCGTAGGCCGAGACCCGCGGATAGACCCCGAAATCCTGAGGCAGATAGCCGAGCGTCCGGCGCAGGGTCTCGGGCTCGGCGATGACGTCGATGTCGCCGAAGCGGATGCCGCCCTCGGTCGGGGTCTGGAGGGTCGCGACGTTGCGCATCAGCGTCGACTTGCCGGCCCCGTTGGGCCCGAGCAGGCCGTACATGCCGCGCGGGATCGACAGGCTGACATGGTCCAGAGCGCGCGTGCCGTTCGGATAGACGTGGCTGACGTCGTTCAGGTCGAGCATTCGAATCCCCCGGAAACTTGGCCGAATCAAACGGTTATGCTGTATTAGTTATGTAAGTCACCTTGGCCCGTCAAGTGGGAAGGCGCGGACGGAGGCGGAGGCCCGGGCAGTCGCGAACCCGGTCCGGGATCACGGCGCTTCTTCGCGGCGCCCCTTGCCCGAAGCTTCGAGCCCCCCCTGCGGATGGTGCGGCACCAGGATCAGGGTCCGCCCCTCCACCCGCCATGACGCGAGCTTCGAGAGCAGGTTCATCCCGATCACCTCCATGTCCCCGAAGGCGGGCGACATCACCACCTTCAGGTCGCGGGCGACGATATTGCCGAGCCGGAGCTCCTCGACGCTGCCCGTCCGCGCCGGCGCCAATCCGTTCGCCGTCTGCAGGACCACCGGCACCGGGCCCAGATTGCCCTCCACCCGGGCCGCCGCCGCCGTCGCCTCCGAGATCGCCGTCACCGTCGCCCCGCTGTCGATCAGCATTCGCCGCCTGACCCCGTTGATCGTCGCATCCGCCCAGAAATGCCCGTCCCGGGCCATCCGGATTCGAACCTCGCCGCCCGTCACCTCCTGCGGATCGAGCCCGAACCGCTCCGCCACCCGCCCGAGCTGCGGCTGGTAGGGTGCCTGCTGGATGAGGAGGAAAAGCACGGCGGCGAGCAGCCCGAGCGAGAAGATGAACCGGAGCACCCGCCCGACCACGGGCAGCCGGAACAGCAGCATGAGCAGCAGCGCCCCGCCCAAAGCGTAGAGCGCGATCTGCGGCCAGTCGGGGGCGGCTGTGGGCATCCTGTGTCAGATGAGCGTCCCGCGCCGCATTGCAAGCACGGAAGCGCTCCTGCGCGGGCACGAACTTTTTGCGAAAAGGCGCGTGTCCCGTTCACGGCCTCCCCATCGCGAGCCGGTTCCGCTAGGGCCGTCGCCATGACCGGCGCGGCCTATGTAGTGGAAGGCGACACTGCGCGCGCGACGGCGCACGCCGCCGGGCCCTGGCACCCCGGCCTCCAGCATGGCGGAGCGCCCGCCTCGCTGGTCGTCTGGGCGGCGGAGCGGGTGGCGGCGGCCGCTCCGATGCGGGTCGCTCGACTGACCGTCGAGCTGCTCCGGCCGGTTCCGGTGGCGCCGCTCGAGTTGCGCGTCGCCACGCTCCGCGAAGGCCGCAAGATCCAGCTCGTCGAGGTGCGGCTGCTGCACGACGGCAAGGAGGTGGTGCGCGGCACGGTTCTCAAGCTGCGCACCGCCGAAACCCCGCTCCCCCGCGGCCCCATCCTGCCGCCCCTCGCCGCCCCGCCCCCGGCGGAGGTGTCCGGTCACTCGGCCGGTTTCGATTTCGGCTTCGCCGCCGGCTTCGAGCTCCGCCGCCTAACGAACGCGGCAAGCTCGGCCCCGCCCGGGTCTGGTTCCGCCAGCACGCCCCCATCGTCGAAGGCGAACCGCTCACCCCCGCCATGCGCGCCGCCGCCGTCGGCGACTATTCCAACGGCATCGCCACCGAGCTGCCCTGGGCCGACTGGACCTTCATCAACGCCGACTTGACCGTCAGCCTGGCCCGCGAGCCGGAAGGCGAATGGATCCTCTCCGACGCGGAGTGCTGGGTCGGCGAGGACGGGACGGGGCTGGCGATGTGCCGCCTGGCGGACGAGCGGGGGACATTCGGGCGGGCGGTGCAGTCATTGCTGCTGGAGCGGCGGTGAGCGAGGTGGGTGCAATGCAAGGCGGGCCTAAAGTGACTGTCACTAGTGACTGTCACCGTTGAGCCTGTCGACATTCGTGACGCACCAGGGCCAGCAAAGAGGTCTCACGCAAAGCCGCTAAGCCGCAAAGAGTTGGCGCGTCACTCGTGCGGAAGCTATATGACGAAATCGCTGTGGGCCTAAAGTGACAGTCACTAGTGACTGTCACCGTTGAGCCTGTGCCCATCGTCGGTCGCGCGGCTGGCAAACGGACGTCTGGCGTGGCATTATCGGACCATGCGGTGGTGGAAGCTCAATCGCCGGCAGAAGCTGCGACGCTGGGCGGTTGCGCTATGGACCACGCCGCTGGTCATGCTTTTTCCGCTCTGGTTCGGCGCTTTATACGAGCCGTCCGTGGTCCTGGAATTTCCGAGCGTGTTCGCCATCTTCCTCGGCCTCCCCTTCACCGCCGCCGCGATCCTCTACTGCCTGGCGGCCCGGATGCCGAGAAGTGGCGGTCACCAGTGACAGTCACGTCATTCTTATAGGCGCGTGGAGGTTCGTGACGTCCGCGGCGATCCACGGCATCCCGTTAGCGGCCGTTCGACATCGCATATGGGGCCTAAGTGACAGTCACTAGTGACTGTCACCGTTAAGCCTCAGGCTGACCCTCCGTTCGCTGGCCCGGTCCCGCCCTTGTGTCGGCCTAAAGTGACAGTCACTAGTGACTGTCACCGTTGAGCCGCGCGCAAAGAGTCGGCGCGTCGCTCGTGCGGAAGCTATATGATGAAATCGCTGAGCGGTCCGGCTTCATTGTCACCCGGAAGTCCGTGTAAAGGCCGGAAAACCGGAACGGAGATCGCCATGCTCTTGCTCGCCGCCGCCGCCTTGTCCGCTTCGCTCGCGCCCGTCGCAACGCAAGCCGAAGCGCCCGCGGCCGTGGTCGCCTTCGCCGACGCCTTCGACCGGGCCCAGCTCGCCCAGGACTCCGCCGCGCTGGAGCGGATGGTGGCGGACGATCTCGTCTTCATCGACGGCTCGGGCGCCCGCAGGGACAAGAAGGCGTTCATCGCCGGGTGGACCGATCCGGGGGACCGCTTCGAGCCGATCCGGCTGATCGACCGGACCTTCACCCGGCTCGGCCCGGACGCCTGGATCGTGGGCGCACAGGTCACCTTGACAGGCAGCTCGGGCGGAAAGCCCTTCTCAAACCGCTTCCGCTTCGCCGACACCTTCAGGCGGACGAGCGGACACTGGCGGGCCGTGCACATCCAGGTGACGCGCATACCCTGACGGCGCCTACGCCACCCCGCTGCAGAAAATGGTTTTGAAAGCGGTCGTTTGTTCAGGTGGACCGGGTATACACACGAGCGGAGGCGCCCGATGTCCGACGATTACGCCCACGGCCGACGGGATGGTCTCCGGCTTGCCCTGGCCCTTCTGGCGGCGGAGGAAGCCAAGTGGTCGGCGCTGCTCGGCGGGAGTTCCTCGGGGCGGACGAACACCCTCCGCGCGGTGCGGCACAAGACGCTCCAGGTGGCCCAGAAGCGTGTGCAGACCGTCCTTAATCGTCTCACGCCCAAGGGCGAGACGGCGAATGACCGCGGAGCTCGAGTCAGCCCTCGACAAGATCGGGCTCTAGCTTCACCGCCCGCAGAGGCGAGATGGGGTTCCAGCCCCCACTCCGGCCGAAACGGCTTAGATTGCGCTTTCCCGCCGGAGAGAAGGCGCTACATCGACGCATTGGGGTGATGGAGGCCAGGCTGCGTGATGAGGAAGTTTGTCGCTGTCGGGTGGATTCGCCGCCATCCGAAGTGGTCCGCGCTGATCGCGCTCGTCACCGCACTGATCCTCTACATGCTGCTGGCGCCGACCAAGCCGAATTACGAATATGTGGCGGTGCCCGCCGAGCGCGGCGACATCACTCGAATCGTCTCGGCCAGCGGCAAGATCCGCGCCTTGAACACGATCAAGGTGGGGTCCGAAATTTCCGGTCAGGTCTCGCGTGTCTTCGTCGACTACAACACGCCGGTGGTGGCCGGACAGCCGCTGGCCGAGATCGACCCGACCCGGGTCGCCGCGCGGGTGACTCAGGCTGAAGCCCAGGTGCAGCTCGCCCGAGCCTCGCTCGCTCAAGCCGAAGCGGGCCTTGCCCGCGCCCGCACCGATATCGAAATACAGGGCCGCGACTTTCAGCGGCGCAAGGAATTGGCCGATCGCGGCTTCACGTCCAAAACGGGGCTGGACCAGTCCGCCAACGCGGTCGCGGCGGCGCAGAGCGGGCTGAAGACCGCGCAGGCGAGCGTGACCTCGGCCAAAGCGCAAATCCGGCAGCGCGAGGCCGAGCTGCAGTCGGCGAGGCTGGACCTGAACCGAACGCGCATCGTCGCGCCCGCCAGCGGCACGGTGATCAACAAACTGGTCGAACCCGGAGCGACCGTCGCCGCCAGCTTTCAGACCCCGAACCTCTTCGAGATCGCGGCCGACATGGGTGTGATGCAGGTCGAAGCTTCGGTGGACGAGGCGGATATCGGGGAAGTCAGGGTCGGCCAGCCGGTACGCTTCACGGTCGATTCCTATCCGGACCAGACCTTCCGGGCGACCGTGCGCCAGATCCGCACTTCGGCGACGGAAGCGCAGAACGTCGTCAGCTACTTCGTGATCCTCCAGGTCCAGAATCCGGAAGGCAAGCTGCTGCCCGGGATGACCGCGAACGTGGAGATCATCACCGGCACCCGGCCAGCGGTGCTGCGCGTGCCGTCCGCCGCCTTGCGCTTTCGTCCGCGCCAGGGAGACCGCTCGGAGGATGAAGCGAAGCCCAAGACGGGCGACAAGCGGCCCGCCACGGTCTGGCTTGCTTCCGACGACGGGTACAAGCCGCAGCGGCGCACGGTCCGAACCGGCCTTCGCGCCGAGGACTTCGTCGAGATCACGGGCGGGCTCAAGGCGGGCGAGCGCGTGCTGGTCCGGTCCCGGTCGCTCGAGAAAAAGCCCGAGGAGGAGCCGGAGGACGAAGAGGAACAGGAGGAGGGCCGTTGAGCGGGCCGCTGGTCGAAGCGCGCGGGCTCGGCAAGGACTATCGGATGGGCGAGGAAATCGTCCGTGCCCTCCAGGATGTCAGCGTCACTGTCGATCACGGGGAGTTCGTGGCGATCATGGGCGCCAGCGGATCGGGCAAGTCGACCTTCATGAACATGGTCGGATGTCTGGACGTGCCGAGCGCCGGCTCCTTGCTGGTCGACGGCATCGAAACGAATAGCATGAGCAGCGATGCGCTGGCCGAGCTTCGCAACCGCACGATCGGCTTCGTTTTCCAGCAGTTCAACCTGCTCGCCCGAACGAGTGCGCTCGAGAATGTCGCGGTGCCGCTCATCTACGGAGGCGTTTCCCCCAGCGAACGCCGCGAGCGGGCCCGAGCCAAGCTGGAGGCGATCGGACTTGGAGACCGGCTTGACCATTCGCCCGCCAGGCTCTCCGGCGGGCAGCAGCAGCGCGTCGCCATCGCCCGGGCGCTGGTCACCGAACCCAAGATCCTGCTCGCCGACGAGCCGACCGGTGCGCTCGATTCGGCGACGTCCGACCAGATCATGCGCATCTTCCAGGAGCGCAACGACGAGGGCATCACGATCGTGCTGGTGACTCACGAGGCCGATATCGCGCGCTATGCCCGCCGCCGCATCCTGTTTCGCGACGGCCGGATCATCGCCGACGAGCCCGTCGCCGACCGCGTGGCGGCGGCATGAAGCGGAGCCTGTTCGCCAGGCTCGACGCGGGCGCGATCAACGTCGGAATCGCGCTGACGGCGCTGCGCACGAACCTGATGCGGTCGATCCTGACCACGGTCGGCGTGATGATCGGAGTCTTCGCCGTGACGCTCGCGGTCGCCGTCGGGTCGGGGGCGCAGGTCTCGGTCATGGAATCGATCAACGCGCTCGGCTCGAACATGGCGATTGTCTTTCCCCAGCCGGAGTCGGAGGGCGGCCGCTCGTCGTTCGAACGCGGCCGGCTCACTTTGCGCGACGCGCGCGCGATCGAGCGCTCGATTCCGGGCGTCAGCGCCGTCGCGCCTCAGCTCAGGGCCGGAGTCCAGCTCGTTGCCGCGGGCCGCCGGGCGTCCACCACCGCCATCGGGGCCACGGCCGGCTTCGGGTCGGTCGCGGGCATCGGCGCGGAGAGCGGCCGTTTTATCAGCGACTCGGATGTTCGCTCCGGTGCCCGGGTGGCGGTGCTCGGGCCCACCGTCGCGCGCAGGCTGTTCGGAACCTTCGATCCCGTCGGCGAAGGCTTTCGGATCGATCGCGTGCCCTTCACCGTCATCGGAGTGCTCGAGTCGAAGGGCTCCAGCTTCGGCAACGACAATGACGACACGATCGTGGTTCCGATCACGGCCGCACGCGCCCGCTTCCAGAACAGTTTGCCGGGTCCGGACGACCTCCACGTCCTGTACGTCGGGTTCGAGGACGGCACCGATCTCGAGCAGTCCAAGCGCGAGATGAACTCGACTCCTGCGGGAGCGCTACAACGTCGCGCCGCGCGACGTGCAGCCTTTCACCATCCGCACCACCGCCGAGTTCATCGAGGAATCGGGCCAGGTGACGGCGATCTTCCAGGCCGTGCTGGTCGCGATCGCGTCCATCTCGCTCCTGGTGGGGGGCATCGGCATCATGAACATCATGCTGGTCTCGGTGACCGAGCGGACCCGCGAGATCGGCCTTCGCATGGCACTGGGCGCCAAGCGTCGCGACATCCGCAACCAGTTCCTTGTCGAAGCGGCGATCCTGTGCGTCATCGGGGGTGCGATGGGACTGGTCCTGGCGATCGCCGCCGCCGCCGCCTTTTCCGCTTATGCCGACTTTCCTGCCCATGTCGGCGCCGGGGTCGCCATCGGAGCGATCCTCTTCTCCGCCGTCATCGGCGTGATGTTCGGCGGCTATCCCGCCTTGCGCGCGTCGCGAATGTCGCCAATCGAGGCTTTGCGGAGCGAATAGACGGCCGCATGGCGGCCATTGGCCCATCGCCGGTATCGCCGTCCTCCCGCTTTGCCTCCCCGCCCCCCTCTGCTAGGGCGCCCGCAACCTTTCAGAAAATCCGAAAATGACCGACCTAAAAAGAATCAGAAATTTTAGTATCATAGCTCACATCGATCACGGGAAGAGCACGCTCGCCGACCGGCTGATCCAGTCGACCGGCGGCCTCACCGAGCGCGAGATGACCAGCCAGGTGCTCGACAATATGGAGATCGAGCAGGAGCGCGGGATCACGATCAAGGCGCAGACGGTGCGGCTCGACTACCGCGCGCAGGACGGCGAGGATTATGTCCTGAACCTGATGGACACGCCGGGCCATGTCGACTTCGCCTACGAGGTCAGCCGGAGCCTCGCCGCCTGCGAGGGCGCCCTGCTCGTCGTCGACGCCGCCCAGGGGGTCGAGGCGCAGACTCTGGCCAACGTCTACCAGTCGATCGAGCACGACCATGAGATCGTCCCCGTCATCAACAAGATCGACCTCCCCGCCGCCGACGTCGACAAGGTCCGCAAGGAGATCGAGGACATCATCGGCCTGCCCGCCGACGACGCCGTCCTCACGTCCGCCAAGACCGGCATCGGAATCGCCGAGGTCCTGGAAGCGATCGTCACCCGGATCCCGCCGCCGACCGGCGACCGCGACTCGCCCTTGAAGGCGATGCTGGTCGACAGCTGGTACGACCCCTATCTCGGAGTCGTCATCCTGGTGCGGGTCATCGACGGCGCCATCCGCAAGGGCCAGAACGTCGCCTTCATGGCTGCGGGCACCACCCACCTGGTCGACCGGGTCGGCGCCTTCCGGCCCAAGATCGAGCAGCTCGCCGAGCTCACCACCGGCGAGATCGGCTTCATCACCGCCCAGATCAAGGACATCACCGAGACCCGGGTCGGCGACACCATCACCGACGCCCGCCGGCCCGCCGCTCAGGCTTTGCCCGGCTTCAAGCTGGTCCAGCCGGTGGTCTTCTGCGGCCTGTTCCCGGTCGACGCCGCCGATTTCGAGAAATTGCGCGAGTTCGATCTCCAAGCTCCGCCTCAACGACGCCAGCTTCAGCTTCGAGATGGAGACGTCCGCGGCTTTGGGCTTCGGCTTCCGCTGCGGCTTCCTCGGCCTCCTCCACCTCGAGATCATCCAGGAGCGCCTCACCCGCGAATACGACCTCGACCTGATCACCACGGCGCCGTCGGTCATCTACAACGTCCACCTCTCCCATTCGAAGGAGGACGCGTCCCGAGAGGGAGGACTTGGGAAGGTCATCCAGCTCCACAACCCGGCCGACATGCCCGATCCGAACCGGATCGAGAGCATCGAGGAACCGTGGATCGAGGCGGTCATCTACGTCCCCGACGAATATCTCGGGCCGATCCTGAAGCTCTGCCAGGACCGCCGCGGGATCCAGAAGAACCTCACCTACGTGGCGGGCCGAGCCCAGCTCACCTACGAGCTTCCGCTCAACGAAGTGGTGTTCGATTTCTACGACCGCCTGAAGAGCATCTCGCGCGGCTACGCCAGCTTCGACTACCACCAGATCGGCCACCGCGAGGGCGACCTCGTCAAGATGAACATCCTCGTCAACAACGAGCCGGTCGACGCCCTGTCGATGATCGTCCACCGCGCCGCCGCCGAGGCGAGAGGGCGGCATATGTGCGAGCGGTTGAAGGATTTGATTCCGAGGCATCTGTTCAAGATCCCCATCCAGGCGGCGATCGGCGGCAAGGTCATCGCGAGGGAGACGATCGCGGCGTTGAGGAAGGACGTCACGGCGAAGTGCTATGGCGGCGACATCTCGCGAAAGCGGAAGCTGCTGGACAAGCAGAAAGAGGGCAAGAAAAGGATGCGCGAATATGGTTCTGTGAGCATTCCGCAAGAGGCGTTCATCGCGGCGCTGCGGATGGGGGAGGAATAGCTTCTGTCAGGGGTAACGCAGGTGCGCGGGACCTAGCCTCTAGTTCTTTCAGGCGCTGCTCTAGACGTGAGACCCGCTCCGCGGCGGCACGGCTTGCTTGCTCCGCACTTCTGGCCTGCTCAACGACTTGCTTGGCGTCGATCACAGACGTTGCTGCGTCTTGAACTATGCTCACGGCCTGAAGATATATTGCAACTACCGCAGCAACCGCTGCAAAAAGGCCACCGAGCCCGATGCCAAGTAACTTCTTGTCGGCTGCGGCCGACTGCCTCTCGCTGCGCTCGGCTGCATTTTTCGCAGCCAATGCTTCCGTACTTGCATGCGTTGCCGCCTGAGCCGCTTGAGTCGCATCGGCTTTGGACTGGGCAATCGCTTCCGGAATCGAGCTTTCAATTGGATTTAGGTTGTTCGCACGCCGAAAGTATTGATCGGGAGTCAGATTTCTTTTGTCACGCGGGAAAAGGTAGTCTCTTCCGGTGGTATCCAGATGGTCTACATCCGCTTGGCGGCGTCCGAATGTAGTTTTTGTAAACTCCACCCAAATAAGCGGCTCTTTTGCAGGAATCGTATATGGCGCGCTCGTCAAATTATGAAGCGGGATGAGTAGGCGGCCTTGAAAACCGGGATCGACGACGGGACCGGTGCCTAATAGGATACCACGGTGAACGTGCGAAATTTGGAGATTGAATCTCATGGCAACGTAGTGTGGCAGACGAAAGATCACCTCAGTCTGTACAAAACTGATTGAATTAGGCGGTAAGGTTATAGAGCCAGCTGCTGCAACGCTCTGCTCCAACTTTTTTCCCCCGTCCCAACGAATAAACTCGCCTCCCATTCTCACTTGGTAAGAGGCGGCTTTCAGATCATCGTCGGAGTATGGATGAACCATTGCAGTGACGCGAATGTAATTCCAGACGTCGATAGCCGACAGAAGTGCGGGCTGCACCTCAGGGAAAGGGTCGTCATGCTCCCATTTTTGCGCTCGCTCAGCCGCAGTTGTAGTCTCGTGCGCTGCTAAGAGAGTGCAGTCCTTCCCTGCCAATTGTGCAGGGGGGGATTTCTTGCGCCTAAACACCTACCGTACGCTCAGCGCCATACGCGAGCAACGTTTTGGGACCAGTGCCAACCCAATGGATCGCCGTCCCGATCGCAGCTTCGGCTTTCTTCACGAAATCCAGTCCTTCCGCGCCGACCTTCGTCGCGCTTGCCGGATCAATGTAATCAAGATGGTTGAGGACGATATCGGTGGGTGCATTGGCGGCAATCGCACGGCGGACGATGACGGGGTCAAACCTTCCGACGCGGCGTAGCTTATGGGTTACGCTTGTGTATTCACGCAGATCAGAGCTAACCCCTGCCTCCTCAGCGATCAACTCCCAAGTCGTTTCATCTGCGAGAGGACCTGAGTCACCGGCCACTCGGATCGGATGGCAACGAAGTACAAGGATTATGCGGTCGACGTGCCTCGGACTGAGTCCGGCCTCTGAAAGAAGGCCGGCGGCGCTGGTATCTCGACTCGTGCACTTCGGCCAAGCATCAGAGTGAAGCACTGACAGCCCGAATCCCTGCGTTCCTTCGATCAATATACGTTCGCCAGCTCGCAGAGCGGCACTCATCATTCCTGCGGTATCCGCCAGGAACGGCTGTAGTGCCTCACTGTCTGATGCCGGCATCCCTAGAGGGTGACCATTGGCATAGCGCGCGATGCGGGAGATAACTGCCGCGCCGGTTCCTGAGCCTGTTGAGCTAATATTGTCGATGAGACCGGACGCGCGTTCCCAAGTCACGTGCTGTGGCCGAATCACATGAGCGCGCGGATCAATGGCCACGCAAGACGCCGGCAAGCGCACCCTATCCATCTCACTGTAAAGGAGTTCGGGGTCGATGTACGAGCCGGCGGGAAAAATGATCTGAACCTGCCCGTCGATAGCTGCTGTAGGGAGTTGTCGAAGGATGATCCGTTCACCGGCCTTGCTGTAGCCGGTATGGCCGGAATTCGTGCCTCCGGGTCGTACAACAATAGTGGTGTTTGGATCCCGCCGTGCGAGTTCCAGGGCCACCTTGCCCTTGCCCTCCGAGCCATACTGGCCCCCTACGACGACGCTAACCGGCACTCGCCCCCCCGTCCTTCGGAGCGACCCGTTCCTGAAGCTGTGTCTCCAGAGTGGCGATGTCGCAAACGTTCATTATCTGCGTGTCGGCCATCACACCGATCTTGGCAATTCCGCTTTCGACCGCATGCCCGGACGCTGCGTCAAACTCCTCGACGCGGCCGTCTCTCACCGCTCGTTCCCGTCGCACCTCAAAAGGGGCCTCCAAGTGGACGTGCTGGAATCGTCCTCCAAAGCGCTCTGAGAAATAAGCAGCATCTTGTGGCCACCTAAGCCCATCAACAACGATGTTTGTGAGATCGCCGGGAATGCGGTCGATGGCCCGTCGGCAAAGCCAGCGCTGCCCCTTTCGCTCATGCAACTCCAAGCCAACGCGCTGTTGGTTCTCCCTGGTAATTTGCTCACCACGCTCCTGGAGAACGTCGTCGATCACGGCGCTTATGCGCGTGTAGGCAAAGCCATCTCGCTCCAAGAATCGAGCTGCAGTAGTCTTGCCCGCGAACATTGCCCCACTGATGCCGACCACGACTCCTCTGTCTGCGTGAAGATCGGGAATGATCATTGGCTCCTCGCCTTCACCCCCGATGCCTTCGGTCAGTCCCACGAGGTGGAAGAAACCCACCACAGAGCAGGTGATTGCATCCAACTCGTCGTGCGTAACACGATCAACAATGTAAGCTCCCTCGACTCCAAAGTCGCTCAGGCCAAGCTTAAGCCATTCTTCGCCAGCGCCCTTCCTTGGAATTCCCATAATGTCTTGGGCAGCACCGGGGTAGCATTCAATCACACGAACGCCTTGGGCGCGCAGTGCGGTGGCCAGGCGCATGCCACGTTCGGTCAAACGTTGCATGCTCGGCAGGAGGCAGGGATAAACGTTGATACCCCGACGCTTTAGAATGCGTTCGCTAACACGCATGATCCCAGCTTCTTTTCGCGCGGGATCATCATCTGTGACCTTCGAGCGGCCAATTGGCAAGCACAGCGGCGAGTCAATCGAAACGATATCGGGCGCGGCTTCAAATACTGCATTGAGGATGTCTTCATCCTCGGACATTGTCCGGGTTTCGGCCAATCTCCCTCGCATGACGCACACGCCCGAAGGCCGTGCGGCTGATCCAGTCAGGTCCAAACCAACCACCGTCGCACTATGTGCAACCGTTCGACCGAACAGCCGATCGAACGTAACCGGCTTGCGCATATGAGTGGGCGGTGGGGGCAACTTCGCGGACCGGAGCGCGATCCCTCGCCGAAAATCGGGCGCCGAGCAAAACCGGTAAAGCTCTGTCGTGCGGGTCAGCAGGTCGACTGGCGTCGCTTTCGCTACGACGTGATCAAGTATGTATGCCATCGCGCGGACGTCCGCCCGATTATACTCGATAAGCTCCCGCAGAGCTTCAATGTCACCGCGGAGATAGCGATGCCACAGCACGACGGCCATCGCTCCATCTACGCCCTCAAACCCCTCGCGGCAGGTGATCCGCAGCTTCTCTTCGATAGCTTTCTGGCCTCCAGCGAGGCCGACGCGGCGGCAGGCGTAGCGAAGGTCGACATGATGCTTGGGCCAGCGGAGGTCTTTGAAAGTAGCTGCGAGAAAGGGCAGATCGAAGCACGACCCGTTGAAGGTTACGAGGCTAGTGGCGCGTTCGAGCGCTAAACGGAAGTGGCGGTCGTCATCACCGGCCATTAGGACATTGTATTCTCCGTCGATCTCGTACCCGACTAGCGTGATATAATCGTAATGGCGGCTGAGACCGGTTGTCTCGATGTCGAGGAACATGACTCCACGGGGGTGCTCGAAGAGGGGCTGATAGATCGCGCTCGATTTTGGTCGCTCGTCAGCAGGCAGCGAAGTCGCCGGCGAGCGAGCGAGAACCTCCGAGCGAGCCGTTGACGCGCCCGTCGTGCCGAAGGAACGCTCCTCCGGCGGCGCAAAAAGGTCAGCAAACGACATGAAGCTAGTGTACCGATTCACCCGCTCGGAATGGACCCGGCGGCGTTAACGTTCTGGGAGCCGAAGTGAGCAGGAACCGGCAATATCCCTGTGGATTTCTCTGTACGAAAATGGGGGTAAAATCTGTTCGAACCATGGCGGCCTCTCGACTTGTGATTCATGTTCTGTTCCACACGTTTTCCTACACTGCAAGCCCGCTGAGTCGAATCGTTCCGGAGGCGAGTCGAGTGGAGCGCGCTGTTCTTCGAGCATGAGCTTGAGCCGCATTCGGTCGAAGCGAATGTGCTGGCGGTTTGAACGACGTGTGGAGGCTGCCGGGGGAAGGGCTGGACAAGAGAACGGACGTCACGGAAGTAAATTCCGCGACGTCAGTCCTGTCGCTTCGCGCAGGCTGGCCGGCCTTGCCCGGCTCTTCGCTATGAGTCGGCGGCGCTGTCGCGCCGGCGTTCATAGTCTCGGAGGGCTTCGGCTTCCCGCTCCACCTGAGCCCTCGCGTCTCGCGCGCATTGGTCCTCGATCTGGGCGCGCTTCTCCGCCGCGCCTTCGCCGTAAAAGCCCTGGGAGGTGGTCAGCGGCTCGGTCGAATAGCCGTCATGCTGCTCGAGCAGGTGGTGGGGCGGATATTCGAGGCGGGGCGGTTCGCCCATGTCTTCCCAATATTTGCGGCGGACGCAGTCGAGCAGGACCGACATCCCGGTCTCGGCGATGGTCAGGAGGTCGCTGTCGCCCAAGCGGGCGCGCTTCAATGTCTTCATGCCGTTGCCGCTGACGACGTCGAGCGAGACTTCGAGCATGGTGATCTGGCGGAGACAGAAATCGGCCTCGGCGATCCGGCCCTCGAGGCGGCAGCGGCGCTCGGCCTCCAGCTTGATCCGGTATTTCCGGACGATCGAGATCAGCAGATCAGCCGTCGGCCCGATTCTTGCGCCTCGGGACGGGCTCGAAATCGAAGAAGGCGCCGAAATCCGCAAACGGACCCTCGCCGGCCAGGCCTTCAGCGCGGCAATGGTCGCAGATGACGGGGGTGAGAGCGAGGTTCGACATGGCCCTAGAACATATTGCGAACAAAATCCCGCACTGCAAATCCTATCGGTCCGGAATGGAGCGGACGGCCGAGGGCCCGCGCCGGTCCGGATCGAGGCGATCGGGATTGAGGTTGCTAGTCGGCGGCAAAGCGCCCACGCTCCCGCCAAGCGTCCGGCCGCGGCCGGGCTCTCCCCTTTCCGAAGGAAACATCCGATGAGCACGGCCGAGGAATATCAGGCGAAAGCCGCCGAGGCGCTGACCCAGCTCGGCGAGGCCAAGAACGAGGCCGAGCGGCAGCGGCTCCGGCGGGCGCACGGCGCCTATACCAAGCTCGCCACCCACGGCGCCGAGGCGGCGGCCCGGGCGGCGATGCGGGCGCCGCCCAAGCCGCGGCCCGAAAAGCAGGCGCCGGCGCCGCGGCCGGGTGGAAGCTACTTCAAGTAGGGCAAGACCGTCATCCCGGACTTGATCCGGGATCTGTGGACACCGCCTCATTCAGGTCGACAGGATCGGTGTTCAGGGATTCCGGCTTTCGCCGGAATGACGAAGTCCCCGCATGCCCGGCTCAGATGGTCTCATCCGTGGCCGGCGCGGCTTCCCTCGCCTCGGCCGGGGCCGGGCCGGACTCGTTCCAGCGGTCGGCGAGGCATTTGGCGAGGCTCGAGATGGCGCCTCGGCTTCCGGCGAGCGGAAGGGTGTCGACGTCGGCGCCGTCGCGGCGGATGCTCATCCCACGGGCGCTGGTGAAGGCGGTGAGGAAATTGCCGGCGCCGCCGGGCTCGACGGTGAAATAGAGGCCGGGGCCGTCGGCATCGATCTCGGCCCGGGCGGTGGCCTCGACCGGCCAGGCGCGGGCGCCCTGGAACTCGACCTGGAGCGGGGTCTTCTTGCCGTCCTCGACCTCCCAGCCGCGGTTCTGGAGAAGGAAGCCCAATTTCTCCTCGCCGGCGAAGGCCCAGATCGAAAGCATGGTGCCGCGCGGCGACACCGCCTGGACCATGCAGCCGCCCTGCATGGCGGCGAGCGCCCAGCCTTCCGTCTTCTCCGATTGAGCCGAGGCCGGGGCGAGCGGCGCCGCGGCGAGTAGGGCTGCCATCATGTAACGCAACATCAAGGGTTCCTTTTCGGCACCCGCCCGCTTCTGCCTGTCAGATGCGAGAACCGACCGGGCCGGCAGTTGGTTGCACTCGGCTCGGCGCATCGCGGCCCCGGCCCACGGCCGCGGGCGAGTCCGCTTCCCTTCGCTGCCGGCCGGCCCTCAGCCGCAATCGGGGTTGAAGACGTAGCCGGCCGCCCGGACGGTCTTCAAACATTCGGGCTTGGCGGGATCGCGCTCGATCTTGCGGCGGATCCGGGCGATCCTGGTGTCGATCGAGCGGTCGAACGCCTCCATCTCCTTGTTGTGCGCCAGGTCGAGAAGCTGGTCGCGGCTGAGCACCCGGCGGGGATGCTCGGCGAAGCATTTGAGGAGGTCGAACTCCATCGAGGTGATCAGCACTTCGGTTCCGTCGGCTTCGAACAGCTTGCGAGTGTCGAGATTGAGCCGGCATTTGCCCATCTGGACCTCGCTGCCCATCGTCGCCGGCGCCTCGCCGCCGCGGCTGGCGCGGCGCAGCACCGCCTTGACCCGGGCCAGCAGCTCCCTCGGGTTGAACGGCTTGGTGATGTAGTCGTCGGCGCCGATCTCGAGGCCGACGATGCGGTCGACGTCGTCGCTCTTGGCGGTCAGCATGATGATCCCGGCGTCCCCGAGGCTGCGGATCTCCCGCGCCAAAGTCAGCCCGTCGTCGCCCGGCATGTTGATGTCGAGCAAGGCGAGGTCGATCGGCCTCGTCGCCATCAGCTCGCGCAGGGCCGCGCCGCCGTCGGCCTCGCTGACCGAAAGGCCGTTGCGGCGAAGATATTCGGCGACGGTGGAGCGGACGTCCTCGTCGTCGTCGACGACCACGATGTGGGCGGAGATATCGTTCATGCATCTACCCGAGGCTGGAGGATGGAGGCGATCAGGCAGCGAACCCCGATCTTGGTGAAGGGCTTTTCGAGCACCGGGCGGCCGCAGCCGCGAAGGAAATCGTCCATGCTCGAGCCGAGCGTATCGCCGGTGACGAAGCCCATGCGCTCGAGCAGATGCGGCTTGGTCTCGGCGAGGCGGGCATGGAGATCGGGGCCGCTCACGCCCGGCATTCGAAGATCCGAGATGATGAGGTCGTATTCGCCGCGGTCGATCGCCATCAAGGCCATGGCGCCGTCGCCGGCGACGGTGACCTTGTAGCCTTCGCGTTCGAGCAGCTCACGCAGGGTGTCGGCGACGTCGGCTTCGTCCTCGACGATCAGGGCCTTGCCGCCGACGCCCGATTCCGCGGCGGTTTCGGCGGCGATCGGAACCGCGACCATGTCGCTCTCGGCGGCGGCCGGGAAGGCGATCCGGAAATGGGCGCCGCGGCGGCTCGGTTCCAGGACGATGGTGCCGCCATGGGCCTCGACGATGCCGTGCGAGAAGGAGAGACCGACCCCGGTGCCGACGCCCTGGGGCTTGGTGGTGAAGAAGGGATCGAAGATCCGCCCCCGCAGTTTCTCGGGAACGCCGGGGCCGGTGTCGGTGACGTCGAGGAGGACGGCGCCGGTGTGGTCGACCGAGGTCCGGACCGTCAAAGTCTTGTCGAACGTCTCGCCGCCCTGCATCGCGTGCTGGGCGTTGACGACGAGATTGACCAGGACCTGGTGAAGCTGGTCGCGGTCGCCGAGCACCTTGGGAAGCATCGACCCCAGGGTGACCCGAACCCCGATCCCGGCGGTCCGAAGCCCGTAATCGGTGATGTCGAGGGCCGAGTTGACGACGTCGTTGACGTCGACGAGGCTGCGCTGGGCGTCCTTCTGGCGGGCCATGGCGAGGAAGGTCTGGACGATCCGGGCGCAGCGCTCGGCGGCGGCGCCGATCTTCTTGCCGCGGACCTCGAACGGCGTTCCGACGCTGTCCTCCTGGAGCATCTCGGCCTGGCCGACGATGGCGGCGAGGGGATTGTTGAGCTCGTGGCTGACTCCGGCGAGGAGCGCGCCCATGGCGGCCAGCTTCTCCGACTGGTGGAGGGCGTCGCGCGAAACGGCAAGCTCCTGCTCGGCGCGCTTGCGGTCGGAGATGTCGACGTGAATCCCGGTGACCAGGGTCGCCTCGCCCTCGGAGTCGCGGACCACCGTGCCCAGCGAATGCACCCAGCGCGTCTCGCCGTTCGGCCAGATCACCCGATGCTCGAGCGAGACGGCGTCGTTTGGAAAGCCGCTGCGCGCGGCCTCGACCACCACGTCCCAATCGTCGGGATGGATGAAGGCCTTGAGCGTGGTCCCGTCGAGATGCATCTCGCCGTCCACTCCGTAAAGCTCGCGCGAGCGCGCGCTGTACCAGGTCTCGCCGGTCCTCGGGTCGATCGTCCAGAGGCCGAGATTGGCGCCCTCGACGGCCAGCTCGAACTGCCGCCTTGTCTCCGCGAGCTCGGCCTCGCCGCGCTTGCGGTCGGTGATGTCGAGGTGGATCCCGGTCACCATCGTCACCGCGCCCGAGGAATCGCGCTGGGCCTGGCCGAGGGCGTGGAGCCAGCGGACCTCGCCGGTCGGCCAGATCACCCGATGCTCGAGCGAGACCGTCTCCTCCGGAAAGCTTTCGCGATAGGGCTCGCGAACGGTCTCCCAATCGTCGGGATGGATATAATCCTTCAGGACCGCGGCATCGATCGGCATGTCGGGAGGCATTCCCCACAGCCGGCGCGACCGTTCCGAATGCCAGACCGCGCCGGTGGCCGGATCGACCGACCACAGGCCGAGCCCGGCGCCCTCGACGGCGAGGTCGAGCGCCCGCCGGGCCTCGTCGCGCTCGTCCTCGGCGCGCTTGCGGTCGGTGATGTCGAGGTGGATCCCGCTGACGCTCCGGGCGATCCCGTCCGAATCGCGGTTGAGCGCGCCCAGCGAATAGATCCAGCGGGTCGAGCCGTCGGGGCAGACGACCCGATATTCGATCTCGACCCGGTCCTCCTTGAAGCCGTGGAGATAGGGCTCGGAAACCTCTTTCCAATGGTCGGGATGGACGGCGGCCTGGATCGCGGCGGTGCTCATCTCCGCGTCCGCGGGAAGGCCGTACATCGCCTTGGAACGGTCCGAATACCAGGTCCGTCCGGTCTCCATGTCGAAGGTCCAGGTGCCGAGCTTGGCGCCCTCGACGGCGAGCTCGAGCCGGCGGCTCGATTCGGCAAGCTCGTCATTGGCCCGCCGCGCCGAAAGGTCGCGCGGGCTCAGAAGGAAGCGGCGCTGGCCGCCGATGACGAGCGAGGTGACGCTGATCTCGAGCGGAACGACGTCGCCGCTCTTCATCCGGACGTCGACGACGACCCTCAGCCCGGTGGCCGAGTCGCCGTCCGCGATATAGGCGTGGAGCGCGTCCTCATCCTCCTCGCGCGACGCATTGCGGTCGATCAAGGTCCAGATCGACTTGCCGACCACTTCTGACCGAAAATAGCCGTAGGCCTCCTCGGCGGAGCGGTTGAACTCGAGGATGTCGCCTTTCTCGTCGAGCAGCAGCAGGCAGTTCAGCGACGAGCTGATCACGCTCGCCACGACGCAGGCGATCTCGCTTCCTTCCACCCTCGTCATCCCCCCGGATTCGGCCAGCGGCGCCTCTATAGCCGCCCCGGGCGCGCTCAGAAACCGCCTTTCTGTAACAATTGACACAATTTTCCCGCCGCCGCGGAATGGCCCGGACAAGAGTCGGCTCCAGAAGGACGGGGTCGCGGCGTTCGTTGCCGCGTCCATTCGGGAGATACGAAAATGTCCGCCATCCATGCCAAGAAAAGCCGCCTGCAGCTGGTGCTGCTCGCCGCCGCCGCGCTTGGGTCGAGCTCCGCCGTCCTCAGCGGCGCGGTGACCGTCCTTGCGATGCAGCAGCCCGCCCACGTCTCGACGCTCGCCTGAGCGCCCGGACCTGGAAGGGATCCAGATGTACCATAATTTCAACTTCAGCGACGTCCTCGCCAGCTCGGCCAAAGCGGCCTGGCAGGTCGAGGACGTCCTTCCCGCCGGAGCGAAGCTCGACTTCAGCCGCCGATTCCTTCCGGAAGCCCTCGCGCGCACCGACGAACTCACCTTTCTGAGCGACGACGAGAAGCGCGTTCTCAACCAGATTCGCGGCCACGAATATCTGACGATCTTCGGCCTCGTGGAGGAGTTCATCCTCCCCTTCGTGCTCGACCATGCCCGCCCGCAGCTGAACGGCGACGACCTGAGGGTCCGCGCCCTGCTCAACTTCGCCGGCGAGGAAGCCAAGCACATCCACCTCTTCAAGCTTTTCCACCAGCGCTTCACCGAGGCCTTCGGAACGCCCTGCGAGGCGATCGGCCCGGCCGAGGCGATCGCCGCCGAGGTGCTCCGCCACGACCCGCTCTCGATCGCGCTCGTCATCCTCCAGGTCGAGTGGATGACCCAGAGCCATTATGTCGAATCGGTCCGCGACGACCAGTCGCTCGACCCCCTGTTCAAGAGCCTCCTCAAGCATCACTGGATGGAGGAGGCCCAGCACGCCAAGCTCGACACGTTGATGGTCGAAGCGCTGGCCGACGGCCGCGACGAGGCAGGAATCCAGTCCGCGATCGACGGCTATCTCGAGATCGGCGCCTTCCTCGACGGCGGCTTCGCCGCCCAGACCGCGCTCAACCTCGACGCCTTCGAAGCCGCCACCGGCCGCAAGCTCGGCGCCCAGCGGCGCGAGCATCTGCAGGCCCAGCAGCACCAGGCCCTGCGCTGGACCTATCTCGGCTCGGGCATGGTCCATCCCAAGTTCACGGCGACCCTCGCCGGACTTTCCACCGCCGCCCGCGACCGCATCGCCGCCGTCGCTCCGGCTTTCGCCTGATCCCCAAGGAGTTTTACCAACATGCTCGACAAGACCATGCGCCCGGCAGTCAACGGCCTCGACCTCGCCGCCCTCGACGAGACCGTCGCCGCCATCAGCGCCGACCCCCGCAAGGGCCAGGTTTCCTTCCGGGTGAAGACCGAATGGAAAGGCCAGACCAAATCCGAAACGACCGTCGATTCCTACACCCTCGCCGGCGAGGTCGTTCCGCGCAGCTTCACCATCGTCGCCGACGAGCCGCACGAGCTGCTCGGCACCAACGCCGCGCCCAACCCGCAGGAATTGCTGATGTCGGCGGTCAATGCCTGCATGACGGTCGGCTACGTCGCCCAGGCCTCGGTCCGCGGGATCACGCTCGACGCCTGCCGGATCGAGACCGAAGGCGAGCTCGACCTGCGCGGCTTTCTCGGCCTCGATGAGAGCGTTCCGGCCGGCTACCGGCGCATCAGCTACACCGTCTTCCTCGAAGGCGACGGCACCCGCGAGCAATTCGAGGACATCCACCAGGCGGTGATGGCCACCTCGCCCAATTACTTCAATCTGGCGCAGCCGATCCAGATGGTCGGACGGCTGGCCTGACGAATCCCCTGACCCCTAGGGAGACTGGCCCCGGCGGTGAAAACCGCCGGGGTTTTTTTATGGAAAAATCCTCCCCGCCGCGAAGCGGTGGGGAGGGGGACCAGGCGGAGCCTGGTGGAGGGGTAAGGCCGTGAACTCGGCGGGTCCACGGCATATCCTCGGAGCCACGCGCCTTCTACCCCTCCACCATGCTTCGCATGGTCCTCCTCCCCATCTTGCGATGGGGAGGATTCCACCTCTGTAACAATTGAAACCAATTTCAACTTGGTGTGGCATTCGACTGACACAGCCGGCCGTCAAAACGGGGTCACCAGCCGGGGAGGCTGGAGCCAGGCAGGAGACGGTTTGTGTATTTGTACCGTGAGACGTGGTCCTCATCCTGCCTGGCGCCGACCTCCCCGGCTGCGCCGACTTCATCCCCGACGGGATGGTGACGGCGACCAGCCCGGGCGCCGCCCAATAATCTCAACCACCAACGAAAAGTCTCCGCCCCGGTGAACCGGCGCGGTCAGGGAGTAGAAGAAATGAAGACTGTTCTGTATGCGTTGGCCTCCGTGGCCGTCCTCGCCGCCGCCGCCACCCCGGCCGCCGCCGAAGGTTTCCGTGCCGAAGTGCATGGCGGCTGGGATCATGTCCGCGCCGACGGCCCCGGAATCAACAACAACGACAGCGACAGCGGCATCGTCTACGGCATCGGCGCCGGCTACGATTTCGCGATCAGCCCGAAGGTCGAGCTCGGCCTCGACCTCAGCGCCGACCTCAGCACGATGGAAGAGTGCGAGAGCAGCGTCGTTCTCGCCGGCGACCGCGCCTGCCTCGACGCCGGCCGCGACCTCGCCGCGGCGGTCCGCCTCGGCTACAAGGTGTCGCCGAAGGGCACGATCTACGCGCTGGCCGGCTACACCAACGCCCGCTTCCGCTTCGACTACACGACCCCGGCGGGCGTGACGACCCGCGACGGCCGCAACCTCGACGGCTTCCGCCTCGGCGCCGGCTATCAGCACGCCTTCGGCAAGAACATGTACGGCAAGGTCGAGTATCGCTACTCGAACTACGAAGCCGGCGTGACCCGCCACCAGGCGCTGCTCGGCGTCGGGGTCAATTTCTAAGGTCTTCCCACCCCCTCGGGAGCCTCGGCCCCGGCGGGAGAACCGCCGGGGCCATTTTTATCCTCCCCATCGGAGATGGGGAGGGGGACCACACGAAGCGTGGTGGAGGGGTCAGCGCGCAGGAAGCAGAGGCTCTCACGAGACCCTCCCGAGTCCGCGGCCGCTACCCCTCCACCATGTTGCACATGGTCCCCCTCCCCATCTCGCGATGGGGAGGATTTTTCTACGTTCTCGCCAATATCTCCTCGGCGACCCGGTGGGTGCGCTCATTGTCGACGTCGATGGCGAGGCGGCCGTCCTTCGCGACCAGGGCCCGAAGGTTCACTCCGAAGCGGCGCGAGAAATGGCGGAACATGCCGTCGAGGGTGACCAGCCGCGAAGCGTAGAGAAGCAAGGCGGTCAGCCCCAGCGCCCGCACCGCGTCGGTCTTGCGCTTGGCGAACTGGCCGCCGTAGCGGAAGCTCTCGATCGCCTTGAAGGCGTGATCGCTGGTCAGCCAGAACAGGTTGCAATTGGAATAAGCGCCGCCGCGGAAAGCGTAGAAGCGGCGCTGGCCGTCGGGATGGGCGGCGAGGATGTCCCGCTTTTCGGCCATCATCACGATTCCGTCGACGCCGGGCGCGGACCCGGCCTCGGCGATCGCCCGGAAGCCCTCGACGGTCATCAGCACGTTGTCGGCGGTGCTGAGAATGAGCGGGAAGCCGGTGGTCCGGCTCGCCTCGACGACGCTGTCGACGATGTGGTGCTCGGCCTCGACCGGGGTCAGCCGGCCCTCGGCGTGGAGCCGGGCGACGGTCGGCTCGGCGGCGATGATCGCGAAATCCTCGACCGAGACGAACAAAGGCGATTTCGGGAAAGCCTCGGCGGCGATGCGCAGGACCCGGCCGACCATCGCCTCGCCGGCGACGGGCACCAGCGCCTTGTGGCTTACGCCGAGCTTCGCCGCGAGCGGGTCGAGACTCGCTCTGCGGCGTCCGGCGAGGACGAGGATTCGGGGCTGATCGGTCATGGAAGGGCGAGAACCTCGGTGGCATGGGAACGGCCGCCTTGCGGCGGCCAGGGCAGCCGATGCGGCGATGGCCGGCGGCCACCCCGTACTTCGCCGTTGCCGGCCGTGCAACATCTCACCCGAGGCTGGCCCGCATGGGAGCGGTCGGCAGAGATGGGGGTTTACTCCGGTCACGACCAACCCTCAGCTCCCGGCCTATTACCAGATCACAGTTCTGGCCGGAGTCACCGGCACCAAATATCTGAGCTGTACGCCTGACGGCCATGTCGTGGACTTGTACGGACAGGATGACGGGTCGGGCCGGCAGCGCTGGCAGCTTCAGGGTCCTGCCATCGGCTAGGGTCGGGGCGGCCGTGGCCGGCGCCAAGGGATGCGCCGGCAGCCGTCCCTCGTCAGGCCGCGTGGGAGCCGATCGCCTTCTGGCGGCGGCGCTGGACGGAGGAGCCAAGCCCGATCGCCTCGCGATATTTGGCGACGGTGCGGCGGGCGATGTCGAAGCCCTTGGCGCGGAGCAGCTCGACGAGCTGGTCGTCGGAGAGGATGGCGTGGGAATCCTCCGCGGCGATCAGCGCCTTGATGTGGCTCTTCACCGCCTCGGCCGAGACCGCGTCGCCGCCGTCGTTGGACTGGATGCCGCTGGTGAAGAAATATTTGAGCTCGTAGAGGCCGCGGTCGCAGGCGAGATATTTGTTCGAGGTGACCCGGCTCACCGTCGATTCGTGCATTCCGATCGCTTCGGCCACCTGCCTCAGGGTGAGCGGTTTCAGCTGGGCGACCCCGTGGCGGAAGAAGCCGTCCTGCTGCTTGACGATCTCGCTGCACACCTTGACGATGGTCCGGGCGCGCTGGTCGAGCGCCTTCATCAGCCAGTTGGCGCTGGCCAGGCATTCGCTCAGCCAGGCCTTGGAGCGGCGGTCGGCGCCGCCGGTCAGCTCGGTATAATAGCGACGGTTGACGAGCAGGCGCGGGAGGGTCGCCGAGTTCAGTTCGATCGCCCATCCGAAGCCGCGGCGGGCGACGAAGACGTCGGGCACCGCCGACTCGACCCGATCGCTGCCGCCGGCGAATTGGCAGCCGGGCTTGGGGTCGTAGGCGCGCAGCTCGCGGACCATGTCGCCGAGATCCTCGTCGTCGACTCCGCAGATCCGCTTCAGGGCCGAGAAATTGCCCTTGGCGAGATAATCGAGATTGTCGATCAGCCGGGCCATGGCCGGATCGTAGCGGTCCGCTTCCTTCGCCTGGAGGGCGAGGCATTCGGCGAGGCTCCGGGCGGCGATTCCGGTCGGGTCGAAGCTCTGGACGATGGCGAGGATCCGCTCGACCTCGGCCAGCGGCGCTCCGAGCCGGCTCGCCAGATCGAGGGTCGAGGCGAGGAGATAGCCGGTCTCGTCGATTTGCTCGATGATCTGGCCGGCGATGACGAGGTCCGCGCCCGACAGGCGTTCGCCGGCCTGGGCGAGGAGATAGGCGTGGAGCGAAACGTCGTCCGACGCGAAGCTGTCGAAATCCGGACCTTCGCCCTCATAGCCGCCGCCGCCGCCGGACAGCCCCTCCATTCCGAGGCCGCCGTCGAGGGCGCGATCGGAGGCGCTGTCCTGATGGAGATTCTCGTCGTTGACGTCGAGGTCGAGCGGCGCCTCGCCCGAGCCGAAATCGTCCGCCGAGGGCGGTTCGTCCGGAGCCTCGGAGGGCGCCTCGGCGGCCGGCGCCTCCTCCGCGGCTCCGCCCTCGAGCAGCGGGTTGCGCTCGATTTCCTCGGCGATGAAGCTTTCGACCTCGAGGTTGGACAGAGCGAGCAGTCGGATCGCCTGCTGCAGCTGCGGGGTCATCACCAGCGACTGGCTCTGGCGAAGGTCGAGGCGGGGGCCGATGCTCACGGGGCTACGCCCGGCCCGTCATTGCGAGGAGCGTCGCGACGAAGCAATCCAGCTTCCGGAGGCGCCGCGGTCTGGATTGCTTCGCTTCGCTCGCAATGACGAAGTGGTGGGCCATCTTTACAGCTCGAAGCTCTCGCCGAGATAGAGGCGGCGGACGTCGGGGTCGGCGACCAGCTCCTGCGGGCTTCCGGCGAACAGCACCTGGCCGTCGTAGATGATGCAGGCGCGGTCGACGATGTCGAGGGTCTCGCGGACGTTGTGATCGGTGATGAGGACTCCGATGTCGCGCTTCTTCAATTCGATGACGAGGTCGCGAATGTCGGAAATGGAGATGGGGTCGATCCCGGCGAAGGGCTCGTCGAGGAGCATGATCGAGGGATGGGCGGCGAGCGAGCGGGCGATCTCGCAGCGGCGCCTCTCGCCGCCCGACAGCGCCATGGCGGGCGCGTCGCGAAGATGGGCGATGTGGAACTCGCCGAGCAATTGCTCGAGCCGCTCGCGCCGGACCGCCCGGCTCGGCTCCGCCACTTCGAGCACGGCCATGATGTTCTGGGCGACGGTGAGGCCGCGGAAGATCGACGTCTCCTGCGGCAGATAGCCGAGGCCGAGGACGGCCCGGCGGTACATGGGCAGCCCGGTGATGTCCTGGCCGTCGAGGCAGATCCGGCCGGCGTCGGGCTTCACCAGGCCCATCACCGAATAGAAGCAGGTCGTCTTGCCGGCGCCGTTGGGGCCGAGCAGCCCGACCACCTCGCCGCGGTCGACATGGAGCGAGACGTCCTTGAGCACCCTTTTGCGGTCGTAGGATTTGGCCAGACTGACCACGGAAAGCCCGCGCGCCAGAGTGGCGAAGACCTCGGCCTCGCGGGCTCGGGGAAGGGCGGCGGCGTCGTTCATCTCGGCGGCAGGCTTAGGCCATGCGAGTTAACGGGTAAACTGGCAGGCTTCGTGCATGAATGAAAAAAAGTGGGATGACGGGAGTCAGCCGCCCGTCTTCTGCGGCACCGTGAACCTGCCGGTGACTCGGCCGCCCTGGCGGGTCGTGCCCGGCGGGCCGCCGCCGTCCATGACGGCGCGACCGCTGTCGAGGTCGATGACCAGCCGCCCGCCATTCACGTTCGCATCGCGCTGGACCAGGCTGACGTTGCCGATCAAAGTGATGATCCGGGCCTGGGTGTCGTAGATGCCCACGTTCCCGCGCGCCGTTTCCGACGGGCTTTTGACGGTGACCCCGCCACTGGCGTCGATTCGGCGCAATTGCACTCCACCGCCGCTGGAGTAAGCGACGGTGAGGCGAGGGGCGCTCAGCGTGAGCTCGCCCTGGCGAACGACGACATTGCCGGAAAAGATCGCCCGGTCTGCGCGGTCCTGCACCTCGATCCGGTCGGCGGCGACGTCGACGGGCGCGTTGCTGTCATGGCCCTTCAAGGACGAAGTCTGACTCGCGGCCGGCCCGACGGCGAGGCGCGGCAAGCAGCAGGGTGGGGACGAGACGCTTCATGTCCTTCATCTGATAGCCCCTTGCTCGATATGCAAGCGCGGACGGCCGGTCAGGACCACTCGCCGCTGCGGCAGGTCGACCGTCATTCCGCCGGCCGTGAAGCGGCCGAGCCGCATCTGACCCTCCACTCCGCCGCCGCTGACGGCGGTATGCTTGTTGAGGTCGAGCGCGACGTCGCGGGTCTCGAGCCGGTAGCCGTCGGCGGCGGTGAACAGGATCGGGCCGAGCACGTCGACCTTCTGGCTGTCCATATTGTAGCGGGCCTTGTCGGCGGTGATCGTGGCCGGGCCTTCCTCGAGCTGGATTTGCGCCGACATGCCGCCGATATCGACGACCGGGTCGGAGGATTTGGCCTGAACCGCCTGCGCCGCCTGGATCGAGAAGGCCCGCCCCTTGTCGTCGAGGCCGCGATATTCGGCCTTCTGGGTCTTCAGCCGCTCGCGCGCCGTGTCGACCTTGTTCTTGTCGAGCAGGAAGCTGATCTCCTTCTCCTTGGAGAGCGGCGACAGCAGCAGGTAAGCGAGCAACAGCCCGACCCCGGCCGGAAGCACCACCTTGAGGAAGCGCATCAGCCAGTCGTGAAGGCCTCCGGGCGCCGCCCAGCCGCGCCTGGCGGCGCGCCGGTCCCCGGCGAGATCAGACATGGGCGAAGATGTCGACCTCGCCCCAGCCGGCGAGATCGAGCAGGGCCCGGTGCGGCAGGAAATCGAAGCAGGCCTGGGCGAGCTTCGTCCGGCCTTCGCGCGCCAGCCGCTCGTCCAGCTTCGCCTTCATCTGGTGGAGGTAGCGCACGTCGGAGGCGGCATAATCCTTCTGGGCATCGCTGAGCTCGGGCGCGCCCCAGTCCGACGTCTGCTGCTGCTTGGAGATGTCGATCTGGAGCAATTCCTTGATCAGCTCCTTGAGCCCATGGCGGTCGGTATAGGTCCGGATCAGGCGCGAGGCCGTCTTCGTGCAATAGACCGGCCCGGCCATCACACCGAGATAGGCCTGCATGATGGCGAGGTCGAAGCGCGCGAAATGGTAGAGCTTGAGCCTCGCCGGGTCGGCGAGCACGGCCTTGAGGACGGGCGCGGCATAATCGCTGCCCGGGTTGAAGCGAACGAGATGCTCGTCGCCGCCGCCGTCGGAAATCTGGACGAGGCAGAGCCGGTCGCGCCCGGGCAGGAGGCCCATCGCCTCGGTATCGACGGCGACCGGGCCGGGGGCGAGCACGCCTTCGGGCAGGTCTTCTTCATGGAAATGGACTGTCATGGCCTCCGCATAGGCCGAAGCGCCTTAACGCTCAATTGGCGTTCGCCCCGTACGCCGTCATTGCGAGAAGCGTAGCGACGAAGCAATCCAGCGGCTCGGTGGATTGCTTCGCCGCGCTCGCAATGACGGAGGTCCTACGGCTCGAGCCAGCGCGGGCTTGATCCCCGCGCCCTCCCCCTCCACAGAAACAGTCCGCCAACAGGAGCTTCGTCCCCCATGCCTTCCGGTCTTGCCGCCCTGCTCGACGACGTCGCCGCGATCGCCAAGCTGGCCGCCGCCTCGATCGACGATGTCGGCGCCGCCGCCGGCCGCGCCGGCGCCAAGGCGGCGGGCGTGGTGATCGACGATACCGCGGTGACCCCACGCTATGTCACCGGCTTCACGCCCGATCGCGAGCTTCCGATCATCGCCCGGATCGCCAAGGGATCGCTGAAGAACAAGCTTCTCATCCTGCTGCCCGCGGCCCTGGCGCTGAGCGCCCTTCTGCCCTGGGCGATCACCCCCCTGCTCATGCTCGGCGCCGCCTATCTCTGCTTCGAGGGCGCCGAAAAGGTGTGGGAGGCCCTGTCGGAGCCCGACCACAGCCTGGCCGAGGACGCCGCCGAGCTGGGCAGCGCCGATCACGAGCGCGAAATGGTGAGCGGCGCGGTCCGCACCGATTTCATCCTGTCGGCCGAGATCATGGCCATCGCCCTCGCCGAAGTGGCGAGCGAGCCCTTTCTGACCCGGGCGATGATCCTGGCCGTGGTCGCGGTGGCGATCACCGTGGGAGTCTACGGCTTCGTCGGACTGATCGTGAAGATGGACGATATCGGTCTTCACCTCGCGGAGCGGCGCAACCGCGGCGCCCGGGCGCTCGGCCGCGGGCTGGTCCACGCCATGCCCGGGGTGATGTCCGCGATCTCCACGATCGGGATCGCCGCGATGATCTGGGTCGGCGGCGGAATCATCGTCCACGGACTGGAAGTCTTCGGCTTCTCCGCGCCCGCCCACCTGCTCCACGAGGCCGGCGCCGCGGCGGGCCACGCCGTCCCGGCCATGGCCGGAGCGATCGAATGGACGGTCGGAGCGGCGGGCTCCGGCCTCGTCGGGCTCGCGCTCGGGGCGCTGATCGTCCTGGTGCATCACAAGGTTGCGCGAAAGCATTGAAAGCCGCGCTCGAAGCCCTGTGGAAAAGCTCTCGCGGCTGGGATTGAATTGAGCTATATGAGTCGGCGGTGCGCCATTTTCGGGGGTGCACAAGACCGTTGGCGCGACAGCCCCGCGCGGTGGTTTGCACATGAAGGCAGGGGCGCGGAAAGTATTGACGGGCATGGGTTTCGACAGAGGGCGCCGCGGTGAGCGCGGCGGGCGCGGCAGAGACAAGCGCGACGGTTTCGGCGACGAGAATTTCAGCGGATTTGAAGAGCGCGGCGGCGGCGGCTTCGGCGGCGGGCAGGGCGGCGGCGGCGGTGGTTATCGCGGCGGCGGCGACCGATTCGGCGGCGGTGGCGGCAGTGGCGGCGGCTATGGCGGCGGCGGCGGCGGCGGCGGTTACCGCGGCGGCGGCGGTGGCGGCTTCGGCGGTGGTGCCGGCGGCGGCGGCGGGTTCCGTGGCGGCGGCGGCGGCGGTGGTGGCGGAATGCCTCCCCAGGTCGTCGGCCAGGGCAAAGGCATCGTCAAATTCTTCAACGGCCAGAAGGGCTTCGGCTTCATCGTCCGCGACGATGGCGGCGAGGACGTCTTCGTCCACATCTCGGCGGTCGAGCAGGCGGGCCTCACCGGCCTCGCCGACGGCCAGCCGCTCGAGTTCACGCTCGTCGACCGCGGCGGCCGGGTCTCGGCGACCGACCTCAAGATCGACGGCGAGCCGATGCCGGTCCAGGAGCGGGCGCCTCGCGAGGATCGCGACGGCCCGCGCGGCGGCGGCTATGGCGCGCCTGCCGGCGGCGGCGGCGGGCCCCAGCGCCAGCTGACCGGCGAAAAGGCCCAGGGCACGGTCAAGTTCTTCAACGCGATGAAGGGCTTCGGCTTCATCAGCCGCGACGACGGCCAGCCCGACGCCTTCGTCCACATTTCGGCGGTCGAACGGGCCGGCATGGTCAGCCTCAACGAAGGCGACCGGATCGAGTTCGAGCTCGAGGTCGACCGTCGCGGCAAGACCGCGGCGGTGAACCTGCAGCCGATCCAGTAAAGTCCTTATCCTCCCCATCGCCGCAGGCGATGGGGAGGGGGACCGCACGAAGTGCGGTGGAGGGGTAGCTGGAGCGACCTCCGTGGCTCTCGCGCTCGACCCTCTTGCTCCGTGCCAGCTACCCCTCCACCATGCTTCGCATGGTCCCCCCTCCCATTGCGATGCAATGGGGAGGATGAGTTACGCCGCGCCCGCGAATCGCCAGGGCAAAGACTCTCCCGCGTGGAACGGCAACACGCTTGTCGCCGCCGCCCGGAGCGAGTCCGGCACCGTCACCTGCGCCCGCTCCAGCACGATCCGCTCCCGGTTGAGCGGAAGGCCGTAGAAACGCGGCCCGTGCACGGACGCGAACGCCTCCAGGCGGTCCAGCGCACCCTCTTCCTCGAACACCTTGGCGTAGCTTTCGAGAGCGAAAGGCGCGTTGAAGATGCCGGCGCAGCCGCAGCCGGATTCCTTGCGTTCGACGGCGTGGGGCGCGCTGTCGGTGCCGAGGAAGAATTTGGGCGAGCCCGACGTCGCCGCCTTGCGGATCGCTCGGCGATGCTCCTCGCGCTTGGCCACCGGCAGGCAATAGGCATGGGGCCTGAGGCCGCCGGCGAACAAGGCGTTGCGGTTGAGGATCAGATGGTGGGGCGTGATCGTGGCGGCGAGATTGGCGCCGGCGGCCAGGACGAAATCGGCGGCTTCGGCGGTGGTGATATGCTCGAACACCATCTTGAGGGCGGGAAAGTCCCGAAGCAACCGGGAGAAAATGCGGTCGATGAACGCCTTCTCGCGGTCGAACACGTCCACGTCCGGATCGGTGACCTCGCCGTGGATCAGCAGCGGCATGCCCGCCCGCTGCATCGCTTCCAGCCCCGGATAGAGGTTCGCGATATCCGTGACGCCTTGGGCGCTGTTGGTGGTCGCATGGGCCGGATAGAGCTTCGCCGCCGTCCAGGCGCCGCGCTCGAACCCGCCGATCAGCTCCACCGGATCGACGTCGTCGGTCAGATAGCAGGTCATCAGCGGCGTCAAACCCGGCGCGGCGGCCAGGATCCGCTCCCGATAGGCCTCCGCCATGGCCGCCGTCGTCACCGGCGTCTCCAGGTTCGGCATCACGATCGCCCGGGCGAACTGCCGGGCGGTGTAGGGCGCCACCGCCTCGAGCATCTCGCCGTCGCGCAGATGGACATGCCAGTCGTCCGGGCGGCGCAGGGTCAGACGGGTGGGTTCGGTCATGGACGCCATGGCTTGGGTTTCGAGTCCGCCGTCCCTATCAAGGGGACATGGCCGCGACCACCCTTCCCGACCGTTCGATCCTGCGTCTCTCCGGCGAGGACGTGCGCGGTTTCCTGCAGGGGCTCGTCACCCACGACGTCGCCTTGGTCGCGCCGGAGCGGCCGCTCTGGGCGGGCCTTCTGACGGCGCAGGGCAAGGCGCTGTTCGACTTCATCCTGTGGGCCGACGGCGACGACGTTCTGATCGACTGCGAGTCCGAGGCGGCGGGAGAGCTGGCGCGGCGCCTGACCCTCTATCGGCTGAGGCGCAGGATCGCGATCGAGCCGGTCGAGGGGCTGGCAGTGCATTGGCGGCCGGAGGGCGAAGGTACCCGCGACCCCCGCCTGGCCGAGCTCGGCCTTCGCTGGCTGGCGCCGCCCGGCGAACCCGCCCAGGGCTGGCTCGCCCATCGGCTCTCGCTGGGCGTCACCGAAGGGCGGGCGGAGCTGGGCTCCGACAAGACGCTCTGGCTGGAATGCAATGCCGCCGAGCTGAACGGAGTCAGCTTCACCAAGGGCTGCTATGTCGGCCAGGAGAATACGGCGCGGATGAACTACCGCTCGAAGGTCAACCGCCGGCTGGTCGTGGTGCCGGCCGAGGCGCCGGGCGCTCGGACCCGGATCCATTATCCGGAGCTGGGGCTGGCGGTGGAGCACCGGCGGATCGAGGACCTCGGCGGCGCCTTGATGCCGGCCTGGCTGGAGCGAACGCTCAGCCCCGCACCCACTTCACCTTCGGATCGTTGAAGTCGATCACCTCGTTCAATTCGCGAACGTTGGGATAGCCGTAGCCGACGAGGTTGATGAAGGTCTGGATGTTGAGCGCGAGCCGGACCGACTTGAGCTGGACGGGCGGCGCGTCGTTGCGGAAATTGTTGTTGCAATAGATGAGGATCGGCCGGTCCCTTTTGCCGATGACGGCGGCGAGGCTGTCGTCGGTGAAATCGGTGAAGGGAAGGTTGACCGCCCCTTCGATATGGCCGCGCTGGAAGGCGGAAGCGGAGCGGGCGTCGAGGATCAGAACGTCGGGCCTGGCGGCCGCGGCGGCGAAACCCTTCCAGTCGACGAGCCGGGCAAGGCGATACTCCTCGACGCTGACGGTGAGGTCGCGAAAGCCGGGATAGTCGATTTGCGGGTTGGCAGGCGCAGCGGCGGCGAGCAGAGCGGCGAGAGTGAAACCCAGCATGACGGCCTCCTTCTGGAAGGACCCTCAGTTACGGCGCCGAAACTGTCGCGACCGTGAACGACGTCAGCCGGTCTCGGCGAAGGCGCGCACCGGGAAGGTGCCCATTCCGGCCACCTTGGGAGGCGCGGCGGTGAAGCGGAAGCCGCTGGCCGGGAGAGCGGCGAGGCCGGTCATATGCTCGCAGATCAGGGTGCCGGCGCCGAGCAGGATCGTGTGGACGGGCCGGCGGCGGGTGCGGGTGTCGTCGATATTGTAGCTGTCGATCCCGACCAGAGCGGCGCCCCGCTCCGCCAGCCACCGGGCGGCGGCTTCGGCGAGGAACGGGTGGTCCGCGAAATAGGAGTCGGTACGCCAGTGGCGGTCCCAGCCGGTGTGGACGAGCACCGCCTTGCCGGCCACGTCGAGCCCCTCGAACAGCTCCGGGCCGGCCTCCCTCGCCTCGGCGCGGACGCAGAGGCCGTCGAGTCCGGCCAGCCGCTCGAGCGACACGGCGGCGAGATCGTCGCCCTCCTCGAAGCGGTGGAAGGGCGTGTCGAGATAGGTGCCGGTATTGGCGACCATGTCGATGCGGCCGATCTGGAAGGTCGAGCCGTCGTCGTAATTGGCCGCCGACGATTCCCGATCCCAGAAATCGCATATGTGCGGCGCCGGCAGGCCCCTGTAGGTGACCATGCCGTCTTCGATCTTGTGGCTAAGGTCGATCAGCATCGAACAGGGCCTGGCAATAAGCGCGGTGGGCGGCGAAGGCCCTGGGCTTCTTCTCCTTCAGCCGTTTGTAGAAGGGCTCGGCGATCCTCAGGTCGCCGCTGTCGACCTGGGCCTTGGTTCGGCCGATCCTGCGGCCGGTGTCGGCCATGATCAGGCCCCAGGTCATCAGGTCGCCGAACTGGGCCGGGGTGGGCTCCTTGCCGGCGGCGAGCTTGAGCGAAACCGCGCAGGAGACGGCCTGATGGTACCAGAGCTCCGGCGGCGGCTCATACCCGCCCCCCGCCTTGGCGAGCATCGCGAGCAGCAGCAGATCGATCATGACGAGACCCCCCTTCGACCGCGCTCAGGCGGCGAGCTTCCTGAGCACGTAATGGAGGATTCCGCCGGCCCGGAAATATTCGAGCTCGTTCAGGGTGTCGATTCGGACCCGGGCGGTGAAGGCGAAGCTCGAGCCGTCCGCCCTGACCACCTGCACCTCGAGCTCCTGGCGCGGCTGAAGGTTGGCGATCCCGGCGATCGAGAAGGTCTCGGTGCCGTCGAAGATCGGGACGTCGCCGACGAACTGTAAGGGGACGACGCCCATTCCAACGAGGTTGGAGCGGTGGATCCTCTCATAGGTCTCGGCGATGACGGCGCGGACTCCGAGGAGGTTGGTGCCCTTGGCGGCCCAGTCGCGCGAGGAGCCGGTGCCATATTCCTTGCCGGCGATGACGACGAGCGGAGTGCCCTCCTCCTTGTAGCGCATCGCGGCGTCGTAGATGGGGAGCATATCGCCCGAGGGAATGTGGCGGGTGAGGCCGCCTTCGGTGCCTGGAATCATCCGGTTCTTGATCCGGATGTTGGCGAAGGTGCCGCGCATCATGACTTCGTGATTGCCTCGGCGGGCGCCGTAGGAGTTGAAGTCGCCCCGCGCGACCTGGTGCTCGGAGAGGTAGGTTCCGGCCGGGCTGTCGACCTTGATCGCTCCGGCCGGCGAGATGTGGTCGGTGGTGATGGAATCGCCGAAAATCGCCAGAGGTCGCGCATTTTCGATGTCCGAAGGGGCCACCGGGGTCATCGTCATGCCCTCGAAATAAGGCGGGTTCTGGATGTAGGTCGAGCCCGCCGACCAGGCATAGGTCTCGCCCCCCGCGACCGGGATCGAGCGCCATTGCGCATCGCCCTTGTAGACGTCGGCGTAGCGGGCCCGGAACATGTCGCCATGGACATGGGCGTCGATCAGCCGGCGGATCTCGTCGTTCGAAGGCCAGACGTCCTTCAGGAACACCGGCCGCCCGTCCGAGCCGGTGCCCAGAGGCTCCTCGATCATGTCGCCCGCGACCGTGCCCTTCAGCGCATAGGCGACGACGAGCGGCGGCGAGGCGAGATAATTGGCGCGAACGTCGGGCGAGACCCGGCCCTCGAAATTGCGGTTGCCGGAAAGGACCGAGGCGGCGACGAGATCGTGCTTCGCGATCGCGGCCGAAATCGGCTCGGGCAAGGGGCCCGAATTGCCGATGCAGGTGGTGCAGCCGTAGCCGACCAGGGAAAAGCCGATCGCGTTCAGATCCTCGCTGAGGCCGGCGCGGTCGAGATAGTCGGTGACCACCTGCGAGCCCGGCGCCAGCGACGTCTTCACCCACGGCTTGGAATCCAGCCCCTTCGCCCGAGCCTTGCGGGCGACGAGGCCGGCGGCGATCAGGACGGCCGGGTTGGAGGTGTTGGTGCACGACGTGATCGCGGCGATGACGACGTCGCCATGGCCGATGTCGGGCACGTTCACGTCGCCCGCCACGGCATGGCGCTGGCCGAGCTCGGCGAGCTCGTGGCCATATTCCCGGGTGAAATTGGCGACGAACTCCTCGTCGACACGACTCAGGGGCACCTTGTCCTGGGGCCGCTTGGGGCCGGCCAGCGACGGCTCGACGCCGTCCATGTCGAGCTCCAATGTGTCGGTGAAGAGCGGCTCGTGATAGGCGCCGGGCTCGAGCCACAGGCCCTGCGCCTTGGCATAGGCCTCGGTCAGCGCGATCTGGTCCTCGGAGCGGCCGGTCAGGCGCATGTAATCGAGGGTCTTGCCGTCGACCGGGAAGAAGCCGCAGGTCGCGCCATATTCGGGCGCCATGTTGGCGATGGTGGCGCGGTCGGCGACCGAGAGCGCCGAGACTCCGGCGCCGTAGAATTCGACGAAGCGCCCGACCACCCCGCGGGCGCGGAGCATCTGGGTGACGGTGAGGACGAGATCGGTGGCGGTGATCCCTTCCTGAAGGCTTCCGGTGAGGTGGAAGCCGACCACCTCGGGGATCAGCATGCTGACCGGCTGGCCGAGCATCGCCGCCTCCGCCTCGATCCCGCCGACGCCCCAGCCGAGGACCCCGAGGCCGTTGACCATGGTGGTGTGGCTGTCGGTGCCGACCAGGGTGTCGGGATAGGCCACCGTCTCGCCATTGGGATCGGCCGACGACCACACTCCGCGGCTGATATATTCGAGATTGACCTGGTGGCAGATTCCGGTGCCGGGCGGGACGACCTCGAAATTGTCGAACGCCTTCGAGCCCCATTTCAAAAATTCGTAGCGCTCCATGTTGCGATGATATTCGAGCTCGACATTCTGAGCGAAGGACTGCGGAGTTCCGAACGCATCGACCATGACGCTGTGGTCGATGACGAGGTGAACCGGCACCTGCGGATTGATCTGCGCCGCATTGCCGCCGAGCCTGGCCATCGCATCGCGCATCGCGGCGAGATCGACGACGGCGGGGACTCCGGTGAAATCCTGCATCAGCACCCGGGCCGGGCGGTACTGGATCTCCTTGGTGGAGGAGCGCTCCTTCTGCCAGTCGACCAGCGCCTGGATGTCGGCCCGGGTGACGGTCCTGCCGTCCTCGAAGCGGAGGAGGTTCTCGAGCAGGACCTTCATCGAGAAGGGCAGGCGGGAGATGTCGCCGAGCTGGGCGGCGGCTTTGGAGAGGCTGTAGTAGGCGTAGGTCTTGCCGGCGGCGGTGAGGGTGGTGCGGGTGTTGAGGGCGTTGTTGCCGACGGCGGTCATGATTTTTCTCGTCTCAAAGTGGCACTTTGAGCCGGGTCAGGGGAGCGGGGCCCGGCGCGGTTGCTGGGGCTCTAGCAAGGTGGGGGGCGGGGGGGAAGGGTACTGCCCGCGCGAAACGGCAGTCCTCACTAGGATCATTGAATGAGTGATTGTTCTAGCCCGGTTCTCAGTTTAGGATTTCGGTGATCGAGCCGACGCAGAAAGTTTCCCGGAGAAAATGGCACGCGCCGACCTTGTCGTAACGCTGGTGAGAGCCGGAGCCTCTGGTGACAAGGCTATGTTGCGTTCGACGGTTGAAGCGATGGTAGCTGATGAGCGAGCTAAGAGCCACCATGCCGTTGCGGACCGCTTGGAACGAGCGCTGTCCACAGTAAGCGTATCCTCATCGAGTCTGAAGAACGAAGCAACCCGAACCTCGGGTCGTGATTCTATTCTTCAGCTAAGTCCGAAGATAACATTAGATGACTTAATATTGCCCTTGCCTGCTAGAGCGGAGGCCAATCAAATTGTCGAAGAGCATATGCGTGCTGATGTACTCCGATCACACGGATATAATCCAAGGCATCGCATTCTTCTATCAGGTCCGCCAGGGAATGGAAAGACATCATTCGCGGAAGCTATAGCCGAGGCGCTTGCGTTGCCATTTTTTGTTGTACGCTACGACACGCTGGTAGGGAGCTATTTAGGTGAGACAAATGTGCGTCTCAAAAGTCTATTTGACTACGTCAAGACGCAGCCATGTGTTTTATTCTTTGATGAATTTGACTCAATCGGCAAAGAGAGAGGCGATACGCATGAAACTGGGGAAATAAAGCGCGTTGTTTCATTCTTTCTTATGCAGCTTGATCAGTTACCTAGTTACACGCTAACGATAGCTGCCACTAATCACGCCGAACTTTTGGATCGAGCTGTATGGCGCCGCTTCGAGTCTCGTATTTCCTTGCCTGCGCCGTCACAAAGCCAAGTCGGATCTTATATAGAGAGGCTTATGCTTGAGTGGCCGATTTCACCTACATTGAGTCCTATAGCTTTAGCGCAGGAGCTGGAGGTTACCTCTTTTTCGGAGGCATTAGATTTCTGCCAGAATGTGCGGCGGAGGCACATTCTTGGTCTAGGGGAGACATCTATAGAGTCGGCGCTAATGGAGGAGCTTGACCTTTGGCGTGCGCGGGTCAAACCTCGCCCGCACCATGGCAGATCTGACTGAAAAGCCGTTAATTCACCTTGTTCCCGGTCGGGATCGCGCGCGACCTGTCGGACCTCCAAGGCCCATTCCTCGGCCAGAGCAACTGTCCGCATCCACGCAAGCCCGGTCCTTCGGCCCAAAGTTCGACCGCTTAGCCGATGTCTTTCGCCAGGACGGGGAAGGTTTGGAACTACGCAATGATCCCGGCTCCCTAGCTCCTGAAAGGATCATAGTTTTTGAGGTGAGAGGCGGCGTTCAGAACTTCGCGAGGGCAGTCCGTAGAGTTCCTGGCCTAGAGCTGATTGATGAGGAAGAGCTCGAAGGGGACGAGCACGACAAAGAGCCTGTCCTCTATCTGCTTGTGCCGGACGCTGCAGCTCTGCGGCAGCTCGTCTCCCTGTGGAAGCGTTGGGTAGCCGGTCAACCTCTCGGTGTGGGCTTCGCGCCATGGGCTAACCTGTTCGGCTATCTTAGGGACGTGCGACCGTGGGGGCCAAGAGATCGGCTTCGAGAACTGGATCAGCATTATCTCGAAGATGAAATCGAAGACCTAGGCGACGACGATACAATCCGTGTCGAGGTCGAAATCGCCTATTCCTCTAGCGAAGGCCGAGCTGCGGCCAACGAGCAAGAGGTGATCCACCGCACGCGCGATGGGGGTGGCGAACTTGTAAGTCGTAGCAGAATCCCAGACATCGCCTATCATGCCGTCTTGCTTGAGCTAAGCGTCGGCTATGTCAGGCGAATGATCGAGCTTGGTGAAGACACGCTCGTCGGCTCGGATGCGGTTCTCCACATCCGCGCCCAAAGCACAGCCACAGACTTTGAATCCGTCGATCCCATTGAGGAGGCCGAGGCGCCAACTGGGCTTCCTACGAGCAATCCTATCTTGGCAATTCTAGACGGCGTTCCGGTAGCGGCGCACACATTGCTAGGCGGCCGTCTGATTGTGAATGATCTTTTCGGTCTCGAACCTGGGGCGGTCGTGGAGCAGCGGAATCACGGCACGGCCATGGCATCTTTGGTGGTTCATGGAGACCGGAATGAACCTCAAACTCCCCTGCCTCGTCTTATCTATCACGTCCCGGTACTCGGAAATGGCGATAGCTTTCCCCGAGATCGCCTGATTATTGACGTTATTTATCAAGCAATCAGAGATATGAAAGCTGGCCCTGATCCGTCGTCACCAGATGTTGTGGTCGTCAACCTTTCTCTTGGAAATGCCCGAGGACCTTTCCAAGGGCGAGTTTCAGCTTGGGCACGGCTGCTCGATCGCCTCTCCTATGAATTCGGGATTCTTTTTATTGTAAGCGCAGGGAATCATACGGATCCATTTGAAATTGCAGGATACACTACGTCCATCCAATATTCCGGCGCGTCGGCGGACGAAAGATCCACAGCGACCTTGAGATCACTCGGTGCGATGGTGGCTCATCGACGGCTCTATGCCCCCGCCGAGAGTATCAATGCTATCACGGTTGGGGCTGCGAATATCGATGCCGTGTCTGATGCCGATAGGGCTACTGCAACTGCCAATATCGATCCCTATGGACCGTTGCCCATGCCGAATCCGACGAGCGCCCTTGGTCCAGGCTTCTCAAATAGCATAAAGCCGGATTTGCTGTTTCCAGGCTCACGCGAGCATCTGCTGTGCATTGCTTCGGGAGACAGCTTGCAGGTTCGCGCCTCTCCTTCGGCCAAGCCGCATGGGTTAAAGGTAGCCGCGCCCCCTGCGCGTGGCCGTGAGAACTTCGAGGGTTTCACGGGTGGGACGAGTGCTGCCGCAGCACTCGCCTCGAGGACAGCCCATCAAATATACGACGCCCTAGAGGCGGAGTACGGCGAGGGTTTTTCGGCCCTAGCTGATCGGCAAAAGGCAGTCTTATTGAAGGCTATCTTGGCACATTCCGCTCGTTGGCCTAACGAAACCGGCGCATTCCTAAAGTCAGTCCTAGGGCCGGCAGACGGCCGACAGCATGTTCGGCAGAGGGACAACGTTCGCCGTTTCATTGGTTACGGGATGGCGGACACTTCAATTTGCCTTGGCTGCGAGGACGACCGTGTCACCTTCTGGGCTACTGGGGCTCTGCGTGGGGATCGTATCTTGGACGTGAACGTGCCAATTCCCTACAGTATGCATGGAAAGGCGGAGCCGCATTTTGTTAGAGCTACTCTCGCTTGGTTCAGCCCTATCATGCCCTCACGCCAGACCTATCGAACTGTGCGGCTTCGAATTTGCGAGCCTTCGCACTTGGAGCCGCTCCGGATCGACGGCGCTAGGGCGCAACCGGATCAAAATCAGATTAGGCGTGGCACGATAAGCTCGCGTACTTGGGAGGGGACTCGTGCGCCCGCGCTCACACCCAACCACGAGTTGCCAATAACAATCCAGCGTGATCCTGATCAAGGCTCCTCAATCGATGAGGACGTACCCTTTGGGCTCGCGATCACGGTCTCGATGGCGGGCGTCGTGGAAATTTATCAGGAGATAAGGGCTCGAGTGGCTGTGCAGGTAACTGCGCCCGTACGGGTGTAACCATCTCTAAGGGCCATGCACCTTCGCCGATGATGAATGAGCCCTGCCTCGCCTTTCCTTGGCAAAGACCAATTATGCACGTGGCGGGATAACACCGCCGGCCAAATGGCCGCTGTCGATGAACAGGATACCATTAGCTTCAAAAGCACTACGCAACATGTGCACGCGCGCTGGCAACACGGACTCTCCCGCCTCGAAGCGCGCGATCGTGCGTCGGCTCACACCGGAAGCGTTGGCTAGGTCCTGAAGGGACCAGTCGAGCGCCATCCGCGCCATTCGGCACTGGATGATGTTCAATTTGGCACTCTCAGGGCAAAAAGCACTTGCGCCTTCTCCAAGAGTATGGCACTGTTGGTGCCATAGTTGTAGAACCCTACCCGATCGGCGGGAGACCCTTGGCCATGGCTTCCAGGGAGCATAGCTTCACGCGCCGGGCAGTTCTAGGCGCTGCGGTTGCGCTGCCGGTGGCGGCGGGGGTTCGCAGTTCCGATTTCAGCAAGACCCTCACCTCCCACCGCTTCGCGGCGAGCCTCTCCTGGAGAGGAGAAGTGGGATCAGGCCCTCGCCGCTTATCGCGAGGCGCAGGCCGCACAGGATCGGTTCGACCTTGCGACTCGGGCGGCAACGGCCGGGCCGCGAGGACGGGCGTTTGCGGAGCAGAAGAAGCTGGACGATCGGTTCGGGGATCATCTCGTCGCGACGGGCCAGGCGCTTCGGCGGCTGGTTCGGACTCCGGCGCCGAACCTGGCGGCGCTGGGGGTGAAGATCGGGCTGGTGGTGGATGAGCGGGTGGCTGAGCTGAGTGGCGGGGCGGGGTGCCTGAAGGTGCTGAAGGCGGATTCGCGGCGATTGTGCAGCGGAGATGAGTGAGCGGAGAATCGAGACGGCGGGCGACCGGCCGAGGGCGACCCTGGTGTCGGAGCGACTGAGGTTCGGCGCGAGGGGAGGATGCTGGTTCGTCGCCGGCACCTACATGCCCGCCTCCGCTCTTCTCGAGATGATGGCCCATGGGGCGACCGCCGAGCAGATTGTCATGCTTTGTCCTTATCTCAGCATCGCCGACATCCGGGCGTGCCATGCGCTGGGAGCGGTGCTGACCGGGGGGCCGGTGGTTGAAGCCGACGCGCAGGGCGAGCCTACTTAGCGCCTTGCTCCCAGCCCCTCTCCCGGCCCTCCCGCTCCTTTTCCTCGGCTTCCCGAAGCTCGGCCTCGCGGAGGCGGGCCATGGTGATTGGGTAGCGGCGCATTGTCCGCTCGATCAACGCATCGATGTCGATCGGCCCCTGGGTCGGGCGGGCGAGAAGCGGCTTGGAGGGTTTGGGCATCTGGTGAGGATAAGCGGGGCGTACGGTCATCCCAAATTCGGATGAGGGGTAAGTGGATCCCGGATCGAGTCCGGGAGGACGAAGAAAAGGGGCGTCAGGGCGGCCTGCGCCGTCGGACGGGTTCGCCTGCGCCGCCCCGCCGGCCGGCCGGGGCGACTCCGCGAATAACGGCGCGATCGCTGCGCGATCTGGGCGCTGCGGCAGGCTCGCCCTGTGCGGAACAAAAAAAGAACTTCCAATCCTGTTTTTGATTTGAGACAATCCGAATGTGGCGAATCGAGTCGGCGCAGGGTGGGGCCCTCGCCGGCTTTGCAAAGGAGAGTGGTCATGGCGTTGGGATGGAAGAGGAACGGCTTCACGCCGGCGAAGAAGGCGGCGTGCCTGGACGCGCTCGGGCGGGGCTCGGCGGTGGCGGAGGCGTGCCGGGAGGCGGGGATCTCGCCGACCACCTTCTACAAGCATGAGAAGAAGGATCCGGAATTCGCGTCCCTGTGCCGGGCGGCCCGGGCCCGGTCGGGGGGCTCGGTGAGCCTCGAGACCATGGCCTGGGAACGTGGAGTGACCGGGGTCGACGAGGAGGTCGTCCACGGCGGCAAGATCGTGGGCACGAAGCGCAAGCGCTCCGAGGCCGTCTTCAAGATGCTTCTCGAAGGCGGCACCACCGGCCGCTACGGGCCGCAGATCAAGGCGCTGAGGGAGCAGATCGAGAAGGAGCTCAGGCCCAGGATCGAGGCCGAGATGCGCTCGGAGATCGCTCGCCGGCAAAAAGAGGACGGACCGAGGCTGCGCGAGGAGCTCGAGGCGATGCTGTCCGACTTCAACCGGCGGATGGGAGGCAAGGGATGACCCTCGAGAGCCGGTTGACGGAGGCGGACTGGGCGGCGTTCCGGCGGGCCCGGATCGCCGACCATGTCGCGCTCGGGCTTCCGCGGGAGGCGGCGGCGGCGGCGGCCGAGCGGGCCGAGGCGCGGACCCGGGCGCGGCTCGAATGGATGCGGGAACGGTTCGAGCGGATGACGCAATTGTGGACCTGGCTGGGCCGCTACTGGGCCGATTTCGCCGAGGCGCATCCCGAGATCGACCTGGAGGAGCCGGACGATCGCGATCTCCCTTTCCTGGTCGATCCGCCCGAGCAGGCCGAGCTGGAGTCGGTCGAGGCGGAGATCGCGGCGGCGCGCGACCGCGACGTCTGGCCCCGGCATCTGTATTTCGACGAGGTGTAATGACGTGGCGGGGCGGCCCGCGCCGTCGGACGGGCTCGGCTGCGCCGCCCCGCCGGCCGGGCGCTGCGCCGAGTTCCCTCACAGCTCGCGGGCGCTACGCGCTCGCAGCGCTGTTCGTGGCCGGCTTGGCCTCAAACGCCTCGAGGATGGGACACGGCCCCTTGGTCCCAGCCGCGCAGGCCCTGCTGAGGCGGGTGAGGGCGGTTCGGGCGGCTTCGAGCTCGGCGATCTTCGACTCGAGCGCGGCGAGGCGTTCGCCGGCGAGGGCCCGGACCCGGGCTCGGTCCTGGCTCGAATCGAGGGAAAGGAGCTCGGCGATCGTCTCCAGGGTGAAGCCGGCGGCCTGGGCGCGGCGGATGAAGAGCAAACGGCGAAGGTCGGGAGCGCCGTAGCGGCGGACGGCGCCGGCTTTGGCCGGTTCGGCGAGGAGGCCTCGGCGCTGATAGTAACGGATCGTCTCGACCCCGACGGAGCCCGCCGCGGCGAGCCTGGCGATGGTCATTTCGGGCATTGCAGGTTCCTTCGGGGCTTTGGGGACGCGGATGAACCGCGTCCCCGTCACGTCAGACGGGTTCGAGCGGCGAAGGGCCGCCCGCCCCGCTGGCCGGCCTTCGCTGACGCACTCGCAGCGCTGCGCGTGTGCGGCTTCAGTTGCAGCCGCAATTTTTGCAGGTGCAGGGGTTGCAGCGGCAGCCGCCGCGGGTCTTGTTCCGGTCGGTCATGGTCTTTCTCCTGTCGGGGCCGAAAAGCGGGATCGCCCGGCCGCGAATCACCCTATAGCCTCCGTACCGTGGTACGGAGTCAAGCGGCGGATTTGAAGAGCGCCGGGGGCTGGGCTATCCGGGATGCACGGGAGGCGCCGCCATGTCCGACACTCTGCAGATCACCCCCTTCATGCACGTCCGCGACCTGGCCGGCGCCGTCGCCTTCCTCGAGGAAATGCTCGGCTTCGAGACTCTCTTCAGGATGCGCGAATATGCCTATCTCGAGCGCGAGGGGGCGGGGCTGCGGGTGCTCGAGACGGCGGACGCGATCGTCTTTCCTCCCGATTGCGGGCGGTTCGCTTATTATATCGACGTTCGCGACGTCGATTCGGTCCATGAGGCGCTCAGGGCGAAGCTCGACACCTTGCCGGTGGGGCATGTGCACGGGCCGGCGGACAAGGGTTACGGCCAGCGCGAGCTGATCGTCAGGGCGCCGGACAACCAGTTGCTCGTCTTCGGAGCGGCGATCGCCGTACAAACCTAGCCGGCCGCCTCGCGCAGCCCGCGCCGAAGCGGAGTCACGCCCGGGCGCGATTCCTTCAGGCGCTCGATCTCGTCCTCCTCGAGCTCCTCGATCCCGGCCAGCTCGTCGCGGGCCCGGCGCGACGCGATGAGCAGCTCGTCGAGCTTGGCGTGGAGGGCGACGTCGCGGCGATGGGCGTCCTTCTCGCGCTCGTTCTGGCGGTTGAGGACCATCTGGGTGAGGGTGATGGCGAGGATCGAAAGCGCCGCCGTCAGCCAGTCGACCCGCCAGGCGAAGGCGAACCACAAGGCGCAGAGCAGGACCAGCCCGACCTGAGCGAACGGGTGGGCGGAGATGTCGGCGACTTTCTCGGAAAGCCAGCAGCCGACCGCTTCGAGGCGGGTATGGCCGTTCGTCATACGCATACACTCCCCTTTCTGGGGCGAAAGGAGAGTAACGTAGGTTGTTGATTCAGGTTCCCGGCGGCGGGGCCCGGGCCGGTCCCGAGGCCTCAGCAGCTATTCTTGGTGAGGCTCTGGGTGTTGGTGATGTTGTGCTCGGCGCGCTCGCGGACGTTGAAGGCGCTTTCGTAACGAATCCGCCGGCCGGGGATGACTCCGGAGAGAAGCGGCTGATAATCGTAGGTGATCTCGACGAACATCACCGCGGTGCCGGGCAGCGACGCGATCTTGTTGCCGGTCTTGCCCATGCCCTTGAAGGTGCCGTTGGTCTTGCCGACGCCTTCGATGCCGTAGGACGATTTGACGGTGGTGAGCGCGCCCATGCAGCGCTGCCAGTTGATCCACTGGCCGTTGTTCGTGCCGGTCAGCGTGTTGTCCTGAAGCGACGAAAGGACGATCCGCCCGTGAGCGTCGAAATCGAGCGACGCGCCGATCTGGCGGGCGCCGTCGAACACTTCGTTGATATCGGCTTCGTCGACCCGGGTGATGACCCGGCCGGCATTGTCGGCGACCATCATCCCCATCTGGCTGACCTTGAGGTGCGCGGCGGCGAGATTGGCGGTCTCGAGCCCGGCGAAGCCCAAAGCGAGGATGAGCGGAAGCGCGTAGGCGAATTCGATCAGGGCGACGCCCTGCTCGTCGCGCCACAGGCGGGCGAGCGGGCGAAGGCCGGGCGGGCGAAGGCGGACGTTCATGGCTTGCAGGCCTCCGGAGGTCTGGGTTGGTCCGCAAAGGGCTGGTTGCGGACCAGGGTCTTGACGCTGATATTGTATTTCGCCGGCATGCCGATCAGGCCCGCCATCGGCGTGATCCGATCCCGCTTGACGTTGACGGTGTAGAGCACGACGTCGTCGGCGCCGCCGACGCTGGCGTTGCCGGCCGAGGTCGAAGTATCGAACGTGTTGTTCTTGTTGACGTCTTCCCAGCAATCGGCCTTGTCGACCTTGCCGTTGCCGTTGGTATCCTTGGTCATCTTCTCCGCCTTGCCGACGCCGGAGAATTTGTAATAGCTGGTCTTGGTGATGGTGTAGGCGCCGCCCTTGACCAGCTTGTTCATGCGGGCCTTGATGGCGTTGTCGATCTTGGCGTCGACGGTGGTGCCGCTGCTGCTGAAGACCGGCTTCTCGACCGTCGCCTGGCGCGAGACGTCGTTCAGGGCGCCCTGCATCAGCGACCTGGTGTACATCATGTAGCCGACGTCGAGCATTCCGAGCAGGCACACGCTGAGCGGCACCAGCAGGATCCCGAATTCGAGGATCGTGGCGCCGCGCTCATCCTCGCGGAGGCGGCGGACGAAAGCGCTTTTCCGGGTCACTTGGTGATCCTCAGCTTGCCGATGCCCTTGCCGATCAGGGTGAAGATGGAGGCGAGGTTGCTTCCGTCGGTCTGGTAGAAATGGTCGTCGCCCGAAGCGCAGGCCTTGAGGGAGGCGGTGTCGTTGCCCGTGTCCAGGGCGATGACCCAGATCGTCGTCCCGCTGGTGGTGCGGACCCGGGTGCAGGCGTTGGCGAACCGGTCTCTATGCTTGTCGTCTAGGTCTGCCCCGCTGCCCGTCAGGCGCGCGTCCTTGTTCGGAATACCGTAGGAACTGTAGTTGCTGGCGTCCGCCGTCATCGTGCCGTCGGTGAGGAAGACGATATGCTTGTCGACCCGGACCTGCTTGCCGTTGACGGCCCAGGTCGCCGGGTTTTCGGAGGCGAACAAGCCCGTCGTCGACAGATAGCGCATGCCCCAGATGATTCCGAGCTCGTGGTTGGTATAGCCGCCGACCTTGGCGAGGGCGTTGTTGACCTGGGTCTGGTAGGCCGTCTTCGTTGCATAGACCGCCAGCTTGGACGCGGGCGACGGGCAGAAGGTGACCAGGGTCGGGTATTGAGTGGGACCGTACGTGGAATTGTTCTCTCCGGTCGTTATGGTCGGATCGTAGCGAGGCCATTTTTGCGCGTTGGTCGAGGGCACGGTGTCGATATCCGCCTGGCTGACGGCGGCGGAAATCCTGATCGGCCAGTCTGCCCCGCCGATGTCGGACCGCTCCTCGATGCAGGTCGCCCCGGAGGTCGGCGCCACGGCGGCGGTATCCGGATCCCAGGTCGTGCACGACAGGCTGCCCGCCGTCTTGCACTTGTGATATTTGCTGGTCGGACGGAGCCAGGCCGCGTTGAGCGTCGCATTCGGGTTCACCGTCATCGAATAGGGCATGATTCCGTAGCGGATCCGGACTCCGGTGGCGCCGGCCAGCGCATCGTAGAGATTGCCCGTCGCGGCTTTCAGCCGCGACATCCGGCTGTTGGCTTGCTCGGTCGCCGCGAAGCTGCAGCTCGTGCCCGTTCCGGCCGCGCAATACATCGATCCGGTCACGTCGAGGACGAGCATGATGTCGTTGTTCACGTAATCCTGGTCGGCGCTGCAGGTCGTGGCAATGGAGATGTCCGTCCTTCCGAACAGCTTCATGACGGAGGTCGGGACCTTGGTCGAGGCGGTGACCACCACCTCCGAGGCATTGGTCTGGCTGACTCCGATGTTGAACGTCACCGGCTTCGTCTTCATCGTCCCAGCCGGGAAATTGAAGTCGAAGAACTTCTTGCCCTCATCCTTGGCGGCCTGGGTGATCGCGCTCGACGACATGTGGCGGCGGGCGGCGAGCGCCGCCGAATCGCACGCCGTCTGAAGCTTCGCCTTGGCCATGTAGGCGCGGCTCATGTCGAGCCCGGATCCCATCATTCCGGCGATGGGAATGAAGGCCGCCGCCATGATCGCGAGCGTATTGCCCCGCTGGTCCCTTCGAAGGTCGCCAAGCCAGCCCAGTGCCCTCATCGTCTTCGTCCCCATCGGTGCAAAGTGCAGCTAGAGGGCTCCGCGTTAGGGCGACGCGGTTAGGAACTCATTGAACGGAGTGGTTACCGCCAGGTTTAGGCTGTTTCGACGCCGGCGAATCGTGCCGGTTCGCCACGCGCTTCAGCCCCTCGCGAAAGGTCTCGCCGCCAAAATTCATCAGCAGGCCCAGAGGTAAATCCAGGAGCCGTAAATAGGTTAGCACCTGTTTTGAGTGTACCGCAGCGTGCCGTTCCGTCGACTTAACCTCGACGACCAATCGGCGATCAATCAGCAAATCCGCGCGAAACCCTTCGCGTATGCGGATCCCCTCATATTCGATGTCGATCGGTTTCTGCCGTTCCACAAGGACGCCGGCCCGTGACAGCTTGGCCGCGAGCAGGGTCTCATACACGGATTCCAACAATCCGGGGCCAAGGTCGCGATGAATCCTGAAGCCGCATTCTATGGCCAGCGCTGCCAGCTTTTCAACCTCGGACATGGTCTAACCCTTTTGCCTGTATGCCCAACGCCGCGAATCCTTTTTTTGAGAAAAGGCGCAACGGCGCAAAGGCGCGACGTAGAGGTGCTGTCTGCGCGAAGCGCCTACTGCCCGGGCATCATGAGCCACCCTCCGGGGAATCCAAAAATCACTTGGCAGGCGAGCCGCTTTTACTACGTCGCGCCGTTGCGTCGTTGCGCCTTCTCTCAAAAAAATATCGGCCTGCGGCCGTAGAAAAGGGCGCAAGATGCGCTGGCATGCGACCAGCTGGAAAGGCACCGCGAGTTCGGGTCAGTGGCCGGCGGATTTGCCCCACACCTGGGCGAGGCGGGCTTCGCGGCCGCAGCGCCAGCGGTAGTATTTGTAGCGGACGGGGTTCTTTCGGTAATAATCCTGGTGATAGCCCTCGGCCGGGTAGAAGCGGGCGGCGGGGAGGATCAGGGTGGCGACGGGTTTCTTGAGCAGGGCCGCGGCCCGGGCCTTCGTCGCTTCCGCGATCCGGCGCTCCGCGGGGCTGCCGACGAAGATGGCGGTGCGATACTGGTAGCCGCGGTCGCAGAACTGGCCGCCGCCGTCCAGGGGATCGACCGTCCGGAAGAAGCGGGCGACGAGGGTCTGGTAGCTCACCTTCGCGGGATCGTAGACGACCTTGACCGATTCGATATGGCCCGTGCCGCCGGCGGAGACCTGCTCGTAGGTGGGGTTGAGGAGCTTGCCGCCGGAATAGCCGGACGTGGTCGAGACGACGCCCGGTATATGGTCGAAATCGGATTCGGTGCACCAGAAGCAGCCGCCCGCGAAGACCGCCGAGGCGAGCCGGGCATTGGGCGCCGCGACGCCCGGATGAGGCGCGCTCAGGGCGATCGCGAAGCCGACGAGCAGCAACAGGGCGCCGAGCAGGGCCTTCGTCGCCCGGGTCATGCCGGGCGGAACTTCAGAGCGAGGCCGTTCATGCAGAAGCGCTTGCCGGTCGGCTTCGGGCCGTCGTCGAAGACGTGGCCGAGATGGCCGCCGCAGCGCCGGCAATGGACCTCGGTCCGGACCGTGAGCAGGACCCGGTCGGGACGGGTGCGCACCGCATTGGGGAGAGGCGCGGTGAAGCTCGGCCAGCCGGTGCCGCTGTCGAACTTGGCGGCCGAGGCGTAGACCGGCAGGTCGCAGCCGGCGCACAGGAAGGCGCCGCGGCGATGCTCGCGGTCGAGCGGGCTCGAGCCGGCGCGCTCGGTGTGGGCCTCGCGAAGCACGGCGTAGCGCTGCGGGCCGAGCAGTCGGCGCCATTCGGCCGGGGACTTCATCACCTCGAACCGCTCGGCCGCCTCGGCGGGGGCGCCGCTTCGGCCGAAGAGGAGAAAGGCGCCGCCGGCCGCGGCGACGGCCATTGCGGAGCCGAGCAGGCCGCGACGGGAAAGGGGGGTGTTGGACATGGGGACGCTCCTGGGAGCGTCTAATGTAGGAAGCTCGGAAGCGTTCGCCACCCTGGGCTAAAGGCGGGGTTTTATCCTCCCCGCCGCGAAGCGGTGGGGAGGGGGACCGCCCGAAGGGGGGTGGAGGGGTAGCTGGAACAGGCCTGCGCCAGTTACCCCTCCACCCCGCTACGCGGGGTCCCCCTCCCCATCTCGCGATGGGGAGGATAAATTCTAAAAGTCGAGCGAGGCCCGGGCGTAGACGAAGCGGCCGTTGAAGCCGAACGGCGAGAAGCCGGAGTAAGGCAGGTAATATTGGTTGATCGGATATTGGCCGCCGCCCGGGCGCGCTCCGATCGGCGAGCGGTCCGGATAGACGTCGAAGACGTTGTCGGCGCCGACGGCGAACTGGACGTTCTTGAGGCCGGTGTAACGCAGCTCTAGGTCGGTGATCCATTTCGCCCCGAGGAGGATATCGTCGGGGCCGAGTTCGGTCAGGCTGAGCGGGTTGGCGACCGGAGCGGTCGCGCCCGGAGCGATGACCTTGCCGTAGCGGGTGGTGCGCGCGGTCAGGCCGAAATCGCCGAAATCGCCGTCGGCGCTGAACACGATCTTGTCGCGCGGCTGGCCGTCGGTGAAGCGAAGGCCCTCGACTCGGCCGAACAGGACGATTCCGGGGATGGTGGCGAGCGGACCGAGATTGTTGAGCCGGGCGTCGATCCGAGTCTTGTTGTAATTATAGGCGGCGGTCAGCGACCATTTGCCCATGCTCGCCAGATCCATCCGGTAGGTGGCGACGGCGTCGATGCCGCGGGTCCTTGTGTCGAGGCCGTTGATGAAGAAACGGGCCGCTCCGACGCTCTGGAAGCCGTTGGCGTCGAGCAGCGCCTTGACCGCGGCGTTGACCGCGGCGGTGCCGCTTCCGGCCGCACCCAGATTCTCGGTGAGGACGATGCGGTCGTCGATCTTGATCTGATAGGCGTCGACGGTGAGGGTGAGGCCGCGAAGCGGGTTGGCGGTCGCTCCCAGGCTGATGTTGAGCGACTTTTCGGGATCGAGATCGCGCGAGCCGAGCGCCCGGGCGACGGGGGCGTCGACGGCGAGCGTGCTGATGTCGACCGGAAGTCCGTTGATGAAGTTGGTCGAGGTGGTGGTGAAGAATTGCTGGTGAAGCGACGGCGCCCGGAAGCCGTTCGACACCGAGCCGCGCAGGGCGAAGCCTTCGACCAGCTCGTAGCGGGCGGCGACCTTGCCGTTGATCGTGGTTCCGAAGTCGGAGAAATTCTCGACTCGGCCGGCCAGGGTCAAAGTGAAATCCTCGAACGGATCGGTGTCGAGCTCGAGATAGGCGGCCCAGCTGTGGCGGCTGCGGTCGGTGGCGCTGGTCGCGGGGATGCCGGGGAAACCCTGGGCGCCCGCCGGCGCCGCCCGGCCGGGGAAGCTGCAGACGTTGGTGACGGCGTTGAACACGCCGCCCTGCGCCGCGCAGTTCACCGCGGTCGTGACGAAGGAGGCCCGGAACAGCGGTCCGGTCGCGTAGGATTGGATGTCGCCGGGGCGGATCTTGAAATTCTCGTTGCGATATTCGCCGCCGAGAGCGACCGAGAGCGGCTTGGCGAAGCCGACCTCGAACTCGCGCACGAAGTCGAGATTGGCGACGACCTGGCCGTAGCGAAGGCCGCCGGCGTCGAAGGTTCGCTGGCTGGCCGTTCCGAACGACGTGTTGAGGCTGTTCCTCACCGTATAGTCGAACTGGTTGTGGCCGTAGCCGAGCGACAGATCGGCCTTCCAGCCCGCCAGGACCGTGCGAAGGCCGGCGGTCGCGGCATAATCGATCAGCTTGGTGTCGATGAACGGAAGGAAGCCGTCGGCCGTCAGCGGCACGAAATTGACGGCGTTGGGCGTGGTTCCCGGCGCGATCGCTCCGTAGTCGCGGTTGGCGGCGGCATTCTGGTTGCGGTAATTGGCGGCGCTGAGGCCGTCGCGATTGCCGTAGGAGCCGAAGAAGTAGAATTCCCAATCGCCGCCGAGCGGGGTCATGGCGTTGACGAAGAAGTTGAGGTCCTCGGTCTTGGCGTCGCCGTAGCGGAATTCGAGCCGGTTGAAGGTCAGCTCGCGCGGGTCGAAGGCCGCGGTCGGGCGGTTGTAATTGGGCCGAAGGTCGAAGCCGGCGCGGTTGGTGGCGCTTCGATCGCGATATTCGCCGGTGACGTTGAAATAGCCGCCGTCGCCCATCGGAACGCCGATATTGGCGCCGATCGTGATGAATTCGCCGTCGCGGGCCTTGCGCTCGCCGCTCGCATTGGCGGCGAAGACTCGGGTGTCGGCGGGGTCGAGGAAGGGCTGGCCGCCGTTGGTCTGAAGGCCGGTGATGTCGGCGACGTCGTCAAGGGTGGTGATGTACTTGCCGTAGGTGGTGGTGATGCGGCCGCTGTGGGCGGCGGTCTTGAGCTGGATGTTGATCACGCCGGCGATCGCGTCCGAGCCATATTGCGAGGAGGCGCCGTCGCGAAGCACCTCGATCCGGCCGATGGCGAGGCCGGGGATGGTGTTCAGGTCGACGGCGGCGCTGCCGCGGCCGACCGTGCCGTTGATGTTCAGGAGGGCCGAGACGTGGCGGCGCTTGCCGTTGACCAGGACCAGGGTCTGGTCCGGGCTCAAACCGCGCAGGGTGGCCGGGCGCAACGCGTCGGTGCCGTCGGCGATCGAGGGCTGCGGGAAGTTGAACGAGGGGACGAGATCGTTGAGGATCTTGTTGGTCTCGACCTGGCCCGAATTGGCGATGGCGTCGGCGCCGATGACGTCGATCGGGACCGGGCTGTCGGCGACGGTGCGGTCGCTCCGGCGGGTGCCGGTGATGATGATCTCCTCGCCGGCGGCGGGCGGGAGGGCGTCGGCGGTCTCGGCCTCGGCCGGCGCCTCGACCGGATCCTGGGCGAAGGCGGGCGCGGCGGTGAGCGCCAGCGCGGAAAGGCCCGTCAGCAGTGCGACGCGGGACGTGCGAACCATTTGATTTCCCCCTGAAACAGGCGACCCCCGCCGCCATTCCGCTCCAGCTTATGGCAATATGCGGCCCAGGGAAGGGTTTTCTGCTGCAACGCAAGAAAGCGCGGCGACTGTGCCCGCGGCACCACAGCCCAAAAAGCCCTGGGCAAAAAGCCTTGGAGAGGAGGCGCCCGCGCCGCTAAGGGCGCCTTCATGAGCAATCCCCTGACCGTCGACCTTCCCCACAAACTCGGCGCCGAGGAGGCGCGGCGCCGGATCGAGCGCAACGTCGGCAGGCTGACCGACCATATACCGGGCGGAGCCCAGGTCGGCTCGCGCTGGACCGGCGACCGGCTCGACCTCGACATCGGCGCGATGGGCCAGCAGGTCGCCGCCCGGATCGACATCCAGGAAGCGGTGGTGCGCCTGACCGTGACCCTGCCTCCGGCCCTCGCCTTCTTCGGCGGAATGATCGAGCCCCTCATCCGCAAGCAGGGCGCGGCGATGCTCGAGGACAAGAGCAAGGGGTGACGTCCTTCGATACGCCGCTTCGACTTCGCTCAGCGGCCACTCAGGATGAGCGAGATGATAATCCCAACCGCTCATCCCGAGTAGGGACTGAGCATGGCGAAGGCCCGTATCGAAGGACCGGCTGGGGCCTAGCCCTTCTTCTTCGCCTTTCGCGGTGGGCCGTCGCTCCGGGTGAGCGAGACGATCGGGCAGCGCTGGCCGTCGACCAGCAGCGCTCCGAAGCTGTCGAGACTGATCCCGCCGCGCGTGTCGTAGCCGATCGAGTGGGCCCATTTCAGACCGAAGCAATAGCCGACATCCGCCCGGTACCAGCGCCTCTGGCGGTCCTGGAGATAGACGATCTCGTCGCTGGGCGCCTCGAAGTCGCGGATCGCGCGCGGATGGTTGGCGAACGGGATGGCGGCCTCCTCGCGCTTGACGGGAGTCCCGGCGAGCGCGGGGGCCGCGACGGCGGCGGCGAGGAGGATGAGCGGGGTCTTCATGCCCTGCCCCATGCCACGGCCGGGCTGAACCGTCGATGAAAGGCGGCTTGCCTCCGCCCGGCGCGGCGCTAGCATCGCGGCACACGGCGGAGGGTTCGGGCAGATGCGGCATGTGGCGATCATCGGCTCGGGGCCGGCCGGCTATTACACCGCCGAGGCGCTCCAGAAGCTCTACGGCGACGAGGTCCAGATCGACCTGGTCGACCGGCTGCCCGTCCCCTACGGGCTGATCCGCTCGGGAGTCGCCCCCGACCACCAGTCGATCAAGGCGGTCTACCGGCGCTACGAAAAGGTCGCGCTCTCGGCCAACGTGCGCTTCGTCGGCAACGTCTGCGTCGGGCCCGACGTCACCGTCGCCGAGCTGGCCGGGCTTTACGACGCCGTCGTCCTCGCCACCGGAGCGCCGAACGACCGGCCGCTCGATTTGCCCGGCGGCGATCTGCCCGGAGTGGTCGGCTCGGCCGCCTTCGTCGGCTGGTATAACGGCCATCCCGATTTCGCCGACCTCGACCCGCCGCTCGACACGCCCGCCGCCGCGGTGATCGGCAACGGCAACGTCGCCCTCGACGTCGCCCGGATCCTCGCCAAGACCCGGGCCGAGTTCGTCGGCTCCGACATTGTCGGCCGCGCCCTCGACGCGCTCGAGGGAAGCGCGATCCGGACGATCCACGTGCTCGGCCGGCGCGGCCCTCACCAGATCGCGATGACTCCCAAGGAATTGGGCGAGCTCGGCCATCTCGAGGGCGCGGCGCCGAGCGTCGACCTCGCCGACTTCCCGCCCGAGGGGGACGATGCCCTGCTCGAGCCCGGGATGCGCAAGTCGGTCACCCATTTGCGCAGCTTCGCCGATTTGCCGCAGGACAAGGCCAAGAGGATCGACTTCGATTTCTTCGCCATGCCGGTGGCGGTCGAGGGCGAGGGAAGGGTCGAGCGGCTGATCGTCGAGCGCACCGAGCTCGGCGCCGACCTGAGGTCGGTCGGGACCGGCGAGCGTTACGCCATAAACTGCGGCCTCGTGATCAGCTGCATCGGCTACCAGACCCCCCCGATCGAGGGCGTCCCCTACGAGCATGGCCGGGGCCGCTTCGCCAATCGGGACGGGGTGATCGGAGGCAACCTCTATTGCGTCGGCTGGGCCCGGCGCGGGCCGACCGGAACGATCGGAACCAACCGCCCCGACGGCTTCGAGGTCGCCGAGACGATCCATAATGCGTTCCCGCCCGGGGGCGGGAGCCGAACCGGAGGACCCGGCCTCGACACCCTGCTCCACGCCCGCGGGGTCGAGCCGGTCGCCTTCCGCGACTGGCAGCGCATCGAGGCGGCCGAGACCGGCCGAGCCCGCGAGGGCAGCCCGCGCGAGAAGTTCACCAGCATCGCCGAGATGATCGCGGCGCTGGGGCGGTAGGCTGATCCGGTGCAACTTCCGGAACGGACGCATGTGAAGGAGATTTCGGGTCGTGTCGTTCCTATATTGTTCTTCTGGCCGAGTCGCGGACTGGCAGGGGCTCTTTGACATCGTGAAACAAACCCGAGGGGCGCCGAGCGCGCGCCGTCGCCGGGCGCATCGTTTAATACGGGGACACCGTTTAATACGGGGACACAATACCTAATTCGACCGAGAAACAGGTATTGTTTCCCCGTATTATCCCGGCGCAAGGGGCGGCAGGCCCTTCGACGGTCCGGGGAGGCGGCCCGGCGCGAGGATTCGGTCGGTTCGTCGAGGGCGGCGACGCCGGACGAGGCGCTTGCGCTCCCGGGAAGCCTCCGTTAGTGAGCGCGGCCTGTCTCCCGGGCGGCCTTCGAGCCGGATCCGGTCGGGGAGTAGCTCAGCCTGGTAGAGCACTGTCTTCGGGAGGCAGGGGCCGGAGGTTCGAATCCTCTCTCCCCGACCATTTTCTTTCAGCGTCAGCAGGCTTGGGCGGGCATCGGCGACTCGCGCACCCGGGCCAGCGCCAGCTCGAGCGGCTCGGCCTCCCCCATGAGCGCGAAGGTGCCGTTGAGGGCGAAGGTGCAATGGCCGTGCACGGTGGCGATCAGCGAGCGGGCGAGGCGGGGGGCCTGGGCGCGTTCCGGCTCCGGAAGGGCCTCGGCGACTTCCTTCGTGACGATCTCGGTGAGCTCGGCCCGTTCGGCCTCATATTCGGGCGGCATGGCGACGTCCGGCGGCAGGCGGTGGTCGTAAATCGCCATCCACAGGTTCGGATTCTCCCGGGCGAAGCTGAAATAGCCTTCGACGAGGGTTCGGATGCGGTCGCCGCCCGACGAGTCCAGCCGTTCCCGCAGATGGTCGGCCCAGAGCCGGAACGTCCGGGTGTTGATCGCCAGGATCAGGCGGTCGTGGCTGCCGAACACGTTGTAGAGGGTGCCGATCGAATAGCCGATCCGCTTGGCGACCTCGCGCGCGGAGAAGCGCGAGAAGCCGACCTCGGCCAGCTGCCTGTGCCCTTCGAAGAGGATCATCCGCTCGAGCTCGGCGCGGCTATGGTCCGATCGTCTGCCCATGGGAGCCCTTTGCCGATATAATTGAACACTGTCTATTATTTTAATTGAACAGTGATCATTTTAGGCTTATTGCCATGACCGCCCGCTACCCACAGAGTTTCTTCATGGGGAATTTTCATGTCCGCGCCTGATCTCTCATTGCTCGGCAAGCGCCGCTTCGGCCCGCTGTTCGCGGTCCAGTTCCTCGGCGCCTTCAACGACAATCTGTTGAAGTTCGCCTTGCTGTTCCTCGCCAATTTCGGGCTCTACGCGGCCGAGCCGGCGAAGGCGGAGATGCTCGCGACGGTCGCGACCGGCCTGTTCATCCTTCCCTATTTCCTGTTCTCGGCGATCGCCGGCCAGATCGCCGACGCCTGGGACAAGGCCAGGCTGGTCAGGGCCGTCAAGCTCGCCGAAATCCTCATCATGCTCGTCGCGCTTGCCGGCTTCTGGCTTCAGTCGGTGCCGATGCTGCTCGGCAGCCTGTTCCTGATGGGCATGCATTCGACCCTGTTCGGCCCGGTCAAATATTCGATCCTGCCCCAGCATCTGGGCCGCGACGAGATCATGGGCGGCACCGGCCTGATCGAGGCCGGCACCTTCATCGCCATCGTCGGCGGCCAGCTGCTCGGCGGCATCGTCCCGCCCTGGGAGGCGGGGCTGGTCGCGACCGGGCTCGCCGTCGCCGGCTTCCTCGCCAGCCTCGCCGTGCCCAGCGCGCCGGCGACGGCGCCCGGGCTCAGGGTCGATCTCAACGTCTTCCGGAGCACCTGGCAGATCCTCAAGTCGGCTCGGCACGGGCCGGGCGTCTGGCTCTCGATCCTCGGGATCAGCTGGTTCTTCGCCGTCGGCGCCGTCCTCCTCGCCCAGTTCGCGCCTCTGGTCGGCAACGTGCTCCAGGCGCCGGCAGGAGGTCGCCACCCTCTTCCTGCTCGTCTTCTCGATCAGCATCGCGCTCGGCTCGATGGCGGTGAACCGTCTGCTCAAGGGCGAGGTGTCGGCCCGCTACGTGCCCATCTCGGCCCTCGTCCTCGCGGGCTTCATGATCGACCTGTGGCTCTCGACCCGCGGCTACGCGCCCGCCGCGCCGGGCGCGAGCGTCGGCCGGTTCGTGGCCAATTCGGGAAGCTGGCGGATCCTCGTCGACCTCGCCGGAATCGCCTTCGCCGGCGGCATGTTCATCGTCCCGCTCTACGCGATCCTTCAGACCCACAGCCCCGCCGGGGAACGCTCGCGCACCATCGCCGCGAACAACATCATCAACGCGGCCGTCAGCGTCCTCCTGGTGGGAATCCTGATCTTGCTGCTGGGCGCAAGCGTCTCGGTCCCCGCCATCATCGGCCTCCTCGGGGCGGCGACTCTCGCCGTCGCGCTGATCTCCTGCTGGCTGCTCCCCGAGACGGTGATCAAGAGCTTGCTACGGGCCGTTTTGCGGCTGCTCTACCGGGTGGAGGTCGCGGGCGGTGAAAACATGCCCCGGCCCGGGCGAGCGCGCCGTAATCGTGGTGAACCACGTCTCCTTCCTCGACGCCGTGCTGCTCGCCGCCTTCCTTCCGGGCAAGCCGACCTTCGCCATCCACACAAGGATCGCCCGCGCCTGGTGGGTGCGGCCGTTCCTCGGCCTGTTCGAGGCCTTCCCGGTCGATCCGACCAATCCGATGTCGGCCAAGGCGATGGTCCGGGCGGTGAAGGAAGGCCGGACCCTGGTCATCTTCCCGGAAGGACGGATCACCGTCACCGGCGCGCTGATGAAGGTGTTCGACGGTCCCGGAATGGTCGCCGACAAAGGCGGATGCGCCGATCGTCCCGGTGCGCATCGACGGAGCCCAATATTCCCCCTTCTCGCGCCTCCGCGGCAAGGTGCGGCTTCGCACCTTCCCGAAGATCCGACTGACCCTCCTGCCGCCGCGGCGATTCGCGATCGCCGGCGAGATGAGCGCCCGCGCGCGCCGGGCGATCGCCGGCCGGCGCCTCTACGACGAAATGAGCGAGATGATCTTCGCCACCTCCAATCGGACCGGACCCTGTTCGAGGCCCTGCTCGACGCCCGGCGGATCCACGGCGGCAAGGCGGCGGTGGTCGAGGACGTGAAGCGCGCGCCCTTGAGCTACAACCGGCTCATCGCCGCCAGCCTCGCCCTCGCCCGGCCGCTGGCTCGGATGCAGCGCGCCCGGGCGAGGCGATCGGCGTGCTGCTGCCCAACGTCGCGGGCGTGGCGGTGACCTTCTTCGCCCTGCAGGCGAGCGGGCGGGTCCCGGCGATGCTCAACTACACCGCCGGCCTCGCCAATCTGAAAGCGGCGTGCACGGCGGCCGAGATCCGGACGATCGTCACCGCGCGCGCCTTCGTCGACCAGGCGAAGCTGCGGCGAGGTGGCGTCGCGGGCTGGAAGCGGAAGGCCTTGCGATCCTCTATCTCGAGGATATCGGCGCCGGCATCGGCGCCGGCGCCAAGCTGCGCGCGGGGCTGGCCGGCCGCTTCGCCCCGGTCCGCGAGCTGCGCGAAGGTCGCTCCGGACGCCCCCGCGGTGATCCTGTTCACCAGCGGCTCCGAAGGGCTGCCCAAGGGCGTCGTGCTCAGCCACCGCAATCTGCTCGCCAATTGCCACCAGCTCGCCGCCCGGATCGACTTCAACGCCTCCGACATGGTGCTCAACGCGCTGCCGGTGTTCCACAGCTTCGGACTCACCGGCGGGACCCTGCTGCCGATCCTCAACGGGGTGAAGACCCTGCTCTACCCGAGCCCGCTCCACTACCGGATCGTCCCGGCCCTCGCCTACGATTCCAACGCGACCATCCTGTTCGGCACCGACACCTTCCTCGCCGGCTATGCGCGGATGGCGCACAGCTACGACTTCTACTCGCTGCGCTACATCTTCGCCGGCGCCGAGCGGGTGCAGGGAAGAGACCCGCAAGACCTGGTCGGAGAAATTCGGCCTTCGCATCCTGGAGGGCTACGGCGCGACCGAGGCGGGCCCGGTGATCGCCGTCAACACCCCGATGCACTACCGCGCCGGCACCGTCGGGCGGCTGCTGCCCGGAATCGAGGCCGAGCTCGAGCCGGTGCCGGGGATAGCGACAGGCGGCCGGCTGTAGATCCGCGGACCCAACATCATGGCGGGCTATCTCAAGGTCGACGAGCCCGGCCTGCTCCAGCCTCCCAGGGACGGCTGGCACGACACCGGCGACATCGTCGACTATCGACCCGGAGGGCTTCGTCACGATCCGCGGGCGCGCCAAACGCTTCGCCAAGATCGGCGGCGAGATGGTGTCGCTGCCGGCGGTCGAGGGCTATGCCGCCGCCTTGTGGCCGGAGGCCGATCACGCCGTGGTCGCCCGTCCGGATCCGCGCAAGGGAGAGCAGCTCGTCCTGTTCACCACCCGCAAGGACGCCGACGCGAGAGCGATTCAGGCCTGGGCTCGGACGAACGGAGTCACCGAGCTCGATGATCCCCCGCGACATCAGGATCCTGGACTCGCTCCCCGTGCTCGGCACCGGCAAGCTCGACTATGTGACGATGACGGCCATGGCGGCCTAGCCTTCGAGCTGTTGTGGATGTCGGGGATGATGAGGCTGGAGCCGGCGGCGAGGGATTGTGCGCCCGACAGGCCGTTGGCCTCGGCGATCATGTACCAGAGCGAGGCATCGCCGAAGACGCCGGCGGCGATGCCTTGGAGGGTGTCACCTTCGCGCACGGTGTAGCGGCCGTCGGTGCCCCTCATGCCCATCGAGGTCGGGTTGGCCCGAGCCTCCGAACTGGCCGGCGGTAATGCCGGTCGCCGTGTTCCAGCGGAACGGCTGGAGGGCGGCATTGGTGTTGAAGTTCCAGTTGCGGGTGACGTAGATGCCCGAATAGGTGTCGCGGCTCGGATCGTGATTGCCCCTTCGACTGCCCGAAGGGCGGGCGCTCAGGACAGGCTCAATTGGTCAGCTCGCCGACCTGCGCCCCGTCGAGGAAATGAAGAAATCGTTGGGATTGTTGGTGGCGTTGCTTCGCTCGATCCGGCTCAGCACCTGGCCGCCCGGGTTGCTCGCGAACGAGAGGGTGCGGTCGCGGTCGTCGTCGATCTTGACCGAGGCCAGGCGGCCTCGGGACGGTCGGCGGCGGGGCGGATTCTCGAGCCTTGGCCGCTTTCGCTTGCTGGTCCGCCAGCGCCTGGTGGTGGAATGCCTCGACCTTCACGAAGCCAATGTTCGATTGGTCAGCCCCTCGAATGTCGTTTCATCCGGTCCGGAAAAGTTGGTGTTAATGGCGTTATGAGTCCTTCGTTGAACTCCAACTATTTTTCTGACTTATTCCTGGGACTCGCCGGAATTGTAAACTCACCCGAGGCGGTGCCAATCCCTCCATCGATAACGACAACATATTCACCAGCAGTGAGTTGCTCCGAGTTCACCTCCGTCACAAAAGTGGCGGGAGTCTTAGGATAATTTATTTGCGAGTCGCAGGGCCCGCTTTGTCCTGGCTTCAGCTTGATACGCCAGCTAACTTCATAGTTCATTGACTGCGTACCGCCAACATATCGGCGGACCTCGACTGAGTTTATACAATAATGCTGCGCTTCTTTCTCAGGAATCGAAAACAAGATATCACTATTACTACGTACATCAATCAGTGCCTCAGTACCTTGTTCGCACCCAGAAAGGGCGAGCATCACAGCCCACCCCCCTATCCATAACCCGTCAACTTTATCTGCCATAAATTCCAGAACCCCTAGCATAGGTTTCTAATTGACGCCGACTAATCTCCTGTTGTCGCCCGCCAATATTATAGGTTGGGAGTTGCCCTGTCTCACGGAATCGTGCGTAGTCACCTGCTATTTGAGCCTGCGCTTCAAATGGCCTCCTATGATAGGCCATGGCGCCATGATTATAGTACTGATAAGCTCCGCTCTCCCCGTATCGAAGATAGTCACCAGTTACTTTTCCAAAAACAAATGCAGTTCCATATGTTTGATACTGCCACACGTGTTTCAACTCATGAACAAAAGACCTGACTCCGTCAGAAGTTAAGGTGAAGTCTCGAAGTGCCCTTTGATAATAAATTGAGTCTCCGATAGTAATTGCGGGATTGCCATTCGCGAATGCCCGGCGAACTATCATATTTCCTTGGTCGCCTTGATAGATTCTCACATTCGACAAATCCACGTCCGGAACGGCGCGCTGCCCCAACGCGATTTCACGTCGACTCAATGCCCGCCCATCCGACGCTGGAGCATAACCCAACTCGACGCGGTCTGCCGCCCGTGTTCTGAGAACGCGAAGGAAGACGGTATCGGCAAGCTCAGGGGACGCAGCACCGCGCATTGCAGCTCCCCGTAGCACTTCTTGGACAGCTTGTCTCGCCGCCAAGATATCCTCATTCGTTATCTCCCGTCGACGCAACATTTCGGCCGCCGTAGCTTGCACGTCTCTAGATTGCGCCGTGGGGACGACGTTGTCTGCCAGTTCAGCTCGATCTTCCGCAGAAACAGTCGTAGATGCCGCCTGCGGCTCTCCCTCTTCAACGATCGGATCGACCGCAGGATTCATTTCTCTGGTACTGGCAACCCCAAAAGCAATTATGTTCCCGATTGTCGACCCGATCACGTCCGGAAGCGCCGCCATTAGATTGTCGCCGAAGTCAGAGCCCTGAATGACGCTACGGGTAGCGGCATTGACGATGGCGCTGGCGGCCGACGTGGTCAGGTTGACCGAGATGTTGCGCGCCGAGAGGTCCGTCAGTTGGCCCGCGCCTAATGACTTGCCAAGATGGGCTCCGACCCCTCCGCTCAGTCCCGCCGCGGCGACTCCAGCGAAGTCGAACTTCTTCTGAAGACCGACCGCAACTCCGATGCCCTGAGTCAGCGCGCTGCCGAGCGCTCCGCGCGCGGCGCCGGCAACGAGGCTCGCTCCTTTAATGACGTTGCCCAAAGCACCACCGACGCCGCCACCAATGGCGGCCATGGCGACGCCCTTCCAGCTGAACTTGTTCTGGAGCCCCGTGGCCACGCCAAGCCCCTGGCTGACAATGCTGCCCGCCGCCGCGCCGATCGCGCCGAAGACGCCGAGACCTATGGTCGTCGCGCTGACCGTCGTTGCGCCCAGTACCGCGCTCCCGCCGAGCGCAACGCCGATTCCCTGAGCCAGTGAGAGACCCGGCGCGGCGATGGCGGCCGCCGCGCCGGCGGTCACCACGGTGACCGCTACCGCAACGGCGACCAGCATGATCATGCCGAGCATGCCGCACTTGTTGGCCTTCTTCGGCGGCTTGGCTTCGGTCGGGCTGAGCTCGCCGAGCGCCCGGTTCGGGTCGTAGACCTCGAACGTCTTCGAGCTGTTGTGGATGTTGACGAGCTTGTCGGGGATGATCAGGCTGGAGCCGGCGGCGAGGGATTGTGCGCCCGACAGGCCGTTGGCCTCGGCGATCATGTACCACATCGAGGAGTCGCCCCAGACGCTGGCGGCGATGCCCTGGAGGGTGTCGCCTTCGCGGACCGTATAGCGGCTGTCGGTGCCCCTCATGCCCATCGAGATTGGGATTGACCGGGTCGTAGCCCGAGCCTCCGAACTGACCGGCGGTAATGCCGGTCGCCGTGTTCCAGCGGAAGGGCTGGAGGGCGGCGCTGGTGTTGAAGTTCCAGTTGCGGGTGACGTAGATGCCCGAATACGTATCGCGGCTCGGATCGTGATTGCCGTTATTGGTGAGCTCGCCGACCTGGGCGCCGTCGAGGAAATAATAGAAATCGTTGGGATTGTTGGTGGCGGCGCTTCGCTCGATCCGGCTCAGCACCTGGCCGTTCGGGTTGCTCGCGAACGAGACGGTGCGATCGCGATCGTCGTCGATCTTGACCGAGGCCAAGCGGCCGGCGCCGTCATAATAATAAGTGGAGACCCACAGCGGATTGGAGCCGCTGCTCGTGTTGGAATCGTAGGTCGAGCTCGCCACCCTTGCGTCGTCCCAGATCGCATAGGTGTAGGAAGTCGAGCTGCCGGTGGTCGAGCTGCCGTTATACCAGCTCTTGAGAGTGCTCGCCGAGCTGTAGCTGAGCGCGCCTCCGGGGCCGTAATAGCTGTTGGTGGTGGTCGAGGTGTAGGTGTTCCAGACGCTGTTCTCGAGCTTCTTCTGGCTGAGCACCTCGGAGGTCACCCGCGAGGCGCCGTCATAGGCGATGTTGTAGCGGTTGTAGTTTACGCTGCCGCCGTTCAGCTCCTGATACTGGGTGACCCGGCCCATGGCGTCGCGATAATTGAAGGATCGAAGCGCGGCGGCGCCCATCACGCCGTTGGCTTCGGTATAGCCGCCGGCGTCGTAATAGCCTTCGTCGGCGTGGAGGACGTTCATCAGATAGCCGTCGGCGCGATATTCGTAATCCTCGCGCCGGTTGCCCATGTAGTTGCTCTGCTGCCACACGTATTCGCCGTTGCCGGTGTCTTCCGGCATCTCGATTTCATAAGGCGGGCCGCCGCCGCCGCCCGAATAGGGAACCCAGACCTGGGCGTAGCCGGTCATGGCGACGCGCTGGGTGGCGCTGCGCCGGCGCCCGGCGGCGTCGTAGGTGATGGCGACGCCCTCATAGCCGCCGGCGACGACGGCCCCGCCCGACAGCTGGCCGTTGGCGATCGTCATCCGGTTCATGCTGTCATAGGCGAACCAGTAATCGGTCGTCTGGCCGGCATATTGCGGATAGGCGATGTTGGGGAAGGACGAGGTGGTTCGGCGGACGTTGCCGGCCAGGTCGTAGAGGTTGGTGTAGGTCAGCCGGACGTTGTTGCTCGCATCGCGATCGGTGAAGGCGATGACACGGCCGAGCGCGTCATAGTCGATCGTCGCGTTCTGGAGAGTCTGGTAGGCGGCGCTGTGGTAGCCGGTGTCGTGCTTGAACGCATAGACCGTTCCGGCATAGCCTTCGTAGGTGCGGTAGCCGCCGGAATCGTAGCCGAAGGTGGCGGTGATCTGGTTGCCGGTGCCGGCGGTATCGACGATCTGCCAGGCCCGGCCGGTGTTGAAGTAGCTGGTCGACTGCGACTGGCCGGCATAGCCGGACTGCGAGACGAGTCGGCCGGCCTTGTCGTAGCCGAAGCTGGTGACGTGGCCGCCGGCGTCGGTCCTCGATACGTCGCGGCCGTGAACGTCCATCTGGGTCGTGTTGCTGCCCACCCCGGCGCGATAGACGGCCTTGGTCCAGCCGCCGTAACCGCCAAATCCCGTCGTCGCGATGGCGCCGTTCCAGGTGTAGCTGGTCGTCGTGGTGTCGCCGCCGAACGTCACCTGGGTGGTGACCCGGCCCTGCATGTCGTAGTCGGTGGTCTCGACATTGTAGGCGCCGAGCAGCGAGTTCGAGTGTTTGGTGCGCTGGCCGAGCAGGTCGTAGGCATAATAATCGACGAGCAGTCCGCCGCGGTGGTTCTGCTGGGTGAGCCGGCCCATGGCGTCGTAAGTGCGGACCTCGTCGTAGCCGAGCTCGTCCCTGAGGATCCGGGCGTCTCCGAAGACGTCGTACCAGGTGCGGAAGATACCGCCGTCGGCATGATATTCGGCGGTGACCAGGGCTTCCGAGCCGCCATGGCCGGAGCCGGCGAGGAGCGCTCGGCGGACCCGGTTGCCGTTGGCGTCGTCGGCGGCGATCATCCGGCCCGAGACGTCGTAATAATAATTTTCGGTCGGTCGGGCGCTCGAAGTGGCTCCCGAGGCGCTGGTGTAGGCGACGTTCGGGCTCAGCTTCTGGGTGAGCCGGCCCATCATGTTGTAGACGAAGTCGGTGACGAAGCCGCGGCTGTCGGTCTCGCTCGTCACCTCGCCATAGGCATTGTAGGTACGCGCGCTGGTCACGGTCTGGATCGTCCCGGCCTTGAGCTCGCGGAACGGAAGCCGGGTGGCGGTCTGCTGGCCGCGCTTGTCGAAGACCGCGATCGCCGCGTTGATGGTGTCCACCCAGGCGCCTCCGACCGAGCCGCCCGCGGTCGCCGCCGCGATCGCCTGGTCGACCGTCGAGGCGGACAGGTCGGCGCCCTCGCTCTCGAGCGTCAGGGTCTGGTTGCCGTTGCCGTCATAGGCGAAGAACCGCCAGACGCCGTCGCCCGAGTTGCTTTTGACGAGCCGGCCGGCGCTATCGTAGGTCAGCTGCTCCTGCCACATGCCGTTGACTCCGCGCTGGGCGACCTCGCCAAAGGCGTTGTAGGCGGTGTTCTGGCGGTCGCCATGGACCCAGGCGGAGCCGTTCCAGCTCGCCAGGCCCTGCGAGGCGACCCGGCCGAGCTGGTCGTGCGTGTAGAGCAGGCTGTCGATCGTGTAGCTGCCGTCGGCCTTGTAGCGCGAATAGCTCTCGCGCTTGGTGTTGCCGGCGACGTCGTAATAATAAGTGTAGATGGCGCCGTTGGCGTCGGTCATCGTCTCGACCCGGCCGCCCGCGCCGTAGGTGTAGCGGGTGATCCGGTCGCCGGCCGCGGCCGCCACCCCGCCCTGCCGGGTCAGGCTGAGCTCGTTGAGGCCGTTATAGGAATAGCTGATCGTCGGCCGGACGCTCGCGCCGTTCTGGTCGGTATAGGCCGCTCGGTTCTCGTGGATGAGGCGGCCGGTGGAATCGTAGGCGTAGCTGATATAGTCGCCATTGGCCTCGGTCTTCTGAATGACCTCGCCGAGCCCGTTATACGCATAGGACACGATCGAATTGGCGGCGCCGGCGACGACGTTGCCGTTGCCGTCGAGGGCGTTGGAATTGACCGAGAGCCGGGTCTCGGTGAGCCGGCGGCCGTTCTTGTCGTAGGTGAACAAGGTGACTCGCGACGTCGCCCCGGCGGCGGTGCGAAGCGCGTTGGGATCGCTTGCGACGGCGGCACCGGCGACGGCCGTCGCGTAGCGGTCCTCGCGGGTGACGTTGCCTTCGCCGTCGAGCGTCAGGAAGGTGAGATAGCCCTCGCGGTCGACCTCCGCGATCTTGCGGTTCTGCTTGTCGTAATAAGCGAAAGCGGCGACCCCGTTGCCGTCGACCGTCCGAACGACGTTGCCGGACGCATCATAGTCGAGGCTCGTCGTCACCGTCGCCGAGGCGTTGGTCGCGTAGGCGGTGCCGTTCCAGGCGCCGGTGCGGATGTTGGCGACGCTGGTCGTCTTCAGCCGGTTGAGCGCGTCATAGGTATGGACGGTCTCGCGCCAGGCGCCGCCCGGAGCGGCGGGCGCCGCGCCTCCGGCCGTCGCCGGAAGCGTCACCGCGGTGCCATAGACCCGGCGGGTGAGGACGTTGCCGTTCTTGTCGTAGGTGAAGGCGGTGTAGGTGCCGGCGGCGCCGATCTCGGCGGTGACGTTGCCCATCTGGTCGTAATAATAAAGGGTCCGCCCGCCGAGCGCGTCGGTGCGCTCGGTGACCCGGCCGCGCTGGTCGTATTTGAGCTTCTCGCTCGGAGTCGCGACGGTCGAATTGACCCAGTCGGAATTCATCGTCCAGACGGCGTCGCCGCGGGTCTCGACGAGACGGTCGAGGCGGTCGTAGAAATAGGTGGTGGTGCGCGCTTCGGCGAGGCCGAACGCCTCGATCTTCCGGGTGCGGTTGCCGTTCGAATCATATTGGAACGTGTTGGTGACGACGCTCGAAACGACGGTGCCGGCGGAATTCACCGACGACATCGGCAGGATCTCGGCGACGAGCAGCCCGCGCCGGTCGAAGCTGTTGGCGACGATCCCGCCGAGCTTGTTGCGCACGGCGATGCGGTTGCCGAAGGCGTCGAGCGTATATTGCTCGTAATAGCCCTCGGCGTCGGTGGTCTTCACCACCCGGCCGAGGCGGTCATAGTCGAAGCTGGTCGTGGCGGCGCCGCGGGTGACGGTCAAGAGGTCGCCGAAGACGTCGTAGCTGTTCGTGGTGACGTTGCTCAACGCGTCGGTGGTGCTGACCAGCCGGCCGAGCCGGTCATAGGCCTTGGTGGTGACGAAACCGCGCGCGTCGGTGACCTTCGTCACCTCGCCGAACGCACTATATTCGTAAGCGACCACCCCGCCCAGAGCGTCGGTCTCGGTCAGCACCCGCCCCAACTTGTCGAAAGTGCGGTTGGTGGCGTAGCCGCGGGCGTCGGTGACGGTCTTGACGTTGCCCAGGCCGTCATAGGCATATTGGACGAACCCGCCTTCCACCGTTCCGGTCGCGTTGGTCTGAGAGGCGATCCGTCCGAAATTGTCGTAATTGTAGTAAGTGTAGTTCGAGTCCGCCCAGACGTTGCACTCCATTATCTTCAGGCCGGTCTGGAAATAATTGTAACGGTACCAGCCGCCTTCGGCGTTGTAGACGTCGGTGAGCGGGCCTCCGAACTCGTAAGTGTACGACTCGCCGGTCCAGACTCCGCCCTGGAGCCCGTCGACATTGGCGATGGTCGTGGAATCGCTGACCGAGACCGGATTGCCCCAGCGATATTGGCCGATCGTCCGCCCGGCCCCGTCATAGTCGGTTCGGCTGATATAGCCTTCGGCGTCGACGGTGAATTTGAGCTGCCCGGCGGCCGTATAATAAAAGCGGGTGACGCGATTGGCCGCGTTGGCATTCTGACCGCCGGACCAGGCATTCATCGTGCTGGAGTCGGGCCAGGCCGACGTCGGCCGAGCGACGGCGAACTGCACCGTCTTCGTCACCTGGCCGCTATTGTTGTAGAAATAGGCGGCGACCGCGCCTTCCGGGTCGATCGCGTAGGAGAGCTGGCCGGAATCGTTGTAGACGTTCCAGCTTCGGCGGGTGGCGGCGGCCGAGGCGAGGCCGGAGCTCGTGACCAGCGCCTTCACATTGTCCCAGGTATAGTCGGTCGTGGCGGCGATGCTGCCCGCATAGCGGGTGGTCGAAATCAGCTTGTTCGCGGCATTGTAATTATATTCGACGACCTGGTTGTGCGCGTCGACCTCGTAGCGGAGCAGCCCCTGGGCGTCGTAGACGAAATGGGTGCGGCGGTCGTTGTCGCTGCCCGGCTGGGTCGCGATCAGCGCGCCGGTCACGCCGGTGGCCCGATAGGCGGGGTCCGACCGGTTGAAATAGGCGATCCGCTCGACCAGCTGCCCCGCCAGGTCGTAGACATTGAAGGTCAAATAGCCTTCGCCGTCGAGCGTCCCGATCACCCGCCCGAGGGCATCGTAGAAGATGCGGGTGACGACGTCGCGGGCATCGGCGGTCGGGAATGACCGGCGTAGCCGGCGGATTGGCCTGGAAGGCGAGCGATCTGGTTCCAGTCGAGGCCGTTATAATAAGCGACGGTTCTGACCAGCCGGCCCGACGCGTCATATTCGTAGGTCCGGATCGTTCCGTCCATCGTCGAGGTGACCCGGCCCTCCTTGTCGTAGGTCGTCCAGCTCGACACGTCCCAGGGATGCCAGGCCGGGCGAAGCGTCGACATCTCGATGGCGGAATCGGGATTGGCGAGGGTCGTGAGGTTGGCGCCGGTGACCCCGTTTATATAGCGCATCGTGGCGACCAGCCGGTCGTTGGCGTCATACTTATATTCGACGAGGTCGCCGCGATGATTGACCTCGGCGACGAGCCGCCCGACCTTGTCGTAGACGAAATATGTGTTGAAGCCGGAGGCGTCGGTGGACATCCGAAGCCGGCCGAGCTTGTCATATTTGTGGCTGGCGGCGGAGCCGGGGACGACGTAGCTGCCCGATTGCGTTTCGCTGACGAGATTGCCGACCTTGTTGTAGGTCGAGGTCTTCACGTAGCCGCTGGCCAAAGTCACCACCGTCTGCGTCGCGGCGTCGTTGAAGACGATGCTGGTCGTGGCCAGGTTGCGATCCGTCGAGGCGACCACGCGCCCGAGGCCGTCGTAAACGAAGGTTTCCGCATACTCGCCGTCGGTCTGGCTCGAGAGCAGCTGGCCGGCCTGATCGTAGATGTAGACGGTGCGGTTGTAGCCGTCGGCGGCGGTGATCGCAGCCGCCCACGAGAGTGCTCGTATAGCGGCTGACCGAGGTCAGATTGCCGCGCGCGTCGTACGTGTTGTAGGTGATCTTGGTCGAGCTTCGGTTGGGGATCGCATCGCGCCAGGCGTTGAGCTGCGCCTCGGTGATCACCGAGTTCGGAAAGGGCAGCGAGCCGGTATAAGCTTGCTCCGGATACTCGATCACCATCTCGAGTTCGCCGGCCGGCGTGTAGCGATATTCGGTCACTCCGGAATCGGCGTCGAGCTTGTAGCGAAGATGGCCTTCCGAATCGTAGGCCCAGCGCGTGGCGAGCTGGCCGGCATCGCCCCAGCGGTAGGAGCCGTAGCGCCATTCGGTCAGGAGCTCGTTCTTGGCGCTGTAGCTGCGCGTGACGGTGTTGCCGAGGCGGTCGGTCTCGGTCAGCACGTTGCCGTTCGAAATCATAGGTGAAGGTGGTGGTGTTGCCGAGCGCGTCGGTGGTGCTGGTGACGTCGCCGTTCGAATTGTAGGCGAACTGGACTATCTGAGAGGCCGCGCCGGAGAGGGCGGGCGGTTGGGTGATCTTGGTCAGCTGTCCCTGAGCGTCATAGTCGAGCCTGGTGACCCCGCCGGTCGCGTCGGTGACGGTCGTGTAGCCCGCGAAATAAGCGAGGGTCGTGGTGCGCGCGACCCCCGCCGAGATGGTTTCCGTGAGCGTCAGCACCCGGCCCGAGGCGTCGTAGGCGATGGCGAGAACGGACCCGTCCGCCTGGGTGACCGACGCGATGCGCTTGCTGGTGCCGTCATAGGTGTAGCTGGTGACATAGGTCTTGCCGTCGGCGATCGAATTGTCGGTCGGCGAGAGGTCGACGATGGTGCTCGCCACCCGGTTGGACGCGTCATAGGTGTAGCGGACCCGGGTCAAAGAGGAGGTACCGCCGCCGTTCGCATAGAAGGTCTTGATCTCGGTCGGTAATACCGTGCCCGAGACGTACGACATCTCGGTATAGTCGCCGTTGGCGTTCGTGATCCTCGACAGTTGGTTGCCGTTATAGGTGTAGGTCTGGGTGTTCCCGTCCGAATCGACCCTGCGGGTGATCGCGAAATAGCCGGCAGCATATTGGAATTCGTAATAATCGGTGGTCTGAGTGTTGCCGTCCGTAAAGGCCCACACGCCGTTGGCGAATTTCAGCTCGTCATAGGCGCCGGCGCCCTCCTTGGAGACATAGGCGCCACGGGCGGAGTCGTAGGTGAAGACGGGCGAGTCGTAATATTCGCCCGACATCTTGACCGTGCTGCCGGCCGTGTTGACGGTACCGGTCAGGCCGTAGGCGCTGCGGCCCCAATTCTGCAGCCAGCCAAAGCCGCTGGTGCTGCTGTAGCTCATGCCGATGACCTGATCGGGGCCCCGACCGATCAGCATTTCGTCGGCGCCGGCGATATTCAGGGCGCCCGAAGCCGCATTCACCGAGACCGGGGTCCCCGCCCGTCCGGTGCTCGCCTGCCCGAGCTGCCCTGCCGAACCGAGGACCGCCGCGGAGCCGCGGGCAAGTCCGAACCCCGCCCCAGTGAAAATCGAAACCATTGTCCCACGTCTCCCACGTCGGGGAGCGCATCGAGCTCAACCCCCAATCAGAAGCGCCAATCGGAGGAATCGATATTTAGTTTAGCTATTTTTTGGGTCGCCGGCCGCGGCGGCGGGTTAAGCACGTTGATTTCGCAGGCGAAATATAGTTAACGAATATGGTTAATAACGCTTGCCAATCCGCTGAAGGTCGCCCTACTAACCATCCGGGGAATCGCAAAAGGGGCTGGGGGTGCAAGGGCTTATCGAATCTGCGCGGGAGATATTGAGCGCGTCCGAGCGGCGCCTCGAGAATGTTTCCAACAACGTTTCAAATATTTCGACGCCCGGCTTCAAGCGTCAGATCAGCTTCGAAGAAGTGATGGGCGGCCGCGACTCCGCCGGCGCCGGAATACCGCTTCAGCACCGTGCCGATCTCTCGCAGGGGCAGATGAGCAAAACCGGCAACCCGCTCGACCTCGCGATCAGCGGCTCCGGATTCTTCCGACTTAGATCGGGCGACGAAATCCTTTATTCCCGCCAGGGGCAATTCAAAGTTGCCGCCGACGGCAGCGTGGTCAACCGGCAGGGACACGTCCTCCAGCAGGCGGGCGGCGGCGACCTCGTGCTCGAAAGGGCCGGCGTCGAGATCCTCGAGGACGGCACCGTTCTTGACGGGACCCGGCCGATCGCCCGAATCGGGGTCTATGCCGCCGCCGATCCGGCGGCGCTTCGTCCGCTCGGCGGCTCGATGTTCACCGGCCCCGAAGATTCGATGGAGGAAGCGCCCGCCGCGGCGGTCCGGCAGGGCATGGTCGAGGCTTCCAACGTCGTCCTCGGCGACGAGATGGTGGCGATGATGACGACCGTCCGCCAGGCCGAAGGCGGCGCCCGTCTTGTACAGGTTTACGATGATCTCCTCGGGCGGGCGATCACGACTTTCGGTCAGGGGGGCAAATGAACGGGGCTTTTCATATCGCGGCGGTCGGGCTCGAGGCCCAGCAGCGCGCGCTGGACACGATCGCCAACAACATCTCGAACGTCAACACGCCCGCTTTCAAGCGCTCGGGCGTGCGCTTTTCGGAGATGCTCGCGAGCCGCGCCGATCCGGCGACGACGACCGCGGATCTCGGCGCCGGTTCGGTCTCGTCCGCGGGCGTGATGGCCGAAACGGCCTTCATGCTCGACGAATCCGGCAAGCTCGAAGTGACCGGCCGCGCCTACGATCTGGCGATCGACGGCCAGGGCTTCGTCGAGGTGATGGGCCCCGGCGGCGAAACCCTGCTGTGGCGCGGCGGCGGCCTCAAGGTCGGCGAGGACGGCCTGCTCGCCACCGTCAAGGGGCTGCCGCTCAAGGCGGCGATCACCGTGCCCGACGACGCGACCACGATCGAGATCGGAGCGGACGGAATCGTCCGGGCCAAGGTCGGCGAGGCCGAGGCGGTCGACATCGGCCAGATCATGCTGGTGAAAGCGGACGATTCCGCCGCTTTGCAGCGGCTCGACGGCGGCTTCTACCGGGCCCAGGAAGGCGCCCGCCTGGTCGACGCCCAGCCCGGCGAGGACGGCGTCGGCCTCCTCGTCCAGGGGGCGATCGAGGGCTCCAACGTCGAGCTCACCGCCGAGATGGTGCAGCTGATGATGGTCCAGCGCGCCTATGCCGCCAACGCCCAGATCGTGCAGGCGGCCGATCAGCTCATGGGCATCGCCAACGGCCTTCGGAGGTAAGTTCGATGGCCCTGTTGTCCTTCCTGCTGGCCGCGACCGGCGCCTCGGCCGCGGTCGGTCTGACTCCGGCCTCCACGGTGGTTCTGCCGGACCGCCGGATCAGGCTCGGCGACGTCGCCGATCTTGGCCGGCTGGCGCCCTCCGAACGGCGGCGGCTGGCGCCGCTCGTGATCGCCGCGATCCCGGCCGGCCGCAGCCGGATCGTCCTGACCCGCCAGGCCTTGCTGGGCCTGGTAAGGCGAAGCGTGCCCGGACTGGCGCTCAGGGCGGACTCGAACGGCTCGACGTTGACGTTCACAGTGGCCCGGCCCGCCGAAGACCGGCCGGCGCGAGCCTGCGCGGAGCTGGCGCGGCCGCTGGAGGCCGGGGCGGCAGTCTCGGACGGCGACCTCGCACCCGTTCCGTGCCGCGGCGAAGCGGCAGCGGCGGAGCTTCGCTTCGACCGGCGGGACCGGGTCGTCAGGGCGAACGGCCCGCTGGCCGCGGGCGCCTATCTCGGCCGGATCTCGACCGGCGCCGCGCCCGTCGTCGACAAGGGCGACAAGCTCAGCCTCGTCGCCACGGCGGGCCCGGTCCGGGTGATCCGCCAGGTCGTGGCGATGCAGCCGGGCCGCGCCGGCGGAAGGCTGTTCGTAAGGGATTCGGAGGGCAATGTGACCTCGGCTCCGCTCGCCGCGGGAACCGGCAAATGAGCGGCTTCGCGATCCGGCTCGCCGCGGGCGCCGCGCTCCTGCTGTCGGCGGCGGCGACCCAGGCCGAAGACCTTTACCGCGGCTCCAACTGGGCCTCGCTCAGCGGCGACCGCAAGGCGTCGCAGCCCGGCGACATCCTCACCGTCGTCATCTTCCAGGCGGCCGAGGCCACGAACAGCGCCCAGAACAGCTCGCGCAAGAAGACCGACGTCGGCGGCAGCTTCGGCACGACCCTCGGTTCCGGCTCGATCGACGAGAAGGCCTCGCTCGAGTTCGGCGGCGGCTTTACCGGGCGTGGCGAGGTTCGGCGCAGCGAGAAGCTCGTCACCCAGATCTCCCTCACCGTGCGCGAGGTCCTGCCCAACGGCGACCTCCTCGTCGAAGGCGAGCAGTGGATGCGGATCAACGGCGAGACCAGCCGGATCGGCGTTCGCGGCCGGGTCCGCCCGGCCGACATCAGCCCCGAGAATGCCGTCCTCTCGAGCCGCATCGGCGACGCCCGGATCAGCTATGACGGCCGCGGCTTCGTCACCCGCAGCGCCAAGCCCGGCGTCGTCAATCGCATCTTCAGCTTCCTCGGACTCGGCTAGTGGGCGCTCCCTTCTCCTGGAAGGCGGCTCTCGCCGCCACCTTGCTCCTGTGCGCGGGGGCTCCGGCCGCCGCTCAGGACGTTCCGCTCAAGGGGCTCGGCCGCTTCGAGGGCTGGCGCGAGAACGCGCTGATCGGCTACGGCCTCGTCACCGGCCTCGCCGGCTCCGGCGACACCCGCCGCAACGGCGTGACCCGCCAGGCGCTGCGCAACGTGCTCAGCCGCCTCGGCACGGTCATCACCGAGGATCAGATCAGCAGCCGCAACGTCGCGGTCGTCATCGTCACCGCCAAGCTGCCGGCTTCGGCCAATGTCGGCGACCGGATCGACGCGGTGGTCTCCTCGATCGGCGATGCCCGAAGCCTTGCCGGCGGAACCTTGCTGATGACCCCCTTGATGGGTCCGGACCAGCGCCCCTATGCGCTCGCCCAGGGCTCGATCATCACCGGCGGCCACAGTTTCGAGAGCGAGCTCAATTCGAGCCAGCGCAATTACCCGACCAGCGCCGTGCTTCAGGGCGGGGCGACGATCGAGAAGCCGGTCGACGCCCAGATCCTCAAGGCCGGCGGCGAGCTCGCCTTCCTGCTCAACGATCCCAGCTTCGGGACCGCTCAGCGGATCGCCGAGGGGATCAACGGACGCTTCGGCCCCGGCTCCGCCACGGTCCGCAACGCCGACGAGGTCCGGATCCGCTTCGGCGGCGACCCGGCGCAGTTCGCCGTCTTCGTCGCCGAGCTCGAAACCCTGGCGGTCCAGCCCGAGCGGCCGCCGCGCATCGTCATCAACGAGCGCACCGGCACAGTCGTCGCCGGCGGCGACGTCATGATTTCCAGCGTCGTCATCTCGCAGGGCGACGTGAAGGTGACGGTGACGGCCCACAATGAGGCTTCGCAGCCGGGCTTCATCTCCGGTTTCGCCAACGACGTCCGCAGCCTCGTCGTCACCAACACCCAGCTCGAAGTCGAGCAGGGCGTCGGCGATGCGGTGGTCAGCTTCCCCAACACCAGCGTCGCCGACCTGGTCCAGGGACTTTACCGCGCCCGGGTCAACACCCGGCGCACGATCAGCATCCTGCAGGCCATGAAGGCCGCGGGCGCGCTGCACGCAGAACTTATCGTTCAGTGAGGGGGTAGAAGGTGGACGCCACATCCGCGATCCTGATCGGCAAGGCGCTCGACGGGCTGTACGCCCGTTCGCAGGCCACGGCCCAGAATGTCGCCAACGCCAATTCGCCGGGTTTCCGGCCGGTACGAGTCAGCTTCGAGGAGGCGCTGCAGGCGGCCGCCCGGCAGGGCCCGGAAGCGCTTCGCAACGTCACCGCCACGATCGGCCAGGCGCCGGCCGGGGCGGGAAGCGAGATGCGGCTGGATCTGGAGCTGGCGACCGCTTCGGAAACGGGGCTTCGCTACGCCGCCCTGCTCGACCTGCTCGGGCGCCAGTTGCAGATCAGTCGCACCGTCATCAGTGGAGGCCGATAAACATGCGCGCGATGGAAATCAGCCGATCGGGCCTGGACGTCGAATGGCAGCGGCTCCAGGTCATCGCCCAGAATCTCGCGAACCTGAACACGACCCGCACCGGATCGGGTGAGCCGTTCCGGCCGATGCACCTGGTCTCGGGGCCCCGGGACGGCTTCGCCCAGATGCTCTCCGGAAAGGGCAGCGCCCGGCTCGGCGGAGTCCAGGTGATGGGCCTGGAAGCGGCGGCCGGAGGCTTCCGCCGGGTTCATGAGCCCGGCCACCCCCATGCCGATTCGGAAGGGTTCGTGAGCTATCCCGAGATCGACCATGCCGGCGAGATGACGCTGATGATCAAGACTTCGCGCTCCTACGAAGCGAACCTCACCGCGATGAACATCGCCCATCAGATGTACAGCCGGGCGCTCGAGCTGGGGCGTCAGTCGTGACCGGGATCGAAGCCATCGGCGCCATCGGCCCGGGATCGGGCGAAGCCGCCATCAGCCGGCTCGGGCTCGCCGCTCAGGCGGCCCCCGTGCAGACGCCGCAGGCCGGCTTCTCGGACATCCTCGCCAGCGGCATGCGCCATGTCGAGGGCAAGCTCGCGACCGCCAACGATCTGGTCCAGCGTTTCGCGCTCGACGATTCCGTGCCCCTGCACCAGGTGACCTACGCCCTCGAGGAAGCGCGCATGTCCGTCGAGCTCGCCATGCAGGTCCGCACCCGGCTGGTCGAGAGCTACCGCGAACTGATGAACATGCAGATCTGACGGCGCTCGGACCATGGAAACCATCACTCTCGTTCCGGCAGGCAACGGCCGCCAGATCAAGCTTCTGGCCGGGGTTTTCGCCGCGCTCTTCGTCGTTCTGGCGCTGGGCTATTATTTCTTCATCCGGGCCGAATATTCGGTCCTCTACAGCGGCCTCCGCCCGGCCGACGCCTCGGCGATCGTGGCCGAGCTCGACACCCAGGGCGTCGCCTACCAGCTCGAGGACCAGGGCACGACGATCCTGGTGCCGAAGGGCGAATCCGATTCCGTCCGGCTCGCCATCGTGCGCTCGGACGCGCCGCTGAAAGGCTCGGCGGGCTTCGAGCTGTTCAACAAATCGGACATGGGGCTCACCGACTTCGCGCAGAAGATCAACTACCAGCGCGCGCTTCAGGGGGAGCTGGCGCGGACGATCATGATGATGGACGGGATCGAGAACGCCCGGGTCCATCTCACCATTCCCGAACGCAGCCTGTTCCGGGGCACCCGCAGCGAACCCAAGGCGGCGGTGACTCTTACTCTTCAGCGCGGCAAGCTGGTCGACGAGGCGCGCGTGGCCGGGATCCAGCGTCTGGTCGCGGCGGCGGTCCCCGATCTCAAGCTGGCGGACGTCGTCATCCTCGACGAGCTGGGCCGGATCATCAGCCCGAGCGCCGAAGTCGCCGACGAATCCCTCCCGCCGGAGCTCGCCGAGCGCAACGCCGTGCAGGAATATTATCGAGCCCATATCCGCAAGGCGGTGGAGGCGGTGCTTCCCGGCCTCGGCGCCGACGCCCGGGTGCTGGTCGTTCCGGCGCCGACGGCGGCGGAGTCGCAATGGGAGCCGGACGGGGCGGCGACGCCGAGCGCTCCCCTGCATTCTTCGGCCAAGGATCCCTCCGTCCGCAATTTCCAGCTTCGAGTGTCGGTGATCACGCCCGCGCCGCTCAACATGGAGGAGCAGGAGCGGGTCAGGGCAGCGCTTGTCCGGGCGGTCGGATTGAAGCCCGAAAGCGGCGATTCGCTTCTGTTCGGCCTCCAGGTCGAGTCGGCGCCCCGGACCGGGGCGGCGGTGGTGCCGCCGGTCGTCGCTTCGGCCGCGCCGGACTATCGCAAGGCCGCCGCGGCGCCGATGGGATCGTCGGTGTGGCTGCTCGCACTGGCGGCGCTGGCGGCCCTGCTCGCCCTCGCCTACGCGGTCCGCGCCCGAGCGCCGGGCCTCTCGGCCGAGCAGCGTGACGTCATGGTGTTGCGCATCCGGCGTCAGCTCAGCCTCATCGATGGAACCGACGATGCGCGAAGCTGACACCCTGGCCGGCCTCGCGGAAGACCTGCGGGCGCTGTCGGGCCGGGAACGGCGCGCGATCCTGGCGGCCCTTTCGCCCTATGAGAGGGCCCAGGTCGGGGCGCTGATCGACGCGGCCGCGCTCCCGGAGCCCGTCCAGGCGGCGGCGCCGGATTACAGCCGTTTCTCGCCATGGCTGGCGCGACACCTGGGCGCGGACGCCGAGAACGCCGCCGACCGCAACCTGACCGTCGCCACCCGGCGCCTGCTTTCCGAGGCCGCCGCCGAGCTCGGTCCCGCCCGGGCCCAGCGAATTCCGGAGTCGGAACCGAAGCGGCGCTCCCTCGCCGAGGCGGTCGGCCACTGGCTCTCCCCCCGGCAGGCGCTCCGATGAGCGGACTGATCAAGGGTGCCGCCGCGCACAAGGTGAGGCCCTTCCTCGATCCCGTCGAGCCCGCCCCGAAGACGGGTGCCGACCCTCGGATCGAGGCGGTCGAGCGCGAGAATGAGGAACTTCGGGCCGCTCTGGCGGCTCAGCGGACCGAGAGCCAGAAGGCTGTCGCGGCGGCCCGGGCCGAGGGCGAGCGCCAGGGCAAGGCGGCGGCCGACGACGCCGTCGCGAAGCGGATCGCCGCTCTGGGCAAGGGCGTGGAAGAGGCCGTGACGGCATGGCACGATCGGCTGGCCGGGATCGATGGGCTTTCCGCCGCGCTGGCCAAGGCGGCGCTGGCCAAGCTGTTCGAGGTCCATGAGCATTCCGGGTTCGTCGCCGCGGTGATTGCCCGCCAGATGCGGCTGCTGCGCCGGGACAGCCTGGTGGCGATCCGGGTCAGCGCCGACGACTTCGCGGACGATCGGGCCTTGGCCGCGCTCGCCGCCGAGGCGGGCACCGGCTCCGTACGACTCATCGCCGACGCCGACCTCGCCTCGGCGGAATGCCGGATCGACCTGCAGCTCGGCCACATCGATATCGGGGTCGGAACCCAATGGGCGCAGCTCGCGGCCTTCCTCGACGGGCTGGCGTCCGCCGAGAGCGGTCGATGACCGCGCACCCGCTTCTCGCCCGGCTCGATCAGGCCGATTTCGCGCGGCCCTATGGCTACGTCCGCAAGGTCGCTCCGGGCCTGGTCGAGGCGACCGGACCGGCCGGAAGGCTCGGCGAGCTGTGCGAGATCGAATGCGAGGACGGCCCCGCCTTGCTCGCGGAAGTCGCCGCCGTGGACGAACGCCGGGTCGTTCTGATCCCGCTGGAGCAGCAGGCGACGATCCCGCCGGACGCGAAGGTGGTCGCCCGGCCGAGCCGCGACCGGGTGCCGGTGGGCGATGCTTTTGCCGGCCGGGCCGTGGATTCTCTGGGCCGGCCGATCGACGGCCTCGGCGCGATCGACGCCGAAGCGCATGGCCCGCTGGCCGGATCGGTGCCGAAGCCGATGGACCGGGCCGACCGGTCGACCGTCCTTCCGACCGGCCTTCGCGCCATCGACGGCCTGCTGACGCTCGGCCAGGGCCAGCGGATCGGAGTCTTCGCGGCCAGCGGCGTCGGCAAGACCAGCCTGATGGAGCAACTCGCCACCCAGGTGGAATGCGATCGCTGCGTCCTTTGCCTGGTCGGGGAGCGCGGCCGCGAGGTCGAGGCGATCTGGCGGATGCTTTCGAGCCGCGACGATTCGGATCGCTTCACGCTCGTCGCGGCCACGTCCGACGAAAGCGCCGCCCTGCGCGGCCGCTCGGTCGGCTACGCGCTCGCCTTGGCGGAGTATTGGCGCTCGGCCGGCGAGCATGTCCTGCTGATGGTGGATTCGGTGACCAGGCTGGCCATGGCCCTGCGCGAGATCGGCCTCGCCGCCGGAGCGCCGCCGACGGTTCGGGCCTACACCCCGAACGTGTTCGGCGCCCTGCCGCGGCTGGTCGAGCGTTGCGGCGCGATCCGCTCGGGCGGAGCGATCACCGCGATCATGACGGTACTCAGCGAGACGGACGACGTCGACGATCCCATCGTCGAGCTGATGAAGTCGCTGCTCGACGGGCACATCGTGCTGTCGCGCACACTCGCCGAGCAGGGCCATTTCCCGGCCATCGACGTTCCGCGCAGCGTCAGCCGCGGCGCTCAGCAGCTCGTCGCGGCCGAACAGGCCAGGGCGATGCGCGAGGCGGTGGCGCAGCTCGCCGCCTACGAGGAAGCGCGGGTGATGATCGAGAGCGGAGTCTACAAATCCGGAACCAACGGCGCCGTCGACCGGGCCATCGCCAAGCGCGGCGAGATCAATCTCTTCCTCAGGCAGGGGCAAGGCGACAACAGCCCCTACCGCGACACCGTCCGCAAGCTGTGCGCCATCACCGAAGGGTCGGCCGGCCATGCGTGACCGCGCCAGGCTTCCGCTCATGGTCCGGCTGGCCGCGGTCCAGCGGGTGAAGCAGGCCGCCGCCGAAGCGGCCCTGATGTCGGCACGGCAGGTTGAATCGCAGGCCCGCGCCGCCGAGGAGGAAGCCCTTGCCAAGACCGAAACGGCGCAGGTCGAATGGGGCGCCCATATTTCGGGAAACACCTTCTCCCCGGAGCTGAGCGGCGCGCTGGCGGCGCTGGTGATCCGGGCCGGGACCGAAGCGGCCGACGCTTCGTTCCGGACCGCGCGCGCGGTCGAGCTCGCGGCTCGGCGCCAGGGCGACTGGCAGATGTCGGACGCGCGCAGCCGCTCGGGCGACGAGTCGCTGCGCCGACTGCGCCGCCGGGTGCGGCGGCGGGCCGAAGAAGATCGCCTGGCGGAAATGGCCGACCGGCTGACGTCCGATTGGAGCCGGAGATGATCCCAGGTCCTATCACCCCCCGGGTGCCGGTCGAGGCCGGCCCAAGGTCCCCGCAAAAGGCCGACGGCGAGCCGGGCCGCTCCGAGGAGGGGCGCTCGTTCGAGGATTTGCTCCAGGCGATGCTCGCTCCGGGCGCGCAAGCGGACTCGGCCCCTTCGAACACGCCGGAAGCGGTCCTCGAGCGGCTCGACGCCGCCGAGGTGTTCAACGAGACCGGACTGTTCAGAGGCGCGGCGCCGCTGATGGCGGAGGGCGCCGCCGAAGCCGGCCAGGGTCGGGTTCTCGGAGCGCGGGTCCAACCGGAAATCTCCGCCGAGGCGGCCCTTCAACTCTCGCTGGCGCCTCAATCCGGCGGGGCGCCGGAAGCGCCGCCCGCCGCCCAGTCGACGGCGGCCCAGCAGACCGCTCTGGCGGGAGGCCCCGTCCCCGCCAACGCCTCGATGTCGAGGGCGGCCCTCCGGACGGCCCTCTCCTTGCGTGGGCAGCCTGCGCCGGCCCCGCAGGATCCCGTCCAGACGCCCGAGGCGGCCCGCGAATCCGCCGCCGCCGGCCGCAGGTCCCGGACGGCGGCGATGCTGGTTCAGGCCTATCTCGCCAAAAGCGGTTCCACGGCCGCGGCGCAGGTGAGCGTTCAGGCCGTCGAGGGAGGGATCAGCCTCGTCGCCCGAGCGGACAAGCTGTCGCGCGAGGAAAGGGACAAATTGCGGATCGAGATCGGCGCTCTGCTCGCCCGTCACGGTCTCGCCGCCGCCGAGATCACGATCAACGGCGAGGCCCTGCCCGCGCCCGAGGAAAGGAAAGACTGATGCAGGCTTCACCGATTCCAGCCACTCCGCCCGGCGGCGCGGCGCCCGCGACGGTCAAGTCCGCGCAGGACACCGCCACCAGCGCCTTCGGCCTCAGCTTCGAGTCGCTTCTGAAGATCATCCTGACCCAGCTGACCTACCAGGATCCGCTGAAGCCGATGGACAATTTCCAGTTCGTCTCGCAGCTCGCGCAATTCTCGCAGATCCAGCTCGGCCAGACGACCAACGACCGGCTTCAGTCGATGGTCACCGCCCAGGCCAATTTGCAGGCGGCGAGCCTTCTCGGCCGAACCGTGGACATCCCCGCCGGCGCCGGCGCCATCAGCGGCAAGGTGATGTCGATCGTGTTCCAGAACGGCGATCCGCGGATCACCATCGAGACCGCCGACAAGCAGACCATCAGCAACATCTCGATCGGCAGCATTTCGCAGATCCGTCAGGGAGAATAGGACATGTTCGGATCCATCTATGTCGGTCTCAGCGGCCTCAACGCGTATTCGCGGGGGCTTCAGCAGATCAGCAACAACGTCACCAACCTGAACGCATCGGGATTCAAGGGCTCGACCGTGTCGTTCAACGACCTCGTCGGGGTCAACGGCAATGGCGGGCTGTCCTATTCGGGCGGCGGTAACAGCGGCGGCCACGGAGTCGAGATCGGCGAGACCCGAATCGACTTCAAGCAGGGCGAGCTTCGCCAGACCGACCGCGACCTCGATCTGGCGATCGACGGCACCGGCTTCATGATGCTGCTCCGCGGCGAAGAGGTGCTCTACACCCGGACCGGCAGCTTCGAAGTGGACAAGGACGGCTTCATCGTCCTCGCCGGCACGGAATATCGGCTGGCCACGCTGGATGCTTCGGGACGTCCCGTGAGCCTGTCGATCGACGCCTCGAGGATAAGCACGCCGACCGCGACGACGACGATCAAGTTCGCCGACAACATCTCCGCGTCGCAGGAGACCGACTACAATATCAACGGCGTCAAGGTGTACGATTCGGGGGGTGGCGAGCATGTCTGGCAGATCACCTTCTCCAGGCTCGCCGGGACGACCGAGTTCAAGGTCAAGGTCACCGATGCCAAGGGCAAGGTCTACGAAGCGCAAACGCTGAAGTTCACCCAGCAGAAGGCCGATCCCGCCACCAGCAAGCTGGTCTTCGCCGATGCCGACACGGGGCTTTCGGTGACGCTCGACTTTTCCGGTGACGTCACGTCCTTCTCCGCGGGCACGGTCCAGACGCTGAGGGCGGCGTCCGTGGACGGCTACAAGATCGGGTCGATCACCTCGATCGGGATCAACGCCAACGGCAAGCTCGAGATCGGCTATTCCAACGAGCAGAAGAAAGAGCTTGGGGCGATCGCGATCGCCGACTTCCGCGATCCCCAGGCGCTCGAGCAGCGCAGCGGCGGCCTGTTCCACGACACCGGCCAGGCCCAGCGGGAAGTCGTCGGCAGCGGCGACGAGCGCGTCGGCCGGGTGATGTCGCGGCGCCTCGAGGCCTCGAACGTCGATCTCGCCAAGGCCTTCGGCGAACTGATCCTGATCCAGCGCGGCTTCCAGGCGAGCTCGCAGATCATCAGCGTCTCGAACGACATGATCCAGCAGCTCTTCGGCATCCGCGGTCAGGGCTAAGCGAAGTGAACATGCCCTTCAGGACATGGCTTCCTTCGGGAGCCCTCGACGGCGGCGCGGTCGAGCGCCGGATCGCCGAGACCGCGGAGCAATGGTCCGCGCACTGGTTCGCGCGGCGGCTGATGCGCGGCGTCGGGGAGAGCGCGTGGCTCGACCAGGCCGAGCTCGGCCGGCTTCGCGACCTTCAGCTGCGCTTCGCCGAGGGCGGCCTCGCGCTCGCCCTCGAGGACGATAGCTGGATGGTCATCGCCCGAATGATGCTCGACGAACCCGCCGACCGCGAAGCCGATACGCCGGCCGACGAGCAGCTGGTCGAGCGGCTGGCCGCGGCCTGCGTCGATGATCTTTGCGACCGCCTCGCGGCGGCGTTCGGCCTCGGCCGAGCGGCCTGGCGCCGCGGCGCGATCGACGCGCTGCCCTTCCCCGAGGCCTGCATCTTCGCGCTCGGTCCCTCCGAAAAGGCGCCGACCCTCCGAGTCCTGGTCGCGCGGGATCTGGTCGCCGGGACGGTGAAGTCCTCGGCCACGCCCGGCCGCAAGCTGCCGCCGCTCCGGCCCCTAACCGAAGCTTTGGCCAGGCAGAATATCGGCCTGTCGGCGCTGGTCGGCCGCTGCGAGCTCAGCCTCGGCGAGCTCGCCGGCCTGGCCTCCGGCGACGTGCTCGTGCTCGACGCCGCCGCCGGAGACGCCCTGCCCCTGGCGATCGACGGAGTCGCCCGCTCCGGCCGCTGCGAGATCGAACAGGAAGCGGGGCAACTCCGCCTCAAAATCGTCAAACCCCCGACCGGAACGGCCCCGTGACTGAAAAAGAAAAGACTTCCACCGCCGCCGCGGCCAGGGCCGACGGCCCGGCCGGCAGGATCAACCCCAAGCTCATCGATGCCGTGGGCGTGACTCTCGAGGCCTATCTCGGCGAAGCGCGAATGACGGTCGCGGACCTGACCGCGCTCAAGGACGATTCCATCGTTCCGCTCGACGCGGCGCTGAACCAGGCGGTGGAGCTTCGGCTGAACGGGATTGCCGTTGCGCGCGGCGAGCTGGTGGCGGTCGGCGACAGCTTCGCCGTCCGGCTCACGGAGATCGCCAAGTGACGATCGGGCGCGGGTCGATGGCGACTTCATTCGCCGCCGCGGCCCTGATCGCCGCATCGCCGGCGCTGGCCGGCGGAGCGCGCCTCGGCGGCGGCCAGCCGCTCGAAGTCTCGCTGGGACGGATCGTCTCGGCGCTCGTGATCTGCATCATCATCGCCGTCCTCGCCGTGCTTCTCATCCGGCAACGCAGCGGCAAGATCGACCTTCGGACCTTCTTCGGGCGCTTCCAGGTCAGGCCCCGCGCCGTCGAGGTGGTCGAGACCCGGCGGCTCAGCCCCAATGCCGACATCTGCCTGGTCCGCCACGGCGGCCGCGAATATCTGCTGCTGCTGCTCGCCGGCGATGCGCGAATTCTCAGCGAGCACGCCTTGGACGCCCGGGCGGAGGGCCAGGTCTCATGCGCCTGAAGCCCCTCCTCCTCTGCCTTGCCGCGACGCTGGCGGCGCTCGGCCTGGCCGAGCCGGCCCTGGCGCAGGCCGCCGCCGGCGCCGGCTCCGACGTCGCCCGAACCGCCCTCATCCTCACTTTGCTCGCCGTCGTCCCCGCCATCCTCGTCAGCATGACCAGCTTCATCCGGATCGTCATCGTCCTGTCGATGGTGCGTCACGCTTTCGGAATGCCCGAGACTCCGCCCAACGCGGTGCTGGTCAGCCTGTCGCTGTTCCTCACCGCCTTCACCATGTCGCCCGTATTGTCCGAGCTCAACCGGGAGACGGTGCAGCCGCTGCTGACCGGCAAGATGGGCGTCGAACGGGCGATCGAAACGGGCAGCGGCCCCTTGCGCAAGTTCATGCTGACGCAGACCCGCAATTCCGACATCGAATCGATCTACGCCATCTCGAACACGCCGCTTCCTGAGCGGCCCGAGGAGGTCGAGATCCTGAAGCTCGCGCCCGCTTTCATCCTCAACGAGCTTCGGGTGGCCTTCACGATCGGCTTCGTCATCCTGCTCCCCTTCCTGCTGATCGACCTCGTCGTGTCGAGTATCCTGCTGTCGCTCGGCATGATGATGGTCCCGCCCACCACCATATCCCTGCCTATCAAGCTGCTCATGTTCGTCCTGATCGACGGCTGGAAGCTGGTGCTGGAGGGGGTGCTCGGAAGCTTCGGGTGAAGAGCGCGGCGCTCCCGACCGGTCTCGACCTATTGGTCCACCCGATCCGCGCCGAGGCCTCGCTGTGGCGCCGGCTCCGGTTCGAGGCCGAGACCGAATGTCGCGAGGCCCTGTTCACTCGCTACGTTCCGCTTGCGCGCGCGATCGCCGCCGCGAAATACCACCAGCGGCGCGGCCGGGAGGCGGATCGCGGCGATTGCGAGCATTTCGCCTATGAAGGCCTTTTGCAGGCCATCGACCGGTTCGACCCGCTGCTCGGAGTGCCTTTCTCGGCCTACGCCCGTCGGCGCATCGTCGGCTGCATCGCCGACGGCCTCGCGAAGATGAGCGAGATCAACGCCCAGATCAGCCAGCGCCATCGCGTCGAGCAGGAGCGGATGCGGTCGCTGGCGCCCCCGGCCACCGACGATCCGCTGTCGGCCCTGTCCGATCTCGCCATCGGCCTGGCGCTCGGGCTGATGCTCGAGGGAACCTCGCTGATGGCGGCGAACGGCGCCGACCCGCGGCCGACCGCCTACGAGTCGCTCGAATGGCGCGAAATGCAGGCGCGGCTCGCCGCCGAGGTGCAAAAGCTGCCGGAAAAAGAGGCGGTGATCATTCGCCAGCATTATCATATTGGGCTAAGCTTGACTCAGATCGCCGAGCTTCTGGACCTCAGCCGCGGCCGGATTTCGCAGCTTCACCGCTCGGCTCTCGAGCGGCTGCGAAAGCGGATCGGCTCATTTTGATCGAAGGAAGAAATGATGGAAGACCTGTGCGGCGACGCGGAGTTGCAGGAGCTGATGGAAGTGATGCAGGCCGATTCGGGCGACGAGCTCGAGCAGGCCGACCGTTTGATCGCCGGTCATCCCGGTGATCCCCGGCTGCACTTCCTGCGCGGATCCATCCTGGCCAGTATCGGCCGGCCGATCGAGGCTCTGCCGGCGCTTCGCCGGGCGGTCGAGCTGGCGCCCGATTTCACGATCGCCCGCTTTCAGCTCGGCTTCTTCCAGCTGACTTCGGGCGAAGCCGCCAACGCGCTTTCGACCTGGGGGCCGCTCGCCATGCTTCCCGAGCAGAATTATCTGCGGATGTTCGTCGCCGGCCTCACCCACCTCATCCGCGACGAATTCGACGAGGCGATCGCCCAGTTGCGGGCCGGAATCGCCGCGAATGAGGAGAATCCGCCGCTCAACCGCGACATGCAGCTGATCGTCGACCAGACGAGCGCTCTGGCCGCGGGCAATGCCGGCGAGACGAGCGGGGGCGAGGCCGCCTCGGCGACCAGCTTCCTGCTCGATCAGCTGTCCGGCGGCAGCGGCAAAGCGCATTGAAGCGGAGCCGGCGGCGATGACCCGGATCAGCAATGCCGATCACGTTCTTCACCTGCTGCGCGAGCAGCTCCAGAAGCTCGGCCGAACGCGTCAGCAGCGCTCCGGCCGGACGGCCGAAGCACGAGGCTCCACCCCGCGTCCGATCGCCCGGCTGCAGGCGATGGCGTCGCTCGAGGAAGGCGAGGAGTTTCGCCGGACCCTGGTGCGGGCGATCCTCACCGAGGAGATGGGCGAGGCGATGGCCAACGACCCCGCCTTCCATGCCGTGGTCGACGACGTCTACCGGATGATCAGCGCCAGCCCGGAAGGCCAGGATTTGATCGACCGCGCCGGACGTCAGCTGCGCGAAGATCCGTCATCCCGGACCTGATCCGGGATCCATAAACGCGGACGGGTCCGGACACTTACCAGCTTCGCCATCCATGGATTCCGGCTTTCGCCGGAATGACGGGAGGCTCAACGCATTCCGAGCCTGGCCAGGGCCTGACCGATGGTGCGTCCGCTGCCGTCGACGGGCGTGTCGATCGCTTTTTCGTAGATCCGCCGGGCGGTCTCCTGGTCTCCCGCCCCCGCCGCGAGCAACGATCGCGCGAGCGCGGCCGAATAGCATAAGCGATCGAGGCGAAGCGCGATCTCGCTCCTCTCGCGGGCGCTTTCGGAATTGCCTTCGAGGAGGTCGAGCACGGCCAGCGAGCCGTGCGTTTCGGCGAAATTCGGATCCAGATCGAGTGCGGTCTCGAAGCGGGCGCGGGCGGCCGCCATGTCCTTGTTGACGAAATGCGCCCAACCGGCGGCGATCCACGAGCCGAGATGGTCGCCGAACATCTCGGCGCCGCGGTCGATGTCGGCGGCCGCTTCGGGAGTCGCTCCGGTGAGCAGCCTGGCGAGGCCGCGGCCGACCCAGGCCCGGGGCACCTGCTGACTGCGCTCCAGCGCCCGGTCGAACAGGTCGAGCGCTTCGGTCGCCCTTTCCTCACCCAGCGCCAGCGTTCCCAGGGTGGAGAGTGCGTCCGGGTGATCGCCGCCCTTCGCCGCGCAGGCCGCGGCGAGCGCTTCGTCGTCGACGTCCAGCGCCAGCACCGACACACTCGCCATCAGCGGCGCGTAGGAGGGATGAAGCTCGACATATTCGCGGGCCCGCTCGGCGGCCGTCTCGAACTCGCCGCGGTCGTGGAGGATCTGGACTTGAAGCAACGCCGCCTGGGGAAGCGCCCGGGCGAGATCGTCGTCGACCAGATCGAGCGCCCGGTCGAAATCCTTGTTCATCGCCGAGGCCCAGGCAAGGTTGAACCGGACCGACGGGTCCGTTTCGCCCGCTTCCACGAGCCGCCCGAACAATTGGACCGCCCGGTCGAACCGCTTCGTCTGAAGCGCGGCGAGGCCGCCCAGATTGGTTTCGAGCGGCGGCAGCTCCGCGATGGCCGCGTAGCGCTCGAGCAATTCCTCCGCGACCTTCGGCTGGCCCTCCGCAAGCGCGGTCTGCGCCGCGTCGGACAGCAGCGTCAGATTATTCGGATCGGAATCCAGCAGGGGCAACAGGCGCTGGAGCCGGGACGGAGCCGGGTCATTCTGCACGGCGCTGTCCACGGTCATGAGCTTGCTCCCTGTTCGAGCCGGATGATGTCGAATGAGCGCAGGCTGATTCGCATCGGAATTTCGTTGACCGACAGCACCGACAGCCGCGGCACGCTACGCTTGGTAAAGGCCTTGAGATGCCGCCTGATCTCCGCCCCGCACAAAAGCACCGGCGAGCGGCCTTCGCGGTGCATGTCCTCGGCGAGGGTGGAGAGCTTGCGGATCAGCTGCTCGGCGAGCTTCGGCTCGACCGGCAGCATGTTCTGGGCGCCCTGCCCGAGATTGCTGCTGATCTGGTTTTCGATCCTCGGATCGAGGCTGAGCACGGCGAGGTCGTGATGCCGGCCGCGCAGCTGATGGCAGATCGAATAGCTCAGCCTCTGGCGGATCAGCTCGGTGAGCTCGCCCGGATCCTTTTGCGACCGCGCCAGATCGGCGAGATGCTCGAGGATAAGGTCGATGTTGGCGATCGAGACTCCCTCGCCGAGCAAATTCTGAAGCACCCGCTGGACGTCGGCGACGGTGAGAATGTTGGGGATCAGCTCCTCGAGCAGGCCGGGCTGGCGCTCGCGGGTCTCCTCCAGCATCTTCACGACGACCGAGCGGGTGACCAGGGTCGCCATCTCGCTCTGCACGATTTCGGCGAAATGGGTCATCAGCACCGTCACGGGATCGATCACCTTGATCCCGGCCTGGCGGGCCTTTTCGGCGTCCGCGGTTTCGATCCAGAGCGCGGGCAGGTTGAAGGCCGGGTCGCGAGTCTCGATTCCCTCCAGCTTCCCGCTCGCCGGCGGCGCGATCGCGAGCAGGCGATCGGGGTGAATCTCCGCCGCTCCGAAGCGGGCGCCGAACAGCCGGATCTCATATTCGAGCTCGCCAAGGCCGGCTCCGTCGGCGGTGCGGACGCCCGGAAAGCCGACGCCGTAATCCTGTTCGTGAACTCGCCTGAGGCCGGCGATACGATCGCTCAGCACCGCCTCCTCGCTCTTCCAGGCCGCGGCGAGCGCGGCACCGAGGCGGATTTCCAGAGCGGGCGCCGCTCCGGCCGCCACCATCTCGGCGGCTTCGGCGGATCCGGGCTCATCCGCGGCGGCCGCCGCCAGGTTCCGGCGGGCGCGGTACCAGACGAGGACCGAGCCCGCGATGATCACCAGGATCGGCCATTTGGGCATCCCCGGAAGAAGCAGCAGCGCCATCAGCACGATCGCCACGATCAGCGGGATTCGGGGGACCGAACCGAGCTGGCGGAACACCTCGGTGCTCAGCTCCTTGTCGGCCGAGGAGCGGGTGACGATGATTCCGGTGGCGATGGCGATGATCAGGGCGGGAAGCTGGGTGGCGATGCCGTCGCCGATGGTGAGCAGGGTGAAACGCTCCAGCGCCTCGTCCCAGGCCATTCCCATCTGCACCATGCCGATGATCCAGCCGGCGATGATGTTGATCAGAAGGATGATGATTCCGGCGACCGCGTCGCCCTTCACGAACTTGGAGGCGCCGTCCATCGAGCCGTAGAAGCTCGCTTCCTTCTCCAGCTCCGAGCGGCGGCGGATCGCCTCCTTCTGGTCGATGAGGCCCATGTTGAGGTCGGCGTCGATGCTCATCTGCTGGCCGGGCATCGAATCCAGCATGAATCGCGCCGCGACCTCGGAGACACGCTGCGCGCCCGAGGTGACGACGATATATTGGACGACGATCAGGATGCAGAAGACGACGAGGCCGATCACGAAATTGCCCTGCACCGCGAACGTGCCGATCGAGTTGATCACGTCGCCGGCGTCGGCGCCGGTGAGGATGAGCCGGGTCGCCGCGACGCTCAGCGACAGCCGGAACAGAGTCGCCACCAGCAGCAGCGAAGGGAAGGTCGAGAATTCGACCGGTTTGCCGACATAGAAAGTGAGCAGGAGGATCGTCAGGCCGAAACCGAAATTGGTGATGATCGCCAGATCGAGCATCGGTGCCGGGATCGGCGCGAACAGGATCAGGAGGATGAGCACCATCCCGATCACCAGGGCGAGATCCTTGTTGTTGCGCAGGGTTTTGTTCAGCATGTCGATTCTTCGGTTAGCGGGCTGATTGGGCTTGGCGGAGCTTGAGGTAGAGCGCGGCGACCCCTTGATAGTCGCCGGAGCCGACCTCGTGCCCGGTCTCGCACCGGGCGTAGAGGCTTCGGGCGAGCGGGCGGTCCTCGAAAATCGGGATTCCGAGGCGGAAAGCCTCCCGCTTCATCGCCAAAGCGTAATGGTTGCGCGCCTTGGCCTTGACCGTCGGCGCCGTCATCCGCTCGGGATCGTAGGCCAGCGCCACCGCGAAATGCTGCGGGTTCACCACCATCAGGTCGGAGCCCGGCAGGGCGCCGAGCGAATTGCCCTGCTTGGCGAAGTCGGCGTGGAGCTGCTTGCGCTTCTGCTTGATGCGCGGGTCGCCTTCGCGGTCCTTGCTTTCGCGGGTCACCTCGCGGCGGCTCATCCGCATCTGCTTGCTGAATTCGCGGCGGACGATGATCTGGTCGATGACGGCGAAGAAGATCGCGATCAGGATGAAGAGCAGGAGCAGCCGCATCGCGCCACCGCCCATCGCCGCCGCAAGTCCGTCGGCGCCGTCCTGCGAACGTCCCGGAGTCGAGACCAGCGACCAGAGCAGGAGGATGGTCACGGCCGAATAGCCAGCCAGCTTGATGACGTTCTTCAGCGCTTCCTTCAGCATCCGCATCGAGAAGATCCGCTTGAAGCCCTTGGCGGGATTGAGGCGGCTGAAATCGGGCTTCAGCGGGTGGACGGTGAAGAACAGGCCGCGCAGCTGAACGATCTCGAGAAACAGGACGATGAGAACGATCGTCCCGCCGAGCAGGACCAAAGGCTGGATCGCCGGCCGGTAGAGCGCGGCGGCGACGGCGACGGCCTCCCGCGGATCGTTCCCGCTGGAGCCGCTCGCGGCCAGCGCCTGCCGCATCAGCTGAGCGAGGTCGGCGACGAGGCGGTCGCCCGCGACGATTGCGAAAGCCGCGAGCGCGACCAGGCCGGCGACGAAGCCGAGATCCATTCCGCGCGCGACCTGGCCTTTCTCGCGGGCCCGCCTGAGCTTGAACGGAGTGGCTTCCTCGCTTCGATTCTGTTCCTGCCCTTCGGCCATCAGATCGAGCCCATCAGATCAGCTCCGCCGCCGTCTGGAGCGCGTAGCGGAGCATTCGCAGGAACAGCGCGGCCGACAAGGCGATGCCGAGCGGAAGGACGGCGAGCAAGGCCAGGGTCTTCACCTGGAAGCCGAGCAGAAGCACGTTCATCTGCGGCAGGGTGCGCGACATGAAGGCGATGGCGAGATCGATGACGAACAGGACCAGCATCACCAGCCCGGCCGCGCCGAACGCCATCACGAACACCGCCGACATGTAGAAGATGATCGCCTGGACCGAATCGCCGCCGAACACCGCCGCCCCGAGCGGCACCTGCGCCACCGATTCCGACCAGATCGCCAGCAGGTCCGCCGGCCCCCCGGTGGCGAAGAAGATCGCCGCCGCGGCGTAGGCGAACAGGGTCCCGACCAGCGGCATCTGGGCGCGGGTCGTCGGATCGATCAGGGCGGCGAGGCCGAACCCCGCCTGGATATCGATCGTCCGCCCCGCGGTGAGCAAGGCGGCGAAGGCGATCTGAAGGGTGAGAGCGAGCGCGATCCCCATGACCAGCTCGGCGGTCGCGGTGAGGAAGAGCCCGCGCGACCAGAAGTCGCTCTGCCAGGTCTGCTGCGGATGGCCCGCGACCAGCCAGGCGGCGAGCGTGATCGCCAGCATCACCCGCACCAATGTCGGCACCCGAAGCAGGGTGAAGGGCGGCGCGAAGGCCAGAGCCGGCGCGATGCGCAGGCTGACCAGCAAGGCGGCCACGGCCTGGTCGGTAAGCTGCTCCACGTCCCCGCTCCTGCGCCGCCGCCCTGCTCATCCGGCCAGGGTCGGGATGAGCAGATAGAGCGAGGTGGCGTAACCGGTCACCCGGCCCATCATCCAGGGCCCGATGGCGATGAGGAGGAAGGCGGCGGTGAGTATCTTGGGGACGTAGGAGAGCGTGATTTCCTGAAGCTGGGTGGTCACCTGGAAGACGCTGATCAGCACCCCGACGAGCAGGGTTGCGATGAGGATCGGCCCCCCGACGAGGAGGCTGTTCCACAGCATATCGTTCAGGAAATTGAGTGCCCGATCGGATCCCACACTTCGCCCCCAGGCGCTCACCCCGAACGCCGCCGTTAACTATTGGAAAATATGGTTAAGAGCAATGGTTAATCGTCCCGCAACATCCCGAAAGCCCTTGGAATTGAGCCACGATTTCCCTTGTCGGGAGCGGCGCGAGTCCCGAAGCTGGTCGGCGCAGGAACGAAAGATGGCCGAGATCATGCTCAACGACGGAACCGCCCTTGTGTTATTCTCCGGCGGTCAGGACTCGACCACCTGCCTCGCCTGGGCGCTCGACCGCTTCGAGCGCGTCGAAACGATCGGCTTCGACTACGGCCAGCGCCACCGGATCGAGCTCGAGGTCCGTCCAACCATAATCGAAACGCTGCGCACCGCCTTCCCCGAATGGGCTGGCCGACTCGGCGAAGACCATGTGGTCGACATGAAAGTCCTGGGCGCCATCAGCGCAACGGCCCTGACCGGCGACATGGACATCGCGATGCGCAGGGACGGCCTTCCGAATACGTTCGTGCCGGGGCGCAATCTCATCTTTCTCGCCTTCGCGGCCGCGATCGCCTACCGGCGCGGCGCCCGGCATCTCGTCGCGGGCGTGTGCGAGACCGACTATTCCGGCTATCCCGATTGCCGCGACGACACGATCAAGGCGATGCAGATCGCGCTCAACCTCGGCATGGAGGCCCGCTTCGTTCTGCACACGCCGCTGATGTGGATCGACAAGGCTCAGACGTGGCGCATGGCCGATGAGATCGGCGGCGAGCGCCTCGTCGCGCTTGTCCGCGACGAAACCCACAGCTGCTACGAGGGCGACCGCGACCATCGCCACGATTGGGGCCATGGCTGCGGGGCCTGCCCCGCCTGCGACCTGCGCGCCCGGGGCTATTCGGAATATACGGGGAAGGTTGCTTCCTGAGCGGCGGCGTCCGTCGTCATCCCGGACTTGATCCGGGATGACGGGGCGGCCCGCCAGACCCGCCTCACGGGATCCCAAGCGTTTTGTGGGTCTGCAGGCTCAGCCGCCAGTGCGGATGGGCGAGGCAGTAATCGACCGCCGCCCGGGTGTTCGCCCGCGCGTCCGGACCGTCGAGAGGCTGCAGGAGCAAATGGTCGAAGCCGAGGCCCTCGACCTCGACGGGCGCGATCCGGGGATTGGGATAGACGAGCTTCAGCTCGTCGCCGCGGGTGACGGCCAAAGGCAGCGCCTTGGGGCTGACGCACAGCCAGTCGATTCCGGGCGGCGGCTGAATCGTTCCGTTGGTTTCGACGGCGACTTCGAAGCGCCTGTCATGGAGCGCATCCAGAAGCCCGGAATCAACCTGGAGCAGCGGCTCGCCGCCGGTCAGGACGGCGAGTCGGGCGCCTTCGCCGCCGGTCCAGCAGGCCGCGATCGAGTCGGCCAGCGCTTCGGAATCCTCGAAACGGCCGCCGCCGGCCCCATCCATGCCCACGAAATCGGTGTCGCAGAAGGTGCAGACCGCGTCCGCCCGGTCCGATTCGCGCCCCGACCACAGATTGCACCCGGCAAAGCGGCAGAAGACCGCGGCGCGGCCGGCATTCCGGCCCTCGCCCTGCAAGGTGTAGAAAATCTCCTTGACCGCATAGCTCATCGCTCAGGCTCCCTACAAAAGCCGGACCGGGCTGTCGAACGCCGCTAGCGGCCTGACAAAGGCGGGCGCGGGTGCTAGGGGACGCCATGCTCAACCTCAACGCGATCACGGTCCGCCTTGGCGGGCGGACCATCCTCGACGGCGCCTCCGCCTCGCTTCCGCCGGGCGGCCGGGTCGGCCTGATCGGGCGCAACGGGGCCGGCAAGTCGACCCTGATGCGGGTCGTCGCGGGGTTGATCGATCCGGACGGAGGCGCGGCGGAGATGCCCCGGGCGGCCCGGCTCGGCTATATCGCGCAGGAGACTCCGGCCGGGGCCGCGACTCCCTTCGAGACCGTGCTCGCCGCCGACGTCGAGCGGGCGAGCCTGCTCCATGAGGCGGAGGAGACCGAAGACGCCCACCGGCTCGGCGACATTCACGAGCGGCTGAACGCGATCGGCGCCCACGCGGCGCCGGCCCGGGCGGCGCGAATACTCGTCGGCCTAGGCTTCGACGAGGAGATGCAGCAACAGCCGCTCGACAGCTTCTCGGGCGGGTGGCGGATGCGCGTTGCGCTCGCCGCCCTGCTCTTCTCGGAGCCGGACCTTCTGCTTCTCGACGAGCCCTCGAACCATCTCGATCTCGAAGCGACGCTCTGGCTCGAGAATTTCCTCAAGGGCTACCGGGCGACGATGCTGATCGTCAGCCACGAGCGCGATCTCCTCAACAACGTCGCCGATCACATCCTCCATCTCGAGGCCGGCAAGGTGACTCTCTATCCGGGCGGCTATGACGCGTTCGAGACCCAGCGCGCCGAGCGGCTCGCCCAGCTCGAATCGGCGCGCGCCAACCAGGCGGCGCAGCGGGCGCGGCTCCAGGATTATATCGCCCGCAACAGCGCCCGGGCGAGCACCGCCAAGCAGGCCCAGTCGCGGGTCAAGGCGCTGGCCCGGATGGCGCCGATCGCCGCGGTCGCCGAGGATCCGAGCCTCAGCTTCGACTTTCCAAGCCCCGCCGAGCTGAAGCCGCCGCTCGTCCAGCTCGACATGGCCGCGGTCGGCTACGCGCCCGGAGCGCCGGTGCTCTCGCGCCTCGATCTCAGGCTCGATCCCGACGACCGGCTGGCCCTGCTCGGCCGCAACGGCAACGGCAAGACGACGCTCGCCCGGCTGCTCGCCGCCCAGCTCCCGGCGATGGAAGGGGAGATGCGGGCCTCCGGCAAGCTCAAGGTCGGCTATTTCACCCAATATCAGGTCGAGGAGCTGAACGGCGACGAGACCCCGCTCCAGCATATGAGCCGGCTCATGCCCAAGGCGGCGCCGGCGGCGGTTCGGGCCCAGCTCGGGCGGTTCGGATTCTCGGGCCTCAAGGCGGTGATGCGGGTCGGCGACATGTCGGGCGGCGAGCGGGCGCGCCTCGCGCTCGCGCTCATCACCCGCGAGGCGCCGCATCTCCTCATCCTCGACGAGCCGACCAACCATCTCGACGTCGACGCCCGCGAGGCGCTCGTGCAGGCGCTCAACGATTATGGCGGCGCCGTCGTCCTGGTCAGCCACGACCGCCACATGCTCGAGCTCACCACCGACCGGCTGGTGCTCGTCGACGGCGGCACCGCGCGCGAATATGCCGGAAGCCTCGACGATTATACCGACCTCATCCTCGGCCGGAACCAGGAGCCTGGCGGCGACCGCCCGGCGGCGAAGCGCAACCGCAAGGACGAGCGCCGCGCCGAAGCCGAGGCGCGCGCCCAGGGCCAGTCGCTGCGCCGGGCGGCGCAGGCCGCTGAAGCGGAGATCGCCAGGCTCGAAGCGCGCAAGCAGCAGATCGAGCGGGCGATGTTCGACCCGGCTTCGGCGAGCGCCGAGGATAAGAAGCGCACCATGAGCGAGCTGATGAAGCTGCTGGCGGAAACCGGCGCCAGGCTCGCCGAGGCCGAGCGCCGCTGGCTCGAAGCCTCGGAAGCGATGGAGAAATCGCGGGCCGCGTGAACCCGCCATTGCGAGCGTAGCGAAGCAATCCAGGACGGCTTCCGACGCAGGACTGGATTGCTTCGTCGCTCCGCTCCTCGCAATGACGGGGATGCTTGTCCCCAGGCCGCGACTAAGCCAGCATCGCTCCATGGCCGACCGCCTTTTCCGCAGTCTGATCCGAGTCGGGCCGCTCGAAGTGGTGGGTCCCGACGGGCGGCTTCGCCGCTACGGCTCGGAATCGCCGGACCTCGCCTTGGTCCGGATCCGGATCGCCGACGCCGCGGCGGCGCGGGCGATCGCGCGCAACCCCGCCTTCGGCTTCGGCGAGATGCACATGGCCGGCCGGCTGAGCCTGGAGGCCGGCGACATTCGCTCGCTGCTCGACCTGATCGGCTTCAACATCCGCTGGGAGAAAGAGAATCCGGTCCGCGCGATCCTGTGGCGCCCGCCGCGCCTGGCGGCGGCGTGGGGTTCGTGGAACTGGAAGCGGCGGTCGCGCCGCAACGCGGCGCATCATTACGATCTATCGGACTCGCTCTACGCGCTCTTCCTCGACCGCGAACGCCAATATAGTTGCGGCTACTTCACCGGAGAGGGTCAGGACCTCGATTCCGCCCAGGCGGCGAAAATGGCGCGGATCGCCGCCAAGCTGTGCCTTCGGCCGGGCGACAAGGTGCTCGACATCGGCTGCGGCTGGGGCGGCCTGGCGCTCCATCTCGCCCGGACCGCGCCGGTCGAGGTGCTCGGGATCACCCTCTCCGAAACCCAGCTCCGTCACGCCCGCGCCCGAGCCTCGGCCGAAGGGCTGGACGACCGGGTTCGGTTCGAGCTGGCCGACTGGCGCGAGATCGAGGGACGGTATGACCGGATCGTCAGCGTCGGCATGTTCGAGCATGTCGGGCCGCCGCATTACCGCGCGTTCCTCGCCCGATGCCGGGATTTGATGGCGGAGGACGGCCTCATGCTCCTCCACACGATCGGCCGCGCCGACGGCCCGGGCGCGACCGATCCCTGGCTCGCCAGATACATCTTCCCGGGCGGCTATGTGCCGGCGCTCAGCCAGATCGCTCCGGCGATCGAGCGATCCTGGCTGTGGCTGACCGACCTCGAAGTGCTTCGCGGCCATTACGCGCTCACCCTCGACGCCTGGTATGATCGGGTGCAGGCGGCGCACAGCGAGATCGTCGCGCTTTACGACGAGCGCTTCTTCCGGATGTGGAGCTTCTACCTCGCGGGCGGAATCGCCGCCTTCCGCCACGGCGGCCATGTCGTCTTCCAGCTCCAGCTGGCGCGTCGGCAGGCGGGGGCGCCGCCTACCCGCGCCCATCTCGAAGGCTGACCGTCATTGCGAGGAGCGAAGCGACGAAGCTTCGCTCGCAATGACGGAAGGCGACAGGCTTTACGCCACCGCCACTCCCACCTCGCGGAACCGCGCCTCGGCTTCGTCGGCGGTGGTGCCGCCGGCCGCGCCGGGCATGGCGATGGCCCGGGTGAGGTGCTTGAGCACCAGAGCCTCGAACCCGTCGCGAACCGCATCCACCGCGGAATAAGCGACGCAGAAATCGTAGGCGAGGCCGACCAGGACGCAGCGTCGGACCGCCTTGTCGCGAAGATAGCCGGCGAGGCCGGTGCGGGTCGCGCGGTCGTTCTCGTAGAAGGCGGAATAGGAATCCACGCCGGGGTGGAAGCCCTTGCGAAGGATCAGATGGGCTCGCTCCAGCGCCGGCGCCAGCGCCGGATGGAAGCCCGCTCCGGAGCTGCCCTGGACGCAATGGTCCGGCCACAGCATTTGCTCGCCATAGGGCATTTGCGTCGTCCCGAACGGCGCCGCGCCCGCGTGGCTGCTGGCGAAGGAGGAATGGCCCTTCGGATGCCAGTCCTGGGTCACCACCACCAGCTCGAAGCCCGAAGCGAGCCCGGCGATTCCGCCCATGATCTCGTCGCCGCCGGCGACGGCGAGGGCCCCGCCCGGGCAGAAATCCAGCTGGGGATCGATGATGATCAGGGCATCGCCCGTTCGCGCTTCAAAGCCGCTCATCTCGTCCTCCTCAGACCTTCACCGGAGCGTCGGTTATGCCCTCGCTCCCGAACACGGCACGATAGGCGGCGACCTCTTTGGCCGGGCCGGTCGCCTTTCCGAAATTGTCGCTGAGCTTGACCGCCGGATCGCCGTTCACCGCCGCCACCTTGCAGACCAGCGAAAGCGCCTTCATCCGCTCCGCCCCGTCCGGGTGGCAGCCCAGAAAATCGTTGGTGAAATTGGTCCCCCAGCCGAAGCCGGCCTGGGCCCGGCCGGCGAAATGGCGGTGGATCGAGGGGATGTCGGCGCCGTTCGGCTCGGCGCCGGGCAAGGCCACGTCGAGCCCGTCGGCGAAGATGATCAGCTTCTTCGCCGCTTCGGGAGTCACGCCCAGCCGGTCCCAGAAAGCGAGCAGCTCCTCCCCCGCCGCGATCGGCGCCTTCGAATTGGGCCGGGCTCCGGTCCAGTAGCTCACCCATTGCGGCGCGCCCTTCAGGAACTGGGTGGTGCCGTAGGTGTCGGGGAGGAAGACGAGCAGATTGCCGCGATACTGGTTCTGCCACTGCTGGAGCACCTTGTACTGCGATTGTCGAAGCGCCTCCTCGTCGCCGGGCGAATGCTGGCGGGCGAGGGCGGCGAAAACCATCGGCAGCTCGTGGGCGTTGGTCCCCTTGGCCTCGAGGCCGTGCTTCATCGCCAGATAGACGTTGGAGGTTCCGGTGAAGCGCTCGCCGAGAAGCCCGCGGGCGGTGAGGATGCAATGCTCCTGCCACAGGAAGCCGTGGCGGCGGCGGGTTCCGAAATCGGAGAGGTTGAGGCCGTCCAGCGCTCGGAGCCGCTCGAGCTTGGCGTAGAGCTTTACCTTCGCCCGGGCGTAGAGGATGTCGAGCTGGCCCCGCCCCATCGCCTTCAGAAGCGCGCGCGAGCGAAGCTCGTTGACGATGGCGAGGGCGTATATCTCCCACAGCGTCGTCTCCCACCAATGGCCGTCGAAGACGAGCTCGATCTGGCCGTCGTCGGTCTCCGACAGCTGGTAATCGGGCAGCTTGAAGGCGCGCAAGGTGTCGAGATAGCCCGGCTTGAAGATCCCGGTCTGGCCGTAGAAGCTCTGGCCGCGCAGATAGACGATCTCGGTCGGAGTGAAGCGAAGGGTCCGCGCATGGTCGAGCTGCTCGCGAAGCGCGCCGAGCTCGATCTCGTCGGCCAGCCTGACCGATCGGGTGCGGTTGGTCAGCCGCCAGGTCACCCGCTCGTTCGGGTAATGCTCCCAGATGAACTGCTGCATCAGAAGCTTGTAGAAATCGGTGTCGAGCAAGGATCGCACGATCGGATCGAACGGGAAGCTGTGGTTCCAGGCGCGGGTGGCGAAATCCATCAGGCGGGCCCTAGCCGTCATCCCGGCGAAAGCCGGGATCTCGGGGAGACCCGCCGAGGCTTCTTGTCCTGAGGTCCCGGCTTTCGCCGGGATGACGGACCCTCACCACGTCCCGACCGCCTCGCGCACGTCCTTCATCGTCGCTTCGGCCCGCTCGGCCGCGGCCTCGCCCGAGCGGCGGAGGAAGGCGGCGAGGCCGGCTTCGTCGCCGCGTATTTCGGCGAAGCAGCTCTGGATCGGCTCGAGCCCGGCGATCACCGCTTCGGCCACCCCGGTCTTGAGACTGCCATAGCCCTGGCCGTCGAAGCGCTTCAGCGCCTCCTCCCAGCTGCCGCCGGCGAAGGCATGGTAGAGGGTGACGAGGTTCCTGACCCCGGGCGAAAGATCGGCGGCGTCGACCGCGGTTCGGCTGTCGGTCCTGGCCGATTTGAGCTTCTTGAGGATCGTCGCCGGCGGGTCGAGCAGGCCGATGGCGTGGCCGGGCCGGTCGGCGCTCTTCGACATCTTCGACTCGGGATCGTCGAGGCCCATGATCCGGGCGCCGACCTTCTGGACCATGATTTCGGGCCGGGTGAATTCGTAGCCGAACAGATGCGCAAAGCGCTCGGCGATGTCCTGGGTGATCTCGATATGCTGGCGCTGGTCCTCGCCGACGGGAACGAGGTCGGTATGGTAGAGGAGGATGTCGGTGGCCTGAAGGATCGGATAGGCATAAAGGCCGACCCCGACCGTCTCCTGGCCTTCCGACTTGGACTTGAACTGGGTCATCCGTTTCATCCAGCCCATCGGAGTGACGCAGTTGAGCATCCAGGCGAGCTCGGCATGCTGGCGGACCTGCGACTGGATGAAGACCAGCGATTTTTCGGGATCGATCCCGCAGGCGAGATAGAGGGCGGCCATGTCGAGGCAGCTGGACCTGAGCCGCGCCGCCTCGATCGCCTCGGGGATGGTCAAGGCGTGGAGGTCGACGATGCAGAAGAGGTTGTCGTGCCTGTCCTGCTCGCGCACCCACAGCGACACCGCGCCGATATAATTGCCCAGATGCAGGCCGCCGGTCGGCTGGATACCGGAAAAGACCGTCTTTTTCGCTTTCGCTCCCGCCAAGTCGAACGCTCCCGATGCCCGAAGTTACGCGCCGTAAACGGGCGAACGGGGCGAGCGCAAGCCGGGGGATGACCGCCTGTTTCCCGGCGAAGGCCGGGATCCAGCCCTTCGTCCGTGCCGCTGGGGCCCCGGCCTTCGCCTGGGAACAGGTTCACAGCCGGACTGCGCGGCGCTAGCGTCGCGGCATGACAAAGCCGCGCCTGTTCGATTATTTCCGCTCCTCGGCGAGCTACCGGGTGCGGATCGCGCTCAACCTCAAGCGCGTCGACTATGAAAGCGTCCCGCTCAACCTGCTCGAGGGGGGCCAGAAGGGGCCGGACTATCGGGCGATCAATCCGATGGGCCTGATCCCGGCGCTCGAAATAGACGGGAAGACGCTCACCCAGAGCCTCGCCATCATCGACTATCTCGAGGCCACGCGTCCCGAGCCGGCGCTCCTTCCCGCCGATCCCGCCGGCGCCGCCCATGTCCGCGCGCTGGCGCTGGTCGTCGCCTGCGACGTTCATCCGCTCAACAATCTTCGGGTCCTCAAATATCTGTCCGGGCCGCTCGGCCAGCCGCAGGAAGCACGCGATTCCTGGTACCGGCACTGGGTGAGCGAGGGCCTCGACGCGCTCGAGGCGATGGCGGCGCCGCGGGCGGGGCGGTTCCTGTTCGGCGACAAGCCGACCCTGGCCGACCTCTGCCTGGTCCCGCAACTCTTCAACGCCCGCCGCTTCGAAGTGCCGCTGGACGCCTATCCGACCCTGGTGCGCGCCGACTCCGAGGCCGGTCGCCTCGACGCCTTCGCGGCGGCGCATCCGGACCGGGTCGGGAGCTGAGGTTCTCGTCATTGCGAGCGGAGCGAAGCAATCCAGAGCGGCCTTCTGAGGCCCCGGTGGATTGCTTCGTCGCTTCGCTCCTCGCAATGACGGTTCAGAATCCGATCGGGTCGAGCAGGTCGATCTTCGGCCACCCGCCGCCGGCCGGCGGTGCGCACACCTTGAACTTGTATCCTTCCGCCGCTTTCGCCGCGAAAAGGGCACCGAGCGCGTGTCTGGAATCATCCCAGTCGTCGCGGTCCTTCTCCCATTCCTTACGCCGCTGCGCGTCGATCGCAGCGATGTCGTAAGTGAGATGGATTGTGTAGCTGTCCGCCTTCGGGCGGGATTCGATCAGCATCTCCAGCGTCGCCCGGTCCGGGTTTATGTAGGTGCCGTCGGCCGAGGCGACATAATGGTCGGCGGTGACGTCGCGGAAGAAGTCCTTGTCGATATTGCGGTCCGAGCCGTGGTGCGGAAGCTTGAAGATGTCCAGGTGGAGCTTACCGGCGGCGTCGAGCTGGCCCTCCTGCTTCAGCCCCTGGCGAAGATAGTCCCCGCGCGCATCGCCGGTGAGGAGGATTTTCTTTCCCTTGAAGCGCACCACCGCGGCGATGCTCGAAAGGTTCGGCACCGAACCGTCCGTATAGGCCGCCAGCGCTGCGTCAGGCTTGAGCTCCTTGGCGAACTCCTTCTGAAGCGCGGTGAGCTGATCGGGGAGCGGCGCGACGATGTGCAGGGTCAGCTCGGGCCCAAGCTTGTAGGGGACGCTGGGCCCCTTGCCCGGGCGGACCAAATTGCCGTCGAAACCCGTGTTCGCAGGCACTGCGAGCGCCTCCAGATTGTCGCGCAAGGCTTTGCCCTTGGCGACGCTTTGCAGGACCTTGAGCGCGTCCTGGCGTTCCTCGCTGTCCTCGATGCCGGCGGCCTTGAGGTCGACCTCGTCGATCGAAGCCGCCCCCGCCGACGCGGTGACCGACGCGGTGACGGCATTGATGTCCTTGGCGTTGGAGAGCCGCTCGAAGCTGTTGTGCCAGGCCTCGCGCACCGGATAGGGCCAGGGCCGGCCGGCCTGCTTTTCCGCCTTCCAGGCGCTGGTGAAGGCGACCAGCCCGACGACATGGTCGTCGTCGATATGGCTCACCATCATCAAATTGATCCGGAAGCCCTGGCGCGCGCCGGCCAGTTCCTTGAGGCGGGGCTCGAGAGACTTCTCCCAGACTTTCCCCGGCCCTCCGTCGATCAGGACGAGGCCGGGCTTCTCGTCGCTTCCATAATGAAGCAGCAGGCAATCGCCGTACCGGGCGGGAAGAGCCTCGAGCGTGAAATAGTCCATGGTCCGGTCCCTTCCCTTCAGAACGATTGCAGAGCGCGCAATATGTCGAGCAGGCCGTGGCCCTGGAACGCGCGCTCGCGCCCCAGATCGGTGGCGCTTTCGCACAATATCCGCTTGATCCGGCGCGGATCGCGGTTGAGCTCGGGATAGCGCGCCATCAGCATCGCCGCGCCCGCGCTGACGTGCGGCGCCGCCTGGCTGGTGCCGTCGAGCGGGCCCTTCTCGCCGTCGGGCAGGCTGCTCTCGATCCGCTCGCCCGGAGCGACCAGGTCCGGCTTCATGCGCCCGTCGGCGGTCGGGCCCCGGCTCGAAAAATAGGAGATGCCGTATGCGTGCGGCTCATATTTGTGGGTCGAGCCGACGGTGATGACTCCGTCCGCGTTGCCAGGGTCGGTAATGCTGACCTGGGCATAGCCGCGGAAGACCGGCCCGGCCGTCTGATATTCGTGATAGCCCTCGTTACCGGCGGCGGCGACGACGGTGATTCCGGCGCCGATCAGCCGCTCGGCCTCCATGCAGACCGGAGTCCGCCCGCAGGCGAAGCTGCCGACCTTGTGCGGAATGGAAAGGCTGAGATTGACGCCGTGGACGACGATATATTGGTTGTGGCTGTTGAGGTAGCGGACCAGCTGCAAAGCCCCGAGGACCGCGAATTCGGTCTCGTCGAGCCCTTGGCCGATGATCCGGAAGTCCATCAGCTGGATGTCGGGACAGAGGCCCCGGACATAGGGTTTCCCGTCCTCGTCCCAGTCCGCGCCGATGATCCCGGCGACGTGGGTGCCGTGGCCGTCGGACGGGACGCTGGGATCCTCGAGTCGGAGCAAGGGCTCGATCGACGACCAGTCGAGTATCTCGGTCTGGTAGGATTGATAGGCTCTGGCGAGATAGGCTTCGGCCGCCGCCGGCTTCAGCTGCGAACCCGCGATGCAGACCGTGAGGGTCGGATTGGCGGCCGGCTCGTCCTCATAAGCGGCGTTCAGCAACGGTCGAAGGATTCCCAGCTCGTACGATCGGATCACCCGGCTCGCCGTCTGTCCGGGCTGCGGATCGCGCCGCCTGAAGGCGGGATGGTCGCGATGGATTCCGGAATCGATGACTCCCCAGGTGATGTCCTGGCAGCGGACGTCGAACAGCCGGAAGGCGGCATCGGCCTTGACCGTCTCGCGCGAGACGAGGCTCGCCTGCATAACTCCGCGGTTGCTGGTGACCCGGCCGATCAGCGGCAGCGGACGGCTCTGGCCGGCGAGCCTCTTGAGCAGGCTGACGATGACTTTGACGATCCGTCCGCGCAGGGGCGATAACTGCTCTATCTGCGTGATCTCTTGCAGCTCTGGATCCTGGCTGACCTCGATCGCCGCGATCAGCGTCAGGATCCGGGCGATCTCGAACAATTGGCCCCGCAGCGGGTCCTCCGCATAGGGCCTGCCGCCGGTCGCCGCATCGTAGACCTGGCCGAAGGCCGCGTCGGGATCGAACGGGAGGTCGCCCTCCTCCTTTTCGAAGCGTTCGCGCGCCTTCACGGTCCATTCCGTGCGCGGCAGGACGACAGTGAGCAGCTCCTCGAAAGTGAGACAGGCCGCGACATAGGTCTGGAGCGGCGCGATATGCGCCTTGGCGAGCTCGTCGCGAACTTCGGCCTCGCCCTTCAGCTTCTTCTCGATCCGCGCCTTCAGCTGCGCCTTGATCTCGCGCATGACCGCCACGGCGGAGCAGGAGGCGAGCGGCGAGATGAGGACGTCGTGCCGCTCGGTCGGCGACTTGGCGAAAAGCTCCCAGACGTCGGGGAGGATCGGTGTCTCCTGGATGAAGCGCTGCCGGTCGCCGCGCCCGAACAGGATGAGCGCGACGATGTCCTTGTTGATTCCGCGAACTCCGACCACCCGCTTCGCCTCCCAGTCTGTGGCGCTGTCTAGCACGAAAAACGGTAGGGACAGCCGATCGGATGGCGAAATTTTGCGTCCGCTCCTGCGCGGCCGCTATCCGTATTGGAGGATGGCCTGTCCCGCGATAGAGGAAGGACTCCTTTGCTGGAGGTAAGCCGATGGGACGGATAGACGCGATCGGCCGGGATATGGACTCGGCCCCCCTCGCCTCGCTCGACATCCCGCCGATGAAGGACCTTGTGTCCGCCGAGGAATGGAAGGTCCGGGTCGACCTCGCCGCCGCCTACCGGTTGATCGCTCATTACGGCTGGGACGACCTCATCTTCACCCATTTGTCCGCCCGGGTGCCGGGGCCGGAGCATCATTTCCTGCTCAACCCGTACCAATTGATGTTCGAGGAGGTGACCGCCTCGAGCCTGGTCAAGGTCGGCCTGGACGGCAATCCCGTCGGCGACACGCCGTTCATGACCAACGCCGCCGGCTTCACCATCCATTCGGCGATCCACATGGCCCGCGAGGACGCCTTGGCCGTCATCCACCTCCACACCCCGCACGGCCAGGCCGTCTCCGCCCATGGGGAGGGGCTGCTCCCGCTGACCCAGACGGCGATGCTGATCCGCGACGAGGTCGCCTATCACGATTATGAAGGAGTCGCCGTCGACCTCGACGAGCGCGAGCGGATCGTCGCCGACCTCGGCTCGAAGGGCGCGATGCTGCTCAGGAACCACGGCACCCTGACGGTCGGCGACACGGTCGGGGAGGCGTTCGTCAAGATGTACTTCCTCGAGCGCGCCTGCGAGGCCCAGATCCTGGCGCTGTCCGCCGGCGAGGGCAATCTCAACAACCCGCCGCAAGGCTCGCCGGAAGTGACCGCCCAGCAGGGCAAGGTCGGCCTCAAGCTGGCCGCCGGGGCGCTGGCCTGGCCGGCGCTGCTTCGCAAGGCCTACAGGCTCGACCCAGGGTTCGCGACTTAGCGATCCTCCCCATGCGGAGCATGGGGAGGGGGACCGGGCGAAGCCCGGTGGAGGGGTAGTAGGCAGAAGCCTGAGCGATTCTCGCGCGAGCCCATCGAGTCCGCGCTCCTTACCCCTTGTATCTGGACAGGGTGGCTCTTGTTCATTTGAAAGCGATGAAGCGCCGGGGTGGGCGGCCGCCCACCCCGGCGCGGCGGCGATGTCGCCCGTTACCCCTCAGGCCTCGACCGTGGTGGAGCCAGGGATCATCGCCGCTGTCACGCACGACCGAACAGTCGCTTGATTCGTCAATCGCACAGACAAGGCAGGTTACCGTGATGCAGACGATTTGTGGAGTAGATGTTTCCAAGTCCTGGCTCGACGCCTGGATCGAGGCGGGGGGCCACCGGCGCTTCGCCAACGACCCTGAAGGCGTGGCCGCGCTCGCGGCCTGGGCCGCGGAGCGGGGTGTCGGGCTGATCGTGATGGAGGCGAGCGGCGGGGTCGAGCAGGCCGCTTACCTCGCACTTTGGCGGCAAGGCTGCCCCTGCGCGATCGCCAACCCCAAGTCGGTCAGGCGGTTCGCTCAGGCCATGGGCCGGCTCGAGAAGACCGACCGGATCGATGCCGAGCTGATCGCCGGCTACGCCGCGACCAAGCGGCTGAAGCCGGCGCCGCCGCCCTCGCCCGAGCAGCGGCGGCTGACCGCGCTGGCGACAAGGCTGCGCCAGGTGGCGGCGGATCTTGGCATGCAGAGGCAGCGGCTCCATACCACCCGCGATCCGGACGCGCTCGCCAGCCTGAAGGAGGCCATCGCCTTCTTCACCCGCCAGGCCAAGCAGCTCACAGGGCAGATCGCCGCCCTCATCCAGACCGATCCGGTCTGGCAGGCGCTCGACAAGGCCCTGCGTTCGGTCAAAGGGGTCGCCGACCGCACCGTCGCCACCCTGCTCGCCGACCTGTCCGAGATCGGAACCGTCTCCAACAAGGCCGTGGTCAAGCTCGTCGGCCTCGCCCCGATCGCCAACGACAGCGGCCAGCGACAAGGCCCGCGCTCCATCCAGGGCGGCAGAGCCGCCATCCGCTCAATCCTCTTCCTGGTCGCCGACGTGGCACGCAAATACGACCCCAGCCTCGCCGACTTCCGAGACCGGCTGCTCGCCAAGGGCAAACCCAAAATGGTCGTGCGCGTCGCCCTGGCCCGAAAACTACTCGTCAGGCTCAACGCCAAAGCCCGCGAAACCCGCGAAAAGCTAGCCTATGCAATTTGACAAACCAGATAGTCGCTCCACCACCCTTCGGGTGGTCCCCCTCCCCATCTCGCGATGGGGAGGATTTAGGACATCAGAACCGGAACCGCCCCGTCAGGCCGAAGGTGCGCGGCTCGGCGAGGAAGGCGGAGAAGATCTGCCGTCCGCCCGGGAATTGCGGATCGGAGAAAGCCGCCGTGCGGGCGCCCTCCTGGAAAGGCGAGTTGAACGCGACCTGGGTGTAGCCGACGTTGAAGATGTTCTGGGCCCAGGCTTCGATCGCCCAGCGCTCGCCCTTGCCGCGAAGGCCGACGCGCGCGTTGAAGATGGCGAAGCTGTCCTGCTCCTTCTGCGGGAACAGGTCGGAGCCGGTGTTGAAATCGTCGGTCAGCCGGCCGTCCACATAGAAGAGCGCGCTCAGCCCCGAAGTGCCGATCTTCGGAGTCCAGCCCAGGGAGCTGGTGACGACGATTTCGGGCGCGTTGGAAAGGTTGTCGCCGGGCAGCTTGCGAAGCGCCGGATCGAGCGGAGCGCCGCTGTCGTTGCCGACCAGCTGCGAGCGATAGTGGGTGTTGGCGTAGGTCAGGCCGAGCGTGAAGTTGAGGTCGCGGCGGACCCTCAAGGCGCCTTCCAGCTCGACGCCTTCGGAGCGCACGCCGTAGCCGACTTCGCCGGCCGGGCAGGCGCCGGTCGCCGCGGCCGGATTGGCGGTCGGGTTGGCCGGCGGCGGAGCGACGAAATTAGGCGCGCCCGGAAGGGTGCTCTGATCGCGATCGGCGCCGGCGAGATCGACCCCGCAGCCGTTCACCGTCTGCACGAGGAAGACGGTGCCGTTGAAGGTGTTCAGCTGGAAGTTCTTGAAGTCCTGGCGGAACAGGACGGCGTTGAGGGTGACCGGCCCGCGCGAGAATTTGGCGCCGATCTCATAGGCGGTGTTGATCTCCGGATCGAACTGGAGATTGCCGACCAGCGCCTGGGCGCCGCCCGGTGTCGCCGCGAACGGAAGCACCGGGGCCTTCAAGGCGGAGCGGTCGAGGTTGAAGCCGCCCGCTTTGTAGCCGCGCGAGAAGCTCGAGTAGATCATCAGGTCCCGGCTCCACTTGTAGGAGAGGATGCCGGTGCCGGTGAACTCGTCCTCGTCGCGATCGTCGGTGATCGTCACACCGTTGAGCTCGGAGGTCGAATTGCCCTGGCAGGCGAGCCCGATCAGGCCGGCGGCGAGCGGCGCCAGGCCCGGATTGGCCAGGAACGGGAGCAAAGCGTTCTGCTGCGCCACGCAACCGGTGTTGTCGTTGCCGAAGGTGGCTTCGAGATCCTTCTTCTCGCTGGTGTAGCGAAGGCCGACGGTCAGGGCGAGCTTGTCGGTGATGTGGAAGATGTTGTGCGTGAACAAAGCCCAGTTGCGGCTGTCCTGACGATAGGTGTCGAGCGTGCTGCCCTTGTCGTTAATCCCTTCCAGCCGGTCGAAGGCGGCGAGAATGATCGGGCCGGCAACCGGGCCGAATGGCGACGGGACGCCCGGGGCGAGCGCGTTGCTGATGACCGCGCGCCCGGTCGGGCTGATGCAGCCCGGAGTTCCCGGGCTGTAGAAGCCGGCGAGGCCGGTACCGGAAAGCAGCCGGCAGGTGGCGAAGCGGCCATATTGGGCGCCGAACCGCAGATTGTCGGTCACCTTCAGGTCTTCGCTGGCGAAATAGCCGCCGACCAGCCAGTCGAGCTTGTCGCCGAACGCCTTGCCCTGGAGCCTAAGCTCCTGGGTGAAGGTCTTGAAGTTGCGCTCGAGACCGCCGTTGACCGGCGAGCGGTAGAGGATGTCGACCGGGCTGTAGTCGATGTCGCCCGGCTGGCCCGAAACATAGTCGCGATAGGCGGTGATCGAGGTCAGGCTCACATTCGGCCCGATGTCCCAATTGACCTCGCCCGAAAGGCCCCATTCGCGCGTGTCGCCCTCGTAGGTGCGGCCCGGCGTGACGTAGAGATCGCGGCTGAACGGGTCGTTGAAGGCGATCGCCGGAGTGCCGAGATCGCGAAGCACGTTGATGATGTTGTTGCCGCTGTCGTTGGTCCGCGCCGGGTTCGCGCCCGGCTGCAGGAGCGGAGTGGCGGGCTCGTTGAGGTTGCCGATCGCGGGATTGAAGGCGCGGTTGAGATAGACGGCGCCGCAGCAGGATTCCTCGCGGCGGGTATAATCGCCGATGAGCCGGACCGATACGTCCGAGCTGGGCTCGAACAGCAGCTGGCCGCGAAGGAAGAGGCGGTTGCGGTCGTTGACGTCGGTGTCGTTGTTGACGTCGTGATAGAAGCCGTCGCGCCGCGCATAGACTCCGTCGAGGCGGAAGCCGACCGAATCGCCGATCGGCCCGGTCAGTCCGGCGTCGACCCTTATATAGTCGAAATTGCCGTAGGTCAGCGAGCCGAACCCTTCGAGTTCGTTCATGTTCGGCTTCTTGCTGATGATGTGGATGAGGCCGGCGGAGGCGTTGCGGCCGAACAGGGTGCCCTGCGGTCCGCGAAGCACCTCGATCCGCTCGATCTCGCCAAGCTCGTTGAGGCCGACGCCGCTGCGTGAGCGATAGACTCCGTCGACGAAGACCGCGACCGAGCTTTCGAGGCCGGGATTGTCGCCGACCGTGCCGATGCCGCGGATTCGCGCGGAGCCGTTGGCCTCGCTTCCGGTCGAGGAGACGAGCAGCGACGGGGCGAGCTGGTTGAGCTGGCGGATGTCGGAGGCGCCGCTGTTCTGGAGCGACTGGGCCGAGACCGCCGAGACCGCGATCGGCACGTCCTGGAGGATCTGGGTACGGCCCTGGGCGGTGATGACGATGTCGCCCTCATCGGCGGGGACGCCTGGGTCGGCCGCAGCGACGTCGGTGTCGGCATTAACCTCGCCCGCTTCCTCAAGCGGGCTGGGCTCGCCGGTCGGGCTGGTCTGATCCTGAGCGAAAGCAGGCGTGGCGGTCAGCGCGCACAGGCCGGCCGAGACGAGCCAAAAGGACTTCGACATATTCCCCTCTCCCTTATTGGGTTTGGGGCAAGAGCTACTGAAAAGGACTCGCGCCTTCCAGCCGGAATCCGCACTTTTCTGCGGGTTTCCGGCCCTTATGGCAATCGCGCAACAATACAGTTTCGAAACGAAACTCGCAATTTTCGGATGCCGCTACGGAAAGCTGCCGTTTCCGTAAGCGGAAGGGGCGGAGGCGGTGAGGGATTACGAACGTGCCCGGGCCGTCCATCGCGTCCGTCACTGCGAGGAGCGAAGCGACGCGGCAATCCAGCGGGCCTCCGAGGCCGTACTGGATTGCTTCGCTTCCTCGCAATGACGGTGGATCGGCTTTCAACCGATCAGCGTCACTTGGGCGCCAGCACCATCAGCATCTGGCGGCCTTCCATGCGCGGATGCTGCTCGACCTTGGCGGTCTCGGCCACGTCGGCCTGGACTCGCTGCAGGAGCCGCATTCCGAGCTCGCCATGGGCGAGCTCGCGGCCGCGGAAGCGAAGGGTGATCTTCACCTTGTCGCCCTCGCCGATGAAGGAAAAGACCTTCTTCATCTTGGTATCGTAATCGTGGTCGTCGATGTTCGGACGCATCTTGATCTCTTTGATCTCCTGCGTCTTTTGCGACTTGCGGGCGAGATTGGCCTTCTTCTGCGCCTCGTATTTGAACTTGCCGACGTCGAGGAACTTGCACACCGGCGGATCGGCGTTGGGCGAGACTTCGACGAGATCGAGGCCGACCTGGGCGGCCTGCTCAATCGCTTCGGCGGTCAGCAGCACCCCGATATTCTCGCCATTCTCATCGATCACGCGCACCTTGGGCACGGAGATGAATTCGTTGAAGCGGGGGCCGTTCAGGGGCGGCGCCTGCGGGCGCCGGATCATGGGCGGACGTATAACAATGTCTCCTGACGTTGAAGTTCAGCTTATCACCTAGGGGTTCCGGCCCGCGAATGAAAGACGAGAGGAGCGCGAAGGGAAGCTTTTGTGGGCTCTGTGTCGCATCGGTCGCGTGAGTGGACGGAAAGCGCAAACCGCCTACCGTCATCCCGGCGAAAGCCGGGATGACGGGTCAGCGCAAATCCGGAGGAAGCGCCTCGACCCTCAGCCGCTCGACCAATTCGTCCAGCCCCAGCACCTCCTGCCGGGCGCCCTCGCCCAATGGACGAAGCGCCACATTGCCCTCTTCCGCCTCGCGCTTGCCGACGACGAGCAGATTGGGGACCTTGGCGAGGCTGTGCTCGCGCACCTTGTAGTTGATCTTCTCGTTCCTGAGGTCCGTCTCGACCCTGAGGCCCGCCGCCGTCAGCCTCTTCACGACCGCGTGCGCATAATCGTCGGCGTCGGAGACGATCGTCGCCACCACCGCCTGCACCGGCGCCAGCCAGAGCGGGAAGCGGCCGGCATGATGCTCGATCAAGATCCCGATGAAACGCTCGAACGAACCCAGGATCGCCCGGTGGAGCATGACCGGCCGGTGGCGCTGGCCGTCCTCGGCGACATAGCTCGCGTCGAGCCGGTCGGGCAGCACCGTGTCGGTCTGGATCGTGCCGACCTGCCAGGTGCGGCCGATCGCGTCGGTGAGGTGGAATTCGAGCTTGGGCGCGTAGAAGGCGCCCTCGCCCGGAAGCTCCGCCCAGCCATATTCCTCGGTGTCGCGGCCCGCCGCCTTGACCGCGTCGCGAAGCGACTGCTCGGACCAGTCCCACATCGCCTCGCTTCCGAACCTCTTCTCGGGCCTCAATGCGAGCTTGATCGCATAATCGGGGAAGCCGAGATCCTTGTAGACCGTGTCGAGCAGGTCGAGGAACAGGCGCACCTCCTCGACGAGCTGGTCCTCGCGGCAGAAGATATGGGCGTCATCCTGGGTGAACTGGCGGACCCGAAGGATGCCGTGGAGCGCTCCGTGCGGCTCGTTCCTGTGGCACACGCCCATACTCGGCCAGCCGGATCGGCAGGTCGCGGTAGCTCTTGATGCCCTGGCGGAAGATCAGGATGTGGGCCGGGCAGTTCATCGGCTTCAAGGCCATCCAGTCGGCATCGTCCGAGACGATCGGGCCCTCGTCCTCGATGTTGGGCACTTCGTCGGGGATGACGAACATATTCTCGCGATATTTGCCCCAGTGGCCGGACTGCTCCCACTGGCGGGCGTCCATCACCTGCGGGGTCTTCACCTCCGCATAGCCGGCGGCGTCGAGGCGGCGGCGCATATAGGCTTCGAGTGCGCGCCAGACGACGAAGCCGGCGGGATGCCAGAAGACGGAGCCGTGCGCCTCGGCCTGGAGGTGGAACAGGTCCATGTCCTGGCCGATCCGGCGATGGTCGCGCTTGGCGGCCTCCTCGATCCGGACCAGATGCGCGTCGAGCTGCTTCTTGTTGAGCCAGCCGGTGCCGTAGATTCGCGAGAGCATCGCGTTCTTCTGGTCGCCGCGCCAATAGGCGCCGGAGACCCTCGTCAGCTTGAACGCCTGCGGGTCGACCTTGCCCGTGGAGGCGAGGTGAGGCCCGCGGCACAGGTCGATCCAGCCGCCGGAGCGGTACATGGTGATCGTCTCGTGCTCGGGCAGCTCCATCACCCATTCGGCCTTGAAGCTCTCGCCCTGTCTCGAGGAAAGCTTGCGCACGTCCTCGCGGGTCCACACCTCGCGGACCAGGGGCTCGTCGCGGCCGATGATCCGGCGCATCTCCTCCTCGATCGCGGGCAGATCCTCCTCGGTGAAGGGGCCGCGTTCGGCCGCCGGGGCGAAATCGTAATAGAAACCGTCGTCGGTCGCCGGTCCGAACGTGATCTGGGTGCCGGGAAACAGGTTCTGGACCGCCTCGGCGAGGATGTGCGCATAATCGTGGCGAACCAGCTCGAGCGCGTCGGCCTCGTCGCGGGCGGTGATCAGCGCCAGCTCCGAATCGCCCTCCAGCGGCCGGTTGATGTCGCGCACCTCGCCGTTGACCCGGGCGGCGAGCGCGGCCTTGGCGAGCCCGGGCCCGATCGCCGCGGCGACGTCGGCCGGAGTGGTCCCGGCGGCGACCTCGCGCACCGAGCCGTCGGGAAGGCGGATGTTGAACAGGCTCGACATTGCCTGCTCCCTTGGGAAGGGGGCGGGAGGCTGTCAAGGCGAAGGGTAGGCGCAGGCCTCCGTCAACGGACGATGCGGCCGTTGTCGCAGCGATAGTGAGAGGGATGGAAGCATCCGCCGGCGCCCTTGCGGCCCGAGCGGCAGAGCTGCAGGCCCTGGCTGCAGATCCGGCCGTCATTGCAGGAGGCGTAGCTCATATTGTAGCAGCCGCCCCCGCCCTGGGTACCCCGCGGGCACTGGATCATGTTGGCGGGGCAGGAGCGTGCCGCCGGGGCGCGCCCGCTGCTCAGCTGAGCCGAGGCGGTCGTGCCGCCCAGCAGGAGCAGCAAGGTCGTGGTTGCGAAACCGAAGCGCGTCATCGTCGTCTCCCGCAGTCCGAAATCGATGTTCCGGATAATAGCGCGCCGGGGCCGGGGCTCAAAGCGGCGACTGGTCTGAAATGGAGCAACCCGACTTGCCCTCGCCAGAGCGGGCGAGCGACGCTATTCGCAACGCGGAGACCGGCCGCGACGAGGGGAGGCGATTTTCAGCACTTTCCGCAAGGATCCGCGGCGCGAGCGCATCGCCGGCGCCCTGAGGGACCGTCCGTGGCGGCGCTGAGCTTCCTCGACGCCGGCCCCGGCCGCCGCCTCGCCTTCCGCCGCCGCGAGGGGCGCGGCCCGACCCTGCTCTTTCTGCCCGGCTACATGTCGGACATGGACGGCGGCAAGGCGAGCGCGCTCGATTCCTGGGCAAAGGCGCAGGGGCGAGCGATGCTTCGTTTCGACTATTCCGGCTGCGGCCTCAGCGAAGGCGGATTCGAGGCCCAGACCCTGGCCGGCTGGCGCGACGACGCGCTCGCCATGATCGACACTGTCGAGGGGCCCCTCGTCCTCGTCGGCTCCTCGATGGGCGGCTGGCTGATGCTGCTCTGCGCGCTCGCCCGGCCCGGGCGGATCCACGCGCTGGTCGGGATCGCGGCGGCGCCAGACTTCACGGACTGGGGCTTCACCTCCGGGCAGAAGGAGACGATCCTCGAGGCCGGCCGGCTCGAGGAGCCTTCGCCCTACGGCGAGGCGCCCACCGTCACTACCCGCGCTTTCTGGGAGAGCGGCGAAGCACTGAAGCTGCTCGGCGGCGAGATCGCGATCGACCGCCCGGTCCGCCTCCTCCACGGCCTCGCCGACGCCGACGTCCCGTGGCGGATCTCGCTGGCCCTGACGGAACGCCTCCGCTCCCGCGACGTCCGAGCCACCCTGATCAAGGACGGCGACCACCGCCTCTCCCGGCCCGGCGACATCGCCCATCTCATCGAGACGATAACAGCGCTCATACCTGACAAGGACACTTGACACCACCCGCGCCTTGTATGTAAAGCTCCCTTGACTAATACTCAAGGAGCCTTGACATGACCAATCGAAGCCCCGCCATGCGGCGCTATAACTTCCGGGTGATCGGCCTCAGCCTCGCTTATGCCGGCGCCCTGTTCGGCGTGACCTATCTGTTTCGCGACTTCGAGCCGGGAGGCCCCGCGGCCTGGGGCCTGGCATTGCTCCCGGCGCTGCCGCTGATCGGAATCTTCATCGCCATGGGCCGCTATCTGGTCGAGGAGAAGGACGAATATCTTCGCGCCGTCGAGACCCGCAAATCGCTGGTCGCGACCGGCTTCATGCTGATCGTCACCACCTGCTGGGGTTTCCTGCAGTCGTTCGGGCAGGTCCCGCCGGTCGATATGTATTGGGCGGCGATCGTCTGGTTCGGCGGCCTCGGCCTCGGCAGCTGCGTCAGCCGGTTCGCGAAATGAAGAACCGCCTCAAGGTGCTCCGCGCCGAGCGCGACTGGAGCCAGGGCGACCTCGCCGAGCGGCTCCAGGTCTCGCGCCAGAGCGTCAACGCGATCGAGACCGGCCGCTACGATCCCAGCCTCCCGCTCGCCTTCCGGATCGCCAAATTGTTCGGCCTTCCGGTCGAGGCGATCTTCGAGGCGGACTAGATTCCCGGCGGCACGTTCGGAAAGACTGGGTCCCGGCGTTCGCCGGGAAGCACGCGACGCTCGCCGGCAAACCTCTTCGTTCACGCACCATGCAGCCTGCAACTGCTAAGGACCCTCGTCATGACGCCCCTCCTGATCGCTCTGGCCGCTCAGGCCGCCGGCCCCGTCGACACGCCCGCCAACCGCTACCGCGACTGCCTCGCCCTCGCCCGGACCGAGCCGGCCCGGGCCGCCGGCCAGGCGCAGGCCTGGCTCGGCTCGGGCGGCGGCCTGATGGCCGCGCAATGCCTCGGCCTCGCTTCATCGGCGCTGGAGAAATGGCCGGAGGCGGCCGCCGCCTTCGAGGCCGCGGCGAAGGACGCGGAATCGAAGCAGGACCGCCGCCGCGGCGACCTCTGGGTCGAGGCCGGCAACGCCCGGCTCGCCGCCGGCGACGCCGCCGCCGCGCGCAAGGCGTTCGATTCGGCGCTGGCGACCGGCCTGCTCGGCCCTCAGCTCGAAGGCGAGGTTCATCTCGACCTCGGCCGCGCCGCCGTCGCGCTCAATGACCCCGCCACCGCGCGCGCCCAGATCGACAAGGGGCTCGCCCTCGTTCCGAAGGACGCCTTCGCCTGGTATCTGTCCGCCGCTCTGGCGAGGAAGCAGAACGACCTGGCGCTCGCCCGCGACCATATCGCCAAAGCGGTCGCGCTCGCCCCCGACGACGCCGGGATCCTGCTCGAGGCCGGCAACATCGCCGGGGTCTCGGGCGAAAAGGAAGCGGCCCTCGGCCTCTACACCAGGGCGGCGCGGACCGCGCCAGGCTCCGAGGCGGGCAAGGCCGCGCAGGCCGCCATCGCCGCCAACGAGGGCGCCCCGCGCTAAATCCCGTTTCCGGCGAAGGCCGGGACCCTCATTCCACCGGCGCGAGCGTCTCCGTCCTGCTGCTCGGTCAGCCGGGCGGCGAGCCCGTCGCGGTCCACCCTCGGAAACTTGATCGCGGCGAAGGCCAGGAAGGCGTCGCGGTAGCGCAGCCAGGCGCGCTGAGCGTCGCGTATGCCCTCGCGGGTGACCGTGCCCGGCCACTCGGCCGGCACCGTATCGTGCATCAGCCTCCGGTAGGCGGCGTTGAGCTTCGAGTCCGCCGCCTTGTAGGCGGCCGCGCCGCCCGGCGGCTTGTGGCCGCCGGACAGAATCGTCAGCAGCGCCGTGAACTCGTCCCGCTCCGACTCCTGAGCCTCCACCACCATCGCCCCGCGCGCCGTCCCCGACAGATCGACTTCGCCGGAGCCATGGGCCTCGACATAGGCTTCGTGCGCCTGGCGCAGGCGCGCGAAGGCCTGCTTCTGGGCCGCGGTCCAGCCGATGGTGCGCGCCGCCAGCGCCGACTCGCGCCTGGCGCCGTCGATGCTGGCGAAGTGGCGGGCGCAATGGCCCATGGCGAGGCCGCTGGTGATATCGTCGCAATAATGGAAATCCTGGCCCGTCCAGCCCTTTGCCTTGAGATCGGCCAAATGGGTGACCCAGCCGTGCGATTCCATCGGCGCGCCCTCGAGGCCGCAGGCGAGATGAATGGCGACGTCGAGGTCGCGCGCCGCGCCGCGGCCGTTGGCGTAGATCGTCATCAGCATCGACCGGCCGGAGAAGACTCCGCCGTCGTCCCGATCCGCTTCCACGAACGCGCATTGCCGGGCCCGTACCGGATCGACGGCCCTCCCGATGCCGTAATAGAGCGCCTCCGAGTCGCAGCCCCTGAGGGACCCGGCGGCGGCGGGGCCCGGCCGGTCCGACGCCGGCGGCTCGCGGTCGCGCAGCGTGCGGCACAGCGCCTTGGACGTCTCATACTCGGCCGAGCGGGTCCATTCGTCGTTCGAATCGCCCCAGTCCCAGGGCGGCTCCACCGCGGCGACCAGGGCCAGGGCGACCGCGACGAGAGGGAAGGGCCTCATGGACCCAGCCTATGCCAGCGACGATGTGCCGCCAAGACCTTCACTGGCCTCGCCCCGCGCGGTAGGAGCGGGACATGAAATATCTCCACACCATGATCCGGGTCTCCGACCCGGAGTCGACGATCCGCTTCTTCGAGCTGCTCGGCCTGAAGGAGCTCAAGCGCTTCGACAACGAGCCCGGCCGCTTCACCCTCATCTTCCTCGCCGCGCCCGGCGATGAGGAGGCGCAGGTCGAGCTCACCCACAATTGGGACGAGCAAGGCTATGGCGAGGGCCGCAATTTCGGCCACCTCGCCTACCGCGTCGACAATATCTACGAGAGCTGCCGCAAATTGATGGAAGGCGGAGTCGCCATCAACCGCCCGCCGCGCGACGGCCGGATGGCCTTCGTCCGGAGCCCCGACAACATCTCGATCGAATTGCTCCAGGCCGGCGAGGCGCTGCCGCCGGCCGAGCCGTGGGCCTCCATGCCGAATACAGGCCGCTGGTAGGCGCGATGGCCGACCTGCTGCTCAACATCGACGTCCCGGACATGGACCAGGGGATCGCCTTCTACACCGCGGCCTTGGGCCTGGAGGTCGGGCGGCGTTTCGACCCGGGCTTCGTGGAGCTGGTCGGTCGAGACGTGCCGATCTACCTCCTGTGCAAGGAAGCCGGCACGACGATCGGCCCGGCGGGCGGCGACAGCCGGCGGTACCGGCGGCATTGGAGCCCCGTCCACGCCGACTTCGTCGTCGACGACATGGACTCGGCGATCGTCCGAGCCGCGGCGGCCGGGGCGGTCCAGGAGGGCGAGACCTGCGACGCGCCCTACGGCCGGCTCGCCATGTTCGCCGACCCGTTCGGCCACGGCTTCTGCCTGATCGAGTTCAACGAAGCGGGCTATGATGCCATCGCGCTCTGAGTCGCGCTGGCCCGACCGGCGCTTCGCGGCCCTGCTCGCCAGCCGGCATCCCATCATCCTCGCGCCCATGGCCGGCGCCGGCGGCGTCGATCTGGCGGTCGGGGCGATCGAGGGCGGAGCGGTCGGCTCCCTCCCCTGCGGAATGCTTACGCCCGACGAGGTGCGCGAACAGGTCGCTCAGGTTCGAAACCGGGCCGGCGGGCCGATCAACCTCAACTTTTTCTGCCACCTCATGCCGGCGGAGGCGGGGGATCGGTCCTGGCGATCGCTGCTCGCGCCCTTCTTCGAACGCTTCGGTGTCGCCGCCGGGCAGGCGGCGGGTCCGGTTCGCCGCCCGTTCGATGCGCGGATGTGCGAGGCGGTCGAGGCGGTGCGGCCGGAGCTGGTCAGCTTCCATTTCGGGCTTCCGGAGGAGGCGCTGCTCGACCGGGTCCGAGGCGCCGGCGCGAAAGTCCTCGCCAACGCCACCACCGTCGCCGAAGCGCGCTGGCTGGCGGAGCGCGGGGTCGACGGTATCATCGCCCAGGGCTGGGAAGCGGGCGGCCATTCAGGCCGCTTCCTCGGCGACCGGCCGGACGAGCAGATGGGGCTGTTCGCGCTGCTGCCTCAGATCGCCGACTCCGTCGGCCTCCCCGTGATCGCCGCCGGCGGAGTTGCCGACGGGCGTGGGATCGCCGCCGCGCTCGCCCTGGGCGCCGCGGCGGTGCAGATCGGCACGGCCTTTCTCCACTGCCCGGAGAGCCTGATATCGCCCGCTCATCGGGCCGCCCTGGCGTCCGATTCGGCGGAGCACAGCGTCTTCACCAATCTCTTCAGCGGCGGCCTCGCCCGCGGCCTGTGGACCCCGCCGATGGAAACGCTGGGACCAGTGCGCCCCGAAGCTCCGCCCTACCCGCTGGCGACGGCAGCGCTGGCGCCGCTCGCCAAGGCCGCGGCGGAGCGCGGAGAAGCGGGATTTCGACCGATGTGGGCGGGCCAGGCGGCTCGGATGGGCCGCCCGCTTCCCGCGCGCGCGCTTACCGAGCGGCTCGCCGGCGACGCGCTGGCGCGGATCGGCGGGAAGGATTAGGCTGCCGCCATGCTCGACATCGTCCGAATCCCCGTTCTCACCGACAATTATATCTGGCTGGTCCACGAGCCGGACTCGGGGGAGACGACGGTGATCGATCCCGCCGTCGCCGAGCCGGTGCTCGCCGAGGCCGAGGCTCGGGGCTGGCGGATCAGCCAGATCTGGAACACCCACTGGCATCCCGACCACACCGGCGGCAACGAAGCGATCAAGGCGGCCACCGGCGCCTTCGTCACCGGCCCCGCCGCCGAGGCGGAGCGGATCCCGACCCTCGACCGCCACGTGCGCGAGGGCGACCGGGTGACGCTCGGGCCGGTCGAGGCGGAGGTGCTGGAAGTCCCCGCCCACACCGCCGGCCACATCGCTTACCATCTGCCGTCCGAGGCGGTGGTCTTCGTCGGCGACACCCTCTTCGCCATGGGCTGCGGCCGCCTGTTCGAGGGCACCGCCGAGCAGATGCACTCCAATCTCCAGCGCCTGGCCGCGCTTCCGCCCGAAACCCGCGCTTTATTGCGCCCACGAATATACGCTTTCGAACGGCCGCTTTGCGGTCACGGTGGAACCCGGCAACCCGGCGCTGGCGGCGCGGATGGCCGAGGTCGAGGCGGCCCGGGCTGAGGGCAGGCCGACGGTGCCGACGACGATCGCTCTGGAACTCGCCACCAACCCGTTCATGCGCGCTTCATCGGCGGCGGAGCTTGCTGAACGGCGCCGGGCCAAGGATAATTTCCGGAGCTGAGGGGCCCGCCCGGCGCGTCGGGGCGTTCAAGCCCCAGGAGGCCAGGGATGAAACATCTGCTACTTATCGCTTCAGCCTGCCTGGCGGCGGGCTGCACCACCGACTCCGAGGAACGGGTCGACATGGCGGCCAATGACGAAGCCAGCCTCGCGACCCAGCTGAGCGGCTACGAGCCCGCCGGCCCGCCGGTCCAATGCGTCAACCTTCGCCAGCTCCAGGGCAACCGCTCCGCCGGCGAGACGGCGATCGTCTTTTCCGGCTCCGGCGGCCGCAAATGGGTCAACCGGCCCGCGGCGGGCTGCCCCGATCTCGGCTTCAGCCGAGCGCTCAAGACCCGCACCACCGGGACGAGGCTGTGCCGCGGCGACATCGCCACCGTCTTCGACCCGGTCGCCCGCACCGAATATGGCGGCTGCGGCCTCGGCGACTTCGAGCCCTATCGGCGGGTGAAGAGCTGAGTATCCTCCCCATCGAAGATGGGGAGGGGGACCATGCGAAGCATGGTGGAGGGGTAACCGCGCCGGCCTGCACCAGCTACCCCTCCACCACACTTCGTGTGGTCCCCCTCCCCGCCGCTTCGCGGCAGGGAGGATGAGTCACTTCTTGTAGAGCGCGTCCAGCCGGTCGCCGTAGGCGGCCCGGATGACGTGGCGGCGGATCTTGATCGAAGGGGTGAGCTGCTCGTTGTCGGTCGAGAAGGGTTCGTCGGCGAGGATGAAGCGGCGCACCTTCTCGATCACGGACAGATCGGAATTGACCCGGTCGACCGCCGCCGACAGCGCCCGATGATAGTCCGGATCGCCCTGAAGCGCGGCCGGATCGCGCGGCTTGCCGGCCGCCTTCGTCCAGTCCGCCGTCCACTCCGGATCGGGGACCAGCAGGCCGACCAGATAGGGCCGGCGGTCGCCGACCACCATCGCCTGCAAAATCTCCGGCCGGAGGGTCAGCATCCCTTCCACCTTCTGCGGCGAGACGTTGTCGCCCTTGTCGTTGACGATGAGATCCTTCTTGCGGTCGGTGATGACGATCCGGCCCGCCTCGTCGATATGGCCGACGTCGCCGGTATGGAGCCAGCCGTCCTGAAGCGCATTCTCGGTCTGGGCCGGGTTGCGCCAATAGCCCTTCATGACGAGCTCGCCGCGGACCAGTATCTCGCCGTCCTCCGCGATCCGGACCTCGGTATTCTTCAGCGGCGGCCCGACGGTGTCCATCTTGATGCCCGCCTTCGGGCGGTTGCAGCTGATGACGGGCGCCGCCTCCGTCTGGCCGTATCCCTGGAGAACGGTGAGGCCGAGCGAATGGAAGAAGATGCCGACGTCCGGATTGAGCGGCGCTCCGCCCGAGACCATCGCCTTGATCCGGCCTCCGAAGCGGGCGCTGATCTTGGGGCGGAACAATCGGTCGAGCACGAGGTCCATCGGCCGGTCCCACAAGCCCTTCGTGCCCGCATAATCCTTGGCGCCGATCTCCAGCGCCCTTTTCATCATGTAGTTGGGAAGCTTGCCCTGCTTCGCGACGTTCTTGAGAATTCTCTGCCTGAGCACCTCGAACAGCCTCGGCACCACGATCATCAGGGTCGGCCTCGTCTCCTCGATGTTCGAGGCGAGCTTCTCCAGCCCCTCCGAATAATAGATCTGGCCGCCGATCCCGATCGGGAAGAACTGGCCGCCGCTATGCTCATAGGCGTGACTGGGCGGGAGGAAGGACAGGAACACCTCCTCGCCCACGCCGAAATCCTCGGCGATGACATGGACGCAGCCCTCGACATTGTGGAGGATGGCGCCGTGATGCTGCATCACCCCGCGCGGGGCGCCGCCGGTGCCCGACGTGTAGATCAGGCAGGCGAGGTCGTCGCGAGTCACCGAAGCCGCCGCCGCGGTGCAGGCGGCGACGTCGGGCGGATGGGCCGCGATCAGGGTCTTCCAGTCATGGAAGCCGACATTGCCGGACTGGCCTCCGGGCAAAGCCTCGATTCCGATGACGTGCTCGCAATTGTTCGACCGAATCGCCGCCGGAAGCAGCGGCCGGGCGAGCTTCTGGGTCGAGACGATGACCGCCCGGGCGCCGCTGTCGTCGAGGATGTGCTGGTGATCGCGTTCGGTGTTGGTGGTGTAGGCGGGGACGGTGACGCAGCCGGCGGCCATGATGGCGAGATCGGCGATGCACCATTCCGGCCGGTTCTCCGAGACCAGCATCACCATCTCGCCCGGCTTCAGTCCGATCGCCTTGAGACCGGCGGCGAGCGAGCAGACCTGGTCGGCCGCCTCGCGCCAGCTGATCGCGCTCCACGCGCCCTGCTGCTTGGCCCAGAGGAAGGGCAGGTCGCCCTTCTGCCCGGCGCGAGCGAAGAACATGGCGACGAGATTGGGGAAATGTTCGAGCTCGCGCATGGCCTTTTTCCCTCCGTCCGCCGACTCCGCGCTCATTCCGGCGGACGCTCTTCGGCCCCGGCGCGCACGATGTCCGTGACCGCGCCAGTCTCGCTCATCCCCACGCCCTCGCTGCGCGGATCGGCGGCGCCGACCCAGCGGCCGTTCACCCGCTCCACCGCGTTCGCCTTGAGGCCGAGCGGCGCCACCTGCACCTTGTGGCCGAGCGCCCGAAGCGCCGGCGCGAGCGCCTCGAGCGACGTCCCCTTCTCGAGAATGGCCGTGTCGCCGGGGGAGAAGACCAGCCCGAGAGCGATCGAATCCTGGGCGCTCATCTTCCAGTCGAGCACCGCGACCAGCGCCTTGGCGATCTGGGAGATGATCGTCGGTCCGCCGGCGGCGCCGAGCGCGATCCTGACCTTTCCGTCGGGTCCGTAGACGATGGTCGGCGCCATCGAGCTGCGCGGCCGCTTGCCGCCCTCCACGCGATTGGCGACGAGAAAGCCGTCCTTCTCGGGAATTGTGTCGAAGTCGGTGAGCTCGTTGTTGAGCATCGTCCCGTCGACCGACAGGCCCGAGCCGAATACGCTCTCGATGGTGGTCGTGACCTGGGCGATGTTGCCGAAGCGGTCGGCGACGGTGAGGGACGTCGTCCCCGCCCGCTCGCCCGGCGGCGCGCGCAGACGCGCCGGCGCGCCCCGCGGCACCCCCGCCGTCACCCGCGCCATCGTCCGGTCGGGCGAAATCAGCGCCGAGCGCGAGGCGAGGTAGCCGGAATCGAGCAAGCCGGCAGTCGGCACGTGAACGAAATCCGGATCGCCGATGTAAAGGTCCCGATCGGCCCAGGCGAGGCGTGAGGATTCGGCGAACAGGTGCCAGGCGACCGGCGAATTGGGCCCGAGCGCGGCCATGTCGAACCGCTCCAGCTGCTTGAGGATCGTCAGCACCGTGATCCCGCCCGAGGAGGGCGGGCCCATGCTGCACACCTTGTAGACCCGATAGGTGCCGCAGACCGGCGGCCTCGGCTTGGCGCGATAGGCGGTGAGATCGGCGAGCGTCATCTTCGAGGGATTGCGCGACGCATTGTTGACCGTCGACACCAGCTTGCGGCCTTGTGCGCCCGCATAGAAGGCGTCGGGACCCGCCTTCGCGATCCGATCGAACAGGGCCGCCTGCTCCGGATTTCGGACCCGCGTTCCGGCCGGCAACGCCTTTCCATTCGAATCGAGGAAGACCTTCGCCGCACCGGCGTCGATGAAGCCGGAATAGCGCGACGACAGGCTTGCGAATCGCGGGCTCAGGACCCAGCCGTCGCGCGCCAGCCGGATCGCGGGCTGGAACAAGGCCGCCCAGGGCAGGCGCCCGCCGTCCCGGTGCGCCATCGCCATCGCCCGGAGAGTCCCGGGTACGCCGACGCTTCGCCCGCCCGGCACCGCCTCGTCGTGCCTGAGCGGGGTCCCGTCGGGACGATAGAACCAATGTACGTCCGCGGCTTTGGGCGCCGCCTCGCGCCCGTCGATCGTGGTGGTCGCACCGGTTCGGGCGTCATGCCGCACGAAGAAGGCGCCGCCGCCGATCCCGGCGCTCTGCGGCTCGACGACGTTCAACGCCAGCATGGTCGCGATCGCCGCGTCGGTGGCGCTGCCGCCCTTGCGGAGGATTTCGACACCCGCCGCGGCCGCTCGCGGATCTGCCGCCGAGACCATCCCGGGAGCGATTCGGGCCGCGGCCGGAGCCCCGGTGCGCGCCGGCCTGCGCGCTTCGGCGGGGGCGGCCGCGAGGAAAAAGAGGAGGACGAAGGGCGCGAGGCGGGACAACCGGTTCAGCATGGCCGGGGACACTAGTCGGATGCTCCCGCGCCGCAAGGGCTAAGGCGAGTCCGCGCCGACCGCTTCGCTCAGGGTGGCGAAGCCGTCGCGGCTGAGCAGCGATCTGAGCTCGCCGGCGATCGCTCGGGCCACGCCCGGCCCCTGGTAGACCAGCGCCGTGTAGACTTGGACGAGGCTCGCCCCGGCGCGGATCCGGGCATAGGCGTCGACCCCGTTCTCGATCCCGCCCACGGCGATCAGCGGCAGTGCGCCGCCGGTGGCGGCCCGGAAATCCTTCAGCCGCTGCAAGGCGAGGTGCCTTGAGCGGCGCGCCCGACAGACCGCCCGATTCGCCGCGCATGCTTCGAGCGCAACGCGCGGCCGCGACACCGTCGTGTTGGCCACGATCAGAGCGTCCACCTTGGCGCCGATCGCGGCTCGGGCGATCCCGTCTATCTCGTCCGGATCGAGGTCCGGCGCCACCTTGAGGAAGAGGGGCGTGGCGGTGCTCCGGGCCTCGCCGACCGCGCTCGAGCAGCTCCGCAAGCGCGCCGGCGTCCTGAAGCGCGCGAAGGCCCGGTGTGTTGGGCGAGGAGATGTTGACGGTGAGATAGTCGGCCCGCATTTCCATCTCGCGAACCCCCGCCGAATAATCGGCGATCCGGTCGGCGCTGTCCTTGTTCGCCCCGATATTGACCCCGACGATTCCCTTCCGCCGCCGCTCCAGCCGACCCTTGGCGGCCTCGAACCCGCCGTTGTTGAAGCCCATCCGGTTGATCACCGCCCGATCCTGGGCCAGCCGGAACAGCCGCGGCCGCGCATTCCCCGCCTGGGGCCGCGGGGTCAGGGTCCCGACCTCGACGAAGCCGAAGCCGAAGCCGAGCATCTGCGCGGGCACCTCGGCATCCTTGTCGAAGCCCGCGGCGAGCCCGACCGGATTGGGGAAATCGAGCCCGGCGACTCGGATGGCGAGGCGGGGATCCTCCACTGCCGGCTCGCCCGCCGGAACCGCCCTCAGCGCCCGGATCGTCAGCCGATGTGCCCGCTCCGCGTCGAGGGCGAAGAAGAGGGGGCGGACGAGAGGATAGAGCGCCATGCCCCGTCATTGCGAGGAGCGGAGCGACGAAGCAATCCAGGAAGCGTCCGCCCCCCCCCCACTGGATTGCTTCGCTTCGCTCGCAATGACGGCTTGATTTCCTCTGGCTCCCCCGCCACATGCCAATCGGAACGATTTGGTCCGATTAACATGCGCCTCACCTCTCTTGCCGATTATGCCGTGGTCGTGATGGCCGCCGCCGCCCGCCGTCCCGCGGGCGCGCGCCTGTCCGCGGGACTTCTCGCCGAGGAGACGGGCGTGCCGCTGCCAACCGCCCAGAAGGTGATGGGGCGGCTCGCCGGCGCGGGCCTGCTCGAATTCGGCGCGCGGCGCCGGCGGCGGCTTCCGGCTCGCCCGGCCGGCCGGCGGGATCAGCCTCGCCGACATCATCGAGGCGGTCGAGGGGCCGATCGCGATGACCAATTGCATTGAAGGCTCGATCCACGATTGCGCGCTCGAAGGCAGCTGCCGGGTGAAACCCCACCTCAACGCGGCCAACGACGCGGTGCGCGGCGCCCTCCAGGGCGTCAGCCTCGCCACTCTGGCGGAGGCGAAATAATGGCCGCGGAAGACAGCGGCGTGCGCAACCGCGAAGCGCAGGAGGCGGTCGACCGCGCCTCGACCTACGAATGGGGCTTCACCTCCGACATCGAGCAGGATTTCGCGCCCAAGGGCCTCAATGAGGACACGGTCCGCTTCATCTCGGCCAAGAAGAACGAGCCCGAATGGATGCTCGAATGGCGGCTCAAGGCCTATCGCGCCTGGCTGACCATGGAGGAGGTCACCTGGGCGAAGCTCGACATCCCGCCGATCGATTTCCAGGACGCTTATTATTACGCCGAGCCCAAGGCCAAGCCGACGCTCGGCTCGCTCGACGAGGTCGATCCGGAGATCCTTCGGGTCTACGAGAAGCTCGGAATCCCGATCGAGGAGCAGAAGGTGCTCGCCGGGGTCGAGGGCGCCCGCAAGGTCGCGGTCGACGCGGTGTTCGACAGCGTCTCGGTCGCCACCACCTTCCGGGCCGAGCTCGAGCGCGCCGGGGTCATCTTCCGCTCCATCTCCGAGGCGATCCGCGAATATCCGGACATGGTCCGCAAATATCTCGGGTCGGTGGTGCCGCAGCGCGACAATTACTTCGCCTGCCTCAACAGCGCCGTCTTCTCCGACGGTACCTTCGTCTACATTCCCGAGGGCGTTCGCTGCCCGATGGAGCTCTCCACCTATTTCCGGATCAACGCCGCCAATACCGGCCAGTTCGAGCGCACCCTGATCGTCGCCGACAAGGGCAGCTACGTCTCCTATCTCGAAGGCTGCACCGCGCCGATGCGCGACGAGAACCAGCTCCACGCCGCCGTCGTCGAGCTGGTCGCCCTCGACGATGCCGAGATCAAATATTCGACCGTGCAGAACTGGTATCCGGGCGATTCCGAAGGCAAGGGCGGAATCTACAATTTCGTCACCAAGCGCGGCGCCTGCCGGGGGGCGCGGTCCAAGATCAGCTGGACCCAGGTCGAGACCGGCTCGGCCATCACCTGGAAATATCCCAGCTGCATCCTCCAGGGTGAGGGCAGCGTCGGCGAATTCTATTCGGTGGCGGTCACCAACAACCGCCAGCAGGCCGATACCGGCACCAAGATGATCCACATCGGCAAGAACAGCCGCTCGACCATCGTCTCCAAGGGCATCAGCGCCGGCCGCTCGAACAACACCTACCGGGGCCTCGTCCGGGTCCTCGCCAATGCCGAGAACGTGCGCAACCACACCCAGTGCGACTCGCTCCTCCTCGGCGACCGATGCGGCGCCCACACCGTCCCCTATATCGAGGTCCGCAACCCCAGTGCCCAGATCGAGCACGAGGCGACCACCTCCAAGATCAGCGACGACCAGCTCTTCTACGCCATGCAGCGCGGCCTCTCCCAGGAGGATGCCGTCGCCCTCATCGTCAACGGCTTCGCCCGCGAGGTTCTGAAGCAGCTGCCGATGGAGTTCGCGGTCGAGGCCCAGAAACTGCTCGGCATCAGCCTTGAGGGAAGCGTCGGATGAGCCTTCTCTCCCGCCTTTTCTCGAATCCGCCGGACGAGCCGCGCACCGACCAGGACAGCGCCATGTATGCGGACTTCCTTCGAGAGGCCGCGAGGCCGAAAGCGCTCGACCCGGAATTCGATTCCCTGCTGGCCGAGGCGATGCGTTGGGAGATCGCCCCGAAAGGCACGCTCGATCGTCTGCCTCTGACCGAAGACCAGCGCGAGCAATATGATTTCGTGGCCATCTGCGACGAGGGCGGTGAAAATCTATACCTGCTGGATTCGAGGCCGGTCTGGGCCCCCGGCATCCCTTACCTCCCTTCTTTCCTGGTCGTGAGCGCGGACGCGGGGCTCGACACGATCAGACCGATCGGCACCTTCGACAGCAAGCCGGAGAATTGGGTGTTCGCCTGGCGCCGCGAAGGAAGCGCGCGATGAGCGAGTTTCGTCTCTTGGCCGCTCTTCTTTTCCTGGCCGGGCTGACGGGATGCGCCGGCGCCTGGGAGCGCAGCTACAGCCGCTGGTCCGACTACAAGTCCGCCAACGGCCCCTACGCCAAATGGGCATCTTGTATCGAGGACCGTTCGCATCACTATCTCGACGCGCGGACCATCGAGGCGGGAACCGACGGCCAGATTTTCACCGACGTGCTGAGCGACTGCCGCCCGCTCATGGCGGATTCCGACTGGCGGTACCTCACCGTAGGCCGGGCGCAGAAGCTGATCGGCGACGCCTATCAGGCCTTTTACGGGATCGGTGCCGAAATCACGGCGAACAGGGACGCGGAAATCATTTGATGCTGAAGATCGACAACCTCCACGCCACGGTCGCCGACAAGCCGATCCTCAAGGGCCTGACACTCGCCGTGAACGCCGGCGAGGTGCACGCGATCATGGGCCCGAACGGCGCCGGCAAGTCGACTCTCGCCTACGTGCTCGGCGGCCGGCCGGGCTACGAGGTGACCGAAGGCTCAGCCAGCCTCGACGGCCGCGACCTGCTCGCCATGGCGCCGGACGAGCGCGCCGCCGCGGGCCTGTTCCTGGGCTTCCAATATCCGGTCGAGATACCGGGCGTCTCCAACGTCCAGTTCCTTCGAACCGCGCTCAACGCCCAGCGCCGGTCGCGCGGCGAGGCGGAGATTTCGGCGGGCGACTTCCTTCGCCTGACCCGCGAGCAGGGCGACGCGCTCGGCGTGTCGATGGACATGATGAAGCGCAACGTGAACGTCGGTTTCTCGGGCGGCGAGAAGAAGCGCAACGAGATGGTCCAGATGGGCATCATCGATCCGCGCCTGGCGGTACTCGACGAGACCGATTCCGGGCTCGACATCGACGCCCTTCGGGTCGTCGCCGACGGCATCAACCGGATCATGCGTCAAAAGCCGGGGGGCCCCGACAAGGCGGTTCTGCTCATCACCCATTATCAGCGCCTGCTCGACCTCGTCGTCCCGGATTTCGTCCACGTCCTCGCGGAAGGCCGAATCGTCCGTTCCGGCGGCCCCGAGCTTGCCCACCAACTCGAGCGCGAGGGCTATGGGGAGATGGCGGCGTGAGCGTGCTGCAGCTTCCGTCCAACCGCGACGAGGCCTGGCGCTGGAGCGACCTGTCGTCGCTCCCGGTGCTGGCCGAGGCGCGCGAAGACGCGGCCAGCCCTCAACTTCTTCAACTTCCCTGGCTCGAATGTGACGGGCCGCGGCTGCTGTTCGTCGACGGCCGGCTCGACGGCGCGACAAGCCATCTCGGGCCTCTGTCGATCGGTGCCGTGGACGCCGAGGCCGGCGACCACGCCCTGGCCCAGCTCGTCGGTCGCGAGGGCTGGTCCCTCCGGCTCGGCCGCGACCATTCCCCGCCCGGGCTCGTCCAGATCATCCACGTCTCGACCGGCGCCCCCAACCATCTTCCCGCGGTCATCGCGCTCGACGCGAACGCCCAGGCCTCGGTGATCGAGACTTTCATTGGCGACGGCTGGACCAATCGCCTCACCCGGATCGCACTTTGTCCGCATGCCCGGTTGATGCTCGCCCGACGCATCCTCTCAGACGAGCGGCTTCGTCAGCCTCACCGACCGGGCCGAGATCGGCGAGGGCGCCAGCCTTGTCGTGACCACGCTTGCCGCCGGCGGCGCCGACTCGCGGCTCGACGGCGAGATCACGCTGACCGGCGAAGGCGCCTTCGCCGAGACGGGCGGAGCGCTGCTGGCGCGCGGCCGGCAGCGTCATGACGCCAATCTCGTCCTCCGCCACGCCGCGCCCGGCGGCACCAGCCGCCAGGTCTGGCGCTCGGTCGCCGACGGCCAGGCGGCCTGCTCGGTCGCGGCGCGGGTCGAAGTCGCCCGCGACGCCCAGAAGACCGACGGCGAGCAGTCGCTCAAGGGTCTGCTCCTGTCGCGCAGCGCCACGATCAACGCCAAGCCCGAGCTCGAGATCTTCGCCGACGACGTCAAATGCGCCCACGGCGCCACCGTCGGCGAGCTCGACCGCGACGCGCTCTTCTACATGGCCAGCCGCGGCGTGCCCGAGCCGGAGGCCAAGGCCCTGCTCACCCGAGCCTTCGTCGCCGACGCGCTCGACCGAATCGGCGAGGGACATGGGGCTTCTGAGGTTCGTCCGGGAGACGAACCGAGCCCCATGTCGGTGCGCGAGGCGTTTCATGAGGATGCCGAGGCCTGGCTCGTACAGACCCCTCTCCCTGCAGGGGAGAGGGAGGGGCCCGCCGCCGAAGGCGGTGGGAGGGTGAGGGACTGATGGATTCCAGCCCGCACCGCCCTCACCCCTCCATTGCTGACGCAATGGGTCCTCCCCTCTCCCCCGCGGGGAGAGGGGCCAAAGCCCTCGACCGTGTCGCCGATTTCCCGGCGATCCCGGAAGGCTGGTCCTATCTCGACACCGCCGCGACGGCTCAGAAGCCCCGGGCGGTGATCGAGGCGATCGCCCGCGGCTATTCCGAAACCTATGCGACGGTGCATCGCGGAGTCTACCAGCGCTCGTCGGAGATGACCCTCGCCTTCGAGGCGGCTCGGCGGCGGGTCGCGGGCTTCATCGGCGCGCCCTCGCCCAATGAGGTGGTGTTCGTTCGCGGCGCGACCGAAGGCATCAACCTCGTCGCGCAAAGCTGGGGCGGGACGAACCTGAAGCCGGGCGATCGGATCATGCTGTCCGTGCTCGAGCATCATTCGAACATCGTTCCTTGGCAGCTGATCGCCGAACGGACCGGCGCCGCCATCGACGTGGCGCCGCTCACCGAAGACGGGCGCATCGACCTCGACGCGATGGCGCAAATGCTGACCGAGCGGCACAGGATCGTCGCTCTCGCCCATGTCTCGAACGTGCTCGGCTCGGTCCTCGACGCCCGGCGGGCGGCGGCGCTGGCGCACTCGGCCGGCGCCCTGCTCCTGCTCGACGGCTGCCAGGCGGTGCCGCGAATGCCGGTCGACGTCGCCGCGCTCGGCTGCGACTTCTACGTCTTCTCGGGCCACAAGCTCTATGGCCCGACCGGAATCGGCGTGCTTTGGGGCCGCTCCGAGCTGCTCGACGCGATGCCCCCCTGGCAGGGCGGCGGAGCGATGATCGACAAGGTCAGCTTCGAAGGCACCAGCTTCGCGCCGCCGCCCGCCCGCTTCGAAGCGGGGACCCCGCACGTCGTCGGCGTGCTCGGGCTCGAGGCCGCGGTCACCTATGTCGAGGGAATCGGCCTCGAGGCGATCGGGGCCCATGAGGCCGCATTGGTGCGCGAGACGCGCGAGGCCCTGTCGTCGTTGAACAGCGTCCGGCTGTTCGGCCCGGACGATGCCGCCGGAATCGTCAGCTTCGCCGTCGAAGGGGTGCATCCGCACGATATCGGCACCATATTGGACGAGAGCCGGGTGGCGATCCGCGCCGGCCATCATTGCGCCCAGCCTTTGATGGCCCATCTCGGGGTCGACTCGACGGCTCGGGCGAGCTTCGGGGTCTATAACGGGCCGGGCGACGTCGAGGCTCTGGTGCGCGGGCTGGAACGGGTCAGAAGGATATTCGGGTGAACGAGGAGCGCAGGATCGAGGTCGAGGAGGTCGACGGAGTGCCGTCGCCGCCCAAGGCGCGTGTCGGCGACGCGTTCGAGCGCAAGCGCGACTATCTCGAAGGGTTCCTGGCGAAGCAGGCACCCGCGGAGCCCGAAGTGGGCAGCGGCCTCTACGAAGCCGTGATCGAGGCGCTGAAGGACATTTACGATCCGGAGATACCGGTCAACATCTACGATCTGGGGCTCATCTACGATGTCGAGATCACTCCGGAGAACCACGCGCTGGTCAAGATGACCTTGACCACGCCGAATTGCCCGGTCGCCGAATCCATGCCCGGCGAGGTCGAGCTTCGGGTCGGCTCGGTGCCCGGAGTCGGCCATGCCGAGGTCGAACTGGTCTGGGACCCGCCCTGGGACCCGCAAAGGATGAGCGACGAAGCCAAGCTTGAACTGGGAATGCTATGAGCGAGACCGCCACCGCCCCCCGCCGCGCCCGCCGCGCCGCGCTCACCCTGACCCCGGCCGCCGAGGCGCGGGTCGCCGCGCTGATGGCCCGGGCGCCCGAGGGCACGCTCGGAGTCAAGCTGTCGACTCCGCGCCGGGGCTGCTCGGGCCTCGCCTACAGCGTCGATTATGTCGCGAAGGCCGATCCGATGGACGAGCGTATCGACACCGCCGCCGGCCCCTTCTTCATCGACGGCGCCTCGATCCTCTATCTGATCGGATCGACGATGGACTGGAGCGAGGATGATTTCGCCGCCGGCTTCGTCTTCGAGAATCCCAACGCCAAGGGCCAGTGCGGCTGCGGCGAAAGCTTCACCGTCTGAGATGATCGTCCGCCCGGCGAGCGCGGCGGACTTCGCGGCCTGGGCGGCGATGCGCGCCCTTCTGTGGCCGGACGAGGATCCCGAGGAGCTGGAGCGCGAGCTGGCGATGCCCTCCGGCACGTTCGGCTTCGTCGCGGAGGAGGATGGGCGGCTGATCGGCTTCGCGGAAGCGGCCGTGCGCAATTATGCGGAGGGCGCGGTCGGGCCCGCCGCCTATCTCGAAGGCATTTGGGTCGAGCCCGGGCATCGCCGCCGGGGCGTCGCCCGGGCGATGCTCGCCGCCGTCGAGCAATGGGGACGCGCTCATGGGTTGAGCCATCTCGGCTCCGACGCTCTGCTCGACAATGAGGCCAGCCATCGCTGGCATGCCGCAATGGGCTTCGGCGAAGTCGAGCGGCTCGTCGTCTTCGGCAAGCGGCTCCGTTGACTGGACCGAAGGGCGCTTCGAATCCACTCCGTCAGCGGCTGGCGGCGAGCCCCCGTTCGGACAGTCGGCGGCCCGGCGCGGCCGCGAGCGCCGAGCGATAGGCCTCGGCGGCTTCCGCCTTGCGCCCCAGCCGGAGCAAAGCGTCGCCGAGAAGCTCGTAGCTCGGCTTGGGAATTGCCGGCGGCCCGAACTCGACCGGCATGGCCGCCTCCGCGGCGGCGGCCGCGCGCAGATCGGCGACCCCGCCGTCCTTGTCGCCCGCCGCCAGCTTCTCCAGCCCGGAGGCCTGGAGCAGGATGATCGCCGAGCGCCGAGGCGCCTGCGGATCCTCGGCACGGCCGGAGCCCTGGGCCCGGCTCAACGCTTCGTCCGCCGCCCTGAGCCGAGCATGCGCGGCCCGTGCCTTCGCGGCATCGCCCGCCGCCGCCATCACGTCGCCATAAGCGAGGGTGACGCGAGTCATCAGATACCGGCCCTCCGGCAGGGCGAGCGCGCCGGGGCCGTCCCATCGGCCGGTGTCGATCAGCTGCCGAAGCGCCATGCCCGACCAGGACAAAGCCGAGGAACGATAGGTCTCGATCGGAGCCGCCAACGGTGCCGACGCCAGCTCCGCCGACGCCTCGTCCCGGCACCGGCGGATCTGCGCCTCCGCTTGCGCGTCGGCCCGCTGCAGCCGGGCGTAAGCGAGCCATTCCGCATAGTGGCCGCAATGTGCGGCCGGCCGGCCGGCCGCGGCGCGCTGGCGGTCGACCACGGTCATCGCCTCGATATTGGCCCGCTCGACCTCCTGCCACTGCCCCAGCGCGAGGAAGATGTGCGAGGTCATGTGGAGCGCGTGCCCCGCCTCTGGAGCGAGCCTGCCGTAGAGCCGCGCCGAGCGCAGCCCGAGTGGCGCGTGCGCGGGATCGTCGTAGCTGTGGATCAGATAATGGAGCACTCCGGGATGATCGAGATTGTCGGGATAGACTTCCTCGAGCAGCGCGGCGGCGCGCATGTAAAGGGGCACGTCGCGCCCCTGGTGCGCCAGCCCCAGCAGCGACAGCGCATAGAAGGCGCGGCCGTCGACATCGTCCGGCCGGGCCTCGAACAAGGCCGCCATCTTCGTCGAATAGAGCCGGTCGCGCTCCTCCTTCGAGCCGTCCCCGTAAAGCGTCTCGACCGAGTCGAGCCAGGCGCGCTCGCGAGGGGTCTTCGCTTTGGCCGATCGGGCTTCACGGCCGGGCCCGAGCCGGGCGAGCACCGAGCGCGCCGAGCCGGCATCCTGCTCCAGCCAGACCGGGTGATTGTAGGTCATCGCCTCGCCCCAATAAGCGAGCGCGAAATCGGGATCCGCCTTTTGCGCCTCGCGGAAGGCGGCGGCCGCGTCGGAATATTCGAAATTGTGGAGCAGGGCGAGGCCCCGAAGGAAGGGCGCCTGGGCCGCCGGAGCGCCGCTGTTGGCCAAGGCGACCTGGCCGACGTCCGCTTGCCCCGGAGCGGCCGCGGCGGCCGGCGCGGCGACGAGCAGGAATGCGGCGGCGAACCCGGCGAGGTGCATCGTCAATCCCCCTGGAAGCGACGCCACAAGGCTAGGAGGCGCGCGCCGCGAAGTCCACCCGGGGAGACGGACAAAGGCTTCGCCCGGAGGTGCGCTTATGGTTAGTCTGCCGTTAACCGTGCCGGGCTATGCTGGTCCCAACACGGTTCGGAGGGCGCGATGAACGACCGCGATTTCCTGCTCCAGGTCCAGGGCTACGGGCTGATGACGGCCGAGGTCGCTTATTACCTTCCCGACCATCCCAGGCTCATCCAGCTCTTCGTCTGGCAGCAATATGACATCGCGCCGCGCTTCCCAATCCTCCACCGCTTCCTCGACCATTGGCGCACCGACATCGAGGCGGTGCTCCATTCCGTCCGAATCGCCCACCAGCACCTCATCCGCCCCGCCGAATGGCGCGCGGTGGATGGCGTGATCTCGATCAACTGACTCGAAGCGTCATTCCGGCGGAAGCCGGGATCCCGGGTCATCTGGCCGAGCCTGGTCTCGCCGGGGTGACGATGGCGTTGCGCAGCGATAAGCTCCCCCTCGTGAAGATCATCATCCCCATCCTCCTCGCCGCTGTGGCGCTCGCCGCGCCCGCCACGGCCAACGACAGCACGGCCGAGCAGGCCGCGGGCGGGCTGGTACTTACCCGCACCTCCGACATCGACATGGTTTCCGAAGATCTGTTCGTCTCCGCCGGCCAGGTGCGGGTGCGCTACGTCTTCCGCAACCGTTCGCCGAAGGAGATCCGAACGATCGTCGCCTTCCCGATGCCCGACCGCGATCTCGCTCGGGAACAGGAGAGCGACGTCGCCTACCCCTCCGGCTTCGAAACTCGGGTCGACGGGCGGCCGGTGACGATGAAGGCGGAGCGCAAGGCGATGCTGGCCGGAACCGACCATAGCGCGCTCCTTCGCTCGCTCGGTCTCGGCCCCGATTCGGACAGCGAGGCCCTCGGCCGGCTCGCGGCCGCGGACAAGGGCAGGCTGATCAAACTCGGCCTGGCCGCGCTCGACTCCTATCGCTCCGGGCGGGACCTGGTGAGCCGACTGATTCCGATCTGGACGGTGAAGGAGAGCTGGTATTGGGAGCAAAGCTTCCCGGCCGGCCGCGACCTCGCCGTCGAGCATCGCTACGTTCCCGGCACCGGCGGCAGCGTCGACGCCGCGCTCGCCTGGCCGGATTTCCGAAGCGCGCCGGAAGGCCGCGCCATGATCGGCCGATATTGCGTCGATTCCGCCTTCCTCGCCGGCCTCGACCGGCTTCGCCGCCGGAGCGGGGCGACCCCGGAGCAGAGGATCGGCTACATCCTCACCACCGGCGCCAACTGGCGCTCTCCGATCAGCGATTTCCGACTGGTGGTCGACAAGGGCGCTCCGGCCAATCTGGTCAGCTTCTGCGGCGAGGGCGTGCGCAAGATCTCGCCGACCCGCTTCGAGATTCGCCGGAAGAACTGGCGTCCGGACCGGGATCTTCAGATCCTCATCGTCCAGGGCCGGCCGGGGGACGGTTGAACGAGGCGGCCCTGCCCCGACTCAGAAACCCAAAGTGAACCGGATCGCGGCGCCGAGGTCGGCGTCGATCGCCGCGACGTTGCCGGGGTGGCGGCGGGCGAAGGCGTTGGCGCTGAGATGGCCGGTGCCGGCGAGCAGGTCGACTTCCGTAGGCCGCCTCGAGGTCGATCTCGCGGCCGGTCGGCGCGAGGTTGAGGAAGCGGCTCTCATAGCCCGCGCTCAAAGTGTCGTAGCTGTAGGAAATTGGGACGTTGAGGTCGAAGCCGCCCGAGCGGACCCGCAAGGGCTGCATCACCCGCAAAGCGAAACGGTCGCCCGGACGCAAGGCGCCGCTCCGCGCGAGGTCGAGCGACCAGGCGTCGGTGGCGAGCCGACCGCCTTGGGCAAGGCCCGCGGCGGCCGGGACCGAGGTCCAGCCGAGACGGTAGCCGGCCGAGGCGTCCCAGCCGCGGCCGAGCGCGACCCTGGCGCCGGCGTCGGCGAACCTGCTGGCCGAGCCGCCGACCCCGATCAGCGGCGAGAAGCGGGCGCCGAAGACGGTCGACGGCTCGTCGAGTCGGCTGGCGCCGAGGCTGAGCCGAGCCCGCCCGAAGCGGCGGTCGGCGGCGAACGAGACGATTGCGTAGCGGGGCCGGACGATCGAGCGGTCGAAGCCCGGCTGAAACACCTCGCCGCGCTCCGCGGTGACGGTCAGGCCGAGCCGACCGAACCGGTGGCGAACGCCGAGGGCGCCCGACGAATCGCCCTGGAAGCCCATCCGGCTCATCGGGTCGCGGGCGACGAGGAAGGCGTCCTGAGACTGGCCGGTCAGGCGCCGCTCGAGCGTCTTTCCGCTCTCCGCCAGCCCGAGGGCCATCGACAGGCGCGGGCTCAGCCGGCTCACCGCGATTCCGGACAGCACCCGAGCCCTGCGCGAATCCTCGTAGGTGAGGCCCAATTGGGCAAGGCCGACCTGCGGCTGGCCGGTCAGCTTGCGGTCGACCGTGATCGAGACGGCGACCCCGCGGGCGCCGGCGGTGGCGGTGCTCAGCCCCGGCTGAAGCGCCCGGCCGAGCGGCCGGTCCTGCTCCGCGCGCTGGAGCGCGGAGGCAAGGGTCATCGTGTAGGCGCGCGAGAAGCCGTCGAGCACGATCATCCCGCCCAAAGCGGTCCTGGCATCGCCCATCGCCGTCGACCCCTGGCCGGTGCCGGCGGCGACATCGACCGCCTGGCCGCCGGGCAGGCTGAGGCTGCCCTGCGGCTGGAAGGCGCGCTGGATGTTGAGGATCCCCCGGCCGAAGACGGCATCCGTCCCGGGGGCCCCGGCGTCATCGGCGCTGTCCAGCAGGATCGCCATGATCTGCTGGCCGGTCAGGTTCGGGAAGGCGCCGGCGAGCAGGGCCGCGGCGCCGCTGATCACCGGCGCCGAGAACGAGGTGCCGGACCACAAAAAGGTGTCGCCCGTTTGATCGGGCGCACGGACGCCCACCCCGATCGCGGTGAGATAGCGCGACGCCCCGGTGCCGGCCTTGTTGGAGAAATCGGCCATGTTGCGCGACGAATTCATCGCGCCCGCGATGATGACGTTGCCGGCGGCCGAGGCGGACAGGACGAAGCCTTCCGGATTTTCGCCCCCCGGCTCGTCGCCGCTGTTGCCGGCGGAGAGCACCACCAGGATCCCGGCGGCGGCGGCCCGGGCGATGGCGGCGTTCACGATGCCGCTCGAATCGGGTCCGCCCAGCGAGATGTTGATCACCTTGGCGCCGTTCGTTCGGGCGAGATCGATCGCCTCGGCGATGTCGGGGTCGCTGTGCTGGCAGCCGTCTTCTTCGGTGCAGTCGTTCGGATCCGACGTGTTGAACGAAAGGATGGTCGAGTTGAAGGCGACCCCCATGATGCCCAGGCCGTTGCGCGCCGCCGCCGCGACCGCCGACACCGCGGTGCCGTGGCCGTCCTGATCGACGATTCCGCGATTGGCGGCGACGTCCCGGCTCGCCGGATCGATCTTGCCGGCGAATTCGGGAAGGTTCGGATTGATGCCCGAATCGACGATCCCGATCTTCACGCCCTGCCCGGTCGAGCCGCTGTTGTAGGCGGCGAGGGCGTTATGCGTGCTCGCGCCGTTCGAGCGGCTATATTCGGCATCGTTGAAATTGACCGCGGACGGAGGCGGCGGAGGGGGAGGCGGCGGCGGTGGTGGTGGGGGTGGGGGAGGCGGCGGTGGCGGCGGCGCGACCGGGGGCGCCGAGATCGGCGCGGGACCGCCGCCGCCGCCACCTCCGCCGCAGCCCGAAAGGACGAGCGCGGCCGCGCAGGCGGTCATCAGCAGGGCATTTCGTGCGAGCCTCGCGTTCATCCCCGATCCTCGGCTAAGCGTTTCAATTCTGAGAGTTTTCCGATCCTTGCTTTAGCCTCCCGATGCTTTCAATTTGCTGAAGGCGGGATGGGCCCTATGAGGCGGCCATGCTGCCCTCCCCTCTCGCTTCGATCGACTGCTGGATCTTCGACCTCGACAACAGCCTTTACCCCGCTTCGGCGAACCTGTTCGAGCTGATCGACATCCGCATGGGCGAGTATATCGCAAACCGGCTCGGCTGCACATCGGCACAGGCGCGCACCATCCAGAAGGGCTTCTTCCGCGACCACGGCACCACCCTCGCCGGGCTGATGAAGGAGCATGGGGTCGAGCCGCGCGACTTCCTCGACTATGTCCACGACATCGACTTCGCCCGGCTCACCGCCGATCCGCGGGTGGTGGCGGCGCTCGACCGGCTGCCGGGGCGCAAGTTCGTCTTCACCAACGGCGACGAGGCCTATGCCCGGCGAGTCCTCGACCGGCTCGGCCTCGCCAACGCCTTCGACGGGGTCCACGACATCCACGCCATGGACTATGTCCCCAAGCCCGACCCCCGCGCCTATGCGGCGATGTGCGAGCGCCACGGCATCGAGCCGATCCGGGCGCTGTTCGCCGAGGACATGGCGAGGAATCTCGTGCCGGCGAAGCGGCTCGGGATGACCACCGTCTGGGTCGACAACGGCTCGGAGCAGGCGAGCCACGAATCCGATCCCGCCTTTATCGACTATCGCATTACCGATATCGGCGACTGGCTGAGCGAGATCACGCAGGGAGAGACGGCATGAGCGACGCGCCGAGGGCCGTTATCGAGCAAGCCTGGGAAAGGCGCGAATCGCTGGGCGCCGACGAGGGCGACGTCAGGCAGGCGGTCGAGACGGCGATTGCCCTGCTCGATTCCGGCGAGGCCCGGGTCGCCGAGAAGGGCGAGGGCGGCTGGACCGTCAACCAGTGGCTCAAGAAGGCCGTTCTCCTCTCCTTCCGGCTGACCCCGATGGAGTCGATAAGCGGCGGCCCGGGCGGCGCCCATTGGTGGGACAAGGTGCCGTCCAAATTCGCCGAATGGGGACCCAATCGCTTCGCCGGCGCCGGCTTCCGGGCCGTCCCCGGAGCGATCGTCCGCCGCGGCGCCTTCATCGGCAAGGGCGCCGTCCTGATGCCCAGCTTCGTCAATATCGGCGCCTATGTCGACGAAGGGACGATGGTCGACACCTGGGCGACGGTGGGCAGCTGCGCCCAGATCGGCAAGAACGTTCATATCTCCGGCGGCACCGGAATCGGCGGAGTGCTCGAGCCGCTCCAGGCGGGGCCGGTCATCATCGAGGACAATTGCTTCATCGGCGCCCGCTCCGAAGTCGCCGAAGGCGTGATCGTCGAGGAAGGCGCGGTCCTCTCCATGGGCGTGTTCATCGGCGCCTCGACCAGGATCGTCGACCGGTCGAGCGGCGAAATCCATATGGGCCGGGTCCCCGCTTATTCGGTGGTCGTCCCCGGCACCCTCCCGGGCAAGGACGGCGGCCCCGGCCTCGCCTGCGCCGTCATCGTCAAGCGGGTCGACGCCCGCACCCGCTCCAAGACCAGCATCAACGAGCTGCTTCGCGATTAAGTCCCCACATCCGACGCGTCCGAATTCCGTCCCCTCCCCGCGCAGCGGGCACCTTATCTTGTATCTTGTACCTTCGTGCCTTCTCTCAAAATCGGGTGCCGATGCAATCGGCTGCCAGGCGCTTAGAGCGTCGGATCTCAAAAGTGAATCGCGGGGGATTCCCTTTCGGGGTGGTTTGTGATTCACCGTGTTTGGAGGTGGATCATGGGCAAGCCGTATTCGGGGGATCTTCGCGAGCGCATTTATGGCGAGATATCGGGCGGCGGGTCTCGCCGGGCGGCGGCGCGCCGCTTCGGGGTGAGCGCGAGCACGGGGGTTCGGGTTGCGCAGCGCATGGCTCGGACGGGCTCGCTTGCGCCGGCGCGGCAAGGCCGCCCGCCCGGCGGCGGCAAGCTGGCGCCGCATCGCGAGCTTCTGATCGGCTGGGTGGAGTCGGACAAGGACATCACCATGCCCGAGCTCGCGGCCCGGCTGCTCGAGGCTCGGCAGGTGACGGTCGATCCCGCATCGCTGTCGCGCTTCCTGCGGGTGGCCGGCTACAGCTTTAAAAAAAACGCTGCTGGCGAGCGAGGCCGATCGCGCTGACGTCGCCGAGGCGCGGCAGGCCTGGCGGCAGGACCGCCAGCCCCGGATGAGCCTCGAGCCGGAGCGGCTGGTGTTCGTCGACGAGACCGGCACGACCACCAAGATGACGAGGCTGCGCGGCCGGGCCCGCCGCGGCGAGCGGTGAAGGCGAGCGCGCCGTTCGGCCACTGGGCCACCCAGACCTTCATCGCCGCTCTGAGATGCGACGGCCTCACCGCGCCGTGGCTCGTCGATCGACCGATGAACCGCAAGATCTTCGATACCTGGGTCGAGACCCAGCTCGCCCCGACCCTCCAACCGGGAGACGTGGTCATCCTCGACAACCTCGCCTCGCACAAAAGCGAAAAGGCCAAAGCCATCCTCGAGAAACGCGGCGCCTGGCTCCTGTTCCTCCCGCCCTACAGCCCCGACCTCAACCCCATCGAAATGGCCTTCGCCAAGCTCAAGGCCCACCTCAGACGGATCAAAGCTCGAACCCTCGACGCCCTCTGGAGAGCCGTCGGCGATATATGCGGCCTCTACTCACCCGAAGAATGCTGGAACTACCTCAAAGCCGCAGGCTATGCGTCATGTTAAACGCACGATGCTCTAGGCTCGACCGAGTGCAAAATCGTGGCTGGCGCCGATACATCCGGTTCGCCTCCTTCAAGCGACGTGCCAGGCTTTTTTTGAGAGAAGGCGCGAAGGTACAAGAAAGAAGGAAAGCGGGTGCCGCTTCGCGGCGGAGGCCGGCTAGGGCCGCTCGGATTTTTCCTTGAGCAGAAGCGCGGCGCGGCCGCTTTCCCAATCTTCCATGCCCACCACCCGCCACTGCTCGCGCCCCTTCGAATCGTAGAAGATGGTGGTCGGCAGCGTATTGGCCTTGAGCTCGATCATCAGCGCCATTTGCGGGTCGAGCCAGGTTTCGAGGTGGCGATAGCCCTGCTTCGCGAAAAAGGCCTCGACCTTCTCCCGCCCGTCCAGATCCTGGCTGATCGTCAGCACGCGGAGCCGGTCCGCCTCGCGCGCCGCAAGCCGGTCGAGCGTCGGCATCTCGGCGATGCAGGGGGCGCACCAGGTCGCCCACAGGTTGACCAGGAACGGTTTGCCCCGGAAATCGGCCAGGGTCGCGGGGTCCCCGTCCGGATCCTCGAACGCCGTTGCCGGCGCCGCCTCGCCCGCGTGCGAGCGATCGAGCCGCCCGGTCGGCGGCGCTTCCGGAGGGCCACTCCAGGCGGGCTGGTCGGGTCCGGCCACGTTGGTCGGTTCACCGCCCTCGCCGCAGGCGGCCAGAACCAGGAACAGGAGCAGGATGAGCCGCATGCCCGCCGCCTAGGTCGCCACCGCCCGCTCGGCAAGGGCGCGGATTGCCCTTGGCCGCCCCGGTCCGCCTGCGCTATGGCGGCGGCGTCATCATGCGCATTCCGTTCCTCCTCTTCCCGGCTCTCGGCCTGCTCGCCGCCTGCGGCAATATGGAGCCGCTTCAACCCAAGGCCGGTCAGGGCTTGCCGGCGAAGCCGGCCATGGCGGCGCGGGCGCCGACCACCGACGAGCTGCTGACCCTGCCGCCCCATGCCGCGCCGCCTCGCCAGGACGACGGCCTGCGCCGTTCCGAGGAGCGCCAGGACGACGCCTTCGACCTTCCCCCGACCGGCTGACCCGCCGGACGCCCGAACCCATTTCCCGGAGACCAAGTTGAAGAAAGTCAGAAAGGCGGTCTTCCCCGTCGCCGGCCTCGGTACGCGCTTCCTGCCCGCTACCAAGGCGGTGCCCAAGGAGATGCTGACCGTCGTCGACCGGCCGCTCATCCAATATGCGGTGGAGGAGGCGCTCGAGGCGGGGATCGAGCAGATGATCTTCGTCACCGGCCGCGGCAAGACCGCGCTCGAGGACCATTTCGACATCGCCTACGAGCTCGAGGCGGTGATGCGCGGCCGAGGCAAGTCGCTCGACAGCCTCGCCAGCACCCGGATGCCGCCCGGCTCGGTCGTCGCCGTCCGCCAGCAGGAGCCGCTCGGCCTCGGCCATGCAATCTGGTGCGCGCGCGAGATCGTCGGCGACGAGCCGTTCGCGGTGTTCCTGCCCGACGAGGTCATGGTCGGGAGCCCGAACTGCACCCGCCAGCTCGTCGACGCCTATGAGAAGGTCGGCGGCAACGTCGTCGCCGTCCTCGAGGTGCCGCCGGAGGAGACCCACAAATATGGAGTCATCACCCCCGGGGCGACGGACGGGCGGCTGACCGAGATCAAGGGGCTGGTCGAGAAGCCGGCGCCGGGCACCGCGCCGTCGAACCTGATGCTGCCCGGCCGCTACGTCCTCCAGCCCGAGATCATGGACGCGCTGGGCAAGGTCGGACGCGGCGCCGGCGGCGAGATCCAGCTGACCGACGCCATGGCGGCAATGATCGGCACCCAGCCTTTCCACGGCCTCACCTTCGACGGCGAACGGCATGATTGCGGCCACACATTGGGTTTCGTCATCGCCAACGTCGCCTTGGCCCTGAAGCGGGACGACGTCGCTCCGGCGCTGCGCGCCTGGCTGGCCGGCCTTCAATGAGCTGCGCGGCCCTCCTCGTCGGCGACGGCCCCGCCCGATGCGTCACCGCCGAGGACGCCGCCCTCTATTCCGGCCCGGGCTTTATCTGGGTCCATATCGACGCCGGCACCGACGAGGAGCTTCACTGGCTTCGCGGCAACGGCATTCCCGACGTCGCCGCCAACGCCCTCGTCGCCACCGAGACCCGACCGCGCTGCGACCGGATCGAGGAGGGCGCCATCGTCAACATGCGCGGCCCGGCCGCCGAGGAGACGGACCATAGCGACCGGCTGGTCTCGATCCGGATGTGGATCCGGCGCGGCAAGGTCAACAGCGTCACCCGCCGCCCGCTCGCCGCCACCGCGGTCGTCACCGCGCAGATGGAGGCGGGTCGGATCCTCGACCCGGGCGATCTCGTCGCCGCCTTCGCCCGGGCGATCTCGAAACAGCTCGATCCCGAGGTCGCCCAGCTCGGCGACACGCTCGACGATCATGAGAGCGAGCTCGACGACAGCCGCGCCCTCTACCGGCTGCGAAGCTCGATCGCGAAGATCCGGTCCGATTCGATCGCCTACCGCCGCTTCGTCGCCCCCAATCGCGACGCCCTTCTGACCCTCTCCGATCTCGACTTCAGCTGGCTTGCCGAGGAGGACCGGCTCCACATCCGCGAGGCGGCCGACCGCTTCGCCCGGATGACCGAGGAGCTGGAGGCGGTCCGCGAGCGCTCCGCCCTCCTCCACGAGCAACTCACCGACCTGCGCGGCGAGCAGATGGAGACCCGCGCCCTGCTCATCTCGATCGTCGCCTTCATCTTCCTGCCTTTGACCTTCATCACCGGCCTGCTCGGGATGAACGTCGAGGGCATTCCTTATGCGAAGGAGCCCTGGTCCTTCTGGGCCGTCGTCGCCTTCTGCTTCGTCGTGGGGGCGCTGGTCCTCGCCTGGTTCATGTGGCGGCACTGGCTTCGGCGGTGAGGTGAAAGGGGTCGGCTTCAGCCGTCATTGCGAGCGTAGCGAAGCAATCCAGCGGCTCCGCGTCCGAAGCTGGATCGCTTCGTCGCTTCGCTCCTCGCAATGACGGGTCAGCCGCCGAACCGCGCCTTCAGCGCCAGCATCGCCAGCGCCGCCTTGGCCGCCTCGCCGCCTTTGTCCTTCTCGTCCGGCCGGGCCCGGGCCAGCGCCTGGGCTTCGTTCTCGACGGTGAGGATGCCGTTGCCGATGGCGAGCCCGTCCAGGGTCAGGGCCATGATTCCGCGCGCGCTTTCGCCGGCGACGATCTCGAAATGATAGGTCTCGCCGCGGATCACCACGCCCAAAGCGACGAAGCCGTCATAGCGCCCGGTCTCCGCCGCCAAAGCGATCGCCGCCGGCACTTCCAGGGCGCCGGGCACGGTGACGGTCTCATGCGCGTGCCCCGCCGCCTCGATCGCCGCCCGAGCGCCTTCGAGCAGCAGATCGCCCAGAGGCTCGTAGAAGCGCGCCTCGACGATCAGGATCCGGGCCATGTCTATTCCTCCGGCGTAATCGGCCGCTCGCCGACGATGACGAGGCCGTAGCCGCCGAGCGCGACCGGCGTGTGATGGGTGTTGGTGAGGAGCACCATGTCGTGGACCCCGAGCGCCGAGAGGATCTGGGCGCCCCCGCCATAGTCCCTGCAGCTCGTCCGGGCCCCGGGCCGAGGCCTTGCCCGACGCGCAGGTTGAGCGCGGCCGACAGGGCGTCCGGCATCGCCCGGTTGAGGACGACGATCACGCCCGCTTCCTTCCTCGCCGATGATCTTCATCGCCCCGCGCAGCAGCCCGCCCCGTCCGCCTTCCTCGCCGAAGGCGTCGGCGAACAGGCTGAGCTGGTGCATCCGGACCAGGGTCGGCTTCGACGGATCGATCCTGCCCTTGACGAGGGCGACCTGCTCGGTGCCGAGCGCCTTGTTGAGGAAGCTCCGGGCGGTCCAGGCCCCGCCCCAGCGGCTCTCGAAGCTCGCCTCGCCGGTCTGCTCGACGAGATGGTCCTTCTTGAGCCGGTAGGCGATCAGGTCGCGGATCGTCCCGACCTTGAGGCCGTGAAGCTGGGCGAAGGCGACGAGGTCGTCCATCCGCGCCATCGTCCCGTCCTCGCGCATGATCTCGCAGATCACGCCGGACGGGTTGAGCCCGGCGAGCCGGGCGACGTCCACCGCCGCCTCGGTGTGGCCGGCGCGGATCAGGACCCCGCCGTCGCTTGGCGACGAGCGGGAAGATGTGGCCGGGGGTGCACGATGTCCTCGGGCCCCTTCGAGGCGTCGATCGCCACCGAGACGGTCCGAGCCCGGTCGGCGGCCGAAATGCCGGTGGTGACGCCCTCGCTTCGCCTCGATCGAGGTGGTGAAGGCGGTCTCGTGGCGGGTGCCGTTGTTGCGGCTCATCAATTCGAGGCCGAGCTGGTCGACCCTTTGCTTGGTCAGCGCCAGGCAGATCAGGCCGCGGCCGTGCTTGGCCATGAAGTTGATCGCGTCCGGAGTGGCCATCTGGGCGGGGATGACGAGGTCGCCCTCATTCTCCCGGTCCTCGTCGTCGACGAGGATGAACATGCGCCCGTTGCGGGCTTCGTCGATCAGCTCCTCGGGCGAGGAGAGGAAACCGCGTTCCATCTAGCGCCTCAGCTCGAGCATTCGGCCGATATAGCGGGCGAGGATGTCGATCTCGATATTGACCTTCCGGCCCGGCGCAGCTTCCGCGAAGCTGGTCTGGGCGGCGGTGTGGGGGATGATGTTGAGGGCGAAACGGATTCCGTCGGACACCGGCTCGACCTCGTTGACCGTCAGCGACACCCCGTCGAGCGCGATCGAGCCCTTGGGCGCGATATAGGATTCGAGCTCGGCCGGAGCGATCACGCTCAGCCGAACCGAACCTCCGACCTCGGCCGCGGCCTCGACCTCCCCGACCGCCGTCGACATGGCCGGTGACGATATGGCCGCCGAGCTCGTCGCCGACTCGAAGCGAGCGTTCGAGGTTGAGGCGGGCGCCCTCCTGCCAAAGGCCCGGCGCGCTCCGGCTCAGGGTCTCGCCCGATACGTCGACCGCGAACCAGTCCGAGCCTTTGTCGACGACGGTGAGGCACACGCCCGAGCAGGCGATCGAAGCGCCGAGGTCCACATTCGCCATGTCGTAGCCGCAGGCGATCCTCAGGCGCAGGTCGCCCCGCTCCTCCGCCGCGACGACGCGGCCAACGTCTGTGATGATTCCGGTAAACATCAGTCTCGATCGCGCTCGTAGACTTCGAGCCGGTCGATGCCAAGCATCCGGCTGTCGGCGAGCGCCCAGCGCCGATGGGCGTCGGCGAGGTCGGTGAGGCCGATGTAGCCGACCGACGACTTGCCGTCGCCGATCAGGATCGGCGCCCGGTAGATCAGCATCCGGTCGACGAGGTCGGCGGCGAGGAAGGCCGAGGCGGTGGCGGAGCCGCCCTCGATCAGCAAATCGTTGACGTCGGCCAGGCCGAACACCTCGCCCGGCGCGCCCAGCCGAGCCCAGCCCTGAACGGCCTCGCCGCGGGTCAGCAGCGCTCGGCGCGGCGAACGCTCTTCCAGCCCGGGCAGCCGAACGTCGAGCTTCGGCCGGTCGCGCTCATAGGTGCCCCGGCCGACCAGGATCATGTCGGAGCGCGCCCGCTCGAGATGGACGTGGGCGCGGGCGTCCTCGCCGGTGATCCAGCGGCTTTCGCCGGACGGCAGTGCGATCTTGCCGTCGAGCGACATGGCGAGCTTCAGGGTGATGAAGGGCCGGCCCAGCCGAACCCGGGTCAGGAAGCCCGCCATCGACCGCGCCGAATCCCCGGCGCCAGGCCCCGTCTCGATCTCGATTCCCGCCGCCCGGAGCCGCTCGAAGCCGCCGCCGGCCGTTCGTCCGTCCGGATCCTCGAGCGCGGCGACGACCCGGGAGATTCCCGCTTCGGCCACCAGGTCGGCGCAGGCGGGCCCGCGCTCGCTTCGGTGGCAGCAGGGCTCGAGCGTGACGTAGAGAGTGGCGCCCCGCGCCGCCTCGCCCGCCTCGGCGAGCGCCATCGCCTCGGCATGGGGCCGGCCGCCGGGCTGGGTCCAGCCGCGGCCGACGACGACATCGTCCTTCACGATCACGCAGCCGACATTGGGGTTGGGAGCGGTATTGCCGCGGCCGCGCTCGCCCAGGGCGACGGCCGCGCCCATCCGCCGCTCGTCCGGAGTCAAAGGCCGAGCCGCTCCAATTGCTCGTCGTGGCGCTTGAACATCTCCTGGCGTTCCTTGTTCGCCTTGTCGCGCGCCGCCTGGTCGATCTTCTGCTGGGCCTTGATCTCGGCGTCGCTGCGGCTGGCCGGCCAGCTTTCGATGTAGATGAGCTGCGGGCCGGGCAGGATGTTGTGGCGCCCGTCGAGCACGAACAGGACGACGATCGCGATCGGCATGGCGATGGCGAGGGCGGCCGCGACCCAATGGTGCGGGCGGCGCTCGGACGTGAAGGCTCGAAAGTCGGCCCAGAGCGCGCGCGGGGAGGCGGGACGGGGGAGCGGCATGGCGCCAAGATAGGCGCTTCGCCACTCCCCCGCCAGCCCCGGCCATTCGCCAAGGCTAGTCGGGCAACTCCCAACGGATCGCGCTGGCGAAGGTGTCGCTGGTCGGCTCATCCTTGTTGTTCCTGGCCGGCGTGAACCGGGCGCGCTGCTTCATCAGCTTGCAAGTCGTCGAGTCGAGCGCCGACGAGCCGCTCGAACTGGTGACGCTGCACGCCTTCACCCTGCCGTCCGGTCCGACGGCGAGCCGGAAGCGGGTCGTCCCCTGCTCCTCGTTGCGGACCGCATTGGGCGGATAATCCTCGTCCGACACATAGGAAGCGAGGTTCGCCTTCGCCCGGGCGGGCTCGACCGTTCGGGGCGGCTCCGCGGGAGGGGAGGGAAGCGGCGCGGGCGGATCCTCAACGACCGGACCCGGTGGGAAGGGCAAGGTCGGCGGGCCCACCGGACCGGCGATGACCGGTCCGAGCGGGATCGGCTCGATCGGCTCCGGCCGGTCAATGAACGTCTCCGTCGTCCTCGGCGTCCGAGTCTCGGGCGGCTTGGGCACGTCGGGAGGCGGTTTGTCCTCCTCGATCGGAACGACGATGAACGGCTTCGGCCAGATCTTGCCGACCACTTCCGTCTTGGCCAGCGCCAGCGCGGTGAGCGCGGCGCCGTGCATCAGCACGACGACGGCGAGCACCGTGGGGCTATTCCGTTTCTGCTCGTAAAAGGCTCCTTCCATCATGGCCTCTCTCCTGCTTCGGTCGCCGTGCGACTCATGAGACATTATCTCATAACATCATGTTACAATGTCACACAAGCGGGAAAAGTTCCTCTGGTGCGCGGGAGGAGGCCGCTTGTCGGCATTCCGGCGAAAGCCGGGACCTCGGGGAGACCCGCTGAGACTTTACTCGCCAAGGTCCCGGCTTGCGCCGGAATGACGGGGTTCAGATCGCCGCGCGCAGCCGGGCGACCGCCTCGTCGCGCCCGATCAGCGGCAGCAATGCCGCCATCTCCGGACCGCTTTCGCGCCCGGTCAGAGCCAGCCGGAGGGGCCGGAACAGCGCCTTGCCGCCGCGGCCGGTCCGTTCCTTGAGCACCGAGACCAGCTGAGGCCAGGGCGCCTCGTTCCAGTCGATCGCGCCCAAGGCCTCGGCCGCGGCCTCGATCAGCGGACGGTCCTCCGCCGCCGCTTTGGCCTCGACATGGCCGTGGAGGATGTCCCACCAGTCCGCTGCTTCCGCGACCGACTTGAGGTTGGGCCGGATCGCGGCCCAGTCGTCCGATCCCATGCCGTGCGGAAGCCGCCCGGCGACGGTTTCGAACGGCAGCAGGTGGACGATCCGGGCGTTGAGCTGAACCAGCTCGTCGAGGTCGAACCGCGCCGGCGCCCGGCCGAACGTCGCGAAGTCGAACGTCTCGATCAGCGGCGCCGCCTGCGTCGCCGGCTCGACCGGAAGGCTGGTGCCGAGCCGGGCGAGCTTGGCGATCAGGGCGATCGGCTCGATCCCCTGCTCGCGCAGGGCGTCGGCGCCGAGCGAACCGAGGCGCTTCGACAGCTTGCCTTCCGATCCGACCAGCAGGGCTTCGTGCGCGAAAGCGGGCGGCGACGCCCCGAGCGCCTCGAACATCTGGATCTGGAGCGCGGTGTTGGTGACATGATCCTCGCCGCGAAGCACGTGGGTCACGCCCATGTCGATATCGTCGACGCTGCTCGGAAGCATGTAGAGCCACGAGCCGTCCTCGCGCCTGACCACCGGATCGGAGAGCAAAGCCGGATCGAAATGCTGGCGGCCGCGGATGAGGTCGTCCCACGCGATCGGCGAATCGGGGTCGAGCCGGAAGCGCCAGTGCGGCCGGCGCCCCTCCGCCTCCAGCGCGGAGCGCTCCACTTCGGACAGCTGGAGCGCGGCGCGATCGTAGACCGGCGGCTTGCCGCGCGAGAGCTGCACCTTGCGCTTGAGATCGAGCTCCTGCGCCGTCTCATAGGCCGGATAGACCCGCCCCGCCTCGCGCAGCCGCTCGAGGGCCGCCTCGTAGCGGTCGAAGCGAAGCGACTGGCGATGCTCCTCGTCCCAGGCGAGGCCGAGCCAGGTCAGATCCTCCCTGATCCCCACTGCATTCGCTTCGCTGGAGCGCGCCGCGTCGGTATCGTCGAGCCGAAGGATGAAGCGGCCACCCAGCTTCCTCGCCCACATCCAGTTATGGACGGCGGTGCGGATGTTGCCGACATGGAGCCGCCCGGTCGGCGCGGGGGCGAAGCGGGTGACGACGGTCATGGCGCGGGCTGTAGGGGCAAGGACCGGAAGCGGCAACGCGCTTGCCATCCGCCCCGGTCCCCCTATGAAGCCCGCACGCCCCTTCTTCGGAGACTCTTCCCATGAAGCTGTTGGCCGGCAATTCGAACCTGCCGCTGGTGAAGAGCATCGCCGCCTATCTCGAGATGCCGGTCACCGAGGCGAGCGTGCGCCGCTTCGCGGATGAAGAGGTGTTCGTCGAGATTCACGAGAATGTCCGCGGCGAGGACGTCTTCGTCGTCCAGTCGACGAGCTTTCCGGCCAACGACAATCTCATGGAGCTGCTGATCTGCATCGACGCCCTGAGGCGCGCCTCGGCCAAAAGGATCACCGCCGTCCTTCCCTATTTCGGCTATGCCCGCCAGGACCGGAAACCGGGGCCGCGAACGCCCATCTCGGCCAAGCTGGTCGCCAATCTGATCACCGTCGCCGGCGCCAACCGGGTCCTCTCGGTCGACCTCCACGCCGGCCAGATCCAGGGCTTCTTCGATATCCCGACCGACAATCTCTACGGCGCCCCGGTCATGTCCGAGGACATCAAGGCGCGCTTCAACGGCCGCGCGATCACCGTCGTCTCGCCGGATGTCGGCGGAGTCGTCCGGGCCCGGGCGCTCGCCAAGCGCCTCAACAACGCGCCTCTGGCGATCGTCGACAAGCGCCGCGAGAAGCCCGGCGAATCGGAGGTGATGAACATCATCGGCGACGTCGGCGGCCGCTTCTGCATCCTCATCGACGACATCGTCGATTCGGCCGGCACCCTGTGCAACGCCGCCGCCGCGCTCCAGGAGGCCGGAGCCGAGGACGTCGTCGCTTATTGCACCCACGGGGTCCTGTCCGGAGCCGCCGTCAGCCGGGTCGAGAATTCGCGGCTGTCCGAGCTCGTCATCACCAATTCGATCCAGCTCAGCCAGGAAGCGACCGCGAGCCCGCGGATCCGGGCCCTGCCGATCGCGCCTTTGCTCGCCGAAGCGATCAAGCGAATCGCCGACGAGACCAGCGTCTCCAGCCTGTTCGACTGACCGTCCCCTCCACGGCGGTTGCCTTTCCCCCCCTCCCTCTCTATAGGCGCGCCTTCTTTCCAGCTTTGGAAGAAACGAACGGGCCGGCGACAAGGGCTGCCGTGGCCGTTCTCAAACGTCGCGCCGCTGGGCGCACAAGGAGACGAAAATGCCCAAACTGAAGACCAAGAGCGGCGTCAAGAAACGCTTCAAGCTCACCGCCACCGGCAAGCTGAAGCACGGAGTCGCCGGCAAGCGCCACCGCCTGATCAGCCATAACGCCAAGTACATCCGCCAGAACCGCGGCACCGAAGTTCTCGCCAAGGCCGACACGGCCCGAGTGAAGCTCTGGGCGCCCTACGGCCTGAACTAGGAGGTATTTGAGACATGGCACGCGTCAAAAGGGGCGTGACGACCAAAGCTCGTCACAAACGGATCCTGGAGCAGGCGAAGGGCTATTACGGCCGCCGCAAGAACACGATCCGGATCGCCAAGCAGGCCGTCGAGAAGGCCGGCCAATACGCCTATCGCGACCGCAAGGTGAAGAAGCGCTCGTTCCGGGCGCTCTGGATCCAGCGCATCAACGCCGCCGTCCGCCAGGAGGGCCTGACCTACGGCCAGTTCATGCACGGCCTCAAGCTCGCCGGAGTCGATCTCGACCGCAAGGTCCTCGCCGACATCGCGATGCACGAGGGCGAGGCCTTCAAGGGCATCATCGCCCAGGCTCGCGGTGCGCTCCCGCAGGAGGCCCAGGCGACCGCCTGAGCCTCAGCGGCTGAAAAAAAGGAAGGGCGGCGGGGGAGACCCGGCCGCGCCTTTTTCGTCATTGCGAGGAGCGAAGCGACGAAGCAATCCAGCGGCCCTCTGAGGCCCCTCTGGATTGCTTCGCTGCGCTCGCAATGACGGCTAGTGCAGCCGCTCCGCCGCGATCGAGTAGCGCACGGTCGCGCAGCCGCTTTTCTCCGGGCAGCCGCTGAGCCTCGTCCACTCGGTCTTCGCCCGGCGTTCGTCGTCATACGGGCCGGCCATGGTCTCCGTGCCCGGGATCAGGGCCCGGAAATCCGGGCCTTCATATTCCCCCCCGATCACCCAGAATCGCTTGGTCATGACGGGTCTCCTTATTCCGCCGCGACGGCGGTGATGAACTGGTCGGCCTCGGTCGATTCGGCCAAAGCGGTGGTCGAGGCGTCGCCGCCCGACACGGTCTGGGCGATCAGGTCGAAATAGCCGGTGCCGACCTCGCGCTGGTGGCGGGTGGCGGTGTAGCCGGAGCCTTCCGAGGCGAACTCGGCCTGCTGAAGCTCGGAATAGGCCGCCATGCCGCGGTCGCGATAGCCGCTGGCGAGCTCGAACATCGAATGGTTGAGGCTGTGGAAGCCGGCCAAAGTGACGAACTGGAACTTGTAGCCCATCGCGCCGAGTTCCTTCTGGAACTTGGCGATCGTCGCCTTGTCGAGCCTGGCCTCCCAGTTGAAGCTCGGCGAGCAATTATAGGCCATCATCTTGCCCGGATATTCGCTTTGGATCGCTTCGGCGAAGCGCCTGGCGTCGTCCAGATTGGGGTTGCTCGTCTCCCACCACAGCAGGTCGGCATAAGGCGCGAAAGCGAGGCCGCGCTTGATGCAATGATCGACCCCGGTCCCGTCCCGAAGGCGGAAGAAGCCCTCGGGGGTGCGCTCGCCGGTGAGCCACTCGCGGTCGCGCTCGTCGACGTCGGAGGTGATCAGCCTGGCGCTCTCGGCGTCGGTTCGGGCGACGACCAGGGTGGGAACGCCGCAGACGTCGGCGGCGAGGCGGGCCGAGACGAGGTTGCGGATGTGGGCCTGGGTCGGGATCAGCACCTTGCCGCCGAGGTGACCGCATTTCTTCTCGGAGGCGAGCTGGTCCTCGAAATGGACCGCCGCGGCGCCGGCCTCGATATAGGCCTTCATGATCTCGAAGCAGTTCAGGGGCCCGCCGAAGCCGGCCTCGGCGTCGGCGACGATCGGCACGAACCAGTCGCGGGCGGCGCCGCCTTCGGCATGCTCGATCTGGTCGGCGCGCTGAAGGGTGCGGTTGATCCGGCGGCATAATTCCGGCCCGGCATTGGCCGGGTAGAGCGACTGATCGGGATACATGGCGCCGGCGGTGTTGGAGTCGGCGGCGACCTGCCAGCCCGACAGATAGATGGCCTTGAGGCCGGCCCGGACCATCTGCATCGCCTGGTTGCCGGTCACCGCGCCGAGCGCGTTGACATAATCCTCGGTGGCGAGAAGCTCCCAAAGCCGGTTGGCGCCGCGGCGGGCGAGGCTATGCTCGACCAAGACCGAACCTCGAAGCCTGAGGACCTCTTCCGGGGCATAAGGCCGGTGAATGCCCGCGAAGCGCTGTGGCGGGAAGTTGAGGATAGTGGAAAAATCGCTCATTTTTGCCTCGATTGGGGAAAGATCGCCACATCATGAAAGCGCAAAGCGGACCTCCGGGCGCGCCGAAAAGGGTCGCGGTGTCACGACGCGACTTGCGACCTTTGTAAAGCTATGACAATGTTCACATCATGGCCGCGCCCGAACGGAAACTTTATCTCGGCGGCCGGCTGCGGCGGCTCCGGCGCGAGCTGGGGCTGAACCAGAGCGCGATGGCGGGCGAGATCAAGGTCTCACCCAGCTACCTCAATCATCTCGAGCGCAACCAGCGGCCGGTGACCGCCCAGGTGCTGCTTCGCCTCGCCGAAGTCTATGACATCGACTTGCGCGCCTTCGCGGCCGAAGGGGCGGACGGGACCGGGATCGACCAGCTCGGCGAGATCTTCGCCGACCCGATGTTCGCCGGCATCGGCATCCCGCGCTACGAATTGCTCGAGGTCGCCGACAACGCGCCGTCGGTCGCCGACGCCATCTCGCGCCTCTACGCCGCGCTCGTCGAACGGCGGCAGCATCCGGCCGGGGCGGTTCCGGACGAGACCTCGCCGGTCACGCCCGAGGCCTGGGTGCGCGACCATATCCAGGCGCAGCGCAACCATTTCCCCTATGTCGAGGAAGCGGCGGAGACCCTGGCCGGGGCGCTGGGCGAGCCGGCCGGAATCTTCGACGCGCTTCGGCGGCGACTTCGCGAGGGGTTCGGGATCGACACCAGGATCGTGCCGCCGGACCTGATCGAGCCGACCAGCCAGGCCTATGACCATCATCGCAAGAGGCTGATGCTCTCCGCCATGCTTCGGTCCGAGAGCCGCACCTTCGGCGCCGCCTACCAGCTCGCCCTGGTCGAGTTCGGGCCGATGCTGAGCCGGATGGTCGAGACCGCCGGCGCCGCCCGACGTCCCGACCCGGCGGCTGCTCCACATGAGCCTCGCCAATTACGCCGCCGGGGCGATCATGATGCCCTATGCCGCCTTCCTCGCGGCCGCCGAGAAGCATCGTTACGACGTCGACCGGCTCTGCGCCGATTTCGGCGCGAGCGTCGAGCAGGTCTCGCACCGGCTAACCACCCTCGCCCGCACCGGGGCGCGCGGAATTCCCTTCTTCATGCTGAGGGTCGACGCCGCCGGCAACGTCTCCAAGCGCTTCGCCGGCGAGAGCTTCCCTTTCTCGCGCTTCGGCGGCACCTGTCCGCGCTGGAACCTCCATGCCGCCTTCCAGACTCCGGGCCGGGTCGCCACCCAGATCGTCGAGACCCCCGACGGGGCGCGCTTCTTCACCATCGCCCGGACCGTCGACCGCGCCGTCCGTCTCGACCCGCGCGAAAGCTCCCAGCTCGCCATCGGCCTCGGCTGCGACGTCAAATATGCGCCGAGGATCCTCTATGCCGACGGCGACGACCTGGCGAAGCCCTATGTCACCCCGATCGGCCCGGCCTGCTCGATCTGCCCGCGCCTGCGCTGCCCCCAGCGCGCCGCCGCGCCGGCCGGCCGGACCCTGGCCCTCAACGAGACCCAGAAGACGATCTCGCCTTATCCTTTCCTGGGGTAGGACCGCGCGAGCTGCGCCGCGGCTTAGGCTGCCTTCGGGTTCGCACAAAGATCACGAAGCCACAAAGGGGCCGTGGCGGCGAAGCCGCAATGACTTTTCTGTTGGGTCAAGGAGGGCGCTCCGCGCCGATTTCCCGCAGATCCTTTGTGCCTTCGTGATCTTTGTGCGAACAAATTTTTGATTTCGATGCCGCTCGGCGCGAACGGAAGAACCGGCTTTCAGAGCCGCCTTGGGACCCGGGGGATGCCGGGCTCGCAGTCGAGGGCGGCGCGGTCCCAGTGGGCGAGGTCGGCGGCGGCGGCGTAGGTGGTCTCGAGGAAGTCGAGAAGGTCGGAGTCGGTGCTGACGGCGGCGTAAGGGAGGACGAACTCGCCGAGCGCTTCGTCGAAGCGGGCCGCTTCCGGCTTCACCAGCGCCCCGGAGAATCCTTCCGGCGAGGGATAAGCGTAGGAATAGAAGAACGGCTCTCCGCCGCCGCCCGCGCCTCCGGGCCAGAAGCCGGCACTCGAGACTTCGTGGCTATAGGCTTCGCGGGTGACGTCATCGGGAAGATTGGGGATTCCGCCGGGGTGGAGCGGGGCCGGGCGGCCGGAGAAGCGGGTGACGGCGAGGTCGAAGCTGCCCCAGAAGAAGTGGACCGGGCTCGCCTTGCCGAGGAAGCCGGAGCGGAACAGCCGGAAGATTCGGTCGGCGTTCACCAGGGCCGCGAGCAGGCGCTCGGCGCTGCCGCGATCGTAGGGACGCGCCACGTCGTCGGCGGCGAAGGGGACGGCGGGGTCGATCTCGTTCGGCGCGGGATGGATCGCGACATCATGCCCGACCGCTTCGAGCAACCCCATCACCTCGGCATGGAATTGGGCGACCGACATCGGACCGAGCGGCACCCGGCGGACGGCGTTGCCGTCGGCGAAGGTGAATTCGTGGCCGACCAGATCGAGCCCGAGCTCGAAAGGCCCGCCCGCCCCGTAGAGCGGCTCGGTCCTCAGCCCCCGCGGATGGACCCGCAGGGTGACGTGCCAGCCATGGTTGCGCCACGGCAGCAACGCCACGGCCGCCTTGCCGAGGATCTGGCTGTAGAGATGAAGCGCGGCGATGGTCGGACCGTCGCGGGCTTGGCTGAGCTGGGGCCAGTTCATGAGACGAGTTTGTCGGCTCCGCAATGGTTAGGGAAGCCCCCAGACGTCACCACGACCTCGATTCAGGGTCTGGCCGCCCATTTTTTGGAGGTCAGGCTGTGGGACGAACGGTCGCGCCTGGCCCCCGGCGCCTCGGCGCCCTTTTTGGAGAGAAGGCACGAAGGTACAAGATAGAGGTGCCACGCCTTCGCCCGCTTCTTTTCTTGAACCTTCGCGCCTTCTCTCAAAAAATCCAGGGCCTGCCGGCCGTGGCGGGTGAGGCGCGCGATGCAAGGCGTCCAACCGCGGCGCGGTTCGACGCGGGATGCCGAAACAAGTTCGGCAGGACGGAGAGGGTGGGTTCAAAGGGCGGGAAATTTTCTCTAGAGCCCCGGCCATGGCCGATCTGGACCAGCTCTCCGGCGATCTTCTCGCCCGCATAGCCGCCGCGCCCGATCTCTCCGCGATCGAGGGCGAGCGGGTTGCCGCGCTCGGCAAGCAGGGCGCGATTACCCAGCTGCTGAAGACTCTTGGCGGCATGACGCCGGAGCAGAGGCAGTCGCAGGGGCCTCTGATCCACGGCCTCAGGGAACGAGTCACCGAAGCCCTCGCGACTCGCAAGGCGGCGCTGGAGGGCGAGGCGCTGGAGCGGCGGCTGGCGACCGAGGGGCTCGACATGACCCTGCCGGCCGGACCCTCTCCGCAGGGCAGCGTCCATCCGGTCAGCCAGGTGATGGACGAGCTCGCCGAAATCTTCGCCGACATGGGCTTCTCGGTCGCGACCGGCCCCGAGATCGAGGACGACTGGCACAATTTCACCGCGCTCAACTTCCCGCCCGACCATCCGGCGCGGGCGATGCACGACACTTTCTACCTGCGCCCGGCGCCCGGCGCGGACGAACGGATGTTGCTCAGGACCCACACCTCGCCGGTGCAGATAAGGGCGATGATGACGAGCAAGCCGCCGCTCTACATCATCGCCCCGGGCCGGACCTACCGCTCGGACAACGACGCCACCCACACGCCGATGTTCCACCAGGTCGAAGGGCTGGTCATCGACCGCGATATCCATCTCGGCCATCTCAAATGGACGCTCGAGACCTTCCTCAAGGCCTTTTTCGAGCGCGACGACATCGAGCTCAGGCTTCGGCCCTCCTATTTCCCGTTCACCGAGCCTTCGGCCGAGGTCGATGTCGGCTTCACCCGGGTCAAGGGCCGGCGGGTGCTGGGCGGAAGCGAAGGCTGGATGGAGCTGCTCGGCTCCGGAATGGTCCATCCCCGGGTGATCGCCAATTGCGGGCTCGATCCGGACGAATGGCAGGGCTTCGCCTTCGGGGTCGGAGTCGACCGGCTGGCGATGCTCAAATACGGAATGGACGATCTTCGCGCCTTCTTCGACGGCGATTTGAGGTGGCTGAGGCATTACGGCTTCGCCGCGCTCGACGTGCCGACTCTGAGCGGGGGCGTCGGAGCATGAAGTTCACGCTAGGCTGGCTGAAGGAGCATCTGGAGACGGATGCGGACCTGGCGACGATCACGGACACGCTCACGGCCATCGGCCTGGAGATCGAAGCCGTGTCTAACGCTGGGGACGCACTGGCTCCGTTCACGATTGCGAAGATCCTGACCGCGGAACGCCATCCGCAGGCCGACAAGCTCCAGGTGCTCACCGTCGACGCCGGGACCGGCGAGGCGATCCAAATCGTGTGCGGGGCGCCCAACGCCCGCGCCGGGATGCTCGGCGTGTTCGGAGCGCCGGGCGCCTATGTTCCGGGCAGCGACCTGACGCTCAAGGTGGCGGCGATCCGGGGAGTCGAGAGCCGAGGGATGATGTGCTCGGTCCGCGAACTGGAGCTGGGCGACGCGCATGACGGGATCATCGAGCTTCCCGCCGAGGCGCCGGTCGGAGCCTCCTATGCGCAATATGCCGGGCTCGACGACCCGGTGATCGAGGTCAACGTCACGCCCAACCGGCAGGACTGCATGGGCGTCCACGGAATCGCCCGCGATCTCGCCGCCGCCGGCCTGGGCACGTTTGAAACCGGTCGAGGCGGCGGAGATAGCGGGCGTGTTTCCGTGCCCGGTCGAGATCCGCACCGACGATCCCGATGGCTGCCCCGCTTTCTACGGCCGGGTCGTCCGAGGCGTTCGCAACGGGCCGTCGCCGGCCTGGCTCCAGCAAAAGCTGAAAGCGGTCGGCCAGCGGCCGATCAGCGCGCTCGTCGACATGACCAATTATGTCATGCTGGGCTACGGCCGCCCGCTTCACGTCTACGATCTGGCGAAGCTGAGCGGCGCCGTCGTCGCCCGGCGCGCCCGCGACGGCGAGGAGGTGCTCGCCCTCAACGGCAAGACCTACAAGCTCGACGGCGAAATGACGGTCATCGCCGACGACGTCATGGTGCACGATATCGGCGGGATCATGGGCGGCGAGCATTCGGGAGTCACCGAGGAGACCACCGACATATTGATCGAATGCGCCTATTTCGATCCGAAGCGCATTTCCCGCACCGGCCAGACGCTGGCTTTGGCTTCCGACGCCCGGACCCGGTTCGAGCGCGGGGTCGATCCGGCTTTCGTCGAGACCGGCCTTCAGCTGGCGACGAAGCTGGCGATCGAGCTCGCCGGGGGCGAGGCGTCCGAGATCGTCCGCGCGGGCGAGCCGCCGAAGCTAGCCAAGTCAGTAAAGTACCGGCCGGCTCGGGCCCTCGAGCTGGGCGGAATCGATATTCCGGAGCCGCGCCAGAAAGAGATACTCTCTCGCCTCGGCTTCCGCGTACTCGACGACGATCCGTGGACGATCATCGTCCCGAGCTGGCGCCGCGATATCGACGGATCGGCCGATATCGTCGAGGAGGTCGCCCGGATCGAGGGCTATGACAAGGTCGAGGCGACTCCGCTGCCCAGAGCGCCGGGCGTGGCCCGGCCGACCGCGACTTCGCAGCAGCTGGTCGAGCGGCGGGTCCGGCGCATGGCCGCGGCGCGCGGGCTCAACGAGGCGGTGACCTGGAGCTTCGTCGCCGAGGCGGAAGCGGCGCCGTTCGGAGGCTCGGCCTGGATCCTCGACAATCCGATCAGCGAGGAGCTGAAGGCGATGCGGCCGTCGCTTCTCCCCGGCCTGCTCTCGGCGGCGCGGCGCAATTTCGCGCGGGGCGCCGAGAGCGTCAGGCTGTTCGAGATCGGCCGCCGCTACCTCGCCGAGGGGGAGCGGCCGACGCTCGGCCTGGTCCTCGCCGGCCTGGCCGTCCAGCGCCACTGGCGAAGCGGCAAGGCGCAGGGCTTCGACGCCTATGACGCCAAGGCCGAAGCGCTGGCCCTGCTCGCCGCGGCGGGGGCTCCGGTCGACAGCCTGCAGTCGCTGGCGGGCGCTTCGGATGTCTATCATCCGGGCCGCTCCGGGCGGCTCGCGCTGGGGCCCAAGAACGTCCTCGCCGAATTTGGCGAGCTTCATCCCGCGACCCTGCGCGCCTTCGACCTGGAGGGGCCCCTGGTCGCCGCCGAGATCTTCTTCGACTCCGTGCCGCAGAAGCGGGCCGGGCGGATGCGCGAGGCCTATGCGCCGCCGGCGCTTCAGGCGGTGAAGCGCGACTTCGCCTTCCTGGTGGCCGAGGATTTCCAGGCCGACGCCCTGCTCCGAGCGGTACGAAGCGCCGACCGGCAGGCGATCGCCGGAGTCGCCCTGTTCGACGTCTTCACCGGCGCGGGCGTGCCGGAGGGCTTGAAGTCGCTCGCCGTCGAAATCGTCCTTCAGCCGGGCGAGAAGAGCTTCACCGAGGAGGAATTGAAGGCGATCTCGGCCCGGATCGTCGCCGCGGCGGCCAAGGCCGGTGCCCGGCTCCGCGACTGAAGCCGCGGCGCCGGGCGGCCTTCGCCCGGCAGGCCGAATGGGCGATCAAGCTCGATTCGCCGTTCATGGCGCGGCTTTGCGGCCTGATCGCGGAGCGGCTCGACCGCTCGACCGAGGTGGGGCGCCGGGTGCTCGACTGGCCCGGCCGGGCCGATTCGTTCAGCGACGCCTTGCCGCTGCGGCTGACCGGCGGCCTTCACGCGCTCGTCCGCCGCGGCGCCGTTCCTGGGCTGGCCGACTGCTATCCGCCGGAGCCGATGCCCGAGGAGGAGGCCTTGTGGGCGGCGCTTTGGCCCGTACTGGCCAATCCGGAGCTGCTGCCCTGGCTCGACGGAGCGCCGCAGACCAACGAGGTCGGGCGCTCGGCGGTGCTGATGAGCGGCCTGCTGGTCGTCGCGGACCTGTTTCCCCAGCCGGTGGAGCTGCTCGAGCTCGGCGCCAGCGCCGGGCTCAACCTCGTCCTCGACCGCTACGGCTACGATCTGGGCGGCGTTCGCTCGGGCGATCCCGGTTCCCCGCTTCAGCTGAAGCCCGAGTGGAAGGGCGATCCGCCGCCGGACGCCCGGGTCGAGGTGGCCCGGCGGCGCGGGGTCGACCTCCACCCGCTCGACGCCCGAAGCGACGGCGACCGGCTGCTCGCTTATGTCTGGCCCGACCAGGCGGGGCGGCTCGCCCGGCTCGAGACGGCGCTGGCCCTCGCGGCCGCGGACCCGCCCGAGGTGGCGACGGGCGAGGCGGCGGACTGGCTCGAGGCTCGGCTCGGCGAGCCGGGAATTGCGGGGGTGACCCGGGTCGTGCTTCACTCGATCGCGTTTCAATATTTTCCCGAGGAGACGAAGGCGCGGATCGCGGCGGCGATGGCCCGGGCGGGGGCGGAGGCGACCTTGGCGGCGCCCTTGGCCTGGCTTCGCTACGAGCATGAGGCCGGCGAAGACCGGATCACGCTTCGGCTCAAGACCTGGCCGAGCGGCGAGGAAAGGCTTCTGGCGCATTGCCACCCGCACGGGAGCTCGGTGCGATGGCTGGGGTGCGAGGCGTCGGCCACGGAGAACAGTATCTGACACCCCGATATTCGGTGCCAGGCACCGAGCGTTAAAGGGCTGGAATCCTTCGGAGGGGTTGGCGGCCTATCTGACGTTCCGATATTAGGTGCCAGGCACCGAAGGCTAAGGGGTTGGAATCATTCGAGGGCGTTGATGGCGGCGTGGACTCGGGCTTCGGCTTCCTGGCGCGGAAGGCCCGGGGGGATGGGATCGCCGAAGCGCATCGTCACCACGCCGGGGCGCTTGGCGAAGCTTTTGCGGGGCCAGATCCGGCCGCTGTCGAGGGCGACGGGGACGACGGGCAGGTTCAGGGCCCGGTAGAGGCCGGCGAAGCCGGGCTCGAGCGGCGGCTGCTCGCCGGGCGCGACCCTCGTGCCTTCGGGGAAGATGACGATCGGCCGGCCCTCGGCGACCGCCTCGCCGGCGGCGCGGAGCAATTTGCGAAGCGCCGCGCCTCCGCCTTCGCGGTCGACCGGGATGATTCCGTAGGCCCGGGTGAGCCGGCCCCAGAGCGGGATCCGGCCGAGCTCGCTCTTCATCACCGTCGCCGGAGTGTCGAGGATGCACTGGAACTCGGTCGTCTCGAACATCGACTGGTGCTTGCTGGCGACGATGACGGCGCCGCTCGGAACCTCGCCCTCGATCCGGGTGCGGATTCCGAGCAGGAAGCGGGCGCAGAAGCGGTTGAAAGCCGTCCAGGCGTCGGCGACCCGGCGCACCGGGCCCCGGCCGAGCGGAAGGACGGCGATCCCCGCGAGCACGTAGAGGACGCTGCCCGGATAGAAGACCAAAGCGTAGAGCAGCGAGCGGACGAGGCTCATCAGATGCCGACGAGCACCGCCGAGCGGCGGAGAAGATATTTGTTATATTCGGTGAAGAGCTGGGCGAAGCTCGGGTTGCTCTCGACCGCGTCGCCGAGGACAATGATGCCGCCGCCGAGCCGGCGCGAAAGCTCGAAGCGGGCGCGCGGCATATGCCAGTCGGTGGTGACGAGGCGCATCGACCTGAACTTGTGCTTCTCCATCCAGCGCGCGACCTCCTCGGCGTTGGAGCGGGTGTCGACCGATTCGCGTCCGAGGTCGACGCAGCAGCGGAACAGCGAATCGTCCGCGCGATATTGCGCCGCCAGCTCCTCGGCGCGGACGGTGCGGGCGACTCCGGAGACGAGCATCCGCTTGGCCTTGTTGCGCGCCATCAGGTCGAGGCCGCGCTCGATCCTCTTGGCGCCGCCGGTGAGGACGACGATGGCGTCGGTCGGGCTTTCGCCCGCCGGGCGCGGCAGGAGAACGGCGAAAACGGCGTAGCCGAGCAGATAGAGAAGGACGATCGCGGACAAGGCACGGCGGATCACAGCATCCTCCCCAGGGCCCGAAGGATGGTGGCCCGGGCGACCAGCATGGCGAGGCCGACGCCGAGGACCGGAAGCAGTGCGAGAGCGAGCCAGCTCGTCGCCGGCAGATTGGCGGAGCCGAGCAGATCGGAGCCGAGCGCGCCGATGCGCCGGCCGATCAGGACCAGAGCCAAAGCCGCCGCGCCGAACCCGACCAGGCCTCCGAACAAAGCGTCGAGCGCGATCCGGCGCTGGAACAGGCGGGCGACCTGGACGTCGGTGGCCCCCATCAGATGGAGCACCTCGATGGTCCCCCGGTGGGTGTCGAGGGCGGCCCGGGCGGCGAGGACGACGGTCGCGGCGGTGGCACCGATCATCAGGGCGACGAGGCTGAGCGCGAGCCACTTCAGGGCCGAGATCAGCCGGCCGAGCGGCGCCAGCCACTGGCCGTTATCGTCGATCCGGGCCGAGGGGGCGGCGGCGGTCACGGCCGGACGAAGGGCGTCGGCGCGGGCGCCGGGGATGAGCTGGGCGTCGATCATCGCCGGGATCGGCAAGTCGCCCTCGAGGCCGCCGGCGCCGAGCCAGGGCTCGAGCAGCTCGGCCATTTCGGCGGCGGCGAGGCGGCGGACGCTCTCGACCTCGGGCAGGGCCGACAAGCGGGCAACGGCGCGTCTCGCCTCGGCCTCGCGTCGGTCCGGATTGGGCTCGAGGATCTGCACCGTCACCCGGTTGCCGAGCCCGGCGCCGAGGCTCGCGCGCGGCGCCGCCCAGCCCGAGGCCGGCGGCGGCGGCGAGCACGGTCAGGAACATCATGATCGCGATCACCCAGGGCATCGGCCCGGCCAGCCGGCCCTCCGGAAGCAGCCGGCGGTCGGCGGCGCCCATCGTCCGGGGCAAGGCGCTCATGCCTCGACCCGCCGCGGCGGGTGGCGAAGAGCGCCGGTCGGATCGAGCAGGGTGCCGCGGTCGAGGCGAAGCATCTCCGAGCGGCCGATGCTCGAGATGAGGTGGAGATCGTGGGTGGCGACGACCACCGTGGTGCCGAGCTTGTTCAGGGAATCGAACAGATGGAGGAGGCGCTTGGCCATTTCCGGGTCGACGTTGCCGGTCGGCTCGTCGGCGACGAGAAGCTCGGGCCGGGCGATGACGGCCCGGGCGATGGCGACTCGCTGCTGCTCGCCGCCCGACAAAGTGGCCGGGCGGGCGCTGGCGCGGTGGCCGAGGCCGACCCAGGCGAGCATCTCGCTGACCGGACCCTGCAGATCCTTCTCGTCCACGCCGGCGACGCGCAAAGGCAAAGCGACATTGTCGAAGGCGGAGAGGTGGGTGACGAGCCGGAAATCCTGGAAGACCACGCCGATCCGCCGCCGGAAGCCGGGCAGGCGCTTCCTCGGCATGGTGACGATGTCCTCGCCGAACAATTTGATCAGGCCGCGGCTCGGCCGCTGGGCGAGGTAGAGAAGCTTGAGGAGCGAAGTCTTGCCGGCGCCCGACGGGCCGGTGAGGAAGTAGAAGCCGCCATGCCTGAGCGAGAAGCTCAGGTCCGAAAGCGTCTCCGCTCCCGTTCCATAGCGCAGCCCGACATTGTCGAACTGGACGATGCTGCCGCTGCTGTTCAGAACCCGCCTCCGCTCGGGGCCGCGCCCCACTGCTTCAATGGCATGCGCCGCGCGGGGCCGTAAACCACTCAATAAAGGCGCAATGGCTTGCATGGCGCGTCTCGCCGTGCTTGGATTCGGACGAGCACCAGCCTTTTGGGGCCTCCCGTACCAATGATCCTGAGCTGTCCCGCCTGTAAGACGCGCTATGTGGTGCCGGACAGCGCGGTCGGGCCGTCCGGACGCCAGGTGCGCTGCGCCTCCTGCCGGCACAGCTGGCTGCAGCCGCCGCCTTCGCCCCGGACATCGGCCGAGTGGACGGCGCCCGCCCCCGCGCCGCCCCCGCCCCGCCTCCGCTGCGCGAGCCGGCGCCCGCCCGTGCCGCTCGCAATGCTCGGGCCGTCCCCCGAGCCGGAAAATTACGACGCCTTCGCCCACCAGCCGCCCTTCCGCCCGAGGCGTAACCCGGCGCGGATGTGGACGATCGTCGCGATCGTCGCCGCCGCTTTGATGCTCGCCGCGACCGCCGCCGTCTATTCGTTCGGCCTGCCCGAGCTCGGTGTCGACATCGCCTTGCCCGGCCGGGGAGCAACTCCGTTGAAGCTCGAGTTCCAGGCCGAGAACCGGACCCTGGCGAGCGGCAACGCCTTGCTGACCGTGACCGGCCGGATCACCAACCCGACCCAGAAGGTCCAGCGCGTTCCCCAGCTTCGCGCCGAGGTCCGCGACTCCTCGGGCAAGACCGTCTACAGCTGGGCGATCTCGCCGCCGGTCTCGGAGCTTCAGCCCGGCCAGAGCGCGAAGATCGACAACGCCCAGATCGACGTGCCGGCCAACGCTTCAAAGCTCCACATCGGCTTCGCGGGTACGGCCTGAAGCCATGCGCATCGGCCTGCTCACCGGCGGGGGCGACGTGCCGGGGCTGAACCCCTGCATCCGCTCGATCACCCTGTCCGCCGACGCCTTGGGCTGGGAGGTGACCGGCTTCCGCCGCGGCTGGGAAGGGGTGCTGGCGATCGACCCGGTCGATCCGGCCAGCGTCGCCGCGAACAGCCTTGAGCTGACCCGCGAGGGCGTGCGCGGCATCGACCGGATGGGCGGGACCATCCTTCACACCTCGCGAACCGATCCCCGGACCCTGGCCGGGGGCGACCAGACCCGGCGGGTGACCGAGACGTCTCGCGAAGCTCGGCATCGACGCCATGATCACTCTGGGCGGCGACGGCACCTTGCGCTTCTCGGCGCATCTCGCCGCTCAGGGCGTGCCCGTCATCTCCGTCCCCAAGACGATGGATAACGACGTCTTCGGCACCGACTATTGCATCGGCTTCTCCACTGCCGTCAGCCGCTCGGTCGAGGCGATCAACGCGCTCAGGACCACGGTCGAAAGCCACGAGCGGATCGGGGTGATCGAATTGTTCGGCCGGCGCAGCGGCGAGACCGCCCTGCTCGCCGGCTTCCTCGCCCAGGTCGACCGGACGATCATCGCCGAAGTCCCGGCCGATCTCGACATCCTCTTCCCGCTCCTCGCCGAGGACAAGGCGTCCAACCCGGCCGGCTATGCGATGTGCGTGATCTCGGAAGGGGCCACGATCAAGGGTGCGGGCGACGACGATGCCGCGCTTTCCAGGCCGGCGAGCGAACGCGGCGAGCTCGGCATCGGCCAGCAGCTCGGCCGGGCGATCAAGGCCCGGCTCGGCTTCGGCACCGTCATCCAGGAACTGGCTTATCTGATGCGCGCCGGCGAGCCCGACGCGATGGACCGGATGGTCGGCTTCGCCTTCGGCGGCCTCGCCGTCCAGCTCCTCCAGCGCGGCGAGACGGCCCGGATGGTGACCCTGACCGACGGCAATTACAGCCATGTCCCGATCGGCACCCTGCTCAGCGGAAGCAAGTCGGTCGACGTCGGCGGGCTCTACGATCCCTCGACCTATCGCGCGCGTCTGATGCGGATCGAGGGGATGCCGATGTTCCTCTACTGATTCGACCCGACCGTCATCGCGAGCGCAGCGAAGCAATCCAGCGCCGAGTCCGCGACAGACACCGTAACTGGATTGCCGCGTCGCCGCGCTCCTCGCAATGACGGATCAGCGGCATTGCGTCCCCTCGACCCCTTTGCTAGAGGCCCCGCTCCTACCGGCCCCGGAGCATCTTTCGGGGGGCAGTGACGTGCGGTCGTGGCGGAACTGGTAGACGCGCAGCGTTGAGGTCGCTGTGGCCGAAAGGCCGTGGAAGTTCGAGTCTTCTCGACCGCACCATATCACGCCGATAAGAAGCCGTCCGGGGGACGGCTTCGGCGTGATATCCCCCGAAGAGGGGTGACGATTGGCCGATTCTCCGCACCCACGCCGCGCCTTCGGCCTCTGGATCTGCCTCGCGCTCGTCATCGGCAACATGATCGGCTCGGGCGTGTTCCTGCTTCCGCAGCAGCTCGCCCCTTATGGCTGGAACGCGATCCTGGGCTGGGGGGTGACCATCCCGGGGGCGCTGTGCCTCGCCTTCGTCTTCGCCAGCCTCGCGCGCCGCTTCCCCCGCGCCGGCGGACCTTATGCCTATACCGCGGAGGCATTCGGCGCCGCGCCCGGGTTCGCCGTCGCCTGGAGCTACTGGATCTCGGTGTGGACGGCCAATGCGGCGATCGCCCTGGCCGCGGTCAGCTATCTGAGCCATTTCCTGCCCGGCCTCGCGGCGGCGCCCGGCCTCGTCGCGATCGGCTTCGTCTGGGCCTTCACCTTGATCAACTGCCTCAGCGTCAAGGGCACCGGCAAGGTTCAGCTCGCCACCACGCTCCTCAAGCTCCTCCCGCTCGTCGCCGCGATCGTTCTGACCCTGGGCATAGCGGCGACCGGCGACCGCCCCGACGCGGTACCGCTGCCGACGGCGGACATAAGCTGGGCCGGGGTCACCGCCGCGGCCGCACTGACCTTATGGGCGATGGTCGGCTTCGAATCGGCGACCATTCCGGCCGGCCACGTCCGCGACCCGGAGCGGACCATTCCGCGCGCGACGATGATCGGCACCCTGATTACCGGGATCGTCTATCTGATCGCCTGCTCGGGCGTCGCCCTGCTGCTTCCGCCGGACCAGGCCGCCGCCTCCAACGCCCCCTTCGCCGACTTCATCGGCCGCTATTGGGGCCCCGGCCCGGCCTCCCTCGTCGCCTTGTTCGCCACGATCAGCGCCCTCGGCGCCCTCAACGGCTGGGTGCTGATCCAGGGCGAGCTTCCGGTGGCGCTCGCGCGCGACGGCTGCTTCCCCGCCTGGTTCGCGCGGACGTCGAAAGCCGGCACCCCGGTCCGGGCCCACCTCGTCGCGAGCGGCCTCGTCACCGGGCTCCTGCTCGCCAACCAGAGCCGATCGATGGGCGGCATGTTCGCCTTCATGGCGCTCCTTTCGACGGCCGCTTCGCTCGTCGCCTATCTGAGCTGCTCGCTGGCCGCCTTGCGGCTGCAGGCGGCCGGCCGAATCCCCCGCTCACCGATTCTTCCCGCGGTCGCGATCGCCGGCGCCCTCTATTCGATCTGGGCGATCTACGGCGCGGGGCGCGAGCCCGCTTTGTGGGGCGCGGCCCTGTTGGCGAGCGGCCTTCCCGTCTATCTGCTGATGCGGCGAAACCTGTTGCGTGCCCGGACCGTTGACGCGACTTCAGCGACAGTCGAGGAATGAGGCCGCCATGGCGGAAGAGGTAAAGGATCGCGGGGAAATGTCGGAACGGGAGTGGCGCGAGAAGCTGAATGCGGAGCAATATCGGGTGCTTCGCGAGGCGGGCACCGAGCCGCCCTTCACCGGCCGCTACGTCGACAATCACGACGAGGGCGAATATCGCTGCGCGGGCTGCGGCGAACTCTTGTTCGACAGCGATTCCAAATATGACAGCGGCAGCGGCTGGCCCAGCTTCACCGAGCCCGCCGCCCCGACGGTCAGCGAGCATGCCGACATGAGCCACGGCATGCGCCGGGTCGAGGTGCGCTGCGCCAAATGCGACGGCCATCTCGGCCATCTCTTCCCCGACGGCCCGGCGCCGACCGGCCTTCGCTACTGCATCAACAGCGCCTCGCTGGATTTCAAGGCGAAGAAATGACGGCGAAGCCGTCAATGCGAGGAGCGGAGCGACGCGGCAATCCAGCTTCGAGGTCCGCTCCGACGCCGCGCTGGATTGCTTCGCTGCGCTCGCAATGACGGAGTGCCCTGCACCCCACGTCCTCCACTTCTCCCTCCTCGCTCCCTTGTCGCCCGACTCATCCGGCCCTAGGTTGCCGCCCCGATGGCCAGTGATGCTTCTCTTACGCCGTCCCGCCTTCGCCGGACGCTGATCACCTCGCTCAAGATCGGGTTGTATGGCGGCCTCATCGCCCTCATCGCCCTGATCGTCGCGGTCGGGGTCGCGATGAGCTCGCTGCCCAGCTATTCGGAGCTGGTCCGCCGCGACGATCTCGGCCAGATGATCCGGGTGCGCGCCGCCGACGGATCGGAGCTGATCGCTCTGGGCCCCAGCTTCGGCGAATGGCTGAGCTACGACCAGATACCCGACATCATGAAGGACGCCATGGTCGCGGTGGAGGACAAGCGCTTCCGCTCGCATATCGGAGTCGATCCGATCGGGCTCGCCCGAGCCTTCAAGGTCCGCTTCTCGAAGGGCCGCTGGACCCAGGGCGGCTCGACCATCACCCAGCAGCTCGCCCGCAACATCTTCCTCACCAACAGCCGCACCTTCGGCCGCAAGGGCCGCGAAGCCGTGCTGGCGCTGGCGCTCGAGCGCCGCTTCTCGAAGGACCAGATCCTCGAACTGTACCTCAACAGGGTCTATTTCGGCGGCGGCGCCTACGGCATCGACGCGGCCTCGCGCCGCTTCTTCGGCCATTCGGCGAAGACTCTGAGCCTTTCCGAGGCGGCGATCATCGCCGGACTGGTCAAGGCGCCGTCCAATTATTCCCCGACCGCCGACGTCGAAGCGGCGCGGGGCCGTGCCGAGGTCGTCATCCGGCTGATGCGCGAAAATGGCGACATCAGCCCGGCCGTGGCCGCCAGCGCCGAGCCTGCCGACGTCCAGATGGTGCCGACGCCCAAGCAGAACAGCGTCCGCTATTTCACCGACTGGGTGCTTCCGCAGCTCGACACCCTGATCGACGAGACGGTCGAGCCGATCGAGGTGTGGACGACTCTCGATCCCAACATGCAGCGGCTCGGCGACCAGGTGATCAACGCGGCCACCCCGGCCGGCGCGCAGGGCGCCCTGATCGCGCTCGACCGGGACGGCTCGATCCGGGCGATGATCGGCGGCCGCGATTATGTCCGCTCGCTCTACAATCGCGGCACCCAGGCGAACCGCCAGCCGGGCTCCTCGTTCAAGCTGTTCGTCTACCTCGCCGCGATCGAGGCCGGCTACAAGCCCGACGACATGGTTTCGGACGAGCCGATGACGATCAACGGCTGGAGCCCGCGCAACAGCAATCGCAGCTTCGCCGGCCAGGTGACGGTCCGCCAGGCCTTCGCCCAGTCGATCAACACCGTCTCGGTCCGGCTCGCCCAGGAAGTGGGCTTCCGGACCGTCGCCGACATGGCCCAGCGCTTCGGGATCACCACGCCGGTGGTCACCCACCCGTCGATGGCGCTGGGCAGCTCGGAAGTCAGGCTGATCGACATGACCCGCGCCTTCGCCTCGGTGGCGGCGAAGGGCAATGCGGTCGTCCCCTACGGGATCAAGCGGGTCACCACGGTCGGCGGGCAGATCCTCTATCAGCACCAGCCGGACGAGAGTCGGGTCCTGGTCGCGCCGTGGGTCGCCGCGCAGATGACCGACCTGCTCCAGGCGGCGGTGCTGACCGGGACCGGGCGGGCCGCCCAGATCGGCCGGCCGGTTGCGGGCAAGACCGGAACGACCAACTCGAACAAGGACGGCTGGTTCCTCGGCTTCTCGAGCGGGCTCACCACCGGCGTCTGGATGGGCCGCGACGACAACAAGGTCGTCCCCGGCCTTCAGGGCGGCTGTGCCCCGGCCCGCGCCTTTCACGATTTCATGGCCCGCGCGGTCGCCAACCGGCCGGCCGAGAATTTCGAGATCGCGGTCCAGATGCCCGAATGGGCGGTCAGCGAGCCCGACGAGGAGACCTGGTTCGAAGCGCCCGACAATAATGGCGCAGTCCTCGTCAATCCCGACGGAAGCCGGCCCTTCGGAAGCGATTCCGGCCGCTGCCGCCGCGCCAGGACGAAGCCGAGCCCGCTCCGAACGAGGAGGACAGGCTCGACCAGGACTTCATCGACCGGGCGATCAACCGGGAGCCGGAGCCCAGGTTACGGGAGCGCGACCCGGAGCGAGAGCGCGACCGGCGCGAGCGGCGGCGTGAGCGCGACCTGGCACCGCCGGTCGACCGCCGCTCAGACCGTTCGTCCGACCCGATGGAGTGACGGCCCGTGGCGGCGCAGCCATGACCGTGCCGGCTTCGGATCCGACTCCAGCAGGGTTTCGACCAGAGCGTGGAAATCGGGGCCGTGGTTCATATGGACCCGGTGGGCGACCTCGTGGGCGACGGTCGCCCGCCTCACCCAGTCGGGGGCGAGGATGAGTCGCCAGCTATAGCGTATCCCGCCCGCGGCCGAGCAGCTTCCCCAGCGCGACAAAGGGTCGCCGATGCCGACCCGGCTCACCCTCACTCCGGCCTTGGCGGCGAATTCCGCGGTGTCGGCGGCGAGCCTGTCGAGCGCGTGCCGGCGAAGCCAGCGCAGCAGCCGCGCCTCCAGGCCCTCGGGCGGTCCGCCGACGACCAGCCGTCCCTCCTCAAGCCGGAGCGTGCGCGGCCGCTCCGGGCTCCAGTCGATCCGGTGCGGCCGCCCGTAGAGAGGCAGGTCGGTCCCGGGCGCGAGCGGCGAGGCCGGCGCGACCTCGGCCAGGCGGGCTTCGATCCAGTCGCGATGGCCGTCCGCCCAGGCCAATGCCTGGCGGCGCGAGGCCCGCTTCGGAATGGTCAGAACCACCTCGCCGGTGCGCCGGTCGACCCGAAGCCGAATCGCCCGGGCCGTCGGCGAGACGCTGAGCTTCAGTTCAAAGCTCACGCTCGACCAGATGATGCTCGAGGTCGCCGGCTTCGCCTTCGGCCACCGTCCAGCCGCGGACCGACATTCCGGCGCGGTGCACGGCTTCGCGGTCGCCGCAGACGAGATAATGCCAGTCGGGAAGCGGCTTTCCTTCGGAGCGCAGCCGGTAGGCGCAGGTCGAGGGCAGCCAGGCGAGCGGCGCCCACCTTGGACGAGGTCAGGCGAACGCAGTCCGGGACATAGGCCCTTCGGCCGCGATAATTGGTGCAGCGGGCGGTGTGGCGGTCGAGCAGCTTGCAGGCGACGTTGGTGGCGTGGATGTCGCCGGTGTCCTCGTCCTCGAGCTTGTGCAGGCAGCATTTGCCGCAGCCGTCGCACAAGCGCCTCCCATTCGGCCCGGTCGAGCGCCGCCAGCGGCTTTTCCCAGAAATTCACTTCACCCACCGCTCGAGCTCGGCGGCGACCGCTTCGGCCCCTTCTCGTAGGGAAGGAGAGCGATCGGCTCGCCGTCCGGCCCGATCAGCTCGGCGATCCGGCTGTGGTTGACGTTGTAGCCGCCTCCCGCCCCCGGTTCCTCCCTGACCCCATAGGCGCCGTAGCGCTTGATCGCGTCGGCGACCTGCCGCGGAGTTCCGGTCAGGCCGACCAGGCGGGGGTGGAAGGCGGAAACATATTCCTTGAGCACCGACGGCGAGTCGCGCTCGGGATCGACGCTGACGAAGACCGGCGCCACGCGGGCCGCCCGGGCGGGATCGCTCTTCTCGAACCGGCGCAGCGCCTGGCCGATGACCGCGAGGTCGGTCGGGCAGACGTCGGGGCAGTGGGTGAAGCCGAAATACATGATCCGGTATTTCCCGGCGAAATCGCGCTCGGTCACCTGGCGCCCGTCCTGATTCGGTCAGGGTGAACGGCCCGCCGATCGCCGCGCCCTTGAGCGGCGGCTCCTCGGCCGCGCCCGAGCAGGCGGCCAGCGCCAATGCGAGCGACAGGGAAAGGAGGCGGGTTTCGTTCATGGCGGAAGCAGGCTTGTCTTGCTATAGCCGAGCCGACAAGTCGAGACGGGGAAGCGAGAGTGTTCAATAAGTTCGGTCGCCTGGCCGCGGCCTCCATGGTTCTGGTGCTTACGGTTCCAGCGTCGGGGCAGATGACCTTTTCCGACAGTTTCAATTTCCTCAAAGCGGTCAGGGAGCGCGACGGCGACAAGGTCACCAATCTGGTCGCGGAGCCGGGCTCGGTCGTCATCAACACTCGCGACCGCAGCAGCGGGGAGGCCGCGCTCCACATCGTGGTTCGCGGCCGCGACCTCAACTGGCTCGCCTTCCTGCTCGGCAAGGGCGCCCGGCCCGACATTCAGACCAATCGCGGCGAGACACCGCTGACCCTCGCGGCGCAGATCGGCTGGGTGGAAGGGGCCGAGCAGCTGCTGGCGAAGCGGGCCAGCGTCGATCTCGCCAACGGCCGCGGCGAAACTCCGCTCATCCTCGCCACTCAGCGCCGCGACATCTCGATGGTCCGGCTGCTCCTGAATCGCCGCGCCAATCCCAAGCGCACCGATAATGTCGCCGGAATGTCGGCGCTCGACTACGCCAAGCAGGACCCGCGCGCGGGTGCGGTCCTGAAGCTGCTCGAGGCCCAGGCCGCGCCGACGAAGCCGGTGGCGGGGCCAACCCGCTGAGCGGTCATGCGAACCCGGCCAGGCCCGGGTCCAGATCCCCGACCAGCCGCCGTGCCGCCCTGCGGGCGAAGCGCAAGGTTTCCGCCTTGCGGCGTGCCGGCGCAAGCTTGCGCAGCGGCGCGTCGCGAACCACCGCCGCGTCGTAGCGGTCGGCGACCAGAAGGCCGCAAAGCTGGGGCTGGAATCCGGGCTCCTCGAACGGCTTGAGGTCGAACCTCGCCGGCACCGCCCAGAAGAAACGGTCGCAATAGCCGAGATATTCGATCCACTTGCAGTCGCCCATGAGATCGGCGCGCGACACCTTGATCTCGACGATGGTGATCAGGCCCGACGAATCGATCGCCATCATGTCGGCGCGCCGGCCGTTGGGCAGCGGCACCTCGCACAAAGCGAACATATCCTGGTTGAAGAACAGCCGGGTCACGCCGCGCGCCACGTCCCGGGCGGCGAGCGGCGCGTCGGCGAAGCAAAGCTCCGGCTGGGGACTCGGACGGGCAGCCATCCGGCCAGGTTAGAATGAATCGGGAACGGTGTGAAGGGTGCCGCCCTGATTCGTCATTGCGAGCGGAGCGAAGCAATCCAGTGAAGCCTCCGAGGCCCGCTGGATTGCTTCGTCGCTTCGCTCCTCGCAGTGACGAGTCTAGCGGTAGAAGATGTGATTTCCCACGGCCGCGACCCGGGTCAGGCGCCAGCGCGGCGAGACCCTTTTGGCATGGAAGAAGAGCGCTTTCGGCGCCGGCCCGTCGGCCAGATCCTGAACGGCGATATGGGCGATGGCGACCGCCCGCTTCCAGGCGAGCGAGGTCCGGGCGATGGCCGGGAAGCGGCCGCCTCGGATGAACGAGAATTGGCCGCGCTGCTTGACGACTCCGCAGGCCGAGGCCGGGAAGCGGCCGGAGCGGGCGCGGTTGAGGATCACCTCGGCGACGCTGAGCTGACCGGGCAGCGGCTCGCCCTTCGATTCGAAGTAGACGGCGCCCGCGAGGCATTCCTGCTGGGCGTCGGATGGCCGGGTGCTGGAATGGTCGGCGACAAGCTGCGCGAGGCTGCGGCGCACCGGCTTTTCAGGTTCCGCGGCAGGGACGGGCTCAACCGAAGCCGCGGGCGGGGCGGAAGCCGCCGGAGGCGGAGCGCCGAGGCCGGGCTGTTCGGAAATTTCGGCGATGAGGGGAGTCCCGGTCAGCTCCCAGGCCAGAGACGGGGCGCCGAAGACGAAAACGAAAGAAGCCGCCGCGAGGGACGCGGCGCGAAAAAAGCGAATCATTAAATCTCAAATCAGTGCGGCGAGCGGTCCAAAGCCGGATGCATGTCGAAAAAAGCGCATCCCGGACCGCCTTCCGTCTCGCGTGGCGTCAACTTCCCGACCAACATCGGAATGGTGTGACGCCCTTCGCTCTCGAAGGACGAGGCGGGGGCTAGATTGTGCGCTGCAGCAGAGTCAATCGAACGCGTTCATTTCAGCGGCGAACCGTTCGACAGACGGGATATCCAGTTCAATTACCCATAAATCCGGGTCGAAACGCCTTCGCCGTGCGATGAACTCCGGAACTTGGCCTGGATTCTCAATATGTTGGTTCCCGCCCTCCTGCCAGGCATAGTGCCCATCGGGCTGCAGCAGACGTTCGAACAGCCGCGGATTCCCGCCTCTTTCCAGAAGGATGACCAGGATCGACCCGGCGGTGACATCGCCTTTGACGAGGACCGCGCCGAACCCGCCTTCGCCCTCGGCCTTGCGGATCAGAGCGCTCGCCAGCACCGAAGCGGCGATTCGCGCCTCCATCAGCTCGCCGCGTAGCCGGGGAGGCCGCTCAGCGGGATATGCGAGCGCATGAAGGTGCCGGTGCCGCTGGCGGCGAGCTCGCCGTCGGAATCGATCAGCCGGGCGTCGCCGACCAGAACCCGCCGCCGGCCGCTCGCCCAGCGCCCCTCGGCGGTCACCGGGCCGGCCCGCAACGGGCGGGTGAAGAGCAGGTTGAAGGCGGTGGTGAGCAGGAAGCGGTCGGTGACGAGGCTGTTGCAGGCGTAGAAAGCGGCATCGTCCATCATCTTGAAGTAGAGCGTGCCGTGAGCGGCGCCGGCGGCGTGGAAGAGGGACTCGCGCACCTCGAATCTTATCCGGGCGAATCCGGCTTCGACGATCTCCAGCTCCGATTCGAACAGGCCGTTGACCGGCGCCTGGCGGTAAAGCGATTCGAGCGCCCGGAAATGGGCGGCCGCGCCGGCATCCGCCTCAGGCGGCATTGCGGCTTTCGACTCCGGAAAGAAGGGCGAAGAGCGCGTCGCGCGAGCGGGCCCCGCGCAGCTTGGCGACCGTCCCCCGGTCGCGGAGCACCCGGCTGACCGAGGCCAGAGCCTTGAGATGGTCGGCGCCGGCGTCGGGCGGCGAGAGAATCAGGAAGACGAGGTCGACCGGAAGCGTATCGACGGACTGGAAGTCGATCGGCGCCGTCAGCCGGGCGAAATAGCCGAACACGCTCTTCAGGCCGTCGATCCGGGCATGCGGGATGGCGACTCCGCCGCCAAAACCCGTCGAGCCGATTTTCTCCCGATCGGTCAGAGCGGCGACGATGGTCTTGGACTCGAGGCCGGTGCGGCGCGCCGCGGCGGCGGCGAGGAGCTGGAACAGGCCCTTCTTGTTCGGAACGGTCATCCCGCCATCGACGCAGTCGACGGTGAGGATGTCGGTAATGTCGTTCATTCGTTTCACCGAACGCGGTCGCCCCCGGCCGCTCTTTAAAATGTGGAGGAATGGCGGGCGTTCCCGCCGGTCGGCTTATTCGCCCTGAGGCTCGGCCTCGCCTCGTCGGTAGGCGAAGCCGTCGGTCTCCGCCAGCTCCGCGGCGGCCTGCGGATTGTGGTCCTTGCGCCGGCGGGTATGGCGGCGGAGCTGCTTTTCGATCTTGTCGAAGGCCGCGTCGAAGGCCGCCGGAGCCGCGGACGCCTGATCGCCCCCCTTCAGAACCACGCCCTTGGGCGCATAAGCGACAATCTCGCAGGTGAAACCATGATCATGGGGTCCCTTGCCGAAGGTCACCTGGGCCGAGACGAGTCGCGACGCATATTTGTCGGCGACGGCCGTGAGCCGGGCGCTCACCCGCTCGCGCAAGGCTTCGCCGGTGTCGAGCTGGTGACCGGAGACGCGGATATCCATGGCTTTCTCCAGGAAGGGGCCGCGGCGATTAGGCGCCGCCGCGGCTCGACGTCAACCGCGCCCGTCCAGCCGATGCCAAATGGGGTCGATGAGCGTCGCGAGGAAGTTGGCATGCGCCTGGAGTTCCTCCTCCGTCGGCGAATGGGCGCGCGGTGGCCGAACTTCGATGACCATCACATCGTCGCCGGCGGTGCGGCCCCCGGCCGAGTCCTCGATTCGATCGGCGAGGTCATCGGTAAGGGTGAGTCCGATCTGGCGGCCGCCGGTGAGCTCGACATAGCATTGGGCGAGAAGCTGGGCATCGATCAGGGCGCCGTGCTTGACCCGAAGGCTCCGATCGACCCCGAATCGGGTGCAGAGCGCATCGAGGCTGTGCTTGGCGCCGGGATGCTTCGAGCGGGCGATCTGCAACGTGTCGACCATCCGGGTCAGGCAGACGAGCGGATGGCCGCAATTGTTGAGCTCGTGGTTCAGGAAGCCGAAGTCGAAGCTGGCGTTGTGGGCGACCAAAGGACAGTCGCCGAGGAATTCGATCAGGTCCCGAGCCAGGTCGCGGAAAAGCGGCTTGTCGGCGAGAAAGGCATCGCTGAGGCCGTGCACCGCCTCCGCGCCGCTCGGCATCGACCGTTCGGGATTGAAGTAAGCGTGGAAGGTCCGGCCGGTCTCGACCCGGTTCCAAAGCTCGACGCAGCCGATCTCGACGACCCGATCTCCGGTCAACGGGCTGAGGCCCGTGGTTTCCGTGTCGAAGACGATTTCCCGCATGGCGTTGACTATGAATCGGCGGACGGGACGAGGCAAGCGAGGATGCGGCGAACCGCTCGTCGCGTGTCATCCTTGGGCCCGGCGGTGGAGATGACGAAATCGGCCCGGGCGCGCTTCTCCGGATCGGGGAGCTGGCGGGCGAGGATCTGCTCGAATTTGTCCTGGGTCATGCCCGGACGGCGGAGGACCCGTTCGCGCTGGATCTCGGCCGGCGCGGAAACGACGATGATCTTGTCGACTTGCTCCGATCCACCGGCTTCGAACAGGAGCGGGATGTCGAGGACGACCAGCGGGCTCCCGGCGTTGGCGGTCAGGAACGCCTCCCGTTCGACCGCCACCGCGGGATGGACCAGAGCCTCGAGCCGCCGAAGCGCCTCCGGCTCGCCGAGCACCCGCTCAGCAAGCGTGCCGCGGTTCACCCCGTCCGGTCCGGTGGTGCCCGGAAAATGCGCCTCGATCGCCTCGACCAGCGTCCCGGCCGGTCCTTGCAGGCGATGCACCACCGAATCCGCGTCGAACAGGGGCACGCCCTCGTCCGCGAACATCCTCGCCACGGTCGACTTGCCCATGCCGATCGAGCCGGTGAGGCCGAGGATGATCATGACGCAACCTCCTCGCGAACGGCGGCCCGCTGCTCGTTCGTGATTCCCGATCCGAAGAAGCTGACGAAGGACAGGGATGCCTGCTCGATCAGCATTGTCAGCCCGTCGAAAACCCTCATGCCTCGCGCGCGGGCATTCGATACCAACGGCGTCTCGAGCGGATCGTAGACCATTTCGAACACCGTCGCGCTGGAAGGCATGGCGTCAAGAGCGATCGGCAGCGGCGGACAGCCTTGCATTCCGAGCGGGGTCGCATTGACCAGAAGATCGCATTCGGGCGCTCCCCCGATCGGCGCGAAGTCGACTTCGGCGCTCCGTGACTGAAGAAGCGTCGCCGCCCGCGCCTTATCCCGGCACATGATCGTGATCCGATCGAAGCCCAGGGAAGAAAGGGCCGACAAGGCGGCCCTGGCGGCCCCTCCGTTGCCCACGATGACGGCATGCCCGCTCCACGAGAGTTCGATCAGCGAATGAAGCACCGCGTCGGAATCGAAATTGGTACCGTAGAGGCCGTCACGATGCGGCACGATGCAGTTGGTCGCACCGAGACGGGCGACGATGTCATTTTCCTCGTCGAGATGCCTCACCGCTCGCACCTTCAACGGCATGGTGAGGTTGCAACCTCGCCAATCCGGATCCGAACGGCGCGCGGCGAGATAATCCGGCAAGGATGAAGGGGTCACCCGCGTCGCTCGGTAGTCGCCCTCGAGACCATATTGCTCAAGCCAGAATTTATGGATGGCCGGCGACTTGGAATGGGCGATCGGGTCGCCGATCACCTCGGCGTAGGGCACGGCCATCAAGCCCGCCCCATATTCCTCCCCGAGCTCGTCTCGGGGAGGAGTTGGGTGGGGCGGCTTGTTTGGTTCGTGTAAATCATGCAAAAGCGTGGAGAAGTAGCGACTCTATGCTCAAAAACATTGCGCCTAAGCCTCGTGCCGGCACCGTCCGCCAATCCCGCCGCCTTCGCCGCGGAATGAGCCTTCCCGAAATTCTCCTCTGGCGCGAACTCCGCGGTCGTCCCGATGGCCTCAAATTCCGCCGCCAGCATCCCAGCGGTCCCTATACGCTCGACTTCTACTGCAACGACGCAAGGCTGGCGATCGAAGTGGATGGTGAAGCGCACGAGCGCGGAGATCGGGCGGAGAAGGATTCGGCCCGAGACGCCTGGCTGGCCGGTGCGGGCATCGCGACGATGCGGATCCCGGCGATCGAGGTTATGCATGATCTTGAAGGGGCCCTGCGCGCCATCCTCGCCCGGGCCGCCGCGCGTTTGCCCCTCCACCACGAGGCCAAGCAAAGCAATATTCCTCCCCGAGCTTGCTCGGGGAGGGGGACCGCGGCGCGAAGCGTTGTGGTGGAGGGGAAAAGCTGACTCCGGATTTCTCCTCCACCGCGCTTCGCGCGGTCCCCCCTCCCCGAGCAAAGCTCGGGGAGGAATTTAGGGCAGGCGGCGTCATGACTTCAGAAGCCCGCGCTCGCGCAGATAGCCGAGCAGGGGGAGGAGCGGCATTCCGAGGATGGCGAAATGACTGCCCTCGATACGGTCGAACAATTGCGCGCCGAGCCCCTCGATCCGATAGCCGCCGACGCTCCAGCGAACCTGCTCATATTCGCGGTCGAGATAGTCGTCGAGGAAGGCGTCGCTGAGCGGCCGCATGGTGAGAACCACCGTCTCGCACCGCCACCAGATCGCCTCGCCATTCTCCGCCACCACCGCCGCGCTATGGAGATGGTGGGTGGTGCCGCTGAGGGACAGAAGCTGCCCCAGCGCCTCGTCGCGCGAAGCCGGCTTGCCGAGCAGGGTACCGTCGCCCCGCTCCAGGGTCTGATCCGAGCCGAGCACCAGATCGCCTTCGCCGGCCGAGACGGAGAGAGCCTTGAGCTGGGCCAGCTCCTCGGCGACTCCGCGCGCGTCGAAACCCGCGCCCCACAGCCCGGCCTTGGCCGCTTCCTCGTCGAGCTCGGCTTCGACCGTCTCGAACGCGACTCCGGCCGCTTCCAGCATTTGCCGCCTCGCGGCGCTCTTCGAGGCGAGCAACAGCCTCATGCGCCTTCGCCGATTCCGGTCGCCGCGGCCGCGTCCATCCGTTCGTTGCACAATTTGACGATGGCGAAGGCGGTCTCCTCGATCGAGCGGCGGGTGACGTCGATCACCGGCCAGTCGTTGTCGGCGAAGAGCCGGCGGGCGAAAGCGAGCTCGGCATTGACCGCTTCGATGTCGACATAGTCGGTCTCGGGCGCCTGGTTGAGCGCGAGCAGTCGGTTGCGGCGGATCTGGACGAGCCGGTCGGGATTGGTGGTCAGGCCGACGACGAGAGGATGTTCGAGCGAGAAGAGCGAGTTCGGCGGCGGCGCTTCGGGCACGAGCGGGATGTTGGCGACCTTGTAGCCGCGATTGGCGAGATAGATCGAGGTCGGAGTCTTGGAGGTCCGCGAGACCCCGGCGAGGACGATATCCGCTTCTTCCCAATTTTCCGAGCCGATGCCGTCGTCATGGGCGATGGTGAACTGGATCGCGTCGACCCGGGCGAAATAGGCGGCGTCGAGCGCGTGCTGGCGGCCGGGGCGGCCCTTCGCTTCCTGGCCGAGCACCGCGGACAGGGCATGGACGACCGGATCGAGGACCGACACGGCGTGGATCTTGCGCCGGCGGGTCTGCTTCTCGAGCTCGCGCCGGATCGTGCTGTTCACCAAAGTATAGAGGACGAGGCCGGGCCGCCGTTCGACATCGTCGAGCACCCGGTCGAGATGGCCTTCGGAGCGCACCATCGGCCAGGGGTGGCGGAGGATCTCGACTCCGTCGAACTGGGCCAGGCAGGCCTTGGCGATCACCTCCAGAGTCTCTCCGGTCGAGTCCGAGAGGAGATGGAGGTGAAGCGGATCGGCCACTAGATGGCCTCTGTTCGATCCGTCATTGCGAGGAGCGAAGCGACGAAGCAATCCAGCGGGCCTCGGAAGGCAGGACTGGATTGCTTCGCTTCGCTCGCAATGACGGAAAGTGTCATCATGAGATGATCATGCTTCACGGCGGGGCTGTGGATAAGCATGTGGGAATCGCTAGCTTAAGCCTCGGGACGGTTGCAAGCGCGGGCTTTGCCCCCGTAATCCGCTTATCGGTCCACAGATTCGCAAAGGTGAACAAGTTCTTACCGGCAAGCTGTGGAAACCGGGGATCAATGGTGCGAATCCGCGGGCTTCCGCCAACCGTTCAGAGTCAAGCTGTTTGCAAAATCGGGCGAAGCCAATAAACCCCGCGACGCGCCTTCCTACAACCTACAACAGACTCTCTTTATATAAGATTCTTATAGAGAGTAGAGCGGAGCCCTCCTCGTCATGGTCGTCGCCGACAAGCCCCTGCTCAGCGTGCTAAGCGGCCGTAAAGCCGAGAAAACTCCACTTTGGATGATGCGCCAGGCCGGACGCTATCTGCCCGAATACCGGGCTCTGAGGGCGGAGAAAGGCGGATTCCTCGACCTCGTCCAGGACCCGGACGCCGCGGCCGAGGTGACCCTCCAGCCGATCCGCCGCTTCGGCTTCGACGGCGCGATCCTGTTCTCCGACATCCTCATGGTGCCGTTCGCTTTGGGTCAGGATCTCCGCTTCGAGGCGGGCGAAGGTCCGCGCCTGTCGCCGCCGCTGGTCGACTCGGCGCTCGCCCGGCTCGAACTCGGCGAAGCCGCGTTTGGAGCCTGTCTACCGGACTGTGGAGAAAGTCGCGGCCTGTCTCCCGAAAGCCACGACTTTCCTCGGCTTCGCGGGCAGCCCCTGGACGGTCGCGACCTATATGGTCGCCGGTCAGGGCAGCAAGGACCAGGGCGAGGCGCGAAGGCTCGCTTATGGCGATCCCGGGGCCTTCCAGGCGATCGTCGACGCGATATCGGGCCTCACCGTCGACTATCTCTCCCGCCAGGTGGAGAGCGGGGTCGAAGCCGTGCAATTGTTCGACAGCTGGGCCGGAAGCCTGTCGCCGGCGCAGTTCGAGCGCTGGGTGATCGCGCCGACCGCCTCGCTCGTCGCCGCCTTCAAGGCCCGTCATCCCGAGACTCCCGTCATCGGCTTTCCCAAGGGCGCCGGAGGCAAGCTCGGCGCTTATGCGCTCGAGACCGGGGTGGACGCGATCGGCCTCGACGAGACGGTCGACCCCGTCTGGGCCGATTCCGTGCTTCCGCCGGATATGCCCGTCCAGGGCAATCTCGACCCTCTGGCTTTGATCGCCGGCGGCGAGGCGCTTGAAAGCGGGGTGCGGCGCATCCTATCTAGCCTGGCGGGGCGACCGCATATCTTCAACCTGGGGCATGGCATCTTGCCGGACACGCCGATCAGCCACGTCGAGAAGCTCATCGAGCTGGTGCGCGCGTGATCGATGCCCTCGCGACGGCCCTCAGCTTGACCTACGCCTGGCTCAAGGCCGGACACGTCATCTTCGTGATCTTCTGGATCGCGGGCCTGTTCATGCTTCCGCGCTTCTACGTCTACCATCAGGAATCGGCGCCCGGCTCGGCCGAGGAGAAAAACTGGATCGAGCGCGAGCGCAAGCTGAGGCGAATCATCATCACTCCGGCGATGATTCTCGTCTGGATCTTCGGACTCTCGCTGGCCTGGACGACCCAGGCCTGGACGATGGGCTGGTTCCAGGCGAAGCTCGTCCTCGTCGTCGCCCTTTCCGCCTATCACGGCTGGATGGTGGGCTATGGGCGCAAGCTCGCCCGCGGCGAGCGCTCGCTCAGCGGCAAGGGTCTCAGGTTGATGAACGAGGTGCCGGGGATCGCCGTGGTGCTGATCGTCGTGCTGGTGATCGTGAGGCCTTTCTGACGGGTCCTTCGATACGGGCCTTCGCCAGGCTCAGTCCCTACTCAGGATGAGCGGATGGAATTATTCTCTTGCCGCTCATCCTGAGTAGCCGGTGAGCCTGTCGAACCGGCGTATCGAAGGATTGACTTGAAAAATCGCGGAGCCTAACGCCGCCCAAGTCGTTCGCCTGCCATCCGCGCGGGCATTTCAGCCGCCGAAAATCAAAATCTCCGCACGGCGCGCCGACCCAATCCCAATTTCCGAGTAAATTCTATATGCATCTCAAAGACTTGAAGCAGAAATCCCCCGCCGACCTCGTCGCCATGGCCGAAGAGCTCGGAATCGAGGGCGCCTCGACCCTGCGCAAGCAGGAGCTGATGTTCTCGATCCTCAAGGTCCAGGCCGAGAATGGCGAGGAGATCATGGGCCAGGGCACGATCGAGGTGCTTCCGGACGGCTTCGGCTTCCTGCGCTCGCCCGAGGCCAATTATCTCGCCGGCCCCGACGACATCTACGTCGCGCCCAACCAGGTGCGCAAATTCGGCCTGAGGACCGGCGATACGGTCGAAGGCGAGATCCGCGGGCCCAAGGACGGCGAGCGCTATTTCGCCCTCGTTCGGCTCGTCTCCGTCAATTTCGACGATCCCGACGCGGTCCGCCACCGGGTCAATTTCGACAATCTCACGCCGCTCTATCCGGACGAGAAGCTCACCCTCGACAGCGCCGATCCGACCGTGAAGGACAAGTCGGCGCGGGTGATCGACATCATCTCGCCGCAGGGCAAGGGCCAGCGCGCGCTGATCGTGGCGCCGCCGAGGACCGGCAAGACCGTGCTTCTCCAGAATATCGCCCGGGCGATCACCGACAACCATCCCGAGGTCTTCCTCATCGTCCTGCTCATCGACGAGCGGCCCGAGGAAGTGACCGACATGCAGCGCTCGGTGAAGGGCGAGGTCATCTCCTCGACCTTCGACGAGCCCGCCAGCCGCCACGTCCAGGTCGCCGAGATGGTGATCGAGAAGGCCAAGCGCCTGGTCGAGCATAAGAAGGACGTCGTCATCCTGCTCGATTCGATAACCCGCCTCGGCCGTGCCTACAACACGGTGGTGCCGTCGTCGGGCAAGGTGCTCACCGGCGGCGTCGACGCCAACGCTTTGCAGCGGCCCAAGCGCTTCTTCGGCGCCGCCCGCAACATCGAGGAAGGCGGCTCGCTCTCGATCATCGCCACCGCCCTGATCGACACCGGCTCCAAGATGGACGAGGTCATCTTCGAGGAGTTCAAGGGCACCGGCAATTCGGAGATCGTCCTCGACCGCAAGGTTTCCGACAAGCGCATCTTCCCCTCGCTGGACGTCGGCAAGTCCGGCACCCGCAAGGAAGAGCTGCTCGTCGACCAGGCGACCCTCTCCAAGATGTGGGTGCTCAGGCGGATCCTCATGCAGATGGGCACGGTCGACGCGATGCAGTTCCTTCTCGACAAGATGAAGGACGCCAAGTCGAACGAGGATTTCTTCGCCTCGATGAACCAGTAAGTCCTCAGGAGCCCCTCGCGTGACCATGCTCGACCTCATGCTCAGCGTCCACGCCGCCGCCGCTCCGATCGGGATCGGTGGAATGTGGGACGCGATCGTCACGGATTTCTCGAAGCTCGACACCGCCGCGGCCTGGGCGGTCTTCGGCCAGGTTCTGATGATCGACATCATGCTCGCCGGCGACAATGCCATCGTCGTCGGTGCGCTCGCCGCCGGCCTCCCGGCCGAGCAGCGCCGCAAGGTGATCCTGATCGGAATCCTGGCGGCGCTGGTGCTTCGAATCGCCTTCGCCCTGGTCGTCACCCAGCTGATGCAGATCGTCGGCCTGACCTTCGCGGGCGGGCTGCTTCTGCTCTGGGTGAGCTGGAAGATGTGGCGCGAGCTTCGCCATTCGGGCCAGTCGCAAGGCTCCCCCGAGGTCGACGGCGATGAGGGCAGCGGCCTCAGGCCCGCCAAGAGCTTCGCCGCCGCCGCCTGGGCGGTGGCCGTGGCCGACGTCTCGATGAGCCTCGACAACGTGCTGGCGGTGGCCGGCGCGGCGCGCGAGCATCCGGGCATCCTCATCATCGGCCTGCTTCTCGCCGTCGCCCTGATGGGCGTCGCCGCCAACATCCTCGCCAAATATATCGAGCGCTACCGCTGGATCGCGTGGATCGGCCTGCTGGTGATCGTCTATGTCGCCGGCAAGATGGTCTATGAAGGCTTCATCGACCCCAATGTCGGGCTTGGGACGCTCTTCACCTGATCAGGGAATCAGCACCGTCGACCCCGTCGTCGCCCGAGCCTCGAGCGCCCGGTGGGCGTCGGCGGCCTCGCGCAGCGGGAAGGTGGCGCCGACCTGGATCTTCACCGCGCCCTTCCCGATCATCTCGAACAATCGCGCCGCCGAGGCGGCCATCTCCTCTCCCGTCTTGCAATAATCGGCCAGGGTCGGCCGGGTGACGAAGATCGAGCCGGCGCCGAGCAGGTCGAGCGCGGTGAAGGCCGGCACCGGCCCCGAGGCGTTGCCGTAGGTGACGAGAAGCCCGCGGCGGGCGACCGAGGCCAGCGACGCCTTCCAGCTCGCCTCGCCGACTCCGTCGAGCACCACCGGAACCCCCCGGCCGTCGGTCAGCGACCGCACCTCGGCGGCGAGCATGTCCATCGGACAGCACAGGGCATGGTCCGCCCCCAGCTCGGCGGCCAGCGCCGCCTTGCGGCTGTCGCCGGCATGGGCGATCACTCTTGCTCCAACGGCCTTGAGCCATTGCACGAGGATCGAGCCCATGCCGCCGGCCGCGGCGTGGACCAGGACCGCCTGCCCCGGCTCGATCCGGGCGCAGCGCTCGATCAGATATTCGGCGGTGCAGCCCTTGAGCATCGCCCCCGCCGCGGCTTGTGCGCCGATCGAATCCGGAAGCTTGACCAGCCGGTCCGCGGCGATCGTCCGGTGGGTGGCATAGGCGCCGAGCGGCCCGGTGAAATAGCCGATTCTATTCCCCTCGCGAAACCCGGCGACGCCCTCGCCGACCGCCTCGACCACCCCCGCCGCCTCGCCGCCGAGGCCGGAGGGCAAGGGAAGCTTGTAGAGGCCCGAGCGGTGATAGGTATCGATGAAGTTCAGCCCGACGGCCTCGTGCCGCACCAGCACTTCGCCGGGCCCGGGGCGGGGCAGGTCGATATGCTCGGCCTCGAGGGTTTCGGGGCCACCGGTGTTGCGGAGGATGAAGGCGTAGGGATTGGTCACCCCAGATGCTCGGCGAAGAAGTCCTCGGTCCGCCGGTCCGCCGAGTTGCGCCGCCGCCTCGCTCCGCCGCTGGCCCATCTCCGCCGCGAAGCCGTGATCCTCGCCGGGATAATCGTGGAGCGTGACCCGGGGATGGTCGTCGAGGCCCTCGTGCATCGCCGCTTGCTGGTCGGGCGTGACGAAATGGTCGGCGCCGGCGATGTGGAGCAGGAGCGGGTGGGCGATGGCGTGCTTCTCGCCGAGCAGGCCGGGGACACCGACCGCATAATAGCCGACGCTGGCATTGGCGTCGGTCCGCGCCGCCGCCATGAACGCGAGTCGGCCGCCGAGGCAGTAGCCGACGATTCCGACCTTGCCGTCCCCGCCGGTCCGGGCGCGGGCGGCCCGGATCGTCGCCTCGATATCGCTGACGCCCTGATCCTGGTCGAACCGGTTCATCAGGTCGAGCGCCTGTTTGAACTGGTCGGGCACGTCGGGATCCAGCTCGACTCCGGGCTCGAGCCGCCAGAACAGGTCCGGCGCGAGGGCGAGATAGCCTTTCCCGGCCCAATGGTCGCACTTCCTGCGGATGCCCTCGTTGACCCCGAATATCTCCTGGATGACGACGATCGCCGCGCGCGGCGTTCCTTCCGGCTCCGCGACATAGGCGTCGAAGCCGCCGTCCCCTGCGAGCGTGTCGATCCGGATCGTCCCCATGTCGGCTCCTCCTTGTCTCGGGCGGCGCTTCTATACACATAGCTCCCTGACCAGCGGAAGGACCCGGGCCATGAAGATCAGCGTCGACGTCGACTGCACTCCGGAGGAGGCGCGGCGCTTCCTCGGCCTGCCGGACCTGACCCCGGTCCACGACGCCTATGTCCAGCGCATGACCAAGGCGGCGGACGAGGGCCTCACCGCCGAATCGGCGGCGGAGATGATGAAGGCCTGGGGCCCGATGAACGAAGCGGGGATGGCGATGTGGCGCTCGATGCTCGAGGGGATGGGCGGGAAGAAGGGTTGAAGCTCCCCTCGTCCTCCCGGCGAAAGCCGGCACCTCGGGAGACCCACCGAGACTTCTTGACCCGAGGCCCCGGCTTTCGCCGGGAGGACGGGGGAAGGAGGCAATGAAGTGACCGACACGATCTTCGCTTTGTCGTCCGGAAGCCCGCCCGCGGCACTCGCGGTGGTTCGGATCAGCGGTCCGGAGGCGAACTCGGCGCTCGAGGCGCTGGCCGGCAAGCTGCCGGAGCCGCGGAGTCGCCACTCTGGCGAATCTCGAATGGCAAGGCGAGCGGCTCGACCGCGCCCTCGTCCTGCGCTTCCCGGGGCCGCACAGCGCCACCGGCGAGGATGTGGCCGAGCTTCACCTCCACGGCGGCCGGGCGGTCGTGGCGGGCGTCCTGGCGGCGCTGGCGGGGATGGACGGCCTCCGGCCCGCGGAGCCGGGGGAATTCACCCGCCGCGCCTTCGATAACGGGCGGATCGACCTCGCCGAGGCCGAGGGGCTCGCCGACCTGCTCGCCGCCGAGACCCAGTCCCAGCGCCGCGCCGCCCTCGCCATGGCGGGCGGCGCGCTCAGCCGCAAAGTGGAGGCATGGCGTCAGCGGCTGCTGGTCCTGGCGGCCGCCCTGGAAGCCTCGCTCGACTTCTCCGACGAAGGCGAAGTCGGCGAAGCCTGGCCGAAGGGCTGGGCGGACGACGTCGATTCGCTCGCCGGCGAGATCGAGGCGCTGCTGGCACGGCCTCCGGCGGAGCGGCTGCGGGAAGGCCTCCGAGTCGTCATCGCAGGCCCTCCGAACGCCGGAAAGTCCAGTCTTCTCAACGTATTGGCACAAAGGGAGGCGGCGATAACGTCCGCCGTCCCGGGAACGACCCGCGACCTGATCGAAGCTCCGACGGCAATCGACGGACTGCCCTATCTTCTGATCGACACGGCCGGGCTTCGCGAAAGCGCCGAAGAGATTGAAAAGATCGGAGTTCGAGCGTGGACTCGCGAGCGTCGCCACGGCCGACCTGGTCCTCTGGCTGGGCGAGCCCGATGACTCGCCCGACCGGGACCGGACGATCCTGGTCCGGTCGAAATGCGATCTTCCGGGCACGCGCCGCGACTTCGACGTTCAAGTGTCGGCGCTGACCGGGGAGGGTATCCGGCAGCTGATCGCGGCGATGGCCGAACGGACTCGAACGCTTCTCCCCCAGGAAGGCGAGGTGGCGGCCAATGCCCGCCAGCGCGACGCCATCGCTCTCGCCCTGCATCACCTGCGCGAGGCCCGCGCCGCCGACATGCTCATCGCGGCCGAAGCGATTCGTCAGGCGCGAGTTGAGCTGGATCGGGTCACCGGCCGGGCCGGAGTCGAAGACATGCTGGACATGCTGTTCGGACGCTTCTGCATCGGCAAATAGCGGCCGTGGAAGGCCGACCCGTCATTGCGAGGAGCGAAGCGACGAAGCAATCCAGCGGGCCTTTCCGAGGCCGCACTGGATTGCTTCGCGACGGAGGGATTCGACAACCCGCGGAGCCGCTCATGCGCGCCCAAAGGGAAATGGGTTCGCACAAAGATCACAAAGGCACAAAGGGTCTGCGAAGCAGCTTATCCCGCGACCTGTTTCGAAAAGGGCCGCAACGGCAGCGCACACGCGGCCCCTTTGTGCCTTTGTGATCTTTGTGCGAACCCCATATCGGGCCTTCGGCCACGACACGACGATGGCGATACAATCGCGACCGCATGGCTTCCCCGGGCGTTGGAATGAACGCGACATTGTTCCACGTGAAACATATAGAGCCGGAGCTGTGACTCGGGTTTTCGACATCATCGTCGTGGGCGGCGGCCATGCCGGCTGCGAGGCGGCGGCGGCCGCGGCTCGGATGGGCGCGCGTGTTGCGCTGGTTAGTTTCGCGCGCGATCAGATTGGCGCCATGTCGTGCAACCCGGCGATCGGCGGCCTCGGCAAGGGCCATCTCGTCCGCGAGGTCGACGCCTGCGACGGGCTGATCGCCCGGGCGGCGGACGAGGCGGGGATCCATTATCGGATGCTCAACGCCAGCAAGGGCGCCGCCGTCCGCGGCCCCCGGGTCCAGGCCGACCGCAAGCTCTACAAGGCCGCCATCCACAGGCTGCTCGACGCCCAGGGTGGCCTTGAAATCGTCGAGGGTGAAGCCGCCGCGCTCCGCCTGGAGAGTCGGCGGGTGGTCGGCCTCGATCTCGCCGATGGCCGGGCGCTGGCGGCGAAGGCCGTCATCCTGGCGACGGGCACCTTCCTCGGCGCCAGGCTGCATTTCGGCCGGACGAGCCGCGCCGGCGGCCGTATCGGCGAGCGCGCCGCGACGGCGCTGGCGCTTCAGCTTCGCGAGCTCGATCTCCCGCTGGCGCGGCTCAAGACGGGAACCCCGCCCCGGCTCGACGGCCGAACGATCGACTGGGCCGCGCTCGAACGGCAGGAATTGGACCAGGGCGACTGGACGCTGTCGCCGATGACGGGGACGCGCCCCGCCCCCCAGCTCTTCTGCTCGATCACTCGAACCAACCTGCGCACCCATGAAATCATCCGGGCCAATCTCGAGCGCTCGCCGCTCTTCGCCGGCGACATCGTCGGGGTCGGCCCCCGTTATTGTCCCTCGATCGAGGACAAGGTCCATCGCTTCGCCGATCGCGACGGTCATCAGGTCTTCCTCGAGCCCGAGGGCCTGGAGGATGCGGCGGTCTATCCGAACGGTATTTCGACCTCATTGCCCGAGGATGTGCAGCTGGCCATGGTCCGGTCGATGGCGGGCCTCGAGCGGGCGGTCATTCTCCAGCCCGGATATGCCGTGGAATATGACCATGTCGATCCGCGGATCCTCGAGCCGACGCTGGCGGTTCGGGACGTGGAAGGGCTGTATCTGGCCGGCCAGATCAACGGCACCACGGGCTATGAGGAGGCGGCGGCCCAAGGGCTCGTCGCAGGCGCCAATGCGGCGGCCAAAGCGCACGGACGGCCTCCATTGCTGTTCGACCGAAGCGAGAGCTACGTCGGTGTCATGATCGACGACCTGACCCTTCAGGGCGTTACCGAGCCCTACCGGATGCTGACCTCCAGGGCCGAGTTTCGCCTTCGCTTGCGGGCCGACAATTCCGAAGTCCGGCTGACCGCGCGGGCCATGGCGGCGGGCTGCGTCGGGCCGGAGCGCCGGGCCCATTTCGAGGCTCGCCAAGCACAACGCTCGGCGGTGGAACTTATCCTGACCGGGCCGAGGTCCGGGGCGGAGCTGAGGCACGCCGGAATCCGGGTCGGCGACGACGGTCGCCGCCGCCCGCTGACGGAATGGCTGCGCTTTCCAGAGCTCGACTCGGCGGGGCTGGTGAAGGTCGAGCCCGCGCTGGCGGATTACCCGGCGCATCTGATCGAGGAAGCGGCGGAGGACCATCGCTACGCGCCTTATGTGGAGCGCCAGCAGGCGGAGGTGGCCCGGCTGCGCAGCGACGAGAATGTGCGAATTCCGGGCGACATGAATTATGCCACGATCGCCGGATTGTCGCTGGAGATGGTCGAACGACTGAATGCTGCACGGCCGTCCACTCTTGGTGCGGCGCGGCGAATCCGCGGAATAACGCCGGCTGCCCTGGCGGCCATATTGGTTCATTCCAGGCGCAAGGCGGCTTGATGGACGAGTCGGACGTCAAAGGCCGGCTCGATGTTCCACGTGAAACAATCGAGCGATTGGATGCCTTCGCGGCCTTGCTCCGGGACGAAAATGGTCGTCAGAATCTGGTTTCGAAAGGCTCGCTGGAGGCGCTTTGGGACCGCCATATCCTCGATTCGGCACAGATCGCCCGCTTCGCTCCGAAGGACGCTCGCCGCTGGCTGGACTTGGGCACCGGCGCGGGGTTTCCGGGATTATTGATTCCGCTTTTCCATTCCGCGTCGGTGGTCCTCGTCGAATCCCGGCGATTGCGGGCGGAGTTTCTTCGCACCGCAGCATCGATCCTCGAGGTCACGGACCGGGTCGAAATCCTCAATGCAAAGCTCGAATCCGTCCCGGCACGCCCGTTCGACGTGATCAGCGCCCGGGCGTTCGCGCCCTTGCCGAAGCTGCTCGCTCTGGCCGAACGCTTTTCCACGCCTGGGACAGTCTGGATCCTTCCCAAGGGCCGCAACGCCAAGTCCGAACTGGATGCGGCGCGATCTTCGTGGCAGGGTGATTTCCGTCTCGAACCGAGCCTCACCGACGCCGATGCCGGGATCATCGTCGCCACCCGGGTTCGCGCAATCACGAGGGGAAGATTTTGATCCGAATCGCGGTCGCCAACCAGAAAGGCGGGGTCGGCAAGACGACGACGGCGATCAACCTCGCCACCGCGCTCGCGGCCACCGGCTGGCGGGTGCTTCTGATCGATCTCGATCCCCAGGGCAACGCCTCGACCGGGCTCGGCATCGGCCATGCGCTTCGAGACCGCTCAAGCTACGACGTGCTGATCGGCGGCGCCACTCTGGAAGAAGCGGTGGTTCCGACCCGGGTGCCTCGGCTCGACCTGGTGCCGGCCACGGTCGACCTTTCCGGCGCCGAGATCGAGCTTGTAGCGCTCGAGGAGCGCACGCACCGGCTCGACAAGGCCCTCGACTCCTCTGCAAGCCGCTGGGACGTCTGCCTCATCGACTGCCCGCCCAGCCTCGGCCTTCTGACCATCAACGCCCTTGTCGCGGCCCAGTCCATCCTGGTTCCGCTTCAGACGGAATTCTTTGCATTAGAAGGGCTTAGCCAGCTTTTGCAGACGATCGAGCGGATTCGCGCGCGCTTCAATCCCGAGCTTTCGATCCTCGGCGTGGCGCTGACCATGTTCGACCGCCGCAACAACCTCTCCTCGCAGGTCGCCGACGATGTCCGCGCCTGCCTGGGCAAGGTCGTGTTCGAAACGGTGATCCCGCGCAACGTGCGGCTGTCGGAAGCGCCGAGCCATGGCATTCCGGCTTTGATCTACGACCATCGCTGCCCGGGCTCGGAAGCCTATATCGCCCTGGCGCGCGAGCTGATCGGCCGGCTGCCCAAGACGGCGGCGGCGGCATGAGCGACGACGCGCCCGCCCGCAAGCGCCCGTCGGGCCTGGGCCGCGGCCTCTCCTCCCTGCTCGGCGAGGTCGCCCAGGAGGCGCCGGTCTCCGGCGGCGTGGCGCCGGCGCGGGGCGGCATCCAGATGATGCCGGTCTCCTCGATCGAGCCGCATCTCGACCAGCCGCGCCGCCATTTCGACGAGGAGGCGCTCGACGAGCTCGCCGCCTCGATCAAGCAGCGCGGCCTCATTCAGCCGATCGTCGTCAGGCCGCACGGCCACCGCTACCAGATCGTCGCCGGCGAGCGGCGCTGGCGGGCGGCGCAGCGCGCCCGGCTTCACGAAATCCCGGTCATCGTCCGCGATTTCGACGATGCCGAGACTCTCGAAGTCGCCTTGCTCGAGAATATCCAGCGCCGGGACCTGAACGCGATCGAGGAAGCGGAAGGCTATCGGCGCCTGATCGGCGAATATGGCCATACCCAGGAGGCGCTGGGCAGGCTCGTCCACAAGAGCCGAAGCCACATCGCCAATCTGCTCCGCTTGCTCGATCTGCCGGAGGGCGTTCGGAAGCTGGTCGAGACCGGCGAGCTCAGCATGGGCCACGCCCGCGCTCTGATCGGTGCGGGCGACCCGGAGGCGCTGGCCCGCGAAATCGTCGAGCGCGGCCTGTCGGTGCGCGAAACCGAGAAGCTCGCCCGCTTCGGCAAGCCCGGCCGCGAGCGCCAGGGCCGGCTCGAGATCAAGGGCGCCGGCGCCGACATCGAGGCGCTCGAGCGCCAGCTCGGCGACATGCTCGGGCTCAAGGTCAAGATCACCCACAGGCCCGACGGCGGCGTCGTGGCGCTCAACTACTCGACTCTCGATCAGCTCGACATGATCTGCCAGCGATTGAGCGGCGAGAAGATCTGACTGTCGATTAGTGGCGAAAAGTGGCGATTCCAGGCGATTCCTAAACTTCGGTGGCGTTCCCGCTAACGCAGCCGAGCCGCCTGGCGGCAGATGGCGAACAGCTCCTCGTCGACCGCGGTGGGACCGAGCCCGCCCGACGCCTTCACCTGCCGCTCCGCCTCCAGCAGCCGGCTGACGCTTCGGGCGAGCGCGTCGGACCGCCAGCGCGAAAGCTGCCGGCCAATCGAGTCTTTTTCCTTCCAGAACAATGCCTTGCCCTGTGACGCCATGACGGCGTCGGGACTTTTGCCGAGCTCGACCTGGGCGCGCAGGCGGGAGAGAAGGCTCATCCGGCGGAGCACCGCCCGGATCAGCGGGATACCCACGATGCCTTCGCTGGCGAGGCGCAGCAGCTCCGCCTGGAGGGTCGCCGCATTGCCGTTGCCGACGCTGTCGACGAGGCGGCTCAGATCGCCCTCCTCGGCCGCGGCGCCGACCGCGTCGAGCGCTTCGGGATCGAGCGGCCGCGGCCGCTCCGGGGCGGAGTCGAGGTAGAGGGCGAGCTTCTGAAGCTCCAGCGCCAGAATGAAGCGATTGCCGGCGCAGGCCTCGGCGAGTCGGCGGGCGACGTCGGGGCGGACGATCAGGCCCTCGGCCCGAGCCATCTCCGTCACCAGGCGCTCGGCTTCCTGGCCTTCCGGAGCGTAGCTCGCGAGGGCGAGAGCGGCCGGCTCGGCGAGGGCGAGCTTGAGGAGCCTGGAGGCCGGCTTGAGGGCGCCGGCGACGAGCAGGACCGGATTGCCCGCGGCCGGCGCCTGAAGCAGAGCCTCCACCGCGGCCAGGCACTCGTCCCCGGCCGGCTGGACGACGATGTAGCGGGCGGCGCCGAACAGCGAGATGGAGGCCGCTTCGTCGGCGAGCCGGGCGGGGTCCGCCTTCAGCTCCGCGCCGGTCAGCTCGACCCGCTCCGACTCCGCGCCCGCGGCGGCGCCGGCAACCTTGATCAGCGAATGCGAGCCCGAATCGTCGGGGCCGTAGAGAAGGAAGAAGCGGTAGGCCGAGGGGCTTCTCAGCGCCCGCTCCATCTCGGCGCGTTTCGCCTTCACGGGGCGTTGCCGCTCCGCCGCGCATAGAGGGCGACCCGGGTCACGATCTGGTCCGCGACCTCCTTCGACAGCCGCTCGAGCGCCGTCTGCTCGGCGGCGACCGTCGCATATTCGGAGCCGACGACGTCGATGCCCGCGTCGGAACCCGCCGTGGCGTCGAGCAGGACCGTGCCCTTGGCCGAGTCGACCAGCCGGTAGCGCGCGCGCAGGGTCCGGCGCTCCCGGGTCACGGCATCGTCAGAGCGGATTCCGAACCCGGTAATGTCGTCGTCGAGAAGCACTTCGAGCCGATAGGTCGCGGCGCCCTCCCGCGGCGCGCCGAGCCGATCTTCCAGCGCGGTTCGGACCAGCCAGCCGGCGCGCCCTTCGATAGGGGCGATGGCGACCGAGCGCAGGGTCGTCGCGACCGGCCCCGAGCCGCCGCCGCTGTAGAGCGGCTGCAGGCCGCAGCCCGCGAGGAGGAGGGTGAAAGGGAGGAGGCGCTTCATGCGACGACGTTCACCAGCCGGTCGGGGACGACGATGACCTTGCGCGGCGGCTTGCCCTCGAGGATCCGGACCACCTTCTCCGAAGCGAGCGCCATCTCCTCCAGCGCTTCCCGGGCGGCGCCCTTGGGGGCGGTGAGCGTGTCGCGCAGCTTGCCGTTGACCTGGACGGCGATCGTCACCTCCTCCTCGACCAGCAAGGCGGGATCGGCGGCCGGCCAGTCGGCATGGGCGATCAGGCCTTCCCGGCCCATCGCGGCCCAGGCTTCCTCCGCGAGGTGCGGCACCATCGGGGCGGCGAGGCGGATCAAGGTCTCCACCGCCCGGCTCCGCGACGGCGAGGCGGGCGCCTTCTCCAGAGTGTTGGTCAGCTCGTAGAGATTGGCCACCGCCTTGTTGAAGGCGAGCGCCTCGATATTGGCGCCGACGGCCGCGATCGTTCGGTGGACCTTGCGATCGAGCGCAACATCCTCGCCGTCGCCGAGCCAGGTCGACGACCCCCGCTCCGCTTCCTCGGCGGCGAGACGCCAGATCCTCTGGACGAAGCGCCAGCTGCCCTGGATCCCGGCCTCGCTCCATTCGAGATCGCGCTCGGGCGGGCTGTCGGAAAGCATGAACCAGCGCACCGCGTCGGCGCCGTACTGGTCGACGATCGGTTCCGGATCGACCGTGTTGCGCTTCGACTTGGACATCTTCTCGACCCGGCCCCGGGTGACCGGCCCGCCATGGCTTTCAGCCTCGTCCGGAGTCAGCCACTTGCCCTCGGCATCCTGGAACGTGACGTGGGTGACCATGCCTTGGGTAAACAGGCCTTTGAACGGCTCCTCGACGTCGAGCTTGCCGATCCGCTGCAGCGCCCGGGTCCAGAAGCGGGCGTAGAGCAGGTGAAGGATCGCATGCTCGACCCCGCCAATATATTGGTCGACCGGAAGCCAGCGCTCCGCCTCGGCCCGGTCGAACGGGGCATCGCCGGGCTGGCTGGCGAAGCGGATGAAATACCAGGAGGAATCGACGAAGGTGTCGAGCGTGTCGGTCTCCCGCCGGGCCGGTCCGCCGCAGTCCGGGCAGTCCAACTTCGCCCAGGTCGGGTGGCGATCGAGCGGGTTGCCCGGAGTCTCGAAGTCGATGTCCTCGGGCAGGACCACCGGGAGTTGCTCGCGGGGTACCGCGACCGGGCCGCAGGCGTCGCAATGGACGATCGGGATCGGAGTCCCCCAGTAACGCTGCCGCGAGACTCCCCAGTCGCGAAGCCTCCAGACGGTGGTGCCCTCTCCCCAGCCGTCCGCCTCGGCTCGGGCGATCACCTCGCGGATTCCGTCCTCGGCGGTGAGGCCGTCGAGGAAGCGGCTGTTCACCAGCCGGCCCGGCCCGGAATAAGCCTCGTCGCCGATCGGCTCGTCCGCTTCCTCGGGCGAAGGCGAGACGACCCGGGTCACCGGAAGGCCGTATTTACGGGCGAAATCGAGGTCGCGCTGATCGTGCGCCGGGCAGCCGAAGATGGCGCCGGTGCCATAGTCCATCAGCACGAAATTGGCGACGTAGAGGGGCAGGGTCCAGTCGGGATCGAGCGGATGGATCACCCGGGCGCCGGTGTCGAAACCCTTCTTCTCGGCCGTCTCGAGCTCGGCCGCCGTGGTGCCGCCTTGCTTGCACTCGGCGATGAAGTCGGCGAGCGCCTTATTGCCTTCCGCCAGTGTCAGCGCGATCGGATGATCGGGAGAAATGGCGGCGAAGCTCGCACCGAAAATGGTGTCCGGACGGGTGGTGAAGACCTCGAAAGCGGTGTCGCCGGCCACCGGCTCGGCCAGGTCGAACCGGAATCGCATCCCCTGGCTCTTGCCGATCCAATTCTCCTGCATCAGCCGGACCTTGTCGGGCCACTGGTCGAGCCGGCCGAGGCCGTCGAGAAGCTCGTCGGCGAAGTCGGTGATCCTGAGGAACCATTGGCTGAGCTTGCGCCGTTCGACGAGTGCGCCGGAGCGCCAGCCGCGGCCGTCGATCACCTGCTCGTTGGCGAGCACGGTCATATCGACCGGGTCCCAATTCACTTCGCTTTGCTTGCGGTAGACCAGGCCGGCCTCATAGAGGTCGAGGAACAGCGCCTGCTCGTGGCCGTAATAGGAAGGGTCGCAGGTGGCGAGCTCGCGGCTCCAGTCGAAAGCGAAGCCGAGGCGCTTCAGCTGCGCTCGCATCCTGTCGATGTTCGATCGGGTCCATTCGCCAGGATGGACCTTCTTCTCCATCGCCGCATTCTCGGCCGGCATTCCGAACGCGTCCCAGCCCATCGGATGGAGCACGTCATGGCCGTTCATTCGCTTGTAGCGGGCGAGGACGTCGCCCATCGAGTAGTTGCGGACATGGCCCATGTGGATGTGCCCCGACGGATAGGGGAACATCTCGAGCATGTAGGCGCGGGGACGATCGCCGTCGCCGGAAGCGTGGAAGGTGCCCTGCTCCTCCCAGACCTTCTGCCAGCGCGCGTCGGCCTCGAGCGGGTTGAAACGCGCCGCCATGTCCATTCCTCAGCTTGCGATGGCGTTCCGGCGGAGATCGCGGGCGCGGGTGAGGATGATCTCCTCGAGCTTCTGGACGGTCGCCGCCGCCACCGGAGCGTCGACCCACTGGCCGCCCTGAAGGACCTGGCGCGAGGTCGCGATGCGCAGCGCGTCGGCGCGAAGGTCGCGGTCGAGGATGGTCGCGGTGACCTTGACCCGCTCGTTGGGCGAGCCGGGATTGCTGTACCAGTCGGTGACCATGACTCCGCCGTTCGAATCGATCTGGGCCATGGGCGCGAAGGAGAGCGTCTCGAGCGCGGCGCGCCAGAGATAGGCATTGACTCCGATCGTCGTCACCTTCGACGCCGCCAGATCGGCTTCGCGCACATTGTCGCCGGTGCTGCGTCCGAGCGACTTGTTGATGTCCTCGCGAACGAAGTCGCAGGCGGAGATGCCAAGGGCGCCGACGATCGTCAGGGCCAGAATATCAGCGCGTCGCATGAAGCTTGTGTCCTTGGGAAACTACAGGGGTCGAGCGCCGTTATAGAACGCGCCACGCAGGCGGCAAGTCGTCTCTCGGCCGGAAGGGAGCCATCTGCGAGGCCAAAGGTTGTGTGGCCGCGTTCATCAGGGGTTGTGGAAAACATGCAACATGCCGGGACGATTCGTATCGGTTCCCCGCGCTTCGCTGGTTTGACCGGCACGGACGTACTACATCCGCTGCGATACGGGAGTCGCGTGACGTGATTGTGAAGCTCGGGGGTATCGGTGCAGCAGGAAGCTCAGCGCTCGTCGCGCTGTCGCTCGTGCTCACGCCCGCCCTCGCCGCGACCAGCCAGCCGGCCAAGAAGGCGCGGCCCGCCGCGTCGCTCAGGGCCGGCACTTTCACGCCCGCCGTCTCCGATCCCCGTCTTGCCGCCGAGCTCGCCCGCCGCGGCGTCCAGGCCAACAGCTTCCGATTCACGCCCGCGCCGACTTCGGTCAATCGCAGCCAGTCGATCCGGGTCGCCATCCGCGCCCGCGCCGCCACTCCGGCGGGAGCGCTTCGCCAAGCCGCCGACGCCTCGGCCACCCCGGTCACCGCGATCACGCCCGCCGTCTACAATCTCGGCGCCTCGATCGGCTGGAAGCGCTTCGCGCTTTCCGGCGACGTCGATGCGGTCAAGGGCGGTACCCTCCCCGGCGGCCGCAAGGCGGCGGAAGTGGGCGTCAGCTATTCGGGCAGCCGCTTCACCGCCCGCGCCGAGGCCGGTGTCGCCAAGGTCGATCCCGAGACCCCGCGCATCATCGCCGAAGACGAGAGCTATACTGCCGGGCTCAGCGGTTCCTACCGGATCGCCCGCAACCTCGATGTCACCGGCGGAGTCCGCTACAAGATCCAGCGCGACCGCCTCGAGGCGCTCGCGGATCCGCGCCGCGACAGCCAGGCCGTCTACGTCGGCACCGCCTTCCGCTTCTAATATCCTCCCCGTGCGAAGCATGGGGAGAGGGACCACCCGAAGGGTGGTGGAGGGGTAGAAGGCGCAGGCGTCAGTGGATCGCCCGCGAACCCACATACGGCACGGCAGTTACCCCTCCGCCATGCTACGCATGGTCCCCCTCCCCATCTGGCGATGGGGAGGACAGCCAGGCGTCTATCCCTGCCCAGCCGTAGATATGCGGCAGTCGTCGGGCGTTGCCGGCGTCAACGCCTCCGAGCGCTATGACGGGGATCCGGGCCTGATTCGCGATCAGTCCGAAGCGAACCGGCCCCAGGGCTCGAGCCCCTGGATGGGAGCGGGTCGGGAAAGCCGGTGAAAGGAAGACCAGGTGCGCGCCGGAGCGTTCGGCTGCCTTCAGCTCCCGAAGATCATGGGCCGAAGCGCTCCTCAGCCCGCCGCCGAGCCATCCATGGGCACCGTCGGCGCGCAACCCCTTTGCCGCAAAGAGCAGCAATCGCCGCCGCCGCGCCACGCGCCGGACCTGCTCGAAAAGCCGGCTCCGCTCACGAAGGCCGAGGCCGTAATGCCGGAAGACCACGCCGGCGCCCCTGGGCAATTGCTCCAGCGCTTCCCACAGGCGCTCGCCCTGGCGCTCGTCGGTCATCAGCCAGAGGCGCGGCAGAGGCTGGCGGCGGACCATGGCGCTTCCTATAGCAGCCGTCATGACCGGCGCATCACCCGCGGAGCGGCTCGACGACGTGGGCGCAGCGATCGGGCGCGCCGCCCGGCTCGCCGGCCGCTCGCCGGACGAGGTAACCCTGATCGCCGTCTCGAAGACCCACGGGCCCGACTCGATCCGTCCGCTCATTCAGGCAGGGCAGCGCGAGTTCGGGGAGAATCGGGTTCAGGAAGCGCAGGACAAATGGCCGGCGCTCAAGGCGGAAACGCCAGATGTGAGGCTGCACCTGATCGGCAGCCTTCAGTCGAACAAGGCCAGGGAGGCGGTGGCGCTGTTCGATTCGATCCACTCGATCGACCGGCCCTCGCTGGTCGAGGCCCTGGCCGAAGCGATGGCGAAGCTCGGCCGCCGTCCGGACTGCTTTCTCCAGGTCAACGTCGGCGACGAGGCGCAGAAAGGCGGGTGCACGGTCGCGAATCTGCCGGCGCTGCTGGAGAGCAGCCGCGAGGCCCGGCTTCCGGTCGCCGGCCTGATGTGCCTCCCTCCGGCCGGGATCGAGCCGGCGCCCTATTTCGCGCTCCTCGCCAAGCTCGCCCGCCGGCACGGCCTGCCCGGCCTCAGCATGGGCATGTCGGCCGATTACGAGACGGCGGTGACGACCGGCGCCACCCATGTCCGGGTCGGCACCGCCCTGTTCGGAGAGAGGCCCTGATATTCCAGGCCATCATCTTCGATTTCGACGGAGTCATCGTCGACAGCGAGATCCTCTCCAACGCCATCATCGCCGAAGCCCTGACCGAGCTCGGCCATCCGACGTCGACGCGGCAGGCGGTGGAGCGCTATATCGGCCTGCGCTGGGCCGACATGATCCCGATCATCGAGGCCGAGATCGGGAGACCGCTTCCCGGCGACTTCCGAGTCCGAACGAGCGAGGCGTTCCGGCTCCGGCTGGACGAAGTGACCGCGGTCGCCGGGGTCGAGGCCTTCCTCGACGCGCTTCCGCCGATACCCAAAGCGGTGGCCTCCTCGAGCCCGACCCGCTGGCTTCGCGAATCGCTGGAGCGGTTCGGGCTCGCCCATCATTTCGGCGACCGGCTGTTCAGCGCCTGCGAGCATGTGTCGCGCGGCAAGCCCGAGCCCGACATCTATCTGCATGCCGCGCGGGCGCTCGGAGTCGAGCCGGGCGAGGTGCTGGTTCTCGAAGACACGGCGCGGGGCGTCGCGGCCGGCCGCTCGGCGGGAATGACGGTGATCGGCCTGTGTGCCGGCCTCCATTGCGGTTCGGGCTACGGCGAACGGCTGAGCGCCGCTGGCGCCGATCATGTCGCCGACAGCTATTCGGAAGTGCTCAAGCTCGTCATGCCGGGCTTGATCCGGCATCCAGGAACACGGATGTGACTGTTCTCGAACGATAATGTTCATGGACTCGACCCTGACGGCAAGACGTCAGAGGGCGTGGCCGCTGCGCGACCGCTTGGTTTCCAGATAAGCCCGGTTGTGCGCATTGCCGCCCGCCTTGAGCGGCACCCGTTCGCTCACCCGGACGCCCGCCGCTTCCAGCCCTTCGACCTTGCGCGGGTTGTTGGTGAGCAGCCGGACCTCGGTCTGGGCGAGCGCGGCGAGCATTCGCGCGGCGAGGGCGTAGTGGCGCTCGTCGTCGGCAAAGCCGAGACGCAGATTGGCGTCGACCGTGTCGAACCCCTGATCCTGAAGCGCATAGGCGCGAAGCTTGTTGATGAGGCCGATGCCGCGCCCTTCCTGGCGCAGATAGAGGAGGATTCCCCAGCCGGAGGCGGCAATCGCCTGGAGCGCGCAGTCCAGCTGCGGCCCGCAGTCGCATTTGAGCGAGCCGAGCACGTCGCCGGTGAGGCATTCGCTGTGGAGCCGGACGAGCGGCTTCTGTCCGGACGGCGTTCCGATCAGAAGGGCGACATGCTCGGCGCCGTCCTCGTCGGAGCGGAAGGCGACGATCTCCGACTGCTCGGCGAAGCGGGTCGGCAATTTCGCGCGCGAGGCGATCCTCAGCGACGCCGCCTGCTCGAACGCTGTCACGTCGCCGGGGGCGAGGGAGACGGAATCGGTACCGGCCTCGCCGTCGAGGAACAGGGCCGGCAGCAGGCCGGCCCGGCGCGACAAGGCGATGGCGGCGCCGGCGGCGCCGTCGCATCCCACCGCCGTGGCGCGAAAAGGACCCTTCAGCGGGTTCGACAGGTCGAGCGCCGGATCGGCCACGGCCGTCGCCCGAGCCAGGCTCATCGCGCTCCGCTCGATCCTGACCGGCCCGCTCGGGACCGCCTCGCGCTGGTTGGCCAGCTTGAGGGTCACCGCTCGATGCCCGGAGATGAGCAGGTCGGCCGGTCCGAGCGCGTCGAAGGCGGCGAGCGCCGCCTCGTCGGCCGTTTCGACCGCGAGGAAGCCGATGCCGCCGATCCGGACCGGCCAGCCGCGCCGAAGCGAGTCGATCGCCCGGGCGACGTCGCGCCCGCCGCTCAAACCTGGAATTCCGTGACGAGCGGAACGTGGTCCGAAGGCCGGGTCCAGTTGCGGCAGGGCTCATGGACGACGTGGCGCACCGCCTGGCGGGCGACGTCGGGAGTCGCCCACATATGGTCGAGACGGCGGCCGCGGTCGTTAACGGTCCAGTCGGGCGAGCGGTAGCTCCACCAGGTGTGGAGCCGCTTGGGCGCCGGGTGGAAATGGCGGCCGAGATCGACCCATTCGTTGCTCTGCTGGAGCCTGGCCAGAGCCTCGACCTCGACCGGCGTGTGGCTGACCACGTTGAGCAATTGCTTGTGGTTCCAAACGTCGCATTCCAGGGGCGCGACGTTGAAGTCGCCGACGACGATGGTCGGACAGGCGCAGGCCTCCGACCAGCGAGTCATGCGCTCGAGGAAGTCGAGCTTCTGCCCGAACTTGGGATTGACCTCGCGGTCGGGCGTGTCGCCGCCCGCGGGGATGTAGACGTTCTCGAGGCGGATCCCGCATTCGAGCCGGACCCCGATATGGCGGGCCTCGCCGTTCGCCTGCCAGTCGTGCCGCTCCTCCTCCCGCGCCGGCAGCCGGCTGAGGATCGCCACGCCGTGGTGCATGCGCTGGCCGCAGATGATCTGGTGGACGTAGCCGAGGCGGGCGAACATGGCCGCGGGAAAGTCGGCGTCGCAGACCTTGGTCTCCTGCAGGCACAATATGTCGGGCGCTTCCTCGCGCAGGAACTTCTCGACGATGTCGATCCGGGCGCGGACGGAATTGATGTTCCAGGAGGCGATCTTGAGAGTGGAGGACATGGCTCAAGGCTCTAGCGGCAGCGGCCCATTACGCAAAGGCCCCCGCTCCGGGGGCGTGGAGCGGGGGCCAACCAAGCGTGGTCTACGCGAGGCGCGATTACGGCGGCACGCCGGGCAACAGGGGGAAAACCCGACAGCGACCACCCGCAATCGCAATTGAAGTTTTAGTATCTCATTCCTGTCGCGCCGATGAATGGCTTAACCTTTTCGGCCCTTTGCCGGACGCTGGAAGGTGAAGGCGCTGTCCGCCACCGGCACGTTGAAACGCTGGCCGGAGAGCTTCACCGTCGTCCGGTTGTTCTGGGCGTCGATCACCGTCCAGCCCTGGAGCAGCAGGCCCGAGGGGCCGCTCGAGACCTTGGCGAAGCCGAGGGTGATGGTTCCGAATTCCGGCTTCCTGGGATCTCGCGCCTGGACGAGCAGGGTCTGGGCGTCGTTGCGGACCACCTTGGCGATCCGGCTGAGGTCCGGGTTCGGATTGAGCAGAATTCCGAGCGGCGAGTTGCCGATCGGCCAGCCGTCGACCCGGCCCGTCTCATAGTCGATCATGTTGAGCTTGCGACCGTCGGCGACGATCAGCATCGGCACGCCCTTCTGATACTCGAAGCGCAGCTTGCCCGGCCGCTTCAGGGTCATGGTGCCGGTGAGCGAGCGGCCCTTCCGGTCGGTCTGGCGGAAGCTGGCCACCATCGTGTTGACCGCCTTGAGGTGCGCCGTCACCTGGGTGAGCGGCGACCCAGCCTGGGCGACGACCGGCGCCTGCGGCACCAGCATGGCAAAAGCCGCGACCGGCGCGAGGGCAAGGGCGAGCGTCTTCAAACGCATCATCTTGTTTTCTCCATCAGGTGGAAATTTGCGGCGGCGCTAGCCTTCCCAGCTTGAATGTCCTCTGAACCCATCGCTCTTGGCCCGTCATTGCGAGGAACGAAGCGACGAAGCAATCCAGTGCTGTCTCGGTGCCCCACTGGATTGCTTCGCTTCGCTCGCAATGACGAATCGCCTAAAGCGGCCGGCCCTCCGGATCGACCTGCACCTCGCGGCGGCCGACATGGTCGGGCGCGCTGACGATGCCGTCCTTCTCCATCCGTTCGATCAGGCGCGCGGCGTTGTTGTAGCCGACCCGGAGCTGGCGCTGGAGGTAGGAGGTGGAGGCCTTCTGGCTTTCGGCCACGGTCTGAACCGCCTTGCGATAAAGTTGCGCTTCCGGATCGTCCTCCCCGGTCGGCTGGCCTTCGAACATGTAGCCGCCGTCCTCGGGCTCCTCGGTGACCGCCTGGACGTAATCGGGCCGGCCCTGGGCGCGCCAATGGTCGGCGACGGCCCGGACCTCCTCGTCGGAGACGAAGGGACCGTGGACTCGGGCGATCTGCTTGCCGCCGGGCATGTAGAGCATGTCGCCCTTGCCGAGCAGCTGCTCGGCGCCCTGCTCGCCCAGAATGGTGCGCGAATCGATCTTCGAGGTGACGGCGAAGCTGATCCGGGTCGGCAAATTCGCCTTGATGACTCCGGTGATGACGTCGACCGAGGGACGCTGGGTGGCCATGATCAGGTGGATTCCGGCGGCCCGCGCCTTCTGGGCGAGGCGCTGGATCAGGAACTCGACCTCCTTGCCGGCGGTCATCATCAGGTCGGCGAGCTCGTCGACGACGACGACGATCTGGGGCAGCACGTCGTAGTCCAGCTCCTCCATCTCATATTTCGGCTGGCCGGTTTCGGGATCATAGCCGGTCTGCACCCGCCGTCCCATCGCCTGGCCCTTGGCCTTCGACTCGCGAACCTTCGCGTTGAAGCTGGACAATTGCCGGACCCCGACCGAGGCCATCATCCGGTATCTTTCCTCCATCTGCTCGACGGTCCATTTCAGGGCCCGGATCGCCTTGGCGGGCTCGGTCACCACCGGCGCGAGCAGATGCGGGATGTCGTCATAGCTGCTCAGCTCGAGCATCTTCGGGTCGATCAGGATCATTTTGCACTGCTCGGGAGTCAGCCGGTAGAGCAAGGACAGGATCATGCAGTTGAGGCCGACCGACTTGCCCGAGCCGGTGGTTCCGGCGACGAGCAGATGCGGCATCGGCGCGAGGTCGGCGACGACCGGATCGCCGGCGATGTTCTTGCCGAGCACGATCGGAAGCTGGGCGACCTGGTCCTCGAAGGCGTGGCTGGCGATCAGCTCCGACAAAACCACCATCTCGCGCTTCGGGTTGGGAAGCTCGATTCCGATCACGCTGCGTCCCGGGATCGTGGCCACCCGGGCGGAGAGGGCCGACATGTTGCGGGCGATGTCGTCGGCGAGCTGGATGACCCGGCTGGCCTTGATTCCGCTCGCCGGCTCGAGCTCGTACATGGTGACGACCGGGCCCGGGCGGACCTCGACGATCTCGCCTTTCACCGAGAAGTCCTCGAGCACGGATTCGAGCAGGCGCGCGTTGCGCTCGAGGCTGGCCTTGTCGAGCGCTCCGCCGACCGGCGGTGGCGCCGGAGAGAGCAACTCGAGCCCGGGCAGCTGATAGCTGTCGCCCAGCGCCAGCGACGCCTGGCGCTCGCGCAACGGCCTTTTGGCCTGCGCCGGAGTCCGGACCCGGTCGTTGATGACGGTTCGGGTCGGCTCGGCCGGGGCGATGACGGGGGTTCGCGCCGGCCGGTCCTCCGGCTCGGGAAGCTCGTCGCCGTCCTCCGCATAGGCGCGCGCGCGCCTCGGCAGCCGGCGCGAGGCGATCCAGGCCCGCTCGTCGGAGCGCAGGCCGAGCCCGAACCAGCACAAAGCGAGGCCCAGCGCGCCGCAAAGTCCGACCGTGACGATCCGGAACGGCTCGACGATGCCGGGCTCGCCGATCGCTCCCAGGCCGAGCTCGACGAGCTTGGCGAGCGAAAGGCCGGCGGCGCCACCCCAGCTCGCCGGAAGGCCGTTGACCGCTTCGCCGACGAGCAGGGAGGCGGCGGCGCCGACCAGGGCCAGACCGGCCATGGTGAGAACGAGCGAACGCAGCCAGCGGCTCGACGGGGCGCCGGCGGCGATCCGGATCCCGATCAATGCGATCAGCGGGAGAAGCAGGGCCGCCGGCGGTCCGAACAGGCTGAGCAGAAGATCGGCGCTCCACGCGCCGGGTGCCCCGACCCAGTTCCTCACCGGGCCGGCGGCGGCGGTGTTGAGCGAGGGATCGGTCGAGTGATAGCTGACCAGCGCCAGCAGCAGGAGCAGAGCCGCGCCGCCGAGGGCGCCGCCGATCAGCAGCGCCCAGCTTCGGCGCATGCCTTTTTTCACTCCGGTCCGCCACTGCGCCAGTCTCACCTGACGGGCGCTCTGCGCTGCTGTAGCCGCCATCCCCGTGCCCCAAATGTTCCGAGACGGACAATGCGCCCGCCAGGACTCCCCGGTCAAGCGCTTGGCGTTGCAGCTTTGCGACACAATGGCGCAAAAACACCAAGGGGGCGCGCTGTGAAGGCGCGAGCCTCCGCGTGGTGATCGGGTGGCTAGGCGCATTGGCGCTATGTCATCAAGCCGGATCGGAACTTGCTCACGATCAAAGCGGCGTTTTTCTTCCTGATCTGGCTCTTCATCAGGAAGCCGTCCCGCACAAACGCATGGCCTCCCTTGTGTCCAATGCTGAACGACTGCTCGGACCAGCATTCCCGTCCTTCGGGGGTCAGGTATTTCGCTTGGGCCACGACCAAGCATCCAACATATCCCAATTGCGACCATTCAAAAGTTTCGTCCCCGACCAGCGTTGCGGCCCGGACTTCCCGGTAATCGTCCGGGATCAGCGATATTGGGTGTCGGGGCTTCTCGTTGCGCCACGCGGCATACATTCCGTCAACCTCAACGGATTGGAAAGACGATCCAGCAATTACGATTTTCGCGTTGGTTATTATGTCCCGCGCCACGACCCTCCCGGTGTTTTGGAAACGGACGCGGCAATACACATCAAACCCGCCCTCTTTCAGGACGATTTGCACGGACGCTACGGATATATTGATCCACGGACGCCACTCATACGAGGAGGCATCTTTCGTGAGTTCAACCGTCTCCTCCGTCGCGAAGGCAGCACGGCGCGCATAGAGCGCGGCGAATATCGCGGCAGTCATCGTAACCAGGCCCAGGACCAGCCCGAGCCATCCGATGAGCGTCTGAGTCTCAGCCGCTCGGGCGGCATCATGGGCGGCGTCCGCAGCCTTCCACTGGGCGCACAAATCGGAATCGCGCTTATCCTGCCCTCTATCGCAGCCCTGATCTGGGCGTGGGGCGCCGCCATGTTCTACGAGAGGCGGCGCGGCTGGCGCACGTTGTTCAGTTGCGCTGTTCTCGCTGTTGGCTTGACGGTTTTGAGCTTTGCCGTCTGGCAGGGGACCAGCCCCGCATATCGCTAGTCCAAGCGTAGCGACGTAGATCCAATGGCCTCTAGGCATTGGAGCATGAACGCAGCGGTGAAGCCGCCCCGGCTGATCTTGTTGTTGAGATTGCGTTCATTCTCGCTGACCCCGATCCCGGCCAGCTTCTCGGCAAGCTGCGCATAGGTGATTCCCCGACGCTTCAACTCGCCCTTTAGCAAGTTCTTCGCCCGAGTCTCATACTCGACCGTCACCGCATCGCCCTTAGCCATATCCGCCTCCAAGTATCATCACATTCAATGCATAACATCACTCAATATGATGATATAGCGCAGCACTTCCTCTACTCGGTCAAGGCACGGACCCTCTCACTGGCGCAGATTTTCCGGCTGTCGGATGGCGAGGCTTACGACCTTCTCAAGTCAATGCGCTGGGAAAGCGGCGAGCCCGCTTGCCCGCATTGCGGGTTCTCGACCCCTACGAGATCACGACCCGGCACATCTTCAAGTGCCGCGCCCGCGAGTGCCGCCGCCAGTTCTCGCTTACCAGCGGGACCATCTTAGGCAGCCACAAGCTCCCGCTTCGCGATTACCTCGCCGCCATCGCCATCTTCGTGAACGGCGCGAAGGGGGTTTCGGGCCTTCAACTCGGGCGCGATCTTAACGTCTCGTACAAGACGGCTTTCGTCCTGGCTCATAAGATGCGCGAGGCGATGGCCGCCGATCAGGTCGGTACGCTCGGTGGCACGGTCGAGATCGACGGCGGCTATTTCGGCGACTTCGTCAAGCAACCGAACCTCATCAAGGATCGGATCGACCGCCGCCGCCAGAAGAACAAGAGCGGCCAGCGCAAGGCGGTCGTTGTCGTTCGGGAGCGGGGCGGGCGCACCGCGACCGAGGTTTTCGCCCATGAAGGCCACAGCACGGCTTTCGTCCTATCCCGCGTCGAGCCGGGCACGATCATTCATACCGACGAAGGCAAGGGCTGGGACCGGCTCCACGAACATTACGAGATGAAGCGGATCAAGCACCAGCTCGGCTATTCGATGATGGCCTGCACCAATCAGGCGGAGTCCTATTTCAGCCGCCTCCGCCGGGCCGAGATCGGAACCCATCACAACATCGCCGGGCCGTACCTCAACCGCTATGCCGCCGAGATGGCTTGGCGCGAGGATCACCGCCGCAAGCCGAACGGCGAGCAATTCGAGTGTGTCGCCACGCTGGCGTTGGCGGCGGGCAAATCGCGCACCTTCACCGGCTACTGGCAGCGGGCGGCCTAAGAAGACTTAGGCCACTCTCTGGTACCCCGTGGCGGCGAATAGCTCTTCCGCGTCGTATTCGCCTTCGAAGGCCACATACACCCAGTGCCGTCCTTCCTCACTGGAAACCGACACGTCCACCGGCCCCGAAGGATGAAGCTCAGGCATCATCTCAAAGCCCTTTGCCGTTTCTTCAGCTTCGTAGCCATGCCCGAAACCTTTACGGTAAACGTGTTTCATTCCGTTCCTCCTCCTAGTCCCGCTGAGCATATAGGCGCCTGGCCCCTCGGATTCGATCCGCCACGCTCAATCGGTTACAAGAGCGAGGCCCGCGATTGTGTCGGAATATCGGAGCGATAGATGACCTACAGCCTCGATCTCTTCTTTCTGGACTCGCCCATATTCGAGGGGAGCAGCCACCGAAGCCAACTCGCTCGCGTGCACATCAAGACGTGCACTGGCAACACCTATCGCGGCGTGAATCCCGACCTGAAATACATAACGCCGGAATGTGTCGCGCTTGGGGAGTTTGAAGCGCAGATCGACCGCCTTCAGGCGGAGCTTGAAGCGATCCGCAAGAAGGCGCGACGCAAGTTCGCTGCCGCCAAGAGAAATTCAAACTAGGACACTACCGGCGTCGGGCGCTCCGGCCCCTATCTGGGATATGGTGTTTTTGCTTCATTGTGTCGCAGCTCTGCATCGGTAGGGCGGGAAAATCGTTGAAAGGCAAGTCATGGATCGCGCGGACGTCATCATCCTCGGCGGCGGGCTCATCGGCCTCACCCTCGCGGTCGCGCTCGACCGCCACGGCCTTTCGTCGATCGTCGTCGATCCGGCCGACCCGGAGAAGAATTTCGCCCCGGCGTTCGACGGCCGCGCCACCGCCATCGCCAGCGCCTCGTGGCGGATGCTGGAGGCGATCGGGGTCGCCGGCCGGCTGGAGGGCGAAGGCTGCCCGATCCTTTCCATCCGGGTCAGCGACGGGCTTCGACCCGGTGGAATCGTCTTCGACTCGCCCGAAGCCGACGATCCGCTCGGAATCATGGTCGAGAACCGGCGGCTCCGTCAGGTGCTTCGCGAGGCGGCGCTCGACGCCGGCAGGGTAAAGCTGCTGATGCCGGCCCGGGCCGCCGACATCGTCCGCGATTCGGCCGGAGTCCGGATCGCGCTCGAGGACGGCCGGATCGCCGCCGCGCCGTTGCTGGTGGGCGCCGAGGGCCGCGGCTCGCCGACCCGGGAGGCGGCCAACATCCCGCTGGCCCGCTGGAGCTACGACCATAAGGCGGTCGTCCTCACCGTCGACCATGAGCGGCACCACGAACATACGGCCTATGAGATTTTCTATCCGACGGGTCCGTTCGCCGTCCTGCCGCTGCTGCCGGGGACCCGGTCGGCGATCGTCTGGTCGGTGCCGGCCGCGGATGCCGCGGCGGTCATCGACCTGCCCGACCGGGCGATGGCCCATGAGATCGCCAAGCGGATGGGCGGCTTTCTCGGCGAGGTTCGGCTGGCCGGGCCGCGCTGGAATTATCCGCTCGGCTTCCACCACGCGGCGACGATGACGGCGGAGCGGCTGGCGCTGGCCGGCGATTCCGCCCACGGCATCCACCCGATCGCCGGCCAGGGCCTGAACCTCGGCTTCCGCGACGTCGCGGCGCTCACCCAGGTGCTGGTCGAGGGCGCCCGTCTCGGCCTCGATCCCGGCGATGCCCAAGGGCCTCGCCCGCTACGAGCGCTGGCGAAGCCTCGACACCCTGACCGTCGCCGCCGCCACCGACGGCCTTACCCGGATCTACGGCGTTCCCGGCCGAACCGCCTCCGCGATCCGCCGCTTCGGAATGGGCATCGTCCAGCGCGCCGGGCCGCTGAAGAGCCAGTTCATGGCGGAAGCCCGGGGCGAGAGCGGGGCGCTGCCGTTGCTGCTGAGGGGGCTGACGATCTAGATTTCGTCTTCGGTAATTCGTCATTGCGAGGAGCGAAGCGACGAAGCAATCCAGTGGGACTCAGAGGCCCGCTGGATTGCTTCGCTCCGCTCGCAATGACGGAGTGAATCGGCTCAGAACGATGAACCCTTGGGAATTCAGGATCCAGGCACCGGCATTTCCTCGCCGACCTCCACCTCCACCGACTCGGCCACGCCCGACTCCCGGATCATCAGGAAGGTGCCCGCCCAGGCGCCCGGTATTTCCCAGCGGCCGGAAATCTCGTTGCCGTCGGGCTGGAGGGTTCCGCTGTAGAAGATCGCGTCGGGCATCAGCTCGAAATTCTCGTACATCTTCGTGAAGGTCACGGCGCTGCCGTGGCGCCGGCCCTCGACGATCGACAACAGGGTTCCGCCGATTCCGAGCGGGCCGTCGTCCCGTTCGGTGATGGTACCCCCGATCTCGCCCTCCCGGTCGGTGAGGATCGCCTCGAAACCCATGGGCGGAAGGAATTGCGGATAGTTGAAGATTCCGGTCCACCGGCCGCTGAGATCGAAATTCGCCGGGGCGTTCACGGCTCCAGGATCCGTGCCTCCTCGACCAGCATCACCGGCACCCCGTCCCGCACCGGGTAGGCCAGGCCCGCCGCTTCCGAGACCAGCTCATGCCGATCCTCGTCCCACCGCAGCGGGGTCCGGGTCACCGGGCAGACGAGCCGCGCCAGCAGGTCCTCGTTCATTGCAGGGTCTCCGGTCCCTCTGCCCCACCGGGCACCATCTGCTGGAACTGCATGAACTGGACGAGGAGATCGCAGCGCTCGGCGATGTCGGGGGCCTCGAGCAGGGCCTGCTTGGAGCCGACATCGAACGGCGCCACCTGCGCGATGGCGTTGACCAGCATCTCGTCGTCGAGACGGGTGACGGCATCCCAGTCGACCGAATAGCCGAGCGCGTCGGCATAGCGGCGCGCCTCGCGCTCGAGCTCGGCGCGCTGGGCGAGACCGAGCGGCTCGGCTTCGGCCGAATCGCCGAAGCCGCCGCGCTCGACGTCGGCCTGGCGGTACAAAGTGTCGACTTTCGCTTCGCGGACGATTCGGAAGCGGCCCAGGCCTTCGAGGACGATGTTGAACCGTCCGTCCTCCAGCTCGTCGGCGCCGGCGATTCGACCGATGCAGCCGATTTCGAAAAGCGGCGGCGGCTCGTCCGGGCCGCGCGGCTGGATCATCCCGATCAACCGGTTGCCGGCGAGCGCGTCGCGGACCATCGCCCGGTAGCGCGGCTCGAAAATGTGCAGCGGAAGCTGCGCGCGGGGGAAAAGCAGCGCCCCCGCGAGCGGGAAGACGGGGAGCCGGAGCGGCTTGTCCTCCGCCATCAGGTGAAGAGGATCGCCGACAGGCGCCGGCGCTGGGCGCCCGCCCAGGGATCTTCGAGCCCGACCACCTCCATCAACTGAAGGAGCCGCTTACGGGCGGCGCCTTCGTTCCAGTCGCGGTCGCGGCCGATGCTCTCGAGCAGCTGGTCGGCGGCCGAATCGCGGTCCCCCGCCGCCATGAGCGCTCCGGCGAGCTCGAAGCGGGCCTCATGATCGTCGGGGTCGGCGGCGATCCGGCGTTCGAGCTGGGACGTATCGACGCCCGGCGCGGCCACCTTGCGCCAAAGCGAGCGCCGAACGGGCGCGGGCGATCGCCGGGTCCTTGGCGGCGCTTTCCGGAGCGCCGTCGAGCAAGGCGCCCGCCTCGTCCGTCCGTCCGGCGGCGATCAACGCCCGGGCAAGGCCGCCGATCACTCCGGCATGGTCGGGCGCCATCTCCAGGATCTGGGCGAAGATCTTCTCGGCGCGCTCGGAGTCGCCGCCGGCGAGGACTTCCTCGGCCATGGCGATCAGCGGCTCGATTTCCGCCTCGATCTGCTGGGCCTCGCCTTCGACCGGCAATTGCTCGAGGATCTGGTCGAGAAACCGGATCAGCTGCGCTTCGGTCCGTGCCGGCGACAGATCGGCGACCGGCTGTCCCTGGAAGATGGCATAGACGGTGGGAATGGACTGGACCCGGAATTGGTCGGCGATGATCTTGTTCGAATCGACGTCGATCTTGACCAGCCGGACGCCTTTCGCCGCATAATCGGCCGCGACCTTTTCCAGGATCGGGGTCAGCTGCTTGCAGGGGCCGCACCATTCCGCCCAGAAATCGACGATGACGAGCGAGGTCATCGACGGCTCGATGACGTCGCGCCGGAAGCTTTCGAGCGCTTCCTTCTCCGCCGCGCTCATGCCCAATGTCGCCACAATCCGCCTTTCCAAGCCAATACGCCTTGTTGCCGCCTATGTGGGATCGCGCGGCCTTCTGCCAAGTCTATCTAGCCCCTTGCCGGGTGGCGGACCCCATGCTAGCAGCCGCCGCCTTACCTCAGCCGGGGCGCTTGTCGCAGCCGGCGCGGCTCAGAGCGGGCGTAGCTCAGGGGTAGAGCACAACCTTGCCAAGGTTGGGGTCGAGGGTTCGAATCCCTTCGCCCGCTCCAGTTTTTTCCGCCGGCTGGACATGGCGGCCGGGAGTCCGAATGCTTAGCCTGTCCCTTCTCCTCGCCGCGGCCGTTCCCGCCCCGGCTCCGCCCCGTTCCTTCATCCCGGCCGTGTCCGCCCGCGCCGTCGTGACGACGCCTTCAGGCCTGCGTTTCGAGACCTTGAGGCCCGGGGCGGGAGCGAAGCCGACGGCCGCCGATCTGGTCCTGGTCACCTACGAAGGCCATCTCGCCGACGGTACGTTGTTCGATGCCGGCCCGCAGCCCACCGCCTTCCCGGTAAAAGGGGTGGTGCCGGGTTTCGCGGAGGCGCTGCAGCTCATGCAGAAGGGCGGACGCTACCGCTTCTGGATTCCGTCCGCGCTGGCTTATGGGCCCGCGGGCGTCCCCGGCACCATCCCGCCGGACGCCGAGCTCGAATTCATCGTCACCCTCATCGATATGAAGCCGGCCACCGAGGCTCCCGCCCAGCCGTAAGGTCGCGGCCTTTGGACAGGCGCGGTCCCTGGTAAGCAGGGGCCGTGGGCATTAACTCGAAACGCCTTGCGTCCCCTGTTTGTTCTTTTGCGCTGGCGCGGCCGCGTTCCCGCTGCTAGGCCATCGACGTTCGCCTGGGAGTGGGGTTCCTTGTGGTTCGGCCGAACGCGTAACCCAGAAGAGGAACCCGAAAATGGCTGAAATCACGCTTACCAGCTTTGGCGCCGTATCCGACGCGCTCGAAATTCGCGATGCCGCGATGACGGCGAGCACGAATGTCCTGATCAGCGCGTCGGCCCCCTTCGCATCGGGCGACGTCGGCAAGTCGATCGTGGTCGCCGGCGCCGGAGCTTCCGGGGCCAAGCTGCGCACCACGATCGCATCGTTCGCGTCTTCGACCGAGGTCACTTTGTCCAACGCGGCCGCTGTGACGGTGACCGCGGCTGGAGCGGTCTTCGGCACGGATTGCTCCGCCGCCCTTCAAGCGGCACTCGACGCCATTCGGGATGCGCGGGGAGGAACGCTGCTCGTCGACGGACGATTCTTCCTGACCAGCCCCGTCAGCACGGTGGCGCTCGGAGGAGAAGCGGCGAGCACGGAAACGAGGTTGGTCGGAATTGGGATGGACTCGGCCATCTGGATCGGCATGGCTGACGGCACCGATGCCCTTGCTTTCACTTCGGGCGGCGTGGAGTTTATCGAACTTCGTTTCCTGGGGGTGCCCGGGGCTACGCGAGACGCGCGGCGCGTGCTGAACCTCAACGGCGTCTCGGCGTCGATCGAGCGGTGCGCGTTCCTGGGTCTGCTGGCCCAGGACGCGGTCGTTTACGCGAGCAACTCCTATCTGGACACGTACGCCTGCATGTTCGGGGGCTGTTTTGTCGACGCCACCTCGGGCGGCTATGCGAACTCGGTGGTCGAGAACAAAAACTGGGCCGCGTATCGCGACGAGTTCAGCAATTTTATCGACTACGGCTATTTCGACGGATTGACCTATAGCAAGAGCGGTTTCGGCAGCACTCTTGGTTGGGTTCGGGCCGATACGCCCGTTGAAGGCTCCGGGGGCGTTCGGCGGGACGGCGTGTTCCGACTTCGCGGGACTCGGCTCGACGAGGGCGCACTCCACGGCATCGTCGCAAAGCCGACGACGGGCACGATTGCCCATGTCCATCTCTCGGGTCTGCGCCAGAATGTCACTTCCGCGGAAACCGGGCGCGGTGTCCATTGTCAGAAGGTCCAGTCGGTGATCATGGAGGAATGCTGGCAGGGTCTGTCGACCACGCCCGCGCTGGTCGGTCATTTTCAGGATTGCGGCACGGTCCTGATCGACAGCCTGAAGCTGAGCGATTCGGTGAACCGCCTGTCGGCGACGAATGTCACTTCGCTGACGCTCAAGGACACGACGGGGGTGACGAGCTTCACGTTCACCAACGTCAACTTCCATCCGGTGACGAGTTGCTACGCCGACGTTTCGCTGGTCAAGAACGGCGCGATCGCCGACTCTGACTTCGTTGCGCCGCCGGCGCAGGGCACGCTCGCTTTCGACCGCACGAACAATCGCCTCTATATCAAGCGCGTGGCCGCGGGCGGATGGATTTATTTCGACATGAGCGGGGGCGATCCTTTCGGACCGGAGCTCCTCGTCAACGGCAATTTCAACAGCGGCACGACGGGCTGGACTCCGGGCAATTCGGCGAATTTGTCGGTGGTCGGCGGGGCCCTTCGGATCACCAACGGCGCGATTTACGGCTTGGCCTATCAGAGCGTGCCGACGGTTATCGGGCAACAATATCAGATCTCGGCGCAGATCCTTGGCGGTACGGCCACGCCCCTCATACGGGTGGGTACGTCGCAGACATCCAACAATTACTTTCAGTTCACCAGCACAGGAGGCTCCCACACCTTCACCGCCATTCACGGGACGGTCTTCATCACCTTGATTCTCGATAGCGAGTCGATCGGTAAATATGCCGATTTCGACAATATTTCGCTGAAGGCCGTCTGATCGGCGGAACCCCCGCTTGCTCGGTGAAAAGGGCCGGGCGGCAAGGCCGGGCGCGGGATTGCCGCGGGTGCGTGGAACCCCCGTCCCGCCGCCCCGTTCTCTAGGCGGCCCGGCAGGGCGCGGCGTCCCGCCGCGTTCGGCCGCGGCACGTCTGCGGGGACAATTGAGCAAACAACTCGACACGCTCGACGCTTCGACCTTCGAACCGCCCCCGGAGGCGGTCGGTTTCTATGTCGAGAGCCTGAAGCTGCTCAGGGAATCGGAGATACCCTTCCTTCTGTCGGGGACCTACGCTTTGTCCTGCTTCACCGGGATCACCCGCCCGACCAAGGATCTCGACGTCTTCTGCAAGCCGAGCGACGCGCCCAAGATCCTCGGCTTCTTCAAGTCGCGCGGGTTCGAGATCGAGATGGAGGACGAGCGCTGGATCGGGAAGGTCTGGCGCGGCGACCATTTCTTCGACGTGATCTTCAACATCTCGTCCGCAAGCATCCCGATCACCGACGAATGGTTCGCGGTCGCCTATGAGGCGGAGGTCTATGGGACGACCGTTCGGGTGACCCCGCCGACCCAGTTCATCCTCTCGAAGCTCTTCCTCCAGACCCGCTACCGCTACGACGGCGCCGATATCGTTCACGCCATCCTGATCAAGCATGACGAGATCGACTGGAAGTGGCTGCTGTCGAACATGGAGCTCTATTGGGAGGTGCTGCTGATCAACGTTCTCAACTTCCGCTTCGTCTACCCGACCGAGCGGGACCTCATCCCGCGCTGGCTCTACGAAGAGCTTCTCGAGCGCCTCAAGGCCCAGGACGAGATGCCCCCGGCCAGCATCAAGATCTGCCGCGGCCGGCTGATCAGCCCGACCGATTATGTGGTGGACGTGACCGAATGGGGCTTCGCCGACGTCGTCGGCAAGGGAGTGGACGAGAAGCATGAACGCCCCCACCACCACTAAGCCGCTCACGGTCGCCGCGATCGGCGACCTCCACGTCACCGAGACCTGCCACAATCGCTACCGGGCGTTGTTCGAGGAGATCAGCGAGGCCGCCGGAGTCCTAGCTCTGGCCGGCGACCTGACCAATTTCGGCAAGATCGCGGAAGCCGAGATCCTCGCCGAGGATCTGCGCGCCTGCACCATCCCGGTGGTCGCGGTGCTCGGCAATCACGATTACGAGGCCGGCCAGGCCGACGAAGTGGTCCGGATCCTGCAGTCGGCCGGAGTGACCATGCTCGGCGAGCAGGCGGCGGTGATCGAAGGGGTCGGATTTGCCGGCGCCAAGGGCTTCATCGGCGGCTTCGGCCGCGGCGAGCTCGGGGCGTTCGGCGAGGACGCGATCAAGGTCTTCGTCGACGAAGCCCGCAACGAGGCGAGGCTTCTCGAAAACGCGCTCCGGTCGCTTCGGACCGATCGGGTCGTCGCCGTCCTCCATTACGCGCCGATCCCCGAGACGGTGGCGGGCGAGCCGCTCGAAATCTATCCCTTCCTCGGCTCCTCGCGCCTCGCCCATGCGATCGACCGCTTCGACAACGTCAAGGCGGTGGTTCACGGCCACGCGCATCGCGGCGCCTATTCGGGGCATACGCCGGGCGGCGTTCCGGTCTTCAATTGCGCCCAGTTCGTGGTCGAGCCGGCCTTCGGGCGGCCCTACGCCCTGCTTGAGATTTAAGCCGTCATTGCGAGCGAAGCGAAGCAATCCAGAGCGGCGTCCGAGCCCACTGGATTGCTTCGTCGCTTCGCTCCTCGCAATGACGGTTCAGCGCGCCTTGGCGGCCGGCTGGGGTAAAGGCGCCCTTGGCTCGAGCAAGGCGGCGCTCTCGAGCCGGTCCAGCGCGCGATGGGAGGCGACGTAGCGGCGGGCGTTGGCGATCCAGGGATCGGCCCGTTCGTGGCCGGGAAGCCTCAGCACTTCGAGCAACGCCACTTCGACCTGCCCCGCCTCGAGGCTCTGGCCGGCCCGGCGCAGGCGCTCGGCCGGCTGGGTCGAAGGCGTATTCTCGCGGCGGATGGTGATCAGGCCCGCCATCTCGGTCTTGAACGCGCCCCACCAGCTCTGCCCCTGGCCGCCGCCGGAAAGATGCGGCGCGACCTCCTGGAACTGCTTCTGAAGGCTCTGAACGGTGACCGGCTGGCGAGCGACGGTGAGAACGGTCGCGACCGCCTGCGGCTCGGTCGCGGCGAAGCGCTGCCGAAGCAGGGTCTCGATATAGCCCAGGGTCACGCCGCGATCGATCGCCCGCCGGGCCGCGAAGGCGACGAGCAGGCCCTCCGCCCGGTCGGCGTTGCCGACCGCGGTGCGCGACTGGAGGTCGAGCAAAGCGAGCCTCTCCTCGAGCCGGTTGACCCGCCGGGTCGTCTCCGGGTCGATCACCAGCCGCTCGCCCGCCGGGGCCTCGGCGGGTGCCGCGACGGCCGGTTCGCGTTCCAGGGTCATCGCCTGCGGCGCCGGCTCGACGATTGCGGGCGGGGCCGGGGCCACTCCGAGAAACGCCGCCGCCGTGCCCCATCGGGCAAGCAGCCAGCCCATCGCCGCGAGTCCGGCCAGGAAGGCGGCGAGCGGCAAAGCGAGCAGCTGCCAGAGCGGCCGCCTCGGCTTCGCCGTCACCCGTCCCGGCTCATAGTCCATCGCCGTTCCTCACCACGTCCTCGGTCATGATTGCACAGCTTGGCGGCAAGCTCCAGCAAGGCTTGATCGCGCGGCGCCGCCGCCACGGCCTTCGCCGCCCACCCTTCGCCGGCCGCCGCCGCCGCCGCGGGGCTGATCGCGGCGATGGCGATCGCGGCCCGGTTTCCGGCAAGCCGGGCGAAGCGCGCGCCGGCGCGGGCCGAATGGATCATCGCCACCGCCGGTCCCTCGAATCCGTCGCTCGGAACCGGCTCCGCCGAGTAGACGGTCCGCCGCTCGATCGCGACTCCCGCCGCCTCGACGGCGAGATGATCGCGCCCGCATAAATGGAGCGCCCTTGCCACCCCCGCCGCCGCCATCATCGCGGCCGCCGCCGCCCCGTCGAAGGGTCCGGTCCGAACCTCGGCGAACCCCGCCGCCCGGGCCGCCTCTGCGGTACTTTCCCCAACCGCGAAGCACGGCAGCCGGGTGAGGCCCGGCGGCGCGTGACGGGCGCCGTTGGCGCTGGTCAGAAGGACCGCGTCGTAAAGCGCCGGGTCGACGGGCGGCCCGGCCACTCCGGCAATCGCGAAGAGCGGCGCGACGACCGGCTCGAGGCCGATCGCCCGCGCCCGCGCCGCGGTCTCGGACGCCCCCGGCTCCGGCCGAAGGATCAGCAGCTTCACAGGGCGAACAGCGCCCGAAGCCTCGGCGACGCGGCGCCCAGCATCGCGCGCGCCAGCTCGAGCGGCGCCGCCTCGTCACCGGCCGCATAGGTGCGGTCGCAACGCTCCGTTTCGCTCCCGTCCTCGCTCAGGATCTCGGCTCGAAGCCGAATCTCGCGGCCTTCGAGCACGGCCAGCGCCGCGACCGGCGAGCGGCAGCTCCCGCCCAACCCCTCCAGCAGGCGCCGCTCCGCCGCGACGCACGAATGGGTGGGGCGATGGTCGATCGCCGCGACCAGGGTCCGGGTCCGCCGGTCGGCGCTTCGAACCTCGACCCCGATCGCCCCCTGCGCCGGCGCCGGCAGGAAATCCTCCAGCACCGCGCCGACGTCGCTCCGGCCCAGCCGCTCGAGCCCGGCGGCGGCGAGCAGGGTTGCGTCGACCTCGCCGAGATCGATCTTTCGAAGCCGGGTTTCGACATTGCCGCGAAACGGGACGATGACGAGATCGGGCCGCCGAGCCAGCAATTGCGCCGCCCGCCGCGGCGACGAGGTGCCGACCCGGGCGCCGTCGGGCAGGACGGCGAGGCTCGCGGCGCCGACCAGCCGGTCGCGCACGTCCGCGCGTTCCAATATGGCGGCGATCGCCAGCTCCGGCGGCCTTATCGTCTCGACGTCCTTCATCGAATGGACGGCGAGGTCGATCCGGCCGTCGAGCAGGGCCAGGTCCAGCTCCCGGGTCCACAGGGCCTTGCCGCCCATTTCGGAGATCGTCCGGTCACGAAGCTGGTCGCCGCTGGTCGCGATCGGCTCGATCTCGATCAGCTCCGGGCCCCAGCCATGGGCGTCGCGAAGCGCCGTCGCCACCAGCCGCGCCTGGACGAGCGCGAGCGGCGATCCGCGGGTTCCGAGGCGAAGGATCGGCTGCATGCGCCGCTTGTGCTAGCGGGTGCGGCGGTGGCAGGGAAGCGGGCATGAGCCTCATCCTCGGCATAGAATCGAGCTGCGACGAGACGGCGGCCGCCCTGGTTACCTCCGACCGCCACATTCTCGCCCATTGCCTGGCGGGGCAGGAAAGCGCCCACAGCCCCTTCGGCGGAGTGGTTCCAGAGATCGCGGCGAGAGCCCATGTCGAGATCCTGCCCAAGCTGATCGAGCAGGCGCTTGCGGAAAGCGGAGTCGCTCTCGCCGAGGTGGACGCGATCGCCGCGACCGCCGGGCCCGGCCTGATCGGCGGGGTCTTGGTCGGACTCGTCGCCGCCAAGGGGCTGGCGCTCGCCGCCGGCAAGCCGCTCGTCGCCGTCAACCATCTCGAGGGCCATGCCTTGTCGCCGATGCTGAGCGATCCGGGCCTCGCTTTCCCCTACCTCCTGCTCCTCGTCTCCGGCGGCCATTGCCAATTGCTTCACGTCGAGGGCCTCGGCCGCTACCGCCGCCTCGCCACCACCATCGACGACGCCGCCGGGGAGGCGTTCGACAAGACCGCCAAATTGCTCGGCCTCGGCTTTCCCGGCGGCCCCGCGGTCGAGCGGGCGGCGCTGGGTGGCGATTGCGCCGCGGTGCCGCTGCCGCGCCCCTTATTGGGCTCGGCCGAGCCGCATTTCTCGTTCGCGGGCCTCAAGAGCGCCGTGCTTCGCGCGCGTGACAGCGGGCGGTATCGCACCGAGGACATCGCCGCTTCCTTCCAGCAGGCGGTGGTCGACAGTCTCGTCGACCGCACCCGCCAGGCGCTCGGTCGGGTTCCTGAGGCGACCGCCCTGGTCGTCGCCGGAGGAGTCGCCGCCAATGAAAAGGTGCGCCTCGCCTTGACCCGGCTCGCCGCGGCCCACGGCCTGCCCTTCGTCGCCCCGCCGCTCTGGCTGTGCACCGACAATGCCGCGATGATCGCCTGGGCCGGGGCGCTCCGCTTCGAGGCCGGCCTCACCGATCCGCTCGACGCCCCCGCCCGCGCCCGCTGGCCGCTCGACCCGGAGGCCGAGAAGGTCCGCGGCGCTGGGGTGAAGGCGTGAAGATCGGGATTCTCGGCGGCGGTGCCTGGGGGACGGCGCTCGCCCAGGTGGCGGCGGGCGGGGGCGAGGCGCTTTTGTGGGCGCTCGAGCCCGAGGTGGTCGAGAGCGTCAACAGCGACCATGAGAATCGGCTGTTCCTCGCCGGCACCAGGCTCGATCCGATGATCCGCGCCACCAACGACCTCGAAGCCCTCGCCGGCTGCGACGCCCTGCTCGTCGTCACCCCCGCCCAGCATATGCGCAAGGTCCTCGCCGCGATGCCGGGCCTCGATATTCCCCTCATCCTCTGCTCGAAGGGCATGGAGGAAGCGACGATGGCGCTGATGCACGACGTCGCCCGCGAGGCTCAGCCGAAGGCGCCGATCGCGGTGCTGTCCGGCCCGACCTTCGCCCACGAGGTCGCCGCCGGCCTCCCCGCCGCCGTCACCCTCGCCGTCGCCGATCGGGCCCTGGGCGAGCGGCTCCGGGCCCGGATCGCCCGCCCCTGGTTCCGTCCCTATCTTTCCGACGACGTGGTCGGCGCCGAGATCGGCGGGGCGGTCAAGAACGTGCTCGCCATCGCCTGCGGCGTGGTCGAGGGCCGGCGGCTCGGCCAGAACGCCCGCTCGGCCCTGATCTCGCGCGGCTTCGCGGAGATGACCCGCTTCGGCCTCGCCCGCGGCGCCCGCGCCGAAACTCTGGCGGGACTGTCCGGCCTCGGCGACCTCGTCCTCACCTGCTCGTCGACAAGCTCGCGCAACTTCAGCCTCGGCAAGGGCCTGGGCGAAGGGGGACGCGCGGCGGAGCTGCTCGCCGACCGGCGCACCGTGGCCGAGGGCGCCCATACCGCGCCGGTGCTGGCGAAGGCGGCTCGGGCGGCGGGCGTCGACATGCCGATCGTCGCCGCGGTCTGCGCGCTGCTGGCCGGGGAAGCGAGCGTGGACGAGGTGGTGGAACGGCTTCTGTCGAGGCCCTTGCGGTCCGAAGGAGTTTAAACCCCTCTCCCCTCCAGGGAGAGGGGTATTAAAAATCCCAGCAAATGCCCTTATTCTCCCAGTCGCCGTAGCGGGTCGGCTCCTCGCCCTTCGGCCCGCCATGCTCCTCTCCCTCCGCCTCCGGTCCCGGCTCGGGCAAAGGCGGGCTCGGTGAAAGGTGCTCCGGCGGCTTCACATGCGAGGGCCGCCGCCCGGCCCTGCCGATTGAAGATGGCGCGCTCATCCCCCACATTTCGGGTGACGGAGGCCTGGACGCAAGGATGAACCATTTTCGGACCCTGATGCTGCTGGCGGCGATGACCGCTTTGTTCATGGGCCTCGGCTTCACCCTCGGCGGCCCGCGCGGCGCAATCCTCGCTTTGGTCGTCGCGGCCGCGATGAACCTCGTCACTTATTGGAACGCCGACCGAATCGTTCTCTCGATGCATGATGCCAAGGAGGTGACGGCAAGCGACTGCCCCCAGTTCGTCGGCATCGTCCATGGCCTCGCCGCCCGGGCCGGCCTTCCCAATCCGCGAGTCTATCTGGTCGATTCGCCCCACCCCAACGCCTTCGCCACCGGCCGCGATCCGGCCCATGCCGCCGTCGCCGCGACCACCGGCCTGCTCGGCCTCCTCACCAGGGAGGAGGTCGCCGCGGTGATGGCCCATGAGCTCGGCCACGTCCGCAACCGCGATACCCTGGTGATGACGATGACGGCGACGATCGCCGGCGCCATCTCGATGCTGGCCAATTTCGGCTTCTTCTTCCGCGGCGGCGATCGCTCCAATCCGATCGCGATGATCGCGGCGATGCTTCTGGCGCCGTTCGCGGCGATGCTCGTCCAGCTCGCGATCAGCCGCACCCGCGAATATGGCGCGGACCGTGCCGGCGCCGAGATTTGCGGCGATCCCCGGGCCCTCGCCTCGGCGCTCGCCAAGCTCCACCAGGGCGCGGCACGGATTCCAAGCCCGGTGGCGATGCGCAACCCGGCGGCGGCCTCGCTCTACATCGTGCCGTCGGGCACCGGCCGCGACCGCTTCTTCTCGACCCACCCCGATACCGCCAATCGGATCGCCGCCCTCCAGGCCATGGCCGGCGAGTTCGCGTCCGCGGCGCCCCGCGCTGCGGTCCCTCGCACGCGCCGGGCCGGAGCCAGCGCCCTCGATCCCCTCGGCCGGCGCCGCCGCGGATGAACTTCATCCTCGAGGTCGCTTTCAGGTTCATTTTCCCAATCGTGGCGGAAATCGTCATCAGCTTCGTGATGTATATCGCGCTGAACCTCTTTTACGCCTTCTTCCTCAGAACCGGCGATTTCCTTGTCGAGCTCGCGACTCTGGACTATTTTCGCGACCATTCGAAGGTGCCCGTGCATGAAAAGCCGTTGAACCCCGTGCCCGAATGGGCTGCCGCGCTGCTGGGCGTCTGCTTCTGGTGCGCCTTCGGAGCGGCGGCCTATTTGTCCTGGCCCTGGCTTTCCTCGTGGTGAACCGTCCTCCCGATCCGGCGGGCGTCCCCGCCCGCCGAGCCGCCTTGAGCCTGCTCGATGCGGTGCTTCGCAAGGGCCTTCCGCTCGAGGCCGCGCTCGACACCGCCGCCCGTGGCCTGGCGCCCAACGACCGCGGCCTCGCCCACGCCATCGCCGCCGAGACCCTGCGCCGCCTCGGCGATCTCGACGCCCTCATCGACGGCGCCACCCGCAACCGGCTTCCCGACGACGCCAAGGCCCGCTTCGCCCTTCGGATCGCGCTCGTCCAGGCGCTGGCGCTGGATACCCCGCCCCATGCCGCGATCTCGACCGTCCTGCCGCTGGTAGAGGGCGGCCCGCGCAAGCTGGTTCACGGAGTCTTCGGCACCCTGATGCGCCAAAGCGCGGCGCTTCCGGCGTTGCCGTCGCTGCCCGCGGCGGTCGAGGCGCGCTGGACCCGCAATTGGGGCGAGGCGGTCGCGATCGAGGCGGCGAGGCTGCTCGCCGCGCCGCCGCCGCTCGACCTCGTCTTCGCCGCCGGCACCGAGCCGCCGGCCGAGATGGAGGGCATCCGCCTGATGCCGGGCCATTTGCGCCTTCCCGCCCGGGTCGCGGTGGCCGGCCTCTCCGGCTATGGCGAAGGCGGCTGGTGGGTCCAGGATATCGCCGCCTCCCTTCCGGCGCGCCTGCTCGGCCCGGGCGAAGGACGGACCGCGCTCGACCTGTGCGCGGCGCCGGGCGGCAAGACGATGCAGCTGGCCAGCGCCGGCTTCGAGGTCACCGCCGTCGACTCGTCCGAAAGTCGTCTCGCCCGACTTTCCGAGAATCTCGCCCGCACCAACCTGTCGGCGAAAGTGATCGCCGCCGACATCCTGCGCTGGTCGCCGCCCGACAAGGTGGACGCCATCCTCCTCGACGCCCCCTGCTCCGCGACCGGGATCTACCGCCGCCACCCCGACGTCCTCCATCGGGTCCGCCCGCGAGCGATCGCCGAGCTCGCCGAAGGCCAGAAGGCGATGCTCGCCCGCGCCGCCGGCTGGCTGAAGCCCGGCGGCACCCTGGTCTATTCGGTCTGCTCGCTCGAGCCCGAGGAAGGCGAGGCGGCGGTCGAGGCGTTCCTGGCCGGCCGCCCCGATTTCGAGGCCGCCCATATCGAGGCCGGCACTCTGCCGGCTCAGATCCCGGTCGAAGGCAATCGAGTCCGGATCCTCCCAGGCCTGTTCGCCGAGGCGGGCGGAGCCGACGGCTTCTTCATCGCCCGCTTCCGGCGCCTCTGACGTCATCCCGGCGAAAGCCGACAGGTCGTAGCCTTCCCGAGATCCCCGCTCCGGGTCGCCTCGGGCCTCAGCCCGCCATCAGCCTGTCAATAAGGAGGATCGCAGGGCTCAATATGCGTGACGTAGAACCTGTACCAATTCCCGCTCAGTTCATCATAGACGCAAGTGCCGAAATATTCTGACGGGGTCGGAGTGCAGGGTTCCCGATGGGTGACATAATTCCTGTACCAGCCGTACCAATAGGGATCGTACTGGCAACTGCCATAGTTCGGGGGCAGGGCCTCCGCCGGCGCCGCCGGCAGCCCGGGTGCCGCCAGCGACATCGCAGCGGCAAAGGCGGCAAATAGTTTTTTGCTTCCGTTCGGCATGTCTCTCTCCCTGTTCGAGTGCGCCCCGACGCGGTGCGACCATCGAAGTCGCTGCAGGCGAGTCGCTCCAGTAAGGTTAAGCCCGGACGGTCGCCGAACAATATGGTAATTCCCCGACAACCGTCTCTTTTGTAACCGAATCGGCTGCAAAATCCGGGGGAGAAAATTTCGAGTAATCAAAGAAAGCGCGACAGCGTCTTGGCCGATCTCACCTCCGCATACGGAGTTACTTGCGAATCTACTTGGCCTTGCATTTGCCGGGAGGGCTCGGGAGCCGAGCCCTCCCGCTTCGATCACCAGGGCTCGGCGCGGCCGGTCGTCGGAGAGACGAGGTAGTCCGGATAGGTCGTGTAGCCCTTGCAGGCCGTCTCCTTATAATGTGCGACGCACTGCGCGGGCGACGCGAACGACTGGGCCTGCCAATTGGCGGCGCAATAATTGGTGAAATACTCGATGCAGCCCGGGCTGTACCACACCTGCGCATTGGCGGACGCGGGCGCCAGCAGGCCGACGGTCGCGAGCGCCGCCGAAGCCAGCAGCGTCCCGCTTATCCTCTTATATTCCTTCGGCATCATCCTCTCCTCTGGAATTTCGCGCCGGCTGCACGCCGGCGGTCTTCAGCCGCGAGGGCTCGAGAAACCCGAACCCTCGCGTCCGAATTCACTCCGGCTTGCCGGGCTCCACCGTCCCGGTCGCGTAGTAGATGCCGCCGCACAGATAGACATGGCAGACGTTGCAGGTCTGATCGATGACGCAGTCATTATAATTATGGTAGCCGCGGGCCTGCCAGTTGACGCTGCAATCGTTCTGGACCTGCTGCACGCACGCAGGGTCGGGCGGAAGCGGGCCGCGCGCGCCTGCCGGGGCCGCGAAGATCGCCGCACCCGCGAGCACCAAAGATGCGGCGAGAGCCGTCTTCTTCCTCATTTGGAGTTTCCTAAGCATCCTCATTCTCCCACGGTTGGCCGGCCATCGCCCGTGCGACTCGCCCGAACGATCGGCCCGGCCCGGCAACGATAACCCTGCGCTCGAATTCGAACGACGAGCATTGGGTCCGAAAGCGTTCAAACGGGCCGAGGGAGGTGGCCAGACGTCGGATGTGGGCCGAATGCCTTTGGGTAAGGGACCGGGTTCAGCCCTCCCCATGCTTGCCGGGGGCCCAATAGTCGATCCAGCCGCACATATAGCCGTTCATGCAATACATGCACGGCTCCACCCGGGCGCAATCCGCGTAATTGTGGTAACCCCACGCCTGCCATTTGGTGGAGCATTCGGATATGACCTGCTGCCAGCAATCCGGGTCGCCCGGATAATATTCCGCCGAGGCCGCGGTGTTGAACATCGCGGCGCCCGCCAGCACCAGCGACGCCGCCAGCGCCCTTGTCTTCCCTAATATTCTGGCCATTCCCATTCTCCCACGGTTGCCGAAACCCCCGCGCGACTCGCTCGAACGATCGGCCCGGCTCCGCGATGATACGCCTGCGCCCGGATCGCGCGACGAGCATTGGGTCCGAAACCGTTCAATGGGGCCGATGGAGATGCCCCTCTCCCTCCTGCGCATGGACAGGTTCGCGAAGCGAACCGGGGTGAGGGCGCGCGCTATCCCCTCACCCTCGGCCGCGCCTTACCAATCGTATCGGCACTGCAACTCCAGGTAGAAGATCATGCATTCCGAAAAGGAGGCGAAGCCTTCGGCCTGCCAATGGCCCGAGCACCAATTCTTGAAATATTGCATGCACCACGCGTTGTAAGGGCCTTGCGCCTTCGCCGAAGCGGGCACCATCAGGCTCGCGGTTACGAGCGCCGCCGAAGCCAGCAGCGTTTGGCTCATTCTTCTAAATCTCATCGGCATGTCGCTCTCCTTGTCGAGTTGGACAACAGGGTCCCCGCGACGGCCCGGGCCTCGCTCTCGAGGCGCAGGCCGGCGCGCGAACGGCATTGCGGGGTCGAGGAGGGCCAAGCTCCGGCCCTCTGGGCCCCGGCTCAGGGCACCGGAGGCAGATAGGGCCAGTTGGGATCCCACGGCTGGGGAGGATATTGATAGCAGGCCACATCGCTCCAATACCAGGAGCACTCGTACTGGCTGCTGAAGCCAAGGGCCTGCCAATGGGCCGTGCAATATTGGGCAACTCTTTGCAGGCAGAGCGGGGTGAAGTTCGCCTGCGCCGGAGCGGGCACCAACAGCCCCGCGGCCGCGAGGGCCACGGACGCCAGCATCGTCGCGCTCATCCTCCTGAACCCGTTCATCATCGTCACTCTCCTTTCAGGTTTGACCATGTTCCAGCGCCGGCCGGAGCCCGCGAGCGTATCGGGGTCGAGGAGGGTCGGGTCCCGGACCCCGCGCCGCCCCGGCTCAGGGGACCGGAGGCAGGTAGGGCCAGTTGGGATCCCACGGATTGGGGGGATATTGGCGGCAGTGCCCCTCATGGAAGAACCAGTAACAGTCTTCGGGGCCGTAAAAGCCGTAGCCGATGGCCTGCCAATTGGCCGAGCAATATTGCCAGACCTTGGCGCTGCAACCGAAGTCGTAGATCGCCTGCGCCGGAGCGGGCACGAACAGGCCCGCGGCCGCGAGGGTCACGGAAGCCAGCATCGTCGAGCTCATCCTCTTGAACCCTTTCATCATCGTCACTCTCCTGCTTGCGTTGGACAGCCGGTCCCCGCGGCGGCCAGGGCCTCTCTTTCAAGGCACGGGCCGGCGCGCGAACGGCAATAGCGGGGTCGAGGAGGGTCGAGGTCCGGACCCCTCGGAATCCCGGCTCAGGGGACCGGAGGCAGATAGGGCCAGTTGGGATCCCACGGATTGGGCGGATACTGATGGCAGGCCGCCTCGCTCCAATACCAGGAACAGTCGTCGGGGCCGTAGAAGCCGAGGGCCTGCCAATTGGCCGTGCAATATTGGTAAACTATGAATTCGCAACGCCAGGTTAAATTCGCCTGCGCCGGAGCGGGCACGAACAGGCCCGCGGCCGCGAGGGTCACGGACGCCAGCAGCGTCGAGCTCATCCTCTTGAACGCCTTCATCATCGTCGCTCTCCTTTCGGGTTTCGGATCGTGCTCCCGGCCGCGGCCAAGCCTCGCCTTGCGGGCGAAGGGCCGGCGGGAGGGCCGATCGGCGGCCGGGAGGATTCGGAAGCGGACCCCGAACCCTCCCGCCCCGGCTCACCAGGGCCTGGTGCCCCGGTCGGGCTGCGTGGCGTAATTGGGACCGACGCCGCACATATAGCCGTACATGGGCGGGCATTCCGCGCATTGCCGGTGCGCGACGCAATGTTCGTAATTCCAATAGCCCAGGGCCTGCCACGTCGAGACGCACTGGGTGACCTTCTGCTGGTCGCACACCGGGTCCCTCGGGAAAGGCAGTGTCCCGATCGCCGACGCCGCCGAGCTGAACATCATGGCGCCCGCAAACACCAGAGACGCCGCCAGCGCCGTTTTCTTCCTTACGTTGAGTTTCCTGGACATCGTCGCTCTCCCACGGTTCGCCGGAACCCCCCGCGCGACTCGCTCGAACGATCGGCCCGGCCCCGCAACGATATGCCTCCGGCCCGCTCCGAACGACGATCATTGGGTCCGAAAGCGTCCAATAGGCAGTAGAAGCCGCAATCCCTCGCCAGGTCTGGAAAAGAAGAAAAACCGGGACAGCCCGGATTTGTCGGTCGTCCCAATGTCTTGGCCGGCGGAAGCGAAGCCCGTCCGGTTTCGGACCGAAAAGGTTGGTGTCCCGGTTTCTCCGAGCTGAATGAGGGTCGCCGTGACCCTCATTCAGACGTTTCGAATTGTCAGAATGGCGTGTTCGGCGGGATTGCCGTGTAGGGTGGGATCGGCGGCGGAGGGAAGAAGGAGCATCTGTCGATCCACTCGCGCTCGAGGCACGCTTCGTACGACGTGTACCCTAAGCCCATGTTCTGCCAGTTTGCGGCGCACTCCTGCGCCACCACCATATAGCAAGGCATGCCGGCGGAGGCCGGAGCCGGCACGAACAGGCCGGTCGTCGCCATCACCAGCGACGCCAGCAGAGCCACCGTCTTGGTCTTACCGATGGACTTCAGCATTTTCGCTCTCCTCTCATGCTCCCGTCTTCCCCCGTTCATTCCACGGGGATGGCAATCGGCGCGAAGGCTTCCAATCCGCATGACGTTCGCAAAAAGGCTCGCCGCGCGCCGTCGACCGGGAGGATTCGGGAAAGGCCCGAGCCCTCCCGTCGCGGTTCACCAGGGCTTGGTGCCGGTGTCGGGCTCGGTGGCGTAATTGGGGCCGATGCCGCACATATAGCCATACCAGGGCGGGCATTCCGCGCATTGCCGGTGCGCGACGCAATGCGCGTAATTCCCATAGCCCAGGACCTGCCACGTCGTGATGCACGCATTGGCCATATACTGGTCGCACACGGGATTCCTCACCGGAGGGGGTATCGCCGAGGCCGCCGAGCTGAAGATCGCGGCGCCCGCGAGCACCAGCGACGCCGCCAGCGCCGTTTTCTTCCTTATGTTGAGATTCCAGGACATCATCGCTCTCCCACGGTTCGCCGGAAAACCGCCCGCGCGACTCCCTCGAACGATCGGCCCGGCCCCGCAACGATAGGCCCGCGCCCGGGTTTGAACGACGATGATTGGGTCCGAAAGCGTTCAATAGGCGGTAGTAGCCGCAATCGATCGGCGCCCCCGGAAGGCAGGAAAACTCGGACGCGGTGTCGCGGCCAGGGTTGCATTTGGGTTCGCACAAAGATCACAAAGGCACGAAGAGGCTTCGGCGGCGAAGCGACCTTCATCGATCGGCGGACAGGACGCTGCGCGCGATCGAAACCTCGGCCCCTTTGTGCCTTCGCGATCTTTGTGCGAACAAAATTCCCCGCCGATGCGGGACGGGGCGAATGCAGGCCGGGCGCATGACGCCGGGGCGACGCTCCCTCGCCAAAGCGGGAATAAGTCGCGCCCTCCCCGGCGGTACTCAACGATGCCGGATCAGTCCGGCATGACGGCCAAAGCCGGCGAAGCCGTCTCAGTGTCCATGGCCGTCGTGCCAGGACACTTCGTTCGGGTCCACCCAGCTGATCGCCGGGCAATTGATTGGGGCATCCGGGCAAGCATAGCACGCCTCCGCGACTTCACAGTCCGAGTAGCTCATGTAGCTCCAGGCCTGCCAATTAAGGCCGCACAAAGTTGCGGTCCTGTCCCAGCATCCCCCCAGCGGGCCGCTGTAATTTTGCGCCGAGGCCGCTGTGCCGGATATCGCGCCGCCGGCAAGCACCAAAGATGCGGCCAGTCCGAATGTCTTCCTGTTGAGTTTCCTGAACATCCTCTTTCTCCACGGTTCGCCGGAACCCCGCGCAACTCGCTCGAACGATCGGCCCGGCTCCGCGACGATACCCTTGGACATGAGTTCGAACGACGATCATTCGGTCCGAAATCGTTCGATAGGCGGTAGTAGCCGCAATCGATCGGCCCCCCGGAAGGCAGGAAAACCCGGACGCGGTGTCGCGGCGAGGGCTGCATTTGGGTTCGCACAAAGATCACAAAGGCACGAAGAAGCTTCGGCGGCGAAGCCCGCAACGACCTTCATCGATCGGCGGACAGGGCGCTGCGCGCGATCGAAACCTCCGGCCCCTTTGTGCCTTCGCGATCTTTGTGCGAACAAAATTCCCCGCCGATGCGGGACGGGGCGAATGCAGGCCGGGCGCATGACGCCGGGGCGACATTCCCAACAAAGCGGGGATAAGTCGCGCCCTTTCCTTGCCGCGCGACTCGGGCAGGGTTAACGTCCGGGCGTGCAGCAGCCCATCCGCATCGCCCCCTCCATCCTCTCGGCCGACTTCGCCCGGCTCGGCGAGGAGGTGCGCGCCGTCGACGAGGCGGGAGCGGACTGGATCCACGTCGACGTCATGGACGGCCATTTCGTGCCCAATTTGACCATCGGCCCGGCGGTGGTGAAGGCGCTCCGGACGCACAGCGCCAAGCCGTTCGACGTCCATCTCATGATCTCGCCGGTCGATTCCTTCCTCGAGGCCTTCGCCGAGGCGGGGGCGGACATCCTCACCGTCCATCCCGAGGCCGGGCCCCATCTCCACCGAACCCTCCAGGCGATCCGGGCGCTCGGCAAGCGCGCCGGGGTCGCGCTCAATCCCGCCACGCCCGCCAAGATGCTCGATTACGTGCTCGAGGACGTCGATCTGGTGCTGGTGATGAGCGTCAACCCCGGCTTCGGCGGGCAGGGGTTCATCGACAGCCAGCTGCGCAAGATCGAGGCGGTCAGGAAGCAGATCGACAAGCAGGGCCTCGCCGTCGATCTCGAGGTGGACGGCGGCATCGATATTGGCACCGCCCGGCGCGCGATCGACGCCGGCGCCGACGTCCTCGTCGCCGGGACGGCGACATTCCGCGGCGGTGCCCGGAGCGCTATGCGGCGAACATCAGCGGCCTTCGCCGATGAGCCTGCTCGAGAAGATCGACACGCCGGAGGAGGGCGAGATCGCGCCGGGCAAGAGGCTGATCCGGGTCGGCGGCGGCCAGGGCGCGTCGCTCGGCGAGCAGCTCTCCTCGGTGCTTCACCGCCTGTCCTGGCGCACGCCTTTCCACGCCCTTCGCCTTCGCGGCCGCCATCCGCTCAAGCTGCTCGCGGTCCCCAAGGATCCGGTGGCCGGCGACAAGTCGGCCGGGGAGGCGATATTGAACGGCCGCTTCGTCCGCCGCGGCGAGGCGTATGCGGTCGAAAGCCTGGATTTCACCGACCCCGCTTTGCCCGGCGACCTTGTCGATTACTGGCAGAGCTTCGAATGGCTTCGCGATCTGGGCGCCGCCGCGACCCGCGAGCGCGCCGCCAAGCTTGCCGAAAAGCTCGTCCATAAGTGGCTCGCCGAGCATGCCGACGCGGTGACCGAACGGGCGTGGCGCGCCGATCTGTGGGGCCGCCGGATCCTCTTCTGGACGGCCTATGCGCCCTACATATTGTCGAGCCGCGACTCCGCCTATCGCGCAATCCTCCTCAACACGCTCTCGCGCGGTGCGCGTCATCTCGACAAGGCCGCCGAGAAAGCCCGGCCCGGCCTCGCCCGGATCACGGCCTGGGCGGGCGTGATCGCCGCCGCGCTTGTCGTCCAGGGCGGCCCGGCCCGGCTCGGGCGCGGCGAGGCCGGGCTGCTCAGGGCCCTGTCGACCTCGCTCCACGACGACGGCGGCCTGGTCAGCCGTTCGCCGAACGAGCAGCTGATGCTGGTCGAGCTGCTCGCCCAGCTTCGGGCGGTCTATTATGCCGGTGATCGCGACATGCCCGAGGCGGTCGCCGAAGCGCTGTCCGGAGCGGTCGGCGCCCTGATCGGAGCCACGCTCGGAGACGAGGCCCTGTCGAGCTGGCAGGGCGGCAACATGGCCTCGAAGCGCCGGATCGCCGCCGCCGTCGAGGGCAGCGGGCTCCGGGTCCGGGCGCTCGGTCAGCCGCGCGGCTGGGGCTATCAGCGGCTCGAGGCGAAGAGCGTGATCGCCCTGTTCGACGCGGCGCCGCCGCCGCCGACCCGGGCCTTCGCCGGCGGCTGCGCTTCGACCTTGGCCCTCGAGCTGTCGGAGGGCCCCCATCGCCTCGTCGTCAATTGCGGCGGCCCGGGTCCGGCGGCCGGCGCTCTGTCCGCCGAGCTCGTCCAGGCGCTGAGGAGCAGCGCCGCCCATTCGACCCTGACCCTCGGCGACCGCAACTCGACCGCCGTCCATGACGACGGCAGCCTCGGCAAGGGCGTCTCGCAGGTCGAGCTGGTCCGCGACGAAACCGCCGGGGTGGTCATGGTCGAGGCGAGCCACGACGGCTACGTCCGCCGCTTCGGCCTGGTCCATCAGCGCCAGCTGACCCTGGCCGCCGACGGGCGCGAGCTTCGCGGGCAGGATCTGCTCACCCTCCAGGGCCGCCGCCGCCGCTCCGAGCCGATCCCCTTTGCGGTCCGCTTCCACCTCCATCCGGACGTCGAGGCGGCGACGACGGCGGACGGCCAGGGCGCTCTGCTCCGGGTCCGCGGCCGGACCGTCTGGCAGTTCCGCTGCCGCGGCGGCCGGCTCGCGATCGAGGACAGCCTCTGGATCGACGGCGACGCCCGGCTTCGCGAGACGTCGCAGCTGGTGATCGGCGGCGAGAGCCCCGCCGACGGCGCCGCCATCGCCTGGATCTTCCGCAGGGCTGGGTAGTCACCGTCACCCCGGACTTGATCCGGGGTCCACCTTCTTCAAGGGTGGCCCTGGACAGATGGATTCCGGATCGGGCCGGCTAGGAGGCAATTTTGAACGACAGGGTGAAGATAAACCGGGCATTGCTTTCGGTGTCGGACAAGACCGGCCTGGTCGAGCTCGCGCGGGTCCTCGCCCGGCACGGGGTCGAGCTCGTCTCCACCGGCGGCACCGCCAGGGCTTTGCGCGAGGCGGGGCTGGCGGTGAAGGACGTCTCCGACCTCACCGGCTTCCCCGAGATGATGGACGGCCGGGTCAAGACCCTCCACCCCAAGGTCCATGGCGGCCTGCTCGCGGTCCGCGACGACCCGGGGCATGCCGCCGCGATGGCGGAGCACGCTATCGGCGCGATCGACCTGGTCGTCGTCAATCTCTACCCGTTCGCCCGGACGGTGGCCCGCGGCGCCGGGCGCGACGAGATCATCGAGAATATCGACATAGGCGGCCCGTCGATGGTGCGATCGGCGGCCAAGAACCACCAATTCGTGGCGATCTGTGTCGATCCCGACGACTATCCGTCACTTGTGACCACTTTGGACGACCATGACGGCACGACGTCATCGGATTTTCGCAAGTATCTGGCCGCAAAGGCCTTTGCCGCCACCGCCAGCTACAATTCGGCGATCGCCTCATGGTTCGCCTTCGCCGACCAGGGCCAGATGTTCCCCGAGACCCTGCCGCTCACCCTCAACCGCGGCCAGGAGCTTCGCTACGGCGAGAATCCCCATCAGAAAGCGGCGCTCTACCTTCCCGCCGGCCCCCATGGCCGGGGCATCGCCCAGGCCGAGCAAGTCCAGGGCAAGGCGCTCAGCTACAACAATTATAACGACGCCGACGCGGCGCTCGAGCTGGTCGCCGAATTCCGGGACGCCGGCCCGGCCTGCGTCATCGTCAAGCACGCCAATCCCTGCGGAGTCGCCGTCGGCGCGAGCCTGATCGAAGCCTATGAAGCGGCCTTCGCCTGCGACAGCGTTTCCGCCTTCGGCGGAATCATCGCCGTCAATAAGCCGATCGACGAGGCGGCGGCCGAGGCGATGACCCGGATCTTCACCGAGGTGGTGATCGCCCCCGCCGCCGACGAGGCGGCGCGCGCCGTCTTCGCCCGCAAAAAGAATTTGCGGCTGCTTCTGACCTGGGACGACCTGCCCGATCCGACCCGGCGCGGACTGATCCTGAGATCGGTCGCCGGCGGCTATCTGCTCCAGTCGCGCGACCATGGCCGGGTCGGACCGGACGATCTCAAGCTGGTGACCAGACGCCCGCCGACCGAACGCGAGCTCGCCGACTGCCTGTTCGCCTGGACGGTGGCGAAGCACGTCAAGTCGAACGCCATCGTCTATGCCAAGGACGGCGCCACCGCCGGAATCGGCGCCGGCCAGATGAACCGGCTCGAATCGGCCCGGATCGCCGCCTGGAAAGCGCGCGACGCGGCGGCGAAAGCGGGCTGGCCCGAGGCTCGAACGATCGGCTCCGCGGTCGCCTCCGACGCCTTCTTCCCGTTCGCCGACGGCCTCCTCGCCGCGGTCGAGGCGGGCGCGACGGCGGTGATCCAGCCCGGCGGTTCGATCCGCGACGACGAGGTCATCGCCGCCGCCGACGAGGCGGGGCTGGCGATGGTGTTCACCGGGATGCGCCACTTCCGGCATCTCACCGTCATGCGAGGCAGCGAAGCAATCCAGCGCAGCGGGTGACGCAGGTGCCGTGGCTGGATTGCTTCGTCGCTTCGCTTCTCGCAATGACGGTTATCGAGGCGGAGCGGCTCCGGGCGGGGTGGTTCCGGGCGGCGGCGGAAGCTCGGGCGCCTCGCCCTTCTTCATCCGGAACAGCACCCGGTCGTCATGGGTGAAACCCTTCCACCAGACGACGATTCCGAACGTGCCCAGGATGCAGGGAATGCCGAGCCCAAGCTCGATCCACTCCAGCGACGGCGGCAAGGCGGTGAACGCATAGCCGACGACCACCGCCGCGGCCGCGGCCCAGACCAACGGCCAGCGCCAGCCCTGAACCGGCGCGTCGAGCAGCCGGCAGAGCAGCCTTGCCTTGAGGACCGAAGCCAGGCCCAGCGCCAGCATCAGCGCCGCCGCGGCGCTCGCCGCCTGATAGGCCTGGAGGCTTTCCGGCCGAAGCGGAAGCAGCTTGACGCTTTGGATGAACAGGACGGTAAGCCCCGCCTGGACGGCGATCATCAGCGCCGAGATCATTAAATTGCGGTGCCGCGCCACGTAGACGAGCGCCGCTTCCGAGACCGCCGCCGTCGCCGCCACCACTTCGGCGGCGAGCAGGAAGGCGAGCGCTCCGGTGCCGCCGACGAAGGCGGCTCCGACCACGCCCATCACCGCTTCGCCGGGAATCCCCAGGGCAAGCGCGATCCCCGCCTGGGCGGCGATCACCCAGAAGCCGACCTGCCGCACCTGCTTCGCCACCGCCTGCCGGTCGCCTTCGGCGAGCTTCTGGGTGATGACGGGGGCCAGGATCGGATCGAAGCTGGTCTTCAATTTCTGCGGAAGCGAGGCGACCTGCTGGCCGACATAATAGACGCCCACCCAGTAAGGCGCGACGAACAGGCCGAGAATGGCGATGTCGAGCCGGCGCGAGCCCCATTCGATCGCGTCGGCCGCGGCGAGCGGGATGTTCCGACGGGCGACGGAGAGGAGCTGGGCCGGATTCGGTTTCCAGTCCCGAGGCAGCCCGTAGCTTCGGTAGAGCGGCCAAAGCGACGCCACCATCCCCGCCGTCACCGAGATCACGTAAGCGATGATCAGCCCGTCGCGCGAGCGGGTGCCGTCCTCGGCGGCCGGGAATATGAGGACGCAGGCGCCGGCGGCGATGCTGATCGTCCACGGCTCGACGATCGCCCGGGCGCGAACCGTCGCGCCGATGTCGTGGCGGTAGGCCAGAGCCGCGAGCGCGATGTCGGCGCCGGCGATTCCGAAGATCACCATCGGAAGCAGCCAGTCGGCGCCGTGGATTCCGCCGGACGGGAACATCGCCTGCGGAAACAGCATCAGGATCAGGGTCGAGACGGCGGAGGCGATGAAGGCCGCGAGGATCGCGTCCGTGACGACGCAGCTGTGCGGCTGGTCGGTCGTCGCCAGCTGCTGGGCGAGGCCGCGCTTCAGGCCGAGCGTCGAAAGCTGTGCCGCGAACTCCATGACGATGACCGCATAAGCGAAGGCGCCGAGGGCTTCCGGGCCGTAGAGCCGGCCGGCGATGAACAGGAAGGGCAGGCGCGCGGCGAGCCGGATCAGGAATCCGAAGAAGTTGGTCCTTCCACCCTTGGCGAGGGCGGCGATATCCGCTTCGGCCCCAGGCGGGGCCGAGCTCAATGCGCGGCGCCCCAGTTCCGGCCGGTGCCGATATCGACCCCGAGCGGCACGCTAAGGGTGACGGCAGGCTCCGCCGCCCCCTCCATCACCCGGCGGATGACGGCGCTCGCGGCGTCGACCTTGTCCTCGGGCACCTCGAAGACGAGCTCGTCATGGACCTGCATCAGCATCCGAACGTCGCCCAGTCCTTCCTGCTCCAGCGCCGGGCACATGCGCACCATCGCCCGCTTGATGATGTCGGCGCTGGTGCCCTGGATCGGCGCGTTGACCGCGGCGCGCTCGGCGCCCTGGCGCTCGTGCTGGGTCTTGCTCCGGATCATCGGGAAATGGGTCTTGCGGCCGAACAAGGTGGTGGTGAAGCCGGTCTCGCGAACGCCCTCGAGGGTCGAATGGATATAGTCGCGAATGCCAGGGAAGCGCTCGAAATAGCGGTCGATCATCGCCTGCGCCTCGTCGGCGGTGATCGACAGCCGGCCGGCCAGGCCCCAGCGCGAGATTCCGTAGAGGATGGCGAAGTTGATCGTCTTGGCGCTGGCCCGGGTGTCGCGGGTGACCTCGCCGAACAGCTCCTGCGCGGTCAGGCTGTGGATGTCGGCGCCCTCGGCGAAGGCGGTCTTGAGCTGCGGCACGTCGGCCATGTGGGCGGCGAGGCGAAGCTCGATCTGGCTGTAGTCGGCGGCGAGCATGACATGGCCCGGCTCGGCGACGAAGGCGTCGCGGATCCGGCGGCCGATCTCGGTCCGGATCGGGATGTTCTGGAGGTTCGGATCGGTCGAGGACAGTCGGCCGGTCTGGGCGCCGGACAGCGAGTAACTGGTGTGGACCCGCCCCGTCTCCTTGTTGATCTGCTGCTGGAGCGCGTCGGTATAGGTCGACTTGAGCTTCGAGAGCTGCCGCCATTCGAGCACCAGGCTGGCGATCGGAACGCCGTCGCGCGACAATCGCTCGAGCTCGTTGACGTCGGTCGACCAGGTGCCCGACTTGCCCTTGCGGCCGCCTTTCAGGCCCATCTTGCCGAACAGGATTTCGCCCAGTTGCTGGGGGCTGCCGATGGTGAACTGGCAGCCCGCCTCGCCGCAGACCTTTTCCTCGAGCGCCGCGATCTGGGTCTGGAATTCCTGGCTGAGCCGGCCCAGCTCCTCGCGGTCGACCTTGACGCCCTCGCGCTCCATCCGCGCCACGACCGGGACGAGCGGGCGGTCGACCATCTCGTAGATCCGCGCGACCCGCTCGTGCGGAAGCCGGGTCTTGAACCGGGTCCACAGGCGAAGGGTGACGTCCGCATCCTCGGCGGCATATTCGGTCGCCCGATCGAGCGGGACCTGGTCGAAACTGATCTGCTTCTGGCCCGATCCGCAGACGTCCTTGAAGGCGATGCAGTCGTGGTCGAGATGCTTCTTCGCCAGATCGTCCATCCCATGGCTGTTGAGGCCGCCGGCGTCGAGGTTGAAGCTCATCACCAGGCTGTCGTCGACCGGAGCGACCTTGATCCCGCGGCGGTCGAAGACGATCCAGTCGAACTTGAAATTGTGGCCGACCTTGAGGATCGCCGGATCCTCGAGCAGCGGCTTCAGCCTGGCCAGCGCGACCTCGGACGGGATCTGCTCCGGCCGCTCCGACAGCAGATCGTGGCCGCCATGCTCCAGCGGGATGTAGCAGGCCTTGCCGCATTCGGTGGCGAGGCTGATTCCGACGAGCTTGGCGGTCACGCAGTCATAGCCGTCGGTCTCGGTGTCGACCGCGACCAGGCCGTTGCGCGTCGCCTCGGCGATCCAGAGGTCGAGCTCCGCCGCGTCCGTCACCGTGACATAGGCCGAGCGGTCGATCTTCGGCTCGGGCCGCACTTCGCGCTGGACCGGAGTCAGCGAGTCGCTCGGCGCCTTCACCTGCGAGGTGCCGTTGAGCCTGGAAAGCAGGGACTTGAAACCCTGCTCCTCGAGGAACTCGCGCAAGGGGGCGTCCGGAATGCCCTTCATCTCGAGATCCTCGAGCGGCTCGGGCAGCGGCGAGTCGCAGACGAGGCGGACCAGCTCGCGCGACATCCGCGCCGCGTCGGCATGCTCGATCAGATTCTGCCTGAGCTTGGGCTTCTTGATCTCCTCGGCATGGGCGAGCACGGTTTCGACGTCGCCATATTGCTGGATGAGCAAGGCCGCGGTCTTGGGCCCGACGCCAGGGACTCCGGGGATGTTGTCGACGCTGTCGCCCATCAGCGCGAGCACCTCGCCCAGCTGCTCGGGCGGCACTCCGAACTTCTCGATCACATAATCGCGGCCGATACGCCGCTCGTTCATCGTGTCGTAGAGGTCGAGCCTGCCGTCCTCGACCAGCTGCATCAGATCCTTGTCGGACGAGACGATGGTGACCCTCCAGCCCGCCGCCAGAGCCGCCTTGGAATAACAGGCGATGATGTCGTCCGCCTCGAGCCCCTCTTCCTCGATGCACGGCAGCGAGAAGGCGCGGGTGGCGTCGCGGATCAGCGGGAATTGCGGGACGAGGTCGGGCGGCGGCGGCGGGCGCTGCGCCTTGTAGCCTTCGAACATGTCGTTGCGGAAGGTGTGCGAGCCGGCGTCCATGATGACGGCGAGGTGGGTCGGGCCCTCCTCCTTGTGGAGGCTTTCGGCGAGCTTCCACAGCATCGTCGTATAGCCGTAGACGGCGCCGACGTTGAGCCCGTGCCGGTTGGTGAGCGGCGGCAGCCGGTGATAGGCGCGGAAGATGTAGCTGGAACCGTCGACCAGATAGAGATGTGGCATATGCAGGCTCTAGCGCAGCCGGGACGGGGTTTCTACGGTCTGGGATTCGTTAACCATGGCGCGTTAGCTTCGTCCCTATGAGTCGCCGGTTGCTTCTTTCCTTCTCCGCCGCGTCGGCGCTGCTCGCCGCGCCCGCCGCCGCCGCTCCGTTCAAGCCGATTCGGATTTCGGTCGCGGTCCGCGGCAGCGGGCCCGACGTGGTCCTGATCCCCGGCCTCTCGGCCTCGCGCGGGATCTGGAACGGCACCGTCGCCGCCGTTCCGGGCTATCGCTACCATCTCGTCCAGGTCGCCGGCTTCGCGGGAACGCCCGCGGCCGGCAATGCCGCCGGCAAGGTCGCCGCCCCGGTCGCCGACGAGATCGCCCGCTATATCGCCGCCAGCCGGCTCGACCGGCCCGCGATCGTCGGCCATTCGATGGGCGGCTCGATCGCGATGATGATCGGGGCCCGCCATCCCGAGCTCGCCGGCCGGGTCATGGTGGTGGATATGCTGCCCTCTCCGGCCCGCCCGTTCGGAGTCCCGCCGGTCGCGGTGAAGCCCCTGGCAAGGCTGATCGGCGGGGAGATGGAAGGGGCCGACCGCCTCAGGCGCGACCTCAAGTCGCTGGTCGGGACGGTTCGGCAATTCCGACTGGCTGGAAAGCCGGAGCGATGCCGGAGTCGTCGGGCGCTCCGTCGCGGAGCTGCTCTCGACCGACCTGACCCCGGAGCTGACCCGGATCCGGGCGCCGCTCACCGTGGTCTATGCGTGCCCGGCGAAGCTCAGCTACGCCTGCGGACCGGTCGGCCGGGCCTATGCTTCCGCTTATGCGAAGCGCCCCGGCACTAGCCTGATCCGGATCGAGCGAAGCGGCCACACGATCATGTGGGACCAGCCGGCCGCCTTCCAGGCGGCGCTTCGGCGCTTCCTCGCCGCCCCCTAGCGGGCGAGTAAGGCGAGGTTCAACCCGGCACCTCTACGGGCAGCGCCATGAAAACGCCGATCCTCGCCGCCGCCGCCTTGGGCCTCGCCTGCCTCGGCGCCGCGGCGCCCCCGCCCGCGCCGTCTGCGTCGGCGGCGAGGCCGTTCGCCCCGACGCGATTCTCGGTCGTGGTCCAGGGAACCGGTCCCGACGTCATCCTCGTCCCCGGCCTCACCGGCTCGCGCGAGGTCTGGAAGGGGAGCGTCGCGGCGGTGCCGGGCTATCGTTACCATCTCCTCCAGGTCGCGGGTTTCGCGAACACTCCGGCCCGCGGCAATGCCCGAGGCGAAGTCGTCGCGCCGCTGGCCGAGGAGGTCGCCCGCTACATCCACTCGCGAGGCCTGCGGCGCCCGGCGATCGTCGGCCATTCGATGGGCGGAACGGTCGCGATGATGGTCGCCGCCCGCCACCCGAGCCTCGCCGGCAAGGTCATGGTCGTCGACATGCTGCCCCAGCCGGCCGGAATCCTCGGCGGCGACGCGGTCGGGATTCGGGGCCTCGCCGACGGCCTCCGCGATCTCGGCTCGACCCCCGGCGGGCGCCGACTGGTCGAATCGGCGATCCGGCTGTTCGGCAATCCGGAAGGCGGCGCCGATCCGGACGTAACCGCCCGGGCGACCCACGAGCTGGCCCTGACCGACCTCACGGCGGAGCTGCCGCGGATCGCGGCCCCGCTCACCGTGGTCTTCGCCAGCCTCGATCCGAGCCGCCGCGCCGCCGACGATTCTCGCTACCGCGCGGCTTATGCGAGAAAGCGCGGGGCCAGGCTCGTCCGGATCGACGATAGCGGCCACATGATCATGTACGACCAGCCGGCGCGGTTTCGGGCGGAGCTGAAGCGCTTCTTGGCTCAGTAAATCCTCCCCGCCGCGAAGCGGTGGGGAGGGGGACCACACGAAGTGTGGTGGAGGGGTAGCTGGAATGGGCCAGCGCGATTACCCCACCACCAGGCTTTGCCTGGTCCCCCTCCCCATCTTCGATGGGGAGGATTTCTAAGGCGCCAGCACCGTGTCGACCGCCTCCGGCAGCAGCTCGGGATAATCGAGCGTATAGTGGAGGCCTCGGCTTTCCTGGCGGGTCAGCGCCGAGCGGACGATGAGCTCGGCGACCTCGACGAGGTTTCTCAGCTCCACCAGGTCGGGCGTCACCCGGAAATGGCGGTAATAATCGTGGGTCTCCTGCTTGAGCAGGTTGATCCGGTTCAGAGCCCGCTCGAGCCTTTTGGTGGTCCGGACGATTCCGACATAATCCCACATGAAGCGGCGGATCTCGGCCCAATTGTGGTGGACGACGACTTCCTCGTCGGAATCGGTGACCCGGCTCTCGTCCCACGGCCGGATGGCGGGCGGCGGCGGCAGGTCGGCCCAGTTCCTGTTGATATGCTCGGCGGCGGCGACTCCGAAGACCAGGCATTCGAGCACCGAGTTGGAGGCCAGGCGGTTGGCGCCGTGAAGGCCCGACATGGTGACCTCGCCCGCCGCGTAGAGCCCTTCGGCGTCGGTGCGGCCGTCGAGGTCCGTCATCACGCCCCCGCACGTATAATGGGCGGCCGGGACGACCGGGATCGGTTCCCGGGTGATGTCGATGCCGATGTCGGGCTCGGCGAGGCGGGCGGCGATGGTCGGGAAGTGCTCGCGGATGAAATCCGGGTCGCGGTGGCTGATGTCGAGATGGACATAGTCGAGGCCGAGCCGCTTCAGCTCATGGTCGATGGCGCGGGCGACGATGTCGCGCGGCGCCAGCTCCTCGCGCGGGTCGAAGCGCTTCATGAAGCGGCGGCCTGTGGTGGGCAGCTTGAGCTTGCCGCCCTCGCCCCGCATCGCCTCCGTGATCAGGAAGTTCTTGACGTCATGGTGGTAGAGGCAGGTCGGGTGGAACTGGTTGAACTCCATGTTCGCGACCCGGCAGCCGGCCCGCCAGGCCATGGCGATGCCGTCGCCGGTCGAGCCCTTCGGATTGGTCGAATAGAGCCAGGCCCGGCTCGCCCCGCCGCTGGCGAGGATGGTGGCCCGGCCGGTGAACAGCTCCACCCGACCCGTCTCGCGGTTGAGCGCATAGACTCCCCGTACCCGGCGATCCTCCTCGCCGCCGACGGTGTGCCGGCCGGTGACGAGGTCGACCGCGACACGGTCCGGGATGAGCTCGATGTTCGGATGCTCCGCCGCCGCCGTCTCCAGCGCCTGCTGGACCGCCCAGCCGGTCGCGTCGGCGACGTGGACGATCCGGCGGTGGCTGTGGCCGCCCTCGCGGGTCAAATGCCAGCCCGCTTCCTCGCCCTTGTTGAACGGCACCCCGAGCGCCGCCAGCCGTTCGATCGCGGCGGGAGCGCTCTCGACGACGAACTCGACGGTCTCGCGGCGGTTGAGGCCGGCTCCGGCGACGATCGTGTCCTCGATATGGCTCTCGAACGTATCGCCGGGCTCCAGCACCGCGGCGATCCCCCCTTGGGCGAGCGCGGTCGATCCCGAGGAAAGGCCGCTTTTGGCGAGGACCGCGACCTTGAGCCCGGGCGCAAGCGTCAGCGCCGCGGACAGGCCGGCGGCGCCCGAGCCGATCACGACGACGTCGAAATCGTGGGTCACCCGGCCGCGTCCGAGGCTCGGGTGAGGTTGAGGAAGACGTCTTCCAGATCCGCCTCGCGGGTCGAGACGTCGACGATTCCGAGGCCGTCGCGCTGCAGCGCGGCGAGCACCTCGCCGGCATTCACCTTGTCCTTGCGGTAGGTGATGGCGAGGGTGCGCTCGCCGATCAGGTCGATCTTCTCGAAGCAGGTCGCGTCGGGGAGGGCGGCGATGTCGCAATCGACCGTCACTTCGACGGCTTTCTCCTGCGCCATTCCAACGAGGGTCCGGGTGGTCTCGTTGGCGATGACCCGGCCATGGTTGATGATCGCGATCCGGTCGCAGAGATTCTCCGCTTCCTCGAGATAATGGGTGGTGAGGACGATCGTCACGCCTTCGGCGTTGAGCTGTCGGACATAGGCCCAGAGTTGCTGGCGAAGCTCGATATCGACCCCGGCGGTGGGCTCGTCGAGGACGAGGATGGGCGGCGAATGGACCATCGCCTTGGCGACCAGAAGGCGGCGCTTCATTCCGCCCGACAGGGTACGCGAATAGGCCTCCGCCTTGTCCTCGAGCCGGACCGCCCGGAGCAGATCCTGCGTCCGCCGCCGCTCTTTGGGAACTCCGTAGAGTCCGGCGGTGATCTCGAGAGTCTCGCGCGGCGTGAAGAAGGGGTCGAAGACCAGCTCCTGAGGGACGATTCCGATCGACGCCTTGGCGTTGCGCGGGTGCTTCTCGATGTCGAAGCCCCAGATGGTGACTTTGCCGCCGCTCTTGTTGACCAGCCCGGCGAGGATGTTGATCAGGGTCGACTTGCCGGCGCCGTTGGGGCCGAGCAGCCCGAATATCCCGCCCTGCGGCACTTCGAGGCTGACTCCGTCCAGCGCCCTCTTTCCGCCCGCATAGGTCTTTTCGAGATCGACGATGGAAATGGCGGCGGCGGTCATGCGGGCGGCCTTAGCGGCTGCGCGGGGCAAAGCATAGAAGCCGCTACTTGAACATTGACTCAGGTTTCAGATTCAGGCAGAGGCGTGACGAGCCGCATCGAGATTCCCGGCCAGGGAGCGCGCGGACGGGGGAGAGGGATTGAGGCACTTCACGGCATCTGACGGCGCGCGCATCGCTTACTCGGACGAGGGCGAGGGGCGCCCGCTCGTGCTTCTGCACGGGCTGATGGCGCATGCCGGCTTCTTCGGAGCGCAGAGCGAGCTCGCCAATGCCTTCCGGGTCATCGCCGTCGACCTGCGCGGCCATGGCCAATCGCCGGCCGGGCCGGCGCGGCCGACGATCGAGCTGATCGCGAAGGACGTGGCGGGCCTGGCCCGGCAGCTGGACCTGCGCGGCGCGGTCGGGATCGGCTGGTCGCTCGGCGCCGCCGTGCTGTGGCGCGTTCTGGCGGGGCCCGCCTCGGCACGATTTGCCGGCGCGGTGGTGGTCGACATGACCCCCCGGGTGCTGAACGACGGCGACTGGGACCTCGGCCTCTCCCGCGAAACCTGCGAGGCCCGCAGCCAGGCGATACGCGACGATTTCCCCGCTTTCGCCGCCGCCGCCGGCCAGGCCATCTTCGCCGCGCCGGGGCCCGAGGCCGACAGAGCCGCCGAGGCCTTCGCCGCCAACGATCCGGCCGCCATCGGCGCCTTGTGGGAATCGCTGGTCGAGGAAGATTTCCGCCCGCTCCTGCCCTCGATCCGGCAGCCGACCCTCGTCGTCCACGGCGCCCAAAGCCATCTCTACGGCGCCGACACGGCCGGCCACCTCGTCGCCGCCCTGCCCAACGCCCAGGCCGTCACCTTCGACCGCTCCGGCCACGCGCCGCATCTGGAGCAGCCCGAATTGTTCAACGCCACCCTTCGCGAATTCGCGGCCGCTCTGCCGCCAGTCCGTCAAACCGAAACCATTGTCTAGAATGCCAGGAGACACCGCCATGACCCGTAGCCGCACCCTGACCGCCCTGAGGCTCGGCGCCGCCGTCGCCGCGCTCGCCGCCATTCCTGCCCCGCTCTACGCGCAGGAAATCCTGCCGCCCTCTTCCTCGGGCACCGAAGAGGAGGCCGCCGCCGCCGCCAACGAGGCGATCGACGAATCGGCCACCACCGGACCGGTCGACGACGGCGACATCATCGTCACCGCGCGCCGCCGCGCGGAGAACCTCCTCGACGTTCCGATCGCCGTCACCGCTTATTCGGGCGAGGCGCTCGAGCGGGCGGGCGCGCTCGACATCACCGATCTTTCCGACACCACCCCGAACGTCACGATCGAGACGTCGCGCGGCACCAACACCACCCTCACCGCCTTCATCCGCGGCGTCGGCCAGCAGGATCCCGTCGCCGGCTTCGAGGCGGGTGTCGGCCTCTATCTCGACGACGTCTACCTCAACCGCCCGCAGGCCGCCGTGCTCGACATCTACGACGTCGAGCGGATCGAGGTTCTGCGCGGGCCGCAGGGCACGCTCTACGGCCGCAACACGATCGGCGGAGCGATCAAGTACGTCACCCGCCGTCTGTCCGAGCTGCCCACCTTCAGGGCCCGCGCCGTCCTCGGCACCTACCGGCAGGCGGACCTCATCCTCTCGGCGAGCACGCCGGTTACCGAAGGGGTCAAGATCGGCGGCTCGGTGGCCCGGCTGACCCGGCAGGGCTTCGGCGACAATCTCGTCACCGGCCAGGAAAATTACAATCGCGACCTCTGGGCGGCGCGCGCCACGGTCGAGCTCGATCCGGCGGACGGGATCTCCATCCGCTTCTCGGGCGACTATACCAAGGACAACAGCAACCCGCGCGGCGGCCACCGCCTGATCCCGGGCCTGATCTCGGGAGCCCCGGTGCTGGGCGACGTCTATGATAGCCGCGGGGCCCTGGTCGGCCCGAAGCAGGAGATCAAGGCCTATGGCGGCGCGGCCCATGTCGACATCGAAGTCTCCGACGCCATCACCCTTCGCAACATCACCGCCTACCGTCGCGACCGCTCGGCGACTCCGATCGACTTCGACTCGCTGCCGGCGGCGGACGTCGACGTTCCCGCCATCTACCGCAACCGGCAATTCTCCAACGAATTCCAGATCCTGCTCGACACCGACAAGCTCAACGGCGTGATGGGCGTCTATTATCTGAATGCGAACGCCAACAACATTTTCGACGTGGTGCTGGGGACGACCGGCGCCGTGCTCGGCCTTCCCGGCTTCACCGCTTCGACCTTCGGCAACGTCGACACCAGGACCTGGGCCGGGTTCGCGGACTTCACCTACGATATCAGCGACATGATCCATCTCTCGGCCGGCGGCCGCTACACGACGGACAAACGGACGGCCACCATCATCCGCAAGAATCTGCTTGGCGGGGCCTCGCCCGCGCTCGGCGGCGCCGGAGTCCAGCTGGGAGCGCTCACCTCCAACTTCACCGGGTCGGAGACGTTCAACCAGTTCACGCCCCGCGCCTCGATCAGCATCACTCCGGACGACAACAACAATATCTACGCAAGCTGGTCGAAAGGCTTCAAGGGCGGCGGCTTCGACCCGCGCGGCCTGTCGACGGCGGCGCCGGACCTCAACGGCAACGGCGTTCGCGAGGCGAGCGAGATCTTCGAATATTTCCAGTTCGAGCCGGAGCAGGTCACCAGCTACGAGATCGGCTACAAGGCGTCCCTGTTCGACCGCCGCCTCCGGCTCGCCGTCGCCGGCTTCTACGCCGACTATAAGGACGTTCAGGTGCCCGGCTCGGTGGGCGCGATCGTCAACAACATCCCGACCTTCGTCGGAGTCACCACCAACGCCGGCAAGGCAAGCTTCAAGGGGGTCGAGGTCGAGGCGCTGGCGACCCTGATGCGCCGAAGCGACGGCTCGCGCCTGAACTTCGCGGGCACGGTCGGCTATCTCGACGCCCAATATGACGAGTTCATCACCAACGTCGCCAATTTCGATGCCAACGGCAACCCGGCGCCGGGCGCGGCGGTGCCGGTCGACGTCGCCGATTTCCGCCGAATCCAGAACACGCCGAAATGGACGATGTCGGGAACGCTCGATTACTCGACCAAGATGATGGGCGGCGACATCAATGTGTCGACCACCCTTTCCTACCGGAGCAAGACCTTCCAGTTCGAGACTCCGAGCCCGTTCCTCGACCAGCCCGGCTATGCCCTGCTCGACGCCAGCTTCGTCTGGACGAGCGGCGACGACCGGTTCACGGTCGGTCTCCACGGCAAGAATTTGACGGACAAGCAATATATCACGTCCGGCTACCAGTTCCTCAACGTCAATCCCGTGACGGGCGCCCCGGTCCTGTCGGTTTCGCCCGCCTCCGCGGTTTTCGCCCAGCCCGGAGTCTCGCCGTCCCTGGGCCGCGAGGGCGTGGTGACCGCTTATTACGGCAATCCGAGGCAGGTCTTCCTCAGCCTCGGGGTGAAGTTCTAGGGGCCGGGCTCGTCATTGCGAGCGAAGCGAAGCAATCCAGTGGCTCGGGCGTCCGAAGCTGGATTGTTTCGTCGCTCCGCTCCTCGCAATGACGACGGAACCAAGCGAAAGGTAACGGGATGGCGACTCGGCGTGCCGGAATAAGCGAAGGCACATCCCCCGGCGGCCGGGTCCTCGCGATCCTCCTGATCGCCTATATCTTCAACTTCATCGACCGGCAGATCATCGGCGTGCTGGCGGTTCCGATCAAGGCGGAGCTGGCGCTGTCCGACCGCCAGCTCGGTCTGATGGGCGGGATCGCCTTCGCGCTTTTCTATTCGGGGCTCGCCATCCCGATCGCCTGGCTCGCCGACCGCAGGAGCCGGGTCAACATCATCGCGGCCTCGGTCGCCCTGTGGAGCGCCTTCACCGCCGCCTGCGGCCTGGCGCAGAATTTCTGGCAGCTGTTCCTCGCTCGAATGGGAGTGGGCATCGGCGAGGCCGGAGGCGTGGCGCCGTCCTACGCCCTGATCAGCGACTTCTATCCGAAGGAAAGGCGGGCCCGCGCATTGGCCCTCTTTTCGCTCGGAATCCCGATCGGCTCGGCGCTCGGAGTCTTTTTCGGCGGCTGGATCGCAAGCCATCTCGACTGGCGCTCGGCCTTCCTCATCGTCGGCCTCGCCGGCCTTCCCGCCGCTTTGCTGGTCAGGATCGGCGTGCCCGAGCCGGTGCGCGGCGGCTTCGACAGTGCCGACGGCCAGGCGAGCGCGCCGGCACCGCCCTTTCTCCAGGTGGTGGGGACCCTGGCCGCCAAGCCGAGCTTCTGGCTGCTCTCGTTCGGCGCGGCCTCGGGCTCGATCCTCGGCTACGGCCTCATCTTCTGGCTGCCGAGCTTCTTCAGCCGAAGCTTCGGTCTCGAGCTGGCGCAGGTCGGCTGGTTCTACGGGTCGATCGTCCTCATCGGCGGAGTCGCCGGCACCTGGCTCGGCGGCTGGATCGGCGACCGCGTCGGAGCGGCCAATCCGGGCGCCTACGCCTTGGTCCCGGCCGTCTGCTTCCTGATCGCCGCGCCGGTCTTCGCCTTCGGCCTGTTCGCGCCGTCGCTCACGATCGGCTGGATCCTGTTCGCCATCGGCCAGATGCTGGCGCTCGCCTGGCTCGGCCCGGTGATCGCCGCGGTCCAGCATATCGTCCCACCCAACATGCGCGCGACCGCCTCGGCGAGCTTCCTGTTCATCAACAATCTGATCGGCATCGGCTTCGGAATCTTCTTCCTGGGCTTCATGTCGGACCGCGATGACCGCGGCCCATGGCGAGGACGCGCTCCAATATTCGATCCTCTACGGCCTCGGCTTCTACGTCCTGAGCGCCCTCATCTACCTCGCCGCCTCCACCCGCCTGAAGCGCGACTGGTATCTCGGATGAAGGAATCCGCGCCTACCCGTGGCGGAGGTCATCCAAAATAGCCGCTCGCGAGCGTGAGGATCTGATCGCGGGTGAGGGTGATGTCGTCGAGCACGAGATTTTCGATCCCGTAGGCCGAGCCAATGGTCATATTTTCGAACCAGGCGCCGATCGCATAATCGTCCGTCCAGATCGCGACCGTAGTGTCGAATATGATGAAGAAGTTGAGGTCGGCGAGCCCGTAGCCCTCAATGGTGACGGTGTCGGTCCCTCCCCCGTCGTTGATGAAGCTGTAGCCGGACTCCAAGACGTAGAAATCGTCGCCGCCAGGATCGTTGATGGTATCCCCATAAAGGCTGCCGCCGGGATGGAATATATCCGATCCATAAGTGCCGGTGAGGGTGTCATCTCCTGGCGTGCCGGTGATTGGAATGGGCATATCTACCTCCCTTCGTTTGATCGAACTGCACTTCAATCAGGTAGGATCGGCGTATCGGCCGGTGCCGCGTGCGGCTCTGTGCAGGCGAAGCCTGGTCACCGCTCAGCGGCCTGAACGGCGGCCATGCCTCGTTACAAGCCGAACGATTCGTTCGCGTAGGTGAGGATTTGAGCGCGGCTGAGGGTGACGTCGTCGAGGACGAGAGAATCGACTCCGTTCGTCGGATTGTTCCACATGCCCACGAACCAGGCACCGATCGAATCGTCATCCGACCAGATGGCAACCGTATATTCGTCAAAGACCATGAAGTTGAGATCGGCGAGATCATAGCCCGCCATGGTGACGACGTCGGTCCCACCCAAATCGTAGATTTCGGTGTAGCTCGGTACCAAGACGTAGTGATCGTCTCCACCCGGGTCGTAGATGGTGTTACTGTACATACTGGCGCCCGGATAATAGATGTCGGATCCAGAGGTGCCGTAGATGATGTCGTCTCCGGAAGTGCCGATTATCGTGTTGGGCATGTCGACCTCGCTCGGATTTGAGTCGCGCCGCACCTCGATCAAATTAAAGGAGCGCTGGCCATTCATTAGTCAATGCGAGCTGCCGAATAAATCATAGAAAGGTCCGCTTCGCCTTTGATCGGCGAGACGCCGATTTCTAACTTCTTGAGATTGCTCGGTTGCCGGCGGGCGTTGGGGACGGAAACGGGTCCGGCTCCATTTTCCGCGGCGGCCCTGAGGAGGCTCGCCTGAAGCGCCTTCAACCGGCGCACCGAATTCGGTGCCAGGCACCAATTACCAACCCCTTGAGTTTGTCGAGACCCTTCTCTCAATTCGCGAAAATCGGTGCCAGGCACCGAGGGTTAAGCGCTTGAATTTGCTCGGGGCGCGATGGTTCGGCGGGTCCGGGGCGCGGTTCCCGCCGCGAGATCGGCGGGCTCGGCGGCGGCCCTGAGGAGGGCCGACTGGAGCGCCTTCAGCCGGCTCGGGTTCTCGATCTTGGCGCCGTTCAGGTCGGTCAGGTAGAAAACGTCGACGGCGCGCTCGCCATAGGTGGCGATGTGGGCGCTGTGGATCGCGGCCTTCGATTCGTAGAGGGCCCGGGCGAGGCCGCTCAGCAAGGCGGCGCGGTCGCGGGCGTTGATCTCGACGACGGTATAGCGGCTCGACGCCTGGTTATCGACGAAGGTCGCCGGCTGGATGGCGAAGGCCTCGGCGCGAAGCAAAGGCAGGGCCTTGGCCTCGAGCCGGTCCATCGCCGGCTCCTGGCCTTCGACCGCCCGAAGCACATTCTCCTCCAGCCGCTTCAGTTGATGGCGGTCAAGCAGCGGCCCGCCCTTCGCATCCTGGACGAGGAAATTGTCGACCGCCATTCCGTCCAAGGTGGTGTGGATCCGGGCGTCGATGATGTTGGCGCCGGCGAGGCTGATCGCGGCGCTCAGATGGTAGAAGAGGCCGGGCCGGTCCCGGGCGTAGACGATGAGCAGGGTCGCGCCGCGCTCCTCCTCGACCGACGCGGCGAGCGGGCGGGTCTTCGCCGGCGCCCGGTCGGCGCAATCCATCAAGGCGGCATTCTTCTCCAGCACCTCGAACGGTTCGGCCAGCCAATAGCTGTCGGGGAGGCGCCAGGCGTGGCGGGCGAAGCGCGAATCCTCCCAGCCGAGCCGCTCCGCAAGCTCCGCCTGGATGGCGGCGATCCGTTCGCTTCGGCCCTTCTGCTTGTGGCCGAGGCGAAGCGCTTCCTCGGCGGAGTCGAACAATTCGCGAAGCAGCTGGCGCTTCCAGCCGTTCCAGACTCCGGGGCCGACCGCCTGGATGTCGACGACGGTGAGCATGAAGAGCAAGCGAAGCCGCTCCGGGCTCTTCACCCGGGCGACGAAGTCCTGGAGGGTCTGCGGGTCGGCGAGGTCGCGCTTGAAGGCGGTCGCCGACATGAACAAATGCCAGCGCACCAGCCAGGCGACGGTCTCGGTCTCCGCTTCGCCGAGGCCGAGCCGGGGGCAGAGCGCGCGCGCCACGTCGGCGCCGAGCAGGCTGTGGTCGCCGCCCCGGCCCTTGGCGATGTCGTGGAGGAGGACGGCGGCGTAGAGCACCCGCCGCGAAGCGATGTGGCGAAACAGGGCGGTGGCGAGCGGATGGTCCGCTTTCGCTTCCCCTTTCTCGATTTTCGAGAGCAGGCCGATCGCCCGGATCGAATGCTCGTCGACCGTATAATGGTGATACATGTCGAACTGCATCTGGGCCACGACCCGGCCGAAATCGGGGACGAAGCGGCCGAACACGCCGGCTTCGTTCATCCATCTCAGCACCGTCTCGGGGTCGCGCGGGCTGGTCAGGATTTCGAGGAACAGGGCGTTGGCGCGGGGATCGTCGCGCACCTCGTCGACCAGCTTGGCGTCGCGGGCGGCGGCGCGCATCGCGAGCGGATGGATCTCGAGCTCGTAGAGGTCGGCGAGGGCGAAGAGCTGGAGGAGCCGGACCGGATCCTTCCGGAAATAATCGTCGCCCGGCAGAGCGAGCCGGCCTCGGTCGAGGACGAAGCCTTCGAGCCGGCTCGGCCGGCGGCGGATCGTCGGCAGGCCGAAGCGCCCGCCCTTCCTGGCGAACTTCTCGTCGAGATGGGCGAGGAACACTCCGGTGAGGTCGCCGACGGTTTTGGCGTGAAGGAAATAATGGCGCATGAAGCGCTCGACCGGCGGCTTGCCCGGCCGGTCGGCGTAGCGCATCCGGCCGGCGATCTCGCGCTGATAGTCGAAGGTAAGGCGCTCCTCGGCTCGGCCGGCGACGAGATGGAGGTGGCAGCGCACCGCCCACAGGAAGCGCTCGGCGCGCTGGAACTGGTGCAATTCGGTCTCCGAAAGGAGCCCGACCCCGACCAGATCGGCGACCGTCGTCACCTGATAGGAATATTTGCCGATCCAGAAGAGGGTGTGGAGGTCGCGCAGGCCCCCTTTGCCCTCCTTGACGTTGGGCTCGACGACGTAGCGGCTGTCGCCCATCCGGCGGTGGCGGGCATTTCTCTCCTCGAGCTTCTCGGTGACGAATCTCTTCGCCTTGCCGGCGACCACCTCCTTCCAGAAGCGCGCCTGGACCTCGTCGTACAAAGGCTCGTCGCCCCACAGCCAGCGCGCCTCGAGGACGGCGGTTCGGACCGTGTGGTCGGTGGCGGCGAGCGCGATCAGCTCGTCCACCGACCGGGTGGAGGGGCCGAGCTTCAGCCCCAGATCCCAGAGCGAATAGAGGATGGCCTCGATCGCCCGTGTCGCCCAGCGGCCCGGCTCGCCGGGCGTGACGAAGGCGATGTCGACGTCGGAATGAAGCGCCATCTCGCCGCGCCCGTAGCCGCCGACGGCGAGCAGCAACAGCCGGTCGGCGGAGCTCGGCGGAGCAAGCCCGGAGATCGCATGGTCGTAGGCCAGCCGGACGATCTGATCGGTCAGGAAGGCATAAGCGGAGGCGGTCTCGCTGCCCGCATAGGGCTTGGCGTCGAGCCGGCGGGCGATCTCGGCCCGACCCTGAGCCAGCGCCTGCTTGAGGATCGAAGCTTCTTTGTCCGGCGCTTCGGCGAGCGCGTCGGCAAGTGCCCGGCGGTCGACGATCGAGCGCTTGTCGGGAACGGAGGCGAAGCGCGTCGGCATCAGCCCTCGCCGGCGGCGAGCCGCTTCAGCCGGTAGACCAGCTCGAGCGCGTCGCGCGGGCTGAGCGAATCGGCGTCGACTTCCGTGAGCGCCGTCTTCAGCGGATCCTCGGCCTCGTCTTCCTGCTGCGCCGCGGCCGCGAATAGGGGGAGGTCGTCGAGGCCGGCGGCGATTCCGCCGGTGGCGGCCCGGCCCTGCTCCAGCTTGGCGAGCACCGATTTGGCCCGCGCCAGGACCGGCGCCGGCAGGCCGGCGAGCTTGGCGACCGCAAGGCCGTAGCTTCGGTCGGCGGGGCCCTTGGCCAGCTCGTGGAGGAGGACGAGGTCGCCTTTCCATTCGCGCGCCCGGACATGGTGGAGCGAGAGGGCGTCGAGCCGCTCGGCCAGGCGGGTGAGCTCGTGATAATGGGTGGCGAACAGGCAGCGGCAGCGGTTGCGGTCGTGGATCGCCTCGGTCACCGCCCAGGCGATGGCGAGGCCGTCATAGGTCGAGGTGCCTCGGCCGACCTCGTCGAGGATGACGAAGCTGCGCTCGGTCGCCTGGGAGAGGATGGCGGCGGTCTCGACCATCTCGACCATGAAGGTCGAGCGGCCGCGGGCGAGATTGTCCGAGGCGCCGACCCGGCTGAACAGTCGGTCGACCAGGCCCAGGGTCGCGCTCGAGGCGGGGACGTAGGCCCCGGCCTGGGCGAGCACCGCGATCAGCGCGTTCTGGCGAAGGAAGGTGGACTTGCCGCCCATATTGGGGCCGGTGACCAGCCACAGCCGCTCGTCCTCGGAGAGTCCGCAATCGTTGGCGACGAAGCGGGCGCCGGAAGCGCGCAGCGAATCCTCGACCACCGGATGCCGCCCGCCCTCGATATCGAAGCAATTGTGACCGGCGAAACGGGGCCGCGACCAGCCCCCCTCGATCGCCCGCTCGGCGAGCGCGGCGGCGACGTCGAGCCGGGCGAGGGCGTCGGCGGCGGCGGCGATCGGCTCGGCGCGGGCGAGCGCCGCCTCCGTCAGCTCTTCGAGATGGGCGGCTTCGGCGGCCAAAGCGTGGGCGCCGGCCTGTCCGACCCGGATCGCCTGCTCGTGCAGGTCCGGGGCATTGAAGCGGACGACTCCGGCCAGGGTCTGGCGGTGGGTGAAGCCGGACTCCACCGCCATGAGCGGGTCGGCGTGGCGGGCCGGCACCTCGATATGGAAGCCGAGCACGCCGTTGTGGCGGATCTTGAGAGTCGCGATTCCGGTCTGCTGGCGGTAGCGGGCCTCGAGGCCGGCGATCGCCCGGCGACCCTCGCCGCCGGTCGAGCGCAGATCGTCCAGCGCCGAGTCATATCCTTCCGCGATATAGCCGCCCTGCGCGGCGTCGATCGGCGGCGAGGGGACCAGGGCGCGGTCGAGCAGGTCGGTGAGCTCGCCATGGCCGGTCAGCGCCGGCAGCAGCGATTCGAGCAAAAGCGGCGGATCGGGCAAGGCGCCGAGGCGGGCGTGCAGGCGCCTTGTCTCGTTGAGCCCGTCGCGCAGCTGGCCGAGGTCGCGTGGTCCGCCCCTCCCGGCGACGAGCCGGCCCAGTGCGCGGCCGATGTCGGGGAGCGCCTTGAGCTGGCGCCGGAGCGCCTCGCGAAGCCCGGGATCCCCTTCGAGCAGGGTGACCAGGTCGAGCCGAGCCTCGATCGCCGAGCGGTCGAGCAACGGCGCCCCCAGATCGGCGGCGAGCAACCGGGCACCGGCGCCGGTGACGGTCCGGTCGACGGCGTGGAGCAGGCTTCCGGCCCGACCGCCGGTCGCCGCCTGGGTCAGCTCGAGGCTTTCGCGGGTCGCCGCGTCGATCATCATATGGTCGCCCGAGGCCCGGGCGACCGGCGGGCGAAGGAAGGGAAGCGACTCCCTGGCCACTTCGTCGAGATAGGAGAGCAGGCCGCCGGCGGCGCACAAAGCGGCGCGGTCGAAGGCGCCGAAGCCGTCGAGGGTCGCGACTCCGAACCTTTCCTTCAGCCGGCGCTCGGCGGCGAGGCTGTCGAACCCGCCTTTGCGCTGGGTGACGGAAAGGTTGGCGATCGGCTCGGCGGCGACGATCTCGGCCGCGCCCAGCCGGGCGAGCTCGGCATCCAGCGCCGCCGGAGCGATCGACCCCAATTCGAAGCGCCCGGTCGAGACGTCGGCGGCGGCGAGGCCGAAGCGCTCGCCGGCCCGGGCCACCGCGACCAGCCAGTTGGCGGCCCTGGAATCGAGCAGGGCCTCCTCGGTGAGGGTGCCGGCGGTAACGACCCGGACGATGGCGCGGTTGACCACCGACTTGGCGCCGCGCTTCTTCGCTTCCGCCGGATTCTCCGTCTGCTCGGCGATGGCGACCCGGAAGCCGCCCCGGATCAGCCGCGCCAGATAGGCCTCGGCGGCGCCGATCGGCACCCCGCACATCGGGATCGGCTCGCCCTCATGCTCGCCCCGGGCGGTGAGCGCGATATCGAGGCAGGCGGCCGCCGCCTTGGCGTCGTCGAAGAACAATTCGAAGAAGTCGCCCATCCGGTAGAAGAGCAGGCAATCCTGTGCCTCCGCCTTGAGCGCGAAATATTGCGCCATCATCGGGGTGGGAGCGGTGCCGGTCTTCGCCTGGGTGGCCATGAGGCGAGGTTAGAGGGTTGGGGAGCGAGGGGGAACGCAATTTTGCCTCCCCATCACAGATGGGGAGGCAAGACTTGCTCCCCTCACGCTTCACATCCTACAGCACCCCCAAAATTGGGAGAGAGCCGCGATGAGCGAAGGCAGCAGCGTCAAATTCTCCGAGCAGGAGGCGCTCGACTTCCACACCATGGGCGGACGGCCCGGCAAGATCGAGATCATCGCCTCCAAACCGATGGCGACGCAGCGCGATCTCAGCCTCGCTTATTCGCCCGGAGTCGCGGTGCCGGTGCGGGCGATCGCCGAGGATCCGTCCAAAGCCTATGATTATACCGCCAAGGGCAATCTGGTCGCCGTCATCTCGAACGGAACCGCCATCCTCGGCCTCGGCAATCTCGGAGCGCTCGCCTCGAAGCCGGTGATGGAGGGCAAGGCGGTGCTGTTCAAGCGCTTCGCCGACGTCGACGCCATCGACCTCGAGCTCGACACCGAGGATAGCGACGCCTTCATCAACGCCGTCGCCCTGATGGGGCCGAGCTTCGGCGGAATCAACCTCGAGGACATCGCCGCCCCCGCCTGCTTCATCATCGAGCAGACCCTTCGCGAGCGAATGAACATCCCGGTTTTCCACGACGACCAGCACGGCACCGCGATCATCACCGCCGCCGGGCTGATCAACGCCTGCTACCTGACCAAGCGCGAGCTCAGGGACGTTCGGGTCGTCGTCAACGGCGCCGGCGCCGCGGCGATCGCCTGCACCGAGCTGATCAAGGCGATGGGCGTTCGCCACGACCATGTCATCATGTGCGACCGCAAGGGCGTGATCTGGCAGGGCCGCGAAGGGCTCGACCAGTGGAAGTCCGCCCATGCGGTGATCACCGACGCCCGCACCCTGGAAGAGGCGCTGGTCGGCGCCGACGTCTTCCTCGGCCTGTCGGCGGCGGGGGCGCTGAAGCCCGAAATGGTCAAGGCGATGGCGCCGTCGCCGATCATCTTCGCCATGGCCAATCCCGATCCCGAGATCAGCCCGCCTGACGCCAAGGCGGCACGTCCGGACGCGATCATCGCCACCGGCCGTTCCGATTATCCCAATCAGGTCAACAACGTGCTCGGCTTCCCCTTCATCTTCCGGGGTGCCCTCGACGTCCGGGCGACGACGATCAACGACGAGATGAAGATCGCCGCCGCCGAGGCTTTGGCCGAGCTCGCCCGCCAGCAGGTGCCCGAGGAGGTCGCCGCGGCCTATGGCGGCAAGGCGCACAATTTCGGGCCCGATTATATCATCCCCGCCCCGTTCGACCCGCGGTTGATGGAGATCGTCCCCGCCGCCGTCGCCCAGGCGGCGATGGACAGCGGAGTCGCCCAGATCCGGATCGACGACATGGACGCGTACCGGACCCGGCTGCGCTCCCGGCTCAATCCGACGACCTCGGTGCTCAGCCTCGCCTATGAGGGCGCGCGCGCCAACCCGAAGAGGGTGCTGTTCGCGGAGGGCGACGAAGATGTGGTTCTGCGCGCCGCCATCGCCTTCCGCGAGGGCGGCTATGGAGTCCCCGTCCTGGTCGGCCGCGACGACGTCCACGACCGGCTGCGCGCGCTCGGAGTCGACGATGCGCAGAGCTACGAGCTGATCAACAGCCGCACCTACGGCCGGGTGCCGGAGATGGTCGACTATCTCTACAAAAGGATGCAGCGGCGCGGCTATCTCCAGCGCGAGATCGAGCGGATGGTGAACCAGGACCGCAACACCTTCGCGGCGCTCCTGCTCGCGCTCGGCGAGGGCGATGCCCTGATCACCGGAGTCACCCGTCCCTATGCCCAGAGCCTGAGGCAGATGCAGCGCGTGCTCGATCCGAAAGCGGGGATGACCCCGTTCGGACTTCACGTCCTCGTCGGCAAGTCGCACACCACCTTCATCGCCGACACCACCGTCACCGAAAGGCCGAGCGCGGAGCAGCTTGCCGACATCGCCGTCCACACCGCCCAGGTCGCCCGGCGCATGGGCCACGAGCCGCGCGTCGCCTTCCTCTCCTACTCCAATTTCGGAGACCCCGAAGGCTCCTATCTCGAGCGGATCCGAGAGGGCGTGAAAGTGCTCGATGCGCGCGGCGAGGTCGATTTCGAATATGAAGGCGAGATGTCGCCCGACGTCGCCCTCAACCCGGCCATGGCGCGAGTCTATCCGTTCAGCCGGCTCACCGGCCCCGCCAACGTGCTGGTCATGCCCGGCCTGCAGACCGCCAACATCTCGGCCAAGCTGCTTCGCGAGCTCGGCGGCGACGCGGTGATCGGCCCGATCCTGGTCGGAATGGCGCAGCCGGTCCAGATCGCGGCGATGACCGCAAGCGCGTCCGACCTGGTGACTCTGGGCGTGCTCGCGGGGAGCGGGGTGGTTCGGTAGGCGGAGGGGCGGCGCCGCCTTGGGCCGTCATCCCGGCGAAAGCCGGGACCTCAGGTCGAATAGTCTCGGCGGGTCTCCCCGAGGTCCGGCTTTCGCCGGGATGACGTCAGTTCGGCGAGTTCGGTCCGCCGGCGGGGCCGGCCGCGCCGCCGGCGCCGACCGCGCCGATATTGCCGAACAATTCGTCCCAGATGCTGACATGGCGGCCGAGGGTGGGGGTCTTGGCGCGCATCGGATCGATCGAGACGATCTGCTCCTTGCCCTTGCGATCGACCGAGGCGACGTTGCCGGCCTGATCGAAGCGGACGTGGAGGATGGTCTGAACGTTTACCCGGGGATGATTGAAGGCGTAATTCTTCGTCCGGCGGGAAACGTAATACCAGTCGTCCTGGTCGAACGTGCCGCTGAAGGTGGGCCGGCCGAGCGTGTTCTGCACCGATTCCTTGTTGTCGATGCCGGGCTGGACCGCGCTGACCAGGGTCTCGTCAACGAGATAGCCCTGCAAGTCCTGAGTCTTGGTGCAGCCGCCGGTCGCCAGCCCCGCCGCCGCCGCGACCAGCAATGCCGCTTTTCGTCCCGAAACCTTCATATTGGAAAAAACTCCGTAAAACCGGCCGGCGCGAGCCTGCGCGCCGGTGCCTGCCTTGCCGGCAGGGCCAGGCCCTCCAATATCCGAGAAAAGCTGAACGGCGCAAGTACGGCGCCTTTATGAGGAGACCTTCCCTGGCCCTGCTTTCCCGCCTCTTCGGCGAGCGGCGCGAACGCGCGGCGCTGAGGCCCCTCTACGACGCCCTCGTCGCGGCGGCCCGCGACCCCGCCTGGTATCGCGAGGGCGCGGTCCCCGACACGCTCGAGGGCCGCTTCGACATGGTCGCGACGATGCTCGCGCTCGCTCTTCTGCGCCTGGAGTCGGAAGGGGACGGCGCGAAGGCGGAATCGGTCGCGCTGACCGAAATCTTCATCGACGACATGGACGGAACCCTGCGCCAGATCGGGATCGGCGATTTCGTCGTCGGCAAGCATGTCGGCAAATTGGTCGGAGCGCTCGGCGGGCGGCTCGGCGCCCTGCGCGAGGCGTTTGTCGACGGGGCGGCCCTGGAGCCGGCGGTGCGGCGCAACGTCTTTCGCGACGGCCCGGCGTCCGACGCCCACGATCGCCTGGGTCGCGGGTCGCCTGCGCGGTCTCCATGAGCGCCTGGCCGAAATCGCGATGGAACCGTTGCTGGCCGGGGCGTTTCCGCAATCGTGAACGAATTCAGCCGCCTTTATCGCCTCGACACATTGTCCACCGAGCCGATCCGGGTCGAGATCGAAGCGGGCCCGGACGAGCGCGAGGCGCTTGCCCGCCGGTTCGGGCTCGTCGCCGTCGGCAGCCTGGCGGCCGAAGCGGAGCTGAGCCGCTCCGGCGAGGGCGTGTCCGCTGCCGGAAAGCTTCGGGCGCGGGTGACCCAGAGCTGCGTCGCGTCGGCCGAGCCGGTCGAGGCCGAGGTGGCGGAGGATTTCCGGGTGGAATTCCGGCCCCTGCCCGCCGACGTGCGGCCGGAGGAGGAGCTCGAGCTCGGCGCGGGCGAGCTCGACGTCACCTTCTACGAAGACGGAGCGATCGACCTCGGCGAGGCGGTTGCGCAGACTCTCCTGCTCGGCCTCGACCCCTATCCGCGCGCGCCGTCCGCCGAAGCCGCGCTCAAGGAGGCGGGGGTGAAGAGCGAGGAGGAGGCGCGGATCGAATCGAGCCCGTTCGCGGCGCTGGCAGCGCTGAAGGACAAGCTGAAGTAGCCGTCATGCCAGCGAAGGCTGGCATCCAGGCGGCTTTGAAAAGATACGTGAACAGCATGGACCCCGGCTTTCGCCGGGGTGACGGCCTGCCGGGGCCGTCAGAACGGAACGTCGTCGTCGAGATCGCTGTCGAAGGCGGGCGCCGGGCGGGACTGGGGACGCGATCCGCCGCCACCGCCGCTGCCGCCGAAGCCGGAGCTGCCGCTGTCATAATCGCCGCCGCCGAAATCCTGCCGCCGCCGCCGCCGCCGCTGCCGCGGCTGTCGAGCAGGACCAGCTCGCCGCGGAAGCGCTGAAGCACCACTTCGGTCGAATAGCGGTCGGCGCCCGACTGGTCGGTCCATTTGCGGGTCTGGATCTGGCCCTCGAGATAGACTTTCGAGCCCTTGCGAAGATAGGATTTGGCGACCCGGCCGAGATTTTCGTTGAAGATGACGACACGGTGCCATTCGGTCCGCTCCTGGCGGTTGCCGTCCTTGTCCTTCCAATTCTCCGACGTGGCGACGCGCAGATTGACCACCTCGCCGCCATTGTTGAGCGAGCGGCTCTCGGGGTCGTCACCGAGATTGCCGACCAATATGACCTTGTTGACGCCCGCCATCACTCTTCCTTCCGAAGCTTTAAAGATTCGCGCGGGACGATAAGCGAGCCGCCCGCGTGGCGCTACCTCAATCAGGCCGCCGCGAGGCGGTTTGCGCCGCGCCGGTTGCGGGTGAAGCCGGCCAGCAGGACGAGCAGGGTCGCGGCCTGCGCGAGCAGGCCTTCAAGCGTCGGATAGAGCCCCAATATCTCGATCCGCGGCGCCCAGCCGAGCGGAGTCACCCCGATCATTCCCGCCTCCTGAAGCGCGGCCACGCCCTTGCCCGCGAGCACCACCGCAAGGACCGCGATCAGGGCCGAGCTGTAGGAGAAGAATTTGGCGATGGGCAGCTTGCGGCTGAAGCGGAACATCAGGAGGGCGATGAGAGCGAGCAGGGCGGCCGCGGCGGCCGCGCCGCCGATCAACGGCGCCAGCCGCCCCTCGGCCGACAAGGCGGCGAAGAACAGGATCGTCTCGAACACCTCGCGATAGACGGCGATGAACGACAAAGCGAACAGGAACCAGGCCGACTTTTTCGACAGCGCCTGGCCGACCTTCTCGCGGATGTAGCGCTGCCATTCGTCGGCCTGCGCCTTGCCGTGCATCCAGATGCCGACGAGGATCAGGATCGCCGCCGCGAGGATCGAGCCGAAGCCTTCGGTCAGCTCGCGGCTGGCGCCGCTGATCGCGAGGAAATGGGTCGCCGTCCACCAGGTGGCGAGTCCGGCGACAAGAGCGACGATCCAGCCCCAGTGAACCGGCCGAACCATCTCCGCCCGGCCCGCCTTGCGAAGGAAGGCGAGCATGGCGACGACGATCAGGAGCGCTTCCAGCCCCTCGCGCAGCAGGATGGTGAAGGCGCCGAGGAAGGTCGAGGCGGCGCTGCCTTTATCGGGCGCCAGAGCCCGTTCGGTCTCGTCGAACAGGGCGTCGAGAGCAGCGACCCGCTCGCGCACCTGCGCCGGATCCCGGCCCGCGGCGATGGCGGCGCGCAATTCGCCCATCGCCGTTTCGACCCGCGCCATCAACGCGGGATCGCGCGCCTTGAGCATGGGCTCGACCGGCTCGAAGCCGTCCAGATAGGCGGCCAGCGCAAGCGCCTTGGCCGCGCCGCGGTCGCCCGCCTCGTAGGCGGCGAGGCTCTGGCGCAGTTTCTCGCGCGCGATCGGCAAGGACGAGCCGCCGCGCTGGGTGACGGCGGACGGAGTGTTGCGCAGATAGGCGGTGACGGCGGCCGCCTTCTCAGGGCCGATTTGCCTGCCCAGCCCGGCCTCGCTGAGCGCGGTCAGCGCGGTTGCGTCGGGGACGAGGGCTCGGACCGCGGCCTCGCTCTCCCAGATCTTCCGTCCCGCCTCGGCCGCCGCCGCCGGATAGGCGAAGCGGCCGGCGCGAAAGGCGAGCGCCCATTTGTCCGCCTCGGGCAGCGAACCGAAGCTCGCCATCGCCGTGCCTTCGAGCCCCTGGTCGATCACCTGGTAGAGCGCGAACAGGCTGCGCTCCCTCGCTCTCGCATGATCGGCGAAAGCGATGGGCGGCGGGTCCAGGGTGGCCGCCATCACAGTCTTGGCGTCGCCCGCCGCGCCGTGGCAGGATGGCGCAACTCTGGCTGTAGAGCAACTCCCCGCGCGCCGGATCCGGAATCGTCCGGGGCGCGAGCGGCACCGGATACGCGGCGATCAGATCTGCGGCGAGCGCGTGGGCCGCGCCGGCAACTTCCGCCGGGGCGGCCTTGCGGGCCACCGCGACGATCAGGCCGTCCGCACCGGCCGTCAGCCGCGCCTTGGCCGGCTTCGGCGGCAACGCTCCGATCCGTTCCCGAACCGAGCCGGCGAACTCGGTCATCTCCTTATATTCGGCGGCACTGACGATCTTGCCGTCCTGAACCGCGCCGGGATAGTCGACCGCGATATAGTCGAGCAGCCGCCAGGCCGTCTGAACTTCGGCATTCTGCGCTCGCGGCGGGGACGGCGCCGAGCAAGGCGAACAGGCACAGGAGCAGGGTCATGAAACGGTATGGCATGACGGCCGGGCTAGATCTAATTGCAACTGATTATCAATAACGAGAAGCCGCCTTCCCGCTTTGCGCTTCCACCCGGAGCGCCACCGCTTTAGGCTGGGCCGACAAGGGAGGCGATATGCGTAAAACAGGGCTTTCACTGCTCGCTCTGGGCCTGCTCGTCGGGGCCGCCCCGGCGCGCGACACGCCGGAAAGGCGGGTCGAACGGGTCCTCAAGGCCATGCCGGTGATCGACGGCCATAACGACCTCCCCTGGGAGATTCGCGACGCCTATGACAGCTGGCGCAAGCCGCTCGACCTCAGCGCCGACACGTCGCGGCTGGAGGCGCGGCTTCAGACCGATTTGCCGCGGATGAAGAAGGGCGGCGTCGGCGCGCAATTCTGGTCGGTCTGGATTCCGGCCGAGCTCAAGGGGGACGAGGCGATAAGGGTGACGATCGAGCAGATCGACATCGTCCACCGGATGGTCGCCAATTATCCCAACCGGCTGGAGATGGCCTCCACGGCCGCCGACATCCGCCGGATCGAGAAGGCCGGCAGGATCGCCTCGCTGATCGGGGTCGAGGGCGGCCACCAGATCGGCAATTCGCCGGCCGCGCTTCGCCAGTTCCACGCGCTCGGCGCCCGCTACATGACGCTCACTCACTCCAAGAATAACGACTGGGCCGATTCGGCGACCGACGATCCGGTCCATGACGGACTGACTCCGTTCGGCAAGGCGATCGTGCGCGAGATGAACCGGATCGGGATGATCGTCGACCTCAGCCACGTCTCGCCGAAGACCATGCACGACGCCCTCACCGCGACAAAGGCGCCGGTCATCTTCTCCCATTCCAACGCCCGGGCGCTGATGGACCATGCCCGCAACGTTCCCGACGACGTCCTGAGGCGCCTGCCCGCCAATGGCGGCGTGGTCATGGTGAACTTCTATCCCGGGCTTCCTGTCCGAGCCGTACCGGCGCCGAGCCGCCGAGCGCGACGCCGAGGATGCCCGGCTCGAAGAATCTCTATTCGGGGCAGCCGGAGCGCCGCAAGGCCGCGCTCGACGCGTGGGATGCCGCGCATCCCGCGGTCGACATCCCGCTGACCGACGTCGCCGACCATATCGAGCATGTCCGCAAGGTCGCCGGGATCGACCATGTCGGCATAGGCTCCGATTTCGACGGCATCAGCGGCTCCTCGCCCAAGGGGCTGGAAGGGGTGGAGACCTATCCGGCCCTGCTCGCCGAGCTGGCCCGGCGCGGCTGGAGCGACGGCGACCTGGCGAAGCTCGCGGGCGGGAATCTGCTTCGGGCGATGGCGCAGGTCGAGCGGGTCGCGGCCGGGATGAAGGGCGAACCGCCCCTGATCGCGACGATCGAAGCGATGGACAAGGCGCCTTAGCGTTTGAACGTCCAGCCCCCGTCATTGCGAGGAGCGTAGCGACGCGGCAATCCAGCGGGCGTCAGACGCCGCACTGGATTGCTTCGCTTCGCTCGCAATGACGGCTTACGGCGCGACCGTCGGCGCCGTGTTCACCTCACCGGCCAGTTGCGGCTCGGTCTCTTCCGGCAGCGGCGCCTCGTCGACGGCCAGCGCCCGGCCGATCCAGATTGCGTCGATCAGATGGTCGCGCTTCTCGTTGGTCGTGTTGGGATGGACGAGGATGCTGAGCCCGCGATTGTTCAGCATCAGCCACGGCACCAGGGTTCCGAACAATTCCTGCTCGAAGGCGATCTGGAACATCGCCTGGCTGTGCGGCCCGACCGGCCCGTCATGGACGGTGCCGAGGCGGACGGCGAAACGCTCGCCCGCCGCTTCGCGGATCGCCAGGGCGTCGGCGCGCTGCGCCTCGGGATCGAAATAGATATGGGCGTGGTAGCTCGCGATCTCGGCGATGCGCCGGACTTCCATCGCTCAGACCGCCGGGTAGCGCAGCCGTCCCAGGAACCGGCTGAGGGAGGGGAGGCGGTCGCGATTGCCCCGCCATTGCGCCTTGACCTTCTCGAAGCGCATGACGTCGCCGATCCGGCGGTCGAGGAACGCCCGGGTCGCGGTCAGCCCCTCGCTGGAATCGTCGAGATAGACGAGGCTGGTCGAGCCGTAGACGCCCATCAGGATCGCGCGCTTGGAATAATGGTTGAAGTCGGTCGCCTTGTCGCCGGCGATCCGCCACATGCGGTCGGCGGCGCGCCAGCCGAGCCGGCCGGCCTGCGCCAGGTTCTGCGGCTGGGCGAGGATGGCGAGCGCCCGCCTGAGCGCCTCCTTGTGCGGGTTGATCACCTCGAGCCGGTACATGACGAGCCCGGCGATCCGCTCCCTAATCTTCATCGTCTCGATCTTCTCGAGCGGGAAGGCGGCGGCCATGCCCCGGTCGATCGCGTCGAACCAGGCGTCGATCATCTCGGTCGCTCCGCCCGGGAAAGCGAGCCGAGCCCGCGACGCCGGCACTCCGAGCTCGGCGGCGGCCATGGCCAGCGCCTTGTCGCTCCAGCCGTCGAACACGGCGTTGCCGGGGATGAGCGGCGCCAGCGCCATGCGCAGCTCGTCGAGAGTCATCTCGTTCGGGGCGATTTCCGGCATGGGGAGTCAATGATCCTCAGTGGTAAAGGATGCAAGGGCCGTCGCCCCTCCCTCGTCATTGCGAGGGAGCGAAGCGACGAAGCAATCCAGCCGCGGCGCCCGCGACAGGCTCGGCGCTGGATTGCTTCGCTACGCTCGCAATGACGGCGGCGGCGATTCCTTCTCGGGAAGCCGGATCAGAACCAGCGCCACCGCGATCAGCGCGGCGCCGGCGGCGTCGGCGAGGCTGAAGGTCTCGCCATAAGCGAAGCGGCCGATCACCGCGCCTGCGGCGGGCTGGGCGAGCAGGCCGAGGCCGACCACGACGGGCGACAGATAGCCGACCGCGTAGACGAGCAGGCCCTGGCCGACGACCTGGCTTCCGAAGGAGAGGATGAGGAGCGGGGCCCAGTCGTCGGGCATCACTTTCTGGCCGAGCGCCAGCGAGAGGAGCAGGAGGGGCAGCGCCCCGGCGGCGGTGGCGATGGCGAGCACGGGCCAAGGCGCCATCGTCCTTCGCGCCCGGTCCACCGCGATCAGATAGCCGGTGTAGAGAAGCCCGGCGGCGAGGGCGAAGAGGTCGCCGGTGAAATTTTCGGGCGAAAGCTCGTAGCTCGATCCCATCAGCAGGGCGGCGCCGGCCGCCGCCAGGAGCAGGGCCACCGCCTGCACGGCTCGCGGCAGCCGGCGAAGCATGACGAAGCCGTAGAGGACGAGGACGAAGCTCGAGGCATTGCCGAACAGGCTGGCGTTGGCGAGCTTGGTGAGGCCGATTCCGACATGCCAGGCGGCGAGATCGATGGCGAGGAACAGGCCACCGGCCGCGACCATCGCCACCAGGCTCCAGGCCGGCGGCTCGCGCCCCGACTGCTGCCGCCACGCCAGCAAGGCGAGGAAGGGAATGGCGAGCGCCAGCCGCCAGAAGCCGGAGGCGACCGGTCCGACGTCGCTGAGCCGCACCATCCACGGGCCGAGGGCGAGGACCAGATTGCCGACGATCAGCGCCGGAAAGGCGAATCGTCCCGCGGTCGCGGAGGATGATCGAGATTGCTGCATCTTGGTCTGAGGGCCGCTAGGGGTCCGCGCTCCTCTCCGTCAAGGAATGTAGATGCCGACCCTGTTCGACCCGATCCAGCTTGGCGCCACGCTTTGCCCGAACCGAATCGTCATGGCCCCGCTGACCCGGGGCCGCGCGACCCGCGAGCATGTCCCGACCGAGCTCATGGTCGAATATTACCGCCAGCGTTCGAGCGCGGGGCTGATCGTCACCGAGGCGACCGGAATGAGCCGGCAAGGGCTCGGCTGGCCCTATGCGCCCGGAATCTGGACCGAGGCGCAGAGGGAGGCGTGGAAGCCCGTCACCGAGGCCGTGCACGAGGCCGGCGGCCGGATCTTCTGCCAGCTCTGGCACATGGGCCGGGTGGTTCATCCAAGCTTCCTGGGGGGGGAGGCGCCCGTCTCCGCCTCGGCCACCACGGCGCCCTACAAGGCCCATACCTATGAGGGACGGCAGCCCTATGCCGAATCCCGGCCCCTGCGGCTGGACGAGATACCGGGCCTTCTCGACGATTATGCCCGGGCCGCCGCCTATGCGATTTCCGCCGGGTTCGACGGGGTCCAGCTGCACGCGGCCAATGGTTATCTGATCGACCAGTTTCTTCGCGATTCCACCAATCTGCGCGACGACGATTATGGCGGACCGATCGGGAACCGGATCCGGCTTCTCGCCGAGGCGACCCGGGCGATCGCCGACATGGTCGGGCCGGAGCGGACCGCGGTGCGCCTCTCCCCGAACAGCGAGACCCAGGGCTGCGAGGACAGCGATCCGCAAGGCCTGTTCACCGCCGCCGCCGAGGCTCTGGCCCGGATCGGAATCGCTTTTCTGGAGCTTCGCGAGCCGGGCCCCGAGGGGACGTTCGGCAAGTCCGAAGTCCCGCCGGTCGCGCCCGCCATCCGCAAGGTCTTTCCGGCGCCCCTGATTCTCAATTCGGATTTCAATCGGGAGCGCGCGGAGTCGGCGGTGGAGGAGGATAGAGCGGACGCGATCAGCTTCGGGCGGCCGTTCATCTCCAATCCGGACCTGCCGGCGCGGCTTCTCAACCGGACTCCGCTCGCTCCGGACGTGATGGCCAATTGGTACAGCCAGGGGCCGGAAGGCTATACCGACTATCCGGAAGCGGAGGCCATTCCCGAGTGATGAGGCGATTGGTGCGGATCCTCCAGCGTCTCTTCCTGGCATTGGCGCTCGCCGGCGTCCTCCTTATCGCCTGGTCCTACCGGACAGCGGTCTCCGATCCTGTCGTCCGCAACGCCCGGATCGCCGTCGCCGGCTGGCCCTCCGGAGCGCCTTCGCTGCGGATGCTTCTGCTTTCGGACGTGCATGTCGGCGGGCCGGACATGCCGCCGGAGCGGGTTCGGCGGATCGTCGGCCAGATCAACCGCCTGAAGCCGGACATCGTCCTGATCGCCGGCGATCTGGTCACCGACAAGCGCATCGCCACCCGTCATTATTCGCACGACGAGGCGATCGCGCCTCTGGCGGGGCTGCGCCCGCGGCTCGCCACCCTCGCCGTGCTCGGCAATCACGACCATTGGCGCGACGCCGCCGCCGCGCGCCGGGCTTTCGCCCGGGCGGGAATCCGTCTTCTGGAGAATCAGGCCGTGCAGGTCGGTCCGGTGGCGGTGGGCGGGCTGGACGACGATTTCACCGGCCGGGCCGACCTGCCGGCGACTCTCGCGGCCCTGCGCAAGCTCAAGGGTCCGAAGCTCATCCTCAGCCACAGCCCGGATCCGTTCGCGGACGCGGCGCCCGACGTGTTCCTGATGCTGGCGGGTCATACCCACTGCGGCCAGATCGCTCCGCCGTTGATCGGCCCGCTCTCGACCATGTCCGACTATGGACGCCGCTACGCCTGCGGGCTGGTGCGGGAGGGCGGCCGGACCCTGGTGGTCTCGGCGGGGCTGGGCACCAGCGGTATTCCGCTTCGGCTGGGCGCGGTGCCGGACCTGTGGCTGGTCGAGGTCGGGCGTTAATGCTCCCCGGCGAAGGCCGGGGCCCAGCGGCGCAGTGGGAAGACTGGGCCCCGGCCTTCGCCTGGGAACATCCCGCGCCCGCTAGACGAGCCGGAGCGCGCTGACCGCGACGAAGAGGCCGATCGCCAGGAACAAGACCCCCAGTCCGATCCGGAGGCCCTTGAGCGGCGCGGACTTCGCCAAAGCGTCGCCGAGCAAAGCCGCGGGGACGCTCGATATCATGATTCCGGCGGTCGCGCCGGCGGCGGCCAAGGCGAAGGCGTCGAACTGGGCGGAAAGGGCGAAGGTCAGGAACTGGGTCTTGTCGCCGAACTCGAGCACGAAGAAGGAGGCGGCGGCGACCAGGAACGGGCCGGCGCGCGAGGTGCCGGCCGATTCGTAGGGCTTGGGCCGGATCAGCCCGGCGATTCCGGCGAAAACCAGGGCCAGCGCGACCAGAAGCGAGATCGCCCGAAGCTGGATCATGTCGTGGACGAGCGTGCCTCCGAATGCCGCGAGGAGGCTGTTGGCGAGCGCCGCTACCAGCACTCCGGCGAGGATCGGCAACGGCCGTCGGTAGCGCACCGCCAGAGCGATGACGAGCAGCTGGGTCTTGTCGCCCCATTCGCCGAGCGCGGCGACGACGAAGCTGGTGAGGAGTGCGTCCAAAAGTCCAGGCGCCCAGGGCTCAGGCGCAAAGCCGGACCGAGACCGAGGCGAGCATCGCCTCCGCCGCGCTCTCCTCCATCCGCTCGCAGCCGATCGCGTCCTGGAGGCGCCCGAGATAGAGGGCTCGCGGACAGGCGCCGCAATCCTCCGCCACCGCCCGCTCGAGCGCTTCGGCGACCCGGACGACGGGCGTGAGGCCGTAGGCCGCGGCGAGCCGCTTGATGGCGCTGACGCTCTCGGTGAAATCGCGCGCCGAAAGGCGTCTCGCGGTCAATTGAAGGCTGGCGAGCCGCTCGCAAAGCTCGGCCCGTACAAGCATCATTCCGTCCGCTTCCGCCCGCATCGTCCCGCTCCCCATGAAGGTCGAGGCGACGATGCGCTCTTATGGTTACCGCTTCGTTAAGGCGCGGCTTAACCAAATTCCCGGCTAATGCCCGATGGGGGCCCCGGCCGTTGGGTTCTCAGCCGCAGGAGCACTGAAAGCGGTTCCCGGGTTCTCGGCTTCCAGCGCGTCGTAGATCGCCCGGGCGGCGGTCGCGATGACGGCTGGCCGGTTGGACCCGCCGCGCGCGAAGAACGCGACAGCGATCCGGCGTCCGTTCGGAGTCGTCAGGAAGCCAACGTCGCCCGTATAGCCCGAAAGGGTGCCCGTCTTGTGCTCAACGGTCGCTCCGGGGGGAAGAATTCCGCGGATACGGTTGGAGCCGGTCGCGCAACGTCGCATCATGTCCCGCAGAAGGTAGCGGCTTTGGGACGTGAGAGCGCCCTCGGTGTCGATCAGCCGAAGCAAGCCCAGCATTGCGATCGGCGTGCTCGAATCGCGAACATCGCGCAAATCCCTTGAAGCGCTGAGCAATTGCGCGATCGTGCGATCCACCCGGATGCCGTTGAGCCCGTGGTTACGCAGCCAGTCATCTATGGCTTTGGGTCCTCCGAGCGTGGCCATCAACAGGTCCGTGGCGCGGTTGTCGCTGCGTGTGATCATCGCGTCCATCAGCTTCAACGCGGACGTGCCCGCGACGGGGTCGTCGAGGGTCCGCCGGCCCGCGTCCACTTCCGAGAGATAGGCTGCCGCGACGGCGATCTTCATGGTGCTCGCCATTGGGAAGGCCTGCTGGCCGTTGAAGCTGATCGTCTCCCCGCTCGCCAGGTCCAGAGCGGCGATGCCGTACTCGCCCGGATTTTCCGCGGCCATGGCCGCGAGCCGCTGTTCAAGGGAACGCAGGCGCGGAGAATCGTCCGCCCAGGCAGGCTGGGCAACAAGGGCCAGCAGGGTCGCCAGCAAGCCAACAAATCGCATCGAAACACCCCTCCAGCCGCTGTCGCTCGTCTTTCCAGCCGGTCGGCCGAGACGAAGACACATAGCGGGCCAGCATAGCGCAGCTGTGGCCGGAAACTATCCGCGCTTCTCGGCAGATTCGAACGTTCGTCGCAGCATTGGCTCCTCGCGGCGCGGCGGAGTGGGAGCGGGCCCGGACTGATCGCGCTTTTCCGCGGCCGGGCTTTCGAATAGGCGTCGCTCTTGACAGCGCCTCCGCCACGCGGCAGAGGCGGCGGGGCATATGAGCGGCGGGGACGCCGCTTTATTTTTTTACGAAACCCCGTTTTTTGAGAGGCTGTCATGGCCAAGCCGACCACGGTCAAGATCAAGCTCGTCAGCACCGCCGACACCGGCTTCTATTATGTGACGAAGAAGAATCCCCGGAACATCACCGAGAAGATGACCTTCCGCAAATACGATCCGAAGGTGCGCAAGCACGTCGAGTTCAAGGAAGCGAAGATCAAGTGACGAGGCGCCCGTGAGCAGCGCCGCGGTTGCGTAGCGACCGCAAGCTGCGAACGGAGTCGCCGAAGTCCGGGCGGCGGGGCAGCCGGTCTGCCGGCTGAGCCCGTCCGACGTCACGGCCGTCCGTGACGTCGCCACCTGCCCGTCATCCCGGCGAAAGCCGGATCGCAGCTCATCTGGCAATGCCTCATTCTCGCCGAGGTCCCGGCTTTCGCCGGGATGACGGCAGCCCCTACCGGCTCGCCCCGTCATACTCAGTGATCTCCAGCGCCTCCAGGTCGACCCCCTCGGCGCATCTGAGATTGATCTCCACCATCGGCCCGTTCGGACCCTGCCCTTCCGCGAACGGCGCGCAGCCGCAGGTCTTGCAGAATTGGTGGCGGATGACGTGCCTGTTGAACGTGTAGACCTCGATGTCCGCGTCCGACCCTTCCCGACTGAACTTGTCCGGCGTGGTGAAATGATGGAGCGCGCCCTTCCTCCGGCACATCGAGCAATTGCACGCCATCGCCTTGGTCGGCGGATCCTCGTCGACCGTGTAAGCGAGCTTGCCGCAATGGCAGCTACCCCTGAAGCTCATTCTTCTCCTCCCTGCCGCGCCAGCCAGTCCGCCAGGGCGTCCAGGATGGTCTTCCAGCCATTCTCGATCTGCTCCGGGCTCGCCGGCGCGCCCTCGGAGACGCTCTGGGCGAGGATCAGCTCGCAGCCCTCTTCGGCGGGCACGATATCGATCCTGACGCGCTCCGAAGCGGGCGAATATTTCGGCACCTGAAGGGTGAAGACGAGCCGCGAGGCCCGCTCCGACTGCCGGTCCAGCGCCTCGTAGACTCCGGTGTGGAGCACGTCCTCGCCGTCGCGCCGCTCGACGATTTCGTAGCGGCCGCCGACCTGCCCGTCGATCGCGACCCGGGCGATATGGCCTCCGGGCGTCCGGAACAGCCACTCGCCCGCGGTCTGCTCGTCGAGCCAGGAGTCGAAGACGGTTTCCGCCCGGGCCTCGAACTTGTGCGCCACCCTGACCTCCGGCATCTCCTTCTCCTCTACCTCGGCGCCCGGCGCCGTCAGCAGCGCCCGGACCGCCTCGACGAATCGAACCACCGAGATGGGCTTGGACACATAGCCCTCGGCGCCGGCCTCGCGGATGCGCTCCTCGTCGCCCTTCGCGGCGTAAGCGGTGACGGCCATGATCGGGGTCCGCCGAAGCTCGGCATCGCCCTTCAGCCGCTCGATCAGCTCGAGCCCGCTGACATAGGGCATCTGGATGTCCATGACGATGAGATCGGGCCCGAAGGCGCGGGCGCGGTCGACGGCCTCGCGGCCGTCGCGAACCGGCTCGGCTTCGTAGCCGTGCGCGCGCAGAAGGTCGCAGAACAGCTTCAAATTGAGTTCGTTGTCCTCGACAACGAGGATTTTTTGTCCCACCGGCGCACCTGTAGAAGATGCGGCGCGACGACACAAACCCGACCGATCCCGAGGCCCTGGCCCTCGCCGCCCTCGGCTGGACGCTGGGCGACGAGGCTCGGGCGCAGCGGCTGCTCGCCTTGACCGGCCTCGATCCGGAGGCTCTGCGCGAGCGGCTCGGCGAGCCCGGCCTGCTCGCCTCGGTCCTGGCCTTCCTCGAGGCGCATGAGCCCGATCTCCTCGGCGCCGCGGAGGCGCTGGGCGTGTCGCCGGCGGCGCTGGTCGAAGCGCGGCGGAGGCTCGAGGCATGACCGGCCGGCCGCTGCTCGTCACCGACTGCGACGAGGTCCTCCTCCACATGGTCTCGCACTTCGCCGATTGGGTGGCGGAAGCGCACGGCCTCCGCTTCAACCTCTCGGCCCCCGGCTTTCGCGACGCGCTGCACGATTCCGACGGCCGGCCGGTGGCGGCCGAGCGGGTATGGCCTTTGCTCGACGGTTTCTTCGCCGGCGAGATGCACCGGCAGAACCTCGTGCCCGGCGCGGCCGAGGCGCTGGCGAGGATCGCCGACCATGCCGACATCGTCATCCTCACCAATATCGGCGACGAGTTCGAGGCCGGACGGGTCGAGCAGCTCGAGCGATTCGAGATCCGCCACCGGGTCTTGTGCAATCGCGGCGGCAAGGGCCGCCCCGTGCTCGAGCTGATCGAGGCCATGGGGCCGAGCGCGACCGTGTTCGTCGACGATCTCGCCGTCCATCACGAATCGGTGGCGAGCCACGCCCCGCAGGTGTGGCGCCTGCACATGGTCGCCGAGCCCCGCCTCGCCGAGCACACCCCGCCCGCCCCCCACGCCCACGCCCGGATCGACTCCTGGGACGAGGCGGTGCCCTGGATCCTCGAGCGATTGAGGAGGCAACGATGACCAGGACCGCCTTCATCACCGGCGCCACCGCCGGCTTCGGCGCCGCCGCCGCGCGCCTTTTCGTCCGGGCCGGCTGGAAAGTGATCGGCACTGGCCGCCGCCGCGAACGGCTCGATGGTCTCGCCGGCGAGCTCGGCGATGCGCTTTGGCCGCTGGAGCTCGACATGCGCGACTCCGCGGGGCTGGAGGCCGCCGTCGATGCCTTGCCCGACGGCTTTCGGACGATCGATCTCCTGATCAACAATGCCGGCCTCGCGCCGCCGCTGGAGACCCTTCAGGAATCGACCCTGGATCCCGCGCTCGTCGCGATCGAGACCAATATCGTCGGCCTCGTGGCACTGACCCGCAAGCTTCTGCCTGGCCTGATCGAACGCAGGGGCGCGATCATCAACCTGAGCTCGGTCGCGGCGACCTACCCCTATCGCGGCGGCGCGGTCTACGGCGGGACCAAGGCCTTCGTCCGCCAATTCTCGCTCGACCTGCGCTCCGATCTCCACGGCACCGGGGTCCGGGTCACCTCGATCGAGCCCGGCATGGCCGAGACCGAATTCACCCTGGTCCGAACCGGCGGCGACCAGGCCGCCTCCGATACCCTCTATCGCGGCGCCGATCCGATGACCCCCGAGGATATTGCCGAAACCCTCTTCTGGGTCGCCAGCCTTCCGCCCCATCTCAACATCAACGCGATCGAGCTGATGCCGGTCAGCCAAAGCTTCGCCGGCTTCCAGGTGGCGCGGCAACCGTAACCGACCTTAAGCTTAACAATAAGAACATCTTATACTAGGATTGTTACGCTTCCGTTTGAAATGTTATCTTCACCTCCCGACTCGGGAACAAGCATTGTTCCTGGCGAGCGAAGAACGCTTCAAATTAGCGTAAAGTCGCCGCTCAGGACTGCTTTCACGTGGAAAGAGGAGAATGAGCATGGCCGTCAATCCGATCCGTCCCGTCGCTGTCGGCGGTGGCACCGTCGTCGTCACCGTCCCCAGCAAAGGGGTCAACAATATCGAAGCCGTCAACAAGATCGTGGCGAACACGCTCGGCCGGCTCGGCTGCGCTGCCTGCCTTTCGGGTTTCGACATCCGCTTCAAGCAGGTGCGCGACCTGGTGGTCAATCCGAAGACCTTCGCGGTGACCGAGCAACAAATCGGAGGATGAGTTCCGGGCTCGCCCGGTTGGGAGTGGGGGCCGTCTACTGGCCTCCACTCCATGACCTGTTCGAAAACCACCGGGATCTCATCCAGGTCGCCGAGGCCGAACCGTCGAGCTTCTGGATCAAGGCTCCGGGCGCCGCGGGCCCGGTGCGATCCAATCCCGAGGCGCTGGACCGAATCGCCGCCTTGCCGCAGGCCAAGCTGCTCCACGGCGTCGGTTATCCGGTCGGCGGCACGCGCTGCGACCAGGAGGAACCTGTCGCGGAGCTGCGCCATTGGGCTCGGCGGCTCGGCGTGCCCTGGACCAGCGAGCATCTCAGCTTCAACGAAACCGGAGCCGGAGCGGCGGGATTCCTGCTGCCGCCCTGCCAGTCCGAAGCGGGGGTCGCCCTGGCCGCGGCCAATATCCGACTCCGCGCATCCCTTCTCGACATGCCCTTCGCGTTTGAGACGGGCGTCAATTATCTTCCAGTCCAACCCGGGGAGATGGCCGACGGAGATTTCTTCGCCGCGGTGGCCGAAGCCGCCGACTGCCACATCCTTCTCGATCTCCACAATCTGTGGGCCAACGAACGCAACGGCCGCGGCCGGGTCCGCGACGTCGTCGCCGCTCTGCCGCTGGATCGGATCTGCGAAATCCATCTCGCCGGCGGACTGGAGAAGGACGGCTATTGGCTGGATGCCCATTCGGGGCTGGTGCCGCCGGAGCTTCTCGCCCTCGCGGCCGAGATCCTGCCCGATCTCCCGGCGGTGGGCGCGATCCTCTTCGAGCTCGCGCCGCAGCATCTGGGCAACGTCGCCGCGGCCGACTTCCTCGGACAGATCGAAGCTCTCCACCTGTTGTGGGAGCGGCGGGGATCGACGGCGGCACCGAAAAGCGGCGGCACGGCCTCACCCTCGCCTGGCGAAGGGCTCGACCCTGGGACCTGGGAAGCCGGACTCGTCCGGGCGCTTGCCGCCCCGGCCGCCATCGGCGACGCCCCGGCCATCCTCCTCTATCGCACGCTGGTCGCGAGCTTCCGGAACGGCGCGCTCGCCGATCTGCTTCCGCACAGCCTGAACCTGATCGCGCTGAGCGAAAGCCAGGCTCGCCTCGAGAGGGTCCTGAGCGACTATGCCGAAGCGACCCCGCCGCAACTCTATCCGGCCCATGAGGCGCTTCAATTCGCCGAATGGCTCGAGTCCCATCCCGTTGACCTTCCTTATCTCGACGACATCCTGACCCTCGAAACCGCCATCGTCCGCTTCGCCAGCCTCGGCGGAGGCGGCGAAATCTTCCTGAAGCACGATCCCTCCGTCATCGTCGCCGCGGTCGCCGCCGGGGAGGCGCCCGCCAATGTGCCGGCCGACGGCTATCGGCTCGTCTTCGGATCCCCGGCTCAGGCTTGACCCGCCGCGGCTTGACCGGAGCGGGAGCCGGTGCTTACGCCGCGGCCATGACCGACATCGCCTCCCGCCTCGCCGAGCTCGGAATCGAGCTTCCCGCACCCGCCGCGCCCGTCGCTTCCTACGTGCCGACCGTGCTCGCCGGAAACCTGCTGCACATCTCCGGCCAGGTCTCGTTCGAGAATGGCGCGCTTCTCACCGGCCGGATGGGCGAGGATCGCGACCTCGAATATGGCCAGCGCGCCGCCCGGGCCTGCGGGCTGATGCTGCTCGCCCAGATCGAGAAGGCGGTCGGACTCGACCGGGTCGAGCGGATCGTCAAGCTCGGCGTGTTCGTGAGCAGCGCCGGCGGCTTCACCGACCAGCCCAAGGTCGCCAACGGCGCCTCCGAGCTGATGCAGGACGTGTTCGGCGAGGCCGGCCGCCACGCCCGAAGCGCCGTCGGCGTTCCGGTGCTGCCGCTGGGGGCCGCGGTCGAGATCGATGCGATCGTCGCCGTCAAGGCGCTCTGAGCTCGAGCGGCTCGGCGCCGTTCCTTTCGCCCACCGCGGCCTTCACGGCGGCGGACGGGTCGAGAACAGCGGCGCCGCCATCGCTGCGGCGGTGGCCGCGGGCTATGGAATCGAGCTCGACGTCCAGCTCAGCCGCGACGGCGAGGCGATGGTCTTCCACGATTACGAACTCGACCGGCTGACGGCCGGGCGGGGGCCGGTCGCGGCCCTGAGCGCGGCCGAATTGCAGGCGTTCCGCTTCACCCTCGGCACCGGCGCGATGCCGTGCCTGGCCGAGGCGCTGGCGATGATCGGCGGGCTCGCTCCTTTGCTCATCGAGATCAAGTCGCCCGACCGCCGGGTCGCTCGGCTCTGCGCGGCGGTGGCCCGGGCGGTGGACGGCTATGACGGTCCGTTCGGAGTGATGTCGTTCAATCCCGAAGTCGGCGCCTGGTTCGCCCGCCATGCGCCGCACATGCTTCGCGGCCTCGTCGTCACCGAGACCGGAAGGCGCGGCCTCAGGGGCCGGATCGAGCGCCCGCTCTTTCTGTGGCGGTCGCGAGCGGACTTCCTGGCCTACGACATTCGCGACCTGCCCTCGCGCTTCGCCGGCGCGGCGCGCAAGCGGGGGCTTCCGGTCTACACCTGGACGGTGCGAAGCGACCCGGATCGCGGCCGAGCCGCCGCTCAGGCCGACCAGATCATCTTCGAGGCGCCGCCGGCATGAGCGAGATTCTGGCCCGGCTGGGCCGAGGAGTCGCCGCGTTCGAACCGGCGGATTGGGACCGCTGCGCCGGCGCCGACGACCCGTTCCTCAGCCATGCCTTCCTTTCGGCGCTCGAAGAATCGGGCAGCGCGACGGCGCGCACCGGCTGGCAGCCGGTACCGATCGCCATCGACGGCGAGGACGGCCGCCCCGTCGCCGTCGCGCCCGCTTACATGAAGTCCCACAGCCAGGGCGAATATGTGTTCGATCACGGCTGGGCGGCGGCGTGGGAGCGGGCCGGGGGCGATTATTATCCCAAGCTGCAGATCGCGGTGCCGTTCACGCCGGTGCCCGGCCGGCGCCTGCTCACCGGGCGGGAGGATCTGGCCCTGGGCCTGATCGCGGCCGCCGAGGCGGTTGTGAACCAGCACGGCCTCTCCTCGGCCCATGCGACCTTCATCGCCGGGGAGGAGGTGGCCCTGTTCGAGCGCGCCGGCTGGCTGATCCGGGTCGACAGCCAGTTCCACTGGCACAATCGCGGCTATGGCGGTTTCGAGGATTTCCTCGCCGATTTGTCCTCGCGCAAGCGCAAGGCGCTCCGCCGCGAGAGGGCGTCGGCGCTCGACGGCCTTGAGGTCCGCCACCTCACCGGTGCCGCGATCACGGAAGGCGATTGGGATTCCTTCTGGATCTTCTACCAGGATACCGGGTCGCGCAAATGGGGCAGGCCGTATCTCACTCGCAAATTCTTCTCCCTGCTGGGAGAGCGGCTGGCCGACCGGATCCTCCTCGTCTTCGCTTTGAGGGACGGGCGGCCGATCGCCGGCGCCCTCAACCTGATCGGCGCCGACGCCCTCTACGGCCGCTATTGGGGAACGACCGAAGAGGTGCCGAACCTCCATTTCGAGATCTGCTACCATCAGGCGATCGAGGCGGCGATCGAGCGCGGCCTTTCCCGGGTGGAGGCGGGGGCCCAGGGACCCCACAAATTGAGCCGCGGCTATGGGCCCGTCCCGACCTGGTCCGCCCATTACATCCCGAATGAAAGCTTTCGCGACGCCGTCGCCGATTTCCTCGCCGCCGAGCGGCGGGCGGTGGCGGACGAGATCGGCGCGCTTGCCGAAATGACTCCGTTCCGCAAGGGATGACTCGTCGTCATTGCGAGCGAAGCGAAGCAATCCAGCGCGGAAGGCGAGGACCGCTGGATTGCTTCGTCGCTTCGCTCCTCGCAATGACGAAGAATCATGTGAAAGGGCCCCCGATGATCCGCAAAGCCTGTGCAATCCTGCTGCTGTTCGCAGCGCCCGCGGCCGCCCAGGAAGGCCCGTCCCGAACGCTCCAGGCCCGCGACCTCTTTTCCCTCGAAGCCGCGAGCGACCCGCAGATCAGCCCCGACGGCTCGAAGATCGCCTACGTCCGCCGCTCCGGCGACATCATGACCGACCGGATGCGGCCCTCCATCTGGCTCATCGACACGCGCAACGGCGAGCAGGCGCCGCTCGCCGCCGGCCCGGGCGCCCACAGCCAGCCGCTCTGGTCTCCGGACGGCAAGCGCCTCGCCTACATCTCGACCGCCGAGGGCGGCGCCGCGCAGCTCTTCGTGCGCTGGCTTGCGAGCGGCGAATCGGTCCGGATCACGAGCCTTCCGGATTCGCCGACCAGCCTCGCCTGGTCGCCCGACGGGCGCCAGATCGCCTACACGATGTTCGTCCCGGGCGAGGGCGTGAAGCTCGGAGCGCTTCCGGCCAAGCCCGAAGGCGCGCAATGGGCGCCGCCGCTCGAAGTCCATAGCGACATCCAGTACCGAACCGACGAGGAAGGCTATCTCAAGCCCGGCTTCAGCCACATCTTCCTGGTCTCGGCCGACGGCGGAGCGCCGCGTCAGCTCAGCTTCGGCTCGGTCCACGACAACGGCCCGTTGAGCTGGGGCCGCGACGGACGATCGATCGTCTTCAGCAGCAACCGCTCGCCCAACTGGGCCCGCGAGCCGCTCGACAGCGAAGTCTATGCGCTCGACGTGATGACGGGCGCGATCCGCGCCCTGACCGACCGGCGCGGGCCGGACGCCGAGCCGGTCGTGTCCCCCGACGGCCGCCTCGTCGCCTACACCGGCTTCGACGACAAACGGCTCGGCTACCAGAATAACGCCCTCTACGTCATGGATCGGGACGGCGGCGGCGCCCGACTTCTCACCGGCTCGCTCGACCGAAGCGTCGATTCTCCGGTCTGGGCCGCCGACGGCCGCTCCATCTATGTCGCCTATGACGACCGCGGCGCCCGCAAGGTGGCCCGGGTCGGGCTCGACGGCTCCGTGCGCGACGTCGCCGACGGGCTGAGCGGCGCCGGCCTCGACCGGCCCTATACCGGCGGCGGCTTCAGCGTCGCCCGCGACGGCGCCGTCGCCGCGCCGAGCGGAAATGCCCAGCGCCCGCCCGACGTCGCTCTCTATCGCGGCGGCTCGAAGCGGCAGCTGACCCGGCTCAATTCGGAAGTGCTCGATTCCAAGCGGCTCGGGGAGGTCCGCCAGCTCAATGCGACCAGCTTCGACAATCGCCGGATCGATGCCTGGCTGACGCTTCCGCCGGGCTGGAGCGAGGGCCGTCGGGTGCCTTTGATCCTCGAAATCCACGGCGGCCCCTTCGCCGCCTACGGGCCGCATTTCTCGACCGATAACCAGCTCTACGCCGCCGCCGGCTATGCCGTGCTCTCGGTCAACCCGCGCGGCTCGACCTCCTATGGAGAGGAATTCGCCAACCTCATCCACCACGCTTATCCCGGCCGCGACTATGACGATCTGATGGCCGCGGTCGACTCGGCGGTCGCCGGCGGCTTCGCGGATCCCGACCGTCTCTACGTCACCGGCGGTTCGGGCGGAGGCGTGCTCACCGCCTGGATCGTCGGCAAGACCGACCGCTTCAAGGCCGCCGCCACCCAGAAGCCGGTGATCGACTGGGCGAGCTTCGCGCTCACCGCCGACAACCCCGCTTTCTTCTCGCGCTACTGGTTCGGCCAATATCCGTGGGAGAATCACGAGGCCTTCTGGGCGCGCTCGCCGCTGTCGCTGGTCGGGAATGTGAAGACGCCCACCCTGGTCGTGGTCGGAAGCCAGGATTTCCGGACTCCGGTCAGCGAGGCGGAGCAATATTATACGGCGCTTCAGCTGAGGGGCGTGCCGACGGCTCTGGTGAAGGTCCCGGGCGCCAGCCACGGCGGCATCGCGGCTCGGCCGTCGCAGGCGGGGTCCAAGGCGGCGGCGATCCTGGCCTGGTTCGAGAAGTATAAGGACGGGGCGCCGTTGCGGCCTGCGGGAGAGTGACGTCATCCCGGCGAAAGCCGGGACCCCAGCGCGAATAAGGCGCCTTTCCGACCCGAGGACCCGGCTTCCGCCGGGATGACGGGCTCAGGCCGCCCGTCTCATCATCGTGTCGGACAGCCATGCCCGCGCCTGGCGCTGGGCTTCGGCGATCTCGCGCGCCGTCATTTCCTCGGAGATCTCGGCCCGGCATTCCTGGCCCCGCTCGCTGCCGTTCAAGGCGGCGAGGTTGAACCATTTATGCGCTTCGACGAGGTCGACATCGAGGCCGTGGGTTCCGGTCGAATAAGCGACGCCAAGCTCGTAGAGCGCGTCCGGATCGCCCATGGCGGCGTCGGCGAGGCGGCTTTCGATCAGGAAAGTCGCGGATTTCAGGCTGTTCCCCATTTGACATGCCCCTTGTTGTTTATCGCGTGTCGACGACAGGTTTGCGCACGCGATCCCCAACAAATGGTTAACGCCGCAAAAACCATGGCGAAGGTTAAAACCCCTTTCCCGTAAAAACGGGAGAAGACTAAGAGTTGGGCTCGACGGCGAGATTGTCGATCAGCCGGGTGCGGCCGATCCTTGCCGCCGCCAGCAGCCGCGCCGGCCGCTCCAGCGACGTCACCGGAGCCAGGGTCCCCGCGTCGCACAGCTCGACATAGTCGATCGGATCGAAGCCCGCCTTGGCCAGTCGCTCCTTCGCCGTCGCCAGCGCTTCGGCGACCTCGCCGCCGCGCTGGATCGCCGCCGCCGCCTCGCCCAGCGCCCTCGGCAGCGCCCGCGCCGATTGCCGTTCCTCGTCGGTCAGATAGGCGTTGCGCGAAGAGAGGGCGAGACCGTCGGCATCGCGCTGGGTAGGCACCCCGACGATCTCGACGGGGAGTCCCTGGTCCCGAACCATCTGCCGGACGACGGCGAGCTGCTGGAAATCCTTCTCTCCGAACAGGGCGATGTCGGGGCGGACCTGGTCGAACAGCCGCGCCACCACCGTCGCCACGCCGTCGAAATGGCCAGGGCGGGCGGCGCCGTCGAGACTCTCGCCGAGGCTTCCGGCGCGGACCGTGATCTCGGAGCCGCCCGGATACATGGTCTCGACGTCCGGCGACCAGATGAGGGCGCAGCCTTCCTCCTCCAGCAGCTTGGCGTCGGTCGCCTCCCGCCGGGGGTAGGTGGAAAGGTCCTCATGCGCCGCGAACTGGGTCGGATTGACGAAGATCGAGGCGACGACGTGGCTCGCCCGGCGCCGCCCTTCCGCGACCAGCGCCATGTGGCCGGCATGGAGCGCGCCCATGGTCGGGACGAAGGCGATAATACCCCCGTCCGCCCGCAAGGCGGCTACCGCGTCCCTCAGCGTTTCGATGTCACGGACAATTTGCACCCTCTTGCCGCCTCCGATATCAGCTTGGCGACGCCCTTGCGGGGGGCGGACGGCATAATCAAGGCCAAGAAAATCAAGGCCAGGAATCAAGGGGTGCAGATGGCGTCGCCGCATTTCATCGTTTTCGCCAATGAGAAAGGCGGCACCGGCAAGTCGACCACGGCGGTGCACAGCGCCGTCGCGCTCGCCGCCGCCGGCCGCCGGGTCGCCGCGCTCGACCTCGACACCCGCCAGCGCACGCTCGGCCGTTATCTCGACAACCGGGCGGAGACCGTGAAGCGACTCGGAATCGACCTCGTCATGCCGGCCTACGAGACGTTCGACGCCGACAAGTCGGAGACCATCGAGGCCCAGCTCGACCGGATCGCCGCCGACGTCGAGATCGTCGTCGTCGACACGCCGGGCCGCGACGATCCTTATGCCCGGGCCGCGATGATCCGCGCCGATACCCTGGTCACCCCGATCAACGACAGCTTCGTCGACCTCGATCTGATCGGCCAGGTCGATGCCGAGACCTATCGGGTCCGCCGCCCCAGCTTTTATGCGGAGCTGGTCTGGAACAGCCGCACCCAGCGCGCCAAGACCCATGGCGCCAGCGTCGACTGGGTCGTCCTGCGCAACCGGATGCAGCATATCGAGGCGCGCAACATGCGCCGGGTCGGCGAGGCGCTCGGCGAGCTTTCGCGCCGGGTCGGCTTCCGGGTCATCCCCGGCCTCGGCGAGCGGGTCATCTACCGCGAGCTCTTTCCCAAGGGCCTGACCCTGCTCGACCTTCCCCATCTCGGCGAGGTCGGCATAGCCCATATCGCCGCCCGCCAGGAATTGCGCGAGATGATCGCCGGTTTCGCCCTTCCCCAGCCGGGCGAGACGGCGGCGCCGCAGGCCGCCGCGCTCGCCGGCTAGGCCGATGGCGCCGCTCATCCTGCTCGCCGCCGGGGGCCTGCTCTGGGCCTTCGCCACCGGCCGGCTCAAGGGCTTCACCTATGAAGACGGAGTCGCCGCCGGGCTCTTCCTGCTCGGCCTCAGCCTGTTCACCAAGGGCCGGCTCATCCCCGGCTCGGCCTTGATGGCGAGCGCCCTGCTCTGGGCCGCCTGGCGCCGCTCGCGCCCGTCGTCGAAGCCGATGCCGGTGGCGGACGCCCGGCGGCTGCTCGGGGTCGGCGAGGGGGCGACCCTGGACGAGATTCGCGCCGCCCACCGCCGGCTGATCGCCAAGGTCCACCCCGACACCGGCGGCTCGGCCGAGCTCGCCCACCGGGTCAACGCCGCCCGCGACACGCTGATGGCCGAAACAATGAACCGCAAGCCGCCTCGCGCGTCTTGATCGGATCCCCCTGATCGGAGTCCCGAATGAGCCATCGTCTGCCGCCCACCTCTTTGCGCGAATATGACATCAGGGGAATCTACGGCGAGACTCTGGACGAGGCGGACGCCAACGTCGTCGGCCGCACCTTCGGCACCCTCCTGCGCCGCGCCGGCGGCTCGGTCGTGGCGGTCGGCCGCGACGGGCGCGCAAGCTCGCCGGGCCTTGAGACGGCGCTGATCGAGGGCCTGACCGCGAGCGGTTGCGACGTCGTCCGGATCGGCCTCGGACCGACCCCGATGCTCTATTATGCCGAGGCGGAGCTTGCCGTCGACGGCGGCGTCATGATCACCGGAAGCCACAATCCCGGCCATTATAACGGCTTCAAGATGGTGCTGAAGCACGGCGCCTTCTTCGGCGCGCAGATCCAGCGGCTCGGCCGGATGGCCGAAGCGGGCGATTGGGAGCAGGGCTCCGGCTCCGTTCGCGACGAGGATGTGATGGAGCGCTACGTCGAGCGCCTCCTCCAGGGCTTCGACGCCGGGCCGTTCCGGATCGGCTGGGATTGCGGCAACGGCGCCGCCGGGCCGGCGGTCGAACGCCTCGTGAAGCGCCTTCCGGGCGAGCATTTCACCCTGTTCACCGAGGTCGACGGCCGCTTTCCCAACCACCATCCCGATCCCACCGTCGAGTCCAACCTGGAGGATCTCAAGAAGCTGGTGCTCGACAAGGGCCTCGATTTCGGGGTCGCCTTCGACGGCGACGCCGACCGGCTCGGCGCGGTCGACGGCGAAGGCCGGGTCGTCTGGGGCGACCAATTGCTCTCGATCCTCGCCGAGCCGGTGCTTCGCGAGGTGCCGGGCGCGACGATCATCGCCGACGTCAAGGCGAGCCAGGCCCTGTTCGACCGGGTCGCCGAGCTCGGCGGCACGCCGTTGATGTGGAAGACCGGCCACAGCCTGATCAAGTCGAAGATGAAGGAAACCGGCGCCCCGCTCGCCGGCGAGATGAGCGGCCACATCTTCTTCAAGCACGAATGGTACGGCTTCGACGACGCCATCTACGCCGCACTCCGGCTGATCCGCGCCGTCGCCCAGCTCGGCGGCTCGCTGACCGCCCTGCGCTCGGCGATGCCGCCGATGATCAACACGCCCGAAATGCGCTTCCAGGTCGACGAGAGCCGCAAGTTCCCGGTCGTCGAGGAGGTGCTCGAGCGGCTGGCGTCGAGCGGCGCCGAGGTCGACCGCACCGACGGCGCCCGGGTCAGCACCGCCGACGGCTGGTGGCTGCTTCGAGCCTCCAACACCCAGGACGTCCTCGTCGCCCGAGCCGAAGCCAAGGACGAAGCCGGCCTCGAACGGCTGGTCGCCCAGATCGACGAGCAGCTCGCTCTGTCCGGCCTCGAGCGCGGCGGGCAGGTCGCCCACTGACGTCGGGCAAGCGCGCGATGCACCGCTTCCGTGCACAGGCGACGATTAACGGCTATGACGATCCCGCAGCCGGGAGGTGGGCCATGCGGTACGATCCGACGCGAAGAGCGCTTTATAAGCCCGAATCGGGAGAAGCCTTGCCGGACTTCAGCTCGGCCTGGCCGGTCGAATGGGTCTGTGCCGAACTCTCCAGGCTGGCTTATTTTCGTTTCGAGGAGGGCGACGGCCCGAGGCTGGAGCGGGCGCTGGTCCGCGCCGGCTTTTCCGCGCCGAAGGGGTTCAACGCTCCGGCCACCGGTGCCCAGGCGATCGGCACGCTGGATCCTGACGGAACCGCCTTCATCGCCTTCCGCGGAACCCAGCCCGGCGATCCGCTCGACCCGCGGACCAATTCTCGTTTTCGTCTGGTCGAGGGGCCGCAAGGCGGGCGGGTCCATGAGGGGTTCCTCGCCGCTTTCAACAGCTTGAAAGGCGAAATCGACGACTGGCTCGGTCAGAAGGGAATCGAGACCCTGGTGGCGACCGGTCACAGTCTCGGCGCGGCCATGGCAACACTGCTGGCCTCGGCCCGGCCGGACAGCGAATTGGTTACCTTCGGCTCGCCCCGCATTGGCGATGCCGATTTTGCCGCGACTTTCGTCGGCCGAGGCGTCCGCCGCTACGTCGATTGCACCGACAAGGTCACGATGGTGCCGCCGGAGTTGATCGGCTACCGGCACCTGGCAGGAGAAATCTATTTCGACCGCCACGGCCTGGCCCATGATCCGCCTCCACCTCCTGACGAAATTGCGGCGGATCGCGCCGCGGGACGGCGCCACTATCTGATGAAACATAGCTGGCGGCTGTGGCGCAACGCGCTGGTGCGCGATATGGCCGACCACGCGCCCGTCAACTATGTGTCCGCGACGCTTCGCCGGAGGGAGCCCGATTGAGGCGTGATCCGCCTCGCTCGAGCGGCTAAGATATCGGTTCCATGCCACGCCTTTACCCTGAAGCCCTCGCTTACTGCATCCTTTGGGCCGCCCTCGCCATCTACGGCGGGCTCGAGCTGGGCTGGAAAGCGGGCGCCGCCCTCACCCTCGGCCTGTTCGTCCTGATCATGCCGACCAGCGCCCTCATCCTTTCCCGCACCGGCAGCTTCCAGGCCGAGCGGGCGGTGCGATGGGGGATATTGGCGGCGGCGGCGATCATCCTGCTCTCGGTGGCGGACCTGCAACGCTAAACCCTCTCCCTGCAGGGGAGAGGGAGGGGCCCGCCGCGAAGCGGTGGGAGGGTCGAGGGCATATGGCACCTTAGTAACTACAGGCCCTCACCCTGGTTCGCTTCGCGAACCTCGTCTCCTCTCCCCTACAGGGAGAGGGATTTTTAGCCCTAATCGTCCTCGTCCTCACGCCCGACCAGGTTGAGCTCCCGCGCCTTGATCTGCCGGGTCATGCACCAGTGCTTGAGGGCATCCTCGCGGCCATGGGTGATCCAGACCTCGCGGGGCTGGAGCTCCTGGATCGTCGTCGTCAATTCGTCCCAATCGGCATGGTCGGACACGATCAGGGGCAGCTCGACGTTGCGCTGGCGGGCGCGCTGGCGGACCCGCATCCAGCCCGAGGCCATGGCGGTGATCGGATCGGGCAGGCGCCGCGACCAGCGGTCGTTGAGGCAGCCCGGCGGGGCGACGACGATCTTGCCCCTGAGCTCGTCCTTCGAGGCCCCGGTGGCGGGGCGGAGATCGCCCAGCTCGACGCCCCATTCGCGGTAGAGCTCGCAGAGCCGCTCGAGGGCGCCGTGGATGTAGATCGGCTCATGATAGCCGCGGCCTCTTATCTCCATCATCAGCCGCTGCGCCTTGCCGAGCGCATAGGCGCCGACCAGGATGCAGCGCTCGGGATTTTCGTGCAGCCGGGCGAGCAGCCGGTCGATCTCGCTCCCGGTGTCGGGGTGGCGGAAGACGGGCAGGCCGAAGGTGGCTTCGGTGATGAAGATGTCGCACGGCACCGGCTCGAACGGCGGACAGGTCGGGTCGGGCCGGCGCTTATAGTCGCCGGAGACGACGACCCGCTCGCCCTTGTGCTCGAGCACGATCTGGGCGGAGCCGAGCACGTGGCCGGCCGGAACGAAGGTCGCCTCGACCTCGCCGATCCGGACGACCTCGCCATAAGCGATCGGCCGCCCGCCCGGCTGCGGTCCGTAGCGGCATTCCATGATCGCCAGGGTCTCGGGAGTCGCGAACACTTCTTCATGGCCGCCGCGGGCATGGTCGGCATGGCCGTGGGTGACCAGGGCGCGCGCCTTCGGGACGTTCGGATCGACCCAGGCGTCGGCCGGCTTTACGTATATGCCTTCGGGAAAAGGCTCGATCCAGGAACCGAGACGGGCCATCGGGAGCTATATGGGGTGAAGGAGGGCATCGCCAAGCGCGGCGCCCGCAATTGAGCGCAATAGAGGAGCGAAGGCATGGACGGTGGCGGAGGCAGTTGGGGAATCATCAACATCGTCGGGCCGCTGCTGCTCGCGGCGGTCCTGCTCTGGGTTCTGCTCCGCAACCGCAAGACCAACAAGAGCGACGTCGACCGCAGCGAGCAGGGCACCCGCGACCTCTATCGCGAGGAAGAGGAGAAACGGCTCAGCGGAGACGACCGGACGTCGTAATGCCGCGTCGTCCTGACGAAAGTCAGGATCCATGACCATGGCGCTTGAGAGTTCGGGCGCGGCGGTGTTCATGGATTCCGGATCAAGTCCGGAATGACGAATCTCCCTCCCGTCGTCGCGTCCTGGTTCGCCGCCAGGGGCTGGGCCCCGCGCCGACACCAGCTCGAGATGCTCGCCGCCGCCCGCGCCGGCCGAAGCGCCCTGCTCGTCGCCCCGACCGGCGCCGGCAAGACCCTTGCCGGATTCCTCGCCTCGATCGTCGAGCTGATCGAGGCGCCGACCGAGGGCCTTCACACCCTCTACATCTCGCCGCTCAAAGCGCTCGCCGTCGACGTCCAGCGCAATTTGCTGACCCCGATCGGCGAGATGGACCTGCCGATCCGGGTCGAGGCCCGGACCGGGGACACCCCCGCCGACCGCAAGGCGCGGCAGCGGGTGCGGCCGCCGCAAATGCTCCTGACCACGCCGGAATCGCTCAGCCTGCTGCTCAGCCACCCGGACAGCCTCACCCTCTTCGCCGGCCTCAGGACGGTGGTGGTGGACGAGGTCCACGCCTTCGCCAGCGGCAAGCGCGGCGACCTCCTCGCGCTGGCGCTGGCCCGGCTGCAGCGCCTGGCGCCCGCCATGCGCCGGGTCGCGCTTTCCGCCACCGTCTCCGATCCCGAAGCCTATCAGGGCTGGCTCGCCCCGCACGGCGACATCGAGCTGGTCGACATCGTCCAGGGCGAGCCGGGCGCCGAGCCGGACCTGAAGATCATGCTTCCCGAGGACGAGCGGATCCCCTGGTCGGGCCATTCGGGCCGCTGGGCGACGGCCAACGTCATGCGCGAGATCGAGCGGCACAGGACGACTCTGGTCTTCTGCAACACGCGAAGCCTCGCCGAGCTCATCTTCCAGGATCTGTGGACGGCGAACGAGGGGCATTTGCCGATCGGAATCCACCACGGCTCGCTCTCGGTCGAGGCCCGCCGGAAGGTCGAATCGGCGATGGCCGACGGCCGCCTTCGCGGCCTCGTCTGCACCGCGAGCCTCGATCTCGGGGTCGACTGGGGCGATGTCGACCTCGTCATCCAGATGGGCGCGCCCAAGGGCTCGTCGCGCCTGCTCCAGCGCATCGGCCGGGCCAACCACCGGCTCGACGAGCCCAGCGAGGCGCTCGTCGTCCCCGGCAACCGCTTCGAATATCTCGAGGCCCGGGCCGCCCTCGACGCGATCGAGAACAAGGAGCTCGATCCCGAAATCTTCCGCCCCGGAGCGATCGACGTGCTCGCCCAGCACATCATGGCCGCCGCCTGCGCCGCGCCCGTTCCGCGAGGCGGAGATGCTCGACGAGGTCCGCTCCGCGGCGCCTTATGCCGGCCTGTCGGAGGAATTGTTCGCCCAGATCCTCGCCTATATCGAAAACGGCGGCTACTCGCTGCGCGCCTACGACCGCTTCCGCCGCCTCACCCGCGAGGCCGACGGAACCTGGCGGGTCTCCCATCCCCGCTTCATCCAGCAGCACCGGATGAATGCCGGAATCATCGTCGACGCCCCGTTGCTCGACGTCCGCTTCCGCCGCGGCCGCAAGCTCGGCACGGTCGAGGAATATTTCGGCTCGACCCTCTCGCCGGGCGACACCTTCTTCTTCGCCGGCCTGGTGCTGGAGGTCGAGAAGATCGACGGCACCGATCTGTTCGTCCGGGCCACCACCAAGTCCGCCCGGATCCCCACCTATGTCGGCACCCGGATGGCGATGACCACCAACCTCGCCGACCGGGTCCGCGCCTTCCTCTGGGACCGTTCGCAATGGCCTCGCTTCCCCGACGACGTCCGCGACTGGCTCCAGGTCCAGGGGGAACGCTCGCTGCTGCCGCGTCCGGACCAGCTCCTCGTCGAGACCTTCCCGCACGAGCACCGCCACTACATGGTCGTCTACAGCTTCGAGGGCTGGAACGCCCACCAGTCGCTCGGGATGCTGATCACCCGGCGGATGGAGAGCGCGGGCCTGAACCCGCTCGGCTTCGTCTCCAACGATTACGCGCTCGCCTGCTACGCCCTCGAGCCGATCGAGAGCCCCGCCGCTCTGCTCTCGCCGGACCTGCTCGAGAACGAGTTCGTCGAATGGGTCCAGGGCTCGAACCTGCTGAAGCGCGCCTTCCGCGAGGTCGCCGTGATCGGCGGCCTCGTCGAGCGCCACCATCCGGGCAAGCGCAAGTCGGGGCGCCAGGTCACCTTCTCGACCGACCTCATCTACGACGTCCTGCGCCGCTACGAGCCCGACCATCTGCTGCTCAAGGCCGCCTGGAACGACGCCCGCGGCAAGATGACCGAGGTCGGCCGACTCGTCGGACTCCTCGACCGGGCACAGCAGACGATGGTCCATGTCGAGCTCGACCGGGTTTCGCCGATGGCGGTTCCGGTGCTGGTCATCGTAGGCCGCGAGAATACCGCCACCGGCCTCGCCGAGGACGCCATCCTGATCGAGGCCGAAAGCCTCGCCGCGACCGCGATGCGGCTCGACTAAACCCGCCGGGATGACGTCACTGGGCGGGGGCTTTCTCTCCACCACTCGTTCGCATCAGAACCAGTCCCACGGCTACCATGGGCCAGCTGATGGGTTCGGGCCTGCCGATCGCCGGATCGGGCTCAGGCGTCGCGCGCGGCGGCCGGGTCGCCGAGCGCCGCCCCCACCTCAATCGCCTGCTGCCTTTCCAGCTCGGAATTCATCTCGCCGCCCATCAGGACGATATAGGCGCTGAGGTACAGCCAGGTGAGGAAGACGACGACCCCGCCCAATGAGCCGTAGGTGGCGTTGTAATTGCCGAATTGCGAAACGTAGAAGCCGAAGCCGAGGCTTGCGACGAGCCAGAGCAGGGTGGCGGCGGCCGAGCCCGGGCTGATCCAGACCCAGGGCGCGTCCGGACGGTTGGGGGCGTAGCGGTAGATTGCGGCAAGTCCGAAGCCGACCGTCGCCACGGCGACCGCCCAGAACAGGATCCGGACCGCATTGTGCGCCCAGCCGGGAAAGCCCGGGAACAGCGCTTCGACCCATCCCATCACCGAAATCCCGGCCGCCGCGATCACCAGCACGACGAGCGCGCCGACCGTCATCAGCAGCGACAGCAGGATCGATTTGACGAAGCCCCGGCTCTCCTTGACCTCATAGGCGATGTTGAGCGCGGTCACGATCGCGCCCGAGCCCTTGCTGGCGCCGTAAACGGCGAGCGCGACGGCGACGACGAGGCTCCAGCCTTTGGCCGCGTCGGGCGAGTCGGTCATGCTCTTGAGCTGGTCGCCGATCAGGGCAGCGGCATCCTCGGGAAGGACTCCGAACAGCTTGCGGATATGCTCGGCCACCGTCGCCGGCTCGGCGGCGAGGCCGTAGACCAGTACCGTCGCCGCCAGCAAAGGCACGAAGGCGAGGAAGGCGTAGAAAGCGACCCCGGCGGCGAGCAGCCCGACATTGTCTTCGCCCGCCTCCTTCCAGGTGCGGACCAGCGCGTCGCGCCAATCCTTGAGCTCGGGCCAGCGGACGGGTTGGATTGCCATGGCGGCGAGAACCGGAAGGGAGCGCGCTGGTTCCGGACCGTCCTTCAATGCCCCCCGTTAGCCGTGACTTCGTATTTGCGCACCGGCGTTCGAAGGGCCCTCAGACCATCGAGCGCGGGTTCGAAAAGACCCGCGTGACCTCCGGCTCGAAGCTTTCCAGCGGGTCGACCTCGAACCCCGGATCGAAGGCCGGAGCGTCCCAGTCGTCGACCAGCTTCTCGGCGAAGGCATACCAGCTCTCGCCCTTGAACCGCTCGCGGCCCTCCGGATCCTTGCCGAGATGCTCGAAATAATAGCGGCCCTGGAATTCCTGGTGCCAGTAGATGGCGTGGTAGACGTCCTCGCGCACGTAGGGCTTGAGCATCTCGGCCGCGATCGGGCCGTGATTGGGGATCGAGAACAGCTTGCCCAGATCGTGGCAGAGCGCCGCGACCACCTCCTCGTCGCTGGCGCCGGAGCGGCGGGCCAGGGTCCCCGCCATCAGCGAGTGGGTGAGCTGGTTGGCGGCGAAGCCGACCTCGATCGCCTCCAGCCGGGCGAGTCCGTCCAGGATCTGGCGCGCGGCGTCGGTCTTGATGTGCTTGCCGTGCTCGGCGGCGATATGCGCCCAATCCTCGGCGGTGCCGTCCCTCATGTCGGTGAACATCGGCCCATCTCCTCGTCCGCTTGCGAAATAGACCTTTGCGGGGGACTTCCACAAGCCGCGCCCGGCCGCTAGTTTTGCGCCGCGCGGGCCGGGGGGCGAACGTGGAGTATCGATGCCGTCGATTGAGTCCGGAAGCCCGGCCGGTCCCGAAAGCCTCTCCTTTCTCGCCGACGGCGGCGAGATGGGCGAGCGCATGCGCGCCTTCGACTGGTCGGCCTCGCCGCTCGGACCGCCGGAAGGCTGGCCGCAGGCGCTGAAGACCGCCACCGGGATCCTGCTCACCTCGAAATTCCCGATGTTCCTCGCCTGGGGCGCGGAGCTGCGCTTTTTCTACAACGATGCCTATATCGACGTGCTCGGCGGCAAGCATCCGGCGGCGCTCGGCCATGCCTTCGAGGATATCTGGGCGGAGATATGGGACGATGTCGGCCCGCTCGCCCGCCGCGCGCTCGCCGGCGAGGCGACCTATTTCGAGAATTTGCCGCTGACCATGACCCGCAAGGGTTATGAGGAGCAGACCTTCTTCACCTTCTCCTATAGCCCGCTTCGCGGCGACGACGGCGGCAGCGCGGGAATGTTCTGCGTCTGCACCGAGACCACCGCCACCGTGCTGGCGGAGCGGGAGCGGCTGGGCGAGACCGAGCGCCTGAGGCAGCTGTTCCACCACGCGCCGGGCTTCATGGCGGTGGTTCGCGGCCCCGACCATGTCTTCGAGATGGCCAACGCCTCCTACCAGACGCTGGTCGGACGGCGCGATCTCATCGGCAAGGCGGTCCGGGAGGCCGTCCCCGAGGTCGAAGGCCAGGGCCTCTTCGAGCTGCTCGACAAGGTCTATCGCAGCGGCGAGCCCTTTTCCGGGCGGTCGGTGGCTGTCCGGCTGCAGCGGCGGCCGGGCGGCCCGCGCGAGGAACGGCTGCTCGACTTCGTCTTCCAGCCGATCCTCGATTCGAGCGGCGCGGTCAGCGGAATCTTCGCCGACGGCTATGACGTCACCGAACGGATCGTCGCCGAGACCGCGCTTCGCGAGAGCGAGGAGCGGTTCCGGCTGATCGCCGATTCGGCGCCGGTGCCGATGTGGGTGACCAAGCTCGACCGCAAGCGGAGCTTCGTCAATCGCGCCTATGTCGAGTTCCTCGGCATCAGCTACGAGGAGGCGGTCGATTTCGACTGGCGGACGGTCATCCACCCCGACGACGCCGAGCGCCTGCTCGCCGAATCGGTGGCGGGCGAAGCCTCCCTCGAGACGTTCGAGCTGGTCGCGCGCTACCGAAGCGGCGGCCAGTGGCGCTGGATCCGGTCCGTCTCGCAGCCGCGCTGGGGCGCGCAGGGCGAGCATGCCGGCTTCATCGGAGTCGCCCACGACATTACCGAGCTCAAGCTCGCCGAGGCCGCCCTGCGCGAAGTCAACGAGACTCTCGAACGGCGGGTGGCGGAGCGGACCGCCGACCTCAGCGCCGCGCTCGACCGGCTTCAGGCCGAGGTCGGCGACCGGCTGAAGGCCGAGGATGCACTCCGCCAGGCCCAGAAGATGGAGGCGGTCGGCCAGCTCACCGGGGGCATCGCGCACGATTTCAACAATCTGCTCACCCCGATCATGGGCGGGCTGGAGCTGATCGCGTCCCGGGTCGAGGATCCGCGCCTGAAACGGATCGCGGAGACGGCGCTGGAATCGACCCGCCGCGGCGCCAAGCTTACCGGGCAATTGCTCGCTTTCTCCCGGATCCAGCGCATCAACATGGGGCCGGTCGCGGTCAACGAGGTCATTTCCGCGATGCAGCGACTGCTTCGTCACACGATCGGCGGAGCGGTCCGGATCGAGACCCGGCTCGATCCTCGGGTGGGATACGGAGTCTGCGACGCCAACCAGCTCGAGAACGCGATCCTCAACCTCGCGATCAACGCCCGCGACGCGATGCCGGAGGGCGGAACGCTCACCATCTTCACCGACCGGGTGCGGCTGGACGACGAGCCGGACCACCCGGCGGGCGAGTTCGTCCGGATCACCGTCGCGGACACCGGCCAGGGCATGCCCGCCGACGTCCTCGGCCGCGCCGCCGAGCCTTTCTATTCGACCAAGCCGCTCGGCAAGGGCACCGGTCTCGGCCTTGCCCAGGTCTATGGCATCGCCCAGCAGGCCGGTGGGACCCTGCGGATCGACAGCGAGGTCGGGAAGGGCACGTCGGTGGATATCCTGCTGCCGACCGCGCGCGCGTCCGAGTCGGCGGCGGGGGAAGCGAGCCGTTCCAGCGCAATTTCATCCGGAGCGGCCGCGGGCGCCCGGCTGCTGATCGTGGACGACGATGACGATGTCCGCGCCTTCCTCGCCGAATCGCTGGAGGGTCTCGGCTGTACAATCGTGTCGGCCGCGTCGGGCGCCCAAGGCCTGGAGGCGCTGCGCGAGAGCCGGCCCGATCTCGCCCTGATCGATTACGCCATGCCGGGCATGAACGGCGCCGAAGTCGCCCGCGCGGCCCGCGATCTCCACCCGGACCTGCCGATCGTCTTCGTCACCGGCTACGCCGAAAGCGAGCAGCTTGAAGCGGCCCTGGGCGGCAACGTGCCGGTCCTCCGCAAGCCCTTCACCCTCGCCGAGCTCGCCTCGGCGGTGGAGGAGAATGTGGCCACCCGATCCTCCCCGTCGCGAAGCGATGGGGAGGGGGACCACCCGTAGGGGGGTGGAGGGGTTGTCGCGCGGGCCGCGGCATTTACCCCTCCACCAGGCTTCGCCTGGTCCCCCTCCCCACGGCTTCGCCGCGGGGAGGATTTCAAGTCTTGAACCCCAAAAACCCCAACCTAAATCGCCGCCGTCGGACGACCAGTTCGCGGTGTCCGGCCTGTATCCGCGAGGGGCGCCGCGCGCTTGCCGCCGCGCCTCACGATGTTGCTCAAACGGAGGACATTGAGATGAGAAGCCTGGATTTCACCCCCTATCGCCGGAACACGGTCGGCTTCGACCGGCTCTTCGACTTCCTCGAAAGCGCGCGCTCCGAGCAGGCCGACAATTACCCGCCCTACGACATCGAGAAACTGAGCGACGACCGCTACCGGATCACGCTCGCCGTCGCCGGTTTCTCGTCGGGCGACATCGACATCACCGCCCGCCAGAACATGCTGGTGGTGGTCGGCCGCAAGTCGGAGACCCGGGGCAAGGACGGCAATTTCCTGCACATGGGAATCGCCACCCGCGCTTTCGAGCGCCGCTTCGAGCTCGCCGACTTCGTCCGGGTCGAGGCCGCCGACATGAAGGACGGCCTGCTGTCGATCGCGCTGGTCCGCGAGATCCCCGACGCGATGAAGCCGCGCAAGATCGAGATCGGCACGGGCGAGGCGCGCGCGCCTCGCAAGGAGCCCGAGATCGCGTAAGATCCTCCCCATCGCCAGAGGGGGGACTCCGCGCAGCGGGGTGGAGGGGTAATGGCGCAGGCCTGTTCCAGCTACCCCTCCACCACCCTTCGGGTGGTCCCCCTCCCCACCGCTTCGCGGCAGGGAGGATAAGTTTCGCGAATTCATCTCTCGTTTACCTGCGAAGGCGCACCGGCTGCTCATGCGTTTCCTGAAGAAGCTCACCAACCCGTTCGCGCTCGTCGCCGAAGGCTTCCTCGTCGGCGCCATCCTGTTCGCGACCGCGACCCCGAATCTCATCGACTCGCGCCCGGCGGCGCCGGCCGCGCTCGAATTCGTCGGTAATCCCCAACTCCGCGCGCTGAAGCCTTGAACCGCGCCGCGCCCCGTCTATAGGCTGGGCGCCATGGTTCGCTTTTCGTTCTGTGGCCACGATCTGATGGCGCTGCCGCAGGGGGCCCTGTTCTGGCCGTCGCGCCGGGCCCTGCTCGTCGCCGACCTTCATCTCGAGAAAGCGAGCTGGTTCGCCCGCTTCGGGCAGATGCTTCCCCCCTACGATTCGATCGCCACGCTCGCCGATCTCACCGCGCTCGCCGTGTCGACCGGGGCCACAGAGATATGGTGCCTCGGCGACAGCTTCCACGACCGCCACGGCTGCGACCGCCTCCCCGCCCGGGCCCGCGAGATGCTGACCGCCTTGACCGCGGCGACGCGCTGGACCTGGATCACCGGAAACCACGATCCGGGGATTGCCGACCATTGTGGCGGCGACGTCGTCGAGGAAGCGGAAGTGGACGGCCTGCTGCTGCGCCACGAGGCCGACCCCGCCGAACCGCGGCCCGAGCTGTCCGGCCACTTCCACCCCAAGCTTCGAATCCACCACCGCGGCCGCCAGGTCTCCCGCCGCTGCTTCGTCGCGACCGAGCGCAAGCTGATCCTTCCGGCCTTCGGCTCGCTGACCGGGGGGTTGGATGCGGGCCATCCGGAGATCGTCCGGGCCGTGGGCCCGAAAGCGGAGGCCTTGATCCCGGTGGCGGACCGGCTGCTGAGGTTCCCGCTCGCGGCCTGATTTGGAGGTCAGCCCTTCCCCGTCATTGCGGGGAGCGAGCGACGAAGCAATCCAGCCGCGGCGTCCTCGAAAGGCGCAGGTCTGGATTGCTTCGCTTCGCTCGCAATGACGGCGTTAAATCAGTCTCGCCGCGATCAGCCCCCGAACCGCATTTCCCACGAAAAACCCGTCCTCCAGATCCTCCGCTCGCAGATCCGATTCCTCCGCCCGTCCCTCTTCGATCAGCAATTCCCTGAGCACCCCCGGAAGCAGCCCCCGCGCCAGCGGCGGGGTCAGCAGCCGTCCGCCCCGCTCGACGAACAGGCTGGTGAAGCTGCCTTCGGTCAGGAACCCCTCCCGGTCGATGAAGGCCACCTCGAACGTCCCCGCCGCCGCCCTCGCCTCATCGTAAAAGCGCCGGTCGCTGGTCTTGTGGCGGAGCCGGAAATCCTCCGCCTCGACCGGAAGCGGCGCCAGCGCCACCTCGACCGCCTCCTCGGGCGCCGTCGGCAGCGGCCGCGATTCGATCGCCAGAGCGCCGCTGCTCGACAAAAGCAGCCGGAGCTTGCGGGCCTCCCTCAGGAAGAAGGTCGCCGCCTGAAGCTCGTTGCGGGCGTGGTGACGGTCGAAGGCGAAGCCGAAGGCATCGGCGCTTCGCTTCATCCGGGCCAGATGCCGGTCGAGCTCGTACAGGCCTTCGCGAGGATCGAAGCGCATCGTCTCGATCAGGTCGAAGCGCCCATCACTCGCCACAAACTCTCCCTTCGCCAGGCATTCGCGCCATTCGTCCGCCGCCACGCTGTCGGCGACGATTCCGGAGCCGAGACCCACCCGCGCCACCGTCTCGCCGTCGCGAAGGACGAGGGTCCGGATCGCGACATTGAACTCGGCCTCGCCGTCCGGCGCAAGCCTGCCGATACTACCGGTATAGGGGCCCCGTCGTTCCCCCTCGAGCGAAGCGATGATCTCCATCGCCCGGATCTTGGGCGCCCCGGTCACCGATCCGCACGGGAAGATGGTCTCGAGCAGGTCAACTCCGCCGCGCCCCTCCTCAAGTTCGCCGACCACGGTCGAGGTCATCTGGAGCACCGTCGGGTAGGTCTCGACCTCGAACAGAGCCGGCACCTTGACCGTGCCCGGCTTCGACAGGCGCGAGAGGTCGTTGCGAAGAAGGTCGACGATCATCAGATTCTCGGCGCGCTGCTTGGGGTCGCTCCGAAGCGCTTCCGGGTCGCTTGCCGCAGGCGCCGTCCCCTTCATCGGCCGCGCCGTCACCCGCCCCGCCTCCAGCGTGAAGAACAATTCCGGCGAGAAGGAGAGCAGCCAGTGCGTTCCGGTGAAGACGATCCCGCCCCAGCCCGCCCGGGCCCTCGGCCGGATCGCGGCGTAGAGGGCGAGCGGATGGCCCGCCGTCGCCACCTCGGCCGGGAAGGTGACATTGGCCTGATAGAGGTCGCCGGCGAGGATATGCTCGAGCGCCCGGGCAATCGCCGCTTCGTGCGCCGAGCGCTCGACGAGCGGCCGCGGCCGAGCCGCCCAGGCCCCGGCGGGATCCGGCAGAAGCGCCTCGGGATCGACCGCCTCCCACCCGTCGAACAGGCCGAACCAGAGCAAGGGCGTATTGTCCGCCTCCGCCTCGAGCGCCAGCGGCGCCAGCTTCGGCTCGAGCGCGTGGCCCGCCTCATAGGCAAGGAAGCCGGCGGCGTGCCGGCCCCGCAACCGCTGCAGCGCCGGCCGAATCTCCCCGGGCCGCCGCGCCTCGACCACCTCCGCCGGATCCCGGTAGAGCCGCATGCGGCCCTCGAACTCGAGCAGGACGAACGGCGCTCCGGCTTGCCAGAAGCGCGAAGCGGGCCCATCTGCCGGGGCGTCAGGAGAGACTTGCTTGGTCACCAGCGTCTTCGACCTCTTCAAGATCGGGGTCGGCCCGTCGAGCTCACATACGATGGGGCCGATGACGGCCGCGTGCCGCTTTGTCGAGGCACTGTCGCAAAAGGCGATGTTGGGGCGGACCGAGCGGGTGCTCGCCGAGCTCTACGGATCGCTCGCTTTGACCGGCAAGGGCCACGCCACCGACCGCGCAATCCTGCTCGGCCTGTCCGGCGAGCGGCCCGACCGGATGGACCCCGACGCCGCCGACCAGGTCATCGAGGCGGTCCGCTCCAGCGGCCGCCTCCGCCTCGGCGGCGGCAGGGAAATCGCGTTCGACGAGCCGGCCGACCTCAAATTCCTTCAGCGCGAGCGCCTCCCCCACCATAGCAACGGAATGCGGTTCACCGCCTATGACGGGACCGGCGAGCCGCTCGAGGCCAAAATCTATTATTCGACCGGCGGCGGGGCGGTGGTCGACGAAGCGGCGATCGCCGGCAACGCCCCGCCCGAGGGCCTGTGGGACATTCCCTACAATTATCGCTGCGCCGACGAGCTTGCTCGCCCTCACCGATCGCGAGGGCCTCACCATCGCCGAGATCGCCCGGGCCAACGAGCGCGCCGTCCGCTCCGACGAGGAGATCGACGCCCGCCTCGATTCGATCGTCGAGGCGATGGAGGGCTGCATCGACCGCGGCATCGGCCGCTCCGGAATCCTCCCCGGCGGACTCAACGTGAAGCGCCGGGCGCCGGGCCTCCACAAGCTCCTCCTCGACCGGGCCGAGCGCACCTTGTCGGACCCGCTCACCGTGCTCGACTGGGTCAATCTCTGGGCGCTCGCCGTCAACGAGGAGAATGCGGCGGGCGGCCGGGTCGTCACCGCTCCGACCAACGGCGCCGCCGGGATCGTCCCCGCCATCCTTCGCTATTACCAGCGCTTCACCCCCCATTCGACCGCCGAGGGCGTCCGCATTTTTCTTCTCACCGCCGCCGCGGTCGGCTCGCTGTTCAAGGAGAATGCCTCCATCTCGGGCGCCGAGGTCGGTTGCCAGGGCGAAGTCGGAGTCGCCTGCTCGATGGCCGCGGCCGGCCTCACCGCCGCCTTGGGCGGCACCAACTGGCAGATCGAGAATGCCGCCGAGATCGGCATGGAGCATAATCTCGGCCTCACCTGCGATCCCGTCGGAGGCCTCGTCCAGGTCCCCTGCATCGAGCGCAACGCCGTCGGAGCGATCAAGGCGATCGAAGCCTCGCGCCTCGCCCTCGTCGGCACCGGCGACCACCTCGTCAGCCTCGACCAGGTCATCGAAACGATGCGCAAGACCGGCCTCGACATGAACGAACGCTACAAGGAGACGTCGCTCGGCGGGCTTGCGGTCAACGTGGTCGAATGCTGAGCCGGAACAGCGGTTGGATTTGGGACGACCGCCTTCGGGCCACATCCGGCGCCTCGGCGCCAATTTTCAAAGGGACGGCGCAACGGCGCGACGACGCGACGTAGAAAGCTCTCCTTTTCTACGTCGCGCCTTTGCGCCTTTGCGCCTTCCCTCAAAAAATCCAGGGCCTGCCGGCCGTCGAGAACATACGCTCGATGCATTGGCATCAAACTCGATGCCTTGTCCGCCCCGCCCGCGCGGCCTAGCGTCCGGCCGCTTTCTGCCCGAGGAGTCTCCATGCGCCTTCGCTTTTCCCTGCTCGCCGCCGCCGCCTTCCTCGCCTCCCCAGCTTTGCGCCGAGGTGGAGAAGCCCGCCGCCATCGTCGCCGACGGGATCCCCGCCGTGCCCGACGACCTCGCCGAGCGCACCCGCCCCTATATGGAGTTCCGGACCGCCGGCCTGATGGGCTGGAACCCGGCGAAGCGCTCGCTCGCCATCGCGACCCGCTTCGGCAATACCGGCCAGATCCACGAAGTCGCGCGACCGCTCGGGATGCGCCGTCAGATCACCTTCGAGGCCGACGCCATCGCCGGCGCCTCCTATGCGCGCGGGATCGGCGACGTGCTCGTCATCCAGAAGGACGTCGGCGGAAGCGAATTCTGGCAACTCTACGTGATGGACAACGGCCGGCTCAATCTGATCACCGACGGCAAGAGCCGCAACTCGATCAACGCCTGGAGCCATGACGGCCGCTGGCTCGCCTATACCTCGACCCGCCGCAACGGCACCGACAGCGACCTCTACATCGTCGATCCGCGCAATCCCGCCGGCAACCGGCTGCTTGCCCAGGTCGAAGGCGGCGGCTGGGCGCTCGCCGATTTCGCGCCCGACGGCCGGAGCGCGATCGTCGCCGAATATCTCTCCGTCACCAAGACCAACCTCTACCGGGTCGAAATCGCCACCGGCCGGATGACTCCGATCGGCGATCATTCGAAACCGATCTCCTACGGCGGCGCCCAATATGCCCCCAACGGCACCTTGTGGGTCACCTCCGACGAAGGCTCCGATTTCCAGCGCCTCGGCACCCTCAATCCGGCGACGGGACGCTTCACCGCGGTGGCGCCGGACGCGCGCTGGGACGTCGAGAGCTTCGACATTTCCGACGACGGCCGCTTCATCGCCTATATCGTCAACGAAGCGGGCGTCAGCCGGCTCAAGGTCCTCGATCCGCGAACCCGCAAGAGCCGCAATGTCGCCGGGCTCCCGGTCGGCACCTCCGGCGGGCTGGAGGTCGCGCCCTGGGGCGACATCGCCGTCTCGATGTCGTCCGCCCGATCGCCCTCGGACGTCTACGTCGTCAACTCCAGGACCCTCGCCGTGGCCCGCTGGACGGAAAGCGAGACCGGCGGCCTCGACCCCCGGCGCAACGTCGAGCCGGTGTTCGTCGAGACGACCAGCTTCGACGGCGAGAAGGTGTCGGGCTTCCTCTACCGCCCCGATCCCGCCCGCTTTCCGGGCCGGCGCCCGCTCATCATGAGCATTCACGGCGGCCCGGAAGGCCAGTCTCGTCCGGGCTTCCTGGGGCGGAACAATTACCTGCTGAACGAGCTCGGAATCGCCCTCTTCTACCCGAACGTCCGAGGCTCGACGGGCTTCGGCAAGCGCTTCGTCGCGCTCGACAACGGCCCCGACCTTCGCGAAAATTCGGTGAAGGACATCGGCGCCTTCCTCGAAATCCTCGCCCGCGATCCGGCCCTCGATCCGGCCCGCTTCGCCGAAACCGGCGGAAGCTACGGCGGCTACATGTGCTATGCGAGCGCCATCCTCTACGGCGACCGTTTCAGAGCGGCCAATTGCATCGTCGCCATCTCCAACTTCGTCACCTTCCTCGAGAATACGCAAAGCTACCGCCGCGATCTCAGGCGCGTCGAATATGGCGACGAGCGCGATCCGGCCCAGAGGAAGAAGCTGCTCGCCATCTCGCCGCTCACCCGGGTCAAGGAGCTTCGCCTGCCCCTGATGGTCCAGACCGGCGGCAACGATCCGCGAGTCCCGGCCTCCGAAGCCGAGCAGGTGATCAAGGCGGTGCGCCGGGGCGACGGCATCGCCTGGCACCTCCTCGCCCAGGACGAAGGCCACGGCTTCGCCAAGAAGGCCAACCAGGACTACGCCTTCTGGACCAGCCTGATGTTCTGGCAACGCAATCTGCTGGGGGAGAGGCCGAGACGGGGGAGCGAATAGGGCGCTTCCAGGAGGATTAAAAAATTGTTGCTATGCTGCCTCTGAGCGTCAGTCCTTCCGAGGAAAGGTGGGTGGAAGCCGCCGTATGACATAGTCGGGAGGCGGTGGCGCCGGACGCTGCGACGGCGGCGGTGGGGGCGGAGTAGAGGGGGGGCCATCAGCGTCATTGGACATTGCCGGAAACCTCGCGTTCGATGTCTCGTCTCTTTTGTCGTACGGCCTCACCTTTCGGAGGCCCGGTCGGGCTTATCGCGACGGCCGAAATGGCAGGTCTACCCCCTCCTCCACGTATTGCGGGGGCGGCGGCGTTGGTCGCACCGGAGCCGTCGACCGACTCCGGCCGGCTTGCTTCGTCGGTTGAATGCCGTTCTGGTCCATTCGTAGCAACTCCGCTCCCGATGAATTTCTGCTCGATCAAGATAGCACTAGATACCAAAAACCAGAAGATGAATCCGAGCGATAGCCAGAACAATGCTTGTGCACGTGCGTAAGCTTTTGTTCGGTTCAAAGCCTGAATTTCGGAAGATGCTTCCGCCAGCTCGTCGATAAGATAGCGCTTGACGTCTGCGGCGGCACCCAAGTCGGCCTGCTGTTCGCTGAGGCCGGCGGCCAGATGAAAATTGAGAAGGTCCAATCCGAACTTTCGGACCGTCCGGTCATTGGCAATGTAGCGGTGGCGCCGAGGCAGCACCGTCGTCATCAGGTGACGAACGCCCCACCCGTAAAATCCCACGTTCAATAATATGAGCAAGTAGATCACCCACGCCCAGGCACCCCGGTCGGGGGTGGGCGCGGCCGCTGCGAGGAAATTCAACGATGCTCCCGCGAAGCCGATCAGAACCGCGAAGAGCGGCAGCGAGCGCCAGATCGAATTCATTGTCGTTAATTTCCCGATCATAGCCTTTCTGAACGTGCTCATGCAGCAGGCTGGGAAGTTCCGGGGGCTTGTCCCCTGGCGGGCCCACTTCCGCCGGCTCGCTCCCGGAAAGCCGACTTCCCCTGAGCCAATCGAATGGATTCATCTTGGATGCCCTACCGCCACGGCACTCAAGAGCCTTATTCTCACGCCGCGGGCACTTATGAAAGCCCCTCTACCGGCTCTGACCGGCAGATCGGTACCTAGCCGCCAGCCACTCCTCGATTGCCCGGTAGGCTGAGCGCCCCCGCGCCGGATCGTCGCCGAGGCCGGTGGCGAAATAGGCGATGCCGCGGCCGGTCGCCGGGTCGATCCACAGGCCGGAGCGAAGGCCGTAGGCGTCGCCGGCATGACCGAGGCGGGGCTTGCCGTCGCCAAAGGGGTCGTCCTTTGGCGAGCATTGCGACAGGATCTGCACGGCCAGGCCGTAGCCGCAGTAGAAATTGCCTTCGGTGTCGCCATTGCCGCCGTCGAAGCGCCAGTGAAGGCGCTCCATCTCCGCCAGGCTTGCTTCGGCGAGGAAGCGGCGGCCGTCGGGGAGGCGGCCCTTGCGGAGGAGAAGCCCGCCGACTTTGGCGAGGTCGCGGACCGAGATTCGAAGGCCGCCCTGAGGCGAGAAGAGGGCGCCGTTGCTTCCGAGGCGGTAAGTCGAAAGGTCGCAGCCGCCGTTCGCCGCCGGAACAACGGGGCAGGGCGGCGCCGCGCCCTTGAGATCGTCGCGAACCACGGTTCCGTCCGGGGCGTAGAGCACCGCCGCCCGGTCGATCGTGGCCTCGGAGCAGGTCGTCCAGTTGAAGCAGGCATCGAGCTCCAGCGGCTTCAGCACCAGCCGGTCCATCAGCCGGTCGAAGCGCTCGCCGGTCGCCTGCTCCATGACCGAGGCGACGACCGGGAAGCCGAGATTGGAATAGCGGAAGAAAGCGCCGGGAGGATGCTCCTTGTCCCAGGCCTCCGGGGCGGCGACCGCGCGTTGAACGGTCATGTCGAGCGGAAGCGCGTAGCCGACGTCGTCGCGAAGGCTCGACCGGTGCGAGAGGATCAGCCGGAGCGTGATCGGCCGGTCGGGGAAATTGGGGTTGCGAAATGTCCAGCCGAGAGGCCCCGAAACGTCCTCGTCGAGGTCGAGCTTGCCCTGCTCGACCAGCCGCATCACGCCCAAAGCGACGTGGAGCTTGGTGATCGAGGCGATCCGCACCGGATCGTCGAGGGTGAGCGCCCGCCCGGCGTCCCGGTCGGCGAGGCCGGCGGTGCCGGAGCGGGTGATCCCGCGCGCGTCGAAGCTTGCCCAGGCATAGCTGTTATAAGGCGGGGGTGCCGGTCCGGCCGGCACGGTCGCGCAGGCCCCGGCCAGTCCCGCAAGCAGCATAGCGAGCGCGTGCCGGCTCAATTGCGGCCCCCTCGACGCCGCTTCCGGCCGCTTTGCTCCCCGGTTTCCTCGGCTTGCTCGGCTTCCTCCTCGAGCGCCTCGTCGGCCTCCTCGGCCCGCTCCTCCGCGGCCTCGCGCTCGGCGAGGCTGGTCGGGCCGAGCTTCGCCGTCACCGCCCAGATGGCCAGCCCGACGATCAGCGCCGCCGCGGCCAGCGATCCCAGCAGCTGGCGGCCTGCTCCCGCCTCTGCCCGCTTCGTCTCCGTCCATCCCCAGCCTCCTAGAACAAATGCTCCGCCGCCGCCGACAGCCAGGTCGCCCAGAAGAGCAGGAAGACCGTGATCCCGAGCGCCGGCAACAGGGGACCGAGACCGTGCAGGCGGCGAACGACCAGGATCTTGAAGCCGAGCGCGGCCAGCAAGTGCGCAGGCGAGCAGGATGTGGACGACAGCGTCGTCCTCGAACCCGAAATAGCCGACGCACAGCAAGGCGACGATGACGGTCACCGCGACGATCGAATCGCCGATCGCCCGATGCGCCTTCGACGCCGGCAGCGGCTTCAGGAAGGGCAGCCGCACCTTGCCGTAGCCGACCGCCATCAGCCCCACTTGATAGGCCGCGAGCAAGGCGACGACCGTGGCAAGCACGATTTTCACTTCGGGCGCGTTGCCGCGGGTCAAACCCATCAGAAGCTCTTCCATCGCGATCAGCCTAGAGCCTGTCCGCCGAACCGTCACCCTGAACTCGTTTCAGGGTCCACCTCGTCGCCCGTCCCAACTTCGGATGTGGGACAAGCGTCTGCGCAACACGCTCGCGGCGCCCTGGCGCCGTTTTTCAAAGAGACGGCGCAACGGCGCAACGACGGACGTAGAGAGGTCCCTTGTCTACGTCGCGCCGTTGCGTCGTTGCGTCGTCTCTTTAAAAATCCAGGGCCTGCCGGCCGTCGAGGAGACGCGCACGATGCAATGGCGCTGACCGCAAGCTCCCTCCCGGAGGATGAACAAGTTCAGCATGACGGGGGCGGTGCGGGCGGTTAACGGGTTTTTTGAAAGCGTGCAGGAAATAGGATTTCACAAATAGGATTTTTCCTGTAATGTTGCGAATCGCTGAATTGGAGATGGGTGTGCAAGCTGCCGAGCGAAGCAAAGGGACCGGAGGCCGAAGGTCGAGCAGGGGCCTAAGCGACGCTCTTGCCGTGGGCCGGGCGAAAATCGTCGAGATCGTGAACTTCATGAACTTCGGTCTTCTTCTCGTCGCCTTTGCCGGGTCCGTCGCCGCCCAGCCTCCCGTGGCGCCGCGCGAATGGGATCCGGCGCAGGTTCAGGAGATCCTCGACAAGACCCAGACGATCCGGCTCGCGCCGTCGCTCGCCCATCTTTCGCCCGGCGAGCGGGTCGCGGTGACCAAGCTGCTCGAGGTCGGCCGGATCTTCCAGGACGTCTATGAGCGGCAGCGCCACCGCAACGCGCTCACCGTCCGCGCCGCTTTGTCGCGCCGCACCGATCCGGAGGGCCGAGCCCTCTACACGCTCTACCGGCTCAACCAGGGGCCGATCGCGACGACGCTCGAGAACCGGCGCGAGCCCGCCCTCGCCGTCGCCGACGCGCCGCCGGGCAAGAACGTCTATCCCTGGGATCTCACCAAGTCCGAATTCGACGGCTTCCTCGCCGCCCATCCGAACGAGCGCGCCCGGCTCACCGATTTGCGCTCGGTCGTCCGCCGCGCCGAAATGGCCGTGCTCAAGCGCGATCTCGCCAAGCTCCGGCAATATCCGGCGATCGACGCCCTTCATCCCGGCCTCCGCGCCCGGATCGAGACGCTCGCCAAGAGGCCGGACCGGACAATTCTCTACGCCGCGCCTTATTCGCTCGCTTTTGCCGACGAGATGGTCCGGAGCCACGGCCTGCTCAACGAAGCGGCCAACTCGGTCGCCGGCTCGGACCCGCAATTCGCCCGCTACCTGCGCAACCGGGCCCGCGACCTCATCAGCGACGATTACGAATCGGGCGACGCCGCCTGGCTCAAGGGCAAGTTCAAGAATTTGAACGCCCAGATCGGCGCCTACGAATCCTATGACGACGAGCTGCTCGGCACCCGCGCTTTCTACGGCCTCAGCCTGCTCGCCACCCGGACCCGCGAATCGGCGGAGCTTCGCGAGGCGATGAAGGGCATTCAGGAGCTCGAGAATTCGCTGCCCTACGAGCGCCGCCGGCGGGTGATGGAGGACATTCCGGTCGGCGTTTACGACGTCGTCGCCGATTTCGGCCAGACCCGCGGCGGCAACACCGCCACCAACCTGCCCAACGAAGCCTATCTGGTCGAGCGCTACGGAAGCATCATCCTGCTTCGCGCCAACATCATGCGCAATCCCGACCTCTTCCGGGGCTCGGGCGACATTTACGGAGCGGCGGTCGCGCCCGCCCAGGCCGCCCATCTCACCGCCGACGGCAATTTCTACCGGACCTTGTGGCACGAGGTCGGCCATTATCTCGGCCCCGACGTCACCGCGTCCGGCCAGACCCTCGATTCGATCGGCGCCGACGCCAATCTGCTCGAGGAGCTGAAGGCCGACCTCGTCTCGCTGTTCGTGGCGAAGGAGCTTCGCCGCCGCTCTTATTACAGCGAGGCTCAGCTGCGCTCGCTCTACGCCAGCGGGATCCTTCGCACCCTTCAGAACAACCCGCCGCGCCGCGAGCAGCCCTACAACATGATGCAGCTGATGCAGTGGAACTGGTTCCTCGACCGCAAGGTGCTGAGCTTCGATCCGGCGACGGCGAAGCTGAGTGTCGACTACGACCGCTACCACGAGGCCGTGCGCGACCTTCTGAAGCAGGTCATCGCGATCCAGGAAGCCGGCGACCCGGCGGCGGCGAGCGCCTTCATCGACCGCTGGGGCCGCTGGGACGACAATCTCCACGGCCGGGTCGCCGCCAACATCCGCGACCAGCAGCGCTACCGCTTCAGGCTGTTCGAATATGGGGCCCTGGGGGCCTCGCAGCGATGAGGCCGGTTCTGTTCATGCTCGCCCTCGCGGCGACGGGCAGCGCTCACAGTCGGCCCGCTGTCCCTTGCGAAGCGGCCAACCTGCCCTTCGTCGCCCGGGCGATGCCCGCTATCCTCGCCTTGACGGACCCCCCGCCCGCGACCCTGGAGGCCGGCTTCGTGCTTTGCAGCCGCTATCGTGACCGCCTCCTCGCGGCCTCGGTGGCATTGGCAGCGAAGGGCTATTCGAGCTACATCGGCGCCGCGGGCAGGAACTGGTGCCTGCGCATTCCGCGTACTCACGAGGCGAGCGTCCCGGCCCTGGAAAGGGAAGTGACGACGATGTGCCGGATCGCGGAAGGCCATCGCATCACGTATCGCCACTGGCAGACGGAGGTGGCGGGGAAGTCCGTCAAGCTCGCCGGCGGCCGGCTGTCGATCGGCGGTCAGCGCGTCAGGTAGCGGACGATCTCGTCGGCGGCCTGCTCGACGCTCAGCGCCGCCGTGTCGATCCTTATCTCCGGCGCCTCGGGCGGCTCGTAGGGCGAGCCGATGCCGGTGAAATTGGGGATCCGCCCGTCGCGGGCCTTGGCGTAGAGGCCCTTGGGGTCGCGCTCCTCCGCGACGCCGAGCGGCACGTCGACATGGACCTCGACGAACTCGCCTTCGCCGAGCATCTCGCGCACCATCCGCCGCTCGGCCCGGAACGGGCTGATGAAGGCGGCCAGAACGATCAGCCCGGCGTCGAGCATCAGCCGCGCCGTCTCGCCCACCCGGCGGACATTCTCCGCCCGGTCGGCGTCGGAGAAGCCAAGGTCGCGGTTGAGGCCGAGCCGGACATTGTCGCCGTCGAGCAGGAAGGTGTGGCGCCCGGCGGCATGAAGCTTCTTCTCGACGAGGTTGGCGACGGTCGACTTGCCGGCGCCGGAGAGTCCGGTGAACCAGAGCAGCCGGGCCTTCTGCCCCTTCATCGCCGCCCGCGCCTCGCGGGTCACGTCGAGCGTCTGGAGATGGAGGTTCTGCGAGCGGCGAAGCGCGTGGCGGATGAGGCCGGCGCCGACCGTGTCGTTGGTCACCCGGTCGATGAGGATGAAGCCGCCGAGGTCGCGACTGTCCTCATAGGCCTCGAACACCAGCGGCCGGTCGGTCCACAGGTTGGCGACTCCGATGCCGTTGAGCCGGAGCCCGTGCGCCGGCACCTGCTCGAGCGTGTTGACGTCGATCTCGTATTTCGGCGTGTGGATCGTCGCCAGCGCGCTCTGGGTGCCCAGCTTCAGCCGATATTGCCGTCCGGCGACCAGCTCCTCTTCCGCCATCCACACGATCGCGGCCTCGAACTGGTCGGCGACGCCGGGCGGATAAGCGGCCGACGCAAGGACGTCGCCGCGCGAGCAATCCACCTCCTCGGCGAACGACAGCATCACCGACTGGCCCTGCACGGCCTCGTCCAGCTCGGCCTCGCCGAGGCCGATCCGCTCCACCGTCGCCCTGGTCCCGGCCGGCATCACCTGTACCCGGTCGCCGCGCCGGACCGAGCCCTGGACCACCATTCCGGCGAAGCCGCGACGGCCCTGGCGGCTCACCCACTGCACCGGCATCTCGAACGGCCCGCCCTCGCCCTCCGCCTCGGGCTCGACCGCCTCCAGATGCTCGAGCAGGGTCGGCCCTTCGTACCAGGGCATTGCCGGCGACGGGGCCGCGATATTGTCACCGGCGAGGGCCGAGACCGGAATGGCCGTGAAGCCCTCGCCGAGCGTCGCATAGTCGGCGACGATCCGGTCGAAGACGGCGCGCTCGTAGCCGACACAGTCCATCTTGTTCACCAGCAGCACGAAGCGGGATACGCCGAGCAACCGGCACAGATAGCTGTGCCGCCGGGTCTGGGTCAGAACGCCCTTGCGCGCGTCGACGAGGACCAAAGCGAGCTCGGCGGTGGAGGCGCCGGTCACCAGATTGCGGGTATATTGCTCGTGCCCGGGCGCGTCGGCGACGATGTACTTGCGCCGCTCGGTCGCGAAGAAGCGGTAGGCGACGTCGATCGTGATCCCCTGCTCGCGCTCCGCCTCGAGCCCGTCGACGAGGCGCGACAGGTCGCCGCCGCACAAAGCGAGCTCGTCGTCGAAGGCCGAGCCGGTCTCGTAGAGCAGCCGGCCGAGCAGGGTCGACTTGCCGTCGTCGACCGAGCCGCAGGTGATGAGGCGAAGGAGGGTCTTCTCGCTCATCGCGTCGCCCCCGCCCATCAGAAATACCCCTCCCGCTTCTTGCGCTCCATCGACGCCGCGCCGTCGCGGTCGATCAGCCGGCCCTGCCGCTCGGACTGGCGGCCGGTGCGCATCTCCTCGATCAGGTCCGCCACCGTGGCGGCGCGGCTCTCGATCGCTCCTGAAAGCGGGTAGCAGCCGAGCGTCCGGAACCTCACCCAGCGCGCCTCGACCGTCTCGCCGGGGCCCGGCTTCAGCCGCTCGTCGTCGACCATCAGCAGATGGCCGTCGCGCTCGATCGTCGGCCGGGGCTTCGCGAAATAGAGGGAGGAGACCTCGATCCCCTCCGCCTCGACATATTGCCAGACGTCGAGCTCGGTCCAGTTGGAGAGCGGGAAGATTCGGAAGCTCTCCCCCTTCGCCTTGCGGCCGTTGTAGAGCCGCCACAGCTCGGGCCGCTGGCGCTTCGGGTCCCAGCGATGGCCGGCCGAGCGGAAGGAGAAGATTCGCTCCTTCGCCCTCACCCGCTCCTCGTCGCGCCGCGCCCCGCCGAAGGCGGCGTCGAAACCGTGTCGGTCGAGCGCCTGCTTCAACCCGTCCGTCTTCCACATCTGGGTATGAAGCGCCGAGCCGTGGTCGAGCGGATTGATGCCGAGCTGCTCGGCCTCGGGATTGCGGTGGACGATCAGCTCCATCCCGGCCTCGGCGGCGGCGCGGTCGCGAAGCGCGTACATGTCCTTGAACTTCCACATCGTGTCGACATGGAGGAGCGGGAAAGGCGGCCTCGCCGGAGCGAAGGCGAGCCGGGCGAGATGGAGCAGCACCGAGCTGTCCTTGCCCGCCGAATAGAGCATCACCGGCCGCTCGAACTCGGCCGCCGCCTCCCGCAGGATATGGATCGCCTCGGCCTCGAGCCGCTGGAGGTGGGTGAGCATCATTGGGGCCTCTCTTAGAGGGTGATCGGCTCTAATTCACCCGTCATTGCGAGCGAAGCGAAGCAATCCAGCCGCGGCGCCTGCGGAGGCTGGATGGCTTCGTCGCCTTGCTCCTCGCAATGACGGCGCGCGGTTGCAACTTCGCGCCGCCCGCGCCATCTCCCACGCCATGTCCGAACCCCCGATGAAAGCCGCGATCATTCCGGTGACCCCGCTCCAGCAGAATTGCTGCCTGCTCTGGTGCACGAAGACGATGCTCGGCGCCTTCACCGATCCGGGCGGCGACCTCGACAAGCTCAAGGCGGCGGCGAAAGAGCATAAGGTGACGATCGAGAAGATCCTCCTCACCCACGGCCATATCGACCATTGCGGCTCGGCCAAGATCCTCGCCGACGAGCTCGGCGTGAAGATCGAGGGCCCGCACATCGCCGACAAATTCTGGATCGACCGCCTCGCCGAGGACGGCGCCCGCTACGGAGTCCCCGGCCACCCGTTCGAATCGGACCGCTGGCTCGAGGACGGCGACACCGCGACCGTCGGCGAGCTGGTCTTCGACGTCTATCACTGCCCCGGCCACACGCCCGGCCATGTCGTCTTCCACCATGCCCCCTCGAAGCTCGCCATCGTCGGCGACGTCCTGTTCCAGGGCTCGATCGGCCGAACCGACTTCCCGATGGGCAATCACCAGGATCTGCTCGACGCGATCACCACCAAGCTGTGGCCGCTGGGCGGCGACACCGCCTTCGTCCCCGGCCACGGACCGATGAGCACCTTCGCCCGCGAACGCGCCACCAACCCCTTCGTCGGCGACCGGGTGCTGGCCGGGGCCTGATCGTTCCCCGGCGAAGGCCGGGGCCCGGTGGCACGGCCGCGAGGGCCGGGTCCCGGCCTTTGCCGGGAAGCGGCAATGGGTAAGGAACGGCGCCGCCACGGCAGCGTTGTGGTTCCGGAATGAAGTGGGGCCCTGTTTTTTGCGCGGTGTTGGCGCTCGCGGGTTGCGATCGCCTGCCGGAGGATCCCGACGGAACGCTCGATCGGGTCAAAGCGGAGCGCAGCTTCCGGGTCGGCCTGATCGCCACCGGCGACTCTGCCTTCGGCGCGGAGGAGCAACGCGCCTATCTCTCCCGAGTGGCGCGAGCGACCGGCGCGACCCCGCGGGTCCGGGAGGGCGCGTCGGAGCCGCTCCTGATCGCGCTCGAGGAGGGCAAGCTGGACCTCGTCATCGGGCCGCTGTCGCCGGAAAGCCCCTGGCTCAGCCGGGTCGCCCTGCTGGAGCCGATCGGCGAGACCAGGACCCCGCAGCATCTGGCGCTGACCCCGATCGCCCGCAACGGCGAGAATCGCTGGATCATGCTGCTCGAGGCCGAGGCGCGACCTTTCGCCGAGCGGCTGAAGTCGTGAAGGACGACGGCGTCGTCCCGCCCGAGCTGTGCGAGCCGATGCGCCGCGCGGTTCGGCTCGAATATTGGAATATCGGCTTCACGATCAGCATCATAATCGTCATGGGGCTCGTCCTCGGCAACAGCCAGACGATGAAGACCGCCTGGGTCGAGGACACGCTCGGCCTCATCCCGCCCATCGTCTTCCTCGTCGCCATCCATTTCGAGAAGAAGGGCGCGACCCGGGATTTCCCGTTCGGCTTCGACCGGGTCCACGGCCTCGCCTTCCTGATCGCCGCGGTGGCGCTGGCGGCCGTCGGCGCCCTTCTGCTCTGGGATTCGGCGAGCACCCTCATGGCCCGCGAGCACGCCACCGTCGCCTCGGTCCGCCTCTTCGGCCGAGACATCTGGCTCGGCTGGCTGATGCTCGCCGCCCAGGTCTATTCGATCATCCCGCCCCTGATCATCGGCCTCAGGGAAATGCCGCTGGCGCGCGAGATGCAGGACGAGGTCCTGTTCACCGACGCCAAGATGAACAAGGCCAATTGGCAGACCGGCGCCGCCGGGCTGGCGGGCATCATCGGGCTGGGCCTGGGCTGGTGGTGGGCCGATTCGCTCGCGGCGGCCTTTATCTCCGTGGGCATCATCGCGGACGGCTGGCGGGCGCTGCGAATCGCGGCGGCGGAGCTGGTCGACGGAGTCCCGCGAGAGCTCGGCAGCACCGCCCCCGATCCGGAGGCGGAGCTACTCGTCGAGAAGCTGAAGAAACAATATCCGGGGGGCGATATCCGGCTGCGCGAGACCGGCCGCTACATCCATGCCGAAGTGCTCGGAGTCGATCCGGACGTCCGCCAGGACCTGCGGGCCCTGTGGCCGGGCGATCCGCGGCGAAGCTGGCGCCTCGCTCAGCTCGCCTTCGTTCCGCCCAACGAGGAATAGGACGCCGCCGCGTAGGTGATCCGCGCCGGCTCGCGGTGAATGTAGGGCAGCACGATCGCATAGAGGGCGAGGCCGAACAGGATGAGGGCCGTCACGACGATCCCGATCATCCGAAGCTTCAGCGGATCGGGACTGGGCCGGCCCATTCCGAAGGCGTGGGCGATTCGGGCGAGGATGTAGGCCACGCCGACGATCCACAGCCACAGGCGAGTCCCTTCGGCCAGCTCGATCAGGCCGATGAGGATGAGCACGAACGGCGTATATTCGATGAAATTGGCCTGGGCGCGCATTCGGGCGATCAGCGCCTCGTTGCCGCCGTCGCCGATCGAGACCTTGTGCGTGAGGCGCATCTGGCCGACCCGCCGGGCGAGCCAGATGTTGAGCAAGGTCGCGGCTCCGGCGATGGTCAGCGTGATCGGCAGAATCATGGCCTTCTCCCCGTATCTTGCCCAGGGAGTCGCACGCGGCGCTCGCGCTTGCAACTGCGGCGAAATCCGCTATAGGCGGCACCGCTCACGCGAGCACCCCGGCCGCACGGCCAGCGGCCACCTGCGCCGTTGACCATTGGCAATGTGCTCGCCACATCACGAACCCTAGTTGAGAACAGGTGCCAGGATGGCCGTCCCCAAAAGAAAAACATCGCCGTCGAAGCGCAACATGCGCCGCAGCCATCACGCGCTGAAGCCGGCCAATTACCAGGAATGCAAGAATTGCGGCGAGCTTCATCTGCCGCACAATCTGTGCGCCGCGTGCGGCCATTATAACGGGCGTGAAATCCGGCCGGTCGAGGCGTAAGACGGCGCCTCACGGCTTTCGGGAGATGGCATAGGTGGGCAGCGGGCCGCGAATCGCAGTCGACGCGATGGGCGGCGATGTCGGGCCCGAGGTGATGCTGGCCGGCGCCGCGCGCGCCTTCGGCCGCCGCCCGGATCTCTCCTTCATTCTCTTCGGGGACGGGCCGAGGCTGAAGGCCGAGCTCGCCAAGCATGACGGCCTGCGGGCGGTCTGCGACGTCGTTCACGCGCCCGACGTCATCACCGCCGAGGACAAGCCCAGCCAGGCGATCCGCCGCGCCAAGACCACTTCGATGGGCCTCGCCATCGCCGCGGTGAAGGCCGGCGACGCCCAGGCCGCCGTCTCGGGCGGCAATACCGGCGCCCTGATGGCGATGTCGAAGCTGGCGCTTCGCACCATGCCCGGCATCGATCGACCCGCTTTGGCCGCGCTCCTCCCCACGCTGGGCGACAACGACCTCGTCATGCTCGATCTGGGCGCCAACACCGAATGCGACCCCCGCAATCTGGTCCAGTTCGCGGTGATGGGTGCCGCCTATGCCCGGGTGGTGCTCGATCTGCCGAAGCCGCGCGTCCAGCTGCTCAACATCGGCACCGAGGAGCTCAAGGGCACGGACGATTTGAAGGAAGCCGCGGCCGTCCTTCGCGACGCCGACTATCTGGGCATGCGCTTCGAAGGGTTCATCGAGGGCGACAAGCTGTCGCGCGGCGACGTCGACGTGGTCGTGACCGACGGCTTCTCCGGCAATATCGCCCTGAAGTCCCTCGAGGGCACCGCCCGCTTCGTCACCGACCTTCTGCGCCGCGCCTTCCAGAGCTCGGTACGCTCGAAGATCGGCTTCCTCATCTCGCGCCCGGCGACCGAGCTTCTCAAGCACCATCTCGATCCCAACAACCATAATGGCGCCGTCTTCCTCGGCCTGAACGGCCTCGTGGTGAAGAGCCATGGCAGCGCCACCGAGAAGGGCGTCGCCAACGCCATCCGGGTCGCCGCCCGGATGGTGCGCGAGGACCTCACCCGCAAGATCATCGAGGATCTCGACAACATCGCCCGCCACCGGGCGGAGATGGCCGCCAGATGAGCCGCCGTTCGATCATCCTCGGCACCGGTTCGGCGCTGCCGCCGCGACGGGTGACCAATGCCGAGCTCGCCGAGCGAATCGAGACCACCCACGAATGGATCGTGGAGCGCACCGGAATCCACGCTCGCCACATCGCCGCCGACGGCGAGACCACGGCCACCCTCGCCACCGAGGCGGCGCAGAAGGCCCTGGCCGCGGCCGGCGTTCCGGCGTCGAGCGTGGGCCTGATCGTCCTCGCCACCGCCACCCCGGACCAGACCTTCCCGGCCAGCGCGACTCGGGTCCAGACCGCGCTCGGAATCAACGACTGCATCGCCTTCGACGTCGCCGCCGTCTGCACCGGCTTCCTCTACGCCCTCTCGGTGGCCGACAATATGCTGAAGGGCGGAATGGCCGAATATGCCCTGGTCATCGGCTCGGAGACGTTCAGCCGGATCCTCGACTGGGAGGACCGCACCACCTGCGTCCTCTTCGGCGACGGCGCCGGAGCGATCCTGCTTCGATCGGTCGACGCCCAGGACAAAGGCGTGCTGGCGACCCGGCTCCACGCCGACGGCCGCCATAACGACCTGCTTTTCGTCGACGGCGGCGCTTCGACCACCGGCACGATCGGCAAGCTGAGGATGAAGGGCAAGGAGGTCTTCCGCCACGCGGTCGTCAACCTCGCCGCCGTGCTGGGCGAGACTCTCGAGGCCGCCGGCCACAATATCGACGAGGTCGACTGGGTGGTCCCGCACCAGGCCAACAAGCGCATCCTCGATGCCACGGCGAAGAAGCTCGGCCTCGATCCGGCGCGGGTGATCGTCACCGTCGACCAGCATGCCAACACGTCCGCCGCCTCGGTGCCGCTCGCGCTCGACACGGCGGTGAGGGACGGGCGGATCAAGCCCGGCGACCTCATCGTCCTGGAGGCGATGGGCGGCGGCTTCACCTGGGGCGCCGCGGTGGTCCGTTACTGATTGTTCCCCGGCGCAGGCCGGGGTCCAGCCGGACTCTGCAGGGGCCCCGGCCTTCGCCGGGGAACATTGCGGTTTTTACCAGGTCGCACTGCGGGGACGGATCGTTGCAATGTCGATTTGCAACTAAATACAAGCTGGACTATGGTTTTTCATTGCCTCGGGGGGAGGAAGAAAAAATGGCCGACGCGGGAACCATCAGGCGGACGGACGCCGGGACCTTGACGCGCGCCGACCTTGCGGACGTCATCCATCGCGAGATCGGCCTCTCACGGGCCGAATCGGCCGGGATCGTCGAGCGTATCCTTCATCATATGTGCCACGCACTGTCCGAAGGGCAGAACGTGAAGATCTCCGGCTTCGGAAGCTTCATCCTTCGCGACAAGGGCGAGCGGGTGGGCCGCAATCCGAAGACGGGCGTCGAAGTGCCGATCGCGCCTCGCCGAGTCCTCACCTTCCGCGCCAGTCAGATCATGCGCGAGCGGATCGCCAAGGGCGGCTGAGGCCGCGCGCCATGGCGGACGCCACCGGCAAGAGCGAACAGGCTTTCCGAACGATCGGCGAGCTCGCGTCCGAACTGGATGTCCCCCAGCATATCCTGCGCTATTGGGAGAGCCGCTTCCCGCAGCTGAAGCCTCTTCAGCGCGCCGGCAACCGCCGGTACTACCGGCCGGCCGACGTGGCGCTGGCCCGCCGGATCCACCGGCTGCTCAACCAGGACGGCTACACGATTCGCGGGGTCCAGCAATTGCTGGCGAGCGGAGCGACGGAGGCCGATCCGGGCGAGGCGCCGGCACGGCCGGAACCGGCGCCGGCGATCAGCCCGGGCGCTCTCCCCCTGGAGGAGCTCAAGGCGATCCGGCGAGCCCTGGCCGACGCGCTCGACGCGTAGCGTCATGCCGGACTTGATCCGGCATCCATGAACGCGGATCGTCCAGGCCTCGCAGCTCGGCGTTCATGATTCCGGCTTTCGCCGGCAGGACGAAAAGCTATTCCGAGTCCGGCCCCAGCGCCGGATCCAGGTCCCTCGGGCGGATGAAGCGGACGATCTGCCCGATCCCCTCCTTCACCTCCGCCCAATGCTCGACCGCGAGGCCGATTTCCGCCACCGTGCCCGTCGGATATTTGACCTCCACCTCCCCGCGCAGGCCGCCCTCGTCCCGGCTCGAGAGCCGAAGGGCAATCTCCTCCAGCCCGGGATTGTGGCCGACCAGAAGCAGCCGATCCGCCGAGTCCGGGGTCGCCCGGACGATCTCGATCAAAGTGGCGGTCGAGGCGAGGTAGAGGCGCTCGTCATATTGCGGGCCCAGCGGCCCATAGGCGGCCTCCACCTCCGCCAGGGTCTCGATCACCCGGCGGGCGGGTGAGGCCAGGACGAGGTCGAAGGCAAGGCCCCGGGCCTTCATCTCGAGAGCCACCGTCCGCGCCGCCTTGCGGCCGCGCGGGTTGAGCGGCCGGTCGAAATCGCGGCTGACGGGATCGTTCCAGCCGGACTTGGCATGGCGCAGCAAGGTCAGACTTTTCATTCGGCTTCTTCGGCCTGCCTCTCTTCGAGGGCCTGATGCCCGAAAGCCGGCCCGGTTGAAAGCCGTGTGCGCACTCTCTCGACCGCTTCGGCCAGGGTGAGCCGGCGGATCGGCGTTCCGGGCGGGAAGGCCGAGAGCAGGCGAGTCGGGGTCGCCGCCGAAAGGAGGACGAAGACTCCGCGATCCTCGCTCCGGCGGATCAGCCGGCCGAAAGCCTGGGCGAGCCGGGCGCGGACCACCCGGTCGTCATAAGCGGTGCCGCCGCCGGCCGCCCGCCGAGCGGCGTGGAGCACGGTCGGCCGCGGCCAGGGCACGCCCTCCATCACCACCAGCCGGAGCGAATGGCCGGGGACGTCGACCCCGTCCCTCAGCGCGTCCGTGCCGAGCAGGGAGGCGTGGGGATCGTCGCGGAAGATGTCGACCAGAGTGCCCGTGTCGATCGGGTCGACATGCTGGGCGAAGAGCGGAAGGCCGGTCCGGGCGAGCCGGTCGGCGATCCGGGCGTGGACCGCCTTGAGGCGCTGGATCGCGGTGAACAGGCCGAGCGTTCCGCCCTCCGCCGCTTCGATCAGCCGCGAATAGGCGCCGGCGAGCTGGCCGACGTCGCCGCGCTTGACGTCGGTGACGATCAGAACCTCGCTGTTGGCGGCGTAATCGAACGGGCTCGGAGCGCTGAATCGGCGCACCGGCCCGGGCACGTGGGCGGCCCCGGTGCGGGCCTCGGCGCTTTCCCAGCCTTCGGCCCCGCGCAGAGTCGCCGAGGTGACGATGACGCTGTGGGCCGGCTTCAGGACGACGTCCGCGAGCGGCCGGGTCGGGTCGAGCCAGTGGCGATGGAGGCCGATATCAAATTCGCGGCCGTCGATCCGGTCGACCCCAAGCCAGTCGACGAAATCCGGATCGGCGGGCCCGCCGAGCCGGGCCGCCAGAGCCACCCAGGCGGCGATCGTCTGGGTCCGCCAGGCGAGCCCGCCGATCGCCCCCTCGATCCGCGCCCGGGCCTGCGAATCGAGCCAGTCCGGAGCGTCCTCGAGCACCGCCTCGAGCCGTCTGCCGAGCGCCATCAGCGGCCGCATCAGCTGCTCCAGCGCCTCGACCGCCGGCGCCGCCGCGGCGACGATGTCGCCGTCCAGCTCGGCCATCTCGGTCTCGATTCCGTAGCCGGCGTCCTGGGCGGTCGCCCGGGCGTAGGCGGTTCCCCTTACCGCCGCGAGCAGCTTCTCCACCGGGCCGAACGGAAGCCCTTCCGCGATCCGCTGAAGCCAGCCGTCGCTCGGCAGCAATCCCGCCGCCTGCACCGCCATTTCGAGCGCGAGCGCCCCGGCCTCGTCATAGGAGGCGACGTCCAGCAGCCGCGCGGCGAGGCCGCGACGCCGGCCGCGCGACTTGCTCTCCGGTCCGACGATCCAGCGCCTCAGCTCGATCGCCTCCTGCCCGGTCAGAGCCGCGGCGAAGGTCGAATCGGCCGCCTCGAACAGATGATGGCCCTCGTCGAAGACGATCCGGGTCGGCGGGCTTCCGCCGTCGCGGCCGCGGGCGGCGTTGACCATCACCAGGGCGTGGTTGGCGATGACGATGTCGGCATCCTGGCTCGCCCGCGCCGAGCGCTCGATGAAGCACTTCCGGTAATGCGGGCAGCCCGCATAGACGCACTCGCCGCGGCGGTCGGTCAGCGCGGTCGCTCCGGCGCGCCGGAACAGGGTCGGAAGCCAGCCCGGAAGGTCGCCGCCGACCATGTCGCCGTCCTTCGAGAAGGCGGCCCAGCGCGCGACGAGCTGGGCGAGGATCGCGGCCCGGCCGGCGAAGCCCCCCTGCAGGGCGTCCTCCAGGTTGAGCAGGCACAGGTAATTCTCCCGTCCCTTGCGGACGACGACCTTCTTCCGCCGCGCCTCCGGGTCGGGGAACAGGCGCAGGCCCTCGCGGTCGAGCTGGCGCTGGAGCGCCTTGGTGAAGGTCGAGACCCAGACCGCCCCGTCGGCGCTTTCGGCCCAGAGCGAGGCGGGGGCGAGATAGCCCAGGGTCTTGCCGATTCCGGTGCCCGCTTCGGCGAGCAGCATGTTGGGCTGGCCCTCGGTGACGCGCGGATCGAAAATGCCCGCCGCCGCCGCGGCATAGTCGCGCTGTCCTTCGCGCACCTCGGCGCCGGGACCGACCAGGTGGGTCAGCCGCTCGACGGCCCGGTCCTCGGACACTCTGACGGTTCTCGGCGCCGGGCGGGCGCCGGCCTCCTCCCATTCCGGAAGCTTCGAGAACAGCCAGCGCTCGTCGCGCTCGGGCCGCCTCAGGCGCTGGGCGATTGCGGGAGTCCACGACCAGCGCAAACGTCCGAGCGCCTGCGCCGAAGCCCAGGCCCCTTCGCGCTCGGGCCACTCGCTGTCCAGCGTCGCGAGCAGCGCCCCGGCGGCGCGAAGCAGGAAGGGCGCGGCCTCGGAGTCGGACTCCGGCGCCTCGATGCCGAGCGATTCGGCCAGGCCCTTCGGAGTCGGCACCGCGAAGCGGGCGGGGTGGACGAAGGCGAAAAGCTCGAGCAGGTCGAGCCCGGACAAATCGGGATAGCCCAGCCGCTGCCCGATCAGCGGCGCATTGAGCATGACCAGCGGAGTCTCCGCCGCCCGGGCGATCGCCTCCCCCCGTCCGAGCCCGCGCACCTCGCCATCGGCCGCGGCCAGCCAGATTCCGCCATGGGTGGCGTGAAGGGCGGGATAGGGGAAGGCGGGGATCATCGCCGAAGCATAATAGGCCAGGAACGAAAGTGAAACAGTCTCCGTCATTGCGAGGAGCGAAGCGACGAAGCAATCCAGAGCTGCGTCGGCGCCGCACTGGATTGCTTTGCTTCGCTCGCAATGACGGAAACCACGACTCTGGCAGCGGGTCCCCGCCTCCGCTAGGAGCGCCCCATGGACGAGAAGCAAGCGATACGCGCTGCGGCCCTGGTCTCCAAGGCCTGGCCCTATGAGGAAGCGCGAAAGCTCCTGAAGCGCTATCCCGACGGGCCGCCCCGCGGCGAGATAGTGTTCCAGACCGGCTACGGACCGAGCGGGCTTCCCCATCTCGGCACCTTCCAGGAGGTGGCGCGCACTCTCATGGTCCGCCATGCCTTGTCGGAGATGACCGACTGGCCGAGCCGGCTGATCGCCTTCTCCGACGACATGGACGGAATGCGCAAGGTTCCGCCGGGCGTACCCCATCAGGACATGATGCACGCGCATCTCGACCAGCCGCTCAGCCGGGTGCCGGACCCCTATGGCTGCGGCCATGACAGCTACGCGGCGCACAACAACAATCTGCTCCGCGTATTCCTCGACCGCTTCGGCTTCGACTATGAGTTCGTCGCTTCGTCCGAGAGCTATGGATCGGGCCGCTTCGACGACGCCCTGAGGCAGGTGCTCCGGCGCTACGGCGAGATCATGGACGTGATGCTTCCGACCCTCGGCGCGGAAAGGCGGCTTACCTATTCGCCGGTGCTTCCGATCAGCCCGGAGAGCGGCAAGGTGCTGCAGGTGCCGATCGAAATGGTCGACGCCGAAGCCGGGCTGGTGCGCTACGCCGATCCCGCGACCGGCGAGTCGGTCGAGCAATCGATCCTCGGCGGCGGCGCCAAGCTTCAGTGGAAGGTCGACTGGGCGATGCGCTGGGTCGCGCTCGGCGTGGATTACGAGATGTCGGGCAAGGACCTCGATCGATTCGGTCACCCAGAGCTCGAAGATCGCCCGGATTCTCGGCGCCCGGCCTCCCGAGGGCTTCAACTTCGAGCTGTTCCTCGACGAAAATGGCGAGAAGATCTCGAAGACCAGGGGCAACGGGGTCACGATCGACGAATGGCTGGCCTACGCGCCCGAGGAAAGCCTGGCCTTCTACATTTACCGGGAGCCGAAGCGGGCCAAGCAGCTCAGCCTCGGGATCATCCCCCGGGCGGTCGACGAATATTACCAGTTCCTCGCCGCCTATCCCGGGCAGGAATGGGACAAGCGCCTCGGCAATCCGGTTCACCACGTCCACGCCGGCAAGGTGCCCGACGTCAAATTGCCGATCAGCTTCGCCTTGCTCCTCAACATCGCCAGCCTGCCGGGCGTGGGCGACCGGGAGACGGTGTGGAGCTTCCTGCGCCGCTACGATCCCGCCTTGACCCCGGAGGCCAGCCCCGCGCTCGACCGGCTCGTCTCCTACGCGGTGGAATATGGCAACCGCTTCGTCGCCCCCTCGCTCCGCCGCCGGCCGCCCACCCCCGAGGAAGTGCCGGCGCTAATCGCGCTGGATAACGTCCTTGCTTTGGACGATGGCGCCGGCCGCGAGGATGAGGATCCGGCCGCAATCCTCCAGAACCACGTCTATGAGATCGGCAAGACATACTACGGAAAGGAGCGCCTCCGCGACTGGTTCAAGACGCTCTACGAAACCCTGCTGGGAAGCGAACAGGGCCCCCGAATGGGCAGCTTCATCGCCCTTTACGGCGTCGACAACAGCCGGAAGCTGATCGCCGAGGCGCTGGAGTCCGTGGAGGGCGATGCCTGAACCCCCTCTCCCATTGAGGGGGAGGGCTCACGCTCGTAAATGCTCCTGCCGCCCTGCATTGCACGAAGGCGGCGAATGGGCCTATCGAGCCGGCCATGACCAGCGCCCACGCCCTCCACATCGGCCCGTTCGGCGGGCGGGTGCGGATACGAATAGCCGGCGAGATTATCGCCGACACCGCTTATGCGCTGATGCTCGAGGAAGGGGCGCTGCCGCCGGTCTTCTACCTCCCGCGCGGCGACGTGCATCTCGACCGGCTGGTGCCGAGCGCGACGTCCAGCCACTGCCCGTTCAAGGGCGACGCTTCCTATTTCAGCGCCGCCCGCGGTCCGGCCGACGTCGCCTGGAGCTACGAGACCCCGCTGCCGGCGGCCGCGGACATTGCCGGCCATCTCGCTTTCTACCCGGACAAGGTCGAGATCGAGACTCTGCCGTTCGGCTAGCGCATGATCGCTTCAGGCTGATTCACCGTCGTCATTGCGAGCGCAGCGAAGCAGTCCAGAGCGGCCTTTCGAGGCCCGCTGGATTGCTTCGTCGCTGCGCTCCTCGCAATGGCGGATCAGGCTCGGACGATCATTCCTAACCTTTGTTGGCCGCGATCCAGTTGTCGATCTTCTTCTCCAGCACGGCGAGCGGAAGGGCGCCCGTCATCAGCACCTGGGCGTGGAACTCGCGAATGTCGAAGCGGGGACCCAGCGCCCTTTGCGCGCGCGCCTTCAGCTCGCTGATCTTGAGCTGGCCGATCTTGTAGGCGAGCGCCTGGCCCGGGATGGCGATGTAGCGCTCGGTCTCGGCGGTGGCGTTGCTCCGCCCGCGCGAGCTGTTGTCGAGGATGTACTGGATGGTCCGGTCGCGGGTCCAGCCCTTGGAATGGATTCCGGTGTCGACGACCAGGCGGATCGCCCGGAACAGCTGCGAATCGAGATAGCCGAAATACTGGTAAGGGTCGGTATAGACGCCGAGCTCGCGGCCCAGGGTCTCGGCGTAGAGGCCCCAGCCCTCGACATAGGCGGTGTTGCCGCCGAAGCGCATGAAGCTGGGCAGGGCCTCATTCTCCTGCGCCAGGCTGATCTGGAAATGATGGCCGGGCGCGCCCTCGTGGAGGTAGAGCGTCTCCATCCCGGGCGTGGTGCGCGACGGCAGGTCGTAGGCGTTGAAATAGAAGACTCCGGGCCGGGAGCCGTCGACCGTGCCGCCCTGGTAGGAGCCGCGCGCCGCCCCCTTCTCGGTCAGAGCCGGCACCGGCCGGATTTCGAGCGGACTCCTGGGGAGGGTCGAGAACATCGTCGGCAGGGTCGAATCCAGCCTCTTGCCGATCGCGACATAGCCCTGCTGCAGAGCCTCGCGGGACTTCGGCTTGAACTTGGGATCGGTGCGGATGTGCTCGAAAAATTGCTGGAGCGTTCCGGTGAAGCCGACCTGCGCCTTCACCCCCTCCATCTCCTTGTGGAGCCGGGCCACCTCGGCAAGGCCGATCCGGTGGATCTCGTCGGGAGTCATGTCGGTGGTGGTGCTGAGCGCGACCAGGTGGCGGTAGAGCGCCGGTCCGCCCTTCATGTCCTGAAGCCCGACCGTCGGGCGCGCCCGAGCGAGGTAGGTGTCGCGGATGAAGTCGCGCAGCCGGGTCACCGCCGGGCGGATCTCGGTCGAGATGGATCGGGCGTAAGCGGCCCGGAGCCGCGGCCGCTCGGCTTCGGGGACCTCCGCCGGGAAATGGGCGACCGGGCGGTAGAAGCTGCTGTCTTCCACGCCGTCGGCCAGCATCGAGTCGAGCTGCTCGAGGACGTTGGCCATGACCAGCCTGGGCTGGACCACGCCCGCCGCCAGGCCCTGCGTCATCCGGGCGATCGCGCCGTCGGCCAGCCGGACGAAGTCCCGGGTCCGGGCGAGACCGTTCTCATAATCCTTGACCGTCTTGTAGGGCGCGATGCCCTCGCCGGAGCTGAGGTCCGCGAAGAAGGTGTGGAAGCCGTTGAAATGGTCGACCGGCCGAACGACCGTCGCGGCGAAAATCTCGCCCTCGAGCCCCTTGAGGTCCATGCCCCGCTGCCACTTGAAAACGTCGTAGGCAACTCGCTCGTCCGCGCTGAGAGCGCTCCGGTCGATGGCCGCGAGCGCCGCCAGATCCGCCCGCGCGGCCTCGCGCTCGCCCTCGTAATAGGCGTCGCTGAAGAAGTCGCCGACGCGGTCGGCATAGCGCAGGTCGCCGCGCGCGGTCGCCTGGATCGGGTTGCGGCGCAGGCTCGCCTCGTCGCTGTCGCGGAAGAGCGCGGCGAGGGTTTGCGAGGACGTCGCTCGCGGCGCCGTGGCCGCGGCGGTGGCCGCTGGCTCGGACGGCGAAGAAGAGGCGCAGCCGGCCAGCAGGCCGGCGGCGAGAGCGATCGCTATTGCTGCTCGCATCGATTGAATCCTTTCGTTGCTTGCTTCGTCATTGCGAGCGCGGCGAAGCAATCCAGAACGGCCTTCCGAGGCCCGCCGGATTGCCGCGTCGCTTCGCTCCTCGCAATGCGGGTCACCCCCCGCCGGCCGCGATCCAGTCGTCGATCTTCTTCTCCAGCACCGCCATCGGCAGCGATCCGGTCATCAGCACCTGGGCGTGGAAGGCGCGCGGGTCGAACCGTTGCCCAAGCGCCGCCTGGGCCTTGGCCTTGAGGCGCTGGAGGGTGAGCGCTCCGATCTTGTAGGCGAGCGCCTGGCCGGGGATGGCGATGTAGCGTTCGACCTCGGCGACGACCTCGGTCCGGCTCATGCCGCTGTTGGCGAGCATATAGTCGATCGCCTGCTCGCGGCTCCAGCCTTTGGAATGGATTCCGGTGTCGACGACCAGGCGCATCGCCCGGAGCATCTCGTCGTTGAGGCCGCCGAAGCGCTGATAGGGGTCGGTCTCGAGCCCGAGCTCGTCCCACAATGTCTCGGCGTAGAGCGCCCAGCCTTCGACGAAGGCGGTGTTGCCGCCGAAGCGCATGAAGGCCGGGAGCGCCTCATTTTCCTGGGCGAGGCTGATCTGGAAATGGTGCCCCGGGCTGCCTTCGTGGAGGTAGAGGGTCTCCATTCCCCAGACCCGGCGCGAGGGCAAATCGTAGCTGTTGTAATAGAAGATTCCGGGGCGGGAGCCGTCGGCCGTGCCCTGCTGGTAGGAGCCGCCGGCCTCGGTCTTCTCGCGGAAGGGCTCGACCGGGCGGATTTCGAGCGGGCTCTTCGGGAGGGTCGAGAATTGCTCGCCGATCCGGGCGTCGACCTTGCGAGCGATCGCCTCATAACCCTGGCGAAGCGCGTCCTTGCTCGCGGCGGCGAATTTGGGGTCGGTGCGCAGATATTCGAAGAACCGGGGGAGCGTGCCCTTGAAGCCGGTGCGGACCTTGATCGTCTCCATCTCCGACTTGATCCGGGCGACCTCGCTCAGGCCGATATCGTGGATCTCGCCGGCGGTGAGCGGGAGCGTCGTCATGCTCTCGATCTGGCGCTGATAGGCCTTGGCGCCGCCCTTCATGTGGACCAGCCCGACGCCCTCGCGCGCCCTGGGCAGATATTCGGAGCGCAGGAAATCGCGGAGCCGGCGGTGGACCGGATAGATTTCCGTGTCGAGCGACGCCCGGTAAGCCTTGGTCAAGCGGGCCTTGTCGGAGTCGCTGAAACGTGGTCGGAAAGTGGCGAACCGGTGCATAAAATGGCGATTCCTCCAGCATTCTGGGCGATCAGAAGATCGAGCTGCTCGATCACGTTGCGGATCGTCAGCTTGGTCTCGAACACGCCCGAGGCGATGCCTTGCCGGAAGCGGCCGATCGCGCGGTCGTTGAAAACGACATAGTCCCGGTGGCGCTTCAGATTGTTCTCGTAATCGGCGACCGTCTTGAACGGCGCCGCGCCCTCGCCCGACGCGAAGGCCGGGTAGAAGGTGTGGAAGCCGGAGAAATGGTTGATCGGCCGAACGGCTCCGAGCGCCAGCATGTCGGGCTCGAAATTCTTGAGCGAGTCCTTCGTCTGCCATTCGAAGACGTCGTAAGCGATCCGGTCCGTGGCGCTCAGCCTGGAGCGGTCGATGGCGCGAAGGGCGTCGAGGTCGGCTTGCGACGCGGCGCGCTCCGCCTCGAAATATTCGTCGGTGATGTAGTCGCCGAGCCGGTCGGCATAGCGCAGGTCGCCGCGGAAGACGGCACTGATCGGGTTGCGCTTGAGATTGGCCTCGTCGCTCTCGTGGAAGAGCCGCTTGAGCCGTTCGGATTCGCTGGCCTGAGCCGCTTCGGGTTCGGCGACCGGGGCCGTCGCGGACGCAGATTCGGGCTCGGCGGGCGCCGCGGCACAGCCGGACAGGGCGGTCAGGGAAACGGCGGCGAGCAGGAGCGTCGATCTGTGCAAGGGGTGCCTCCGAAGTAGCTTTCTCGACGCGCCTATACGCCAACGGGCGGACCGCAAGCGCTCAATTCGGCCCCGGCACCTTCACGCCGTGCTGGGCGTACCAGCCCCACGGGCGCTCGCGATACCATTTGGTGATGACATATTTGATCCCGCCCTCGACCGGGCAGCCGGTGTGGAGCGAGAAGGTGTTGGGCTCGCCATATTGGTCGAGATTGTTCCATATCAAAAGGTTGCCTGTGCGCGGGGTCACCCGCACCTTGGCGTTGGGGAAGAAGGTCTGGCCGCCGGCCTCGGGCGCGTTGAGGAAGATCATCGCCGTCCAGGTGCGCTGGCCGCCCTGGCGTTCCATCTCCGGCCAATAGGGCTGGTTGGTGAAGAAGAAATCGTGATGCGGCTTGAACTGCTGGCCGACCGCGTAGCGCTGGCCCTGGATGGTCTCGCCATGGGTGGGGTCGATCCCGGTCAGTCGGTTTATCTTCGCCTCGACCATCTGGTTGGCGCGGTCCTCGAGCCGCAAATTGCAGCTTTCGCTGGTCCGGAATTCCGGGTCCGGGGTCGGCGCGAGCAGGCCGGAGGGAACCCGGTCCTTGTCGATCAGCTCGATGACGTCGGCGCATTCCCTGGGGCTCAGGAATTCCCTGACGACGAAGATGTCGAGCCCCTGGGCGGGCAGCTTGAAGGTGTTGGGAGTCTTGAGCAGGCGATCGCGAACGAAGGTGCCGATCTGCATTCGGTAGAGGGCGCCCGGATCTCCCATCGTGCGGGTGCTCATTGGATCGTCTTTCCCCGAACCATCACGAAATTCACCTTCTCCAGCGCGCGCACGTCGCGAAGGGGATCGCCGTCGACCGCGATCAGGTCGGCGGAAAAGCCGGGCGCGATCCGGCCGACTTCCCGCTCCATTCCGAGCAGCTTCGCCGCCCCGGTGGTGGCCGACGCGATCGCCTCGGCCGGGCTCATTCCGACGAGATCGACCAGCAAGGCGAGCTCCTGCGCGTTGCGGCCATGCTCGAAGACGGCGGCGTCGGTTCCGAACACCACCGGCACCCCCGCGGCACGGGCGAGCTTCGCCGCCTTGCCGACCTCGTTCAGGGTCATCCGGACCTTCTCCTCGACGACCGGGGTATAGATGCCCTTGCCGAGCCGCTCCCTGATGCCGGTGAAGGCCATCAGGGTCGGCACCAGGGAGGTCCCGCGCTCCTTCATCAGTCTGACCGTGGCCGCGCTGGCGAAGGTGCCGTGCTCGATCGAATCGACCCCCGCGCGGGCGGCGCCGGCGATTCCGGCATCGCTGTGGGCGTGGGCGGCGACCTTGAGGCCGAGCGAATGGGCGGTGTCGACGATCGACTTCATCTCGGCGTCGGTGAAATGCTGGCCGAGGCCGCGCGCCTGCTGCGAGAGGACTCCGCCGGTCGCGGTGATCTTGATGATGTCGGCGCCGGCGCGGGAGAATTCGCGGACCCGGGCGGCGCATTGCTCGGGACCGGTGCAGGTATTGCCGGCTTCGAGCGCCCGGATCACCTCGGGGCGGAAGCCGGAGACGTCGCCATGGCCGCCGATGGTCGAGATCGCGGGCCCGGAGGAGACGATCCGCGGTCCCGGAATGATTCCTTCGGCGGTTGCGCGGCGAAGCGCGAAGCCGACCAGAGGCGGCGAGCCGAGATCGCGGACCGTGGTGAAACCGGCGAGCGCGGTGATTCGCGCATTCTTGGCGCCGACCAGGGTCGCCCATTCGTTGGGGTCGACCGTCTCGTCGCGAAAGTCCCCGCCCGGATCGCCGGAGAGGTGGACGTGCATGTCGATGAGGCCGGGCAGGACGGTCTTGCCGGACAGGTCGACGAGCCGGGCGCCGGCGGGCGGTGGGGTGAGGCCGGCGGCGACGGCGGTGATCCGGCCGTCGGTGATGGTGATGGTCGATGGACCGGAGGCCGGGACTCGAAGCGTCCGTGATGAGGTGGCCGGCATGGACGATGACGGTCTCGGCGGCGGCGGGCGCGGCGGCGAGTAGGCTGAGACAGGCTAGCAACCGGAAGCGCATCGCGGACCCCTTCATGGAAGGCGTCTTACTGCTGCTCCGCCCCGGCGTTGACAAGCAAAAAGCCCGGAGCGCTGTCGCGCCCCGGGCCTTTCGTCACCCCGGCGTAAGCCGGGGCCTCGGGGTGAAGAACGCGGCGTCCTTCACCCCGGGGTCCCGGCTTTCGCCGGGATGACGGGATGCTACCAGAAGAAGTTCTCGATCACGTCGAGCACCTCGCCGGTGTAGGTGTCGACCAGGACCACGTCGTCGTAATAGCGCACCCACTGGGTCCCGTACGGCGCCGGCGGCAGGCGATACTGATAGGGATCGCTCAGCCAGTAGCGGTTCGAATAGAACAATGAGTCGAGGACGATTCCGATCGACAGCCGGTTGTACCTGTAGTTGCGATAGGGGGCGTAATAGCCGCCCGAGCGGAACAGGTTGCGGTTGGAATAGCGGTAGCGCTGCCAGTCGTAGCGATTGTCGTTGCGCCAGCTGGAGTTCCAGCTGCCGCGGCGGCTGTCGCGATTGCCGCTCCAGCGGCCGTCGCGATTGTCGTTATTGCCGCTCCAGCGATTGTCGCGGCCGTCCCGGTCGCCGCCGCGGCGGCCGTCGCGCTGGCCGATGCCATAGTCCCGGCGAAGCTGTTGCTCGGTGTTCGCCTGGTTGCGCCGGCCCTGGCGAGCATAATTGCCGCCGATCAACTCCTGGATGCTTTGCTGGTTGGCCGCCCGGGTCTCCTCGACGCGCTGGCGATAGGCCTCGCGATTGGAATCGTTGCCGCCGCCGCCCCAGCGCTGGCCGTCGCTGCCGCCGCGCCGGCCGCTGAAGCTCTGGGCCTGCTGCTGCTGCACGGGGGCAACCTGCTGCTGCCGCTGCACGGGCGCCTCCTGACGGACTTCCTGCCGCTGCTGGCGCTGCTCGGAGCGCGCCTGGTTGCGCTCACCCTGCTCGCGATAATGCTCCGCATTCCGCTCGGCGCGCGCCGCCGCCCGCTCGGACCGGCCGTCGGTGCGGTCCCTGTCCTGGGCCTGCGCCGCGATCGGCATCCCGGCCGTCGCCGCCATCAAAATTCCGAGTAAAGCTTTACGCATCTGACAACTCCTCTTGACCGGCCGCCTTTTCCCGGCCTGCTCTGACAAGACGGCCTGTGCCCCATGGCGGATGAGCCGTGGCTGAACCGCAACTGCGCCTTCCGTTCATCAACGCGCTTTCGGGCGCTCCACCCTCAGCGCCGGAACCTGCCGGGCGGCGTCGGCGGGATCGATGGCGGGCGGCGGCGCGGCCGAGATCCGGCCCTCGCCGCTGCGCATCTTGCCGGCCCGCCGGACCGCCTCGCGGATTCGGGGATAGGTTCCGCAGCGGCAGATATTGGTGATCGCGGCGTCGATCTCCGCATCGGTCGGCGCCGGGTTGCGGTCGATCAAGGCGGCGGCGGCCATGATCATTCCGGGGATGCAGAAGCCGCATTGCGGGACGCTCTCCGCCACCCAGGCCTGCTGGACCGGGTGGGAGCGGTCGTTCGACAGGGCCTCGATGGTGGTGACGAAGCTTCCTTCGAGGTCGGCGATCCGAACCCGGCAGCTGCGCACGGCCTGGCCGTCGACATGGACGGTGCAGGCGCCGCAATGGCCGGTGCCGCAGCCATATTTGGTGCCGGTGAGGTTGGACGCGTCCCTGAGCGCCCACAGCAGGGGCGTCTCCGGGTCCATGCGGTAGTGGACGGGCTGCCCGTTCACGGTAAAGCGGCTCATGGCGCGACCTTAAGGTTCCGGCCGCCCGTTTCAACACAGATCGGCCGGCCAGGGTCCGGCCCGCTAAAGCGCCGCTTTGGCCAGCTTGGTGTGATAGTCGTTCTTGGCGAAGCCGGGGCCGTTATAGGCCTTGACGAAGGCGACGCAGCTCGCCGGATTGCCGGGCTTGCAGGCCCGCAGCGCGGCGACCAGCTTGTTGACGCTCACGAAGCGGACGAACGAATCGAGATGCGCCGCTTCACTGACCGTGAGCGCCAGCGCCATCTCGAAGGCGGACTTGTAGCCGAGGCTGACCGCGTTCGAGCCGAGGACCTGGAATGCGCCCCAGGACGCGGCCTGGAAGGCGGCGTCGGGATCGAGCGCGCAGGCGTCCGCCAGCTTGCCATATTGGGCGGAGAACTTGCCGTAGCCGCCGCCGACCGGATTGGAGAGGGTCGGGTGGCTTCGGTCGAAGGCGCCACCGGTCTTCTTGTGGAAGATGTGCCGTTCGAACAGGATCCGCGGACGGCTGTCCGTGTCGAAGGAATCGCCCGCCACCTCGACCTCGCGGACCGCGCTCACCATCTTCGGGGTGACTCCCAGCGCGGCGGCCGCGCTTGCGAAGTCGGCGGCGGTCAGCGGCGGCGCCGACTTGTTCGAAAGCCGGACGAACAGGGCCGCGCGCGCCGGCGCGTCGAACGTGCCGGCAGCGGGAAGGCCCAGGAAGCTGCGCAGCGCGGCGACGGTGAGCTTGCCGGCCGGGACGGCGGTCGCTGCCGGGCCTGCAGGGGTGGGCGCCGCCGCCGCCGGGGGCTCCGCGGTAGAGGGCGCGCCGTCGCGCGGAACTCCGGCCCGGTCGAGAATTTCATCGATGCCGTCACAAAGCTTCTGGGTGAATCCCGGCGGCTTCTTCAGATGCGGCCGCAGCAGATCGGTGAGCTCTCTGCGAAATTGCGACATCTTGCGCCCCCCAAACGAGTCGGGCGCAAGCTACCATATCCCCTGCCCGCCGCCGACCCGGTTCCGCATCAAGGCCTGTGACGCGCGTCGCGATGCCGCTAACAACGGCTCCGGCGGAGCGCCGCGAAGCGGAAGGGGAGAGGGTCGTGGGCAGGATTTCGGTGTCGATCAACGAAGGCGTCGCCCATGTGGAGCTCGCCCGCGAAGGCAAGTTCAACGCCATGGACAAGGAGATGTTCGAGGGCATCGGCGAGACTTTTCGGACGCTCGGGGCCGATCCGACGGTGCGCGCGATCCTGCTGTCGGGACGCGGCCGCCACTTCACCGCCGGACTCGACCTCCATTATGCCGCAAGCCAGTTTCCGCCGACAAACGATCCGGGCCGGGCGGCGGAGTCGCGGCTTCGGCACATCAAATGGCTGCAGGACGCCTTCACCGCCGCCGAGGAGGCACGGCCGCCGGTGATCGCGGCGATCCACGGCGGCTGCATCGGCGCCGGAGTCGATCTCGCCACCGCCTGCGACATCCGCCTTGCCGCGGCCGACGCCTTCTTCCAGGTGGCCGAGGTCGACGTCGCCATCACCGCCGACCTCGGTACTCTCCAGCGGCTCACCCATCTCATCCCGGAAGGACTCGTCCGCGAGCTCGCTTATACCGGCCGGCGGATGGCGGCGGAGGAGGCGGCCCGGCTCGGCCTCGTCAACCGGATCCTGCCGGATCGCGACGCTTTGATCGCGGCCGGACTGGAGCTCGCCCGAGCCATCGCCGCCAAGTCGCCGCTCGCCGTCGCCGGGGCCAAGATGAGCCTCAATTACAGCCGCGGCCGAACGGTGGAGGAGGGGTTGCGCCATGTCGCCCTGTGGAATGCCGGGGCCCTGGTAAGCGCCGACCTCACCGCCGCGGTGCAGGGCCGGCTGAGCAAGCAGGTCCCGGAGTTCAAGGATCTCGATCCGTGACTCCATTTGTGGGTTAAACCGTTGCTAACATGGGTTAAGTGGAACATTGGCGAGGCGGGAGGGTTGATCGGCCGAGACTCCACCTCCCGTCAAAGGCACCCACTTGGCCACCTCATTTCTCGCCGACGCCGCCCCCGGCCGCGCCGATCGCTTCTGCAATGACGACTTCCAGCGCGGCCTCGCCCGCTGGAACCGCGCCCGGCTCGCGCCCGGCTTTCCCGATGAGGACTGGCCGGGCGCCGAGCAGCGCGATACCCGCCTGCGCCGCCAGGAGGGCGAGTTCCTCGATGCCCTGCGCGCCGAAGTGGCTGAAGAGGCGGCCGACGCTCCGACCGATGCCGACGGCTTCGTCGCCTGGTTCGAGGCCTTGCGCGACAATGGGCCCGGCCAGGGCGACCCGCTCTTCCCGTGGCTCGCCGAGGCGGCCGACCGGGACCAGATGCGCTGGTTCCTCGGCCAGGAGGCGGCCGGCGAAGCGGGGTTCGAGGATCTGGTCGCCTACACCCAGATAAGGATGCCGGCGCGCGCCAAGCTGGAATTCGCCCGCAATTACTGGGACGAGATGGGCCGCGGCAATCCCAAGGGCATGCACGGGCCGATGCTGGCGGTGCTGATCGACACGCTCGGCCTCGCCGCCTCGATCGACGACACCGTCTGGGAGAGCCTCGCCCTCGCCAACGCGATGACCGCGATGGCGACGGCCCGCCGCTACGCCTGGCATTCGGTCGGAGCGCTCGGAATCATCGAGCTGACCGCTCCGGACCGCTCCGCCGCGACCGCCGCCGGGCTTCGCCGGCTCGGCTTCTCGCCGGTCGAGCGGCGCTATTTCGATCTTCATGCCGTGCTCGACGTCAAGCATAGCGAAGCCTGGAACCGGGAGGCGCTGAGGCCTCTGGTCGAGGAGGATGGCCGCCGCGCCGCCGCCATCGCCGAAGGCGCTCTGATGCGGCTCCATTGCGGCGCCCGCTGCTTCGAACGCTATCGCGAAGAGCTTTGGTGATGCTGCTGGGCTCGGCGGTCGCGCAAAGTGAAGCGACCGAACAGATTGTCGAGCGGCGGGGCCCCAGGCGCTGGGGCGTCGACTCGGAAACCGGCCGGCTCACCGACGTGCTCCTGAGCGCGCCGGCGCATCTGGCCATGGTTCCCTGCAACGCCGTCACCCGCGAAAGCCTGGCTCGGGGTCTGTCATCCTGCACGGTGAGCGCCGTGGCCCAGCATCGAGCGCTGGCGTCCAGGCTCGAAGCCGCCGGGGTCGAATGCCATTTCGTCGCCCCGAAGCCGGGCCTGGCCGATCTCGCCTTTACCCGGGACAGCCTGTTCATGACTCCCTGGGGCCCGGTCGAGCTGCGCCCGTCGGAGCCGCACCGCCGAGGCGAGGCCGAGCATCTGACCGCCGCCCTCGGGCGCCTCGGGGTCGAGTCGCTCGGCACCGTCGACGAGGGCCGGGTCGAAGGCGGCGACGTCTGCCTGCTCCGGCCCGGGCTGGTCATGATCGGCATTTCGGGCGAGCGCACCGACGAGGCGGGAGCCCGGGCGCTCGGCCGGGTCTTCGAACGCCGGGGCTGGCGCGCGCTCTACACAAGTATCGATCCGCGCTACCTGCACCTCGACACCCAGTTCACCCTGGTGTCGGACGGCCGGGCCGTCGCCTGCCTGGAGACTCTCGAACCCGGCTTCGCCGGGACGATGGCCGGCCTCGGGATCGATTTGCTCCCGGCCACTCCGGGCGAGGTCGACCGCCTCGAAGCCAATCTGCTCAGCCTCGGCGGACTCCGGGTCGTCGCGCCGGCCGGGGAGACCCGGATCAACCGCGCGCTGAAGAGCTTGGGCCACGAGGTAATCGAGGTCGAGATCGACCAGTTCGTCCGCTGCGGCGGCGGAGTCCATTGCCTGACCATGCCGCTGGCGCGTACCGCGCCATTGCCGTGAGCGATGCCGACGACGGACTGATCGACCTTCTCCGGGCGTTGAGCGCTCTGGACTATCGATTCGTGACCGTCACGCCCGAGACCCATCGCCGGGTCCTCGAGCGCGACCCCGGCCGGGTCGCCCGGGACCTTCGCGACGTCTTCGGCTGGAACCTGCCGTTCGCAAACGGGCTTCTGCCGGCGCCGGTCCGGGCGGCGCTCGAGCGCGGCGACTCGGTCTCGAGCGAAGGCAGCTTGCTCAGGAGCCGGATCCGGGTCGCCTCGGTGGGCGACCGGCTGTTCCTCCACTCCGCTTTCCCGACCGACGGGGCCGATTCGGTCTTCTTCGGTCCCGACAGCTACCGTTACGTCCGCTTCCTCGGCGACGAGCTGCCCCGCCTGGGATCGCCGCGCCGGCTCGTCGACATCGGCACGGGCAGCGGAGTCGGCGCGATCATGGCCTCGACGATCCTGCCCGGCCTCCGGGCGACCGCCACCGACATCAATCCGCTCGCCCTCGGCTTCGCCCGAATCAACGCCCGCCACGCCGGAATCGCGCTGGAGGCGGTCGAGGCGAGCAGCCTCGACGGAGTCGAAGGGCCGATCGACCTGGTCATCGCCAACCCGCCCTTCGTCGCCGACCCGGCCAGGCGCCTCTACCGCGACGGCGGCGACATGCACGGCGCCCGCCTCTCCCTCGACTGGACCCTCGCCGCCGCGCGCCGGATCGAGCCGGGCGGCACGATGCTGCTCTACACCGGAAGCGCGATCGTGAAGGGCCATGACGGCCTGAAGGAAGCGCTGGCCGAGCAACTGCCCGGCCTCGGCTGCGCGCTTCGCTACGCCGAGATAGATCCGGACATCTTCGGCGAGCTGGTCGAGCAGCCGGGCTATGAGGGCGTCGAGCGGGTGGCCGCGGTCGGGGCGGTCATCGGCAAGCCCTGAGCGGGTCGAAAGGACACGAAAGACACGCATGTCGATGGGATGAATCCTTTGTTTTCAGTACAGCTTCAACTTTTCCGCCGATTCCGCCAGGCGGAAGAGCGCCGCCTCCACGGCCGGCGTCGCGGGCCGGGCGACCGCGCGCCGGTCGAGCGCATTGAGCACCGCCATCGCCAGGCGGTTGTCGTGGCGGTGGACCTCGCCGACGACCCGGCCGTTGCGGACGATCGGCACCCGCTCGCCCAGCAGGGCCCGTTCGAGGGCGACGTCGACGGTTCGGTCCTGACCCCAGCCCTGCGCCCGCTCCCAAGCGGCCGCGAAGCTCTCCGCGCCGGGGCGGTCGCGGAGTCGATAGGCGCTCTTGCGGGTCATCCCCACGCCCTTGGCGGCAACGCTGACGCAGCCGCCCAGCGCCAGCCGGAGGATGAACCATTTCTGCCGCTCCGCCGTCCACCCGTCGTGCCTCGCCCTCACCGGCACCGGCGTGAAGGCGAGCTCCTCCAGCGGCATGTCCTCCAGCAGAGCGAGCAGGCGCGACTGCAGGGCGTATGAATCGGCCATCCCGATTATATGCCTGATTCGGGTAGCTGTAGGAAAGTTCTTTTTTTGTTCTTCTCGAGAAGCTCTACAGATCGAGCCCCAACTCGGCGAGCGAGCGGGCGATAGGATTAGCCCAGCCGTCCCCCTGCTCCCGGGCGTCCTGCAGGGCGTCCTCGAGGGCGAAAGGCTCCATCGTGCCGAGCGCCTCAAAGATTATGCGAGCCTGCTCAAGATCCTTTGCCCGCTTCAGGTGACTGCCCGGGTCGCGCCGCTGGGCGACGATCAGCTTATGGACGGCATAGCGGGCGGGGCGCGGAATCGTGACCGTCACTCCTGCGCCCCAAAGCGCGGCCGCCTGCACCGGCTCAGAAATCAGCCATTTCATATATTGGAGAGGCGCCGCCCCGGCGCTGAGCGCGGGAAGAGGCATCGGATTCCTGTCCGACCTCCGCAGCATCGGCGTCAGCAGCTCCACGATATGCCCGTCGGCCGCCCGGAACCGCCAAGGCGGGTCTCGCATGTCGAGCTGCAGGATCGCGGTGAAGCTCGGATCCGCTAGGCGGAGGATCTGTTCGAACGATTCGCCAGGCCGGCCTTGCAGGGCCAGGCTCGCGCTGGCGATGTCGAGGTCAAGCGTCATGAGCGTCGGTCGCGGCAAGAGCCGGCCGAGCAGTGGCTCCATCATTTGAAAAGCCGCGGTTCCGACGAGCAGCGCCCCCTGCTCGAAAAGCCGGGCAGCCGCCACGGCTTCGAGCAGTCGACCGAGCCATGGTTCCGGTCCCCACAACCCACGGGCCTTCAGGATTCGGACGAGGCCGCGCCTCTGCCGGGCAGCCGCTGCGCCGAGTCGAAACGCTTCGGCCTCCGCCTGCACTCGGGGCTGATCGCTGCGGCCAAGGAAGATGTCGCGGCGTGTGCCGCCCACGGTTTCTTTGGCATAAATATATTCGATGCCTTGGCGTACGCGACAATAAGGCGCGCCGGCTCGCTGCGAGACGGACAATTGCTGCATGAGCTCGGCGACCAGCGTGGTCAGTACCGGCGGGATCGAGAGCGAGGCCATGTACAGACAAATTAGCAGATTGTGTCTGTACAAGCAATCGACAGCCCCCCTTGAACCCCGCCGCCGCCCCTGCTAACGGCCCCGGCGTGACGGCGCGGGAGGAGTCTCGCGACGAACCGATTTTTATGCTATCGGCATTTTTGCAATGGGCGGCCCAAAGGGTTGCCGCAGAAATGCTTTTCGACGGAGAGTGACGGGCCTTTATGCAAATCATCGTTCGCGACAACAATGTCGACCAGGCGCTGCGGGCGCTCAAGAAGAAGCTGCAGCGCGAGGGCGTCTATCGCGAGATGAAGCTGCGCCGTCATTACGAGAAGCCCTCCGAGAAGCGCGCCCGCGAGCGCGCCGCGGCGATCCGCCGCGCCCGCAAGCTCGAGCGCAAGCGCGCCGAGCGCGACGGCGGCGCCACCCGCTAGGGAAAGCCGGTCGCCGGGGGGAAACCGGCGCTTGCTTCACGCGAGGGCGGCGATGTATCGCCGCCCTTCGCATTTCAGGGGATGACCATGTCCGTTACCGCCGTGCCTTTGCAGCCCCTGAAGAAGGGCTCGGTCGCCAAGCTCTGGATCGCGCTCATCCTCCTCGCCGCTCTGGCCGCCGCCTTCGCCTGGTGGGGCACCAGCGCCTTCCAGCCGGTGAAGACGGGCACCGGGGTCATCATCAAGACGCTCGCCGCCGGATCGGGCGCCAGGATCACCGACCAGGACGTCGTCGCGCTCCACTACAAGCTTCACGCCAAGAGCCTGGACGCGCCGGTGGTCGAGGACAGCCGCGCCACCGGCCAGCCGTTCGTCACCACCACCCAGGGCGTCTACCCGGGCTTCGGCGAAGGCCTCCAGCACATGCGCCCGGGCGGCTCCTACATCCTCACCCTGCCGCCCGGCACCCACGTGCCCGGCCCGATCCCGCCGGGCGCCCCGTTCACCGCGCAGGACAGCCTGGTCTTCGAGATCGACGTCCTCCAGGTCGAGCCGGGCGCCGGCCCGCGCTACATGGAGATGCAGCGCATGCAGCAGATGCAACAAATGCAGCAGATGCAGCAGATGCAGGGCGGCGCCCCGGGCGGCCCCGAAGGCGCCCCGCCGGCGGGCGCTCGCTAAGAGGCGACCTCGTCGCCGCCGGGCCTGACGGTCGGGCGTATGACGGGCGGCCGACCGATTGCGCGCTGAATGTCCTGACGGCCGGCAGGACCTGGATTTTTCAAAGAGAAGGCGCGAACGATGCAACGTAGGAAGATGTGGCCATCCCTAGTCCGCGCGAAGCGTCGTCTATTTGAACCTGGCGCCAGGCGATCGCGGGCTCGCTCCCCTTCTCCTTGTACCGTCGTGTCTTCCCTCAAACATACCAGGCCTGCGGCCGGGAGCTAGCGGCGCGAGATTGCTGAAGGAGTTCAGGGCGACGGGGCGGGGAGAGGGCCGGGAATGTCGTCGCCGTCTTCCTGGTCCTCCTTGGACTTCTGCTCGAGGGCGACCTTGATCATGGCGACGATGGGATCGGCGAGCATCAGGCCCACGAGGCCGAACAGGGCGCCGAACAGGAGCTGGGCGCCCAGCACGAGGGCCGGGGCGAGGTCGACCGTCTTGCGGGCGACGTAGGGGACGATCAGATAGCCGTCGACGGTCTGGACGATGAAATAGACCGCGATCGCCCACAGGCCCGCATTGACGCTGACGCTGAAGCCGGCGAGCACGATCAGCACGCCCGAGACGATCGCGCCGATGTTGGGGATGAAGGCGAGCAGCCCGGTGAGGATCCCGAGCAGGGCCGCCATCGGCACGCCTCCGAGCGCGAGCAGGATCCAGGTGCCGATCCCCTCGACCGCCATCCCGACCAGCCGCCCGGCCATCAGCCGGCGAAGGGTGAAGCCCATGTGCGCGGCGGTGCTGTAGAAGCGCTCGCGGCTGGCGAGCGGCATCATCCAGGCGACCCCGCGCTGGTAGAGGCGGGGCTCGACCGCGATGAAGATTCCGATCACGAGGATCATCACCGTCGAGGCGACGACTCCAAGCGCGCTCGACACCGCCGAGCCGAGCCGGCCGAGCGTGCCCATCAGCTGGCCGCTGAGCTGGTCGACCCCGACTCCGCCCTGGACGATTCCGAGGGCGTTGCCCCAGGCGAGGATTCGATTGGCCTGGGCGGTGATGACCTCGCGAAGCCGCTCGGCCTGACCGACCAGCTCGGTGCCGGCGAAGTAGAAGGTCCAGACGATGAAGCCCACCGCGGCGAGCGTGACGATGGCGAGGCGCCAGCCGCGGCCGATCGGAAGGACCCGGCCGAGCAGCCGGGTGCCGCCGTCGAGCATCGAGGCCAAGACGATACCCGCGAAGATGAGCAGCAAGGGCTGGGCGAGGAAGATGATGGCCGCGATGGCGAGGGCGAGGCCGAACCAGACGCTGGCCCGCTTCAGCTCCTCGCGGATGAAGGGATCGCGCATCTCGGCGGGGCCGGGCTGCTCGACATGGGGGTCGTCGTCGGTCGAGGCGCGGACGAGAGCGGGCGCGTCCGAGCCCTTTCCAGTCGCGGACCCGGCCCCGTCACCGTTCACGGCGCCTTGCCCTCCTGCGGCCGAAGCGAGGTGCCGGCGCGGCCGCCGCGCATCGCCGTGATCCAGCTGACCGGATTGAGATATTGCGACGAGCCGTCGAGCGAGAAGGTGATGAACTCGGCGCGGCCGCCGATATTCTCCCAGGGCACGGCGCCGCCGAGCCCGTCGGCCGACAAGGCGACCCGGCTGTCGGCGGACTTGTCGCGATTGTCGCCCTGCACCCAGACATGGTCGGCGGGCACCAATGTCTTCGGGAAATCGTCGACCCGCGGGTCATAGCCCATGTCGATCGTGTCGTAGCTGCGGCCGTTGGGCAGGGTCTCGCGCATCACCGGAAGCCGGCAATAGGTCTTGCCGTCGGCGCCCTGGACCTGGTGCTCGCCGAAGCCGTCGAGGTCGCAGGGCACGTTCGGGTCGACCTCGACCATCACCGGCGCCCGCGGCTCGCGCTTCACCTCGCGGCCGTTGATGAACAGGGTCCCGGCATGCATTTCGAGCGTGTCGCCGGGAAGGCCGATGACCCGCTTGATATAATCGGACGTCTTGCCCGGCGGGGTCAGGATGACGATGTCGCCGCGCTGCGGCATCCGCCCGAACAGCCGGCCGGACATCGGCGGCAGGACGTGGAAGCTGGGCGAGACCCAGGACCAGCCATAGGGATATTTGCTGACCACGAGCCGGTCGCCCTTGAGCAGCCCCGGCATCATCGATTCGGACGGGATGTAGAAGGGCTTGGCGATGAAGCTGTGGAAGGCGAGGACGGCCAGGATCAGCCAGAAGATGGCCTTGAGCTCGGCCCACCAGTCGGTGCCCTCCTTCTTCGCCGCCGGGGCCGCATCGGGCGCAGGGCTTCCCGGAGTCGGGCGTGTCGGTCAATGCGGGGTCGCTGCTGCTCACCCTGGGCTCCTTGGGCATGGACTGGAGGTAATGATGACGAAGGCCTGAGCGAAAGGATAGTCGTCCGTCATCGTCAAATGGATTTGCGCGAGGTGGCCCTCCGGAGTCAAAGCGTCAAGCCTTGCCTTGGCGCCGCCGGTCAAAGCGAGGGTGGGCGCGCCCGAGGGCAGGTTGACCACGCCGATGTCGCGCATGAAGACGCCGCGCCTGAAGCCGGTGCCGACCGCTTTCGAAAAAGCCTCCTTGGCGGCGAAGCGCTTGGCGAAGGTGCCGGCGCGGGTCAGCGGCCGGCTCTCGGCCTTGGCGCGCTCGGTCTCGGTGAACACCCGGCGGGTGAAGCGCTCGCCGAACCGGTCCAGCGAGGACTGGATTCGCTCGATGTTGCACAGGTCGGAGCCGATGCCGATGATCATAGGAGCTGGCACCAGCACCAGATGAGCGTACCGGTGATCCCAATCGACGGGAGGCGGCCGATAAGGCCTCCAAGCCAATGCGAAAAAGGCCGGGGCCCGACAGTCTCGAGTTTTTCTTCATTGGCGAACCAGGCGCGCTTCAGGCCGTTGATTTGGGTGAACGCCGCCACCACCCCGACAAACGTAAGCGCTGCCGTGACCAAGCCGGCGATCGGCAGAACGCTCAAAAACAGATCGAGGCGCGGGTCGGGATCGGTTGTGGATTGTCTGCTGACCGCGAGGGCGAAAGCGGCGAATAGAAAGCCTTGAAAACTGAGATTCCAGGTCATCCTGGAAGCGACGAGCGTGTGCTCGGCGGCAATCTCCTTGGCTATGCGTTCGGCATATTCGCCTTCCTTGTTTTCAGCAATCGTCACCTTGGTGCCCCGCCGCGTGGCCAAAACGAAATCGAGGGGCCGCGACGTTAGGAGCCGGTCAAGACAGCGAATTCCGGTATGTCTCGGCTCTGTCATCTCGTCCTCCTCTGCCGGCGGGGCTTCCCGGGATTCCGCAGCTCGGTCCATTTCCTTTTTCACCGCGCCTCGTCCATCAGGTGCCGCATCCGTCCCACGCTCTCTCCCAAACCCGAGAAGATCGCCTCGCCGACCAGGAAATGGCCGATGTTGAGCTCCCGAAGCTGGGGGATGGCGGCGACCGGCTGGACGTTGGCGAAGGTGAGGCCGTGGCCGGCATGGGGCTCGATTCCGTTCTTGGCGGCGAGCGCGGCGGCGTCGGCGAGGCGGCGAAGTTCTTCGGCGCGTTCCTCGCCCTCGAGATGGGCGTAGCGGCCGGTATGGAGCTCGACGACCGGCGCCTTCAGCCGGATCGCCGCCTCGATCTGGCGCGGGTCGGGCTCGATGAACAGGCTGACCCGGATGTTGGCGCCGGTCAGCCGCTCGACGAACGGCATCAGATGATTGTCCTGGCCGGCGGCGTCGAGGCCGCCCTCGGTGGTGCGCTCCTCGCGCTTCTCGGGAACGAGGCAGGCGGCATGGGGGCGGTGGCGGAGCGCGATCTCGAGCATCTCCTCGGTCGCCGCCATTTCGAGGTTGAGGGGAATGGTGAGCCGGGCCATCAGCGCGTGTATGTCCTCGTCGCGGATATGGCGGCGGTCCTCGCGCAGGTGGGCGGTGATGCCGTCGGCGCCGGCCTCGGCGGCAAGCAGGGCGGCCCGCACCGGATCGGGGAAATCGCCGCCGCGCGCGTTCCGGATCGTCGCGACATGGTCGATATTGACTCCGAGGCGGAGGCGACCGGTCATCAATCGACGGGGCTCGGGGCCGGCTCCGCCGCGCGGCTCCCGGGCTTCTGAGCGGGCAGGGCGGCGAGCTCCGGCGGCAAATTGTCCCCGGCATAAGCGGGCACGTTGAGGCGGATGAGCGGGTAGAAGGGCACGCCTAGGTCGGCCTCGCCGTTGGAGCGGTCGACGAGCGCCGCGGCCGCGATCACCTCTCCGCCCGCCGCCTCGACCGCGGCGATCGCCTCGCGGGAGCTGAGGCCGGTGGTGACGACGTCCTCCATCAGCAGGACCTTCTGACCGGACTTCAGCCGGAAGCCGCGGCGGAGCTCGAACGTGCCGGTCGGACGCTCGACGAACAGGGCCTCGACTCCGAGGGCCCGGGCGATCTCGTGACCGGCGATGACTCCGCCCATGGCCGGCGAGACGACGATCCCGATCGCCGAGCGGACCTCGCGCGGCATCGACGCGGCCAGAGCGGAGGCGAGCCGCGACGCGCGCACGGGATCCATCAGCACGCGCGCGCATTGGAGGTAGCGCGGGCTGTGCAGGCCCGAGGAGAGGATGAAATGCCCTTCGAGCAGCGCCTCGGCGGCCCGGAATTCGGCGAGAATCTCCTCTTCGTCCATCGGTCCTTTTCCGTCGGTTGCGGCCGGCGGACTGATAGGCTTCGAAATGGGCGGCTTCAAGGCGATCCAAGAGCCTTGAGGCGCACCGGCCTCCTGCCTATAAGGCCCGCCAATCCGCCGCCTTAGCTCCGAATCCGTTCCGCTCCGTCGTCAAGGTCCCGAAGGGTTTAGATGAAGACTCCGCTCAACCTGATCCTCGCCGCCGCCGCCTTCGCGCTGGCGCCGGCCGCCGCTTACTCGCAGGCGGCACCGGCCTCCGCGCCCGCCGTCCAAGCTCCCGCCTCCCAGGCTCCGAGGGACGCGATCAGCGCCAACTCGCAGGCCGCGCCCGCGCAGCCGGAAGAGATGAACCAGCCCCAGGGCGAGGAACCGTCCAACGCGAGCGTGCTCGCGACCAGCCCGGCCCGGACCGCCCCCAATGCCACGGTCGGCCAGCCGACCGGCGCCCTGGGCTTTCAGCCTCAGGTGACCCCGATCGGCCAGGAGGCGCTCTGGTTCCACAACGTGCTTCTGATGCCGATCATCACGATCATCTCGGTCTTCGTCCTCGGCCTGCTCCTGTTCGTCATGGTCCGCTTCCGCCGCAGCGCCAATCCGGTGCCGTCGCGGACCACCCACAACACGATGCTCGAAGTGGTCTGGACCCTGGTCCCGGTGCTGATCCTGGTCGCGATCGCGGTGCCCTCGATCCGGCTCCTCGCCCACCAATATGCGCCGCCCAAGGCCGACATCACCGTCAAGGCGACCGGCAACCAATGGTATTGGACCTACACCTATCCCGATCATGGCGACTTCGAGATCGTCTCGAACGGCCTCAAGGACGCCGACGCCAAGGCCCGCGGCGAGCCGCGCCTGCTCGCGGTCGACGAGCGGATGGTGGTGCCCCAGGGCGCGGTGGTGAAGGTGATCGTCACCGCCTCCGACGTCATCCACAGCTGGGGCGTCCCCGCTTTCTGGACCAAGATCGACGCCGTGCCCGGCCGGCTCAACGAGACCTGGTTCAAGACCGACCGGCCCGGCGTCTATTACGGCCAGTGCTTCGAGCTGTGCGGCGCCCGCCACGCCTACATGCCGATCGCCGTCGAGGTGCTTCCGCCGGCGCAATTCGCCGCCTGGGTCGCCTCGAAGGGCGGCACGATGCCGGGCGCCAGCCCGCCCAGGGGCCCCGATTCCACCGCCGCCTCGCCGGTCACCAATCCGCCGGCGGCTCCGACCGGCGGCGCTTCGGGCGCGACCGAGACCAGCCCGGCCCCGCCGGCCGTGACTCCCGGCACCGCCACACCGCCCGTGACGAGCCAGGGCGCCACCAATACAAGACGCGGAAACTGACATGACCGACACGACTGCCAACGCCGTGCATTTCGAAAAGCATGACGCCCATGCGGACCATCATGACGCCGATCACAAGCCCGGCTTCTTCGTGCGCTGGTTCATGTCGACCAACCACAAGGACATCGGCACCCTCTATCTGATCTTCGCGATCGTCGCCGGGATCATCGGCGGCACCGTCTCCGGCATGATGCGGCTCGAGCTGGCCGAGCCGGGCATACAATTTCTCCAGGGGCTGGCCGGCGCCGGCGCGACCGCCGACGAGGCCGACGCATCTGTGGAACGTGCTGATCTCCGCCCACGGCCTGATCATGGTCTTCTTCATGGTCATGCCGGCGATGATCGGCGGCTTCGGCAACTGGTTCGTTCCGCTGATGATCGGCGCGCCCGACATGGCCTTCCCGCGGATGAACAATATCAGCTTCTGGCTGCTCGTTCCCGCCTTCTTCCTGTTGCTCGGCTCGGCCTTCGTGCCGGGCGGCACCGGCAACGGCGCCGGCGTGGGCTGGACAGTCTATGCGCCGCTCTCGACCAGCGGCTCGGCCGGGCCCGGCCGTCGACATGGCGATCTTCTCGCTCCACCTCGCCGGCGCTTCGTCGATCCTCGGCGCGATCAATTTCATCACCACCATCTTCAACATGCGCGCGCCCGGGATGACGCTTCACAAAATGCCGCTGTTCGTCTGGTCGATCCTGGTGACCGTCTTCCTTCTGCTGCTGGCGCTGCCGGTGCTCGCGGGCGCGATCACCATGCTTCTGACCGACCGCAATTTCGGAACCCACTTCTTCGACGCGGCCGGCGGCGGCGATCCGATCCTCTACCAGCACCTCTTCTGGTTCTTCGGCCACCCCGAGGTCTACATCATGATCCTGCCCGGCTTCGGAATGGTCAGCCAGGTGGTGGCGACGTTCAGCCGCAAGCCGGTCTTCGGCTATCTCGGAATGGCCTATGCGATGGTCTCGATCGGCGTGATCGGCTTCGTCGTCTGGGCGCACCACATGTTCACGATCGGCATGGACGTGAACACCAAGATGTACTTCACCGCGGCGACGATGGTGATCGCGGTGCCCACCGGGCATCAAGATCTTCAGCTGGATCGCCACCATGTGGGGCGGCTCGCTGACCTTCGAGACCCCGATGATGTGGGCCCTGGGCTTCATCTTCATGTTCACGGTCGGCGGAGTCACCGGAGTCGTGCTCGCCAACGGCGGCATCGATAACAACATCCACGACACTTATTACGTCGTCGCCCACTTCCACTACGTGCTGTCGCTCGGCGCCGTCTTCTCGCTGTTCGCGGGCTGGTATTACTGGTTCGGGAAGATGTGCGGGAAGATGTACAACGAGCTGCTGGGCCAGCTCCACTTCTGGCTGTTCTTCATCGGCGTCAACATCCTGTTCTTCCCGATGCATTTCCTCGGCCTGCACGGGATGCAGCGGCGCGTTCCGCGATTATGCCGACGCCTATGCCGGCTGGAACCACATCGCCAGCCTGGGGCTTCATCCTGGTGGCGGCCGGATGGCGTTCTTCTTCATCAACATCTTCTGGTCGCTGATCGCCGGCCGCAAGGCGGCCGACAATTATTGGGGCGAAGGCGCGACGACGCTCGAATGGACCCTGTCGAGCCCGCCGCCCTTCCACCAATTCTCGACCCTGCCGAAGATCGACTAGTCCGTCCTTCGATAATGAGCAGGTGAAACATCCCCCGGCATGTCAGGATTCCCGGGGCAATCGACTGCCGTGGTTCGACAGGCTCACCGGCTACTCAGGATGAGCGGTGGCGCAATCCGCTCATCCTGAGTAGGGACTGAGCGAAGGCGAAGGCCCGTATCGAAGGACCGCTCGAAAAACATTATATGACGACCGTGACCGCCACCGCCGACACCGCCCTCCCCGCCGACTGGCGGGACCTGCTCGCTCTGACCAAGCCGCGGGTGATGAGCCTCGTCGTCTTCACCGGGCTCGTGCGGGATGCTCGCGGCGCCGGTGGCGATCCACCCGGTGCTCGGCTTCACCGCGATCCTGTGCATCGCGCTCGGCGCCGGCGCGGCGGCGGCGCTCAACATGTGGTACGAGGCCGATCTCGACGCTTTGATGAAGCGCACCGCCGTCGACGGCCGCTTCCGGCCGGGCGGATCGACCGCCAGATCCGCGCTCCATTTCGGAGTCGGGCCTCGGCTTCTTCTCGGTGCTTCTGATGGGGCTCGCGGCCAACTGGCTGGCGGCGGCGATCCTCGCCGCCTCGATCCTCTTCTACGTTCTCGTCTATACGATCTGGCTGAAGCGGCGGACTCCTCAGAACATCGTCATCGGCGGCGCCGCCGGCGCCTTTCCGCCGGTGATCGGCTGGGCCGCGGCGACCGGCGACGTCACCCTGCTGCCGCGTCCTGCTGTTCACCCTCATCTTCCTGTGGACCCCGCCGCATTTCTGGGCGCTGTCGCTGTTCGTCCGCTCCGATTATGCCGCCGCGGGCGTGCCGATGCTTCCGGTGGTCGCCGGCGCCGAGGGCGACCCGCCAGCAGATCGTGCTCTACACCGCTGCCGATGGCGGCGGCGGCGGTGGCGCCCTGGCCGCTCGGCCTCGCCGGCGCCTTTTACGGCCTCGTCGCGGCGGCGCTCAGCCTCGTCTTCGTCGCGCTCGCGCTTCGGGTGCTCGCCAACCGGGCGACCGAGCCCGAAGGCGATGAAGCCGGAGAAGCGGCTCTTCGCTTATCTCGATCCTCTATCTGTTCGCGGTGTTCGGAGCGCTCGTGCTCGACCGGTGGATGCTGGCATGACCGACCCCCGCGACGAGGAGATACGCCGCCGCCAGAAGGCCGCGCGATCATCATGGCGCTTCTGCTCGGCGCCTTCGTCGTGCTCGTCTACGCGATCACCATCGCCAAGATGGGCCTTCTGCAATGACCGACCTCGCCCGCCGCAACGGCCGCACCGCCGGCCTCGCCGTCCTGCTCGTCCTGGCCATGGTCGGCCTCGCCTTCGCCAGCGTGCCGCTCTACCGCCTGTTCTGCCAGGTCACCGGCTTCGACGGCACCACCGATGCGCGCGGCCGAGGCGCCCGGACCGGTCGCCGGCAAGGAGGTGGCGATCCGCTTCGACGCCAACACCGCTTCCGTCTCTGCCCTGGCGCTTCGGCCCCGAAAAGCCGCGCGAGATCGTCACCATCGGCGAGCGCGAAATGGCCTTCTACACGGCCAGGAACCTCTCCGGCGCGGACGGTCACGGGCAGCGCGACGTTCAACGTCACCCCCGTCCAGGCCGGCAAATATTTCAGCAAGATCCAGTGCTTCTGCTTCAGCGAGCAGACTTTGAAGCCGGGCGAGGAGGTGCGGATGCCGGTCGTCTTCTTCGTCGACCCGCGCATCCTGAAGGACCCCGACACCAGGGACGATCAGCGAAATCACCTTGAGCTACACCTTTTACCCGGTGGATTCGGGCGACAAGGAAGTTAGAGACCCATCGCAGGCTGAACCCGGCCGTCACAGGGAACGAGGAAGACCATGGCCGGAGCGAAGAACCATCCCTATCATCTGGTGAACCCGAGCATCTGGCCGCTGGTCGGCGCTTTCTCCGGCGCTCGCGTTGCTTCGGCGGCGCTGGTGATGTGGATGCACGACGTCGCCGGCGGCGCCTATGTCGGTGGGCGCCGGCCTGATCGGAGTCCTGTTCACGATGTTCGCCTGGTGGGCCGACGTCATCGGCGAGGCCATGGCGGCGACCATACGCCGGTCGTCCAGCTCCACCTTCGTTACGGAATGATCCTGTTCATCGCCTCGGAGGTGATGTTCTTCCTCGCCTGGTTCTGGGCCTTCTTCAACGCGTCCTTATTCCCGTCGGCGAGTGGAGTCGATCGGCGGCGTCTGGCCGCCCAAGGGGATGAAGGTCCTCGATCCGTTCGGCTTCCCGCTGCTCAACACCCTGATCCTGCTCTGCTCGGGAACGACCGTGACCTGGGCCCACCACGCCCTCATCCACGGCGACCGCAACGGCCTGATCAAGGGCCTGTGGGCGACGATCGGGCTCGGCCTGCTGTTCACCAGCATCCAGGCCTATGAATATGCCCATGCGCCGTTCGGCTTTAAGGACAATATCTATCAGCTCGACCTTCTTCATGGCGACCGGCTTCCACGGCTTCCACGTCATCGTCGGCACCATCTTCCTGATCATCTGCCTGATCCGCGCCTACAAGGGCCATTTCAAGCCGAACCAGCATTTCGGCTTCGAGGCGGCGGCCTGGTACTGGCATTTCGTCGACGTCGTCTGGCTGTTCCTGTTCATCTGCATCTACGTCTGGGGCGGCTGGGGCGCCGAATATCACGGATAGGCTGCGGTCCTTCGATACGGGCCTTCGCCTTCGCTCATCCTGAGTAGCCGTTGAGCCTGGCGAATCGGCGTATCGAAGGACGACTGATGCGCTTCCCGATCCTCCCCACCCTCCTCGTCGCCGCCGCGGTCGCGACGATGATCGCGCTCGGGATCTGGCAGCTCCGCCGCGCCGACTAGAAGGCGGCGCTGCAGCGCCATTATGAGCGCAACCTGGCGCTTCCGGCCATGGCCCTGCCGCCGGGCGCGGTGGCCGACGAATCGCTCCTCTACCGCCGCGCGAGCGCTTTCTGCCTCGAGGTGACGGGCTGGCGGAAGACGGGCGGCAAATCCGCGTCCGGGCAGGGCTGGCACCCGCTTCATCGCCGACTGCCGGACCGGCGCGGAAGGGCCGGGCTTCGCCGCCGACATGGGCGTCTCCGCGGATCCGAAGGCGAACCCCGCCTGGAAGGGCGGCGAGGTCGCCGGAAGGATCGTCGCCGAGCCGCGCAGCGGCGGCCTGTTCGAGCGTCTGACCGGAAAGTCGCCGCCGCCGCGGCCGATGATCGTCTCGGCCGTCCCGGCGCCCGGACTGCAGGCGAGCGCCCCGCCGGCCGCGGAGGCGCCCAACAACAGCCTGTCCTACGCCTTCCAATGGTTCTTCTTCGCGGTCGCCGCGGCGGTGATCTACGGTCTCGCGCTGCGCCGCAGGCAGCGCGAAAAGTTGCCGCCGTCGGCCTGAGGCCCTAACTGAGGCCTTCCATGCAGAAGCTCACCATCCTTCCCAACGGCCTCAAGGTCGCCAGCCGCGAAATGCCCGGGATCGAGACGGCGGCGGTCGGCCTCTATGCCGAAGCCGGGTCCCGGCACGAGCCCGAGCGGCTGAACGGAATCGCCCATCTGTTCGAGCATATGGTGTTCAAGGGCGCCGGCGGCCGCTCGGCCCGCGAGATCAGCGAGGCGATCGAGGATGTCGGCGGCGATCTCAACGCCTGCGACCGAGCGCGACGCGACCAACTTCATGGCCTCGGTGCTCGCCGAGCACGTCCCGCTCGGAGTCGAGCTGGTCACCGACCTGATCCTCAACCCCCATTTCGTCGAGGCCGATCTCGAGCGCGAGAAGGACGTCGTCCTCCAGGAGCTGGGCGAGGCGCGCGACACGCCGTCGGACATCATCTTCGACGACCTGTGGTCCGCCGCCTATCGACGACCAGCCGCTCGGCCGTTCGGTCCTCGGCCACGAAGCGAGCATCGACGCCGTCACCATCGAGGATCTGCACGACTGGCGACGCGGCCGCTACCGCGCCGGGAGCGTCGCCCTCGTCGCCGCCGGCAAGGTCGAGCATGAGCGGCTCGTCGGACATGGCCCAGGCCCGGCTCGCCGAGCTGCCCGCCGGGACCATCGAGGAGCGCGAGCCGGCGCGATTCACGGGCGGCAACGCGGGTCGGCCGCTCGGCGCCGGACCAGGCGCATCTCGCTCTGGGCTTTCCGGCGCCGGCCCAGCTCGATCCCGATTATTACGCCGCGCGCATGTTCTCCGACATCGTCGGCGGCGGCATGTCGTCGCGCCTGTTCCAGAAAGTGCGCGAGGATCGCGGGCTCGCTTATTCGGTCTATTCGCAGCTCCATCCGCACGCCGACACCGGCCTGTTCTACGTCTATGCGGCCACGGCGCGCCGCGAATCGGCCTCGGCGGCCCAGCTGATCGAGGAGATCGTCGCCGAGACGGTGGGCACCCTTACCCAGCGCGAGGTCGACCGGGTCCGCACCCAGTCCCGCGCCGGCCTTCTGATGTCGATGGAGAGCCCGTGGGGCCAGGCCCATTATGTCGCCCGCCAGCTCTTCGTCTACGGCCGCCTGGTCGAGCCGGCCGAGGTCATCGCCGAGCTCGAGGCGGTGACCCTCGACGAGGTCCGCGAGGCCGGGCGCAAGATGCTCGCCGGACCGCGCGCCCGCGCCACGATCGGCTTCCCGGCCGTCCGAGCGGCGTGAGGCTCGACACCCTCGTCGGCGAGCCCTGGTCCGATTACGGGCTGGTCGACAGCGGCCACGGCCGCAAGCTCGAGCGCTACGGCCGCTACCGGTTCATCCGCCCCGAGCCGCAGGCGATGTGGGCTCCGGCTTCGGCCGACTGGGAGGCTGACGGCGAGTTCGTTCCCGGCTCCGACGAGGAGGGCGGCGGCCGCTGGAACTTCGCCCGGCCGGTGCCGCGCGAGGGCTGGGAGCTGGGCTGGGAGGAAATTCGCTTCCGCGCCCAGGCGACTCCGTTCCGCCACCTCGCCTTCTTCCCCGACATGGCGCCGCAATGGGCGTGGATGCGGGCGCGGCTCGGCGAGGGCAGCGAGGCCCTCAACCTGTTCGGCTATACCGGAGTCGGCACCCTGGCGATGGCGGCGGCGGGGGCGCGCCTGACCCATGTCGACGCTTCGAAGAAATCGGTCGAGGCCGGCAAGGAGAATGCGCGGCTCTCCGGGCTCGCCGATCGGCCGGTCCGCTGGCTGGTCGACGACGCCGCCAAGTTCACCGCCCGCGAGGTCCGGCGGGGGCGGCGCTACGACGGGATCATCCTCGATCCGCCCAAATATGGCCGCGGCCCCGACGGCGAGGTGTGGAAGCTCGAGGAAGGCCTGCCCGGCCTGATCGCCGACTGCCGCCGGCTGCTCGACCCGGAGAGCCGCTTCCTGGTGCTCACCGTCTATGCGGTGCGGATGTCGGCGCTGGCGATCGGCGAGCTGGTCCGTCAGGCGCTGGCCGATCTCGGCGGCCGGGTCGAATGCGGCGACATGGCGGTTCGCGAGGAAGCGAGGGGCCTGCTCCTGCCGACGGCGATCTTCGCGCGGTGGTCGAAAGATTGAAGCCCCTCCCCTTCAGGGGTGGGGCTATTTCCTAATCGCGGGCCGCCCTCATCGCCGCGCCGGCGGCGAAGGGGGCGATGGCGACCAGCAACAGCGAGGCGGCGGCGAGCAGCTTGAGGGCGCCGGCGTTCCCCTCCGCCTCCGTCAGCCCGGCCCCGAAGATCAGGATCGGAACCGCCAGCGGCAGCATCAGCAGACCGGCCAGGGCGCCGGTGGTTCGAAGGCCCGAGGTCAGGGCGGCGACGATCAGGGTCGAGCGCGGCGAGGCCCGGAGTGCCGGCGAGGAGGCCGAGCTCGAGGCGCATCAGCACCGGCCCGGGCAGCTTCATCAAAGCGGCGGCGGGCAGAGCGGCGAGCATCAGCGGCGGACCGAAGCTCAGCCAGTGGCCGGCGAGCTTGGCCAGGGCCACGCTCTCCTCGCTCATCCCGCGCACCGCCAGCTGGTCGAGCACGCCCGACGCCCGGTCGGGCTCGACCAGCCGGTCGACGGGCAGCAAGGCGGCGAGCAGGGCCGCCACCCACAGCGCGCCGCCGCCGGTTCGGGCGAGCACGGGCCCGTCGGGGCCGACGGCGAAGGGGAAGAGAGTCGCGACCAGAAGGAAGAAGATGAGCGGCAGAAGGGCGCTTCCGCCGGTCGCGGCGAGGCGGAGCTCGCGCAGGAGCAGGGCGGTCATCCGAGCGCCACTGGCATCGCTCCGGGCAAAGCGAGCGGCTGGTGCGAGGCGGCGAGGACGGCGCCGCCGCCGGAGCGGTGGGCGGCGATCGCGGCTTCGAGCCGGGCCTGGCCGTCGCCGTCGAGGCCGTTGGCGGGCTCGTCGAGCAGCCACAGGGGCGCCCCGCTCGCCACCACCCGGGCCAGCGCCGAGCGCTTCCGCTGGCCGGTCGAGAGCATCCGCACCGGGACCTCGGCGAGCGCGGTCAGGCCCATCGCCGCCATGGCCGCCGCCGGATCGGCACGATCGAGACGGGCCCAGAAGCCGAGCGCCCCGGCCAGGCTCAGCTTCGGATCGAGCGCGAGGCCTTCATCGGCCAAGGCGGCCGCGGCCTGGCGCTCGACAATTCCCGCCGCCGCCGTCAGCAAACCCGCCGCGAGTCGGATCAGGCTCGACTTGCCGGCGCCGTTCGGTCCCGTGATCAAGGCGGCGCTTCCGGGCTCCAAGGCCAGGTCGAGGCCCTCGAACAACAGCCGCCCGCCGCGGACGCAGGCGACCGCTCGGAGCGCCAGCAGGCTCAACCCCCGGTCTCCTGGCCGGCCGAATCCTCGATCGCGTGCATGTCGGAGTCGGAGAAGCCGAAATGGTGGCCGGCCTCGTGGACGATGACATGGGTGACGAGCGCCTCCAGGCTGACCCCCGTTTCCGCCCATTCGTCGAGCAGGGGGCGGCGGTAGAGATGGATCATGGCGGGCAATTCCCCCGACAGCATCGACGATCTGTTCGCCGATCGGGCGGCCGGTGTAGAGTCCGGAAAGCTCGAACGGATCCTCGATCCCGAGCTCGGCCAGAACCTCCTCCTCGGCGAAATCGTCGACCCTCAGAACCACGCCTTCGAGATGGCGGCGGAAATGCTCCGGCATTCGGGCGATGGCGGCGTCGGCCAGCCGCTCGATCTCCGCCGCGTCGGGCGCAAGGGTTTGACGCTCGCCGGTCACCTGCGCGACATAGAGGGGAATGAAGGGAAGAGACAATGACGCTGAGCGACGAGGAGAGGGCCCAAGCGCTGAAGGCGCTGCCCGGATGGCGCTACGAAGCGGCGGAACGGGCGATCCGGCGCGACTTTAGATTCGCCGATTTCGGCGAGGCCTTCGCCTTCATGACCCGCTGTGCCATCGCCGCCGAGAAAGCGGATCATCATCCGGACTGGTCCAACAGCTGGAACAAGGTCGCGGTCGCGCTCAGCACCCACAGCGCCGGCGGAGTGACGGGAAAGGATATCGAGCTGGCCAGCGCGATGGACGGCTTCGCGCGCGGCTTGCCCTGACGGCGGCCTGCCCGTAGAGGGTGCGGCCTCCAGGGTATGCGGAGCGGTGGCCGAGTGGTCGAAGGCGCTCGCCTGGAAAGTGAGTATACGCCAAAAGCGTATCGAGGGTTCGAATCCCTCCCGCTCCGCCACTCCTTTAATTCGCCGGGCGTCCCCGCGATCGCCGGCCCGGCGGGCCTACCTGCTTTAGGCCATATCCGGGGCAGGAGCGTGGACGCACGCGCCGGGGGCTTCTATCGGCGGCCATGGCCGTTGGTCCGCCACTCGCCTTCGGGATCGTCGTCGCGACCGTGATCGGAATGGAGGCGCTCGCCTCGGCCGTCCACCGCCATGTGATGCACGGCTGGGGCTGGCGGTGGCATCGCTCGCACCACGCGCGGAGGCACGGGCTGTTCGAGACGAACGACCTCTACGCGCTCGTCTTCGCCGGGATCAGCCTCCTCTTCTTCACCCTCCTCGCCCGCCTTTGGCCGCCTTTCTGGTGGGTTGGGATCGGAACGATCGTCTACGGCCTGCTCTACGCGATCCTTCACGACGGGCTGGTGCACGGACGCTTCGGTTTCAGGGCGAAACCGGGCAACGCCTATCTGAAGCGGCTCGTCCAGGCCCACCGGCTCCACCACGCGGTTCGGGAGCGGGACGGGGCGGTTTCCTTCGGCTTCCTCTACGCGCCGTCCGTTCACCGCCTGCGCAGCCAGCTTCGCGGGCGTCGGGAGGCGGCATGAGCAATGTCCGCCAGGCGGCGATCGGCCTCGCGCTGGCCGCGGCGATCGCCGGCGCCTGGGCGGCGCTCCACGTATATTCGATCTTCTTCCTTCGGCTGGAGGAGGCCGGGCCCGCCGCGCCGGTCCTCGTCCTCCTCCTCTGCTGGCTGAACGTCGGCCTGTTCATCATCGCCCATGACGCCATGCACGGCTCGCTGGCGCCGGGACGGCCGGGGGTGAATTTGTGGGCCGGGCGGTTCGCCCTCGCGCTTTATGCCGGCTTCTCGTTCGACCGGCTTCGCCCTAAGCATTTCGAGCATCATCGAAGCGCCGGGACCGCCGCCGATCCGGATTTCAGCGCCGACCATCCCGCCGCCTTCTGGCCCTGGTACAGGGCGTTTTTCCGGCAATATTTCGGCTGGCGCGAGCTGGCGGTGCTGACCGCGCTGGTGGCAGCCTATACAGGGCTGCTCGGCGCCCCCTATCCGAACCTCCTGCTGTTCTGGGCGCTTCCGGCGATCCTCTCCTCGCTTCAGCTTTTCCTCTTCGGAACCTTCCTTCCGCATCGCGCCGGAGCGGCGCCGTTCGGCGACCGGCACCGGGCGAGGAGCAGCGATTACGGCTGGCTCGTCTCGCTCCTGACCTGCTTCCATTTCGGCTATCATCACGAGCATCACCGCGCTCCGGCCACGCCCTGGTGGCGGCTTCCCGCCGAACGGCTCAGATCAGCGCCGCCTCGATAAGGTCACAGGCTCGGCGCACGCCCCCGGCCTCGCGCATCTCGAGCCGAACCGCTTCGGCGCGCTCGCGGAAGCCCGGCCCGGTCCTCACCTGGTCGATGGCCCCGGCCAGCCGACGGACCGAGCTCCGCCGGCTCAGCGTCCGGGCGACTCCGGCCTGGTCGAGCCGGGCCGCGATCGCCGATTGCTCGAAGGCGAGCGGAATCACCACCAACGGCAGCCCGGCGGCGAGCGGCTCCAGAACGCTGTTCATGCCGCCGTGGCAGACGACGATGTCCGCCCGAGCGAGCACCGCTTCCTGAGGGACCCAGTCGTGGATCAGCGGGTTGCCCGGCAGGTCCCCGGGCCTCAGCCCGCCGCGATGGCCCTGGCTGATCAGAAGCCGAAGGTCGAGCCTCGCGCAGGCCCGCGCGACCTTCCGGAAGAGGCCGGCGCGCGAACCCTGGAGGGTGCCGAGCGTGCAATAGACGAGCGGCCGGCCGTCTCCCGGCGGGAGCTCGAACACCCCCGGCTCGGAGCGGCGGAAGGGCCCGGTATAATGGAAGACCGTCGGAAGGCGGTCGCGCGGGAAATCGAGGCTCCGGACCATCTGCGAGATCTGGAGGCTTGGCGACAGGCAATCCTCGAGCCGGCGCCGGGGCGACAGGCCGAGCCGCTTCGAATTGCGCTCGATTCCGTCGCCGACCCGGCGCATCAGCCAGTCGGCCACCCGCCATCCGCCGAGATTTCGCTTCACGCCTTGCCTGCTCGGATCGTGGCGCCAGCCGACAAAAGGCGGCGGCACGCCCGGCTCCCGATTCATCGGCACGGTCACGGCGATGCTCGCATAGGGAAGGCCCAGATGCTCGGCGACGAGGCCGCCGCCGGCTTCCAGCTGGTCGACGATCAAAGCGTCCGCGCCGATCCGGCGAAGCGCCGAAGGGCCCTCGCGGCAGAACATGTCGGTGAATCGGGTCATTCCGCCCAGAGCGCCGCCGAGGCCGATCAGGCCCCTTGATCCTGGCCATCGGCTCGGTCCAGTCGGCCACCGGCGGCACGCCCTCGCCGAGCGCCTCGAACGCCGCGCCCTCCGCTTCGACCAGGGGCGCCGCGTCGGAATGGTGGAGGAAGGTCGCGCGATGGCCGCGGGCGATCAGCTCGGCGGCGAGATGGGAGAGCGGCCGGTAATGGCCGCGCAGCGGCGGCGCGACGATCGCGAAATGCGCCATCGGCTCAACGCGTCCGGATCGCTTCGACCAGGGTCGGAAGGAGGAAAGCGAGCTTCTCGCGGCGCCGAACGATTATCCGCGACTCCCAGGCCACCGGGCCGAGCGCGGCGACCCGGCGGCCGATCGTTCCATAGACCCGCGCCGCGGCCAGCACGGCCCAGCGCGCCCGGAAGGGCAACTCCGCCACGCCGACGTGAGCCGAGACTTCGTAGCGCAAAGCGAGGTCGGTGAGACGGCCGGCCACGGCGACGAGCGCCTCTCTCCGGTCGGGTCGAAACGGGTCGTGGCGATCGAGGCCATAGAGCTCGATCCATTCCTCCGGAAGGTAGCAACGCCCCGACTCGTGATCGTCGCGCAGGTCGCGGGCGATGTTGGAGAGCTGGAAGGCGATGCCGAGATCGCAGGCGCGAGCCAGGGTCGTTTCCTCGTCGGGCTTCACGCCCATGACGACCGCCATCATGCAGCCGACCGCGCCGGCGACATGGTAGCAATAGCGCAGCAGATCCTCCTCGTCGTCCGGCCGCCAGCCCTCGGCGTCGAGCGCGAAGCCCTCGAGATGATCGTCGACGATAGCGGCTCGGGATCGGACACTCGGCCGGCAGACGACCCGAGCGCGTCGAAGGGCAGGAGCCCGACTTTCTCGCCGGCGAGCGACCTGGCCGGTGAGGAGCTCGACGGCGGCGACAGTCGCCCTGCGCCCGATCGCGTCCTGAAGCCGAGCGCCTGGCCGTCGCAGACGTCGTCGCAATGCGCGGCACCAGCAATAGAGCAGCCAGGCCCGCTCGCGGGTCCGGCGGTCGAACAGGCGGCTCGCCAAGCGGAAGGACTTCGAGCCGTGGCGGATCGATTCGCCCGCGCCGCGGCGACGAGCTGGGCGCGGCTCATGCTCAGGAGGTCCTCGATCATCAGGCCCGCGGTCGCCTTGGCGCTGCCGACCACGCCCGGGAATGCCGGCGCCGGGATGGGTGCCGGCGCCGACGAAATAGAGGTTGGGGATCATGTCGTCGCGATTGTGGACGCGGAACCAGGCGCTCTGGGTCAGCAGCGGCTCGAGGCTGAACGCCGAGCCGAGATGCGCGTTGAGCTCGCTCTCGAAATCGGCCGGGCCGAAGTGGAAGAGGATCGTCGAGCCGCTCGCGACAGGCCGGGCATCAGCCGCTCCTCGAGGATCTCGAGGATGCGTTGCGCGTAGCGCCGGCCCTTCCCTGTCCCAGTCGAGCGGCAGCTTGCCGAGGTGCGGGACCGGGGCGAGCGCGTAGAAGGTCGACTTGCCCGGCGGCGCCATGGACGGATCGGTGGCGGTCGGGTGGTGGAGGTAGATGCGAGGGGTCGTCCGGAAGCGTTCGGCCGTCGATAGATGTCGCCGAGCAGCTCCTTGTAGCGCGGGCCGAACAGGATGCTGTGGTGCGGGAGCTCCGGCCATGTCGCCGTTCGTCGAGAAATGGACCACGAACAGCGACGGCGAGAAGCGCTTGCGGCGCAGCCTGGCGGCGGCCTGGCGGCCGCGCTCGTGGCCCGAGCATGTCGTAGGTGTGGACCACGTCGGCGTTGGAGGCGACCGCGTCGAAGCGGCCGCGTCCAGCCGCTTCGGGTGCGGACGGCACAGGCTCGGCCGCCCTCGGTCTCGATCCGCTCGACCGGATCGCCGAGCCGGAGCTCGCCGCCGAGCCGCTCGAAATGCCGGACCATGCCGCCGACCAGCGCATTGGTGCCGCCGCGGGCGAACCAGACTCCGCCGTCCCGTTCGAGCTTGTGGATCAGCGCGTAGATGGCGCTGGTCGTCATCGGATTGCCGCCGACCAGCAGGGTGTGGAAGGACAAAGCCTGGCGCAAGCTTCTCGTTGCGGACGAAGCCCGAGACGATCGAATAGACCGATCGCCACGCCTGGTAGCGGGCGAGGCCGGGCGCGGCCCTGAGCATCGAGCGGAAGTCGAGGAAGGGGACGGCGCCGAGCTTCTCATAGCCTTCGACGAAGACCCCGGCCGAATAGTCGAGGAAGCGGCGATAGCCGGCGACGTCGGCCGGCTCGAGCGCGGCGATCTGCTCGGTCAGGCGGGCGTCGTCGTTGACATAGTCGAAGACGGTGCCGTCGGGCCAGGACAGGCGGTAGAAAGGCGAGACCGGCACAAGCTCGACGTCCCGCGCCATGTCGTCGCCGCTCAGCGCCCACAATTCGCGGAGGCAGGCGGGATCGGTGATGACGGTCGGGCCGGCGTCGAAGACGTGCCCGTCCTTCTCCCAGAAATAGGCGCGGCCGCCGGGCTTGTCCCGCGCCTCGACGATGGTCGTCGTCGATCCCGGCCGACTGCAGCCGGATGGCGAGCGCGAGCCCGCCGAAGCCGGAGCCGATGACGGCGGCGCTTCGTCTCATGCCCGCCGCTCGCGAAGCGCGGTCATCGCCCGGCCGACCGGCACCGGCGGCCTTGCCGCTCAGGATCCGCAGCTTGTCGAGCGCGGTGAGCCGGCCGGCATAGAAACGCGCGATCACGGGCTCGGGAAGCCGGTAGAAATGCTCGAGCACCCGGTAGCGCTCGCTCGGGCTCCGCGGCCCGGAACAGCATCCGGTTGAGCAGCTGGTAGAATCGGCGCTGCTGCCAGAGCGAAGCGGCGCGGCCGCGGAAGAAAGCGTTCAGGGCATGGCTCGTCATCTCGGGCCGTTCGGCGAGCAGGACGGCGTTGCGGACGGCGTCGGGCAGGGAATAGCCGGTCGTCGGGTGGAAGAAGCCGCCGCGCAGGCCGAGCCGGGCCACCGGCGGGTCGGATGGGCTCCACAGATCCTCCAGCCGGCCGCCGAGGAGAATGGGCAGGACTCCGGCCTCCTGGGCCAGGATCTCGGCCGGCTCGAGGCCCCGGCGCCGCAAGTGGCTTTCGACCCGGCAGCGCACCAGCGGAACGTCGAGAACGGGCGAGGTCGAGTAATAGGTGTCCTCGACCAGCATTTCGGTGGCGCTGAAGGGAAGGGCGTAGACGAAGCGATAGCCTTCGTCCTGCTCGACGCAGGCATCCATGATGACGGGGCGGCCGACTCGGTGACACTGCTCGAACCGGCAGGTCAGGCCGACGAACTTCTGCCAGGCCAGGTCGAGCCCGGGCACCGGTCCGGCGCCGCGCGCGTCGATCACCGCCGCCGCCTCGAGACGCTCGCCGCTCGCGAGGATGACGTGGTCCGGTCCGATTTCGGCGATCCGGGCGCCGAGCCGGTAGCGCTCGGGAGACAAGGCCGAGCGCAGGCGGGCGTCGAGATCGGCCGACGTTACGCTGTTATAGCCGAAGCCGAGAGTCCGGCGGCGGTGGGGGAAGCGCACCTCGTGATCGTTCCAGCGGTGCCGGACCAGCGGCTCGATCAACCGGAGGTCGGAGCCCGCCACGTCGCCGTCGAAGAAGGACCAGACATGGTTTCCGCCGAAGCCATCGCCCGCTTCGACGATCAGGAAATCCAGGTCGGGCCTCCGCTCCGCCAGGGCGAGCGCGGCGAGGCCGCCGGCGAGGCCGCCGCCGGCGATGATCAGCCGGGGATTGGGCCCGGTCATCGCCGACCCCAGCCTAAAGGCCATATGGCCGCACCGCCGCCGTCCGGGTAGCGCGTCGCGCTATGTCCAAATTCCTCGCGACTTTCCTGCTCATCCTCGCCGGCGCCAAGGCCCCGACCGCCGACATCGAGGTTTCGATCGAGAAGCTCCGCAACGGGAAGGGCGTGCTCCATCTCTGCCTGACCCGCGAGCCGGCCCATTTTCCCGACTGCAGGAGCGATCCCGAAGCGGTGACTCGAACCGCCCCCGCCACCACCGGCCCGATCCGGATCACCGGCCTCGCTCCGGGCGGCTATGCGCTCGCCGTCTTTCACGACGAGAACCGCAACCGGAAGCTGGACATGATGATCGGCATCCCGCGCGAGGGCTTCGGCTTTTCGAGAAATCCGGTGGTGCGCTTCGGGGCGCCGAAGTTTCGGCAGGTACGCATCGATCTGAAGGCGGGCTTCACTCGCGAAACCGTCCGCATGCAATACCTGCTTTAGTCCATGTGGATTCGCCCTTTCCGCCCCCTTAGGCTTGCCGGCGGGGGCGACGAGCAAGGATGCGATGATCGACTCTGAAGCCCGTGAAGGCCTTCCTTCCCTCGACATATTGCTGGCCGCGCCCCGCGGCTTCTGCGCGGGCGTCCGGCGGGCGATCCAGGCGGTCCGGGACGCGCTTCGGGTTCACGGAGCGCCGGTCTATGTGCGCCGCCCGATCGTCCACAATCTTCGGGTGGTGAGGGCGCTGGAGGCCGAGGGCGCGATCTTCGTCGAGGAGCTGGAGGAGGTTCCGGAAGGCGCGGTCGTCATTCTGTCCGCTCATGGCGTCGCTCCGGCGGTGACGCAGGAGGCGGCGCGCCGCGGCCTGATCGCCTACGACGCCGTCTGCCCCCTGGTCGCTAAGGTCCACCGCGAGGTTCAACGGCATCACCGCAATGGCCGCCACGTCGTCCTCGTCGGGCATGAGGGGCATCCGGAGATCGTCGGCACCCTGGGACACGCTCCGGCGGGCGCCGTTTCGGTGATCCGCGGGCCCGCCGAGGTCGATGCCTTGCCATTCCCCGCGGACGCCCGGCTCGCCCTCGCCGTCCAGACCACCTATTCGGTCGACGACGCGGCGGAGGTGACGACGGCGCTCCATGCGCGCTTCTGGGACGTCGCCCGGCCGGCCATGGGCGACATCTGCTACGCGACCACCAACCGGCAGGCCGCCGTGCGCGCGATCGCCGCGCGCGCCGACGCGATGATCGTGGCGGGCGAGAGCTTTTCCTCCAATGCCTGCCGGCTCGCAGAGCTCGCCGTCTCGGCCGGTTGCTCCGAGGTCCAGCGGATCGCCGGTCCCGAGGAGCTGGACTGGTCCCGACTTCCCCGGAGCGGTTCGCTCGGCATAACGGCGGCGGCCTCGACTCCCGAAAGCGCGGTCAGCGAAATCCTCGAGGCGCTACGTTCGTCCTATCGCCTGCGCATCGAGGAAGTGAGTTCGATCGAGGAAACGACCGAATTCAAGCGGGTGGCGATTGGATGACGAGGATCGACACCGTCCGCGCCGAAGCCTCGCTCGGCCCGTCGATGCGGCGGGCCGCGGCCGATATCGACGCCTTGTTCGAGGCGATCCTGCCCGATCCGCCCGATCCGCGCCGCCGCCTCTACCAGGCGATGCGCTACGCGGCCGTCGGCGGCGGCAAGCGGCTTCGTCCGCTCCTCACCGTCGCCGCTTCAGGCCTCTTCGGAGTGGCTCGGGAAAGCGCGATCCGAGCCGGCCTCGCGGTCGAATGCGTCCATGTCCACTCGCTCATCCACGACGACCTTCCCTGCATGGACGACGACGATCTTCGCCGGGGCAAGCCGACCGTTCACCGCGCCTATGACGAGGCCACCGCCGTCCTCGCCGGCGATGCCCTGCTCGCGCTCGCGTTCGAGATATTGGGCGATCCGGCGATGCCCGTCTCCGGCGAGATCCGCGCCGAGCTGGTCTTCGAGCTCGCCCGGGCCTCCGGCGCCGCCGGAATGGCGGGCGGCCAGATGCTCGACCTGTTCCCGGCCGAAGCGCTCGACCTCGACGCCATCACCCGGCTCCAGCGCCTCAAGACGGGCGCGCTGATCGGCTGGTGCGTCGAAGCCGGTGCGATCATGGGCCAGGCGTCGGCCGAGGCGCGCACCAGCCTTCGCGGCTACGCCCACTGCCTCGGCCTCGCCTTCCAGATCGCCGACGACCTGCTCGACCATGACGGGGACGAGACAAGGGTCGGCAAGCGGCTGCGCAAGGACGCTGACCAGGGCAAGGCCACTTTCGTCACCATGCTGGGAGTCGATCGCGCCCGCCGCCAGGCGCGCCTCCTCGTCGATCAGGCGAGCGAGCACCTCCAGGGTTTCGGCGGCGATTCCGAGCTGCTGGCGGCGATCGCGCGATTCGCGATCAGCCGGGATCACTGAGCCGGATTCCGGCCTCGACTCCGATCCGGATCGCCTCGGCCGAGCTGCCGACGCCGAGCCGGGTCAGGAGGCTGGCGCGGTGCATCTTCACGGTCTTTTCGTCGATCGCGAGGAAGCCGGCGATCTGCTTGTTGCGGTAGCCCGCGATCATGTGCGCCAGCACCTGGAGCTGGCGCCGGGTGAGCGTTCGCACCGATTGCTCCGCCTGCCGCCGCCTCGGGCCGGAAAGTCCGCCGCCGCCGACGTCCATCTGCGAACCGAGGAAATAGGCGGCCGCGCCGGTCTCGCCGAGCACCGGGGCGATCATCACGGCGTTCAGGAAAGCGCTTCCGTCCTTGCGGTAATTGGTGAGCTCGACGAGCAGGGGCCGTCCGTCGGCCACGGCGCGGCGAAGCGCCTCGCGAGCGGGCGGCTCGGTCTCCGGCCCGGCCAGGAACCGGCAATTCCGGCCGACGATCTCATCCTCCCGGTAGCCGGTAAGCGCGCAGAAAGCGCGATTCACAGCGACGATCGGGTTGTCGGGCAGCCGGGGGTCGGTGATCACCGAAGCGATCGGGCTGAGATTGATCGAGGCGAACAGCCCCTCCATGACGATCATCCTGATGTGCAGCCGGCTCCGGCCCTCGCGGGCGGCTTAGCACGGCCCGTTCCGCCGAAAAATCGCCGACGGAAAATCGGGGAATTGGGGATGCCTGCGACGGTGGATCCGGGCTCATCGGCATCAAGATCCTGCCAGCGGGCATAGCCTGGGTTGCGACCACCGGCGTCCGAAGTGATAGGGCGCGGTCCATGTCGGAAATTGTCGTCCAAACGCTCGAAGGCGCGGTCCGGGGTTTCCGCCGCGACGGAATCGCGCGTTTCCTCGGCGTGCCCTACGCGGCGGCGCCGACCGGGGCGCGCCGGTTCGCGCACCCCGTCGCCCACGAGGCCTGGACCGATGTCCGGGACGCGGTCGAGCCCGGTCCGAGCGCCCCGCATTCGGTCAAGCCCTTCCCGGGGCTCGACGTCGAACCGCTGATCGGCGCCGGCTGGCGCAAGGGCGACGATTATCTCAACGTCAACGTCTGGGCGCCCGAGAATTTCGCGGACGGCCGGCCGCGGCCCGTAATGGTCTGGATCCATGGCGGCGGCTTCGTCCTCGGCAGCAATGAGGCGGCGATCCAGGACGGATCCGCTTTCGCGCGTTCGGGCGTGGTCTGCATCGCGATCAACTACCGGATGGGCGTCGAAGGGTTCCTGCCCATCCCGGGGGTGCCCACCAACCTGGGTCTGCGCGACATCCTGTTCGCGCTCCGCTGGGTGCGGGCCAATGCGGCGGCCTTCGGCGGCGATCCCGGCAACGTCACACTGTTCGGCGAATCGGCCGGCGCCATGGCGATCGCCGACCTGATGACGTCGCCGCTGGCAAAGGGCCTGTTCCGCCGCGCCATCGTCGAGAGCGGCCACGGCGCGATGGTTCGGCCGATCCCGGTCGCGCGGCGCCTGGTCCGCAAGGTCGCGAAGCTGCTCAAGGTCACTCCGGACGAAGCGGGCTTTCGAAGCGCCGGCGTCGAGGCCTGCGTGGCGGCGGTGGAGAAGGTTTCGCAGCCGACGACCCGGATCGACCTGCGCGACACCGACGGACGCGAGCCCGTCTTCGGGATCAGCCGCTTCGTGCCGGTCTATGGCGACGACGTCCTGCCCGAAAAGCCGATCGACGCTTTGGCGAGGGGCGCGGGCGCCGACGTCGAGCTTCTGATCGGGACCAATGCCGAGGAGATGAACCTCTACCTGGTCCCGACCGGGGTGCGAGACCGGATCGGCGGCCTGCTCGCCTGGTACGTCCTGAGCCGCTCGCAGCCGCGCGCGCGCGCGGCGCTCAAGGCCTATGGGCTCGGCGCCAAGGGGAGGAAGCCCGGCCAGGCGCTCACCGACGCGATGAACGATCTCGTCTTCCGCTGGCCGGCGCGGCGCTTCGCCGAGGCGCATCGCGGCCGCACCCATTTCTACGAGTTCGACTGGCGCTCGCCGGCCTTCGGCGGCGAGCTCGGCGCCAGCCACGGCATGGAATTGCCCTTCGTCTTCGACACGCTCGCCTGCGTGACCGGCGAGCAGGGTTTGGTCGGCACCCATCCGCCGCAGGCGCTGGCGGATCGGATCCACCGGCTCTGGGTCGGCTTCGCGATCGACGGTCGGCTGCCCTGGCCGGAATATGACCGGGACACAAGGCAGGTCTACCAGCTCGAGAAGGGCGAGGCGGCGCATGAGCCGGTGATGCCCGCGGCGCAGTTTCTGCCTTAGCCGTCATTGCGAGGAGCGAAGCGACGAAGCAATCCAGACTCGGGCCTCGGTGCGGCTGGATTGCTTCGCTCCGCTCGCAAGGACGGATCATTCGGGAGTTGGATCGATGTACCTCGAGAAGCTTCGGCTCGACGGCCGGGTCGCCTTCGTCACCGGCGGCGCTCAGGGGATAGGCGCGGCGGCGGCGGCGGCGCTTCGCGAAGCCGGCGCGACGGTGATCACCGGCGACCTCAAGGGCGCCGACCTGGTCCTCGACGTGACCGATTCCGCCGAGTCGCCGAGGTCGCCGACCAAATCGCGGCAAGCCACGGCCGGGTCGACATCCTCGTCAACAATGCCGGCATCGCCCGAAGCGAAACCCCGGCCGAGGACGGTCGCCGACGCGCATTGGCTGAACGTCCTCGACGTCAATCTGAACGGCAGCTTCTGGTGCGCCCGGGCCTTCGGGCGGCACATGCTCGCCGCCGGCAAAGGTGCGATCGTCAATGTCGGGTCGATGAGCGGGATGATCGTCAACCGGCCGCAGCCGCAAAGTTATTACAACGCCTCCAAGGCGGCGGTTCACCAGCTCACCAAATCGCTCGCCGCCGAATGGGCGCCGCGCGGGGTTCGGGTCAACGCGGTCGCTCCGACCTATATCAACACGCCGATCAACGCCTTCGCCGACCGCGCGGGGGAGATGTACCGGCGCTGGGTCGACGGAACGCCGATGGGCCGGCTCGGCGAGCCCGAGGAGATCGCCTCGATCATCCTCTTCCTCGCCTCCGACGCGTCGAGCCTGATGACCGGCGCGATCGTCGTCGCCGACGGCGGCTACACCTGCTGGTAAGTCAAGCGATCCTGCCGATCGGCACAGTCGGGACACCTTTCAGATAGGTCACTCCTCACCTATCAGACAGGTAACGAGAAGACGGGTTCAAGCCCGCGCAAACCCATCGGACGAGGACATCAATATGCGGCGCATCGCCCACCTGCTTGCCGGCACCACTCTCGCTTTCGCCTTCCACTCGGTGGCCTTCGCCCAGGAAGAACCGGTCATGCCGCAGACCGCCGAGGATCTCGGCGACCCGGCCTCCACCGAACGGGTCGCCGCCCCCGACATCGTCGTCACCGCCCGCAAGCGCGAGGAATCGCTTCAGGACGTGCCGGTGGCGATCAGCGCCATCACCGGCGTCACGCTCGAGGCGCGCGGCATCACCTCGGTGCGCGAGGCGGCGGTGCTGACTCCGGGCCTCAACATCAACAGCGACGGCGCCGGCCGCGCCTTCGTCGCCATTCGCGGCGTCGGAGTCACCCTCGTCCAGTCGGTGCAGCCGGGCGTCGGCCTGTTCATCGACGGCATCTACCAGCCCAACACGTCCTATCTGAACAACCCGATCGTCGACGTCGAGCGGATCGAGGTTCTGCGCGGCCCGCAGGGGACGCTCTACGGCAAGAACACCCTGGGCGGCGCCATCAACGTCATCTCCCGCCAGCCGTCCAACGAGCTGCGCGTCCGCGGAATGGCCAGCTATGCCGGGCCCGACGACAGCTGGCTCGTTTCCGGCTCGATCAGCGGCCCGATCGTCAACGACAAGCTTCAGGTCCGGGTCGCCGCGGCGCATCGCGAGCAGGAGGGGTTCCTGCGCAACGCCTTGATCGGAGTCCACGCCAATCCGTTCAACACCGACACCTTGAACGCGACCATCCGGGCGGTGCCGGCCGGCGACGTCACGCTGACGATCAACGGCTATTACGACTGGGTCGAAGGCGTGAACACGCCTTACGCCCGGGTCACCGGTCCCCGCGACTATTCGCGCAATATCCAGTTCAACACGCAGAACATCGTCAATTTTCGCTACCGCGGCATCAACGCTCGGCTGGAAGTGCCGGTCGACAGCATCAACACCAAGATCTCGCTGATCGGCGCCTATGACGCGCGCGACAGCAAGACGACCGACGGCGAGGGCGATTTCGGACCGGCCGACATCGTCCGCCTCGCCGGCACCGACGATCTTCGCACCAAGACCGCCGAGCTTCGCTTCGACAGCGAATGGAGCGACGAGCTCAGCACCCTGTTCGGCCTGTTCTACAGCCGCGAGACGACCGCCGCGACCAACCAGGTCCGGATCATCCCCTTCGGAATCACCAACAATGCGGTCAGCGCGACCGAGGCGGACACCTATGCCGCGTTCGGAACTTTATTCTGGAAGCCGAGCGAGGCGTGGGAAGTGGCGGCCGGCCTTCGCTACGACCATGAGCAGCGCGACGCCACCGGCGGCGCGGTGATCGGCGGAACGATCGTTCCGATCGCGCCCGCGGCGATCGAATCCGACCAGGTCGAGCCGCGCCTGACCGTGACCCACCACTGGAACGACAGGGTCATGTCCTACGCCTCGGTCGCCCGCGGCTATCGCGGCGGCGGCTTCAATTCGCCGCTCGCGCCGATCCGGACCTACAAGGGCGATTCCGCCTGGACCTACGAGCTTGGAACGAAATTCTCCTCGCTCGACCGCCGCCTCTCCCTCTCGGGCGCGATCTTCTACAACGACTATAAGGATTATATCGGCCTCAACTCGATCGCTCCGTCGCCGGCCGGCGGCCTCGTCACGGTCGACCTCAATTCGGGCGACGTCGAGACCTACGGCCTCGAGCTGGAGGCGACCTTCAAGCCGGTTCGCAACTGGACGATCAGCGGCGGCTTCACCTGGATCCACGCCCGGCTGACCGACACCACGCCCTATGAGACGCTTACCAAGCGGAAGCTCTCCTCCGACCGATTGACCTTCCAGCCCGACTGGAACTTCAGCCTGTACAGCGACTATGTCGTTCCGGTCGGCAAGGACAAGCTGACCTTCACCGCCGGAGTGGTCGGCAAGGGCAGCCGCCTGGGGGGGACCCTCAACGAGACCACTCCGACCATCCTCGACGAATATTTCCTGGTCAACGCCCAGGTCTCCTACCGGCACGGGCCGCTGGAGCTGTCGGTCTTCGCCAACAATCTGTTCAACGAGGATTATTTCGAATCCTATATCGAGCGGACGACGCTCGCGCTGGCGAACCTTCCGGCTTCGGATCTGGGTATAATCGGCGACCGCCGCCGGGTCGGGATCCGCGCCCGTCTGGATTTCTGATCGTGGCCGCCCCTCTGCCGGACGGCTTTACCGAGCGGCTTCGCTCGATCGTCGGCGACCGGCTCCAGCTCGGCGAGGCGATCCGGCTCCAGCACGGCAGCAGCGAGACCCATTTCGCCGCCGCCCTGCCCGACGCCGTCGTCTATCGCCAGCTCGACCGAGGAGGTGGTCGCGATCGTCCGCCTGTGCGTCGAGGCGGAGGTGCCGATCATCGCCTTCGGCGCCGGCACGTCGGTCGAGGGCAACATCACGCCGGTGCGCGGCGGCATCAGCCTCGACATGTCGGAGATGGCGGCGATCGTCGAGGTCAATCCCGAGGATTTCGACTGCACCGTCCAGGCCGGCGTGCGGCGCGAGCAGCTCAACGAGCATCTGCGCGACATGGGCCTGTTCTTCCCGATCGACCCCGGCGCCAACGCCACGCTCGGCGGCATGGCGGCGACCCGCGCCTCGGGCACCAACGCGGTCCGCTACGGGACGATGCGCGAGGCGGTCCTGTCGCCTGCGCGTGGTCACGCCCGACGGCCGCGACATCCGCACCGCGCGCCGGGCGCGCAAATCGGCGGCGGGCTACGACCTCACCCGGCTGATGATCGGCTCGGAAGGAACGCTCGGGATCATCACCGAGGTGACGCTTCGGCTGCACGGCATCCCCGAGCAGATCTCGGCCGCCGTCTGCGGCTTCGAGACGCTCGAGGGCGCGGTCGACACGGTCGTCCAGTCGATCCAGCTCGGCGTTCCGCTGGCTCGGGTCGAGATCCTCGACGACGTGCAGATGCGCGCCGTCAACCGGCGCTCGGACCTCGATTATCCCGAGGTCACCACCCTGTTCTTCGAATTCCACGGCTCGCCCGCCGGAGTCGCCGAGCAGATCGAGACCGTCGCGCGGCCTCGCCGAGGCCAATGGCGGCGGCGAGTTCAAATGGTCGAACCTGCCCGAGGAGCGCTCGAAGCTGTGGAAGGCGCGGCACGAGGCCTTCTACGCCGCGGTCGGCGCTGCGCCCCGGCGCGGTCGGCTGGGCGACCGACGTCTGCGTCCCGATCGGCCGGCTCGCCGAATGCATCGTCGAAGACCAAGAAGGATCTCGAGCAGTCGGACATTCCGGCGCCGATCCTCGGCCATGTCGGCGACGGCAATTTCCACGTCATCTTCGTCGATCGATCCGAACCGGCCGGAAGAGCAGGCGGAGGCGGAGAGCGCTCAATCACCGCCTCGTCGAGCGGGCGCTGGCGATGGACGGCACCTGCACCGGCGAGCACGGCATCGGCCTCGGCAAGCAGGAATGGCTGGTCGAGGAACTGGGCGAGGCGGTCGAGATGATGCGAATGATCAAGCGCGCGCTCGATCCGAAGGATCTGTTCAACCCGGGCAAGATTTTTTCGTTGTGAAATCCTCCCCGTGCGCAGCACGGGGAGGGGGACCATGCGAAGCATGGTGGAGGGGTAGATGACGATGATTCAACGGATCTCGCGGGAAGCCTCCGCTTCCGAGCCAGCGACCCCTCCACCAGGCTCCGCCTGGTCCCCCTCCCCAGCTGGCGCTGGGGAGGATATCTCCTTCGCCAAGGTTCTCCCCAAGCTGATCCTGCTCGGAGTCACCGTCGGGCTCGGCTTCACCATGATGGGCTCGTTCAGCACGGTCCAGGAAGGCGCCAAGGCGGAGCTGGCGCTCAGCGACCACAGCCTCGGCCTGGTCCAGGGCCTCTCGGCCGCCATCCCGCTCCTTCTGCTGTCCATCCCGATCGGAATCGCCGTCGACCGCACGAACCGGGTGCGGCTTCTGATCGGCCTGGCCTTGGCCTGGACTCTCGGCACCGCGCTCACCGCGATCGCCCCCAACACGCCGCTTCTGTTCGCCTCTCGGATGCTGACCGCGATCGGGACGACGGGAGGGCTGACCGCGGCCCTGTCGCTCACCGCCGATTATTGCGCGCCGGCGATGCGCGGGCGCGGTACCCTCGTCGTCAGCCTCGGCCAGCGCTTCGGAATCGCCGCGGCTTTCGCACTTCCGGGATGGCTGTTCGGCCGGCTCGTCGCGGGGGCCCTGCCCGCCGTCGGCGGGCTCGAGCCCTGGCGGTCGACCCACGTCCTGCTCGCCCTGCTGAGCGCCGCCTTGCTCATCCCCTTGCTCTTCCTTCGCGAGCCGGAGCGCCGCGAGGTCGAGGCCGGGCCGCACGCGCCCCTGCGGGTGGTCGTGGGCGAGCTCTGGCAGCGCCGAGCCTTCCTGATCCCGCTCTTCGCCGGGCAGGTCAGCGTCGTCATGGCCGATTCGGCCTCGTTCATCTGGGCGGCGCCGGTGCTGTCGCGCGAATATGGCCTCCATCCCGGCGATTTCGCCGGCTGGATGGGGCTGCTCGTCTTCTCCGCCGGGATCGGCGGAGCGGTTCTGGGCGGGGTCGTCGGCCGACCTCGGCCAGAAGAGCGGCCGGCGCGGCTTCATCCTGCTCGGCGCGGTGATCGCCGCCGGCCTCGGAATTCCCGCCGCCTTGTTCCCGATCAGCGGCGACATCGGCCTGTTCGCCGCCGCGCTCGGCCTGCTCGTGCTGTGCGGGACCTTGACCGGCCTCGTCGTCGCGGTGGCTCTGACCGTCCTCCTCCCCAACGAGCTGCGCGGCCTGTGCATCGGCGCCTTCATCGCGCTGGCCGGACTGATCGGCTTCGGGGTCGCGCCCAGCCTCGTCACGGCGGCGAGCGCCTGGATGGGCGGCGAACGCTATCTTGCCGAAGCCCTCGCCCTGGTCGGGGTCGTGACGAGCGCCCTTTCCTTCCTGGCGTTCGGACTGGCGATGCGGAGGGTCCCGGCAAAGCTGTCTGATAGGTCTTGACGAACCTATCAGAGAGGTCTACGCGCTACCTACCTTCCGGGGACAGGGAGGGGAGGAGAAGAGGATGGGCCAGAAGCTGCCGGGGGCCGGCGCCGCCGGGACGATCGAATGGATCGAGGTGTCGCCGGAGATGACGACGATCCTCGGCCGCGGGGCGTTCGCCCAGGCGCCGCTTCCGCGCGATTCGGTGGTCCTCAGCTTCGACCTCGGCGCCGCGGGGGCGCAGCCTTCCGTCCGGATCGGCTTGCAGGACCTGGCCGACGAGACCGACCGGCTCTTCCTGATCGTCGCGCGCGCCGCCCTGATCCGTCTCGGCGGGCGCGCGCCGACGGGCCGGGACAGCGCCGGCTACCATCTTCCGAGCGAGCTTCGCGCCATCGCCCTGGCGCTTCGCGACTGTCCGGTGCGCGGCGAGCCGCGCAACGTCTACCGGCTCGCCAAGAGCATCGAATTGCTCTGCGAGACGATCCGGCTGGTTCGCGAAGGCGCCATGGCACCGCTGGCGGCGGACGGCGGCCTCTCCGTCGCGGACACCGGCCGGCTGATGGCCGCGCGCCGGATGATCGACGAGCGCTGGCAGGAGAAGCTCACCCTCGCGACCATCGCCCGAACCTGCGGCCTCAACCGCGCCAAGCTGACCGGCGGCTTCCGGGATTTGTTCGGATGCACGATCGCCGAGGCGCTCGCCGAACGCCGGCTGGCGCAGGCGGGCCGGATGCTTCTAACCACCGACCAGCCGGTTTCGTCGATCGGCTACGCCAACGGCTATCTCAACAACGCCAGCTTCGCGCGCGCCTTCGGGCGGCGCTACGGAGTCACCCCGTCCACCTTCCGCGCCTTCGGGGTGGCGGCATGACGGCGGTGGGAGCGATCATCCCCGAAAGCGGGTCGCTGGTCCGACGGGCGATGCAGGCGGTCACCGGCCATATCAGGGCCCGCCGTCTCCGGGTCGGCGACACACTGCCCGGCGAAGCCCATTTCGCGGCCGAGATGGGGGTGAGCCGGGCCGTCATGCGCGAGGCCTTCGGGGCGCTCGCCGCTCTGAAGCTGATCGACGTCGGCAACGGCCGGCGGCCGCGAGTCGCCGCGCTCGACGGTTCGGTCATGGCCGCCTCGCTCGACCACGCCATCTCGACCGCGCAGGTGACGGTGCCGGAAATCTGGGACGTAAGGCGGACGATCGAGCTTCGCACCGCCGTCCTCGCCGCCGAGCATCGCTCCGACGACGAGGCGGCGGCCATCCTTCGGCTCGCCGAGGCGATGGCCGCCGACGGCGAGGATCTGGGCCGGATGACACGCCACGACATCGCCTTTCACGAAGCGATCGCCCGGGCCAGCCACAACGCTTTGTTCGTCCAGATCGTCACCTCGTTCGGGCCGTTGATGGAGGTCGCCGTTCCGGCCGCCTGGCGGACGAGGGTCGCCGAGCGGCAGCGCGAGACGATGATCGATCGCCACCGCGCGCTCGCCGAGGCGATCGCCCGCCGCGACCCGGAGGCCGCGGGCGCCGCCATGGACTCGCATTTCGACGCCTCGATCGCCGACATCCTCAAGGCCAATTCCGTCGCGAGCCTGCCTTGATCCTGGTCGCCGGCGAGGCGCTCGTCGACGTTTTCGAGGACGGGTCGGTCCGGCCGGGCGGATCGCCGTTCAACGTCGCCATCGGCCTCGCCCGGCTGGGCTCGCCGGTGGCGCTGGCCTCGCAAATCTCCGGCGACGATCGAGGCCGCCTGCTCCGCCGCGCGTTGGAGCGCGAAGGCGTGGAGACGCGCTGGCTTCGGCCTTCGTCGCGGCAAACTCCCTCGGCGACGGTGACGCTCGAGGCTTCCGGGACGCCCTCCTACAGCTTCGCGGGCCTCGCCGAGATCGAAGTCCATCCCGCCGCGCCGATCGGGGCCGACATCACGTGCCTCCACACCGGCTCCTACGCCCTCGTCTCCCCCCGTTCGTCCGCCGCCTTGCTCGATCTGTTCGGCACGGCTTCCACGGGCCTGCTGCGCTCGGTCGACCCCAATGTCAGGCTGGCGATGGAGCCGAGGGTGGAGCGCTGGCGCTCGGCCGTCGCCGCTTTCGCCGCCCGGACCGACATTCTCAAGGCGAGCGAGGAAGACATTCGAACGCTCGCCGGCGCCGAGGCCGACCTGGATTCGATCGCGGCGGGATGGCTGTCGGAGCGCTGCGCCCTGGTGGCGCTGACTCGCGGCGAGCGCGGGGCGAGCCTGTTCACGCGCCGCCGGGGCCGGATCGACGGCGCGGCCTTGCCGGTCGAGACGATCGATACCGTCGGCGCCGGCGACGCCTTCCAGGCGGCCCTGCTCGCCGGCCTGGGCGAGCGCCGCGTCGGTTCCGCCGCCGCCCTCGACGCGCTCGGCGGCGAGGCTCTGCACGCCCTGCTCGCCGCCGCGATCAAGGCGAGCGCGCTCGCCTGCGCCCGCCAAGGCGCCGACCCTCCGACCCGATCGGAATTGAAGTCCTGGTGAGGGCCGCTGCGGCCTGTCCAATCCCGTCATTCCCGCTTGCGCGGGAATGACGAAAGCGGTCCAGCCGGATTCGGTCAGCCGCCGCCGGCGCTCTCAAGGGCGTAGCCGGCGGAGCGGACCGTTCGGATGAGGTCGGGCTTGCCGCCCTCGTTCAGAGCGCGGCGGATTCGGCGGATCTGGACGTCGACGGTGCGCAGGTCGAGATCGGAACCTTCGCTCCAGACGGAGTCGAGCAGTCCTTCGCGCGTGAAAACCCGGCGCGGGCTCTCCATGAAGTGGCGAAGCAGCCGGAACTCCGAAGGCGAGAGGTGGACGGGTTGCCCGCCGCGTCTCACCCGATAGGTCGCGACGTCCATCTCCAGATCCTCGAAGGTCAGGGTCTCCCCGGCCAGCGCCGGCCGGACCCGCCTCAGCACCGCTCCGATTCGGGCGAGCATCTCCTTCGGGGAGAAAGGCTTGGTGATGTAATCGTCGGCGCCGGTATCCAGGCCCCGGATCCGGTCGGATTCCTCGCCCCGGGCCGTCATCATGATGATCGGGATCGGCCTCGTCTGCTTCATCCGGCTGAGCTGGCGGCAGACCTCGATGCCCGACGTGCCTTCGATCATCCAGTCGAGAAGGACGAGATCGGGCGGCGATTCGCGCACCAGCAGGAGCGCTTCGTCGCCGCTCGCGGTCTGCCGGGTCTCGTAGCCGGCCCGGGTCAGGTGGAAGTGGATCAGCTCGACCAGCGCCCGGTCGTCCTCGACGAGAAGGATCCGGCCCCTGGTCATTGCCCGGCCGGCCGGGTCGTGTCGGCGCCCCTCTCGCGCTCGCCGAGATGGGCGCCGGTGGCCGCGAAATAGACCATCTCGGCGATGTTGGTGGCATGATCGCCGATCCTCTCGAGATTCTTCGCCACGAACAGGAGGTGGGTCGCCGGAGTGATGTGGCTCGGGCTCTCCATCATGAAGGTGAGCAGGGTCCGGAAGATCGAATTGTAGAAATCGTCCACCGCCCTGTCGCGCTCGCAGACCAAAGCCGCCTTGGCGGGATCGCGCGCCACGAAGGAATCGAGCGCGCTTCGGACCATCTCCGCGACGATCCGTCCCATCTCCGGGAGCAGCGAGAGCGGCCGCAAGTCGGGGCTGTCCCCGATCGCCGGAACCCGCTTGGCGATATTCTTGGCATAGTCGCCGATCCGCTCGACCACGCCGACGATCTTGAGCGCCGCGACCACCTCGCGCAGATCGTCCGCCATCGGCGCCCTCAGGGCGATGATCCGGACCGCGAGCGCCTCTATCTCGGCCTCCATTACGTCGAGCCTCTTGTCCTCGACGACCACCCGCCGGGCGCCCTCGCTGTCGCGGTCGGCGAGGGCGCGCATCGCCTCGGCGATCGCCGCTTCGGCGAGCCCGCCCATCTCGGCGATGCTGGCGCGAAGCTGGTTGAGATCGTCGTCAAAGGCTTTGAGCGTGTGACCGGTGGTTGCCATGTGCCTGTTCCTCAGCCGTAGCGGCCGGTGATGTAATCCTTGGTCTTCTCGACCCTCGGATTGGTGAAGATCTCCGACGTCTCGCCATATTCGAGCAGCTCGCCGAGATGGAAGAAGGCGGTGCGCTGCGAGACCCGGGCGGCCTGCTGCATATTGTGGGTGACGATGACGATCGCGTAGCGACCGCGAAGCTCGTGGATCAGCTCCTCGATCTTGGCGGTGGCGATCGGGTCGAGGGCCGAGCAGGGCTCGTCCATCAAAATCACCTCGGGATCGACGGCGATGGCGCGGGCGATGCAGAGCCGCTGCTGCTGGCCGCCGGAAAGCGCGGTGCCGCTCTCGGCGAGGCGATCCTTCACCTCTTCCCACAGCCCGGCCCGCCTCAGCGAGCGTTCGACGATCGAGTCGAGCTCCTGCCGTCCGGCGGCGAGGCCGTGGATTCGCGGCCCGTAGGCGACATTCTCGTAGATCGACTTGGGGAAGGGGTTAGGCTTCTGGAACACCATTCCGACCCGGGCGCGAAGCTGCACCACGTCCATGCCGCTCGCATAGATGTCCTCGCCGTCGAGCTCGATCTCGCCGGTGACCCGGGCGCTCGGGATGGTGTCGTTCATCCGGTTCAAGGTGCGCAGGAAGGTCGATTTGCCGCAGCCCGACGGGCCGATGAAGGCGGTGACATGATCCCGCCCGACGTCGATCGACACGTCGTCGATGGCGCGCTTGTCGCCGTACCAGACGCTGACCCCCCGGGCGCGCATCTTCGGCTCGAAAACCGGCTCCGCGGCGACGGTCGCGGCCTGGTCCATTGGGTCGATCGTCAGGGTCACCAGCGCCTCTCGAACTTGTTTCGAAGATAGATGGCGATCCCGTTCATCGCCATCAGGAAGACCAGCAGAACGATGATCGCCGCCGAGGTCTTCTCGACGAAGCCTCGGCTGACCTCGTCCGACCACAGGAAGATCTGGACCGGCAGGACCGTCGCGGGATCGGCGATGCCGCCGGGCGGAGTCGCGATGAAGGCGCGCATCCCGATCATCAGAAGCGGCGCGGTCTCGCCGAGCGCGCGCGCCATGCCGATGATCGTCCCGGTCAGGATTCCGGGCAGGGCCAGCGGCAGGACATGATGGTAGACGACCTGGATCCGGCTCGCGCCGACGCCGAGGGCGGCGTCGCGGATCGAGGGGGGGACCGATTTGATCGCGTTGCGCCCGGCGATGACGATGACGGGCATGGTCATCAGCGCCAGGGTCAGCCCGCCGACCAGAGGCGCCGAGCGGGGCATGTGCATCACGTTGAGGAAGACGGCAAGACCGAGCAGTCCGAAGATGATCGAGGGCACCGCCGCGAGGTTGTTGATCGAGACCTCGATGAGATCGGTCCAGCGGTTCCTCGGCGCATATTCCTCGAGATAGACGGCCGACAGGACCCCGACCGGAAAGGCGATGGCGAGCGTGACCAGCATCGTCAGGAGCGAGCCCTTGAAGGCGCCCCAGATGCCGACCGCCGCCGGATCGGTGGCGTCGGTCCCGGTGAGGAAGGTCGTGTTGAAGCGGGTCCGCGCCCGGTCCTGAGCGCGCAGCTGCGCCAGCGCCGCCCGGGCTTCGTCGGTTCCCCGGCCCTTCGCGGCCGAGTCGATCTCGGCCGAGGCGGGCAGCCAGACCGGTCCGGCCGCGGGCGCGACGTTTCTCGCGGCGAGCTCCGAAGCCAAAGCGATCTCTTCCGGAACGGCGGGATCGACCCGGATCTGGGTCTCGACGAAGCCGCCGGCGCCGCGCACCGCCATGGTTCCGAGCAGGAAGGCGAGGAAGGCGGCGGACAGAAGCACCGCCGCCAGCCCGAAAAGCCGGAAACGGCGCTCCGCGGCGTAGCGGCGCTCGAGGCGGGACGATCTACTCATAGGCTTCGCGATATTTCTTCACGACGCGCAGGGCGACGATGTTGAGAAGCAGGGTGACGAGGAACAGCACCAGGCCGAGCGCGAAGGCGGCGAGGGTCTTGGGGCTGTCGAACTCCTGGTCGCCGGTCAGCAGCTGGACGATCTGGGTGGTCACGGTGGTGACGCTGGCGAAGGGGTTGGCGGTGAGGTTGGCGGAAAGGCCGGCGGCCATGACGACAATCATCGTCTCGCCGATGGCCCGGCTGACCGCAAGCAGGACTCCGCCGACGATTCCGGGGAGGGCGGCGGGGACGAGCACCTTGCGGATCGTCTCCGAAGTGGTGGCGCCCATCGCCAGCGAGCCGTCGCGCATCGATTGGGGCACGGCGGCCAGCGAATCGTCGGCCATCGAGGAGACGAACGGGATGATCATGATCCCCATGACGAGGCCGGCCGCCAGCGCGCTCTCGGAAGAAGACGGGATGCCGAGCGCCTGGCCGAAATCGCGGACGGCCGGCGCCACGGTCAGAGCCGCGAAATAGCCGAAGACCACCGTGGGAACGCCGGCGAGCATCTCGAGCAGCGGCTTCATCCAGCGGCGCACCGCCGGGCGCGCATATTGGGTGAGGTAGATGGCGCTCATCAGCCCGAGCGGGATGGCGACGATCATCGCGATGATCGCGCCGATGAAGACGGTGCCCCAGAATAGGGGGATGGCGCCGAATGCGCCCGACGAACCGGCCTGGTCGGCCCGCATCGCCGTCTGCGGGCTCCAGGTCGATCCGAACAGGAACTCGAACGGCGAGACCATGGAAAAGAAGCGCAGCGATTCGAAGAGCAGGGAGAGGACGATCCCGAGCGTCGTCAGGATCGCGATCAGCGAGGCGAGCAGGAGGGCCAGCATGACCAGCCGCTCGACCCGGGTCCGCGCCCGGAAGTCGGGGCAGATCCGGCTGTAGGCGAAGGCGCCGCCGGCGAAAGCGAGGAGCAGGGCCGAGACGGTGCCGATCAGCCGGTAGCGGGCGAGCGCCGAGCCGTAGACCGAGGCGAGCTCGCGAGCCTCGGGGTGGAAGCTCGACTGCCGCATTCCCTCGGCCAGCTGCCGCGCCTCCTGAAGGATCGCGATGCGCTGCATCTCGAACGGTGGAAGATTCGCCGCCGCCGGGCTTCCGAGCACGGCGTCCATCACCAGCCGATCGCTCAGCGGCACCCACAACAGCAGGAAGAGCAGGGCCGGCATCGCCGCCCAGATCGCGACGTACCAGCCATGATAGCCGGGCAGCGAATGGGGCCTCGCAGCGCCGGGCGCGGCGAAGGCCAGGGCGCGCGCGCGCGCCGACAGCCAGCCGAGCAGAGCGAGGCCGAGGATCGCGATAAGGAGGGCGAGGGGGGTCATATGCCTAATCCTCCCCGCCGCGCAGCGGTGGGGAGGGGGACCACCCGAAGGGTGGTGGAGGGGTAGCTGGCGAGGCGGGCGCGATTACCACTCCACCATGCTTCGCATGGTCCCCCTCCCCATGCGCTGCGCGCACGGGGAGGATCAAGGCGCGAATCCCTCACTTCAGCCCGTCGGCCGTCATCGGCGTCAGCCTGGTCGCGGCGTCCGAGCCCCTGGCCTGAACGTCGGCGGGCGAGGGGATGAGGCCGCGGCGTTCGAGATAGCCGCCCTTGGCCCAGGCGCGGGCATATTCGGCGAGGAACTCGCGCATGCCCGGAATGACGCCCAGATGCTCGCCCTTGGCGTAGACGTAGAGCTGGCGGGCGCCCGGATAGGTCAGGCTGGAGATGGTCTCGGCCGTCGGGGCGATTCCGCCGAGCGGAATGCCCTTCACCTTGTCGCCATTCTCCTCGAGGAAGGAATAGCCGAGGACTCCGATCGCGCCCGGATTGGCCGCGACCTTCTGGACGAGGAGATTGTCGTTCTCGCCCGCTTCGACGTAGGCGCCGTCCTCGCGGATCTTGGTGCACAGATCCTTGTGCCGGTCCTTGTCGCTCTCCTTCAGGGCCTTCATCGCCGGATCGCTCTCGCAGCCTTTCTCGAGGATGAGCTCGGCGAGGCTGTCGCGCGTGCCCGAGGTCGGCGGCGGGCCGTAAACCTGGATCGCGACGGCGGGCAAAGCCGGGTTGACGTCCTTCCAGGTCCTGGCGGTGTTGGGCTTGCCGAACGGGTTGGCCGCCAGCGCCGCATAGACGTCGCGAACGGTCAGGCTCATGGCGGCGCCGTCCTTGCCCTCGATCAGCGCGAGCCCGTCGATCCCGACCGGCATTTCGATGATCTGCTTGACGCCGTTCTTCGCGCAATCCTGATATTCGGACGCCTTGATCCGCCGCGAGGCGTTGGCCATGTCCGGATGCTGGTCGCCGACCCCGCCGCAGAACAGCTTCATGCCGGCGCCGGTCCCGGTCGATTCGACGATCGCGCTCATTCCCGGATGGGTCCGCTGGAACTGCTCCGCGACCGCGGTGGTGAACGGATAGACCGTCGACGAGCCGACGATCTGGATCTGCTGGCCCTGGGCCCCCCCGCCGGACTGTTGGCCGCAGGCGGCGAGCGCCAGGGCGGCCGTCCCGGCAAAATAGCTCTTCTTCATTCATGCCTCCATCGACCCCGTCGCGGGGCCCCGGGGACCGCCTTTAGGTCGGTTCGGAGTGAGTCCTGTGACTCTTGCGTGACCGTTTCATGACAATGGAGAAGATTGCGGCTCCGGCGCGCTCGGCAGCGAGACGAGCACCGTCGTCCCCTCGCCCAATGTGCTTCGGATATCGAGCCGGCCGCGATGGCGGCTGACGATATGCTTGACGATGGCGAGGCCGAGCCCGGTTCCGCCGATCGCGCGGCTTCGGCCGGCGTCGACCCGATAGAAACGTTCGGTGAGGCGCGGCAGATGCTCGACCGCTATGCCCTCGCCCTGGTCGGCGACGCTGATCCGGATCATCCGGGGACCGTCGTCCTCGAGCCGCACCGTCACCGGAGTTCCGGGGCTGCCATATTTCACCGCGTTGACGACCAAATTCCGGAGGAGCTGGAGCAATTGCCCCCGGTCGCCCGGCACCACCGTCGAATCGGCGCGAACTTCGACGGCAAGCGCGTTCGACCGCTCGGCGAGCAAGTGCGCGCAGCCGGCGCGCACCTCCTCGACGATCCCCACCAGATCGACGGGATCGCGGGGAAGGTTGAACCTTTCGGCCTCGATCCGCGACAGCGACATCAGATCCTCGATAAGGTGCTGCATCCTTTTCGCCTCGCCGTGCATCAGGCCGAGGAAGCGGGTTCGTATTTCCTTCTCCCCGCCGGCGGAATCGTCCTGGAGGGTCTCGACGAGGCCGAGCACGGCCGCGAGCGGCGTGCGCAGCTCGTGGCTGGCATTGGCGACGAAATCCACGCGCATCCGTTCCGCCGCCGCGGTTTCGCTGCGGTCGGTAAGGTGGACGATCCGGTCGCCCCCGGCGATCGCGGCGACGGTCACCAGCCACGGCCGTCCGAAGTCGCCGATCCCGACCACCTCGATCGGTTCGGAGGCCTCGGTCGTTGCCGAAGCAAGCCGTTCGAGCACGGCGGGCTGTCGAAGCACCAGCCGAACGTCCTGACCTTCGATCCGCTCGCCCAGCAACTTTCGCGCCGCGGGATTGGCAGTGGCGACGAAGCCCTCCCGAACGAGCAGGACCGGCTCCACGATCGATTCGATGATCTCGCCGGCCCGGCGGTCCGCCGCCGCCCCTCCCGCCGCCTCGGCCTCCGGCGGCGATGGCTCGAAAAGCGCGCTCCAGCCGATCAGAAGGCCGAGCGCGGCGCCGAAGCCGCCGGCGAGCCCGGCAACGAGAGGGTCCCGGGTCGCCAGTCCCAGAAGGAGCGCGGCAACCGCGACGGCGGCGCCCAGCAGCGGTCGGCGAGGAGGCGACATGGCCTAGGACCTAGAGGCTTTCCCCCGACTCACCAACCCGCTTGGCCGTCACGCGACCGTAACCTCACCGTCGCCAAACGGACATGGGCGCGCTCTATCGCTCTTCTGCGATGACCAAACCCCGCCTGTTGCTGGTCGAGGACGACCGGGTCCTCTCGGACATGCTGAAATGGCATTTCGAGCGGGAATTGTTCGACGTCCGGGCTACCGGCAATGGCGAGGAAGCGATGTTGCTTGCCCGGGAGATCGTTCCGGATCTGGTGCTGCTCGACTGGATGATCGAGGGCACGACCGGGATCGAGGTCTGCCGCCAGCTTCGGCGCGGCCGCGATACGGCCAATGTTCCGATCATCATGCTCACCGCCCGTGGCGAGGAAGTCGACCGGGTCCGCGGCCTCGAGACCGGGGCTGACGACTACGTCACCAAGCCCTTCAGCCCCCGCGAACTCGTCGCCCGAGCCAATGCCGTCCTTCGCAGGATCCGGCCGGCCCTCACCGGTGAAGCGCTGCGCTATGCGGACGTCGAAATGGATATGGTGGCCCACAAGGTTCGCCGCGGCGGCAAGCCGGTCGCCGTCGGCCCGACCGAATTCCGGCTGCTTCGCCATTTCCTCGAGCATCCCGGAAGGGTCTTCTCCCGCGAACAGCTGCTCGACGGCGTCTGGGGACAGGACAAGGAAATCGAGCTGCGCACGGTCGACGTCCACATTCGCCGACTGCGGATCGCGCTCAACCGCAACGGCGGCGACGAGCTCATCCGCACCGTCCGCTCGATGGGGTACGCCCTCGACGTCGACGCCTAGGCTGGATCGACATTCAGCCGGCCATGGCGGCGTGACCTGGGTGGAGCCTTCAGAAGCTGACCGCCGCCTCGATTCCGAAGGTCCGCGGTGCGTTGAAATTGCCATAGTCGCCGAGGACTCCGCTGTAGCTCGGGACGCCCGTGATCGAGTTCGATGACCGGCGCCGAATTGGCGGCCGAGCGGCGGTAGACGTGCGCCTCGTTCAGCAGGTTGCGCGCCCACAGCGAGACCTGCAGCTTCGTGCCCGCCTCGTTCATCTCGATGTCGGTCAGGGCGATCCGGCCGTTGACGATAAAGCTCGCCTGGGTCCGCACCGGCTCGGCCTGGAAGCTGTACTGGCGGCCCGCATAATTGGCATCCAGGTGCAGGCGAAGCCCGGCCCCCGCGAAGCCCACCGGTACTTCATAGTCGATCGCCCCCGAAAGCGCGTGCTTCGGCGTGAACACCGTATAGACCTGGAACAAGGGGCTTCCGGGCAGGAACGGGTTCGCCGTCGGCGGCACCTCGATGTCGGTATAGGCATAGCTCGCCGAAAGCTGGAGGCCGTCGAGCGGCCGCACATTGAGATCCGCCTCGAAGCCCTTGATCTCCGACGTGCCCGGCGCGTTGGCCGTTTCCTCATAATGCCGGTTGAAGTTCGGGTTGGTCGAACCGTCGGCCAGGGTCCGCCGGACGTCGACGAAGTCGAAGTCGGTCTGGGTCCCCTTGCGGCGCATCAGATAGGCGGCGAGGTTGAGCCAGAGGACTCGGTCGACGAGCTCCATCTTGGAGCCGAGCTCGAACGAACTCACGGATTCCGGTCCGAAGGCGGTGAACCTCTGCGATCGGCTGTTGGCGCCGCCGGCGCGGAAGCCGGTGGCGTATTTGGCGTAGAGGTGGATGTCGTCCGAGGCGTCGAAGGCGAGCGTGACCATCGGATCGATCCGGCCCTTGCGGTAGCGGAAGGGGAAGTTGACGACCGTGTTGTTGAACGTCGTCAGCGCCCCGTCGCGCTTGTCGTAGGTGTAGCGGGCGCCGGCGGTGATGTGCAGCGCTTCCAGACCGGAGGGTGTGTAGGTGCCCTGGCCGAAGACGGCGTAGCTCTTGGCGGTGGCGCGGCTGTCGCGGGCGACGAACCAGTCCTCGCGCTGCCAGCCCTGGTTGCCCGAGGTGATCGGCGGAAGGACGTCGGCGCTGTTGATCGTGTATCCCGTGCCGTCCGAGTTCCAGCGGTTGCTGGTCGGAGTGGCGGCGGTTTCGCGGACATCCTCGGTGAAATAATAGAGGCCGGCGACGTAATCGAAGGACGGCAGGCTGCCGACCAGCTGGAACTCCTGGCTCCATTGGTCCTGGAACAGCTCGGAGAGGCTGTAGCGGCTGAAATTGGCGTTCGGAACGAAGGTGGAGCGATGCGCGCCGCCGCTATTGTCGAACTGGCGCGTGCCGACCTTGCGCCAGCCGGAGATGGAGCGAAGCTCGATGTCGGACCCGATCTCGTAGCGGATCGTCGCCGTCGCGCCCTGGGTGCGATCGACGCTGGGCTGCTGAGGAACTCCGATCTCGGCGACCTTCTGGCGGCCGTCGGGGCTGACGACGACGCTCGGGGCGAGCGGCGCGATGCAGGGGTTGGTGAGGGCGCCGGCGACGACGACGTTACACTGCGCGTTATTGAAGCGAAGGGTCGTCCCGTTGGCGCCGCCGTAGCTGCCGACGTTGTAGCCGTTGGGGTTGTAGCTGAGGAGCTGGCTGTAGAAGGGCGTGTTTTCGTCCTTGGCGCGGTCGTAGGACAGGTCGACCGTCAGACCGGCCACCGGCCGCCAGCGCGCCGAGATCCTGCCGCCGACTCGGTTGTAAGAATTCCAGCCGCTCTGGCCGGCGAGCGGGTTCCGGGTTGTGGCGTCCTGGTGCTGGATGAGTCCGTCGACTTTGAAGGCGAGATTGGCGAAGGCGGGCAGGTTGAGGTGGACCTCGCCGCTATAGCTTCCGAAATTGCCGACTCCGGCGGAGATCTTGCCGCCGAACTCGCCCGTCGGCGCCCGAGTGACGATGCTGACCGCGCCGCCCTCGGTGTTGCGGCCGAACAGACTGCCCTGGGGACCCCTCAGCACCTCGATCCGCTCGATATCGAACAAAGCGGCGTTCAGCCCCTGCTGGCGGCCGAGATAGACGCCGTCGATATACACTCCGACGCCCTGGTCGCGCGCGGTCTGGTTGGCGTCGAAAGGCACGATTCCGCGTATGCCCACGGTCAGCGCCGACTGGCGCGATTCGAAGGTCGCGACCCGAAGCGACGGAACGCCGCCGTCGGCGAGATCGTGCAGGCTCTGGATGTGGCGGTCCTCGAGAAGCTGTTCGTCGACCACGGAAATGGCGATCGGAGTCTCCTGGAGGTTGGTCTCGCGCTTGGTCGCCGTGACGATGATGTCGCCGGCGCCCGTTCCCCCCTCTTCCTCGGCGAGCGCCGAGTCCGTGGCCATCTCGAGAGCCGGCTGGGTGGCCGCCTCGGCCGCCGAGCTCGTCTCCGCGGCCCGCGCCATCGCCGGCAGGATTGAGCCGCCCAGCGCGAGTATGGCGAACATTTTCTTCATCTGTGAGCCCCCTGATCGAATCGGTACGAAGCCGATCTAGGGGCGGCCCAAGACTGTGGTGTGACACTTGGAATTGCGGTCGCGGCGGCCGCCGCCTCACCCGGATGTCATGAAACCGTCATGTCCTCGAAGCACAAGTGTCACGGAGGGGGGAGACCTCCGTCCGCAGACGATCATGGAGCCGTCAATGGCCAAAGCCGCCTTCATCGCCGCCCTGCTGGCGACGAGCCTTGCCAGTCCCGCGTACGCGCAGGACAATGTCGCCGCCGACGTGGCGGCGATGCGGGCGGAGATCGCGGCCCTGCGTTCGGAGGTCGCCGAGCTGAAGGCGGGGCGGGACGCCGCCGCCCCGCCGCCCCCGCCGGCGGTAGCTGCACAGGCCGCTTCGGCGGCGCCGGCGGCCTGGAAGGGCGCGCCGCTGTTCGAGGACAAGAAATCCGGCTTCAGCTTCAAGCCCAAGGGGCTCGTCCAGTTCGACGCCGGCTTCGTCGGCACGCCCGGCCCGGAGCTTTCCGGAACGGTCGGCGGGCTCAACTACAACAATCTGGGCTGGAACAGCCGCGCCCGGCGGCTGGTGATCGGCGCCGAAGGGTCGCTTCCCGGCGGCTTCGGCTACAATGTCGAGTTCAATCTCGCCCAGGGTGCCGTCGACTATGAGGACGTCGTCCTCACCTACCAGCGGCCGAAAAGCCCGATCAAGGTGACGATCGGCAATTTCTATCCGCTCTCCAGCCTCGAGACGATGACCAGCTCGCGCCTCACCAGCTTCCTCGAGCGCGCCTCGTTCACCGACGCCTTCGCCTATAATCGCCGCCTCGGAATCGCCGTTGCACTGCTCGATCCCGACAAGGACCGCTACACGCTCACCGCCGGCCTGTTCGGGCAGGAGATCAACAATGCGAGCTTCAACCGCACCGGCTGGCAGGCGAGCGTGCGCGGCACCTTCGCGCCCGAGGTGGGCGAGGCCCGGCTCCATCTAGGCGCCAGCGTCCAGCACCGGGTCGCCCAGCGCGACGCCCAAAACGTCCAGTATCGCGCCCGGCCCTTCACCCAGGTCACCGACCAGCGCTTCGTCGACACCGGCCTCATCGCCGCCGACGGCGACGATATCGTCGGCCTCGAAGCGGGCGCGATCGTGAAGTCCTTCCACGTCGCCGCGGAGGCTCAGCAATTATGGGTGCGGGGCTACCGGCCGGGCCGGACCTTCGGCGCCAATGACGGCGCGGCCGGCGGCCTGTTCTATGCCGGCGACCCGAATTTCCGTTCGGCTTATGCCGAGATCGGCTATTATTTCACCGGCGAGAGCCGGGGCTACAAGGGCGGCCGCTGGGATCGGCCGAAGGTGCTCCACCCGTTCAACGAGGGCGGCTGGGGCGCGCTCCAGCTCAACGCCCGACTCGACTGGCTCGATCTCGGCGACCGGGTCGGCAGCGGTGCCACCTTCGCCGCGCCCAATTACGTGAATGGCGGCCGTCAGCTCGGCTACGAGCTCAGCCTGATCTGGAACCCGACCGACTATCTTCGCTTCCACGCCCAATATGCCCGCGGAAGCTACGAAGGCGGGCCGCGCGCCGCGACCGTCGTCCCGGGCTCGAGCGAGCCGATCAACCTGCGCGGCTTCGGAATCGATACCCTGGCGCTTCGGGCACAGGTCGACTTCTAGGCGCGGCGCGCCGACTCGTCTCCCCGGGGCTCTCCGAAGGGCGCCAGGATGAGGCGCGACTCCGCAAGCGACAGGCCCCGGCGCATCATCGCCGCGACACTTCGTCCGTTCACAGGCGTTTTCGGCACGGCGCGATCCTCCATGCCTTTCCCAACGTTCCACGAAATGCGTCGTTCCGGAGCAGACACGATTGCTCGGGCCGAAGCGAGTCCCTGACGTGGCGGATGGCCGATGCTAAGAGGGCGACCGGTCGGTCTGAGCGGGAGAACCGGAAATTTATGCGGGGGCAGGATCAGTTCGCCGTCGCTTGGCGGCTGGCGGCGGGCGGCTGGGTCGGCTGCGCCTTGCTCCAGCTGATCCTTTATCTCAGGCCTTCGCCTTATGGCGGGCCGTTCCTGCTGGCGTGGAAGAGCTTCATCCTCCGCCCGCTGGCCTACGAATTGCTTTCGACCTGGCTGATCGCTCTGCCTTTCCTGCTGCTCTGGCTGCTCCTCTACCGGCGCCCGGCCGCCGGCCGGGGCGCGCATTGGGCGCTCGCCGGACTGCTCGCGGTCGACCTGCTGATCACGGCCTTCGACCATGAGCTCTATCGCTTCCTCGGCCTCCGCCTCGGTCCGAACTTCCTGAACGTCTATGCGGACCCGACCACGCTTGCGGACGGCCTGTTCCTGAACATCCTGGCCCGGGACCAGGGCGGACCGTTCCTGTCCCCGATCCTGTGCGTCGCGGCGCCGGCGCTCTATCTTGGATGGGCGGCCCGGCTGATCCGGAGCAACCGCGCCGTCCCGGCCCGCCTCGACCGGCGCCGGGCCTGGGCGATCCTCGCCCTGCCGCTGGCGATCGGCCTGACCGCCTACATGCTGGCCCATGCCCGGTTCCGACTGTCCCGGCTGGAGCCGGCCCTGTTCGCGATCGTTCGCGACTATGCCTGGAGCTACGAGGACGAAAGCCCGCCGGGCGACCCGCTCGCCCTCGGCCGGGCCTGGCAGGCGCGATGGCTTGCGGAGAGCGCCGACCGGCGCTGGATATTCCCCGATCCGCAACGCCCCTACATCCGCCAGCCCATCGACCCGTCCCGGCCCGGCGCCGACGCCAGGTGGAACGTCATCATCGTCCAGCTGGAATCGGTGCGCGGGGTCGACACCGGCCATCTCCGCCCCGACCGGCGGCCCTCGCCCACTCCCTATCTCGACTCGCTGGCGGCGCGGCCGGATGCCGCCGTGTGGACCCGGGGCCTCACCTTCGGGCCGCCGAGCATCAACGGCCGATTCGCCCTGCAATGCTCGATCACCCCGTCCTCGCGGCGCTTCATCACCAGCCAGACCCGGACCTCCTTCTACTGCCTTTCGGACGCGCTCCGGCGGCTGGGCTACCGCACCGAGATGTTCTCGGCCGGAGACATCGACATGGATAACAGCACCGTCTGGGTGCAGCGCATGTACGACAAGCTGTGGCGCTATCCCGAGGAAGGGCAGCGCGACCGGGAGATCTTCCGCCACGCCGCGACGCGGATCCGCGAGCTCGGGCGCAAGGGGCCGTTCCTCGTCACCCTCATTTCGGCGAGCAACCACCATCCCTTCCATTCGCCCGAGCCGAAGCTCGACGTCGCCGGCCACGGGTCGGTGCGGGAGCGCATCCTCAATACCGAGCGTTATACCGACGACGTCGTCCGCGAGCTCGTCGAGTCGCTCCGCTCCGAGCCCTGGTTCGAGCGCACCCTCCTCGTCATCAACAGCGATCATGGCTACAATCTGGGCGAGCATGGCGGCCTCACCGGCGCCTACAGCCTCTATCGCGAATCGGTCTGGACCCCGTTCCTGATCGTCGGCGCCCATCCCCGGCTTGCCGTGGGACGGCACGATCAGGTCGTGACCCTGCTCGACGTCGCGCCGACCCTCGCCGACCTGATCGGCCTCAGGGAGCGCAATCCCTGGCAGGGCCACAGCCTGCTCGCGGTCGCTCCCGGCCGGAGCGTCCGGTTCGGCTTTCGCGACTCCCTGCTGTCCGAGGCGCCGGGCCTGAGCGCGGTCACCGATCCCGGCGACGGCCGCCCTCGCCTGTTCGACTCGCGCGCCGACTGGCTCCAGCGGCGCGACCTCTCCGCCCGTCGCCCGGGCCTTGCAAACCGCATGCTGGCCGAGGCGGACCGGGACCGGCGCTTCAACGATTATCTGCTTCGCCACGGCCGGCTTTGGCAGCCCGCGCCATGACGCCGCCGTCGCGGACCGGGCGCGAAGCCTTCGACTCCGCCTGGCGCCTCGCCCTGCTGGCCTGGCTCGGCTGCGTCCTTCTCCAGATCCTGCTCTACGCCCGGCCCGGTCCCCATGGCGATCCGTTCCTCCTCGAGTGGCGCCGCTATTTCGGGCTGTCGGTCTATTTCGAGCTGCTCGGCATTTGGCTGATCGCCTTTCCCTTCCTTCTGCTCTGGCTGGCGCTGTGGAGGCGGCCGCTCGGTCCGCGCTGGCGAGTCCTCAACCCCATCCTGCTTGTGCTGCTGACGGCGAACCTCGTCCTCAGCGCCTTCGACCATGAGGTCCTGCGCTTCCTCGGAACCCGGCTCGGAATCTCCTTCCTGGCCGTCTACGCGAGGACGGCAACTCTCGGCGACACCCTGTTCCAGGACGTGCTTCTGGCGGACCGGGGCGGCGCCTGGTGGCCGCCGCTGCTGCTCATAGCGCTTCCCGCCGCCTATCTGTTGCTTGGGCTTCGAGTCCTCAGGCGCGCGCCGGCCTGGCGCCCGCCTTTCTGGCTGGCGCTGGCCCTGGCCGTCGTGCCGCTGGCGGCGCCCGCCAACGGCTGGGCCCAGGCGACGAGCCTGTTCCGGATCCGCCGCACCGAGCCCGCGATCCTCGCGCTCGCCGCCGACGTCCGGCTCGGCTTCGCGGACATCGAGGCCCCGACCGATCTGGCCGCCCTCGCCGCCGGCTATCAAAGGCGATGGCTGGCGCGAAGCCCGGATCCCGGCTGGCGCTTCCCGGATCCGGGCCGGCCCTATCTGCGCGCCCCGGCCCGGCCGGCGTCGCCGGAGCCGAAGCGGTGGAACGTCATCTACCTCCAGCTCGAGACCTTCCGGGGCGTCGACATGGGCTTCCTCACCGATCGCAAGCCCTCGCCGACTCCCTTCCTGGACAGCCTCGTCGCCTCGCCCGGGTCGACGACCTGGATTCGCGGCCTGAGCTTCGGAATGCCGACGATCAACGGCCTGTTCGCGACCCATTGCTCGATCGCGCCCCATTCGAGCCGATTCATCACAAGCTTCACCTCGACTCGCTTCCACTGCCTGCCCGAGGCGCTTCGCCGCCGCGGCTATCGCGCCGAGATGTTCAACGCCGGCGACACCGACTGGGACAACAGCACGATGTGGCTGAACCTCTGGTACGACCGGCTCTGGCGCTTTCCCGAGGCGCGCGGTCGGGACCGGCCGGTCTTTCGAGCCGCCGCCGGGCGCATCCGGGCGCTCGGGCGGTCGGGCCGGCCCTTCTTCGCCAGCGTCGTCTCGGTCAGCAACCACACGCCTTTCAACCCGCCCGAGCCCGGCTTCGGAACGGGAGGGGATTCCACGTCGAGCAAACGGATCCTCGCCACGATCCGCTACACCGACGAAGTCGTCCGCGAGTTCGTCGAAAGCCTGCAAGAGGAGCCCTGGTTCGCCGACACCTTGCTGGTGATCGTCGGCGATCACGGCTTCAACCTCGGCGAGCACGACGTCCCGCCGGGCCGGATCAGCCTCTACCGCGAGGCGATCTGGGTGCCGATCGTCATCGCCGGCCGCCATCCCCGTCTCGTGCCCGGGCGCCGCGACGGAATCGCCACCCTGCTCGACGTGGCGCCGACCCTCGCCGACCTGCTCGGCCTTCGCGAGCCGGTGGCCTGGCAGGGCCGAAGCCTGGTCGAGAGCGGCCGGCCCGGCGCAATCGCCTTTGCCGTCCAGGGTTGGAAGTTCGCCGAGGCCGGCCGCTGGTCGATGGTCCAGGCTCCGGCGGATCCGCGGCCCCGTCTCTTCGACCGCGGCTCGGACTGGCTCCAGCGCCGCGACCGTGCCGACGCGCATCCGGACGTCGCCGCCGCCCTCGCCACGCGCGCCGATTCGGCGCGGCGGCTCAACGACTATCTGCTCCGCAACGATCTGGTCGCGCCGCGCTGAAGATTGTCATTGCGAGCGAAGCGAAGCAATCCAGCGGGCCTCGGAGACAGCAGTGGATTGCTTCGCTTCGCTCGCAATGACGGGGGAGTCATCAGTCGCCGTGGAAGCCGGCGAGACCGAGCTTGTGGCGCCCCGCTTTGGCCCAGAGCAGGATCGCCGCCGCATAGGCGCCGACGCTGGCGGCCAGAGCGAGCAGCGGCGGCGAGCCGACGGCGACTCCGATTCCGGCGGCGAGCGAGGCGGCGGCGATCGGGCCGAGCTGGTGGGTGAGACCGGCCGAAAACTCGAAGCGGGACCTGAGCAGGCCGCTCCGCCAGGCCGCCCGGACGGCATGGGCGGCGAGGACCGAAATCGCGGCCCCGGCGATTCCGAACGGCGGTATCAGAAGCAACGCCGCCGCGACCCCGATGCCGATGCTGACGAGAGTCATCCTGAGCCCCAGGCCGGGGCGCAAATAGACGAAGACGAGGTCGCCGATGCTGAAGGCCGATTGCATCGTCTCGGCGACCGCGAGGATCGCCATCGCCGCATAGGCCGCTTCGAAGCCGGGCCCCATCCAGTCGAGCAAAGGGCGGCCGACGACCACGATGGCGAGCAGATAGGGCAGCTGGAGGATGAGGATCAGCCGGGTGGCGGAAGCGAGCGCCTCCGAGCTCGCGCCGGAGCCGCGCGTGGCCAGGCGTTTCGCGACGAGCGGGATGAGCAGGCCGTCGAAGCTTTGCCGGACCTGCCGGAGCGGCGCCACGATCTGCCGAGCCAATCCGTACAGCCCCGCCGCCGCCTCGCCGAGCAATATGCCGACCAGATAAAGGTCGGCCCGCATGTAGAGGCCGTTGACCAGGTCGGTGGACGCGTTGCTCGCCGACCGCCTCAGGATCGGGGCGAAGACGCCGGCCGCGGGCCGGTAGCCGAGCAGTCGGAATCCCCCGAACTGCCGGCGGGCGCCGGCGACCGCATAAGCGAGCGCGGCGAGGGTCCCGCACCAATAGCCGATGACGAGCCCTTCCGCTTTCCATCCGAGCAGCCAGCCCGCGCCGCAGCCGGCGAGAAGCGCCCAAGGCTCGACGACGCTCCTCGCCACGACCTCGTAGCGGATCGCCTGTTTCCAGCGCGTCGCCGCCAGGAACAGGTCGAGCAGGGCCTGGCCCGCCGCCATCGGCGCCAGCAGGATCAGGGCCGCGGCGGTGGCCGGAGCCAGCATCGTCGACGGGACGAGGAGCGCGGCCGCCACCACCAGAGCGGACAGCGCCAGGCTGGCCCCGGCGACCAGCAGGGCGAGGTCGATCAGCCGATGGGCGGCCGGGCGCGCCGGCACGCCGGCGCTTTCCTCGAGCAGCTGGAAGGCGGTCTTCTTCGTGCCGAGGCCGCCGGCATTGACGATCAGCTCGACGGTCGCGACCGCGACCGCATAGGCGCCGAACGCGGCCGGCCCGAACAGCCGCGCCGCCGCCAGCAGGAACAGCAGCCGGGCGGCGAGGCGGACGGCGAAGCCGGCGGCGCTCGCCTGGGCGCCGCGGATGATCAGACCTTCGCCACCCTCCGCCAAGCCTGTTCCATCCGCTAGGGTCCGTACTCAATACCGGCAATGGTCATGATCGCCCGGAGAAGGGCACCGGCAAGGAGGAGTGCGCAGGACGGGCTGGTTGCCCGTACAAGCGCTTCGACGCAGCCGGTGCCCTTCTCCGGGCGACCGCGAAGCGGCGGGTCGGAGAGGCGGCCATGGCTTCGTCGCTCGTCGGTCACGATGCGTTAGCATCGCTCCCTCGCTCGCTCCTGGCCCTGACCGCCTCTCCGACCCGTCATGACCGTTGCCGGTATTGAGTACGGACCCTCGATCCGCTGCGCAAGTTTCGCTTGTATCCCCGAGCCGCCCGGAAGACCAAGAGGCGATGGAGGTTCCTTCCCCAGAGGCCGAGCGCCGGGTCGCGATCTTCCGCTCGCCCGTGTTCAATCCGTCCGAGACGTTCGTGACCGGCCATGTCGCGGGCCTTCGCCGCTACCGCCCGATCGTCGTCGGGATGGTCAGGAAAGGCGGCGAAGTCCCGACCGGCGTTCCGATCCTGCTTCCGCGTTCGCCGGCCGAGCGCCTCGGCCTGACCCTGGCCGGCCGTTCCGGAGCGCTCGGCCGCCGCCTCGAAGCGGAGCGGCCGAATCTGATCCACGCCCATTTCGGAACCGACGGGCTGATCGCCCTGCCGATCGCCGAGCGGCTCGGCATTCCCCTGCTGACGACCTTGCACGGCTTCGAGATCAGCCGCCGTCCGCTGTCCATGCTCCTGTCCGGCCGCCTGTCCTGGGTTCGTTACGCTTTGCTCAAGCGCCGGCTGATCGAGCGCGGCGACCGCTTCCTCGCCGTTTCGGACGCCGTCCGGGCTCGGGCCGTCGCCGCCGGTTATCCGGCGGAGCGGATCTTCACCCTCCGCAACGGCGTCGACACCGACTTTTTCCGCCCCGCCCCCGAACCGCCGGACCCCGGCCTGATCCTCCACGTCGGCCGACTCGTCGAGAAGAAAGGGACCCGGCTCCTGCTCTACGCGCTTCGCGCGGTTCCGCGGGGAAACCTCGTGATCATCGGCGATGGACCGGAGCGGCGACCGCTCGAGGACCAGGCGCGCCGTCTCGGAATCGCGCACCGGGTTCGTTTCCTCGGCCGACTGCCGCCGGACTCGGTTCGCGACTGGATGCGGCGGGCCTGGCTCCTCGCCGTGCCCAGCCTCACCGCCCGCGACGGCGACGCCGAGGGCCTCCCGACCGTCATTTGCGAGGCCGCTGCCACCGGTCTTCCGGTCGTCGCCTCGATCCATTCGGGCGTCCCGGAGGCGGTCACCGGCGACAGGACCGGCCTGCTCGTGCTCGAAGGCGACGTCGACGGGCTTGCGAAGGCCATCGCCGCTCTGCTCGGAAACACCCGTCTGCGAGCGCGCATGGCGCCGGCGGCGCGGCGCCTCGCCGAAGACCGCTTCTGCCGCCGCCGCCAGATCGACCGGCTCGAGTCCCATTACGATGCGCTGCTGGAATGCGCCTAGCCTATCCCGTCCTGTGGCCGCGGCTGGGCCGGGACGCCAGCCAGGAGCAAAGCGTCAAGACCGCGGCGGCGCTGGCGCGGCACGGGCTCGAGGTGACTCTTCTCGTCCCCCAAGGTCGCGGCGATCCGGCGCTCACCGCGCCGGAGGTGCGGCAATGGTTCGGGGTCGAAGGGGATTTCCGGATCGTGCAGGTGGCAACGCGGTGGGCCGGCCCTGGTCTGGTTTCGTCCTGCTTCTGGCTTCTCCAGCTCTTCCGCTCGGACGAGATCCGATCCGCCGATCTGCTTTATTCCCGGGTGCCGGCGATGATCGGGGCCGGCCAGGCCTGCCCGATCCCCTTCGCGACCGAGCAATATCGTCTTTGGCCCGATCAATGGCCCTTCCTCCGCCCGCATGTCCGCCGGACGGCGAACCACCGCCGGTGCCTGGGCTACATCCTCCATTCGGATTACGCCGCCGACAGCTACCGGCGCTCGGGAGTGCCGGAAAGCCGGCTGCTCGTCGCCCATAACGGCACCGACTCCCCGGCCCCGCCCACCGAGGGAGTGACCGTCACTCGTGACTGTCACTTTGACCGTGCCTCCGCCCGCGAGCGGCTTGGGCTGCCCGCCGATGCCGCCATCGCCGTCTATGCGGGGCGGATGAACGCGCGGAAGGGTCTCGACCAGATCCTCGCCCTCGCCGACCTTCGGCCGGAAACCTCGTTCCTGATGGTCGGCTCGGAGCGGGAAGGGCCGATCGAGGCCGAGGCGAGGCGGCGTCCGAATGTCCGGGTCGTCGAGTGGCAGCCGCCGGAGCGCCTGCCCCTGTACCTCGCCGCGGCCGACGTCCTCCTCATCCCGGCGTCGAGCGAGCCGCTCGAGCGGTTCGGGAGCAGCGTTCTGCCGATCAAGACCTTCGCTTATCTCGCGGCGGATCGCCCGATCCTGGCGCCGAGCACCGCCGACCTCACCAGCCTGCTGGTCGACGGCGGCAACGCCCTGCTCGTCACGCCCAACCGGCCCGACGAGGCGGCCGCGGCGCTCGACCGGATCCTCGGCGACGAGTCGCTCGCGCAGCGGCTCGGGAAGGGCGCCGCCGCGACCGCCCGGGGTCTCGGCTGGGATGCCCGGGCCGAGCGCATCGCCGGATTCCTGCGCCGTCGTCTGGCCGAAGCTCAGCCGTCGGAATAGACGGCGACGGTGGTTCCGAGCAGTCCGAACAGCAAGGTCGCCGCCCAGGCGCCGACCCAGGGCGCGATCAGGCCGGCCGCGGCGGCCACCGCGAGCACGCCGTCGCCGACGACGAAGGCCGTTCCCGCCGCGATCGGATAGAGGAGCAGGCGCCAGGACGGGCCCGTCCGGCTCGACGCGAGAGCGAGGGGGAGAGCGAGGATCAGCATGACGAGCGGCGCCAGCGGCTCGGCGAAGCGCCGCTGCAGTCGGGCCTCGAACCGGGCCGGGCCTTCGCTGACCGGAGCCTCCCCGGCGAGCGCGCGGCGCGCGGCCTCGGCGGAGATATGGGGTGCCGGCGCGAACAGCGCGCGCGCCTCCGCGGCGCCGAAGCGGGCGGGCCAGAAAAGCGCCGGCGACGAAGTCCGCTCCGGGCCCCGTGGAGTCAGCTTCACGCTCGACACCCCGACCAGCCGCCAGCCGCCCGGGACGGCCCGGCCCGTCTCAGCGGAGAGGCGGGTGGTGAGCAATCCGCTCGGGTCGCGGCGATAGATCCTGATCCCCAGCAGCGTCCGGCCCGCCGAAGTCACCCCTTGCGCGCTGGCGATCTCCCCGCCGATCCGGAACCAGCGCGCCCGCGAAGCGGGGCGGGGATCGCTTTCCCGCCACCAGCCGGCGAGCTCGGCTTCGGCCCGCGGAGTTGCATATTCGGCGAGTGCGAAACCGGCCGCCGCCACCCCCGCCGCTACGGGCACGAGCATGAGCGACAGCCGGCCGAGCGAGACTCCGGCGGCGCGGATCGCCACCATCTCGCTGAACCGGCTGAGCCGGAGCAAAGCCAGCATCGAGCCCGCCAGGGTCGCCATCGGAAGCACCTGCTGCACGAGCAGTGGGAGCCGAAGCATCGCGTATCGCGCCATGTCGCGAGCGGCGAAGCCGCGTTCGACGAAATCGTCGCCATGTTCGACCATGTCGACCATCTGGAAGGTCAGCGCGAGGCCCGCCGTGCAGGCCGCGATCCAGAGCGCGAGCCGGCCGGCGGCGTAGGCGCCGATTCTTCCGCCCGGAAGCCGCGGGCCGCGCGGGCGTCTCGCCTCGAAAGACCGGTCCCTGAAGGCCCAGGGGCGAAGCATCGGGGTCAGCGGGCCGTGGCTGGGCAAATGCCGGCTGGCGAAGAAGAGCCAGAGAACGAGCCCGGCGAGCGCGGCTTCGAGAAGCCCGAAGGCGAGCGCCGGCGGCGGGCTGCCGTCCAGAACCATCTTCTTGGTGAAGTTCACCGCATGGTGAAAGAGGATGAGGAGGAGACCGGCCAGCCCGATTCCGAGGCCGCGCCTCGCCTTCTTCACCGACAGCGCCAGCGGCAGCGCCAGCAAGGGCAGAAGCAGCACGCTGAACGAGCGCGCGATCCGGCTGTGAAGCTCGGCGGCCACCGCGGCCTCCGGAAGGCGCCGGCCGCGCGTTCCTGTCTCCTCGACGAGCTCGGTGAGAGTCAGCTCCTTCTGGTCGTTGCCGCGCGGCCGAACTCCGCCGCCGGCCCGAATCGGCTCGGCCAGCCGGTAATGGCGGAACGCCAGCTGCAGCGGCCGCCGCCGTGCCGCCGGAGCCGAATCGTCATAGCTCACCACGTCGTCTAGGCCGATCCGGACGAAGGGCGAATCGGGCGAGCGGGTCAGGGCGCCCGAACGGGCGGTCAGCACCTGCTCGCCGCCCCCCGGCAGGGCCCGGTGGAGGAACAGGCCATCCGCCTTGCGGCCGCCGATCCGCTCGAAGGTCAGGGTCACGCCGTGCGCCGGCTGGTAGAAAGCGAGCGGCCGGAGGTCGCTGATCCGCGCTTCCTCGAGCGCCCGAGCGGTGAGCAGGCGATAGCCGTATCGCCCTTTCGGCTCGAGGAAGCCGTTGGCGGCCAGGGTCGCGGCGGCGACGGCGAGCGCGGCGAGCGTCAGCGGGAACACCATCCGGCTCAGCGACACGCCGCTCGCGAGCATCGCCTCCAGCTCCAGCGCCTCGTCGCGGTTCGAAAGCATGACGATCAGGGCGATCATGAACGACACCGGCAGAGCGAGGCCGAGATAGTAAGGGAGAAGCTGTCCCAGGATCGGGAAGAACAACCCCAGATGCGCCCCCGTCGCGGCCATTTCCTGGGCCAGCCGAAGCGCGCGTTCGAGCATCATCGCGGCGGTGATGAGGAAGAAAGCGAGGAGAAACGGGGCGACCAGACCGCGCAGCAGATAGAGGTCGAGCAAGCCGGGCAGGGCCGTGCCGCGCCTGCCCCGCGGCCCTCCCCGCCTCCCCGCCGCGCCGTTCATCGCCGCCTCCGTGTCGATCCGGGTCGCCGCGGCGAAATAAGCCTCTCGTCATCCACCGCGCACCCGTTCTAAGAGCATGGCATAAGAAAGCGAGAGGATCGGCACCAAGGGATGGGGTGGCGGGCAGTTCTGACCTTCGGGGCCCGACGGGACCCGTCCAGCCGACTCGCCGGTCTCACGCTCGCCGCCCGGGCGGCCGGCGAAGCGGTCGCCGCGGGCGCCTCGGAAATCTGGCTCTGCGTCGACGAGGCGGGCCTGGCGGAGTCCGTCCGGCCGGACATCGAGCGAATCTGCGCCGGGGTCCGCTTTCGGATCGTCCCCGCGCGCGAATCGCGAGGTCAGTTCGAGCGGGCCGGCTACCCGCCGACGATCCGGCTGCTGTGCGACCGTTACATCCTCCTCGCCGACCGCCTTCGCCGATTCGCCGACGGCGACTGCGCGCGCCTGATGTGCGGAAGCGAAGTGGCGGCCGAGCGGGAGGGCTTGGGCTCGGAGGCGGCGGAGGAGGGCGACGTCCTCGATCTCGAACGGCCGGCCGCCGCGGCCCGAAGGATCCTCGCCGCGACCACCAAGGCCAGCGACGGAATCGTGTCGCGCCGGCTCAACCGCCCCATTTCGCAGCGCATTTCGGCGGTCCTACTCCACATCGAGGGGATCAGGCCGTGGCACCTCACCATCGTCACCGCGACGATGGGCCTGCTCATGTTCGTCTCCTTCCTCCAGGCCGGCCCCGGCGGGCTGATCCTCGGCGGAATCCTCTTCCACGTCGCCTCCGTGGTCGACGGCATCGACGGCGAGATCGCACGCGCCACTCACCGAAGCAGCGAGCGCGGGGCGATGCTCGATACCGGCGTCGACATGATCACCAACCTTCTCTTCTATCTGGGTGTGACCGTCTCGCTGTCCCGGCTCTACGGGCCGCAGCATCTGCTCGTCGGCGGCTGGTGCCTGCTGCTCGCCGTCATCGGCCTCCTCCTCATCCGGATGCTCGCCAACAGCGCGGGCGACCGCGGCAGCTTCGACGTCGTCAAAGTCTATTACCGAAACCGCTATCCGGACGGAATCCCGGCCGGGATCACCAATTTCCTGGTCGCGATCACCAGCCGCGACTTCTTCGCCTTCGGCAATGCCCTGATCATCCTGTCCGGCTGGGGGATGCTGGTGACCTGGCTGCTGGCGACGTTCGCGACGGTGTGGGTGGCCTATATCCTGATGGCGGTGCCGGCCATCCTGCGCTCGGGACGGACCGAGGACACAGTCGTCGCGGCGCCCGCCGCGCTCACCGATATTTGAGCTTCACCATCGTCCGGGTGCCCGACCGCGGCACCGGGATCCGAACCGAGCTGAAATTCGGCAGTCCCAGGAAAGTCGGCGGATTGTTCGAGAAGCCGAACCCCTCGGCGGGCAGGCCCAGACCCGTTCGGTCGAAGCTGCGGTCGGAATCGGCGTCGTGATAGACGGCGATGGCGTAAATTCCCGGCCTCGGCACATGGATGCAGACGTCGGTCCGGCCCTGCCGCGCCGGCGCACGGCCGACATAGAGCGACCCCCTTTTGGCGAGGAATTTCCGGCGAACGTCGGTGTAGAGGGTGACGGCGACGAGGCCTCGGCTTGATTTGACGTTCATGACCTGGACGTGGAGCCGGGTGGCGCTCGGGGTTCCGGTGCAGTCCGATTGGGCCGGGGCGGCGGCGAGGGCGAGGAAGGCGGCGGCGATCAACATGGGTCGCCGGATAACCGATTCTCGCTCTCGTTCAATGCCTTGCAGGATTTCCCTCTCTCGTAAGGACGGGAGAGGCGCCGGCGGCGCTGGCCGCAGCGTTCGAAACAATATACACCCGCTTTATGGGGGAAAGTCGGCAGCTCGACTTCATCATGATCAAGCCGTCGCATTATGACGACGACGGCTATCCGATCACATGGTGGCGCGGGCTCATCCCGTCCAACTCGCTCGCCGCCCTGAACGGAATCGCCGCCGACTGCGCCGAGCGGCAGGTGCTCGGGCCCGGCGTCGCCCTCAACCTGACCGCCTATGACGAGACCAATCGCCACATCGTCCCGGCGCGAATCGTCCGCGACCTTCGCCGGCGCGGCGCGAAGGCGCTGATCGGCCTGGTCGGGGTCCAGTCCAACCAATATGACCGGGCCCTCGATCTCGCCCGCGAGTTCCGGGCGGCGGGGCTGCCGGTGATGATCGGCGGCTTCCACGTCTCGGGCTGCCTGTCCATGCTCAAGACGGTGCCGCCGGAAATCCAGGAAGCGCTCGACATGGGCTGCTCGATCTTCGCCGGCGAGTGCGAGGAAGGCCGGCTCGACGAAGTGCTTCGCGACGCCTGGAACGGCAGCCTGAAGCCCGTCTACAATTATCTGAACGACCTGCCGAGCCTGGCCGGAGCGCCGGTGCCGATGCTGCCTGCCGAGCGCGCTCAAGGGCTATGTGGAGGGTTGGTCGAGCATGGACCTGGGGCGCGGCTGCCCCTTTCAGTGCAGCTTCTGCACGATCATCAACGTCCAGGGGCGCAAGAGCCGCTTCAGAACCGCCGACGACCTCGAGGCGATCATCCGCGAGAATGTCGGCCCAGGGCGTCAAGGCGCTCTTCATCACCGACGACAATCTCGCCCGCAACCGGCACTGGGAGGAATTTTTCGACCGGCTGATCGCGCTTCGCGAGCGCGAGGGGATCAAGGTCAACCTCACCCTCCAGGTCGACACGCTCTGCCACCAGATCCCCAATTTCATCGACAAGGCCAAGCGCGCCGGGGCGATGCGGGTGTTCATCGGGCTCGAGAACATCAACCCGGACAATCTCCTCGCCGCCAACAAGCGCCAGAACAAGATCACCGAATATCGCCACATGCTCCAGCAATGGCACGAGCGGGGGGTCTTCACCTTCGCCGGCTACATTCTCGGCTTCCCGGGCGACACCAAGGACTCGATCCTCCGCGATATCGAGATCATCAAACGCGAGCTGCCCCTGGACGTGCTCGAATTCTTCATCCTGACTCCGCTGCCGGGCTCCGAGGACCATCGACGGATGCACGAGGCGGGCGAGTGGATGGACCCCGACCTCAACAAGTATAATCTCCACCACCGGGTCAGCCACCATCCGCGCATGAGCGACGAGGAATGGGACGAGGCCTATCGCGCCGCCTGGAACGCCTATTTCACCTGGGAGCATATGGAGACGGTCACCCGCCGCCATGCCCGGCTGCCCGCCAACCGTCCCAAGAAGGCGCTTCAATATCTCACCGATTTCAAGCTGATCTACGAGATCGAGGGCCTCCACGCGCTCGAGGGCGGGGTTTTCCGCCGCAAGCGCCGCCGGGCCCGCCGGAGCGGCTTCCGCCGCGAGCCGGCCCTCGCTTTCTACCCCCGCCACGTCGCCGGCAGCGCGGCGAAGGTCGTCCGCTACCTGCGCGGCTATCTCCGGGCGAAGGCGCTGATCCGTCGGATCCTCGCCGATCCCGCGCGCTACGACTATACCGACATCGCCCTTCAGCCACCGACGGCGGAGGAGTTCGATTCGCTCGGACTGTTCCAGGACACCGATGGCGGCACCGCCGCGGTCGCGAAGAAGCTCAGGCAGGAAAGCCTGATCGAGCACGCCAGGGCCTGACTCCGTCTGTCGGTCCTTCGATACGCCGGTTCGACAAGCTCACCGGCTACTCAGGATGAGCGGTTGCTCGATGCGCTCATCCTGAGTAGGGACTGAGCTTGGCGAAGGCCTGTATCGAAGGACCGGCTCAGCCCGAACTGTGGAAAACCGGGGCCGGCGGCTCGCCCGCCACCGCCGCAAGCCGCTCCTCGTCCTGGAACATATAATTGCGGGTCAGCGGGGTCGCTTCGCGCCGCCGGACATATTGGAGCTGGTAGACGCCCATCGCGGCGTCGCGGAACAGGGTCAGCGAGGCGGCGAGGTAGAATTGCCAGAGCCGGTAGAAGCGCTCGTCGTACATGGCGACGATCGTCTCGCGATTGGCCGTGTAGCGATCGTACCAGTGGCGGATCGTATGGACGTAATGGAGCCGCCAGGTCTCGCAATCGGCCATGATCAGCTTCGCCTGCTCGCTCGCCGCGACGATCTCCGACAGCGCCGGCAGATAGCCCCCGGGGAAGATATATTTCTGCATGAACTTGTCGGTCGTCCCGGGCCCGCCGAGCCGCGCCATCGTGTGGACCAGAGCCACCCCGTCCTCCGCCAGAAGCGACCTCACCTTGTGGAAATAGGCGCGGTAGAAGGGTTGGCCGACATGTTCGAACATCCCGACGGACGCGATCCGGTCGAACGTGCCGGTGACGTCGCGATAGTCGATCAGCTCGAACTTCACCCGGTCCTCGACCCCCGCCTCCGAGGCGCGCCCGCGCGCCACTTCGAGCTGCTCCTTCGACAGGGTGATCCCGAGAACGTCGACGTCGGCCAGCTTGTGGAGGTGGAGGGCGAGGCCGCCCCAGCCGCAGCCGATATCGAGCACTTTCAGCCCCGGCCGAAGGCGGAGCTTGGCGGCGACGTGGGTCATCTTGTCGAGCTGCGCCTGCTCGATGCTGTGGGTCAGGTCGGTGAAATAGCCGCAGCTATACTGGAGGTTGGCGTCGAGGAAGAGCCGGTAGAAGTCGTTGCCGACGTCATAATGGTGGGCGACGTTCCTGCGCGAGGCTCCCCGCCAGTTGAGCTGGCTGAGCCGATGGCGGAGCTTGCCCCCTTTGCGGAGGAATTTGTTCGAGCCGGCGCTGTCCTCCCATTTGTGGCTGCCCCGGATGATGTTGATCAGGTCGAGGATGTCGCCGTCCTCGACGATCAGCCGCCCGTCCCGGTAGGTCTCGGCGGCGCCCAGGCCCGGATCGCGCGCGATGTCGCGAACGACCCTCGAGTCGGCGATGCGCACGGTCACCGGGGAAAATTCGGAATCGGGCCTGCCGTAACGGTAGGTCCTGCCCTTGTGATCGATGACGGTGAGCTCGCCCCGGCTCACATATCCGGACAGCATCTTATCGAGCAGCCACATTCCAGTCCCCCCGAAGCGCACTTCAGCCTGAGTGCACCGGAACGCGGCGTCGGGTTCAAGCCCTTTTATCGCGATGCTTCCCAGTCGATCCGGCGGAGCTGCCAAACCGAGAGGAAATAGCAGAAAGCGACCACCAGCGAGACCGCGCCCATCCGGTTGGCCGGAACCAGGAGCCAGGCGGCCGGGACCAGGATCGCGCGCAGACCGGTGTGGATGAACCCGACCGGATGGCCGATGCTCCAGGAAAAGATCGTCCAGTGGAGCCCGAAGGCGATTCCGAGCGTCAGCGGGAAAAGATCCGGCGCGTAGATCCACACCGGCACGTGGATGGCCCAGGTCGCGAGGACCATGTACCGGGCCAGCATCGCCAGCCGGAACAGCGGATTTTCGGGATTGCCCCGGACATCCTCGCCGCGGAGCCTCCCGATCAGGGCCGCGACCGGAATGATCGCCCAGAAGCAGAGGAAGAGCGTGAGATTGGCGCGGTCGGCGGGGACGACGAGGCTGGCCAGCGCGGCGACCGAATAATTTATGCAACCGGTAATCGGGAGCGAAGGCACGCCCTTGCGCCGGGCGATGAAGTCGCTCCGCATCTCCTCGAACGTCATCGCGCGCCTCGCCGGGACCGGGGCGTCAGTCGCCGCGCCAGCGCCACCAGGGGGTAGAGGAAGCCGAGCGCTTTCGGCAGCGGCACGGCGATCCGGTCGGAGGGGTTGACCAGCTGGCGGCGAAGCTCGGCATATTTGAACCTGAGCCCGGGCAGCAGTGCGAATTGCATGAGGTGGATGGTGCCGGTGCCCAGAAGCTTTTCGTCGAGCTCGGCGGTCAGGGTGCGGCCGGTGAGCTTGCGCAGGGCGATGGCGACGAGCCAGCGGTTCATCCGGTCGGAGCGAAGCTCGGCGGACAGCAAAAGCGGCAAGGGGGTGGCGAACAGGCGCTCGCACAGCAGCAGCGCCTGGGCGGCGGCCCGACCCGCCCCCATCTCCTGCGAACGCCTGTAGAGACGCTCGATCTCCAGGGGCGGGCGGGGGCCGAGCAGGGCGCCGACGTCGGCGATCCACTTGAGCCGGAACCAGGCGCTCGAGGCGCCGTGGACGCACAGATAGGCGAAAAGCTCATCGGTGCGCAGGGTCGCGAGGAAACGCCCCTTCGACACCTCGACCCGCTGGGCCGGCGAATCGGAGCCGAGGCCGGGCAGGAGCAGAGGGTTGTCGTTGAGCCGGGAGTGAAGCTCGACGGTCAGCCGGCTGCCGGGAGTGACCCACACCGATTCCTTCCAGTGCCGATGCCACAGGCCGAGCCGCTCCCGTCCCCTGGGCCCGCCTGGGAGCAGAAGTCGATAGCCCGCCGCCTCGATCGCCGCCGCGGCCGGCTCGAGCGAGCCGGGCGGGACGAGCAGGTCGATGTCCCAGCCCATCTTGGGGCCGATCGAGCCGTAGGCGAGCACGCCGAGGCTGATTCCCTTGACGAACATGTGGCCGACCCGTGCCCGGTCGAGCAGTCCGCTCAGGCGAAGCGATTCCGCGGTGAGGACCAGATTCTGCCGCGCGATCCGGTCGGCGGCGGTCTGCAGGCGCTCGCGGACGTCGGCCGGCATGGTCGCGCCCGACTGCCTCAGAGCGTTCCATACCAGGCCTTCGACTCGGTTGCGCTCCGCGATCTTCGCGACCAGCGTCCAGTCGGCCTGCTCGGCCGCGAAGAGGATGGCCTCGTCGCGCGCCGGCGAGGGCGGCCAGCGGCAGCAGGCGGCGACGAGCTCGAATTCGCGGGGCAGGTGCACTCCAAGGCCCTAGGCGATGACCGCGCGCCTCAACAAGAGTTGCCACGTTCGCGGCGCATCCTGTAACGCCCGCGCCATGGCCTCTCCCGTCACCACACCCGGCCGCGCCCGACCGCGCCTCGCCGACGCGCCGATGCTCGTCGAGGCGCTGGCGGCGCTGACGCTGGCGTCGCTGGCCATCGCCTTGCTGCCGTTCCGCCGGGTCGCCGCCGCCGCCTCGGCGCCCGCCCGGGGGCCGGAGCGAACCGATTCCGAGACCGTCCGCCGCGCCCGATCGGCGGTGACCGGCTGGTCGCGGCGGGTGCCCTGGCGGGCGGTCTGCTTCCAGAAGGGACTGGCGCTCCACTGGATGCTTCGCCGCCGCGGCATCGCTTCCGTCCTCCGCTACGGCGCCCGGCGCGACGGCGACGGGCTCGCCGCCCATGTCTGGGTGGATGTCGACGGCGAGACGGTGATGGGCGGCGATGAGGCGCCGAATTTCGCCTGCCTGGCCCGTTTTCCGCCGGATCCGGCCTGACCCGCCCTTTGCGGTGGAGCGCCCAATCCCTTGAGGGTGCAGGTTTTCCTAGTCTCCGGCGAGGAACGGCGATAAGCAACCGCCGGCAAGAGGTTCTAGACAGACGATGTTGGGGTTGAAGAAGGGAGCGCTGGTCTGCGCGCTGTCGCTCGTCACGGGCGCGGCGGCGCTCGCCCAGGTGCCTTCGACGAGCTCGCCGGGGACCAGCACCCCGCCGCCGCCGACCCCGACTCCGCCGCCGCTCCCCGAGCCCGCCCCGGCTCCGCTGCCGTCGCATATCGCCCCGACGCCGGGGTCCGCCTCGGCGGCGCCGTCTTCAGGCGCCCGGACGAGCCCGGCCATCGTCCCGGCGGCGGCGCTGCCCCGGAATCGTCCGCCGACGCTGCCGGGCCCGACCCACGATCCGCTCAACATCGATCCGGGCAAGGACCCGATCCTCCAGCTGGCCCGAAGCCAGGCCTCGCCGGAGATGTTCCGCTCGGTCGTCGCGACCGCCGTCGAGCGCCATCCCGCGACCCAGGAAGCGCGGGCGACCAGCGCCGAGGCCGGCGCCGTCGTCGACGAGGCTCGGGAACGGCGGCTGCCCTCGATCGACCTCAGCGTGTCTTCCTACAAGGTGCTGTCGCGCGATTTCTCCAACGACGAGCAGAACATCATCGAGCGCTCGCGCCCCAATGCGCGCACCGACGCGATCCTGAACGTCAACCAGACCGTCTTCGATTTCGGGGCGAGCGCCGACCGGGTGCTCGCCGCCGGGGCGCGGCTTCGGGCGGCGGCGGCCGAGGCCGAGGCGAGCGCCGACCGGATCGCTCTCAACACCGTCGCCTCCTGGTACGACGTCTTCGCCTACCGGGCGCTGGTCGCGCTCAGCGAATCGTTCGTCGCCAACCAGCGGGAGCTTCGCGAGGCGGTCGAGGAGAGGGTTCAGCAAGGCGTCTCGGCGCCGGGCGACACGGCGCGGGTCGATAGCTATCTCGCCTCCGCCCAGACCCGGCTCGCCGGCTTCCGCCGGCTGCTCGCCAACGCCGAAGCCCGCTATAGCGAGCTGACCGGATCGCCGCCGCCCGCCTATCTCGAGCGCGCGCCGATCCCGCAGACTCCGGCTCTCACTCGCGACGCGGCCGCGCTTGCGGGCATGAGCACTCCGGCGGCGCGTTCCGCCCAGGCGATGGCCGATTCGGCCCGGCGCGAGGCCCGGGCGACCAAGTCCGACCGCCTGCCGCAGATCAGCGCCGGAATCGACGCCGGGCGCTACGGAGTCTTCGAGAACGAGCGGGATTACGACATTCGCGGCCGGGTCACCGTTCGCCAGCGCCTGTTCGGCGGAACCGAGGCCCGGGTCGCCCAGGCGAGGGCTCGGGCCGTTTCCGCCGACGCCCGCGCCTCGCGGGTCCGCGACGAGGCGTCGCGCGATGCCGCCATCGCCTGGTCCGACGTCAGGGCGCTCGAGGAGCAATTGAAGGCGCTCGAGGCGAGCTACCTCGCCAGCCGCCAGTCGCGCGACGTGCTCATCGAGCGCTTCATCAACTCGCGCGGCAATCTGTTCGACGTGGTCGCCGCGGAGGACGCCTATTTCGAAACCGCGACGGCGTTCATACGGACCTTGAGCGAGCTCGACGCGGCCCGCTACGTGCTGCTGTCGCGGACCGGCAATCTTCTCGATTCGCTGGGCATCGACCCCGTCCGCGTCGGAGGCCAGGATGAGTAGCGAGCACGACATCAAGCCGGCCATGCAGCCGCGCTTCGCGGCCTGGCTGATGGAGCCGATGCGCCGCAACCGCCCGGTCTATTTCAAGGTCGCGCTGGCGGCCGTGGTCATCAACATCTTCGGCCTGATGACTTCGCTGTTCACGATGATCGTCTACGACCGGGTGGTGCCGAACAACGCCACCTCGTCGCTGGTGGCGCTGTCGATCGGCCTCGCCATCGTCGTCATCTTCGACTTCATCCTGAAGCTGCTTCGCGCCTATTTCGTCGACATCGCCGGAGCGGCGATCGACCGCGAGGTCGGCGAGACCCTGTTCGAGCGGCTGCTTCGGCTCCGTCTCGATCTCAAGAAGGGCTCGACCGGATCGCTGACCGGACTGATGCGCGAGCTCGAGGCGCTTCGCGACTTCTTCACCTCGGCGACCCTGACCGCGATCGTCGACCTGCCCTTCATCATCCTGACCATCACGGTGATCGCCCTCATCGGCGGCTGGGTGGCCCTGGTGCCGGCGCTGATGGTCCCGCTCGTGATCATCGTCGGAGCGCTCACCCAGCCGGCGATGGACCGGCTGTCGGCCAAGGCGATGGGCGAGGGCATGGCCAAGCAGTCGGTGCTGGTCGAGACGATCGGCGGCCTCGAGACGGTCAAGGCCGCGGGCGCGGGCCCGCTGCTCGCCCGGCGCTGGGACACGGCGATGGAGAATCACGCCGACAGCTCGCTCCGTCAGCGACTCATCTCGAGCATCGGGATCACCACCGCGACCTCGGCCGGCACGATCTCCTATGCGGGCGTCGTCATCGTCGGAGTGGGTCTGATCGCCACCCAGAATCTGACCATGGGCGGCCTCATCGCCTGCTCGATCCTCTCCGGCCGGGCGGTGGCGCCGCTGGCCCAGATCTCGCAACTGCTCTCGCGCATGACCTCGACCCGGACCGCCTACCGGCAGCTCAACGAGATGATGAACCTGCCGCCCGAAGGGCCGGTCGGCGAAGGCCTCAAGCTGGCCGGGATGAAGGGCCGGATCGAGTTCCGCAACGTCAGCTTCAGATATCCGGGGGCCGCCGAGAAGACGCTCGAGGATCTCAACTTCGCCATCCAGCCCGGCGAACATGTCGCCCTGCTCGGCCGGGTCGGCTCCGGCAAGTCGACCATCGCCCGGCTGATCCTCGGCCTCTACCCGCCCGAGGAAGGGCTGGTGATGATCGACGGCACCGACATCCGCCAGCTCGATCCGCTGGAGATGCGGCGCTACATCGGCACCGCGCTTCAGGAAAGCGTGCTCCTCACCGGCTCGGTACGCGAGAATATCGGCCTCGCGCGCGGCCATGTCGACGACGAGGAATTGCTTCGCTCCGCCGAGCTGTCCGGGACCCACAGCTTCATGGGCTCGATCGCCAACGGCTACGATCTGAGGCTCGCCGACCGCGGCGAGGGACTTTCGGGCGGCCAGCGCCAGTCGATCGCGCTCGCCCGCGCCCTCGCCGGCCGGCCGCCGGTGCTGGTCTTCGACGAGCCGACCAGCGCCATGGATGCGCAGACGGAGACCGCGCTTATCCATCGGCTCCGCGAGGAATTGAAGGATCGCACCCTGGTTCTGATCACCCACCGGCCGCCTTTGTTGGCCCTGGTCAGCCGGATCATGCTGATCGAGAAGGGCAAGGTCGCCATGGATGGGCCTCGCGACGAGGTGCTCAAGCAGATCACGCGGCAGCAGACGCCGCCCGCCAAGGTGGCCTGAGCCATGAACGAACACACCCATATCGAGGACCTGACCGACCGGATCAAACCCCGGACGGCGTCGAACGTGCTGCTCTGGGTCGTCATCGCCTTTTTCGTTATCTTCATCATCTGGGCGGCGCTGACCGAGCTCGACCGGACCGTTCGCGGCCAGGGCCGGGTGATCGCCACCTCACAGCTCCAGGTCGTCTCCAATCTCGAGGGCGGGGTGGTCGAGGCGATCAGCGTCAAGACCGGGCAGCAGGTGAAAGCGGGCCAGGAGCTGGTTCGGCTCGACCGCACCGCGACCGGCGCCGAGCTCGGCAGCGGCGAGGCCTCGGCCAATGCGCTCGGAATGAAGATCGCCCGGCTCTCGGCCGAGGTCGCCGGGCGCGAGCCCGCTTATCCGGCGCCGGCCGATCAGGCCGCGGCGAGCCAGTTGATGATCGAGCGGTCGCTTCACGCCTCGCGGATGCAGGAGCTCGGAAGCCTCGCGAATGCCGGGCAGGCGCGGGTCTCGCAGGCCAGCCGGGCCGTCCAGGAGGCGCAGTCCGCCTATGACGCCCGGGTGACGGCGCGCGACGCCCGCCGCGAGGAGCTGAACCTCATACGGCCGATGGTCGAGCGGGGCCTCGAGCCACGGCTGTCGCTGATGCAGGCGGAGAGCGCCCATGCGGTCGCGGTCAGCGAGGCGGCGGCCTCGGCCTCGGCGATTTCGCGTGCCCGCTCGGCGGTCGTCGAGGCGCAGTCGTCGATGAACCAGCAGCGCCAGGACTGGCGTTCGGTCGCGGCCAACGAGCTCGCCACCGCCCAGGCCGAATATTCGGCCCGCCGGGCGACGTTGCCGGCGCTCGCCGAGCGTTCCGAGCGCACGGTCGTGCGGGCGCCCTTGCCGGGCCGGGTCAACCGGGTCCTCATCACCACCGTCGGTTCCGCGGTCGGGCCGGGCGCGCCGCTGGTCGAGATCGTCCCGTCGGAAGAAACCCTGCTCGTCCAGACCATGGTCCGTCCCCAGGATATCGCGTGGGTGCGAATGGGCCAGAAGGCGAAAGTGAGCATCACCGCCTACGATAGTTCGATCTACGGTTCGCTCGAGGGCGTCGTCGCCGGCATTTCTCCGGACGCGACGGTCAACGAGAAGACGGGCGAGAGCTTCTATACTGTGGAAGTTCGGACGAAGAAAAGCGCTCTGATCCGCTACGGCCGGCCGCTGCCGATCGGCACGGGCATGATCGCCGACGTCAGCTTGCTCGGCGACAAGCGCAGCGTCCTCAGTTACATCCTGAGCCCGATCACCAAGCTGAGCCAAACCGCTTTCCGCGAGTAATATCCGTTTTTCGCCTTGGGCTGTTGTTTTCTTACCATTTTATCAACTTGATACGGGCTAATCGCTCTAGGCGCTGGCGCCAGAGTGTGCCATCACCGCAATTGGAGGACTCACACGTGCGCGTGCGAGCCTGGGATTTTGCCCTCGGGGGAATATTAAGATGGCTGTTACCGTCACTCGCACGTCGACGTTGTTCACGGATTCCGACTCGGATGGCGTGGCCGATCCCGGCGAAACCATGCTGGTCCACATCCTGATCCAGAACACGAACGCGACGGACATCCTCAACCTCAAGGTCTACGACACCCAGAGCGGTCTGGAGATCACCGACCTCAGCACGGTCAAGATCACGCCGATCGCGTTCGACGATTTCTCGGGCGCGCCGCTCACCATCGTCGGCAACACGCCCTATATCGTCACCGCCTCGGCCCTGCTCGGCAACGACGTCGATCCCGACGGCCCCGAAGCCAGCCTGACCATCTCCAGCTTCGCCAACCTCAGCCACGTCACGGTGACCGACGTCGGCGGCGGCAACTACCAGATCGTCCCCGAGACGGGCTATCAGGGCGCGGCGTCGTTCGACTATTTCGTCACCGACGCACAGGGCCTGACCAGCGTCTCCAGCGGCCACGTCAACATCTCGATCAGCGGCCAGATCTGGTACGTCGACAACGGCTATGCCGGAGTCAACGGCGCCTCCGACGGCTCCTATCTGAAGCCGTTCACCACCCTTGGTCAGCTGAATGACGACGGCACCGGCACGGCCGGCACGGTCGGCCCGAACGATTCCATCAAGGGCGACGACGACGTCGACGGCGCCGGCGACACGATCTTCGTCTACAATCGCGGCACCACCTATACGGGCGGGGTCACGCTCGAGGCCGGGCAGAAGCTCTTCGGCGACGGCCATGAGCTCACCGTTAACGGCTTCGCGATCGGCGCGAACGGTCAGACGGCCAACGCGACCGTCAACCATTCGACCTACGGCGTCACGCTCGCGACCGACAACACCATCTCCGGCCTCAATCTGAACGGCACCGCCAACACCTCCGTCGGAATCCAGGACGGCAACGGCAGCGTCACGACCGCGGGCGGCACGCTCAACGTCGACACTGTGACTCTCTCCGGCGCCGGCCAGGCCGTCGACATCGACCAGGGCGGCAACCTCAACGTCGCGCTCACGTCCCTGAGCACGACCGGCACGGCCGCCGGCCAGGGCGTCCAGCTCGCCGGCACCGCCGCGAGCGGCCCCTCCCTCATCTCCGGCAGCTTCAGCGCGGCCGGCGGCAGCATCGCGGGCGAGGCCAGCCACGGTTTCCAGATCGGCGGCGCCGGGCCGAGCAGCGGCGGCACCATTGCCGTCAATTACGGCGGCACGATCGGAAGCTCTGCGACCGGCTCGGCGGTCAATATCGCCGACCGTATCGCCGGGGCGGGCAACGTCACCTTCAGCGGCAACATCACCCAGACCAGCACCTCGAGCAACACGGCCGCGGGCATCGGCCTCTCCAACATCGCCGCCGGCACCATCGACTTCACCGGCACCAAGACGATCGCCGTCAACTCGGGCGCGCAGAACGCCGTCCAGGTCGGCGGCCAGAGCGGCGGCGCGGTCAATTTCTCCGGCGGCGCGATCGATATCGACTTCGCGGCCGGCACCACCGGCCACGCCTTCTCGGTCGGCTCGATGTCGGGCGGCTCGGTCACCGTCTCGACGGCGGCCGACGTCGACATGGCCGGCTCCGCGTCCGGCCGCGGCATCAACATCGGCACCTCGACCGCCGGCTCCGTCAACTTCACCGGCGGCAACCTTACCATCAGCACCCGCGACGGCGCGGGCCTGTTCGACAGCAATACCGCGGGTTCGACGAACGCGCTCAACATCTCGGGCGCCGGCAACACGCTGTCGACGACCAATGGCGGCCAGCTGGTCGAGATCTCCAACGCCGCGACCACGGGCATCACCTTCAGCACGCTCACCACCGGCGCCACCGTCGCCGGCACGGCCGTGCGCATCAACAATCTTGACGGCGGCTCGTTCAACACCGGCACGATCACCGTCACCGGCACCTCCGGCGTCGGTTCGGACGGCATTCGAATCGAGGGCGGCTCGACCGCCGCCTTCAATCTCGGCACCGTCGGCGTGTCCAACGTCAGCGACGACGGAGTCGAGCTCAACGGCGCCAACGGCGCGGTCACGATCGACAGCATCTCGGTCCAGAACACCATCCTGGGCCAGGGCGTCGAGATCAACGGCGCGACTTCCGCCGTGACGATCTCCGCGGGCGCGATCGGCAATACCAACGATCCGGCGGCGCAGGGCGTGCTCATCACCGGCGGCAACGGCAACGTCACCGTCGGCGCCACCGTCACCAAGACGACGGCGGGGGGAGTCGTCGACGTCAACAACCATACCGGCGGCGCGATCAACTTCTCGAACACCATCTCCGCGACGGGCGCGGTCGACAACGGCATCAAGCTGACCAACAATACGGGCGGTTCGATCGCCTTCGGCGGCAGCGTGACCCTGACTACCGGCGGGAACGACGCGTTCAGCTCCACGAACAATGGAGGCACCGGCGCGGCCGTTTCGCTCACCGGCGGCAACCTCGCCATCACGACGACCGGCGCGGGCCGGGGCATCAACGCCACCAGCACGAATGTGGGTGCCGGCTCGCTGACGGTCACCGGGGCGAACAACACGATCAGCACCGCCAACGGCGCGGCCCTGACCGTCGACGACGTCCGCATCGGTTCGAGCGGCCTCACCTTCAAGAGCATCAACGTCACCGACGCTTCGGGCTACGGCATCTTCCTCGACAATACCGGCACGACCGCGGGGACCCACGGCGGCCTCACCGTCACCGGTGACGGGACGGCGTCGAAAACCATGGGCGGGGTCATTTCGGCGGCCGACAATGCGGGCATCTCGATCAGCAACGGCCGCGACATGGTGCTCGATCAGATGACGATCCAGAACGGCCTCGACGACGGCATTCGCCTCTCGAACGTCGTCAATTTCAGCCTGACTCAGTCGAACATGAACAACAGCGGCAACGCGCTGAACGAGCATGGCGTCGACGCGACCAACGTCACCGGCACCGTCCGCTTCACCGACGTCACCTTCACCAACAACGAGCACGAGCAGGTCCACTACACCAACGACGCCGTCGGAGCGACGTCGGCGGATATCGAGTTCAACAACGTCGACTTCACCAGCACCGGAGTGGCCGCGGCGCCGAACGGAAGCCACGGCATCAACCTGACCGCCGACGGCGCGTCGAGCATGGACCTTCGGGTCGTCAACGGAAGCGCCTTCGACAACCTCTTCTCGAACAGCATCCAGGCCCAGAACGAGGGCACCGGAACGCTCGAGGTGACGGTCGCCAACGCGACCTTCACCAACGTCGGCGCGAGCGCGATCAACATCGCCCAGAACGACAGCGGCACCGTCCGCTTCAACATCCACGATAACGGCACCGCCGCCTCGCCCACCTTCCTCAAGGGAACGAACAACGGCGTCTCGCACTCGATCAACATCAACCAGGCGGGCGGCACCCCGGCCGGGGCGATCCTCGAAGGCGCGATCAGCAACAACTATATCGGCAATGCATCCTCCACGACCTCCGCCAATGCGGGCGGCGACGGCATCAGGGTGCTGTCGGTCGGCTCCGGAACGACCAACGTCCGGATCGACAACAACGTCATCCGGGGCGTCGGAACGAACGGCATCAACGTGCAGATGAGCGAGGACACCAACGCCGCTCACACGGTTAACGCGACGATCTTCAACAACAACGTCACGGTGTCCGACGTCAATTCGTTCGACGGCATCCGGGTCGTCGCGGGCGCGCAATCCGGCGACGTCGGCGTGCTTCGGCTCGACATGCATGACAACACGGCCTCATCGGCGACGGGCAACGACTTCACGGTACGCCAGCGCTTCCAGACGACGGTGGAACTCCTCAACCTCGGATCGAACAATGCCAGTGCGGCGACGGTCCAGAACCATCTCGACGTCACCCGCAACAACAATCCGACCGGGGCCGGAAACGACTGGTTCATCAGCGAGAATTCGGCCGGCGCGCCGGCCGGCGGCGGCTTCGACAACACCGCCTCGGTGCCTGGGGCGACCCTGCCGGCACCGCTCTTACTCAACCCGAATCCCGGCTTCGCCGCGCCCACGGAAGCGGCTGCCGCGCCGCCGCCGGCCGAATCGAGCGCCGACGCGGGACCCGATGCCGGCGCGGGAACCGGCCGGAGCTATATCGGCGGCACGATGGGGCTGGGGGCAATCACCGGCCGGACCCTGTCCGACGACACCGACGGTTACACGCCGCGCCAGACCCGGGCCGCCGGCATCGAGGCGATCCGTCAGGCACAGCTCGACCTGATCAGCGGGAAGTCGCCGAGCCAGGCCCCGGGCGGCGCGCCGGCCGGTGGCAATATACCGACCCCGCCCGCTGCGCCTGTGAATAATGCCGGCGACGTTCCGGCGGCTGCGCCGGTCGTCAATTCCGACGGCCGAGTCAGCCAGGCCGAGCTCGACCTGCTCGTTGCCGCCGCGATCGACCGCTGGGCGGCCGCCGGCGCGACCCCCGAGCAGATCGCGACGATGAAGGCCGTGAAGGTCACGCTCGCCGACATGATGGGCGTTCAGATCGGCGGCGCCGCGCCGGGCGCGATCCAGATCGACCAGGACGGCGCCGGCTACGGCTGGTTCGTCGACGCGACTCCGGGCGACGACAGCGAGTTCGCCGGCGGCGGCACTCGGCTCAAGGCGACGGCGGGGGGCGAGGCCTCCGGCCAGGTCGACCTGCTCACCGTGCTGATGCACGAGCTCGGCCACCAGATCGGGCTCGACGATTCCTATCTCACCGCCGAAGTGCAGAGCCTGATGCATGGCTATGTCAACGTCGGCGAGCGCCGTCTGCCCACCGCGGGCGAGGCGGCCAAGGCGGACGGCCGAGCGCCGACTCACGAGGCTTATCTGCTCTCCCCGGTCGCCGACATCGGCACCCTGCCGGCCGGCAAGTCGGTCGACGTCCAGTACCAGGCGAATATCACGTCCTATTTCAACCAGGTGATCACGCCGCTGTCGAACACGGCCACCGCCAAGGGCGACAACATCGCCGACACCAACAGCAACACCAACGTCACCGTGGTCGACACGCTCACCCTGGGCGATCGGGTGTTCGTCGACGCCAACAACAACAACGTCTTCGACGTCGGCGAGGGCATCAACGGGGTCGCCCTCACCCTCTTCGCGGACACCAACGATAACGGCGTTCTGGACATCGGCACCGATGTGCAGCTGCTCACCACGGTGACGGCCGGCGCCGGCGCGGCGGCGGGCACCTACAGCTTCGCCAATCTGTCGGCCGGCAATTACTTCGTCCGGGTCGATGCCTCCAACTTCACCGGCGGCGTGCTCCAGAATCTCCTGATCGTCCAGGGCGCCGCCACCGATCCCGACGACAATGTCGACAACGACAATAACGGAGCCGCCATTGCCGGCGGAGCCGTCGCCAGCGGGAGGATCGACGCTCCGCTACAATCAGGAGCCCACCCCGGGGACGGGCAACGACACCAACAACACGCTCGACTTCGGCTTCTACGCGAACCAGCCGCCGGTCGCGAACGACGACAGCGTCAGCGTCGCCGAGGATTCGGGCGCGAACGACCTGACCGCCCAGCTGCTTTCCAACGACACCGATCCGGAGAACGACACCCGGACGATCACCTCCGCGACCCAGGGCGCCCATGGCACGACCAGCGTCGTCGCAGGCGTGCTGACCTACACGCCGACCGGCGATTATAACGGAACCGACACCTTCACCTACACGATCAGCGACGGCAACGGGAACACCGACACGGCGACGGTCAACGTCACCGTCACCGCCGTCAACGATCCGGTCACCGGCGCCGTGCCGGCGAACGCTTCCGTCAACGAGGATAGCGTCGACGCCGCCATCACGGGCCTTTCGATCGCCGACGTTGACGCCACCCTCGCGCCTGCCGGCGTGTACGACGTGACGCTTTCGGCCACCCAGGGCACCTGACCCTGACCACCCTCACCGGCCTCACCTTCACCGTCGGCGACGGCACCGGCGACTACGACGATGACGTTCCACGGAACGCTCGCCGCCATCAACACCGCGCTCGCCACCGCCAAATACACGCCGACCGCCAATTATAACGGCCCGGCGCAGATCCAGCTGCAGGTGACCGACACGTTCGGCGGCACCGTCGCCACCGGCACCGGCGCCGCCACCAATGATTCCGACACGATCGCCGTCACCGTCAACTCGGTGAACGACGAGCCGGCCGGAACCGACGACAGCGCCGAGGTCGTCGAGGACACCCCCTACGAGTTCCTCCCCACCGACTTCTCGGCCGGCTTCTCGGATCCGATCGACGGCGACAGCTTCGCCGGGGTCAGGATCACCACCCTGCCGCCGGCGCTGTCCGGAACGCTCAAGCTCAACGGCGTCGCGATCAGCCCGGGCGACACGATCACGCTCGCCCAGCTCACCGCCGGCGAATTCACCTTCGAAGCGGCCGTCGGATCGGCCAACACCTCGCCGACCTTCACCTTCCAGGTTCAGGACGATGGCGGAAATCCTGAACGGCGGCGTCGAATATCGACCAGTCGCCCAACACCTTCACCCTCGACATCGTCCCGTCCGACATCGCGCCGGTGCTCGACCTCGACGCCGTCGGGCGCGGGTACCGGCTATTCCGGCGCCTATACCGAAGGCGGCGCGGCGGCGGCGATCTCGGACATCGACGTCCTCATCACCGACGCCGACGCGGGCGACAATGTCGAAGGCGCGACGATCACGATCACCAACGCCGTCGCCGGCGACGTGCTGACCGTCGTCGGCGCACTGCCCGGCTCGATCACCGTCGATCCGGCCAGCACCGCCACCAACCTGATCCTGACCGGGACCGGCACCCAAGCCCAATATGAGGCGGCGATCGAGCAGATCACCTTCTCGAGCACCAGCGCACGACCCGACCGCGGGCGGGACCAACGTTTCGCGGACGATCAACGTCTCGGTCACCGACGGCGACCTGCCGAGCAACGTCGCGGTCTCGACGATCAGCGTCGCCGACGACAATGCCGACGCGCCGTCCGGCACCAGCTCGACGATCACCGCGATCGAGGACACGTTCCGGCTGATCGAGCTGACCGATCTCGGCTTCAGCGACGTCGACGGCAGCTTCGCCAGCGTCACCATCAGCGCGGTCACCGGCGGCGGCATCTATTTCGACGCCGACGGCACCGCCGGCGTCGGAGCGCCGGTGCTCGTGGCCCTGCCCCAGACCTATACCGCGCAGGATCTCGCCGACGGCAAGGTCAGCTTCAAGGCGGTCCCGAACGCGCAACGGCGCCGGCCTCGGCACGATCACCTTCGCCGTCACCGACGACGACGGCAATGCCGACGGCACGCCCGAACGTGCTGACGGTGGATGTCACCGCGGTGAACGATTCGCCGGTGCTGACCACGGGCGGCCCGATCGCCGCGACCGAGCAGACCGCGGTCGCGATCCTTCCCGCCGGCGTCCGTCGCCGACGTCGACCTCGACGCGCGCAACGGCGGCAATGGCGACTATGCCGGCGCCTCGTTCAGCGTGAACCGCAACCCCGCGACCAATCCGACCGAAGACGTCTTCACCCTGGTCGCAGGGCCCAACTTCACGATCGACGGCTCCAGCAACCTCAAGGCCGGCGGCCAGATCTTCGGAACGATCAGCGTCGACGGCAGCCGCCGGCCTGATCGTCGATCAACTTCACCAGCCTCGAGACGGCGGCGACCAGCGCGCTGGTCGACGAGGTGATCCAGGCGGTCCGCTACACCAACACCAGCGACAACCCGCCGGCCTCGATCGATCTCGCGATCGGCTTCGACGACGGCTCGCCGGGCGGCGGCCAGGGCGCCGGCGCCACCGACCTCGACGTCAACCTGGTCACGGTGAACATCACCGCGGTCAACGACGCGCCGCGTCAACTGCGCTCGGACGGACGATCGCGCACCGAGCGAGGACGCGATCGATGCCTGGCATCAGCGGAATGTCGATCTCGGCGATCCGGACGCCGATCCGGCGACCGACGAGTGTCGTCGCATTCGAGGTCGCAACGGTCGGATACGGCGATCCGTCACCGATGTCGCAGGCGGGCACCAGGCGGGCGATATCATCCGCTGACGGGACCAGCGACACGATCACCGTGCAGGCGGCACGCTCAACCAGATCAACGCACCTTGCGTGCGACCAACGGCCAGACCTTCGCCTACAGCCAACTCAACGGCGACGACGCGCTCACCGTGACGCACCAACGACGCCGGCGTCAACGGTCAACGACACCGGGCAATACCGGCGACGGCACCAGCGAAGCAGGTGTCGACACGACGCACGATCAGCGTCACCGCGAGTCGACGACGCTCCGGTCGCCCAGCCCGATGCGGTCTCCACCCCGGAGAACGTGATCGGCACCGGCAGCCTGTTCGCCGACAACGGCTCGGGTCCGGACACGCGACGCCGACGGCGACACGATCACCGATCACGCAGTGAACGGGTACGCCCGCCGATGTCGGCGCGCCGATCGTCCTGGCTTCGGGCGCCATAGCTGATCGTCAATGCCAACGGCACCTACAGCTACGATCCGAACGGCAAGTTCAACCGCCTGACCGACAACACGTCGGGCGCCGTCAACACGTCACGGTCGGCGACACGTTCAACTACACCGTGACCGGCGGCAACACCGTCACCGTCACCGTGACGCGTGAACGGCGTCGCCGGGCCGGGCGACTGGCTGATGGGCGACGGCACCGACAACACCATCACCGGAACGCCGGAGGCAGACTTTTTCTACGTCGTCCAGGGCGGGGACGACGATCTCGAGGGCCTCGCCGGCAACGATGTCTTCTTCTTCGGCGGGGCGATGACCTCGGGCGACAAGGTGGACGGCGAGGGCGGCGCCGACCAGATCGCCCTGCAGGGCGATTACAGCGGCGGGCTGGTCTTCGGCACCGAGGTCGTTTCGGTCGAGTCGATCGCGATCCTCCCCGGCTCGGACACGCGCTTCGGCGATCCGGGCACCAATTTCTACGATTACGACATCACGACCGTGAACGAGAATGTCGGCCCGGGTCAGCAGCTGGTCGTCGACGCCAACCGCCTGCGGGTCAGCGAGGACTTCACTTTCGACGGCTCGGCCGAGACCGACGGCAGCTTCTTCATCTACGGCGGCCTGGGCACGGACGACCTGACCGGCGGCGCCAAGAACGACATCTTCCTGTTCGGCGCCGCGGGCCAGTGGGGCGCCAGCGACAGGATCGTGGGCGGCGGCGGGCTCGACCAGCTGGCGTTGCGCGGCGACTATACGATCGCGTTCGGGGCAACCCAGCTCGAAGGCATTGTCAGCATCGGCCTGCTCTCCGCCTACGACACTGTCTTCGGGGCGCTCGGCGATCGCTACAGCTACGACCTCACCATGGACGACGGCAACGTGGCTCTCGGCGTTCAGCTGACGGTCGACGGCGCCAAGCTGAGGTCGGACGAGACTCTGGTCTTCAACGGCAGCGCCGAGAATGACGGCACCTTCCGGGTGTTCGGCGGCCGAGGCGCCGACGTCATCGTCGGCGGCAAGGGCGGCGACACCCTTGTCGGCGGGCTAGGCAACGACACGATGACCGGCGGGCTGGGCAACGACACCTTCCGCTACGTCTCGATCGCCGATTCGCCGGCGATGGGGGACCGCGACGGAATCCAGGACTTCACCCTGGGCGACCTCATCGACCTGTCGCGAATCGACGCCAACACCAAGGTTGGTGCGGGAGGGGACCAGGCGTTCACCTTCATCGGCAACGATGCTTTCCACAGCGTTGCCGGCGAGCTCAGATTCGAGCTCAACAGTGGTAACATCTGGCTGGTTCAGGGCGATACCGACGGCAACGGCGCCTCGGATTTCGAGTTTTTCGTCGTCGTCACCGACCTGAATCCGATCACCAGCAGTGACTTCATCCTCTGAGGACCTCAAGGGCCCCCTCCCCGGCGGGAGGGGGCCCCTCCGCTGTTCAAGGCCGGCGAGCGGCGCTCACGGCCTAGGGCATGATCGCTTCGGGCTGAATCACCTCCGTCATTGCGAGCCCTTCGACGCCGCCTGCGGCGGCGCTCAGGATAAACTGCCGCTACGCGGCAGCGAAGCAATCCAGGGCGGCCTTCCGAGGCCCGCTGGATTGCTTCGTCGCTGCGCTCCTCGCAATGACGGATCAAGCCAAGGCGATCATGCTCTGGAGCCGATCGTCTAAAGTCTGTCCCGATGAAGTTGAAGCACCTGTTCCCCGGGAGGGACCCCATCAAAGTACTACTTTGATGGGAACCCGAAGGCCGGGGTCCAGCGGCACAGACGGCAGGCTGGGTTCCGGCCTTCGCCGGGAAACGATTTCACCAATTCCCGGCATGAGGCATGGCCTCTGTCGATGACGCCGGTGACAGGTTCATTTGGTGGGAGGCGGCGAGAGTTCCTGTTTGCCGCAGAAAGCCCGGGCTGTGCGTTCGCCGGCCTTGGGGCCTGGCGGGGACCTGCTCGATCGAGGTCGCCGCGGCGAAGCGTCAGGAAGGGAGTTCGCGCCGGCGGAATACCGCTATTGCGGGGATTGGACCGGCGCGAAACTCGAACACGACTAAAGGGCATCGACAAGCACGTCGCCGGCTGTCGACTTTGAAAGGGGGTTGCGCCGTCTGAACGGCGGTTAGGCTAGGACTGGTTGACGCCGAGATCGGTCGACGTGCTGCCGCCCTCCTCAGCACTTCCCGCCGCAAGGCGCTGGATGGAAGGACGGGTCCAATCGCGTCCACCAGCCGTCTGATTGCCGGCCGTCCGGCGGGCTTTGCGCAAATCAATCATCATTTCACCTTATGCCTGTTGGGAAGCGATCCGGTATCCTTATGGCGGAGCATCTCAAACCCTTCAAGTCCGGCTGCAAATTTAGTCGAAGGTTGCGTGCCAGCCCTCTGAGCCATAGAGGGCCCTTGAACGGAACGGAGGGCAGGGTGGCCGGGGATCTTCTGGTAGAGCGGCGCGGCGAAATGATCGAGACCAAGGTCGACGGTGAGCTGGTCGCTTTGCATATCGACAACGGCACCTGCTACGGTTTCAACAGCACGGCGACGCGCATCTGGGCGATGATCGAGCAGCCGAGGCGGCTTTCGGAGCTGACCGGGGAGCTGACGGGCGAGTTCGACGTCGATTCGGCGACGTGCGAAGCGCAGCTCAGGGATCTGCTGGACGAACTTGCCGCCGACGGTCTGGTTGAAATCAAGCCTGCATGACCGCGATCGCGGGCTTTTGGAGCCTCGACCATCGTCCCGATGCCGCCGCGCAGTGCGAGCGGATGCTCAAATCGCAACAGATTTACGGGCCGCAGGCTCCGGCGATGGCGAGCGACGGAGCGATCGCGCTCGGCCAGAGATTGTTCGGAATCACTCCGGAGGACCGCCGCAGGCAGAGGGTGGCCGCGGGGGCGGGCGGAGCGACCCTGCTGGTCGCCGACGCGCGCCTCGATAATCGCGAAGAGCTTTGCGAGGCGCTCGGAATTGGCGCCGCCGAGGGCCGGGCATTGTCCGATCCGGCGATCATCCTGCACGCGCTCGAGCGGTGGGACGAGTCGGCGGTCGAACGCCTGCAGGGCGATTTCGCCTTCGCTTTCTGGGATTCGCGCCGGCAGCGCCTGCTCCTGGCCCGCGACTTCATGGGCCAGCATCCGCTCCATTACGCCCGGCGAGACGGATTCTTCGCCTTCGCCTCGATGCCCAAGGGGCTCCACGCCCTTCCCGAAATTCCGGCCGCCCCGGACCGGGAGGCGGTGGCGAGCTTCCTCGCCCTCGTCCCCGAGGACGGATCAGAGACCTTCTTTCGCGGCATCGAGAAGGTGCGGACGGGCGAGATCGTCACCGTCACCCGCGACCGGCTGAACGCGACCCGCTGGTGGCGGCCGCCCCTGAAGCCGCTCGGCCTGAAGCGGCCCGACGATTATGCCGAGGCGCTTCGCGAACATTTTGACCGCGCCGTTGCCGCCCGCCTGCGCGGCGCCGACTCGGCCGTCGCGGCCCATCTCAGCGGCGGGCTCGACAGCAGCACCGTCGCCGCCACAGCCGCCCGGCTGATGGCGGCGGGCGGCGGGCGGGTGACCGCCTTCACCAGCGTGCCGCGCGAAGGCTATGATTCGAGCGAGGTCAGGAACGCCTTCGCGGACGAGGGCCCTTATGCGGCCGAGGTCGCCGCCATGTACCCCAATATGGATCATGTGCTCGTCCGCAACGGCGGCTCCCCCTTCGCCGACCTCGATCGCTACTTTTTCGTCTACGAGCGGCCCGTCCTCAACCTGTGCAACTCGGTGTGGATGCACAGGATCATGGACGTCGCTCGCGAGCGGGGGCTTCGAGTCCTGCTCAGCGGAGCGCGCGGCAACACGAGCTTCAGCTATGACGGGATGCCGCTGCTCACCCAATTGCTGTCGAGCGGGCGGCTGACGAGGCTGGCTCGGGAATCCTGGGCGCTGGTCCGCAACGGCACCCGGGTCGGAACCGTCGCGGCGCAGGCTCTCGGGCCCTTCGTGCCGGTGCCGCTGTGGCGGACGATCGCCCGCCTGCGCGGCAAGGGCCGCAAGCTGACCGACTATACCGCGATCCGCTCCGACGCCGTCCAGGCCCTGCGAATCGCCGAGCGCTCTGCCGAGCGCGGACTCGATCCCAGCTACCGGCCCCGGCGCGACCCGCTCGAGACTCGTTTATGGTCGTTGCGGCGGGTCGACTCCGGCAATTACAACAAGGGCCACCTCGCCGGCTGGGGGATCGACGTCCGCGATCCGACGGCGGATCGCCGGCTCGTCGAATTCTGCCTGGCCGTTCCGCCGGACCAGTATCTGCGCCAGGGCGTCCGCCGGGCGCTCGCCCGGACCGCCTTCGCCGACCGCCTTCCGGCCTCGATCGTCAACGAGACCCGTAAAGGCTATCAGGCGCCGGACTGGCACGAAGGCCTGACCGCCGCGCGCGAGGAACTGACCGGAGAGTTGGGCCGGATCGAAGCCTGCGACGTCGCCGCCACCACCCTCGATTCGACGAGGATGCGCTCGCTTGTCGAAGCCATGCCCACCGACGGCTGGCACAAGCCGGGCGTCACGGAGAAATACCGCCTTGCTCTGCTTCGAGGCGTGTCGGCCGGCCATTTCATCCGCAAGGCGGCGGGCTCGAACCAGTAGCGATGTCGCCCGTGTCCGGCAGGGCGCGCTCCCCCGGTTGCCAAGTGCCATGGGACGGTTCATGACTCGGCCATGCTTTCTCAACGAACGCGCTATACAATCCGCGCGCTCCTCCACCTCGCCGATCGCTATGGCGAAGGCCCGGTCCAGCTGAGCGAGATCGCCGCCCGGCAGAACATCCCGCCGAAATTCCTGACCGTGATGCTTTCGCAGATGATCCGTGAGGGGCTGGTCGCCAGCCGCCGCGGGCGCGACGGCGGCTATTGGCTTGCCCGGCCGCCCGCCGAGATAAGCTATGGCTCGATCGTCCGGCTCACCCGAGGCTCGCTCGGCCTTCTCCCCTGCGCCAGCCGCTACCGCCACGAGATCTGCAAGAATTGCATCACCGAGGACCAGTGCCGGCTCCATCGGGTGATGCTGCTGGTGCGCGACGAGACGGCGCGAATCCTCGACGGGCTCAGCCTGGCGGATTCGATCCCGGAGGAGCAGCGCTGGGAGGATCCGATGTATCCCCGCGAAGGCGGGGGCCCGGGCGACTTTAAAGCAATATCCTGAACAAGGCCCCGCCGCTGTCGCTCTCGCCGAGGCCGATCGAGCCGCGATGGGCGAGGACGACCTGGCGGGCGAGGCTGAGGCCGACGCCGGTGCCCTTGGCCTTGGTCGTGAAGAAGGGCAGGAAAACGTCCTGGCGAAGCGCCTCGGGGACCCCGGCGCCATTGTCCGCGACCTCGATCTGGACCCGGGCGCCGGGCACCGCGGCGAAGGACAAGGAGACGGCCGGAGCCTCGGCATGGTCCCGCGCCGCCTCGGCGGCATTGCGCAGCAGGTTGATCAGCACCTGGCACATCAGGTCGGGATCGGCGTCGAGGGTCAGCCGGTCCGGAGCGACGTCGAGCGACAGTGCCACGCCCTCGGCGCCGTCGCCGGCGCGGAACAGGGATTCGAGCTCGCGGGCCCAGGGCAGCACCTCGAAATGGCGGCGGCGGACGACCGGGGTCCGGCTGATCTGGCGATAGCTCTCGACGAAATGCATGACTCCGTCGGCGCGGCGGGCCAGGGTCTCGACCGCGGCCCGGGCGTCGGAAACGAGCGCATTGCCGCCCTGGTCGGCCTCGCCCATCAGCCTGGCCGCGCTCTGGGCGAGCGAGGTCACCGGAGTCATCGAGTTCATGATCTCGTGGGTGAGGACCCGGATGAGGTCGCTCTGCGCGGCGATCTCGATCGCATTCAATTCGCCCTGGATCGGCTGGACGGCGACGACCCGAACCATTCCGCCGAGGCGGTGGACCGCGGCGGCGCTGACCATCGCCGTCTGCGGAAGCTCGTCGAGCATGAGCGGAACGAGGCGCGGCTTGCCGATGGCGTCGTCGCCGAGCGCGGTCGCGAAGGTCTCGCCGTAGATCCTGTAATCCTCGATCCTGACCCCGTGGTGGCGGACGAACAGGCGGCGAGCCGCCTTGTTGGCGAGCTCGACCCGGCCGTCGGTGTCGACGGTCAGGAGCGGCGCCGGAGCGTCGTCGAGAACGGCCTCGCAGAAGCGGTTCGATTCGGTGAGTCGAAGCCGCTCGTCGCGCAGGTTGCGGATGCCCTGGTCGAGGGCCTGGCCGATGTCGGTGAAGCCGCTGCCGTCGGCGCGGTGGGCGAAGCTCTGCGAAAGATCGCCGAGCCTCACCGCCTCGAGAAAGCGGGCGAGCTCCATGTTGGTGCGCTGGATGTAGCGCCACAGCTCGTAGAGCGCCCACAGGCACAGGCAGGCGGCGAGCAAACGGGCGACCCCGAGCCCGTCCATGCCGAGCGTCTCGACGAACAGGTAGATGGTGCCGAGCAGCAGCGCCGCCCGCCAGCCGAGGCCGGCGACGAAGCGGCTCCTAAAGCCCATGCTTGTCCATTCGGCGATAGAGCGAGGCCCGGGTCAGGCCGAGCTCCTGGGCGGCGAGCGAGATGTTGTAGGCGTGGCGCTTCAGGGCCTGCTCGACCATCTGCTTCTCGGCGCGCTCGAGGTTGAGGTCGGCGCCCAGGGCCGGCGGGGTGCTGGTCGCCGCCAGACGCGGCGCCGTCGAGCGGGAAAGCGAGAAATCCTCGAAGGTGAAAGCGCCGTTGCCGGCGAGGATGACGGCGCGTTCGGCGGCGTGGCGGAGCGCCCGGACGTTGCCGGGCCAGTCATAGTCGACCAGCGCCGCCATCACTTCGGGCGGGAGCTCGCGGGCCGGCTTGGCATATTTCTTCGCGTAGAGAGCGACATAATGTTCGACGAGGACGGGGATGTCCTCGCGCCGTTCGCGAAGCGGCGGAAGCTCGATCTCGACCGTGTTGAGCCGGAACAGCAGATCCTGGCGGAACAGGCTCTCGTCGGCGAGCCGGTCGGGCGGAAGGTTGGTCGCGGCGACGACCCGGACGTCGATCGGCACCGGCTTGTTGGCGCCGACCGGGGTCACCTGGCGCTGCTCGAGCGCGGTGAGGAGCTTGGGCTGGAGGTGGAGCGGCAGGTTGCCGACCTCGTCGAGGAAGAGGGTGCCGCCGTCCGCCGCCTGGAGCCGGCCGATGCGATCGCCGCGGGCATCGGTGAATGCCCCTTTGACATGCCCGAACAGCTCGGATTCGAAGAGGTTCTCGGCGACCGCGCCCAGATCCACCGAGACGAAGACGTTGCCCGAGCGGCGCGATTTGCCGTGAAGGTCGCGCGCGACCAGCTCCTTGCCGGTGCCGTTCTCGCCGAGGATCAGGACGTTCGCCTCGGTCGGCGCGGCGCGCTCGATCAGCGAATAGACCCGCCGCATCGGCGCCGAGTGGCCGAGCAGGGGGGTCTCGCCGCCCGCCGCCGGGGCGGAGATGGCGACGGCGCGCTTGCGCTCGGTGACCGCGGCCTGGCGCGAGGTGCGGAGCGACGCGGCGGTTCGGACGGTGGCGAGCAGGCGTTCGTTGGACCAGGGCTTGGAGACGAAGTCGGTGGCGCCGCGCTTCATCGCCTCGACGGCGATGTTGACCCCGCCATGGGCGGTGATCATCACCACCACCGCCTGCGGGTCCTTCGCCAATATCTCGCCGAGCCAGTGGAAGCCCTCGGCGGCGTTGGTCGCGCCGCGGCCGAAATTGGCGTCGAGCAGGACGACGTCGGCGCCATCGCCCTCGATCGCCGCCATCGCCTCTTCCGGGGCCTGGAAGGTGGCCACGTCTTCGAAGATGTCGCGGAGCAGGAGGCGGGCGGACAGCAATATGTCCTGATCGTCGTCGATGACGATGCACCGCCAGAACGGCTTCCCCTCCCCAGCCACGTCGGTCCTCCTACAAGCCTGTCCGGTTCCGGACAAACAATAATCGTGCCAGCGGGCGTCCGCGAGCGGACAGGCGGCGTCCGAGGGCGGACGGGCGGCGTGCGGAAGCGGACGGGGCGTGCGCCGGGCGATTCGGTGGCGATGGCGGAAAAGCGGGCTTTTTCCCGCTTGGCACGGCTCATGCTGCACCAAAGGGCGACAGGGGACCCAGGAGGTCCGGGGAGAGAGACACGATGCGCAAGTTGGAAACCTGGCTGACCGGCCTTCTCGCGATCGCAGTGGCCTTGCTCCTGCCGATGGCGGCGCTCGAGCCGGTGAGCGGCCTTCGCGCGGCCACCGCCGGCCTCGCCGCCGGCGCCTGCGACGACGGCAGCGCCCATCTCGCCATGGGCTGCGCGAGCATCCTTCTGTGATCCTGTCCGTGGGCGTACAGGGGACTGTCCGGAATCGGACGTCATGAGGTTGGGATGAGCGTGATCAGGATCAAATCATCGAACGGAGAATCGCGGGCGGAAAGCGGCACCGGAATGGACAAGGTGGTGGCGTCCACCGGCCTGTCGCAGCGCACCAAGATCGCCCTCGGAGTCGCCGCCCTGCTGCTCTTCGCCTTGCTCTTCTGGTGGTTCGCGCCGAGCGCGGGCAGCCAGTCGGTGGCGGCGGAGCGGCTGACGGTCTCGGCCGTCAGCAAGGGCACGTTCGACGACTTCCTGCCGTTGCGGGCGCGGGTCGAGCCCCTGGTCACCGTCTATCTCGACGCGGTCGAGGGCGGCCGGGTCGAGAAGATCCTGGTCGAGGACGGCGCCATCGTCCAGCAGGGCCAGCTGCTCGCCGTCCTGTCCAATTCGGACCTCGCATTGAACCTGCTCGCGCGCCAGTCGGATGTCTCGCGCGAGGTCAACTCGATGCGCAGCCAGGAGCTTGCCCTCGCCCAGACCAGCATCGGCGACGAGCGCGCCGTCATCGAGGCCCAGCTCGCCGCCGACAAGGCCAGGCGGCAATATGAGATGCAGAAGCCCCTCGTCGAGAAGGGCTTCGTCCCGGCCAAGGTCTTCAACGACAGCCGCGACGAATATCTCTCCAACCAGCGCCGCGCCGAGGTTCTGCGCCGAGCCCGGGCGATCAACCAGCGGCTGCAGACCAGCCAGCTGGCGCAGCTGCGCGCCTCCAACGCCTCGCTGAGCGGAAGCCTCGACATCGCCCGCTCGACGCTGGACGCGCTCAACCTGCGCGCGCCGGTCACCGGGCAGCTCACCGCTTTCTCGATCCAGGTCGGCCAGTCATTGAACCGCGGCGAACGGCTCGGCCAGGTCGACAGCGCGGGCCGCAACAAGCTGGTCGCGAGCGTCGATGAATTTTATCTCGGCCGGGTCCAGCCCGGCCAGTCCGCCACCGTCGAGTCCGGCGGCAAGACCTATCGCGCCAAGGTCGCCAAAATCTATCCGCAGGTCAAAAACGGCGTGTTCGAGGCGGACCTCAATTTCGTCGGCGCCGAGCCGCCGGCGCTCAACCGCGGCCAGACGCTTCAGGCCAAGCTCACGCTCGGCGATCCGGCCCCGGCTTTGCTCATCCCCAACGGCGCCTTCTACAACGAGACCGGCGGCGCCTGGGTGTTCGTGGTCGAGCCCGACGGCGACGGCGCGGTCAAGCGCCAGGTCCGCCTCGGCCGCCGCAACGCCGATTACATCGAAGTGCTCGAAGGGCTGGAGCCCGGCGAGCGAGTCATCACCTCCCCCTATACCGGTTTCGCCGACAAGGATCGGCTGGACCTCGAGACCTGACGAAGGAGCTGCAAATATGCTGACCATGCGTGAACTGTCGCGGGTCTACCGCGCCGACACCGTCGAGACGACGGCGCTCGACCGGATCGACCTCGATATCGCCGACGGCGAGTTCGTCGCGATCATGGGCCCGTCGGGCTGCGGCAAGTCGACCCTGCTGAACGTGATCGGGATGCTCGATTGCCCGACCAGCGGCTCCTACGTGTTCGACGGAGTCGAGGTGGCGGGTCTGCCCGAAGGCAAGCTCGCCAACGTCCGCAAGAAGAATATCGGCTTCATCTTCCAGAGCTTCAATCTCGTCGACGAGCTCAGCGTCCGCGAGAATATCGAGCTCGCCCTGCTCTACCACGACGTGCCCGCCTCCGAGCGCCGCTCGCGGGTCGAGGCGGTGATGGACAAGGTCGGGGTCGCTCACCGCGCCAAGCACCGGCCGAGCCAGCTGTCGGGCGGCCAGCAGCAGCGAGTCGCCGTCGCCCGCGCCCTCGTCGGCAACCCCAAATTGATCCTCGCCGACGAGCCGACCGGCAACCTCGACACCCAGCATGGCGAGGAAGTGATGAAGATGCTCCAGGCCTTGAACCGCGAGGGCTCGACCATCGTCATGGTCACCCACTCGCCCGCCCATGCCGATTATGCCGGCCGGGTCGTCAACATGCTCGACGGCCGGATCCTGATCGAGCGGCGCCGGGCGGCGTGATGACATCCGTCATTCCCGCTTTCGCGGGAATGACGGGGAAGGGAGCGGGATGACGGGAACGGGGGAACCGACCTGATGCTGACCATGTGGCGCAACTATCTGACCGTCGCCCTCCGCGCCCTGGCGCGGCATAAAATCTATTCCTTCATCAATATCTTCGGTCTGGCGCTCGGTCTCGCCGCCTGCATCCTCATCCTCCTCTACGTCCGCTACGAGACGAGCTACGACCGAGCGCTGCCGGAGGCGGAGCGGGTCTACCAGGTGCAGACCCTTTTCACCGATCCGGAGACCGGCGATCGCCGGCTCCAGCAGGGTACCGAGGGCGTCGTCACCGAATCGCTCGCCAAGGACTTTCCCCAGATCGAGGCCATCGCCCGCGCCGACGGGGACAAGCCCGTGCTGCTCGATCGGGGCGAGGCCCAATATGCGGAGATGCTGAGCGCCGATCCCGGCTTCTTCCGGATTCTGCAGGTGCCTTTCCTCGCCGGCGACCCGAAGTCCGCGCTCGACGACGCCAGCAGCCTCGTCGTCAGCCGGAGCGAGGCGGTGAAGAGGTTCGGGACGGTGAATGCTCTCGGACGCACGGTCACCGGGCTTCGCCGGGGCGAGAAATACGACCTGCGGGTGACCGGCGTGTTCGAGGACTTCCCGCGCAACAGCCATCTCGGCTTCACCCTCGTCGGCCGGATCCGCGAGGAGGACAAGAAGGATTGCGGCTGGGGCTGCATCAACGGCGTCGTCTATCTCAAGCTTCGCCCCGGCGCCTCGGGCGAGGACATCAACCGGCAGCTGCCCGCCTGGGAGATGCGCAACATCCCGCGCAGGAACGTCAGCGGGCAGATGGTCGGCGAGGGCGACGCGTTCGACTGGCGGCTGGTGCCGATCGGAGACGTCCATCTCAGCGGCGCCGAAGCCTTCTGGGAGGACCGCCCGGGCAACGACCGCCGGACCATCGTCACCTTCGCGGTCGTTGCCCTGCTGATCCTCGGCATGGCCTGCGTCAATTTCATCAACCTCGCCACCGCCCGCGCCGGCCAGCGCGCCCGCGAGGTGGCGCTGAGGAAGGTGCTCGGCGCCAGCCGTGGTCAGCTGGTCGCGCAGTTCCTCGGCGAATCGCTGCTGCTCACCGGCGGCGCCATGCTGATCGCGCTCGCCATCGCCGAGCTCGTCCTGCCGTGGCTTGGAGCCTTCCTTCGGGCCGATCTCAAGATAGGCTATTGGGGCCTGGACGGAGTTCTCGCCTCGGCGCTCGCCCTGCTGCTCGTGGTCGGAGTCGCCGGCGGACTCTATCCGGCCCTCTATTTGTCCCGCTATCAGCCCGGGCGGGTCCTCAAGGCCAATCAGTCGACCACCGAGCCGGCCGGCGCGGGCCATTTGCGCAACCTGCTGGTCGTCGCGCAATTCGCGGTCTCGATCGGACTCATCGTCTGCACGTTCGTCGTCTACGGCCAGACGCGCTTCGCCCAGACCGCCGACCCCGGCTACCGCCGCGACGGGCTCGTCCAGGTCCTGAACCTGAACCGCGCGGTGGTCATTCCGGTCACCGAGACGATGATCCGCGAGGTGCAAAAAGTGCCCGGGGTCACCGCCGCCTCCGCCGCCAACATCCGGGTCGCCAGCGGCCAGACGCTCAACAGCCGGATCGAGCTTCCGGGACAGACGAAGTCGGTCACGATCGGCTGGTACAGCGTGCATCCCGGCTTCTTCGACACGATGGGCATAAGGCTCGTCGCCGGGCGCAAGCTCGCCCGGCAATATGCCAATGACAGCGCCTACACCCCATGGGAGACCGACGAAGCCGCGATGGCGGGTCAGAGGGCGCTGGCGGTGCGGGGCGTCAACGTCGTCGTCAACGCGCTCGCGGCGAAGCGGATGGGCTTCGCCAGCCCGGCCGCGGCGATCGGCAAGCAGGTCCGGGCGCGGGCTTTCGGGGAAGAGATCGGCACCCTGCCGGTGACGATCGTCGGAGTCGTCCAGGATTCCCGCTTCCGATCGGCGCGCGACCCCGTCGAGCCGATGATCTTCCCGGACGAAGGCATCTATTCGAGCCTCATCGTTCGCTACGATTCGGCCGATCCGCAGGCGGTTCGCGCCGGAATCGAGCGGGTCTGGAAGCGGCTGGCGCCCGACGTCCCGTTCGAGGGCGACTTCGCCGATGCGCAACTCGCCGAGCTCTATCTCACCGACCAGGCGCGCGGCCAGACCTTCGCCGGCTTCGCGGGCCTCGCCATCCTGATCGCCTGCCTCGGCCTGTTCGGCCTGGCCGCCTTCACCGCCGAGCGGCGGACCAAGGAGATCGGCATCCGCAAGGTGTTCGGCGCCCGCATCCGCGACATCGTCCAGTTGCTCGCCTGGCAATTTTCGAAGCCGGTCGTGCTCGCCAATCTCATCGCCTGGCCGGTGGCCTGGTGGGTCATGCGCGACTGGCTGAACGGCTTCGACGCACGCATCGCGCTTGGGCCGGGGCCGTTCCTGATGGCGGGCCTGCTCGCGCTCGCCATCGCGCTCGGGACGATCGCCGGCCACGCCGTCAAGGTGGCCCGGCTCAACCCCATCCACGCCCTCCGCTACGAATAGGATCGAAGAGATGTGGCGCAATTATCTGACGGTGGGGATCCGGGGGCTGGGCAAGAACAAAACCTATGCCTTCATCAACATCTTCGGCCTGGCGGTCGGGCTGGCCGGCTGCCTGCTGATCCTGCTCTATGTGCGCCACGAGACCAGCTACGACGAATGGCTTCCGGACAGCGACCGGATCTTCCAGGTGCAGGCGACGTGGCACGAGCCCGGCCAGCCGGTCACCCGCAACCAGCACAGCCCGCTTCCGGTCCGCAATACGATCGCCGGCGGCTTTCCGGAGATCGAGTCGGTCACCGTCGCCTTGCCGGGGCGGATGCAGACCCTGCGCGACGGACAACCGGTCTCTGTCGACGAGCTCTACGTCGATCCGGCCTTCTTCGACATCTTCCAGCTCGAATTCGTGCGCGGCTCGGCGAAGACCGCGCTTCCCAACGTCAACTCGCTGGTGCTGACGGAACGCGAGGCGCTGCAGCAGTTCGGGACGATCGACGCGCTCGGCCGGACGGTGACCGAGCGGACCGGCACGGGGACCTACGATTATAAGGTGACCGGGGTGATCCGCGACCTGCCGCCCAACAGCCACCTCCAGCTCGCCACCATCGCCCGCCACGACCCGGCCTCATGGGACAGCGTTCCGGCCGCCTTCAAGAGCTGGGGCTCGATGAACCAGCTCCACTACGTCAAGCTGCGTCCCGGCGCCGATGTCGAGCGCATCAACGCGGCCCTTCCCGCCTGGGAAAAGAAAATTATCCCGCCCGAGGTCATGGAGGGGCGGACCTCGACCCGCGCCGACATCATGGACCTGAAGCTGGTCAACGTGACCGACGTCCATCTCGGCGAGGCGCAGCTCGGCGCGCTGAGCCCGGGCAACGACCACCGCACCGTGTTCACCTTCGCGATCGTCGCGGCCCTGATCCTGGTCATGGCCTGCATCAACTTCATCAACCTCTCCACCGCCCGCTCGGGGCAGCGGGCGCGAGAAGTGGCTCTGCGCAAGGTGCTCGGCGCCTCGCGCCGCCAGCTCGTCACCCAGTTTCTCGGCGAATCGCTGCTGCTCGTCGGAGTGGCGATGCTGATCGCTTTGGCCCTGGTCGAGCTGACCGCGCCCCGGCTCGGCGCCTTCCTCGACGCCGACCTGCGCTTCGGCTATTTCGGCGCCGACGGCTTCCTCGTCCCGGTGCTGGCGCTGGCGGCGCTGGTGGGGGCGCTCGGCGGGCTCTACCCGGCGCTGTATCTCTCGCGTTTCCAGCCGGCGGCCGTTCTGAAGGCGAACGCACCCTCCGCCCAGGCGCAGGGGTCGCCGACCCTGCGCAACGTCCTGGTCATCGCCCAGTTCGCCATCTCGATCGGGCTGATCGTGTGCACCGCGATCATCTATTCCCAAACCCGGTTCGTCGAGACGATCGACCCGGGCTACCAGCGCGAGGGCCTGATCCAGATGGAGGGCGCCGGCCGGCTCGCCTCGAGCTACGACGCCTTCAAGCGCGAAGCGCTGCGAGTCCCCGGAGTGGCCGCGGTCGGGCTCACCAGTCTCGGGGTCGCCGCGACCAACAAGTCGATCATCGCCGCCCGGGCGCCCGAGCAGTCGGCGCCGGTCGACGTCGGCTTCTACCGGATCGATCCCGATTTCTTCCCGACCATGGGCATGCGCCTCCTGGCGGGGCGGCTTCTCGACGAGCGCCATGCGAAGGACCAGGTCCTCCGCTCCGCCACGGCAGCGACGGAAATCGCTCCGGAACTCCTCAATCGCGGAGTCAATGTCGTCGTCAACCGGCGGGCGGCGATGCAGCTCGGCTACTCCGAGCCGCGCCTGGCGATCGGCAAGACGGTGAAGGTGGGAATGGACGGGGAGGACCTCATCCCGTCCACCATCGTCGGCGTCGTCGAGGACACCCGGATCCGCACCGCCCGCGACGAGATCGAGCCGCTCATCTTCGGCTATGACCGGACCCGGACCAGCCTGGTCCTCTTCCGCTACGGCAACGCCGTGCCGGCGCAGGTGATGGACGGACTCAGGCGGGTGTGGCTCCGTTTCCAGCCCGATTTTCCGTTCCAGGCGGATTTCGCCGAAGATCTGATCGCCCGGCTCTACGCGCGGGAGCGGGCCCGGGCGGCGATGTTCCTCGGCTTCTCCGTCTTCGCCATCGTCGATCGCCTGCCTCGGCCTGTTCGGCCTCGCCGCCTTCACCACCGAGCGGCGGACCAAGGAGATCGGACTCCGCAAGGTGCTCGGCGCCCGCATCCGCGACATCGTCCGGCTCTTGACCTGGCAATTCTCCAAGCCCGTCGTCGTCGCCAACCTCATTGCCTGGCCGCTCGCCTGGTGGGCGATGCGCGACTGGCTGAACGGCTTCGACGTGCGCATCGCGCTGACGCCCGGGCCGTTCGTCATGGCCGGCCTGCTCGCTCTCGCGATCGCCGTCGGAACCGTCGCCGGCCATGCCTTCCGGGTCGCCCGGCTCAACCCCATCCACGCCCTCCGTTACGAATAGGACCGGACCATGTGGCGAAACTATCTGACCGTCGGCTTCCGGGCGCTGGCCAAGAACCGCACCTACGCGTTCATCAACATCTTCGGCCTCGCCATCGGCATGGCCGCCTGCCTGATGATCCTGCTCTTCGTTCGCTACGAGCGGGGCTACGACAAGTGGCTGCCCGGCGCCGAACGCGTCTTCCAGGTGCAGCAATGGTTCCGCGACCCCGGAACGGGCGAGGAGGCCAAGCTGCAGATGGCGCCGTTCGCCACCAAGGCGGCGCTGCTCAAGGATTTCCCGCAGATCGAGAAAGCGGTCTACGCCCTTCAAAGCCTCCCCGTCTTCCTCAAGGACGGCCAGGCTTCGTCGACCAGGGATTATCTCTACGTCGACGACAATTTCCTGGACGTGGTCGATCTGCCGCTCGTCCGCGGCAGCCGCTCCGCGCTGGACCGGGTCAACACCGCGCTGCTCAGCCGGGGCGAGGCGGTCAGCCGCTTCGGCACCGACGATGTCGTCGGACGAACGATCACCGTGATCAGCAAGGGCCGGCGCTTCGACTATCAGGTCGGCGGGGTCTTCCGCGACGTTCCGAAGAATTCGCACCTGAGGATCAACGCCCTCGTTCGGGTCGACTTCCCCAGCTACATGGCCAAGGAGGCGCAATTCCTTACCTGCTGGGGCTGCCAGGGCGGCTACGTCTACGCGAAGCTGAGGCGTGGGGCCGACGTCGGGGCGATCAGGGCGGCGATGCCGGCCTGGGAGAAGCGCAACATCCCGGACGAGAATAACGGCGAGGCCCGGTTCAACGCCGGCGAGGCCGGGGACTGGCATTTCGTCAACGTCTCCGACGTCCACCTCGGCATGGGCCAGGAAGCCGCCATGGCGCCCGGCAACGACCGGGGCACCATCCTCACCTTCGCGGTCATCGCCATTCTGATCCTCGCCATGGCGATGGTGAACTTCACCAACCTCGCCACCGCCCGCGCCAGCCAGCGCGCCCGCGAGGTCGCGCTCCGCAAGGTGCTCGGCGCCAACCGCCGCCAGCTCATCGTCCAGTTCATCGGCGAATCGATCCTGGTCGCGGCGCTGGCGATGATCATCGCTTTGGCCCTGGTCGAGCTGCTTCTGCCAAGCTTCTCCGCCTTCCTCGATGCGGACATCGAGCTCGATTATTGGGGGCAGGGCGGAATCGCCTTGCCGATGCTCGGCGCTGGTGCTTCTCGTCGGTGGGCTGGGCGGCCTCTATCCCGCTTTCTTCCTGTCGCGCTTCCAGCCGGCGACGGTGCTCAAGGCCAACAAGTCGGCGTCCGAAGGGGACGGGACCGGGCGGCTTCGCGCCGCGCTCGTCGTCGGCCAGTTCGCGGTCTCGATCGGCCTCATCATCTGCACCGCCGTGGTCTATCTGCAGACCAATTATGCGCGAAGCGTCGATCCGGGTTTCGACCGCTCCCATCTCGTCCAGATCGACGGCCTCAACCGCTATCAGCTGATCAATTCGGGACGGGCGATCGCCGAGCGGATGAAGCGGGTGGAGGGAGTCGAGGCGGTCGGCCGAAGCACGATCGCGGTCGCGACCGACGGCCAGAACAACACCAACGTCATGGTGCCGGGCAATCCCAAGCCGGTGCAGATCGGGCTTTACGGGGTCGACGCCGGCTTCATGAAGGCCATGGGGATCAAGCTCGTCGCCGGGCGCTGGTTCGACGAGAACCGACCCCTGGACGACATGACTTTGGCCTTCCCCCCGTCACCCGAGACCCAGCGGGCGCTGGCCGCGCGCGGCGGCAACATCGTCGTCAACGAACTCGCGGCGCCCGGCGGCTCGGTTTCGCCAATCCGGCGGACGCGGTCGGCAAGCAGTTCAAGGCCGCTCTGGTCGAGAACGAATATGGGCTGGTGCCGGCGACGATCGTCGGAGTCGTCGCCGATTCCCGCTTCCGCTCCGTCCGGCAGCCGCTCGACGATATCATGTTCATCAACGGCGACGCCGGTCACCAGTGGCTGGTCGTCCGCTACAAAGGCGATCCGAGGGCGATGCGCGGCCGGCTCGAGGCGGCGTGGCGGGGAGTCACCACGGAGGTGCCGTTCGAGGCGAATTTCAGCGAGGACGTGGTCGCCGAGCTTTACGAGGCCGAGGATGCCCGGGCCAAGACCTTCGCCGGCTTCGCCCTGCTGTCGGTGGTCGTCGGCTGCCTCGGCCTGTTCGGCCTCGCCGCCTTCACCGCCGAGCGGCGGACCAAGGAGATCGGGATCCGCAAGGTGCTCGGCGCCCGCTCGCGCGACATCGTGCGATTGCTGGTCTGGCAATTCTCGAAGCCGGTGATCGTCGCCAACCTCATCGCCTGGCCGATCGCCTGGTGGGTGATGCGCGACTGGCTGAACGGCTTCGACGCCCGGATCCCGCTCGGCCCGACGCCTTTCCTGCTCGCCGCCCTGCTCGCCCTCGCCATCGCCATCGGGACGATCGCCGGCCACGCCTTGAGGGTGGCCCGGTCCAACCCCATCCATGCCCTCCGTTACGAGTAGGCCCGAGACGATGTTGCGCAACTATCTGACGGTCGGCCTCCGGGCCCTCGCGAAGAACAAGACCTACGCGTTCATCAACATCTTCGGTCTCGCGCTCGGGCTCGCGGCCTGCCTGATGATCCTGCTCTACGTCCGCTACGAGCTCAGCTACGACAAATGGCTGCCGAACAACGAGAATATCTACCAGCTGCAGACCTTCTACCATGACAAGCAGACCGGCGAGGATCTCAACCTGCAGATGTCCGCCTTCATCGCCGGAAGGTCGCTGAAGAAGGACTTTCCGCAGGCCGAGAAGATCGTCTACGCGACCGGCGGCGGCTTCACCGTCCTGCGGGGCGGCCAGGCCGTCGCGGTCGAAAAGGGCTCGCTGGTCGACGGCCCGTTCTTCGACGTCGTTCGGCTGCCGCTCGTCAAAGGCGACCCTGCGACGGCGCTCAGGGATGTCGGCTCGGTGGCCCTGTCCGAGACGACGGCGACCAGGCTCTACGGCGCCGAAAATCCGGTCGGCCAGACGTTGACCGTGATGATCCGGGGCAAGGCGATCGACCACCGAGTCACCGCCGTGTTCAAGGACCTGCCCCGGAACTCGCACATGCGCTGGAACATGCTCGCGCGCTACGATCCGGTGACGGCCAATGCCGAGCAGCCCGATTTTCTCACCCAATGGGGCTGGCAGTCGGGTTGGCATTATGTCGCGATGAGACCGGGCACCGACGTGTCCGCAATCCATGCGCAGCTGCCGGCCTGGGAGAAGCGCAACATCGCGGACGAGGATTTCGGCGACCGCAAATACAATGCCGGCGACGACCAGGACTACAGGCTGGTCAACGTCCGCGACGTCCACCTCGGCGAGGCCCAGAGCGGCGCCGCGATGCCGGGCAACGACCGCCGAACGATCGTCACCTTCGGTATCGTCGCCGCGCTCATCCTCGGCATGGCCTGCGTCAACTTCACCAACCTCGCCACCGCCCGCGCCAGCCAGCGCGCCCGCGAGGTCGCCTTGCGCAAGGTGCTCGGGGCCGACCGCCGGCAGCTCATCGTCCAGTTCATGGGGGAGTCGATCCTGGTCGCGGCCCTCGCAATGGTCCTCGCGCTGGCCATGGTCGAACTGCTCCTGCCCTATTTCGCCAGCTTCCTCGATGCCGATCTCGGCATCGCTTATTGGGGCTCGGAGGGGCTGATCCTCCCGATCCTCCTGCTGGTGCTCGCGGTGGGGGCCGCGGGCGGCCTCTATCCCGCTTTCTATTTGTCGCGCTTTCAGCCCGCCCAGGTGCTGAAGGCGAACAAGAGCTCCGCCGAGGCCGCGGGTTCGGGGCGGCTTCGCAACATCCTCGTCGTCGCTCAGTTCGCGGTGTCGATCGGACTCATCATCTGCACCGCGATCGTCTATGCGCAGACCAGTTTCGCCCAGACCGCGGATCCCGGTTACCGGCGGAGCGGCCTGCTCCAGGTCGACGGCATCGGCCGCCGCCAGCTCGTCCCGCTCGGCGACACTCTCAAGCAGGAGATCGAGCGGGTCGACGGCGTCGTCTCGGTGGGGCGGACCGCTATCGGGATCGCCACCCCGAACAGCATGAACACCGGGGTCCAGGTGCCGGGACGCGCCGAACCCGTCACCATCGGCCAATATTCGGTCGACCATGATTTCTTCGGAACGATGGGCATCGAACTGCTCGCCGGCCGCACCTTCGAAGAGAGCCGGCCCATGGACGACGCGACCTTGCCCTTCCCCGAAGAGCCGGACGCGGTTCGGGCCCAGATCGCGCGCGGAGGGATAAACGTCGTCATCAACGAGCTCGCCGCCCGGCGGATGGGCTTCAACAATCCCAGGGACGCCGTCGGCCGTCGGTTCAAGGCCTCGCTCGCGGACGATCAATATGGCCTCGTCCCGATCAACATCATCGGCCTCGTCCGCGATTCCCGGTTTCGCTCGATCCGCGAGCCGATCGATCCGATCATGTTCCGGATCAACAAGTCCGGCTACGGCCAGATGCTGGTCCGCTACGACAGTCCCGATCCGGAGCGGGTGCGCGGCGACATCGAGCGGATCTGGAAACGGATCGCGACCGACGCCCCCTTCGCGGCGGATTTCAGCGACGACATCGTCGCCAGGCTCTACGCGGCGGAGCAGGCCCGAACGAAGACCTTCGCGGGCTTCGCCCTGCTCGCCGTGGTGGTCGCCTGCCTGGGCCTGTTCGGCCTCGCCGCCTTCACCGCCGAGCGCCGCACCAAGGAGATCGGAATCCGGAAGGTGCTCGGCGCCCGCTCGCGCGACATCGTCCGGCTGCTCGCCTGGCAATTCTCCAAGCCCGTGATCGTCGCCAATCTCATCGCCTGGCCGGTCGCCTGGTGGGTGATGCGCGACTGGCTGAACGGCTTCGACGCCCGGATCAGCCTGGGGCCGACACCCTTCGTCGTCGCCGGGCTGCTCGCGCTGGTCATCGCGGTCGGCACCATCGCCGGCCACGCTTTCAGGGTGGCCCGGTCAAACCCGATCCACGCTCTTCGCTACGAATAGGATCCGAATCATGTGGCGCAACTATCTGACGGTCGGCCTTCGCGCTCTGGCGAAGAACAAGACCTATGCCTTCATCAACGTCTTCGGCCTGGCGATCGGAATGGCCGCCTGCCTGATGATCCTGCTCTATGTGCGCTACGAGATGAGCTACGACGCCTGGATGCCGGGCGCCGAGCGCGCCTACCAGTTCCAGGATTATTACAAGGCGACCGACAATGGCGGCGAGGAGATGCGCCTGCAGATGACGAGCTACGCCTCGGGCAAGGCGCTGGTGAAGGATTTCCCGCAGATCGAGAAAGCGGTCTATGTCGCCTCCAGCGGCGCGGTGATCATGCAGAACGGCCAGCCCAGCCTTGCCGACGATTTCAACTTCGTCGACGGCAATCTGTTCGACATCCTCCAGGCGCCGTTCGTCCGCGGCGACCGCGCCACCGCGCTCTCCAGTCCCAACGCGCTGGTGCTGACGGAGACCGAGGCGAGCAAGCGCTTTCCGGGCCAGGACGCGCTCGGCAAGACCCTGACCCTGATCGTTCAGGGCAAGAGCGCCGACTATGTCGTCGGCGGGGTGATGAAGGACCTGCCCAGGAACAGCCACATGGAATTGGGCGTGGTCGCGCGCTTCCACCCGGAGACCTTCTTCGCCGACCAGCCCACCTTCCTCACCAGCTGGGGCAATCAGGGCGGCTGGTGGTACGTCAGGCTTCGCGAAGGCGCCAAGGCCGAGGACATCAACCGCCAGCTTCCCGCCTGGGAGAAGCGCAACATCCCGGACGATACCGGCGGCCTCGAGAAGACCAATCCCGGCGACGACCAGGACTGGCGCCTGACCAACGTCCGCGACATCCACCTCGGCGAGGCTCAGCGGGCCTCGATGACCCCCGGCAACGACCACCGCACCATCGCCACCTTCGCCATCGTCGCGCTTCTGATCCTCGGCATGGCGGTGGTCAACTTCACCAATCTCGCCACCGCGCGCGCCTCGCAGCGGGCTCGCGAAGTGGCTCTGCGCAAGGTGCTCGGCGCCAGCCGCAAGCAGCTCATCGTCCAGTTCCTGGGCGAATCGATGCTGGTGACGGCGCTGGCGATGGTTCTCGCTCTGGCCATGGTCGAGCTGCTGCTGCCGCTCTTCAACCGCTTCCTCGAGGCCGATATCGGCCTCGTCTACTGGGGTTCTCAGGGCGTGCTTCTGCCGATCCTCGTCCTGCTGCTGGCCGTCGGCGCCGCCGGCGGGCTCTACCCGGCTTTCTATTTGTCGCGCTTCCAGCCGGCCCGGGTGCTCAAGGCCAACAAATCGTCGGCCGAGGCGCAGGGGTCCGGGAGCCTGCGCAACGTCCTCGTCGTCGCCCAGTTCGCGGTCTCGATCGGACTCATCATCTGCACCGCCGTGATCTACGCCCAGACCGTCTACGCCCGGACGGCCGACGCCGGCTATAATCGGCACGGCCTGCTCCAGCTGCAGGGCCTCGCCGCCCGCCAGGCTCAGCCGGTCGGCGAAACCCTGAGGCAAGAGATCGCCAAGCTCGACGGCATCAAGGGCGCGTCGCTGACCGCCATCGGAGTCTCGCCCGGCAACAATTCGGTGACCTCGGTCTATTTGCCGGGCAATCCGAAGGGCATCGATCTCGGCGTCTACGTCATCGACCACAATTTCCTGCCGACCATGGGAATGAAGCTGCTGGCCGGCCGCAACTTCTCCGATCGCGTGGCGATGGACGATGCGACGACGCCCTTCCCGACCGACCGCGCCGCCGAGCAGGCCTTCGCCAAACGCGGGACCAACGTCCTGGTCAGCGAGGTCGCGGCCCAGCGGCTCGGCTTCAGCGACCCGCAGCAGGCGATCGGAAAGACGTTCAGCGCCGGGCTGACCCTGGACGAATTCGGCCTGGTCAACACCACTATCGTCGGAGTCTATCGCGACGCCCGCTTCCGCTCGGTGCGCGATCCGCTTCAGCCGATCATGTTCCTGTTCGCCCGCAACAGCTTCAACACGATGGTCATCCGCTACGAGGGCAGGGAGCCCAAACAGGTGATGGCGGACGTGGAGCGGATCTGGAAAAGGCTGCTCCCGGACCTGCCCTACCGGGCCGAGCTCGCCGACGACCGGGTCGCCCGTCTCTACGAACGCGACGAGGCGCGCGGCCAGCTGTTCGGCGCCTTCGCCCTGCTCGCGGTGGTGATCGGCTGCCTCGGCCTGTTCGGCCTCGCCGCCTTCACCGCCGAGCGGCGCACCAAGGAGATCGGGATCCGCAAGGTGCTCGGCGCCCGCTCGCGCGACATCGTCCGGTTGCTCGCCTGGCAATTCTCGAAGCCGGTGATTATCGCCAACCTCATCGCCTGGCCGGCGGCCTGGTGGGTGATGCGCGACTGGCTGAACGGCTTCGACAGCCGGATCGCGCTCGGGCCGGTGCCCTTCGTCCTGGCCGGCGGCCTCGCTTTGGCGATCGCGCTGGGGACGATCGCCAGCCACGCCATAAGGGTGGCGCGGGCGAATCCGATCCAGGCCTTGAGGTACGAATAATCCCGTCATTCCCGCGCAAGCGGGAATCCAGTACTGACGCCCGATCTGGATTCCCGCGTTCGCGGGAATGACGAGGGAGCGCGGGTGACGGACGACAAGCTCAAGCTGCGCAGCCGGCTTCTGATCGGCGGGATCGCCGGCTTCGTCGGGACGATGGCGATGACGGCGGCGATGCGGCGGTTCCATCGCCGGCTGCCGGAGGCGGAGCGTTACCCGCTGACTCCGCGCGAGATCGTCGATTCGGGCTCGAAGCAGCTCGGCCTGCCGCTGGTCGGCGAAGCGGCCAAGGACGTCACCACCGCGGCCCATTTCGCCTACGGCGCGGCGATGGGGGCGGTGATCGCGGCGATGAACCCCGATCCGAAGAAGCGGACCGGAGCCGCGGCCGGAGTCGCCGTCTGGCTGGCGAGCTATATGGGCTGGATTCCCGCGGTCGGGACCCTGGAGCCGGCGACCCGGCACCCGGCCCGGCGCAACCTGCTGATGATCGGAGTGCACCTCGTCTGGGGCGCGGCGACGGCCTCGGCGATCCGGGAGCTGAGGGCGGCGCGCGGGACGATTTTCCGGGACGGGCCTGACAAGGACGGGACGGCTCCGGGTAAGGGGGAGAGTAACGAGCCGGCCCCCGGGCCGCGTTCGCCGGCCTCGAGATGAGAGAGGCTCGATGCTGTCGCCCCCTGACATCGAAACGCCCTTCCGTGCTCGAGCGCGTCATCTGCAGTCGCCGCTGGCGCGGAACTTCGATCCGCAGCTGTGGCAATCCGCTTACGAGGGCGAGGCTTCTACGACCGATCAGGATAGGCGGTTGCTGGAAGCGATACTCTGGATCGGGCGGGAGACAAGGGCGCTCTATGAGCGGAATGCCGACCTCCTGAACAACCTCTCTCCGGCGGACGCGGTCATGCTGGCCCTCGCGGCGCTCAACTTCGAGTTTCAGATTCTGGAGGAAAATTTGAAATCGGAACGGGAGAGCCTTCCCGCCGATGCGCCGGTCGGCGCCGATTACCTGTCGAACCTCAGGGTCGGAAACGCCCATGGCCAGCGTTTCACGTCAGGCGACCTCATGGAAACCGCGATCGACGCGACGGAATCGTGGCTGTTCGACGCCAACCGCCTGGCGGGCGCCGAAAGGCCCTTCGAGGGAGATGCGGTCGCCACGGCGGGGACGGCGATTACCTTCTATTCGATGCGGAACGTGCTGAAGGGCCTGTACCATAAGGCGCTGCACGAAGGCCGGCACCTCGACGAAACCGACGGCGACCTTTGGATTCCTCTCAGTGAGCGGCTGGTCGCCCTCCAGCTCGCGTGGCAGGGCCGCGCCGAAGCGAGCCTCATGACCGATGCGCACGATCTGATGTTCGAGTGGCAGCGAATGTCGCAAAAGGACCGGAGGGGTCGAGGCCTTGCGCGATCCGCCACAGGAGCGAAGCTGATCGCCGCCGATAAAGTGGCCCTCCAGATCGGGCGAGTTTCGTATCTTTCGAAGCGGCCCAGTGCCCGCGCCCTGGAGAGAGCCGGCTTTCCGGACAGCGAAGTCGGATATTTCATGGATAGCCCGCTGCCCAAGGCCAGCGGCCTGACTCCGCATTTGCTCGCCGACGCTTGGTGGGTGCTGGCGGACGTCGCTCGGCGTGTCTCGGCGCTCGGACGATCGCCGCAGGGCGGGCACAGGGCCCGGCTTCTCGCCGCCACGGTCGAGATCGGCGAGCTGGAGGAATGCTTGGTGAAGGCATTGAGGATCGAACCGTCGACGGCTCAAGCAATCCTCCAATTCCTGACGTTCAAAGAAAATTCGGTGCCGACGAAGCGGAAGAGGGATGGAGGCGCTCCCGTCGGCTATCGTGGATTGTGGTCGGCGCCCCTGGTCCCCGTGCCCGGGGAAAGCGCCGTTGCGATGCCGCGGGCCGTGTTCCTCCTTGGAAATGCGGTGTGGCGCGTGGAGGCATGGCTGGAGAAGGGAGGCATTGACGATAGCGCGGTCGAGCATCGTGGCGATCATTTCGAAAAAGCGTATCGCCAGGAGCTTTGCCACACCCTTTCGTGCAACCGCGTGCTTCCGCAAGCGCGGATCGCCCCTGAAGGCGTTCGGAAGACGGCGGATTTCAGCGAGCAGGTCGATCTCGTACTGCGCCTTGGAGACCGCCTGATCGTGGGGGAAGTGAAATACTTCCTGACCCCAGCCGACCCTTCCAGCCTCCGCTTGCATTTCATCAAGCTCGCCGGGGCCGCAACTCAGGCGACGAGAAAGGCCGCCGCGCTGGCGTCGCGGCCCGATGTGGTTGCTCGAGCCCTCGGCATCTCCGAAACCGAGGCCGCCCGGCTTTCGGTTCAACCCATCGTGGTGCTGAACCAGGGGTTCGGCTTCTCTATGAAAGTAGGAGGATGCCGGGTGGTGGACGCTAAATTCCTGAGATCCTTTCTCGCTACAGGCTATTTGCGCACGGGAGGAATATCTGACCGCTTCCGGGCTCGTGCCGATAAAGTGACGACGCTTTACGAAACGGAAGCGGAGGCCGCCGCGCAATTCGACACGATCATGGCGGAGCCACCGCTTTTAACCCGCTTTCTCAACCGGATCACCTGGGACGAGATCCCATACCCGCGACCGACCGGCGGATACTTTCGAATCAAGTCGCCGTTCAGGGGCGATATCACCGAAGCCGAGCGCGCCGAGGCAGAGCCGATCATCGCCGCGATGCGCACGGCGGCTCACCCGAGGCGGTCCACGCCTCCACGATAGCGTGCGCCCGTTGCTGGCTGCCTGGAAAGCATCCGGCAACGACCGTGCTCCTCTTCCGAGAACGCTCGGGGGAAAATCAATCCACGTGCGGGTTGATCGCGGGCGGGTCGCTGGCCGGGAAGCTTTCGTCCGAGGCCTGGTCGACCTGCCCCCAATCCCTGGGCGGATCGCGCATCGCCTCCGGTCCGGCCGACCGGGCGGCGCCCGATTCGCCGACGGCGCCGTGGCCGCCCGAGCCGCTGATCGCGGGCCGGGCGCCGGGGCCGCCGCCGCCGCCCGCCGAGCGGCGCCGCAAGAGTGACGACACGGCATAGCCGAGGCCGGCCGCGCAAGCGGCGGCGATTCCGATGACGGTGGCCCCCTTCCGCATCTTAAACCTCCGTATCCATCGTCGCCGGCTGCGCCGGGGGCAGGCCCTCGGCGTCGGCGAACTTCATCAACTCTTCCTTGCGCGCCGCCATCTGCCGGCCGAGCGCCTCGAGGTCGACGTCGGTGGCTCGGGCCTGCTGGAAGAGGTTGCCGCGGCTCTTCTCCTCCTCCTCGACATGGTGCTCGATCTGCTCCTGCAGCACCTTGACCTTGGCCTCGTAATAATCGTCGTCCGGCCCGCCGGCCTCGATCTCGTTGATCAGCATTTTCGCGCCGTCATGCTCGACATAGGCCTCGTCGAGGTCGTCCTCCGAGATCTTGCCGCGTAGCGCCGGGTAGAAAATCTCCTCCTCGATCATCGTGTGGACCTTGAGCTCGGTGCAGATCTGGCGGGCGATCTTCTCCTTGCGGCCGTCGCCGCTCGCTTTCTCGAACTGCTCGAACAGATCCTCCACCTTGCGGTGGTCCTCCATCAGCAGATGGGTGGCATCCATGTCGCGTGCGGTAACCATCGTCTCGCTCTCCTCGTTTGGGCTCTGGAACAACTGGCGCTAGGGACCGGTTCCTTGGCGCCGAACGCCCGAGGAAGAAGCCTTGAACGATACCGAGACCCTGTCGCCTTTATTGCCCGACGAGACCGAGGAGGCGGCCCGGCGCCTGCTCGAGAAAGCCTCGGAGCGCGACCTTCGGCTGGCCACCGCGGAGAGCTGCACCGGCGGCATGCTCGCCTCCCTGCTCACCGACGTGAAGGGCGTCGCCCACGCTTTCGAGCGCGGCTTCGTCACCTATACGAACGAAGCCAAAAGCGAGATGCTCGGCGTCCCGATGGACCTGCTCGAGGGACAAGGGCGCCGTTTCGCGAGAGGTGGCGATCGCGATGGCCGAAGGCGCGCTGGAGCGCTCGCGCGCCAACATCGCCTTGTCGATCACCGGTTTCGCCGACGAGGGCGACGAGCCGGGCCTCGTCCATTTCGGCTGCGCCCGGGCCGGCCGGATCACCGCGCACCGCGAGGAGCATTTCGGTCCCGGCGGAAGAGGTGCTACGCGGGTCAAATGCATGAAGGTCGCGGTTGAGATGATGACGGAGATGCTGTGATGGCCCTGGGCAAGCCGGCGCGTCCGCCGTTCGAGGCGATCCACCGCCACGGCTTCGTCCGGGTCGCCGCGGCGAGCCCGACCGGCTCGTCGGGCGACGTCGCCTTCAACACCGACCAGGCGATCGCTCTGGCGAAAGAGGCGGACGGCGAGGGCTGCGACCTCCTCGTCTATCCCGAGCTCAACCTCTCCTCCTACGCGGTCGACGACCTGTTCCTTCAGGAGGCCTTTCTCGACGCGGTCGAGGACGGCATCGCCCGCTTCCGCGAGGCCACCGCGAAGCTCGGCGCCGGTCTTCGTCGTCGGAGCGCCGCTGCGGCGCAACGGCCGGCTCTACAATTGCGCTCTGGTCGTCGCGCAGGGGCCGGATCCTCGGGGTGGTGCCGAAGAGCTTCCTGCCCAATTACCGCGAATATTACGAGAAACGCTGGTTCGTCTCCGGCATCGGCCTGAACGGCATCGACATCGCGGTGGCGGGCGAGATCGTGCCGTTCGGCACCGACCTCATCTTCGCCGCGCAGGATCTCGACGACTTCATCTTCCACGTCGAGATTTGCGAGGATTATTGGGCGCCGCAGCCGCCCTCGACCCTGGGCGCGCTCGCCGGGGCGCTGATCCTGTGCAACCTCTCCGCGTCCAACATCACCATCGGCAAGGCGGACGAGCGCAAATTGCTCTGCGCGTCGCAATCGAGCGCGCTGCTGCGCCGCCTATGTCTACGCCGCCTCCGGGCCGGGCGAGAGCACCACCGATCTCGCCTGGGACGGCCAGGGCTCGATCTACGAGATGGGCGAGTTGCTCTGCGAATTCGAGCCGCTTCGACCTCGAGCCGGAGCTCTGCATCGCCGATATCGACGTCCAGCGCCTCCGGCTCGAGCGGATGCGGATGCCGACCTTCAACGACAATGCGGTCGCCGCCGGCCACCCGAGAAGACCGCTCGCCGGATCCATTTCGAGCACAAGCCGAGCCTCGCCGACATCGGCTTCGAGCGCCGCTCCGCCGCTTTCCCTACGTCCCCAACCGGCCCGAGCAGCTCGATCAGGATTGCTACGAGGCGTTCAACATCCAGGTCCAGGGCCTCGCCAAGCGCTTCACCGGCGACGCGCGGCAAGCCATCTCGTCATCGGCGTCTCCGGCGGGCTCGATTCGACCCATGCCCTGATCGTCGCCGCCAAGATCTGCGACTTGCTCGAAGCTCCCGCGCTCGACGATCCTCGGCTTCACCATGCCCGGCTTCGCCACCGGCGAGGCCACCAAGAGCAATGCCTGGGCGCTGATGAGGGCGCTCGGCATCGTCGGCGAGGAGATCGACATCCGCCCGGCGGCGATGCAGATGCTCAAGGACATGGGCCACCCCTTCGCCGAGGGCGAAGCCGGTCTACGACATCACCTTCGAGAACGTGCAGGCGGGGCTTCGGACCGACTATCTCTTCCGCCTCGCCAACCAGCGCGGCGGCTTCGTCGTCGGCACCGGCGATCTGTCGCGAAGCTGGCGCTGGGCTGGTGCACCTATGGCGTCGGCGACCAGATGAGCCATTACGGGGTCAATGCCGGCGTCCCCAAGACCCTGATCCAGTATCTGATCCGCTGGGCGGTCAAGACCGGCCAGTTCGATGCCGAGACCGACCGGATCCTCGAGGCGATCCTCGCCACCAAGATCTCGCCCGAGCTGGTCCCGGCGGACGACAAGGGCGAGATGCAGAGCACCGAGGACACGATCGGCCCCTACGAGCTGCACGATTTCTTCCTGTTCCACATCCTGCGCTCCGGCCAGCCGCCGTCCAAGGTCGCCTTCCTCGCCTGGCAGGCCTGGCACGATGCCGGCGCAGGGACATTGGCCGCTCGGCTATCCCGAGGCGCTGAAGCGCGCCTACGACCTGCCGACGATCCGCAAGTGGCTGGAGGTGTTCCTCTACCGCTTCTTCCAGATCAGCCAGTTCAAGCGCTCCGCCATGCCCAATTCGCCCAAGGTGTCGGCCGGCGGCAGCGCTCAGCCCGCGCGGCGACTGGCGCGCGCCGTCGGACGGGACCGCCGGGCCGTGGCTGGACGAGCTCAAGGCGGCGCTGGACGATTAGCGCACCCGTCATTGCGAGCGAAGCGAAGCAATCCAGTGCGGCCTCAGATACCCGCTGGATGGCCGCGTCGCTCGCTCCTCGCCATGACGAAGCCAATAGAACGTTCCGACTCGAAACGACCCCGCTTAGTCCTGACCTAAATCAGTAAGATTCATGCTGCACTGCGGGAACTTCGCACGGCGGATGGTCGTTTTGCGGAAGTCCTTCAATCCAATAAGGTATAATCGCGTTGATCACGTTATCCACCGCCTCCACGCTCGGGCAAAGTCACTTCACGTCCCAGCCCGCCACCGGCCACACTCTCGATCTGCTTCTCGCACCTGCGGTGGAACTTCGTCTTCCAGCGGCCGCAGCATTTGATGAGCCGGTTCGCCGAGGCGCGGTCGGGTGATCTATCTGGGAAGAGCCCGAGGCCGCGCTGCCGGAATGCGAGCCGGCGCTGGGCGTTCGCACCTGCGCCGAAACCGGCGTGATCGTGGTCACCCCGTCGCTGCCCGAAGACTCTCGCGGCGCGATGAGCGCGAGGCGGTGCTGAAGGCGCTGCTCGACGACTTTCTCGCCGGCGAGCAGGGGCCGTTCGTCCGCTGGTACTACACGCCGATGATGCTGCCCTTCTCGCGGCACATCGAGGCCGCCTGCACCGTCTACGACTGCATGGACGAGCTCGCCAATTTCCGCTTCGCGCCGCCCGAGCTGCTCGGCCTCGAGCGCGAGCTGCTCGGCGAGCGCCGACGTCGTCTTCACCGGCGGCTACAGCCTCTACGAGGCGAAGAAGGGCCGCCACCCCAACATCCATCCCTTCCCGTCGAGCGTCGATCGCGCCCATTTCGCCCAGGCCCGCGGCGATCGACGCCGAGCCCGACGACCAGGCGCTCGCTGCCGCGGCCGCGCTTCGGCTTCTACGGCGTGATCGACGAGCGGATGGACCTGGAGCTGCTCGCGGCGCGTCGCCGACGCGCATCCCGAATGGTCGATCGTCATGGTCGGGCCGGTGGTCAAGATCGACCCCGCCGACCTGCCGCAGCGGCCCAACATCCACTATCTCGGCGGCAAGACATATGAGGAGCTGCCGGCCTATCTCGGCGGCTGGGACGTCGCCCTGATGCCGTTCGCGATCAACGAATTCGACCAGGTTCATCTCGCCGACCAAGACGCCCGAATATCTCGCCGGCGGCCGGCCGGTCGTGTCGACTCCGATCACCGACGTCATCCGCCATTATGGCGATCTCGAAGGCGGTGTTCATCGCCGACGGCGCCGAGGCCTTCATCAAGGGCTGCGAGCAGGCGCTGGCGCTCGTCCGCGGCGGCGGCGAATGGCTGGACGAGGTCGACGCTCAAGCTCGCCAACCTCAGCTGGGACATCACCTATGCCCGGATGGCCGGGCTGGTCCACGAGGCGATCGCGGTGCCGCAGCGCCGGCCCCAACATCGTCACCTCGGCCGCGCAAGAAGGCCTACGACTATCTCGTCGTCGGCGCCGGCTTCGCCGGCTCGGTGATCGCCGAGCGGCTGGCCAGCCAGCACGACGCGCACGTGCTGGTCGTCGACCGGCGGCCGCATGTCGGCGGCAACGCCTACGACCATCTCGACGAGGCGGGCGTCCTGATCCACCAATATGGGCCGCACATCTTCCACACCAATTCGGACGAGATCGTCGACTATCTGTCGCAATTCACCGCATGGCGGCCCTACGAGCATCGGGTGCTCGCCGAGGTGCGCGGCCAGCTGGTGCCGATCCCGATCAACCGGACGACGCTCAACCAGCTGTTCGGGCTCGACCTCAAGACCGACGAGGAGGCCGCCGCCTATCTCGCCTCGCGCGCCGAGCCGGTCGAGGAGATCAGGACGTCCGAGGACGTGGTCGATCTCCGCGGTCGGGCGCGAGCTCTACGAGCTCTTCTTCCAGGGCTATACCCGCAAGCAATGGGGCATCGACCCGAGCGAGCTCGACAAGTCGGTGACCGCGCGGATCCCGACCCGGACCAACACCGACGACCGCTATTTCGGCGACAAGCACCAGATCATGCCGACAGCATGGCTATACCGCGATGTTCAACCGCATGCTCGATCATCCCAACATCGATGTGCTGCTCGGCGACCGACTATCGCGGACATCGTCGACGAGATCGACGCCGGCCACATCGTCTTCACCGGCCCGATCGACGAATATTTCGGCTTCCGCTTCGGCAAGCTGCCCTACCGAAGCCTGCGCTTCGAGCATAAGGTGGTCGACCAGGACCAGTTCCAGCCGGTCGCGGTGGTCAATTATCCGGATCCGCAGGTGCCCTACACGCGGATCACCGAATATAAGCACCTGACCGGGCAGAGCCACGCCGAAGACCAGCATCACCTACGAATATCCATCGCGCGGAAGGCGATCCTTATTATCCGATCCCGCGGCCGGAGAACCAGGCGCTGTTCAAGAAATACGAGGCGCTTGCCGATCGCGACGCCCGGACGTGACCTTCGTCGGCCGGCTGGCGACCTACCGCTATTACAATATGGACCAGGTCGTCGGCCAGGCGCTCGCCGCCTTCCGCCGCCTCGATTCCGCCCGCCAGGTCGAAGCCGGCGGCAGCCGCGGCTCGGTCTGGACGGAAGCCGCGGAGTAGTCGGATCATCCTCCCCGCGAGCGAAGCTCGTGGGGAGGGGGACCATGCGAAGCATGGTGGAGGGGTAATTGGCCCAAGCCTGAGTTATCCGGCGCCAGATCCTCCAACGCCACGGCAGTTACCCCTCCACCACCCTTCGGGCGGTCCCCCTCCCCCTCTGGCGATGGGGAGGATCTATTCCGCCGCGACCGCGGTCTCTTCCTCGACCGTCACCTGCCGAAGGAAATCCTCGAGCGCGGAGTCGAAGCTTCTCAGCATCCGGCCGCGCTTGCTGGTCAGCGCCGTGCTCGTCTCCTCCGGCCCGTCCTCCGCCACGACCAGCGCCGGATCGTAGCCCGCGCCTTCCGCCACCCGCCTCGCAAAGTCGTACCAGCTGACCTCGCCGTCATTGACGAGGTGCCACAGGCCGGTCTCGCCATCGATGAGGAGGTCGAGGGCGGCATGGCACAGATCCGGCACCCAGGTCGGCGAGACCCGGGTGCGCGAGCAGGCTCGGACCGTCTCGCCGCGGGCGAGGGCGGTCAGCGCGTGCCAGGCGAAATTGTAGCGGTCCCAGGGTCCGAAGAAGGCGCTGGTGCGGACGATCAGGGGCTTGCCGCCGGCGGCGAGAACGCGCGTCTCCGCCTCCGCCTTGCTTCGGCCATAGACGGTCGCGGGATGGACCTGGTCGTCCTCGTCGTAGCGGCGGCCGAGCCGGCCGTCGAAGACGAGGTCGGAGGAGAAAGTGACGAGCGGAAGGCCGGCCCCGGCGCAGGCCAAAGCGAGCGCGGCGGCGCCGTCGGCATTGGCGGCCATGCAGGCCTCCACGTCGCGCTCCGCGTCGGCGACCCGGACGAAGCCGGCGGTGTTGATGACCGCCCAGGGCTTGTGGCGATCGAGCGCTCGGGCGATCGAGCGGGGATCGCAAATGTCCGTCTCCGACCGATCCGTCAGGCAGAAGGGCAAAGCCCGCTCCTCGCAGATTCGGGCGAAGGCGTTGCCGAGCGTTCCGGTGGCTCCGGTGATGAGCAACTTGCGGCCGCCGCCGGCCGGGCGGTTCGCCCTTCCCGCTCCAGGGATAGAGGCGCGGCGGACGCCGCCACCAGCCCGGAGAATCGAGCACGGGATGGTCGAAATCCTCGCCCGCGGCATAGGCCCTGGCCGCCTGCGCGACCCTCGTGGGCCGCACCGCCTCGCCGCCGACGTCGAACGCGCCGACATCGTAATGGCCGATCCGCTCGGAGAGCAGGAAGCGCCAGTCGACATTGCCGAACAGCGACCAGAGCGTCACCGCGCGCAGGTCCATACCTTCCCGCCGAAGCCGCCCCGCCGTTTCCCAGGCTTCCGCGAACCAGCGCAATTGCTCGTCCCGGTGGCAGCCGTGATGGACCTCGGTGATCGCGATCGGGATGGCATAGCGGGCCCAGGCTTCCCGAAGCCGGGGTGCCAATCCGGTCTCCGGCTCGAGCCTTTTCACCCGCACCGCCTCGGCGTCGACATAGGTGTCGCGGCCATTCCCTCCAGGCCGAAGCCACGGGTATAAATGGGTACGATGGTCGAGGAACCGCTCGCTGGTCAGGTAATGGTTGATTCCGAGCAGGTCCGGCCGGGCCTCGCCGCCCGCGAACGCCTCGATCTCGTCGGCCCCGATGCCGGCGGCGAGGAGCCTCTCATGCCAGTAATGGTTCGAATCGACCCGGCCGTCGAGCAGGTCGAGGCTCAGCCAGCGCCGCTCATTCTCATGCGCCGCCTGGTGAAGGAGCGGCGTGGTCGCGAAGGTCTTGCCGAGATCCTCGGTCTGGAGAAGCCGGGCGTCGGGAAGGACCCCGCGGATGGCCCGCATCGCTTCCAATATTCCCGTGCACTCGGTTGACGAGCGCTCGAAGGAAGGTCGGATAATCGCGGCCGTGGGGATACCAGAGACCGTAGAGGCCGGAAAAGCGCGCCGTCGTCAGCGGCTCGTTCACCGGAGTCCAGGTCTCGATCCACGGATAGCGTGTCGCGACCCGGGCGGCGAAATCGGCAAGCTTCCTCGCGAAATCCGGGTCGAGCAGGTCGGTATATTTCGGGCCGGAGCCGTGGTGGAGCAGGCCGCCGATCACCTTGATCCCGCGCTCGCGAAGCATCGCCAGGCGGTCGTCCGTCCAGGCGAAGTCCAGCCGGTCCGGCCTCTCGGGGGCGACGGCTTCCCACAGGATCGGGAACCGGACCGTGGTCAGGCCGAGCTGCGCCATCCGCTCGATATCGTCCCGCCGGTCGCGGTGGCCGGTCTCGACGGACTGGTCCCGATACTCTTCCCCGAGCCGGACGATGGTGCATTCGGCGCCTCCCCATAGCTCCAGGGGCGACCTGCGTTGGTCTTGGATCATTCCTTGCGGGTTTCCGATTTGTGGGGTCGAGTAACGAACGGCCCTCTTCAAGCCGTGGTTCCGTCGACGAGGGAATGCCTAAAGCAGGTTAGGCAGTTTTCGACCGCGCCTGAAGGCGCTGGCGCGATCCGGCAAAGCTTAAGAATTCGGTAACTCTTTTCGGCCATGATCTTCTTGTCCGGGGGAGAGTGCGATGCGCGTCCAGCACCAGGAGCTGAGCTCCGACGATCGCCGCTGCGAGCCCCGTCACGAAGGCCTGATCGACAGCGCCGTCATTCTCTTCCGCGGCGAGCGCCACTCGGTGCCCGTGCTCAACATCTCGACCCGAGGCACGATGATCGAGAGCGGCATCGCGCCCCGGCTGGGCGAGACGGTGCTCATCGAATTCCCCGAATGCAGCCGGATCCACGCCTTCGTCCGCTGGGTCCGCGACGGCCGAATCGGCCTCAATTTCGGCCATGAGATGGTGCTGGGCTAGCCCCGTCATTGCGAGGAGCGCGGCGACGAAGCAATCCAGTCGGGCGCCTGCGACAGGCTGTGCGCTGGATTGCTTCGCTTCGCTCGCAATGACGGTTCCCCGTCATTTCCCCAAAGCTCTCAGCACCGTCGGCGCGATCCCGCTCACCATCTTTTTGATCCCCTGGAAGTTCGGATGCATCCGGTCGGGCAGCGCCAGCGCCGGATTGCCGGCCACGCCTGCCAGGAAGAAGGGGTAGAGCGCCGCGCCGTGCGCCCGCGCCAGATCGGGGAAGATCCGGTTATACTCCGCCCCGTAGCGGCTTCCCAGATTGGGCGCGGCCAGCATGCCCGCGATCAGCACCGGGATCCCGCGGCGCTTCAGCTCGGCGACGATCGCGTCGAGATCGGCGCGCGTCTGCTCCGGCGGAAGGCCGCGGAGCATGTCGTTGGCGCCCAAAGCGACGATGGCCAGGTCCGGCTTCGCCTTGAGTCCGTCCAAAGTCCATTTGAGCCGCGCCCGTCCCTGCGCCGCCGTATTGCCGGAGACGCCGGCATTGGCGACGAAGGCGCGAACGCCGTTGCGCCGAAGCATCGCCTCGAGCTGCGGAGCGAAACCCTGGCCGGGGGGCAGGCCGTAGCCGGCCGTGAGGCTGTCGCCGAAGGCGAGGATCTGGACGTCCTTCGCCGCGGCCGGCGCCGCGCAAGCCGCCATCGTCAGCAGCAGCGCGTAGACAAGCCGTCGAAGCGCCCCATATGGGCAAGGCATCGCCATCGGATCTCATTCCCCTTCATGACCGGCTCCTACGTTATCGACGCTTCGAATGTCACGCTCGCGCTCGGCTCCGGCGCGGGCCGGGTCGAGATCTTGCGCGGTGTCGCGCTACAAGTCGCGAGCGGCGAAAGCGTTGCCCTGCTCGGGCCCTCGGGGAGCGGAAAATCCTCGCTGATGGCGGTGCTGTCGGGGCTTGAGCGGGCGACCGGCGGGACCATCCGGATCGCCGGAGCGGACTTCACCGCCTTGGGCGAGGACGATCTCGCCCGGGCCCGGCAGGGGCGGATCGGGATCGTCCTCCAGGCCTTCCATTTGCTTCCGACGATGACCGCGCTCGAAAATGTCGCCGTTCCGCTGGAGCTGGCCGGCCGCGAGGGGGCGTTCGACCTCGCCCGGGCGGAGCTCGAGGCGGTCGGCCTCGGCCACCGGCTCACCCATTATCCGGCGCAATTGTCGGGCGGCGAGCAGCAGCGGGTCGCCATCGCCCGGGCGACCGCGCCGCGCCCGGCCCTGCTCTTCGCCGACGAGCCGACCGGCAATCTCGACGCCGCGACGGGGACGGCGATCCTCGATCTCCTCTTCGAGCGCCAGCGCGATACCGGCGCGACCCTGCTGGTCATCACCCACGATCCCGCTCTGGCGGCGCGCTGCGGCCGGGTGCTTGAGATGCAGGACGGGCGGATCGTAAGGGATCAGTGGGACGTGAGGCGGGCACGCTCATCCTCCCCGTCGCGAAGCGACGGGGAGGGGGACCATGCGAAGCATGGTGGAGGGGTAACGGGCAAGGCCTGTGCGATTACCCCTCCACCACCCTTCGGGTGGTCCCCCCTCCCCAAGCTGCGCTTGGGGAGGATCTTAAGTGATCCCCCTCCGCCTCGCCATCCGCGACCTTCGCGGCGGCCTCGCCGGCCTCCGGCTCCTCGCCCTCTGCCTGTTCCTCGGGGTCGCTCGCCCTGGCCGGAGTGGGCTCGCTCTCCTCCGCCATCGTCGCCTCGCTGGCCGAGCGCGGGCAGGAGATATTGGGCGGCGACGTCCAGCTCACCGTCTCGCAGCGCGAGGCTAATCCGGAGGAGCTGGCCGCTTTCTCGAGCGAAGGCCGGCTCAGCCACATCACCCGGATGCGGGCGATGGCGGCGCGCCTCGACGGCGCGGAAAGCGTCTTGGTCGAGCTCAAGGGCGTCGACCAGGCCTGGCCGCTCTACGGGATTTTTCGAATGCAGCCCGGCGCGAGACCGCTCGGGCGGCAGGCCGCCGTGGCGCCCGAACTGGCCGAGCGGCTCGGGGTCCGGGCCGGAGACCGGATCCGCATCGGCAACGCCGAGCTCGAAATCGCCGGCCTCATCGCCCAGGAACCGGATCGGGTCGGACAGGGCTTCACGCTGGGCTCGACATTGCTCGTCGACCGCTCCGGCCTCGCCGCCACCGGCCTCGTCCAGCCCGGCAGCCTCTATACCAGCGCCTATCGCCTGATCCTCCCCGCCGGCGCCGATCCCAAGGCGGTGGCGGCAAGGCTCAAGAAGCGTTTCGGCGCCGACGGCTGGCAGGTGCAGGATCGCACCGACGGAGCGCCCGGCACCCGCCGGTTCATCGAGCGGCTCGGCCAGTTCCTGACCCTGGTCGGGCTCACCGCTTTGATCGTCGCCGGAATCGGGGTCGGCAACGGCGTCGCCTCCTATCTCGACGGCAAGCGCTCGGCAATCGCCACCCTGAAGCTGCTCGGAGCGACCAGCCGCACCCTCTTCCTCTCCTATCTCTTCCAGGTCGGCCTGGTCGCCGCCGCCGCGACCCTGGCCGGCCTGGCCGCCGGCGCGCTGGTGCCGGCGGCGGTCGTGGCGGTGGCCGGCGACGCTTTGCCGGTGCCGCCGCGCCTGGCGCTTTATTGGCAGCCGTTGCTGGCCAGCGCGGCCTACGGCCTGCTCATCGCCGCCGTTTTCGCTTTGGTGCCGATCGCCCGCGCCCGCCGAGTGCCGGCGGCCACGCTGTTCCGCGGCGACCTCGAGCCGTCGCGGCGGCCGGGCTGGGCGGTGGCTCTGATCGTCCTCGCCGCCGCCGCCGCCATCGCCGGCCTCGCCATCGCCACCGCGCGCGAGCCCGCCTTCGCCGCCGGCTTCATCGGCTCGGCGCTCGGCCTCGTCCTCCTCCTCACCCTGCTCGGCGGGCTGATCCGCTGGACCGCCGCGCACCTGCCTCGGCCGAAGCATCCCGTCTTCCGGATCGCGCTGGCCAACCTCCACCGTCCCGGCGCCCAGACCGGCCGGCTGGTGGTGGCGCTCGGCCTCGCCCTCACCCTGTTCACGACCCTGGCGGTGATCGAGAGCAACCTCGGCGGCCAGATCAGGACCACCATCCCCGCCAGGGCGCCGAGCTTCTTCCTGCTCGACATTCCGGTCGAGGAGATCGGCCGGTTCCGGGCGCTCGCGGCTCGAGCGGCGCCCCGGGGCGAGCTCGTCACCATCCCCTCGCTTCGAGGCTCGGTCGTCGCCCTCGGCGACCGGCGAGTGGCGGACATGACCGAAATCCCGCCCGAGGCCTGGTTCCTTCGCGGCGACCGGGGGCTCACCTATTCGGCGAAATTGCCGGAGGGGAGCCGGGTCGTCGAAGGGCGCTGGTGGCCCGCCGATTATTCCGGCCCGCCCCTCGTTTCCCTGGACGTCGCCGCGGCCCGGGCCGTCGGCGTCAAGGTCGGGGACAGCCTCACCGTCTCCATCCTCGGCCGCGAGATCGAGGCCCGGATCGCCTCGCTTCGCGAGATCGACTGGGACACGATGGGCTTCAACTTCGTCATCGTCTTCGCGCCGGGAACTCTGGAGAGCGCCCCGCACAGCTTCATGGCGACGATCGCCATGCCCGAGGCCCAGGAGCGCCCTTTCGCGCGCGCGGTCTCGAACGCCTTCCCGAGCGTCTCCGCGATCCGGGTCAAGGAGGTGGTCGAAACCATCAGCGGGATGCTTTCCCAGCTCGCCGTGGCGGTGCGCGCCGCCGCGTCCGTCGCCATTCTCGCCGGAATCGCCGTTCTGGTCGGAGCCCTCGCCGCCAGCCGCCGGGCCCGAACCTACGACAGCGTCATCCTCAAGATGCTGGGCGCGACGAGGGGCCGGATCCTCGCCGCCCAGGCCGCCGAGTTCGCCGCTTTGGCGCTGGCCGTCGCCCTCGTCGCCCTCGGCCTCGGCACCGCGGCCGGCTGGTGGGTGGTGGTGAAGATCTTCGAGCTCGACTGGGCGCCCGACTGGGGCGTCGTCGCCGCGACCCTGGCGCTTGGGGCGCTGGTCACCCTCGTGCTGGGGCTGCTGGGATCGCTGCCCGCGCTTGCGGCGAGGCCGGCGAGAGCGCTGCGCACACTTTAGCGCGTCATCCCGGGCTTGACCCGGGATCCATGAACACCGACCTCGCCGGTACGGACACGGCCGTGTTCATGGATCCCGGAACAAGTCCGGGATGACGATCCCGACGGGAGAGCGCCTGATGATCGACCTCTACACCGCAGCCACCCCCAACGGCTGGAAGGTCTCGATCCTGCTCGAGGAGCTGGGCCTGCCCTACGAGGTGCACGTCCTCGATCTTCGCTCCGGCGCCCAGAAGGAGCCCTGGTTCACGGCGATCAACCCCAACGGCCGGATCCCGGCCATCGTCGACCGCGAGGAGGGCGATTTCGCCGTGTTCGAATCGGGCGCGATCATGGTCTATCTCGCCGAGAAGACCGGCCGGCTGCTTCCGCCCGACCCGAAGGGCCGAAGCCGGGTCATGCAATGGCTGATGTTCCAGATGGGCGGAATCGGGCCGATGATGGGCCAGGCCAACGTCTTCACCCGCTATTTCCCCGAAGAGCTGCCGACCGTCATCGACCGCTACCGGCGCGAGAGCCGGCGGCTGTTCGAGGTGCTCAACGATCACCTCGCCGACAACGAGTGGCTGGCCGGCGATTATTCGATCGCGGACATCGCCAATTTCGCCTGGGTCCGGACTCATGAATGGCCGGGCGTTCCGGTCGACGGCCTCGATCATCTCCAGCGCTGGCTGGGAGCGATCGGCGAGCGTCCGGCGGTTCAGAAGGGAATGACGATCCCGCCCAGGGCAGATCCGGAGAAGACGGTCGAAGCGGCGAGATCGATGCTGGCCTGAGCCCGTCGCGGCCTATCGTTCGGTCGCGGCTTCTTTCTCGAAGGCGTCGATAACCTCGTCCAGGCACGCGTCTCGCGGCGAGAACAGCCGGCGCAAGGTTTCCGCCTCGGCGGGCCGGTCGACCGCCAGGATGTCCGCGATCGCCATCGCTTCGAACCCCGTGAAGGTGCAGAGCATTTCCGGCTCGGCGAGCCCCGTCTGCTCGCGAGCCGCCTCCTCGGCCGCGATCCGGGCTTCTCGCAGGGCGTCCTCCACTCGGCCGGCATTCGCATAGGCCCTGACGAGGCCCAGCCGGAGGCCCGAGGGCTTCAGATAGTCCCGGTCCGGCGCGGAGCGGGCCGAAATCTCGATGGCGCGCCGAAACAGCGCGATCGCCTCGTCCAGGCTTCCGCTCGTCCTGAAGCGGGCAGCCTTGATCCGCGCCAGCCCGCGCATCGCCGCCAGCGTCTCGACGTTGGCGGCGCCGAGGGTGGCCCGCCGGATCGAATAGGCCTCGGCGAGCGCGGTCTCGGCTTGTGCCGGGGGATCGTCTTTGTGAAGCTCGAAGAGCAGATCGGCGTAGCTGTGAAGGGCCAGCGCCGTCTCCGGATGATTCGGTCCGAACGCATTCTTCGTCGCCCCGACGGCGCGCTCGACATAAAGGCGCGAGAGCTGCCGCATGTCTTCGCGATCAAGGTCGCTGCCCTGATTGTACAATTCGGTTCCGAAGGCGGTGAGAAGGTCGGCCTCGCGGACGCCGGCCTTGCCGTCACGTCGTCGTCGAGCCCTCTCGATCAGCCGCTCGAATGCCCGTTCGGCCCGTGGGAGATCGCCCGCCACGGCCGCCCGCAGCGGGCCGGTGACCATGGCGGCCAGGGTCTCCACGGACAGCCGGTCCTTCGTCTCGCGCGGCGCGCCCGGCCCGGACGGGTCGCCCTCGACCGGGATCGCCGAGGCCGTGAGCGCCAGGCCGGCGAGAAGGAGGAAGATGCGGCCCACCCCGCGATCCTCTCACCCGGGGCGATCCGGCGCAAGCCATCGACTCGGCCAGAAGAACGATACAGGAACATCAAGCCCCTTATTCTTCTACAGATCGATCCGTTTCGGAAGGTGCAGCCTGATCCGTCCTTGCGAGGAGCGCAGCGACGAAGCAATCCAGCGGGCCTCGGGAGGCCGTTCTGGATTGCTTCGCTACGCTCGCAACGACGAGGTGACTCAGCCTGAAGCGATCATGCCTCGGGGGTCTAGTCCCGCTTCGGCTCGCACTTCTCGTAATCGGGCTCGCGCTTCTGCTTGCGGGCCTTGCGGTCTTCCTTGCCGACGCATTCTTCCTGGCGGCGGATCCGGGCGCCGCGTTTCTGGTCGGATTCGGCCTGGGTGGTGACGACCGCGTCGACCCCGGCCGAAGCGACCTTCACCGGCAGGGTGGCGACGCTGACGGCCGTATCGACCGCGGTCTTGGCGATGCAGCCCGGCAAGGCGAGCGCGGCGAGCGGGAGGAGGAACAGGCGCATGAACGTAACCCTAAGCCGGGAGGTTGAGCCAGCCTAGGCGCAAAGCGATGATCGCCGCCTTAACGGCGGTCAGCCGGTCTTGCGCAGCGTCGGCGAGTCGAGATCGAGCTCGTCGAACCGGATCACTTCGACGTCCGGGCGAACGGCTCGGAGCTTGTCGATGAACTTGGCCGAATCGCCGACGATCACCAAGGTGGCGCGGTCGGCCCCGACCAGCCGAGCGGCGGCCGCCGAAGCGCCTTCGGGAGTCACTCCCTCCATGCTCGTGACGAAACGCGCCACCTCCGAAGGCGCCATGCCCTGCTGGAGGAGGTTGGCGAGGATCCCGCCCAGACCGCCGCTGGTCTCCGCCTGGCGGTTGAAGGCGCCGGTGATGAAGGCGATCCGGTTGGCGACCTCCTGTCGCTCGAGCGGCTGCTTGCCGAGCCGGTCGAGCTCGTCGAGGAAGACCTTGGCGACCTCGGCCGCGGTCTCGTTCTTGGTCTGGCCGCTGGCGGTGAGAAGGCCGGAATCGAGCCGGGCCGGCATCCCGCTATAGGCGCCGTAGGACAAAGCGCGCTTGGTCCGAACCTCCTGGAAAAGCCGTCCGCTGGAGCCGCCGCCGAGCACCGCATTGGCCGCGTTCGCCTGGTAATAGAGGGGATCGGAGCGGCTGATCCCGCGCACCGCCGCGAGCACCGCCGCCTGGCCGGCGCCGGGCAGGTCGATGACGATCGTGCGCACCTTCTGCGCCTGGCCGGCGCGCTCGACCGGAGGCGTCGGCGCCGGCCCCTCGCCGCTCCAGCCGCCGAGCAGCGACGCCGCCAGGGCATCGGCCCGCGCCGAATCGATCCCGCCCGAAATGACCAGGGCGCTGTTGCCCGGGTGCCACCATTTGCGGTGCTGCTCGACGAAATCCTCGCGGCTCAGCGAGGCGAGCGACCGGGGCGTGCCGTTGGCCGGCGACCCGTAAGGCGCGGCGCCGTAGACCAGAGGCTGGGCAAGCATTGCGGCGAGCTGGCCGGGGTTCCGCAGGGCGATGGAGAGCGAGTCGATCGCCTGCTTGCGCTGGAGCTCGAGCTCCTCGGCCGGGAAGGTGGCGTTCTGGGCGATGTCGGCGAGCACCCGGCCCGCCGCCTCGAGATTGGCGAGAGGGGCGGTGATCGACAGGAAGGAGCCGTCGGCGCCGGCGCCGCTGTTCAGGGTCGCTCCGAGCGCCTCGAGCTCGGCCGAGATCCGCTCCGCGCTCCGGCTCGCCGTGCCCTTGGCGGCGAGCGCCGCGGCCATCGTCGCGAGACCCGCCTTGCCGGCCGGATCGGTCGACGCTCCCCCTTTCACCACCAGGGTCATCGTCGCCAGCGGCACCTGGCCGCTGCGCGCCGTGACGACGGTGAGTCCGGTGGGCAGCCTGGTCTCGGAAATGGCCGGCGGGGTCACCCGCACCGCCGGGCCGGGCGCCGGCGGAGCCTCGCGCTCGCCCTCGGCCGCGAGTTCGTTCGGCGCCCGGGTCGCGGGCGGCACCGATTTGAAGCTCGGCATCGCCAGCGGGTTCGTCCAATTATCCGCCTGCCCCGCCGGCCGCTCGCTTTCGTTGCGATAGCGAAGGTCGACCCGGGCGGCGGACTCCAGCCAGGTCCGGGCCACCCGCTGGACGTCGGCGGCGGTGACCTTCCGCCAGGCCGCGATCGACTTGTCCCACTGCCGGGGGTCGCCCGAGCGCACCAGCACCTCGCCCAGCCCGGAGGCCCGGCCGCTGAACGTCTCGCGCTGGCGAAGGGTCTGGGCGAGCATTTCGTTCTTCGCCTCGGCAAGCTCCGCCGCGCTTACCGGAGCGCTTCGGATCCGTTCGATCTCGGCGGCCAGGGCGGCTTCCGCCTCCTCGACCGTTCGGCCGCCGGCGAGGATCACGTTCGGCGCATAATAGCCTTCCTCCTCGAACGCGGCGAGCTGGGAGCCCGCCTGGGTGGCGATCCTCTTGTCGCGGACCAGGCTCTTGTGGAGCCGCGAGCTCTCGCCGGTGGTGAGGATGGTGTCGAGCACCTCGATGGCCGCCATGTCGGGGTGCGCCAATCCCGGGATCCGCCAGACCGAGCCGATCACGGGCAAGGGCACGTTGGGCGCATACATGGTGGCGCTGCGCGGCTCGGTCCGGCGCTTCTCGCGCGCGGTGATGGCGATCGGAATCCGGTTGGCGCGCGCCGGGATCGGGCCGAGATATTTGTCGACCCAGGAATCGAGCTGCTTCTGGTCGAAATTGCCCGAGACGATCAGGGTCGCGGTGTCCGGGCCGTAATAGGCTTCGTGGAAGGCGCGGGCGTCCTCGATCTTGGCGGCGTCGAGCTGCTCGATGCTTCCGATGGTCGGTCGGCGGTGGGGCGAGACGTCCCAGGCATTGTCGGTGATCAGAAGCCGAAGCCGGCCGTAGGGCGGGGTCAGGACGCCCTGGCGATACTCCTCCTTGACGACGTTGCGCTCGGTCTCGAACACCTGCGGATCGATGACCGGCCGCGCCATGCGCTCGGCATGGGTCCACAGCATCGTCTCGAGATAGCGGGCCGGAACGCTCTCGTAATAATTGGTCCGGTCGGACGCGGTGCTGGCGTTGCGGTCGCCGCCGACATCCTCGACCAGCCGGTTGATCATGTTGTAGGGCATGTTGCGGGTCTTGCGCGACAATATGTGCTCGAACAGATGGGCGAAGCCGGAGCGCCCTTCCGGATCGTGCTTGGAGCCGACCTCGTACCAGACCGACACCGAGACGTTGGCGGTGGTCGTGTCGCGCATCGAGATCACCCGAAGGCCGTTGGCGAGCTTGCGCTCCTTAAACTGGAGCGGCGGCACCTCGATGGCGCTCGCGGCCGGGGCCGCCGACAGCGCCCCGCCGGTTCCCGCCATTCCCGCCGCCGTCACGGCGAGCAGAGCCGCCTTCATCGCCACGAAGCGCATTCCAATTCCCCTCGAAACCAGGCCGGAACAGAGGGGTAGAATGGGCCGGCGGTCGGCGCCAGTGGAGTTGAGATGCAGGTCTTGCTTGTTTGGCCCTCGCCGCGTCCGGCCTGCAAGCGAAGGGTTCATTTCGTCATTCCCGCTTTCGCGGGAATGACGGTATAATTCCTTGCGCGGTTCAGCCCTGCGGACGTCCCGCCAGCAGTTCGCGAGTCCGCGCCTCGGCCTTGTCGGAACGCTCGGCCTGGCGGTCATAGTCGAACGCGATCTCGTTCAGCGCCGCCGCGACGTTCTCCATGTCCGCCCGGGTCGCCAGCGTCCGGCAGTTTTTCGCGAGCGCGCGCAGCTCGACGGCGCCGGCGCTCATATAATCATGCCCTCGCGAGCGGCCATGTACGATTCTCCGTTTTGGAAACGACTCCAGGAAAAGGAGGCGTCCGCGAGACTGCCTCGTCAGCGAACGCCTCACCGGACGGCGGCGGTGAAAGGAGAAACCGAAGCCGTCCGAGTCCAAGCGTTTTTAATATAGATTAAGTTCCGTCCGACCAACCTGTTTAGACGGCGGAAGTCTCGACCGGAGACGGTCTGTCGACCCGCCGCTCGATGTGGAGGTAGTTCGGATTGAAGCCCGAAGCCTTCTCCAGCGCCCGATAGTCGTGGATCGTCATCAGCCCCTGGCGGAGGCTGATCATGTCTTCGGCGCGGAGGCGCTGGAGCACCCGGTTGACGTGGACCGAGGTCAGGCCGAGCGCGTCGCCAATCTCTTCCTGGGTGAGCGGCAGGTCGAACCGGTCGCCGTCGACCAGGCCGATATTCTTCATTCGAACGTAGAGCTCGCAGATGAGATGGCCGATCGCCTCATAGGCGTCGCGACGGCCGACATTGACGATCCAGCTTCGAAGCACCGCCTCGTCGACCAGGGTCGCCCACCAGAAGGCCTTGGCCAGCGACGGCCGCTCGGTCAGCTGGTCGATCCGGGCGCGCGGGATGAAGGCGACTTTGGAGCGGGTCAGAGTGGCGATGCCGTGATCCATCTCGCCCAGGATGGTGACGTGGAGATCGCAGAAATCGCCGGGGATGAGGAAGGCGGTGATCTGCCGGGCGCCGTCGGGCAGCAATTTGTAGCGCGCCGCCCAGCCCTCCACCATCAAATGGACATGGTCGGGCCGGTCCCCTTCGCGGATGAGGCTCCGGCGCGCCCCGATCTCGCGGGCGTCGACATAAAGCGAGTTGAGGTCGTCGCGATCCTGAACGGACAGCCGGGCCCGGGTCTCGAGCTTGGCGACCAAAGGCGTGTCGAGGGCCCTGTCCGCGAGCTGTTGCTGGGTTCCGGCCATCCCGTGAAGGTATAGTATCGTGGGGCGCACGGCCATGGCAACGACCGTAAAAGCTAATCCATGTTAAATGTTATCTGGCTATCTCAGGTGAAATACTTCTTCCCCCTTATAGGTTAGACGAAACGTATCACCGGTAGATCATAACGGGCACTGGTGGCCGAGAGACTCTGCACGCTCCCGCCCTTCCTCGCCGCGGAGCGCATGATGGTCCCCCCCGAAGGTGTCGAGCGCGTCGTGCGCCGGCTCGAAACGCGTGGCCCGCTGGGCGACGACGACAAGGACGCAATCCGGGCCCTTCCTTTGCATTACCGAACGCTCGAGCCGTCCAGCTATCTGGTGCGCGAGGGCGAGCCGCCGGAAATCTGCGCCGTGCTGCTCACCGGCTTCGCCTATCGTCACAAGGTGACGGGCGACGGCCAGCGCCAGATCATGTCGGTCCACATGCCGGGCGAGTTTCTCGACCTTCAGAACAGCTTTCTTGGAGGTCGCGACCACAATGTCCAGGCGCTTACCCGCTGCGACGTGGCGACGGTGGCGGTGGCGGCGCTGCGCCGGCTCGTGGAGGAGCATCCGAAGGTGGGCCGGGCGATGTGGATCGAGACGCTCATCGATTCGGCCATCTTCCGCGAGTGGATCGTCAATGTCGGCCGGCGGGATTCGATCACCCGGATCTCCCATCTGCTGTGCGAGTTCGCGCTTCGGCTGGGCGCGGCCGGGCTCGCCATCGAGCATCGCTACGACATGCCGATGACCCAGGAGCAGATCGCCGACTGCACCGGCCTCACCCCGGTCCACGTCAACCGGGTGCTCAAGGAACTGGGGCGAATGGGCCTGATCGGGCGCGAGAAGCGCTCGGTCTGGATCCTGGAGTGGGACCGCCTCCAGCAGATCGGCGACTTCAACACCCGCTACCTCCACCTCGAAGTCGGCGGCCCCACCAACATCGCCTCGGCGCGCTGATCCCCCTCTCCCCTGCAGGGAGAGGAAAGCAAGGCCTTTCCCGCCCACAAATCACTGGAAATCGTGGATAAATTCAAAAACTTAACTTGGTTAAGGGACGCGGATTTTCACCCATGTTTAATCACTAGGCTCTGGGGGGCACCCGCGCGAAACCTAAAGCGGCCATGCTCGTTATGGGTGAGGAATGACCGTGCCGGGCTTGCATCCGACATTCGAGAAGATGGTGTGCAGGCTGGAGCGCCGCTCGCCGCTTGCCCAAGCCGACCGCGAGGCCCTGCTGTCCCTGCCGCATACGGTCCGGAAGCTCCCGGCGGGCGCCCATGTCATCCGCGACGGCGACGTGGCCGAGCAGTGCGGCCTGCTCCTGTCCGGCTTCGCCTATCGCTACAAGATCACCGGCGAGGGCGGCCGGCAGATCATCTCCTTCCACGTGGCCGCCGAGTTTCTCGACCTTCAGAATTGCCTCCTCGGTGTCGCCGATCACAGCGTCCAGATGCTGACCGAGGCCGAGATCGCTCTGATCCCGGCCTCGGCGCTTCAGGAACTGGCCCTTACCCGGCCCGCTCTGGGGCGGGCGCTGTGGATCGACACGCTGATCGACGCCTCCATTTTCCGTGAATGGGTGGTCAATGTCGGCCGCCGCGACAGCCGCGCCCGGGTCGCCCATTTGCTGTGCGAATTCTCGCTTCGGCTGGAAGCGGCCGGGCTCGCCAGCAACCATCGTTACCAGCTTCCGATGACCCAGGAGCAGCTCGCCGACGCGGTCGGCCTGACCTCGGTCCACGTCAACCGGGTGCTCAAGCAACTGGGCGAGGAAGGGTTGATCGAACGCGACCGCCGTTCGATCATGATCGTCGACTGGAAACGGATGCGCGAGGCCGGCGACTTCACCGAACGCTATCTCCACCACGATGCCATGCGTCTCAGGGATCAGGCTGCCTGATCCATGTGGTTGCGGTCCCGAACCGAATCAGCGAAGTTCAGGCCGCTGTAGAGTACCACCCCGAGTCGGGGAGCCGGTCGAAATGTCCCGCCAGGATCGCATCAGCCATCATGTCGACCGCGCGTTCGAGGAGCTCGACCGCGCCCGCAGCGCGGCGTCGCCCGAAGCGGCGATCGCCCATCTCGCCTTGTCGGAGCTCCATCTCGGTCAGATGAAGGCGCTCAGCGACGCGGCCGAAAAGCCCGCGCTTCGGCTCGTCGATTAGCGGCAAATCCTCCCCATCGTCAGATGGGGAGGGGGACCACCCGAAGGGTGGTGGAGGGGTAAGCGGCGCCGGCCTTGGGGGTTCGTGCGCAATCCCGCCCGGCTCCTGCGCCAACTACCCCTCCACCATGCTTCGCATGGTCCCCCTCCCCATGCTCCGCATGGGGAGGATTATATTTCCCGCAAGGCCGCCTCGACCGCTTTCAGCAGAGTCTCCACCCGATAGGGCTTGGCCACCCAGCCGAGCGGCCGCGCCGCCTCGGCCCGGGCCCGGGTCTGGACGTCGCCATGGGCGGAAGCGAAGATCGAGCGGATACCGAGCGTCCGGAAGATCTCGAGCGCGGCGTCGACCCCGTCGCGGTCGCCGGCGAGGCGGATGTCCATGACCGCCAAAGCCGGCCGGCGCTGCGCCGCCAGAGCGATCGCCTCCTCGGCGGTGGCGGCGATCCCGGCCACTTCGTAGCCCGCTTCCTCGAGCCCGGTCTCCATCTCCATTCCGACCAGGAAATCGTCCTCGACGAGCAGGATGCACGGCCTCGACTCGGGTTTCTGATCCGCTTCGGACGATTCCAGGGGAGAGCCCAAGCCCGCGCCGTCTTCCTCCCCGCCTTCGATCAGCATGGCTTCGGCGCTCGTCGAAACACGCGTGAACACCCCTAAGCGGACTCGCCGGACGCGCCGGGAAATTCCAGCATGCAGCGCGCGCCGCCCTGCCGCTCGACCCGGAAGCGGCCGCCGATTTGCCGGGCGAGGCCAGCGACGAGGCCGAGGCCGGAGGATTTGCGGCGGACCTCGCACAGGTCGAAGCCCGGTCCGTCGTCCCCGACGCTGAGCGTGAAGCGGCCGTCCGTCCCGGTCAGGGCGACTCGGATCGTTCCGTGTCCCTCGCAGTCCGTGCCGTATTTGGCGGCGTTGCTGACCAGCTCGTTGAGGATCAAAGCGAGCGGCACCGCCATGTCGTTGGCGAGCTTGCCGGCGTCGGCCTCGAGCTCGAGCCGGACCCTGTCGCCATACGCCCCGGTCGCCGCGGCGCAGACCGAGGCCATGAAGGCGGCGCTGTCGAAACGGCTGAGATTGTCCGACTGATAGAGCGCGGTCTGGGCGGCCGCCATCGCCGCGACCCGCCGCGAAGCCTCGTCGAGCGCCGATCGAGCATCCGCGCTGTCCGTCTCCCGCCGGGCCGCCGCCAGCAAAGCGTAGAGCATCTGCATGTTGTTCTTGATGCGGTGGTTGAGCTCTCCGAAGAGCAGCCTTTGCCGGGTCTCGGCGTCCTTTCGGTGGCCGATGTCGACCAGTACGTTGACCGCTCCGATCATCTCGCCGGCCGGATCGAACAAAGGCGTCGGATAGGGGATGAAGGGGACCCGGCTGCCGTCGGGCCGCTCCGCCACCGCCTCGGCGCCGCGCACCGGGCGCCGCTCGTTCAAGGCGACCGCCATCGGGCATTCGTCATGCGCCAGAGCGGTGCCGTCGGGGTGGAAGAGCTTCCAGGTGACGCACCATTTGTCGTCGCCGAGCGCGGGCCGCCGCCCCGACATGTCGACGGCCGCCTCGTTATAATAAGTGATCCGGCCCTCGGCGTCGGTCGTGTAGAGCGCGACCGGAAGCGCATCGAGGATCTCGCGCAGCGCGCGTTCATGGTCGCGGGCGGCGCGGTCCTCGCGCAATTGCTCGCTGACGTCGTGGAAGCAGTTGATCGCCCCGACGATGTTCCCGCCCTTGTCCAGCAGGGCCGTGATATGCACCATCGCGGTGAGGCGACTGCCGTCCGGGCGCTCGATGAGGAGCTGCCGGCCCTCGACGCTCTCGCCGGTGCGAAGCGCGCAGGCCAGAGGTGTCTCGCCCTCCGCGAGCGGGGTTCCGTCGAGGCCGTAAAGGCGGTGCCCGGCTCCGGATTGCTCGACCTTCTCGCCGCTCGCCGGCGCCCGGCCCCACAGATGGGCGGCCCTGGCGTTGAACCAGCAGATCCGTCCCGAGGCGTCGCAGGCGTAGACGGCGAGCGGCAGGAACTCGATCAGGGCGGGCGGGGCGGCGAGCAGGGATTCGGGGTCGAGCGAAGCAAAAGCATTGTTCAGGCCGGCGAGGGCGTGGGTATCGGTCATCAATCTCTTTCGCCCCGCGGGCGGCCCGATGGGCCGTGCTTAACCTGAGTTAAAACGCTGTCTCGGTGGGCGGTTCCGTGGGCTCGCCAAGAAAGTCCGATTGTCCGCCGTCTGTGACTTTCGGACCACGGCTTGCCCCGCGGGCGGGCTTGGGTCAGGGAGGCGCTCAACCCGGAGATTGCCGATGCGCCAGCCGCTCTATGCCGCCCTCCTCGCCGCCTGCCTTTCCGCCTGCACGGACGGCTCCGGCAAGCCCGCGCCCGAGCCGGCCGCCAACGCCCGCTATTCCTTCTGGCGCCCCGCTCCCGTGGTCGACGCGCCCGATCCCAACAAGGTGGTCCAGGATGCCCCGGCCGAGGCCTGGCGGCCGGTCGATCCTTCGAACCTGCTCGTCATCGAGCTGAAGGAGGGCGGCCGGATCGTCATCGAGCTCGCGCCCGATTTCGCGCCCGTCCACATCGGCAACGTCCGCGCCTTCGCCAGGGCGCGCTGGTGGGATGGGGCCGCCATCTACCGGGTCCAGGACAATTACGTCTCCCAATGGGGCAATGGCGACGCCAAGACCGAGCTTCCCGCCGGGGTCGTCCGCCAGCCTCCGCACGAATATCACCGGCCGCTCGCCGGCCTCCAGCTGCGCCCGCTCGGCTTCCCCGACAGCTACGCGCCGATGGTCGGGCATGCCGACGGCTGGCCGGTCGGCTACGACCCGGAGGAAGGGCGGGCCTGGCTCACCCATTGCTACGGCTATGTCGGGGTGGGGCGCGATCTGGCGCCGGATACCGGCACCGGCGGCGAGCTCTACGCGGTGATCGGCCACGCGCCCCGCCATCTCGATCTCAACATCGCCGTGATCGGCCGGGTCGTCGAAGGCATGGCCCTGCTCTCGGCCCGCCCGCGCGGCACCGAGGCGCTGGGCTTCTACAAGGATCCGGCGCAGCATATCGCGATCGCCAGCGCCCGGCTCGCCGCCGACATTCCGGCCGCCCAGCGCCCGGCCTTCGAGGCGATGCGCTCCGACAGCCAGGCGTTCAGCCAATTTGTGACGGGCCGGGCCAATCGCGGCGGGGATTTCTTCCAGCGGCCGGCCGGCGGAGTCGACATTTGCAACGCGCAGGTGCCGGTTAGGAAGGTGACGCCGTAAGGCGTCATTGCGAGGCCCGCACTGGATTGCTTCGCTGCGCTCGCATGACGAGGAAGAAGCTTACGCGCCGGCCCCTCGCGTAGGGGAAATAAGGGGCCGGCGCGACGGCGGCCGCCGAGGAGGCGCCGCCAGCGAACTCAGGCCGCGTAGGCTTGCTCGCCGCCGTACACCGGTCGGCGGATGGTGCGCACGATGGCGCCGCCGGCGATCATCGGCGCGTTCTCGAGCGGAAGCGCGGTCGTGCAGAAGGCGCACTCCGCCATCGAGCGGCCGATATACCAGTGCGTCCGACCGCAGCCGGGGCAATAGTTCGTCTCATGCTCGCGATAGACGATGTGATAGCCGCGCTGATCCGCCTGGGGGATGATGCAGCCGCCACGGGCTTCAAGGATACTCGTCGCCATTACTTTGGCTCCTTTTGAACTCACTTGCGGCCTAACGAGCGATGAGTTTGAAGAGTTTCATGGCTTCAAGATGAACGGATCTCCGGCCGGGCCGCCCGGGCCCTCGGCGGACTCGGCGAAAAGCGCGGAATTCTGCGGCGACGAGCCGTTGGCAAGCGTCGGCGAGTCGAAACGCAAACGGCTCCAAAAAATTTTTTGGGGCCCCCGTTTTTCGGCTCCGCGGCCCCTTTTCGAAAGGGGCGTCGCGCTTTTTTTAAAGGTGGATTTTTTCCTTGCGGCGGGCGCTGGCCCGGCGTTCGAAGGAGCGGCGGCGGCGCTGGTGAATCGCCACGGCCGTGATCGGAAGCGCCAGGGCTCCCAGCACGAGCGAAGACACCAGGACCACGGTTCCCAGCTCCAGTCCTTCCATCGATCACTTCCTCCCGCCCCGCCCGGTAGCCATATTTTCGGCCGCCGTCACCCTCTCCCCGCCGCGCGCGGGCCCAGCCGAGGCTGGACGAGGATAAATGACGTGCCTGGCTTTTTCCCGGGAGAAGGCAGGAAGGCAAGAAGATGGGAAGCGGATTTCGCTTCGCGGCGGGTTTGGAACGGCGCCCGTGTTCAGGTTGTCCACGCCGTCCGTTCCGAACCCCTCGGGCCGATGCTGCACCTGCGAAAAAACATGGCTCAAACCCGCCAAAATCCTTGGGTTTTGCACTCGCCGACGCTATATCTGACAGATGGCAACACCCCCCAGCGAAAATGCTTACGGCGCCGATTCCATCAAGGTGCTGAAAGGCCTCGACGCGGTCCGCAAGCGGCCCGGAATGTATATCGGCGACACCGACGACGGGTCGGGCCTCCACCATATGGTGTTCGAGGTCTCCGACAACGCGATCGACGAGGCTTTGGCCGGCCATTGCGACCTCATCCGGGTCGTCCTCAACCCCGACGGCTCGGTCTCGGTCGAGGACAATGGCCGAGGCATTCCGACCGGGATCCACGCCGAGGAAGGCGTTTCGGCGGCCGAGGTCATCATGACCCAGCTCCACGCCGGCGGTAAGTTCGAGAACACCTCGGACGACAATGCCTACAAGGTCTCGGGCGGCCTCCACGGAGTCGGAGTGTCCGTCGTGAACGCGCTCTCCGAGTGGCTCGACCTCACCATCTGGCGCGACGGCGAGGAGCATTACATGCGCTTTGCCTATGGCGACGCGGTGGCGCCCTTGAAGGTCGTCGGCCCGGCCGGAGACCGGAAGGGCACTCGGGTCACCTTCCTGCCCTCGCCCGACACGTTCAAGATAATCGAGTTCGATTGGGACACGCTCGAGCATCGCTTCCGCGAGCTTGCCTTCCTCAACTCCGGAGTCCGGCTCGTCCTCACCGACGCCCGGCACGAGGAGGAGAAGGAGGTCGAGCTTTACTACGAAGGCGGGATCTCCGCCTTCGTCCGCTACCTGGACCGGACCAAGGCGGCGCTCATCCCGGACCCGATCTCGGTCACCGGCCAGCGCGACGATGTCGGCATCGAGGTCGCGCTCGAGTGGAACGACAGCTATTACGAGCAGACCCTCTGCTTCACCAACAATATCCCCCAGCGCGACGGCGGCACCCACCTCGCCGCCTTCCGAGCGGCGCTGACCCGAACCCTCAACAATTATGCCGAGAAATCGGGCATGATGAAGCGCGAGAAGGTCAGCCTGACCGGCGACGACATGCGCGAGGGGCTGACCGCGATCGTCTCCGTGAAGCTGCCCGATCCCAAGTTCGGCTCGCAGACCAAGGACAAGCTCGTCTCCTCCGAGGTCCGCCAGCCGCTCGAGAGCCTGATGGCCGACAAGCTCGCCGAATGGCTCGAGGAGAATCCCGCCCACGCCAGGACCATCATCCAGAAGATCATCGACGCCGCCGCCGCCCGCGAGGCCGCCCGCAAGGCGCGCGAGGCGAGCCGCAAGTCGGTGCTCGGAGTGGCGTCGCTGCCCGGCAAGCTCGCCGACTGCCAGGAGCGCGACCCGGCCAAATGCGAGCTCTTCCTGGTCGAGGGCGACAGCGCCGGCGGCTCGGCCAAGCAGGGCCGCAACCGCGAGGTCCAGGCGATCCTCCCCTTGAAAGGCAAGATCCTCAACGTCGAGCGCGCCCAATTCGACCGGATGCTCTCGTCGAAGGAGGTCGGCACCCTCATCCAGGCGATGGGCACCGGCATCGGCCGCGACGATTTCAACATCGAGAAGCTTCGCTACCACAAGATCGTGATCATGACGGACGCCGACGTGGACGGCGCCCATATCCGAACGCTTCTGCTCACCTTCTTCTACCGGCAGATGCCCCAGATCATCGAGCGCGGCCACCTCTTCATCGCCCAGCCGCCGCTCTACAAGGTCGCCAAGGGCCGCTCCGAAGTCTATCTCAAGGACGATGCCAGGCTGGACGATTATCTGGTCGACGCCGGCATCGGCCTGATGCGGCTTGAGACCGCGGAGGGACCGCGCACCGGAGTCGATCTCAAGGATCTCGCCGACCATGCCCGCCGGGTCCGAAGCCTGATGCGCTACGTCCCGCGCCGCTACGATCCCGGACTGATCGAGGCGCTCGCCCTGAACGGAGCGCTCGACCCGGCTTTGCCCCCGGCGAAGCGGGCCGAGGCGATCGCCCGGGCCGCGGCCTTCCTTCAGGCCAGCGACGAATCCTCGACCTGGACCGGCGAGATCGGCGCCGACGGCGACTATGTCCTTCGCCGCCTGTGGCGCGGAGTCACCGACCACCACGTCGTCGACCACAAGTTCGTGGCGTCGGCGGAAGCGCGCAAGCTTCACGGCCTCACCGCCGAGCAGGCCGCCACCTATGCCAGCGCCTCGCGCCTGGTCTCGATGAAGAGCGCGTCGGCGGCCGTCGAAGAGGAGGGAGTGATCGACGGCGACGAGGCCGACACGCCGCCGGAGCGCGCGCCCGACGTCCGCGGCGTGCTCGTCCGCCGCCCGACCGAATTGCTCGACGCCATCCTCGCCGCCGGCCGCAAGGGCCTCGCCATCCAGCGCTACAAGGGTCTCGGCGAGATGAACGCCGACCAGCTCTGGGAAACCACCCTCGACCCCGACAACCGCTCGCTTCTGCGCGTCGAGGTCGCCCAGGCCGACGTCGCCGACGAGATCTTCACCCGGCTGATGGGCGACGTCGTCGAGCCGAGGCGCGAGTTCATCCAGGAGAATGCGCTCAACGTGGCGAATCTGGACGTCTAGGGCCTGATCGTTTCAGGCTGACTCACCTCCGTCATTGCGAATGTAGCTTCGTCGCTTCGCTTCTCGCAATGGCGGATCAATAAGACGATCTGCTCCAGGCAGGGCTCCACCAGGCGGCGTTACCCGGCGCCCGGATCCGGACGTTCAGCCGGGCCAGGGGACTGTCGGCGGATTCCTCGTCGAGCAAGGTGACCGCAAGCGCGATCTCTTCCTCGCGATAATCCGGATCGAGCTGGGCTCGCGCCGCCGCCAACGCCTTGGCGAGCTGCGCCTTCAGCTCGGCCGGACTGACGCAATCCTCGCCGCCGATCGCCACTCGCCGGATTGCGGCAAGCGGGATCCGCGTTTCGAGCGCCGCCTCGCCGCCCGAATCCAGGGGCCTCACCAATTCTGCCTGAACGCCCAGGGCGTAGGGCCGCTGCGAATCCTCGTCGATCGCGGCGAGCAGCGCTCCGAGTGCCGCCTCGAGGCTCTCCGCTCGTGGCTCGGGTTGCGGTGCCTGCCATTCCAACGAAGGGGAACAGGGCGCGCTCGAGGCTATGCCGCCATGATAGACGAAGGCGGGATCGAGCCCGATATTGCGGCTTATGCGGCCATGAACCCGGACGCTCCGATTGCCGAGCAGGCGAAGGCCGGGCACCGAGATTCGAAGCCCCGCGCCGGCCGCGCCGCCGGCTTCGGGCTGGTAGCGGGCGGTCGCGTCCTCGGAGGTTGGAGTGACATAGCCCGCCACGCTCGGCCAAAGCGGGCGCCGCCCGGAGCCTTGCGCCGCGCGGCCGACGACCAGAATCGGCCATTCGGCGAAGTCGATGCTGTAAACCCAGTCCCCCGGCAGCGGAGGCGGTTCGCGCACCGGCGCCTGCCAGCCGGGCAGCGCTTCGGCGACGGCCTCGGCAAGGGTGGCGAACCGAGCGAGCGCCTCGGTATCGGGCTCTGCCGGAAGCGTTCCGCCGAAGCGGACGGCCCGGCCGAGCGCTTCGAACAGCGCCCCTTCGGGCGCCGGGCCCGGCGAGCGGGTCGGGGCGGCCCCGCCTTCGAGGTCGATGGCCAGTTCGAGCCGGTCCCGAGCGGCGGGGATCGCTGGGGTTTCGATCTCCACCGTCCACGCCAGAGCGGCGGCCGGCGCTTCCGCCTCGGGCGAAGCCATGGCCTCGGCAACCGGGAAAGCGGGCAGGCCCGGCACTCCGATCCGCGGCACCGGGGCGGATTGCGGGCCGAGGTCCACGCCGGGAGCGTTCGACTGAAGGATCAGGCCGAGCGTTGGAGCGTCGCCGCGCTCGATCCGGTTACCGTCGAAGCGGATCGAAAAGGCCTGATGCGTTCGGTCGTCGAAGGGCTCCGGCGCCGCATAAGCCAGCCACTGCCGCCCCGCCTTCAACCGCACCGCGCCCGGCGAGCCAGCGGCGGCGCCCGCGGTGCCGGAGGGGGTCGAGGCTTTGCCGTGAAGGACCGAAGCGGGCTCGCCGAGAAGCCGTGCGCCCCGGCTCACCTCCACCGCAATGCCGACGACGACCGGGCGCGAGCGCAGGTCGGCCGTTGCCGCCGCCTCGAAAACGGCTCGGGCCTCCTTGATTCCCCCGGCGTGCGGCTGCCCGGCCACCGGCACGAGACGGCCGGCCATCCCCCGGGCGAGATCGCCGCGCGCGCGCTCGAAGCGGCCCTGAAGGTCGCCGGGGTCGGCGGCCAGCCGGCCCAACTCGGCGGCGAAAAGGTCCCACCAATGGTCGAGGTCGATGGCCTCGACCCGAACCGCACCGCCATCCGCCCCCTCGATCGTTCCCGAGAGCGGCCCTGTGGAGAGGGGCGGAACGGCATAAGCCACGATTTCGGCCGCCGCCGCCGGTGCGATGGCGAGGCCGTGCGCCGTCCCGGTCCTCACGCACCAGAGGGCCGAATCCCCGGACGATTCCGCGGCCAGGACGAGGTGCCCGTCCGCGCCGTCGAAGCCCTGCCAAGCCTGTTCGAAAGCGGTGGCGAAAGCGCGCAGGCCGCCCTCCAGCCGAGGCAAAGCGATCACTACCGGCGCCGCCCCTACGTCGAGGCGAACGCCGAGCTCGAAGATGTCGTTCGGCAGGTCCGCGATACTTTGGCGGGCGAGGCTGAACGCCAGGTCGACCGCGATGGCAGCGGCCGCCGGCGCCGGTCCGGCGGCGACCTCCGCCACGAAATCGGCAAGCCGTTCGCGAAGCTCGACGCCGTCGGCGGTGACGGTCAGCGGGGCCGCGGCGAGGCTCGTGACCAGGCCGGCCGTCGCGGGCGGCAGCCTGGTTCCGGTGCCTCCGGCGAGCCGGCCCCAAAGCTCGAGCCAGACGCCGCGCGCGGGCTCCGCGGGCCCAGCCTCGGCGGGATCGAAGCGTAGCCCGAGCCTCAGCTCGACCCCCTCGCCGGACGGCACGATTTCGTATCGCGCCTGCAGGCCAGGCAAGCCTTGCTCTTCCATGGCCGGAGCCTAGGCGGCGCCCGCGGCGATGGCAATCGAGCCGCGCCGGACATGAAAACGGGGCGCCTCCTTGAGGGGAGGCGCCCCGAGTCCGATCTTAAAGGCTCGAAGCCTTAGCGGCAGCGGCGCTTGCTTCGGGCGACCTCGCGGCCGGCAAGAGCGCCGGCGGCGGCGCCGAGGACGGTGCCCGTCGTGCGGTGGCGGCCGCCGTCGATCGCCCGGCCAACGAGAGCGCCGGCGGCGCCGCCGACGATGACCCCGACCGTTCCGTTGGCGCGGCGGCAGCGCGTGCGGCCGCGCGAGTCGCGCCAGGTCTTGCCATGATAATAGCCGTTATGGTTGGCGTAGGCGGCCGTGGTCGGAAGGACCGGGACGACCGGGACGGCCATGGCGGCGGCGCAGAAGGCGAGGGTGAATTTACGCATGACTTGGGTTCCTTTCCCCGTGAAAATCGAGTGGAGAACGCGGTGAGGACGCTGCCAGTTTCATTAACCTAGCACAACGATCCCCGATAACCGCCATTTTCACTCGATTGGGCGCGAAGTAAGAACCGTCCGCCGCCCTGCGCGTTGGTGGAGCAAGAGGAGAAAGCGAATGAGCGACGAATGGCAATTGCCGGTGCCCAAGGAAGATCCGGAGGCCCGCCCGGCCTCTCTCGATAGCGGCGGCGGCGGCGGTGGGCTGCCCGTTCCCGATGCCGGATGTGAATATCGTCGAGGACGAGATCGAGGATGACGCCGGCAATACGGGCGGCGCGGCTCGCGAGCCCGGGCGGGACCGCTAGCGAGGACCGCCTTCAGCGGCCGGCGAGATCCGCCTCGATTCGGTCGAGGAACGTCGCCGTCGACCAGTCGAGGGCCGCGACCTCGATCTTCGGCCGATAATATTCGCCCGCGGCGCGCGGCCGTCCGGCCCACAGCTTGGTGGGGATGACGATCTGGCCCTTCCCCGAGGGCAGATCCTCGATCCGGACCTCCATATAGGTCGAATCCGCCGACGTCGGCGCGCCGATCAAAATGACCTTGTCGAAGCGGGTGAAGATGTCGACGGCATCGAGGCACGCGCTCGCGCACCGGCCCGGCGTGATCACATAGACGGGTATTTCGAAGTCCGATTTCACGGCCTCCGGAAGGCTCGCCGGCTCCGGCGCGTCGCCGCCCTCGACATAGAAGGCCTCGCCGCGCCCGAGCGCTTCCCGCATGCCTTCCCCGACCTTGTCCATGGCGTCCGCGACGGCGGCATTGCCGTTGGCGCGGATGCTCGCCGCCATCTTCGGCAGATAGGCTGTGTTGCCCTCGCTCGCGCGCCACCAGATACGCACCTGGCGGAAATGAAGCGCGAGCGCGGTGTCGACCGGCGCCTTCCCCCAGATCGCCTCCGCCGCCTGCTTCGGCCAGCTCGAAGAGCCGCCGTTATTGTGGCGCAGATCGAGGATGAGCGCTCTCGCGCGCTTGAGCTCGGCCCGGCGTGCCCGGATCTCCTCGTACAGCCGGCGATAGGCCTGCACCGAATCGGAGTTCGGCTGGAAATCGGGAAGGCCGACGAGGAAGAGCCCGTCGCGCGGCTCGCTCAGGCCGATCGGCGTCCGCTCGCCGTCGCTCGCCGCCCTCAACAGATCGGCGAAGTCCGCCGGGGCGGGCGTCCAGCGCAGCGGCGCGACCAGCTTCCTGCCGGCCGGCGTTCGAAAGGTGCACCGCTCCGGCCGCATCTGCATGAAGGTGGGCGAGGCGGTGAAGGCCTGCGGCGCCCGGAACCACCATTGCCCTCCTTCGGCGGCTCGGAAATTGAGGGCCATCAGGCGCGCCTTCACCAGCGCTTCGGAATCGCGGCCGTCGCAGCCGAGGATCGCCGAGCCTCTCGGTGCCGGCGCGTCGCCGGAAGCCTTGTGCACGACCAGCCTTTTGCCCCGCCAGGCGGCGACGAAGCCGGGCCATTGCCGCGCCGGCGTAGCACTCGCTGGCGGGACGGTGGCGAAGGCCAAGGCGTGGCCGTCGCCAAGGACGGCGGAAAAGGCGCCAAGGGCGTCGCGATAGCCGGCAAGGTCCGCCGCCTTTTCCGCCTGGCCCAGGCCCGCCGCTCGGGCGCGCTTCAGCCGCTCGGGAAACGAAGGATTTTGCGGGTCGTGCATGCCCGGATGGTTTTCGACGTACAGGCGATAAGACGCTTCGACGTCCTGGCGAGCCGTCGCCCGCCAATCGCCTTCGGGAGCGGCGCTCCCCGCTTGCGCTGCCGCCAAAACGAGCGCGATCAGCCCGATCATGCCTGGCCTTGTCCTGTTGGGATGGCCAGCATGCCACGTTTGTAGCAGGTGGTGAAGTGCGCGCGCGCTCAGAGCACGTATTTGGACAGGTCGGTGTCGCGGGCGATGTCGGCGAGCTGGGCTTCGACATAGGCCGAGTCGACGACGACCCGGTCGCCGCGGCGCTCCTCGGCCTCGAAGCTGACGTCCTCGAGCAGCTTCTCGAGCACGGTCGAGAGCCTTCGGGCGCCGATATTCTCGATCTGGCCGTTCACCTCGGCGGCGATTCGGGCGATGGCCCGGATGCCGTCCTTCGTGAACTCGATCTCGACGCCTTCGGTGGCGATCAGGGCGATATATTGCTCGGTGAGGCTGGCGCGCGTGTCCGACAGGATGCGGACGAAATCCTCCTCGGTCAGCGCCTTCAGCTCGACCCGGATCGGGAGCCGGCCCTGAAGCTCCGGGAGAAGGTCGGACGGCTTGGCGACATGGAAGGCGCCCGAGGCGATGAAGAGGATATGGTCGGTCTTCATCGGCCCGTATTTGGTCGCGACCGTGGTGCCCTCGATCAGCGGCAGCAAATCGCGCTGGACGCCCTCGCGGGAAACCGATCCGCCGCGAACGTCGGAGACCGCGATCTTGTCGATCTCGTCGAGGAAGACGATGCCGTTGGCCTCGGCGTCGGCGAGCGCGACCCGGCTGACGTCGTCGGGGTCGAGGCGCTTGTCCGCTTCCTCCTCGACCAGCCGGGTCCAGGCCTCGCCGACCTTGAGCCGGCGGCGCTTCTTCGGCGCCTGGCCGAGCGCCTTCGACATCATCTCGGAGAGATTGATCATTCCGACCTGGCCGCCCATTCCGGGGATCTCGAACGGCGCGTTCGGAGTCTCGGAGAGCTCCAGCTCGACCTCGGAGCCGTTGAGATGCCCTTCGCGGAAGCGCTGGCGGAAGCTTTCGCGCGTGGCTTCGCTGGCGCCCTTGCCGGTCAGAGCCTCGATCAGCCTCTCCATCGCCGCCGCCTCGGCGGAGTCCCTGACCGCGAGGCGGCGCCGCTCCTTCTCGAGCCGGACCGCTTCCTCGACCAGGTCGCGGGCGATCTGCTCGACGTCGCGGCCGACATAGCCGACCTCGGTGAACTTGGTCGCCTCGACCTTGACGAAGGGCGCGTCGGCGAGCTTGGCCAGCCGCCGGCTGATCTCGGTCTTGCCGCAGCCGGTCGGCCCGATCATCAGGATGTTCTTGGGAGTCACCTCCTCGCGAAGCCCGGGCTCGAGCCGCTGTCGCCGCCAGCGGTTCCTCAGCGCCACCGCGACCGCGCGCTTGGCGTCCGTCTGGCCGACGATATGCTCGTCGAGGGCGGCGACCACCGCCTTGGGGGTGAGATTGTCGTTCATTGACGTCCTGGGGCCCGTGGGATGCTCTCTTGCCCGCTAGATGGCGCGGGCGGGACGGGAATCAAGCGGCGATCCTATCCGTCATCCCCGCGCAGGCGGGGATCCAGTCCGGCGGTGGCGCTGCGCCCGGTCTGCCTGGATTCCCGGTTTCGCGGGACTGACGGGGTGCTATGGCAAGCGAGGAACAGAAAAAGGCGCGAGCATGGCGAAGGACGACCTGGTCGAGCGAGTCCGCAAGCGCAGCCCGGCCTGCGCCAAGGTGGGCGTGTTCGACGTCGACGGAATCTTCCGAGGCAAATATATGGCGCCCGACAAGCTCGCCTCGGCCCTGGCCGGCGGGTTCGGCTTTTGCGACGTGGTTCTGGGCTGGGATTCGAGCGACCAGCTCTACGACAATGCCGCCTTCACCGGCTGGCACACCGCTTATCCCGACGCGGAAGTGCGGCTTTTGCCCGAGACCGAGCGGGCGATGCCGTTCGAGGGCGGGATGCCGCTCGTCCTCGGCGAGTTCAGCGGCGCCGCGGAGGCGATCTGCCCGCGCGGGCTGCTTCGCCGGGTGCTCGACCGCGCGGCTTCGATCGGCTGCAAGGTCAAGGCGGCCGCCGAGTTCGAATTCTTCGTCTTCGAGGAGACTCCCCATTCGGTCCGCGACAAGAACTATCGCGGCCTGAAGCCGATCACGCCCGGCCATTTCGGCTATTCGATGCTCCGCTCCGGAGTTCATTCCGATTTCTACGACGAGCTCTGGTCGACCTGCGACAAGATGCGGATCGAGCTCGAGGGGCTCCACACCGAGACGGGACCCGGAGTCGTCGAAGGCGCGATCCGGGTCGACGACGCGCTCGAGGCGGCCGACAAGGCGGCCCTGTTCAAGACCCTCGTCAAGATCCTCTGCCAGCGCCGCGGCTGGATGGCGACGTTCATGGCGAAATGGTCGAACGACTGGCCCGGCTCGTCCGGCCACCTGCACATGTCGCTGGTCGATTCGACGAGCGGCAAGTCGCGCTTCTACGCCGAGGGCGAGGACCTCGCCATGTCGCGGGAGATGCGCTGGTTCGTCGGCGGCCAGCAGGCGCTGATGCCGGAGCTGCTGGCGATGGTCGCGCCCACCGTCAACGCCTTCACCCGGCTGATCCCCGGCTTCTGGGCGCCGACCGCTTCGCTCTGGGGCTATGAGAACCGCACCTGCGCGCTGCGCGTGATCGGCGGCTCCGACAAGACCCAGCGGGTCGAATACCGGATCGCCGCAGCGGACATAAATCCGTACATCGCGCTCGCCGCCGCGATCGGCTCGGGCTTGTGGGGGATCGCCAATCAAATCGAGCCGGACGCGCCGGTGAAAGGCAATGCCTATGCGCAGGCGCCGCCGCCGGAGCGGGCGCTTCCCTCCACCTTGTGGGACGCCGCCCAGCGGCTGCGCGGCTCGAAGGCGGCGCTCGAGCTGTTCGGCGCCGAGTTCGTCGACCATTATGCCGCCACCCGCGAATGGGAGGAGCGCGAGGCGCGCAAGGCGGTGACCGACTGGCAGCTCGCCCGCTATTTCGAGATCATCTGAGGGGTGAAAGCGGGGGCAGGGGCTTTCCACCCCCGCTCATCCTGAGTAGCCGGTGAGCTTGCCGAACCGGCGTATCGAAGGACGGCCCTTCGATACGAGGCTTCGACTTCGCTCAGCCTCTACTCAGGATGAGCGGTAAGGATAACGTGGAAGAAAGCCCTTGAGCGACCTCGTCTGCCTCTCCCCCGTCGACGGCCGCGAATATGCGCGGCGGCCGCTCGCAACAGACGCGGAGGTCGGCCGGGCGCTGGATCGCGCCCGCCGGGCGCAGCGCGAATGGGCTCTCGTCCCGCTCGGCGAGCGATGCGACGCCGTCGCGCGGTTCCTGGCGGCGATGGAGCGGACGAACGCCCGGATCGTGCCCGAGCTCGCCTGGCAGATGGGCCGCCCGGTCCGCTACGGCGGCGAGCTTCGGTCGCTGAAGGAACGGGTCGACGCGATGATCGCGCTCGCGCCCGAAGCGCTGGCGGACGACGTCCACGGGCATGGCCGGGTAGTCAGGGTTCCGGCGGGGCTGGTGATGGTGATCGCGCCGTGGAACTACCCGTTCCTCACCGCCGCCAACACGATCGTCCCCGCCCTGATCGCCGGCAATGGAGTGATCCTGAAGCACAGCGCCCAGACCCTGCTCGCCGGCGAACATTTCGCCGAGGCCTTCGCTGCCGCCGGCCTTCCGGACGGGCTGTTCGCCAACCTCTTCCTCGGTCACGAGGCGACCGGCGAACTGCTTCACTCCGGCCTCGTCGATCACGCCACTTTCACGGGCTCGGTCGCCGGCGGCCGAGCCATCGAGAAAGTGGCGGCCGGCTCGTTCACCACCCTCACCCTGGAGCTGGGCGGCAAGGACCCGGCCTATGTCCGCGCCGACGCCGATCTTGCCGCCGCGATCGAAGGCATAGCCGACGGCGCCTTCTACAATAGCGGACAGTCCTGCTGCGGAGTCGAGCGCGTCTATGTCCACGAGGCGGTCTGGGAACCGTTTCTCGACGGGATGGTCGAGGCCGCTCGGGCCTTTCGGCTCGGCGATCCGCTGGACCCCGAAACGACCCTCGGACCGATGGCCACGGCCAGGGGCGCGGCCCGGGTCCGGCGGCAGGTGGCGGAGGCGGTCCAAGCGGGCGCCGTGGCCCATGTCGAGCGCGGGCTCTTCCCGGCCGACGAAGGCGAAGGGCAATATGTGACGCCGCAGGTGCTGACCAGCGTGTCCCATTCGCTGTCTGTCATGAGGAGCGAGACGTTCGGCCCGGTCGCCGGCCTCATGAAGGTCGCCGGCGACGAGGACGCCGTTCGGCTGATGAACGACAGCCATTACGGCCTGACCGCGTCGATCTGGACCCGGGATCTGAAGGCGTGGGAACGGCTGGCGAGGCAGGTCGAAGCCGGTACAATCTTCCTCAATCGCTGCGACTATCTCGACCCTATGCTGGCCTGGACCGGAGTCAGGGAGAGCGGCCGCGGCGCCTCGCTCGGCCGTTACGGCTTCGACAGCGTCACCCGCCCCAAATCCCTTCACCTGCGGAGCGCCTGATGCCCCACGCCAATTGGAACTATCCGACCGCGATCCGCTTCGGCGTCGGGCGCATCGGCGAGCTTGGCGAAGCTTGCAGGAGCCTCGGCATGGAGCGGCCGCTGCTCGTCACCGATCCGGCGCTCGCCCGGCTGCCGATGGTGGAGGCGGCGCGGGCCGCCGCCGGCGCCGGCCTGTTCTGCGCCATCCATCCCAATCCGGTCGGCGCGGACGTCGAGGCCGGTCTCGCTTGCTACCGCGAGGGCGGCCACGACGGCGTGATCGCGTTCGGCGGCGGCAGCGCGCTCGACGTCGGCAAGGTCATCGCGTTCCTGTCGGGCCAGTCCCGGCCGATCTGGGATTTCGAGGACAAGGAGGATTGGTGGTCGCGCGCCGATCCCGCCGGGATCGCGCCCGTCGTCGCGGTTCCGACCACCGCCGGCACCGGCTCCGAAGTCGGCCGCGCCGGAGTCATCCTCGATCGGGAAGCCGGCGTGAAGAAAATCATCTTCCACCCGAAGATGATGCCGGCGGTCGTCATCCTCGATCCCGAGCTCACCCTCGGCCTGCCGCCGCACGTCACCGCCGCCACCGGCATGGATGCTTTGTCCCACTGCCTCGAAGCCTATTGCGCGCCCGGCTTCCACCCGATGGCCGACGGCATCGCCGCCGAAGGGATGAAGCTGATCGCCCACTGGCTGCCCCGCGCCGTGGAGCAAGGCGCCGACATCGAGGCGCGCGGCCATATGCTCGTCGCGGCGTCGATGGGCGCGACCGCCTTCCAGAAGGGCCTCGGCGGAATGCATGCTCTGTCGCACCCGATCGGGGCCCTGCTCGGCACCCATCACGGCCTGACCAACGCGGTTCTGATGCCCTACGTCCTGGCCTTCAACCGCGGCGCGATCGGGGAACGCCTGGCCCGGCTCGCGGGCTATATCGGCCTCGAGGACTCGTCTTTCGACGGCTTCCTGGGCTGGATAGTCGAACTTCGCCGGCGCCTCGCCATCCCCCACACGCTGGCCGAGCTCGGCGTTTCCGCAACGGATCTGGAGCGGATCGCGATCATGGCGGAGGCCGACCCGTCCGCCGGAGGCAACCCGCTCCCGTTCGATTCCACCGCGGCGCGGACCGTGCTGGAAGCGGCAATGGCGGGGCGGACGGGATAGCGCGGAAAAACCCCTCTCCCGTGAAGAACGGAGAGGGGAGTCAACCCGTACACCGAAAGCCGCCGAACAATTCCTTGTGCGAGGCGACGATGCGCTCGATGTCGGCCGGCCGAGGCACCGCTTCCCATTCGTCCGGCTCGAAGGTGCCGCCGAGCAGGATCCCGTCGGCGCGCGGGAACATGTAGCCGGCCTGGCCGGCGAAGGCGTAGCGCACCTCCGGCTGCGGGATCAGGATGGCGAGCTGGCCGCGCACCGGATGCAATTCCTTGTCGCCGAACAGTTCGCGCGAACCGAGGCCGGTGCAGTTGAAGACAAGCCGCTCGGGAAGGGCCGCGATCTGCGAGGGAGTCGCGAATTTCCGGACCTCGATCCGGCCGTCGGCGATCTGCACGTCCCGGGTCAGCTCGCGCAGGAAGCGGCCGGTCTCGACATACATCGTGTTGTAGCGGACCAGGCTCGCGACCGGAAAGGGATGCTCCGCCCGGTTCAGGGCTCGGGAGTCGGGATGGAAGCGGTCCGACCAGCGCCCCGCATTGGCGGATTCCTGGAAGGTCGGCAGCCAGCGAATGCCGTAATCGTCGCCGACCATGATCTGGAAGCGCCGCCAGCTATAGTCCATCGCCGCGGCGAATTGCGCCCGCCATTCGGGAGTCACCTCGCCGTCGCTGAAATGGCCGAAAGGCGAGATCTGGCCGCCGGCGATGTTGGAGGTGGTGTCGGGCGGCAGCGCCTCGGTGTAGAGCGTGACCGCAAACCCCGCCTCCTGGACGAGCCGGGCGGTGGTCAGCCCCATCACCCCCGCGCCGATCACGGCGACCGGGCCGCGATGGCCCTGAAGCCCGATCCGGGTCGCGAGCTTCGAGCTTCCCCAGCTCAGGGTGATGCCGGCGCCGCCATGGCCGTAATTGTGAACCAGCCGTTGGTCGCCCAGCGCTTCCGCCCGGACGACGAAGCCCGAGGCCCGAAAGGGGCGAAGGCCCGCCACCGTCCGGATGACTCGCGAGGCGGACACGTCGACGGGCGGCAGGCAGCCGGCACCGGCGGTGGAGGAACGGGGCGCGGTCACGCAACCCGGCAAGGCGAGGCTCACGGCGGCGGAGCCGATGAAGGCGCGGCGGTCCATGGCTGCCAGCCTAATCATCGCCGGCCCGCCCGGCGAGACCCCATCGCACGAGGATAGCTAGCGGCAGCCGATAGATTTCTTCATCTTCCGCCCATGACCGGCCCGGCTAGAAGAACAGGATGATCCGCCCCTATCTGCCCCTGAACGGCCTTCGCGCCTTCGAGGCGGCGGCGCGTCACCTGAGCTTCACCAGGGCGGCGATCGAATTGTGCGTCACTCCGCCGGCGCTCAGCCACCAGGTCAAGGCGCTCGAGGAGCGGCTCGGAGTGCCGCTGTTCCGGCGGCTCCCGCGCGGGCTGGGGCTGACCGACGAAGGCCAGGCTTTGCTGCCGGTGCTTCGCGAGGCCTTCGACAAGGTGGCGGCGGCGCTCGACGCGTTCGACGGCGGCAAGGGGCGCGAGGGGCTTTCGGTGGGCGCGGTCGGAACGTTCGCGCTCGGCTGGCTTCTGCCCAGGCTCGCCGCCTTCCGCGCCGAGCATCCCTTCGTCGACCTCAGGCTGACCACCAACAACAACCGGGTCGACATCGCCGAGGAGGGCCTCGATTTCGCCATCCGCTTCGGCGACGGCGCCTGGCACGGCACCGACGCAATCCTCCTCTTCGACGCGCCGCTGACCCCGCTCTGCACGCCTGAGACCGCGGCCCGGCTGAGCGACCCCGCCGATCTCGTCGCCGAGACCCTGCTTCGTTCCTACCGGGTCGGCGAATGGCCGGCCTGGCTGGAGGCGGCGGGGGTGCCGACCCCCGCCCTGACCGGTCCGGTCTTCGACAGCGCCGCCTTGATGATCGAGGCGGCGCTGGCCGGCCACGGAGTCGCGCTCGCGCCGGCCCGGATGTTCGAGCGCGAGCTGGCGGAGGGCAAAGCGGCACGGCCGTTCCGTCTCGAAATCGCCCTGGGCGGCTACTGGCTGACCACCCTCAAGTCGCGCAAGCCGACGCCCGCCATGGCGGCGTTCCGGTCATGGCTGCTCGCCGAAACCGGGTAAGGCCCGCCTCGCCTCGAGCGCCAGGTCGCCTTTGCGGTGCGAGCTCAATTTTGAACGCAACGACGCAACGTTTCCGCGAAGCGGACCAGCTCACCGCGTTCCCGGTCATGCTCCGACCCGGAGAGCGCTCCGCGTTCGTTGCGTCGTCGCGTCGTTGCGTTGAATCCGTCGGCCGGGCCCGCCGCCGGAAGCCCGGCACGGATGGCGCCCGGCCCGAAACAGCCCTCAGCGCGGCGCGAAGGTGACGATCTTGACCATGTCGCCGGGCTTGGGCGCCTGGCCCGGGGCGAGGCCGTTGAGCATCAGGAAATGGTCGAGCGGGTGGTCGCTCGCCATCAGGGCGGCGAAGCTGGCCGGGGTCTGGCCCGGGCCCACCTGCACGGTCCGGATCAGCCGCGGCCTGAGGCTTCGCGCTTCCTCTTCCGAGAGCAGATGGAACGACCCGAACAGGGTGGTCATTGCCGCGCGCGAGGCGTCGGCGGGCGGCGCGACCATGATGAAATGATAGGCGCCGCCGCGGCCTCCGTCATAAGCGGCGATGCTGAGCTCGATCGAGCCCTCCCCGGTCTGCACCAGGACGGGCACGAGCAGGGCGGGAAGGCCGTTGATCCGCGCCGGCTCGGCCGGTCCCGCCTGGGCCGGAGTCCCGCGCAGAAGCGTCCGGATCAGGCCTTCCGTATAAGCCGGCAGCCCGCCCGGCGGCATCGGCCCGCCGCCGAATTCGCCGCGCAGCCCGTCCGGTCCCTCGATCAGGATCGAGCGCGGGCTGTTGGTCAGGGTGAAGCCTTGCGGAGCCTCGAAGCCGATCCGCATCACCGGATGGGCGAAGCGGCGTCCGTCGACGAAGCCCTGCGCGGGATCGTCGCCGTAGAGCAGTCCGTCAAGCTCGCGCAGGTAGGGGCCTTCCAGCTCCGGCAGGGCACCGTCGGCGATCCCGGTCGCCGCCGCGCTCTTCGCCGCCCGCTCGACCCGGTTGCCGGCGAGCGGGTGGGTGCGGGCCCATTCGGGGATGGCGCGGGCCTCGTCGCGGCCGCGGGTCCGGCCCATATATTGCTCGTGCCGGCCGAGCGCTCCGAGCATGTCGCCGGCCGCATAGGGGTCGTAGCCGGCCGCGGCGAGGTAGCGGACTCCCAGATCGTCGGCCTCATATTCCTGGTTCCGCGAATAGCGCAGGGTGAAATATTCGGCGGCCCGGCCGGCGATCCGGCTGAGGTCCTCGGACCCGGTGATCGCGCCCACCGCCCACACGCCGAGGCTTCGCCACAGCGACCGCCTCTGATGCCGGCGATTGTGGGCGGCGACGATATGTCCGACCTCGTGCGCGAGCACCGAGGCGAGCTCGGCCTCCGAATTGACGATGCCCATCAGGCCCCGGGTCACGTAGATGTAGCAGCCGGGCACGGCAAAGGCGTTGACGACATCGCTGTTGACCAGCGTGAAGGTGCATTCCCCCTCGAGGCCCGCCGCCGCCGCGACCTTCTCGCCGACTCGCCGCGCATAATCCGCCTCCGGAGCCCGATAGGCGCCGCCGAACTCCGCGAGCAGCTGCGGATGCTGCTGGGCGCCGAGCTTCTTCTCCCCGGCCCGGACCTCAGGCTCGTAATCGCCGCCGCCGCCGCAGCCGGCGAGCAAGGCGAGGCCGGCGGCGATCGGGAGCAGAGCGAGGCGAATCGGGGTCATTGCGGGCTCAGGCCAGGACATCGTCGTCGAAGCGAACGCGCCAGAAGCCGGTCTCGGCCCCCTCGACCCCGAAATCATTGTCGTTGACGAGGAGAAGCTCGCACGGAGAGAGGATCGCCATCCCCTCGAGGTCCGCGCCCACCTCCGGCGCCTCGTCGGTGTCGAACAGGAGATGCTTGGCGAGCACGGGCAGGCCCGGCCCGTCCTCGTCGGCGCTGAGCTCCTCGACGGTCGGGCGGGTGGCGATGTCGAGATGCTCGCTCGGAAGCGTCGACGAATCGTCGAGGTTCACCCGGTAGATCTTGGTGGTCTCGGAGCCGCGCTCCAGAACGAGCAGCGAATCCATGCCGACGCAGCACAGCTCGCTGATCTTGAGGTCGCTGCGCTTCAGCGGCCCCCGCTCGCGGTCGCGGCGGAAGGCCCTGGGCGGATCGAGCGGGTACAGATATTGGGCGGCGAACGCGCCGGTCGCCGAATCGAGGCGCCACAGCCGGACGTGACGGGCCCGCTCGTGCGCGGCTTCGTCGGGGTGGGCGAGGGGGCTCTGGAAGGCGACGAACAGCCACTTGCCGTCGGCCGAAAGCGCGATCGCCTCGAAGCCCCGGTTGAGCTGGCGGCGGGCGGCGATGGCGGGCAGGCAGGCTTCGACCGGATAGGCGGCGCCGTCGAGCTTGGTCCCTTCCGGCACCAGCCGCTTCAGCACCCGCCCTTCGGAATCGAGGCGGACCAGCGACGGCCCGAACTCGTCGCTCGCCCAGAAGCCGCCGTCGGTAAGCGCCGCGATCCCCTCCGTGTCGAGGCCGCCGGGGTCCGGCTCCAGCGGCTCGCCGGCAAGGTCGAAGGCGGGCTCGCAGCGCGTGTGAAGTCCACCCGGCACCGGCAGCCCGGAAACCGGCCGGCCCTCAGCGTCGGCGATTCGAAGGCTTCGGACGAGCTCGACCCGCCCCGCGGCGACTCGAAGCTCGGCGAGGGCGGGGCCGAGGTCGAGGCGCGGCATGATCTTGGCGCCCGCCTCGCCCGCCAGGCGCTCCATGCGGTCGAGGCCGTAAAGCTTCACCGCCGTCCTGACCTTGATGTTGGGGCCGCGGTCGCCGACCGCCCAGACCGTCCCGGGCGCATCCCCGGCCCGGCGCGAAAGGCCCGAGCCGAAGCTCGAGCGGAACCGCATCGGGCGTTTCGGAAGCTCTATCTCACCCAGAATCTCGTCGGCCCAGGCCAGCCGCTCGACCGACCAGCCGGTCAATTCGCGCTCTCCAGCGTCTCCACGGTCAGATTGCCGTTGGTGTAGACGCAGATCTCGGCGGCGATCGCCATCGCCTTGCGGGCGAGGGTCTCGGCGTCCGCTTCGTAATCGAGCAAGGCGGTCGCCGCGGCGAGCGCGAAATTGCCGCCCGAGCCGATCGCCGCGACCCCGGCGCCGGGCTCGAGCACGTCGCCATTGCCGGTCAGGACCAGGGTCACTTCCTTGTCGGCGACGATCATCATCGCCTCGAGGTTGCGAAGATATTTGTCGGTGCGCCAGTCCTTGGCGAGCTCGACCGCGGCGCGCATCAGCTGGCCGTGATGCTGCTCGAGCTTGCGCTCGAGCCGCTCGAACAAGGTGAAGGCGTCGGCGGTCGCTCCGGCGAAACCGCCGATGACGCTTCCGTCGCCGAGCCGCCGCACCTTGCGGGCGTTGGGCTTGATCACCGTCTGGCCCAAAGTGACCTGGCCGTCGCCGGCGATCACCGCGCGCCCGTTCTTGCGCACCGCCAGGATCGTCGTGCCGTGCCAGCTTTCCATCGAAATCGCTCCCGCTCTTGGACGGCGGCGATATGGGAGACGGGCGCGGGCGTTGCAATCGAAGCCCTGGACCCCTCGCCCCTATTTACGGGAGAGGAGTTACGCCGTCACGATTGAACGCTGACAGCGGACCGGCCGCCCGCTAGCGTCGCCGCGATGGAGCTCATTCTCCTTCTTCTGGCCCTGGCCGGCCTGTTCGTCTTCACGCTGAAGCTGTCGTCGCGGGTGAAGGCGCTGGAGCACCAGCTGGAGACGTCCCACCGCGCCGGCATGTCCGAAGCGCGGCCCGATCTCGTTTTCGAGCCCCGCCCTTCACCGCCGCCGGCGGCCGTCATTCCCGATCGGAAGCCGGCAAGCGCGATACTCGACCAGCCCGGGCCGGAGCCGGACACCGAGTGGGAGGCCTCGCCTCCCCACGAAAGTCTCGGCGGCTTCTTCGAGCGCTGGGTCGGCGGCCGGCTGATGATCTGGGTGGGCGGGATCGCGCTCGCCGTCGCCGGGGTGCTGCTCGTCCGCTATTCGGTCCAGATCGGCCTGATCACCCCGCCCGTGCAGATGGGGCTGGCGGCCTTGTTCGGAATGCTCCTCCTCGGCCTCGGCGAAGTTGCGCGCAGCCGGGCCGACTGGGCGCTCGACCGCCGGGTCGCCCAGGCCCTGGTCGGCGCCGGCATCTTCGTTCTCTACGCCGCCGTCTACGGCTCGCTGGTCCTCCACCATCTGATCGGCAATGGCGCCGCTTTCGGGCTGATGGTGATGGTGACGGGGGTGGCGCTGATCCTGTCGCTCCGCCATGGCGCGCCGTCGGCGGTGATGGGCCTGGTCGGCGGCTTCCTCACCCCCCTGCTGGTCGGCGAGCGCAGCGAGACCGCGATCCCGCTGCTCACCTATCTCGCTTTGCTCGACATCGCCCTCTTCACCCTCGCCGGGCGCCGCGGCTGGACCTGGCTGGCGGCGGCGGCGGCTTTGCTCAGCTTCGGCTGGAGCGGCTATCTGCTCGCCTGGGACGGGCAGGACGCGCTCGCCGGGGGAGTCTTCATCCTCCTGGTCAGCGTCGGCGCGTCGGTGCTCCGCGCCGGCCCGGGCTGGCAGCTCGACTTCCTTCGCCCGGCCGCGATCGGCCTCCTGCAGCTCGCATTGCTGGTCGGGCGCGCCGATATCGGCCTGCCCGCCTGGGGCCTGTTCGGCCTCCTCTCGGTCGCCTGCCTCCTGCTCGAGCCCCGCAAGCCGGAATATCGGCCGCTGCCGGCGATCGCTCTGGCGCTCGCCTTGCTTCTGATCGCGGTGAAGGCGTTCGACCGGCCCGAGCATATCGCCGCCGTCGCGGCGGCGGTCACGGCTTTGTTCGCTCTGGGATCGCTGCCCGCCGCGCTCCGCCGTGAGCCGGTGCTCCTGCCCTTCGTCACCGCCTGCGCGGCCTGTCTCGGGCCGGCCGCGATCCTTGCGGCGGAGCGGCCGGAATGGCTGGACCGTCCGCTCTGGGGCCTGCTTTTCCTCCTCCTCGCGGCGGGACCGGCCTTCCTCGCCTGGAGCCGGCGCGCCGCCGCGAGCGACGACAGGCTCGACCCGCCGCTCGCCATCGCCGCGGGGACGGCGATGATCCTGCTCGCGCTCGCCGCCTGGCAGCTGCTCCCGGCCGCTCTCGTTCCCGCCGCCTGGCTCGCCATCGCCCTTGGCGCCGCCCTCGTCGCCCGGCGGCTGGGTGACCGGGGGCTTGCGACAGTCACCCTTGCCGCGGCGGGGATCGCCTCACTGTGGGCGGTGGCACGCGTGCTGGATCTCTGGAGCGGGCTCACACTTTCGCTGGTCGGAGTGCCGGCGCTGGCGGCCCGCCTGCCGTCGGCCGGGATCGCGCTCCAGGGCCTGCTCCTGCCGGCCGCGATCCTGGCCGCGATCTGGCGCTTCCTGCCCTCGCCCGTCCCTTCCCTGCGCTCCGCGCCGATTGCTCTGGCGGCCGTGTTTGCGGGCGCCGCCGCCTATCTCCTCTTCAAGCAGGCGTTCGGCCTGTCCTCGAACGCCGATTTCGAGCTTCGAGGCTTTGCCGAGCGGACGATCGTCAACCAGGCCCTGTTCGCCGTCGGCTGGCTCGTCTGCAGCGGCCGGATTCCGATCCGCGGCCTCGACGAAGTCGCGCGCTGGGTCGCCGGCACCCTGATCACCGCGCTCGCCGCGGCCCGGCTCGTCTGGTTCGACATGCTGATCCACAACCCCCTGTGGGCGGCGCAGGATGTCGGCGCCTTGCCGATCCTGAACCTGCTCGCCCCGGCCTATCTGGTCAGCGCCTACTGGCTCTACCGAGCCCGCCGAGGTGCCGACGGAACCGCCCGCTCGGGCGCCTGGCTGATCCTCGCTCTGGCGTCGCTGGTGCTGGGCGTCATGCTGATGGTCCGGCAGGGCTTCCAGGGGCCGCTTCTGAACGGGCCTTACCTCACGTCGGCGGAATCCTACGGCTATTCGCTGGCCGGCCTGCTGCTCTCGATGGCGCTGCTGCTCGGCGGCATTCGCCTGCCCGACAAGGCGCTTCGCCTCGCCGGCCTGGTCCTGCTCACCGCGACCACGGTCAAGGTGTTCCTGGTCGACGCCGGAGCGCTCGAAGGCGTGCTCCGGATCCTCTCCTTCCTCGTCCTCGGAATCGCCCTGATCGGGATCGGCAAGCTCTACACCAAGGTCCTCGACGCCGAGTCGAAGCCGGCAACGGATGGAAAGGGAGAAGCAAAGGCATGATCGCATTTACCCTGGCGCTGGCCGCCGCGGCGGCGCCCGCCCGCCCGGCACCGCGCCTCGTCTACTGCCATATGATGGAATGTTCCTGGTCGAAGCCGGTCTCGAACGCCGCCGTCCGCTCGACCGAGCGCGGCACGTTGCGAAAGGTCTCCGCCGTCCGTGGGACCTCCGTGCACCGGGACGACTATCCTTCCCGCTACCAACCGTCGATCCGAATCGCCTGGGAGAAAGCGGCGGCCGTCGACTATGTCCTCTGCTCCCGAACGCAGCCGGCCATGGCCTTTCGCTCCGGAAAGCGCTGGATCGCCCACGCCTTGGACCTGTTCAACCTCGGCGGCTACAACACCGCGTCGGCGGTCACCTACCTGCGCGCCTGCCACGGCGTCGACTACGATCGCAGCGATATCGAAAAGGTCATGCGGGGGCTCGGCTATCGCGAAGGCACGCGCAGCGAGCAGGTGGAGATCGCCAGGCCGGAGCAGCTCTTCGACCTGCCGCGGCGCGCCCGGAACTGAAGGTCCGCGCCGGCGATTGAATGGTCGGGGCGAGAGGATTCGAACCTCCGACCCCCACACCCCCAGTGTGATGCGCTACCAGGCTGCGCTACGCCCCGACCGAAGCGCCGTTTCCGGCACCCAAGGCGCGCGACTTAGGCTTTGCCCCTCGCGAAGGCAAGCCACGCCGGGTCAAACCGGCGCGCCGCTGCATCTCGTGCCTTTCTTCCAAGGCCGAAGGCCAATCATTTTGGAGAGAAGGCGCGAAGGTACAAGAAACAAGGAGGCCAGCGTGCGTCTTCCGTTGGACGGGATTCGATGATGGTTCGCCTTTCGGCGAGCGAAGCTTTTTTTCTTGTACCTTCGCGCCTTCTCTCCAAAAAAGCGTCCTCCGCCACTTGGGAGAATTGGCGCCACCCGTTGACGGAGTCCGGCCGCCTATCTAGTTGCAAATAGAAACCTAGAACGAGGCATGACATGAGCTCCGAGCGCCGCACCGGCATCGCCTCGCGCGAGGAAATCCAGGGCATGAGCGGGCTCGAAATGCTCCAGGCGATCATCGCCGGCACTCTGCCCGCGCCGCCGATCGGGGCGACGATGGGCTTCCGGCTGGTCGAGGTGGCGCCGGGCCGGGCGGTGTTCGAAGGCGCCGCCGGGCCGCATCTGCTCAATCCGCTCGGCGGGGTCCATGGCGGGGTCGCCCTGACTCTGATCGACAGCGCCGCCGGCTGCGCCGTCCATTCCGAGCTTCCCGCGGGAGTCGGCTATACGACGGTCGAGACCAAGGTGAACTTCACCCGGCCGATCCCGCCCGACGGAACCCCCGTCCGCTGCGAGGGGCGGGTGGTGACCCGGGGCCGCCAGATCGCCACCGCCGAGGCGCGGCTTCTGTCCCAGGACGGCAAGGTCCTCGCCCACGGCACCTCGACCCTGATCCTCCTGCAGCCCCGCGGCTGAGCGGGAGCTTCTATTACTGGACCGAATTGCCCGAGTCGCCGATCACCCATTTGGCGACGGCGCAGACGTTGATCTTGCGGCGCTCCAGCGCCTTGCCGTTGGCGAGCACCGCCTTCAGGTCGTAATAGCATTCGTTGGTGCCGTTATCGATATTGGCGCTGATGCTCTGGCCCGCCGTCAGGGTCTTCTGTCCCAGCAAATCCTCCTCCCAGGTCTTGGCGGTGATCGGCGAGGCGTAGAGCTCGCGCACCGTCTGGCTGCTCAGATTCTCGACCGTGACCTTGCGATTCTTGCCGTCGGGCGCCGCGCTCGCGCTGCCCGGAAGCGCGATCAGGGCCGCTGCCGCGGCAATGGCCAAACCCTTCTTCATGCCGACTCCCCCCGATCCCGGACGTCCCGATGCCGCCCGGCCCCGGATTCTATTACTCCTCCCGCAGAGGCGCAAGGCGGCCCCGCTTGCGCAAGCCGCTCAACGCATGTTAGTCGCCGCCGCCTTCACCCGGACGCTTGCGTCGGCGCCGGTCCCTCACCAGGTATAGCCTCATGTTCTCATCGCCCGCTTATGCCCAGTCCGGCGCCGCTGCCTCTGGAGGCCTTTCCTCCATGCTCGTGCAGTTCGCGCCGCTGCTGCTCATCTTCGTCATCTTCTACTTTCTCCTCATCCGGCCGCAGACCCGGCGCGTGAAGGAGCATCAGGGCATGATCGCGGCGGTGAAGCGCAACGATATCGCCGTCACCAGCGGCGGCCTGATCGGCAAGGTCACCAAGGTCGATGAAGCCGAGATCGAGCTGGAGATCGCCACCGGAACCCGGGTCCGGGTGGTGAAGTCCATGCTCAGCGAAGTCCGCCCGCACGGCGCCAAGCCGGCGAACGACTGAGCTTATGCTGGACTTTCCCCGCTGGAAGATGTGGGCGGTCAGCCTGCTCTGCCTGGCCGGAATCGCCATGGCGATCCCGAGCTTCTTCCCCGAATCGATGGTCGCGAAATGGCCGGCCTTCGTTCCGAGCGCGCGCATCAACCTCGGCCTCGACCTCGCCGGCGGCAGCCATCTGCTGCTCGAGGGGGATACGAGCGACGTCGCCAAGCAGCGGCTCGACCAGATGGAAGACATCATGCGCAGCGAGCTGCGCCGCGCCAAGATCGAGGTCGGCGACATGTCGACCGCGGGCGGCCGCCTCTCCTTCCTGGTCCGCGATCCCGCCCAGGTCGACGCGGTCCGAGAGATCGCCAACAACCAGACCCAGCCGGTCGCGATGACCGGCGCGCGGACGTTCAACATCGCCGTCGTCGATGGGACCCGGATGGTGCTCACGCCCACGCAGTCCGGAATCGCCGAGGCGCTGGACAATGCGATGAAGACCGCCCGCGAGGTGGTCTATAACCGGGTCGATCCGGAAGGCACGAAGGAAGTCACCGTCATCCGCCAGGGCAAGGACCGAATCCTCGTCCAGGTGCCGGGCCTTCAGGATCCGGAGGGGCTGAAGGCCCTGCTCGGCAAGACCGCCCGGCTCGAGTTCAAGATGGTCGACCTCACCGCCAGCGCCGAGCAGGTCGCCCAGGGCCGGGCGCCGGTCGGAAGCCAGGTCCTGCCGATGGCCGGCGGCGGCCGCATCGCCGTCCTCCGAAGGGCCATGGTCAACGGCGACCAGCTCGTCGACGCCCAGCAGACCTTCGACCAGAACAACCAGGCGGCGGTCAGCATCCGCTTCGACGGCCGCGGCTCCAAGGCCTTCGCCCGGGTCACCCAGCAGAACGTCAACAAGCCGTTCGCCATCGTCCTCGACAACGTCGTCCTCTCCGCGCCCAACATCCAGGAGCCGATCCTCGGCGGCCAGGCGAACATCACCGGCAGCTTCACGGCCCAGACCGCCACCGATCTCGCCATCCAGCTTCGCTCGGGCAAGCTTCCGGTCGAGCTGAAGGTGATCGAGGAGCGCACGGTCGGGCCCGATCTCGGCCGCGATTCGATCAGGAGCGCCGTCATCGCCGGAATCATCGGCACCGCCGCCATCCTGCTCTTCATGTGGCTGACCTACGGCCGCTTCGGGCTCTACGCGGACATCGCCCTCATCCTCAACGTCGTCGTCATCCTCGGCATCATGGCCCCGTTCGCGACCCTGACCCTGCCCGGAATCGCCGGCTTCGTGCTCACCGTCGGCGCCGCCGTCGACGCCAACGTCATCATCAACGAGCGCATCCGCGAGGAGCACCGCCGCGGGCGGCGGGTGATGGAGGCCGTCCAGCACGGCTATGACGAGGCGCGCACCGCCATCTTCGACGCGAACATCACCAACGTCATCGCCGGCCTGCTGCTTTATTATTTCGGCTCGGGCCCGGTGAAAGGCTTCGCCGTGGTGATGATGATCGGAATCGCCACCTCGGTCTTCACCGCCGTCACCGTGACCCGCATGTTCGTCTCCCTCTGGCTGCGCAAGCGCCCCACCGAGCTCAGGATCTAAAGGACGCCATGCGCCTGATCAAACTCATCCCGGACGACACCAACCTCGATTTCCTGCGCTGGCGCAACGTCGCCATCGTCATCTCGAGCCTGCTGATTATCGCCTCGATCGCCCTGGTCGCGGTCAAGGGGCTCAATTTCGGGGTCGATTTCGAAGGCGGGCAGGTGATCCGGACCACCTTCGCCCAGCCGCCCTCGCTCGACCGGCTCCGCGAGGACGTCACCAATTTCGGCCTCGGCGAACCGAGCATCTCCGAGTTCGGCAGTCCCCGCGAGATCGCGATCCGCCTGCCCCTGCCCGAAGGCGGGGAAGAGGGCGCCAACGCCGCCGCCTCCAAGGTCCGCCAGGCGCTCGCGCAAAAATATCCGGGGGTACGGATCGACGCGGTCGACACGGTCTCGGGCAAGGTCTCGGAGGAGCTGGTCTGGGACGGTGCGCTGGCCCTTTTGCTCTCGGCGATCGGGATCGTCATCTACATCTGGGTCCGGTTCGAATGGCAGTTCGGCGTCGGAGCGATGTTCTCGCTGTTCCACGACGTCACCCTCACGTTCGGATTCTTCGCCATCACTCAGATGGAGTTCGACCTCAACGTCGTCGCCGCCCTGCTCACCCTGATCGGCTATTCGCTCAACGACACGATCGTCATCTTCGACCGGGTCCGCGAAAATCTGCGCAAATATCGCAAGATGGATATCGTCTCCCTCCTCAACCTTTCGATGAACGAGACCCTGTCGCGCACCGTCGCCACCAATTTCGCGATGCTTCTCGCCCTGGGCTCGCTGATGATCCTCGGGCCCAACGTCATCCAGAGCTTCACCACCGCCTTGCTGATCAGCGTCATCGTCGGCACCTATTCAACCATCTACATCGCCGCGCCCTGGCTGGTCTGGCTGAAGGTCGATTCGAACAGCTTCCTGCCGAAGACCAACGCCGCTTCGTCCGGCGAGCGGGTGACGAGCCGCAACGAAAGCATGTGATGGCCCGCTTCGAGCGCGACCCCGCCGCCGAGGGCCCCGTCGTCACGGGCTTTGCGGGCGGCGGCTTCGTCGTCGACGCGGGCGTCTACCGAGCCTTGCACCTGACTCCCCTGAGAGCCGACGAATGGGCCGCGCCCGACCTCGCCGATCTCGCCTTGGCCGATCTCGAGCCGCTGCTCGCGCTCAGCCCCGCGCCCGAATTCCTGATCCTCGGCACCGGCCCGCGCCTCACCCATCCGCCGCGAGCGCTTCGCGAGGCGCTGGAGGCGCGGGGCATCGGCCTCGAAGTGATGGACAGCCGAGCCGCCGCCCGCACCTGGGGCCTGCTTCGCGGCGAGGAACGCTGGATCGCGGCGGCTTTGATGCCGCTGTAAATCCTCCCCATGCGTAGCATGGGGAGGGGGGCCAGGCGAAGCCTGGTGGAGGGGTAACTAGCGCAGGCCCGTGCCCGCTACCCCTCCACCACCCTTCGGCTGGTCCCCCTCCCAGCCGCTTCGCGGCAGGGAGGATAGATGCTCGTGCAGCTCGGCGCCGTTGCGCTCCCAGCTGAAGCGCTCCGCCGATCGGCGCACGGCGGCCGGCTCCGGCGGCGAGGCCAGCATCTCGAGCGCCGCGGCGGCGATGGCGGCCGGATCCCGGGCGACAAGCCGCCCGGCCTCGGGCCGGTCGAGCACCTCGCGCGCCCCGCCGACGTCGGCGATCAGGATCGGAGTGCCGCAGGCGAGCGATTCGACCCAGACGTTGGCGAGCCCTTCGCGCTCCGAGGGCAGAAGCATCAGGTCGGCGGCGGCGAGCAGCTCGGGCATGTTCTCCGGAGCGACGCTCCCGAGCAGCCGCGCCCGCGACGCCAGCCCGCGATCGGCGATCAGCGCCTCGAGCGCCGGTCGCTCCGGGCCCTCGCCGGCGATCAGCAGGGTCGCTCCGGGCAAAGCGGCGAGCGCCTCGACCGCGAGCCCGTGGCCCTTGAGCGGAACGAGGTTGCCGGGCGTGACGATCAGCGGCCCCTCCACCCCCAGCGCGCGCTTCGCCGTCTTTCGGTCGATCGGCCTGAACCGGTCGAGGTCGATTCCGGTATGATGGACCCGGATCTTCGCCTCCGGCATTCCCATCGCCGCCATGTCGGCCTTGAGAGCGCCGCTGACCGCGAGCAGCCCGCCTGCCTTGCGAGCGGCCTCCAGCATCTGCGCCGCGACGGCCGGGCGCCGGCCCCAATAATGAATGTCGCTGCCGCGCGCCTTGATCGAGAAAGGCAGGCCCAGCGCCTCGGCGAGGTGCATCGCCGCGACCCCGTCCGGCCAGAAGAATTCGGAGTCGATCGCATCGCAGCGCAGGCCGCGGGCGAGCGGGAGCACCGCCGCCGCGAGCGCACGGGCGGCCCCGGCCCCGCCCGGCCCCGGCCATATCCGGAAGCGCGGCCGGTGCACGGCGAGCCCCTGCCGGCGTTCCTTCGCGGGCAGGAGCGCCTTCGCCCGGTAATGCGGATGGCGGGTCAGCGGCCAGATCGGCAGCCCGACCGGCGCCACCACCTCCACCTCGACCCCGTCGCGCGTCGCCAGGGCCCGCGTCTGCCGCTCGACGAAGACGCCGAAGGACGGCCGGCCTTCGTCCGGGTAGAGCGTCGAGAGAGTCAGCACGCGCAGCATGGCCGTCCCCTTACAGCCGACACATTAAACCGCCGTTCATCCGCGAAAGTCACTATCCGAACCGTTCCCTCCGCCCCCTAGTCCGCGCTTGGCCTTGTCCCAACCCTCCGCTAAGAAGCCCTCCATGCTGCGTAAACATGCCCGCTTCACCGCCGCCGCCGTCGTCGCGTGCCTCGTCCTTCCCCTCGCCGGCTGCGCCACCGGGGGTAAGAAGACCAAGGCCGACACCCAATATGTCGCGCGCGACGTCAACACCCTCTACAACCTCGGCAAGAAACGGCTCGACCAGCGCGATTACGCCGCCGCCGGCCTGGTATTCGACGAGGTCGAGCGCCAGCATCCTTATTCGGTCTGGGCGCGCCGAGCCCAGCTGATGAGCGCCTTCAGCTATTATGCGGCCCGCGATTATACCAAGTCGATCGAATCCGCCCGCCGCTTCCTCTCGATCCATCCCGGCAACCGCGATGCGCCCTACGCTTATTACCTGATCTCGCTCAGCTATTACGAGCAGATCACCGACGTGACCCGCGACCAGAGCACCACCAAGCAGGCGCTCGACGCGCTCGGCGAGCTCGTCCGGCGCTATCCCGACACCCGCTACGCCTCGGACGCCCGTCTCAAGATCGACCTCGTCCGCGACCACCTCGCCGGCAAGGAGATGGAGATCGGCCGCTTCTACCAGCGCCGCGCCCAGTGGCTCGCCTCGGTGATGCGGTTCCGGACCGTCGTCGATCAATATCAGACGACCAGCCACACGCCCGAGGCGCTGATGCGCCTCACCGAATCCTATCTCGCCCTCGGCATCCCGGCCGAGGCGCGCCGGTCGGCCGCGGTGCTCGGCGCCAATTATCCGAACACCAAATGGTATCAGCGCGCTTATTCGCTGGTCCAGAAGCACGCGCCGGCGACACCGGCCGCTTGATCCCTTGACTCGGACGGTGGCACAGTCCGAGTCATGCTGACCGGGCTTTCCATCCGCGACGTCGTCCTGATCGAGAGCCTCGACCTCGAATTCGGCGCCGGCCTCGGCGTGCTCACCGGCGAAACCGGCGCCGGCAAGTCGATCCTCCTCGACGCGCTCGGCCTCGCGCTCGGCGCCCGCGCCGACAGCGGCCTCGTCCGCCAGGGCCAGGCGCAGGCCGTGGTCACCGTCAGCTTCGACCTTCCCGCCGCCCATCCCGCCCACGAACTGCTCCGCGACAACGGCCTCGCGGGCGAGGCGGGCGAGCCGCTCGTCGTCCGCCGGATCGTCCGCGCCGACGGCGGCAGCCGCGCCCTCGTCAACGACCAGTCGGCGTCGGTCGCTTTCCTGCGCGAGCTCGGCGCCCTGCTCGTCGAGGTGCATGGCCAGCATGACGATCGCGGACTGCTCAATCCCCGCGGCCACCGCTTTTTGCTCGACGCCTTCGGTCGGATCGACAGCGAAGCGGCCGAGCGGACCTGGCGCGCCTGGGGTGAGGCCGAGGCGGCGCTGGCCAGGGCCCGGGAAGACCTCGAAGCCGCCGCCCGCGACCGCGAATGGCTCGACCATGCCGTCGCCGAGCTGACCCGCCTCGCCGCCGAGCCCGGCGAGGAGGCGGCGCTCGCCGAACTTCGCTCCGACATGCAGAAGGGCGCCCGCCTCGCCGAGGACATCGCCGCGATCGGCCAGCTGCTCGACGGGTCCGAAGGCGGCCTCTCGCTCTGCCGCCAGGCGGCGCGCCGGCTCGAACGGATCGCCGGCGAGCATGACCGGCTCGCCAGGGCGCTCGAGGCGCTCGATCGGGCGCTGGTCGAGGCGTCCGAGGCGGAAGACCAGCTCGAAGCCGCCACGAACGCCCTGGCCTTCGATCCGGCCCGGCTCGACGAGGCGGAGACCCGCCTGTTCGAGATCCGCGCCGTCGCCCGCAAGCACCGGGTCGATCCCGACGCTTTGCCCGCGCTCGCCGAAGAGCTGGCCGCCAAGCTCGCCGCGCTCGAGGCGGGCGAGAAGAGCCTGGCCGCGCTCGAAACCCGGGTCCGCGAAAGCCGCGCCGCTTATCTGGCCGAAGCGGAACGGCTGACCGAATTGCGCACCGCCGCCGCCGCCCGCCTCGACACGGCGGTGGCGCTGGAGCTTGCGCCGCTGAAGCTCGATTCCGCCCGCTTCCGGACCCTCGTCGAGCCCCTCGCCGAGGCGCAATGGGCGGCGCGCGGCCGCGACCGGGTCGAGTTCGAAGTCTCGACCAACCCCGGCGCGCCCTTCGCGCCTTTGACCAGGATCGCCAGCGGCGGCGAGCTCGCCCGCTTCATCCTCGCCCTCAAGGTCGCTTTGGCCGAGCGCGGCGACGCCCGAACGATGATCTTCGACGAAATCGACCGCGGAGTCGGCGGCGCCGTCGCCAGCGCGGTCGGCGAGCGCCTCCACCGGCTGGCGGCAGGCGCGCAACTGCTCGTCGTCACCCACAGCCCCCAGGTCGCGGCGCGCGGCACGAGCCACCTCCTCATCGAGAAGAGCCACGAAGGCCTGGTGACGCGCACCAGTGTCCAGATGCTCGACGAGGGGCGCCGCCGCGAGGAGATCGCCCGGATGCTTTCGGGGGCCCAGGTCACCGATGAGGCGCGGGCGCAGGCGGTCAGGTTGCTGGAGGCGGCGTGAGCGCGGGCTCTGGCGCAGTGGAACATTCATTTCAAAGGAAGCTGTCATGTTGCTCCTGATCGCATCCATGGCTCTCGCCGACCCGAGACTGGCCGCATTCCCGGAGCGCACACCCGGTCTGATCGAGGCGTGCCTCGCGAATGCGCTCGAGACGGGGCAGGTCAGCGACACGGACGATAGTCACAAATATATGTGCTCGGGCGACGCTGCTCAGCGGTTCTGGGCCTTTCTCCGGAAGGCGAAGGTCAAATCCTATGAGCAGGATGCCGGCGAGGACGGCCATTGGCTCACTCGCGACTTTCCGCTTGGCGGATGCTTCAAGCGCACCCGGCTGGCCGACGGCTCCCCTCCAAAGACGGGGCTTTCCTGCTCGGTCTGGATCCCTCGCCCTGCGTCATGACATGCCGCCTCTCGGCGAGGTGCGGCACCCTGTTGCCACTTCCGGTTTCGCGCTCTAGCCCTCGCGGATGACTGACGCCGAAGCCGCCGCCGAAGCCCGCTTGGCCGAGCTGGCGGAGCAAATCGCCCGTGCCGACCGACTCTATCATAGGAGGACGCGCCGGAGATCAGCGACTCTGCATATGACGCGCTGGTCCGCGACGAATCGCGCACTGGAGGCGCACTATCCGCACCTCGTCCGTGCCGATTCGCCCGTAGCGGCCGCGTCGGGGCCGCGCCGGCCGCGCACCTCTCCAAGGTCCGTCATGCGCTGCCGATGCTCAGCCTCGAAAACGCCTTCGCCGAGGAGGAGGTGGCGGATTTCATCGGCCGGGTGCGGCGCTTTCTAAGCCTCGCCGCGGACGAGGAAGTGGCGCTCACCGCCGAGCCGAAGATCGACGGGCTGTCCTGCTCGCTTCGCTACGAGAAAGGCGATCTCGTCCTGGCCGCGACGCGCGGCGACGGCAGCACCGGCGAGGTCGTCACCGAAAACGTCCGGACCATCGGCGACATCCCTCAGCGGTTGAAGGGTAAGGCCCCCGACGTCTTCGAAGTCCGCGGCGAAGTGTATATGTCGAAGGCGGATTTCGCGGCTCTGAACGCTCGCCTGCTCGCCGAGGCCGAGGATCCGGCCAGGGCGCGCCAGTTCGCCAATCCGCGCAACGCCGCCGCGGGCTCGCTTCGCCAGAAGGACGCGGCGGTGACCGCTTCGCGGCCGCTTCGCTTCTACGCCCATGGCTGGGGCGAGGTGTCCGCCCTTCCGGCCGAAACCCAGCTCGGAGTGATGCGGGCGATCGAGGCCTGGGGCCTGCCGATCGCGGACCAGATCGAACGATGCGCCGATCTCGGTCTTCTGCTCGCCCACTACCGGAAGATCGAGGCGGGGCGGGCCGACCTCCCGTTCGATATCGACGGCGTCGTCTACAAGGTCGACCGGCTCGACTGGCAGCGCCGGCTCGGCCAGGTGGCTCGGGCGCCGCGCTGGGCGCTCGCCCATAAATTCCCCGCCGAGAAAGCCGAGACTGTCCTGGAGGCGATCGACATCCAGGTCGGCAGAACCGGCAAGCTGACCCCGGTGGCGCGCCTCCGGCCGGTCAGCGTCGGCGGAGTGACGGTCACCAACGCGACCCTTCACAACAAGGACGAGATCGAGCGGCTGGGCGTGCGCGTCGGCGACCGGGTCCGGATCCAGCGCGCCGGCGACGTCATCCCGCAGGTGCTGGAGAATCTCACGCCCGGCGAGGACCGGCCGGCCTTCGTTTTCCCCACCGTCTGCCGCGAATGCGGCTCTGACGCGGTGCGCGAAGAGGGCGAGGTCGACGTCCGCTGCACCGGTGGCCTCATCTGCCCGCCACAGCGGGTCGAGCGACTGCGCCATTTCGTCTCGCGCCACGCCCTCGACATAGAGGGGCTCGGGATCACCCATATCGAGAATTTCTTCCGCGACGGGCTGCTCGAATCGCCGGCCGACATCTTCCGGTTGACCAAGGAGACTTTGCTGGCCCGCGAGCGCTGGGCGGAGATTTCCGCCGCCAATCTGATCGCCGCGATCGACGCCAGGCGCGAGCCTCCGCTCGACCGCTTCCTTTACGGGCTCGGGATCCGCCATGTCGGCGAAGTAACGGCCCGCGACCTCGCCCGCCGCTACCGGAGCTGGGGAAATCTCCGAGCGATGATCGACGGGGCGCTGAAGATCCGCCGCGAGATCGAGCCGATCGAGGGCGAGGAGGAGCGCAAATTCCTCCAGCGCCGCGACAAGGCGGTGGTCGAGGCCGTCGAGACCCCGAACATCGGCCCGGAAGTCGCCAATGCCCTGCTCGATTTCTTCGAGGAGGCGCACAACCGGGAAGTCCTCGACGACCTGCTCGCGGCCGGAGTGCGTCCCGCGGACGTGGTTTGGGAGACCAGGGCCTCGCCCGTCTCCGGCAAGACCCTGGTCTTCACCGGAAGCCTCGAGACCCTCTCGCGCGACGAGGCCAAGGCTCAGGCCGAGAAGCTCGGCGCCAAGGTCGCCGGCTCGGTCTCGGCCAGGACCGACCTCGTCGTCTACGGCCCCGGCGCCGGCTCGAAGCTGAAGAAGGCCGCCGAGTTCGGCGTCGAGACCATCGACGAGGCGGCCTGGAATGCCATCGTGGCCGGCGCGACCTGAACCGCGTGCCGGATCGGGCTTGCTTCCGGAACCCGTTCGGCTTGATTTCTTGTTCGGTTTATGTTCTAGATTTATCGACATTCAGCGGCGCTCGGGACGGTCCAAACCCCTCTCCCGTTTTTCACGGGAGAGGAGGGGCCCAAGCGAAGCTTGGGAGGTGAGGGTCCGTAGCAATGAGTCAGCAAGACCCTCCCCTCCCACCGCTTCGCGGCGGGCCCTTTCTCTCCCGCGAAGAGCGGGAGAGGGGAAGAATGCCGGAACGCCGAATGCCGATACAGCCTGGTTCCACCATGCCGGGTTGCCGCGTTTTGCCGCCCGTCCCCGGGGTCCCGAGCCGTTTCTCCGCGGTTCCGTCTCGCGAAGTTGAAGCGCGGGCGCACCCGCACTGAAAACAAAGGATTCATCACCGCGACATGCGTGTCCTTTGTGTCCTTTCGGCCCGTTTCAGGCGCCACCTTGCCCGGCTCCGCGGGTCATGCGAGACGGAGGCGGTCAAGCCGAGGGAACGTCGATGAATAAGCTGTTGTTCGCGGCCATGGCCGCCCTGATCCTGCCGGCAGCGGCCTCCGCCCAGGCGCTTCCGGAGCCGCCCGTCGCCGCGAAGAAGCCCCATCAGGTCAAGGGCCCCGCCGGCCTCGTCCGCGACGATCCTTATTATTGGCTTCGCGACGACACGCGCAAGAATCCGGAGATGCTCGCCTATCTCAACGCCGAGAATACCTATGCGGATTCCGCTCTGGCGCCGCTCAAGCCGCTCCAGGAGACGCTCTACTCAGAGTTTGTCGGGCGGATCAAGCAGGACGATTCCAGCGTCCCCTTCCGCAAGAACGGCTATTTTTATTACACCCGATTCGAGACCGGGCAGGATTATCCGATCGTCGCCCGCCGCAAAGGGGCGATGGCGGCGCCCGAGGAAATGCTGCTCGACCAGCCGGCCATGGGCAAGGACAAGGGCTATTTCCAGGTCGGAAGCTATAAGGTCAGCCCCGACAACCGGCTTCTGGCCTATGCCGAGGATGTCGTCGGCCGCCGCCAATATGTCCTGCGCTTCAAGGACATCGCCTCGGGTCGGCTGCTCGCCGACGAGGTCCCCAACGTCGAGCCCGGCTTCGTCTGGGCGGACGACAACCGCACCCTCTTCTATGTCGAAAAGGATCCGGTCACCCTGCTCAGCAAAAGGGTGAAGGCGCATGTGCTTGGAACCCCGGCCTCGGCCGACCCGTTGGTCTACGAGGAGAAGGATCCCAGCTTCTACATGGGGCTGACCCGGACGACGTCCGACAAATATATCTGCATCGTCCTCGACGCCACGGTCAGCAGCGAGCAACGCTGCGCCCCAGCCACCGCCCCGGGCGTCTTTACGGTGTTCGCGCCTCGCGAGCGCGAATTCCGCTACCAGGCCGACCATATCGGCGACCGCTGGGTCGTCCTGACCAACTGGAAGGCGCCCAATTACCGGCTGATGCAGGTCGGGCAAGCGGCGGCCGCCGGCGGCCGCGCCCGGTGGACGGACCTCGTCCCGCACAGCGCGGATGTGTTCATCGACGAGTTCCAGCCGATGAACGGCTATATCGCCATCGCCGAGCGCTCCGGCGGCAACAAGCGGCTTCGGCTGCTCACCGATGCCGGCAAGAGCCGCTTCGTCGCCTCCGACGAGCCGGCCTACGAGATGGGCATCAACGTCAACGCCGAGCCGGATTCCGACTGGCTTCGCTACCATTACAATTCGCTGACCACGCCCGGCAGGATCTACGAGGTCAATTCGAAAACCGGCGAGAGGCGGCTTCTCAAGCAGATTCCGGCGCCCGGCTACGATCCTTCCAACTACGTCACCGAGCGGGTCTGGGCGGCCGCCCGCGACGGCACGAAGATCCCGGTCTCGCTCGTCTACCGAAAGGGGTTCAGGAAGGACGGCAAGGCGGCGATGCTTCAATATGCCTATGGCAGCTACGGCTCGTCGATGGACCCGGCCTGGTCGCCGACGGTGACCAGCCTGCTCGACCGCGGCATGGTCTATGCGATCGCCCATATCCGCGGCGGCCAGGAGATGGGCCGCGCCTGGTACGACCAGGGCCATCTGCTCAACAAGAAGAACAGCTTCACCGACTTCATCGACGTCACCCGCCACCTCGTCGCCAAGGGCTATGCGGCGAAGGGCCGGGTGGCGGCTCAGGGCGGAAGCGCCGGCGGGCTTCTGATGGGCGCGATCGCCAACATGGCGCCGCAGGATTATGCCGTGATCGTCGCCCAGGTGCCGTTCGTCGACGCCGTCACCACCATGCTCGACCCGACCATCCCGCTCACCACCAACGAATATGACGAATGGGGCAATCCGTCGGACCGCAAATATTACGATTATATCCTGTCCTACTCGCCCTACGACAATGTCGCCGCGAAAGCGTATCCGGCGATGTTCGTCAGCACCGGCCTGTGGGACAGCCAGGTCCAATATTACGAGCCGGCCAAGTGGGTGGCGAGGCTTCGGGCCGCCAAGACCGACTCCAATCCCCTGCTGTTCAGGACCAACATGGAAGCCGGCCACGGCGGCAAATCCGGCCGCTTCCGCCGCTACCGCGACATCGCCGAATATTACGCCTTCACGCTGAAGGAGTTGAGCGTGGAATGATCCTCCCCATGCAAAGCATGGGGAGGGGGACCATGCCAAGCATGGTGGAGGGGTAGTTAACGCAGGCCTGTTCCAGCTACCCCTCCACCACCCTTCGGGCGGTCCCCCTCCCCATCCGCTTTGCGGACAGGGAGGATAGGGTGCGCCGCTTGCGCATCACCAGGGTCGGCCACTCGCCCCGCTCGACCCGGGCCGTCAGCATCATCCCCTGGCGGCGATAGGCGGCCGCCACCGCCGGCGCCTGGTGGTCGAGCAGGCCGGCGAGGATCAGCCGTCCGCCCGGCGCGATCGCCGCCGCCACCGACGGCGCCAGCGCGATCAGCGGACCGGCGAGGATGTTGGCGATGACGAGGTCGAAGGGCGCCCGCGCCTTCAACCGGACATGGTCCATCCCTTCGGCGACCAGCAGCTCCAGCTGGCCCCGGGCTCGCCCCAGCCTCACCCGGTTGATCGCGGCATTCTCCTCGCTGACCTCGATCGCGACGGGATCGTTGTCGGACGCGGCGGCTCTGGCGGCCGGCCACAGAGCGAGCGCGGCGAAGGCGAGGAGGCCGGTGCCGGTGCCGAGGTCGACGAAGTCGCTCACCGCCGCGCCGCCGGCCTTGAGCCGGCTGAGCGCGACCAGGCAGCCGGTCGTCGTCTCGTGCTGGCCGGTGCCGAAGGCGCGGCCGGCGTCGATCTCGAGCGCAATCGAGTCCGCGGGCGCGGCGTCCCGATGGGCCGGCGTGTGGACGAAGAAGCGGCCGGCCTCGATCGGCTCAAGCCCCTGCTGGCTCAGAGTCACCCAGTCGCGATCCTCGACCTTCTCCACCGCCGGCGCGATTCCGGCCGAGCTCGGCGCCAGTCCGGCGAGCCGATCCAGCATCTCCGCCGTCGGTTCATGGTCGAAATAGGCGTCGAGGCGCCATTCGTCCGGTCTCGCGCCGTCGGCCTCGCTGGTCATCAGCACCGGCGGGAAATCGAGCCAGGCGAGCGGCGAGATGTCGTCCTTCAGAGCCTCCGCCTCGGCCCTGGTGCAGGGGAGTATGACCTTCCAGCTGTCGGTCATCTAAAATCCTCCCCATCGAAGATGGGGAGGGGGACCCCGTGTAGCGGGGTGGAGGGGTAGATGGCGCTGGCCCGTGCCAGCTATCCCTCCACCACCCTTCGGGTGGTCCCCCTCCCCGAGCGCGCTCGGGGAGGATTTAGCGCACATAGCTCGCCCCGTTGACGTCGATCACCGCGCCGGTCGCCGAAGCGGGCGCCTCGACCGCGAGCCAGCGTACGGTCTCGGCCACCTCGTCGGCGGTCGCGACCCGGCCGAGCGGGATGTCGGCGACGATCTTCTGCCCGCCGCGGCTCGCCATATAATCCTCGACCATCTCGGAGGCGGTGAAGCCCGGGCAGACGGCGAAGGCGAGGATGTTGTCGCCGGCGTAGCCGCGGGCGATCGACTTGGTCATCGCGATCATTCCGCCCTTGGACGCGGCATAATGCCAGTGCTGCGGGCTGTCGCCGCGATAGGCGGCTCGGCTGGCGACGTTGACGATCCTTCCGCCCCCTTCCTCCCGGAAATGGAGGACGGCGAGACGGCAAAGCTCGGCCGAAGCGGTGAGGTTGACCCGCATCGTCCGCTCCCAAAGCGCGGTCCATTCCTCCGCTGGAAGGTCGACCGGAGCGGCCTCGAAGATCCCGGCATTGTTGATCAGGGCGTCGATCCGCCCGCCGAGCCGCTCCAGCGCCTCGTGCCAGAGGCGGCCGGCGGCGCCCGGGTCCGAAAGGTCGGCGGCAATCATGGAATCGCCGCCGCGGCTCGAGTGGCCGACGACTTGATGGGCAGAGAGCGCGGCGGCGATCGCCTTGCCGATGCCTCGGCTGGTGCCGGTGACGAGGATGTTAGCCATGGCGGCGCGATAGTCGCGGGGCGAGCGGAGGGAAAGAGGCGACCGCCCAATCAGTCCGCGAACGGGTCGCGCACCAGGATCGTGTCCTCGCGCTCGGGACTGGTCGAAACGAGGGCCACCGAGATCCGGCACAGCTCCTCGATCCGCCGGATATATTTGATCGCCTGGGCCGGAAGCTCCGCCCAGCTGCGCGCGCCCGCCGTCGATTTCGACCATCCGGCGATCGTCTCGTAGACCGGCTCGACCGCTTCCTGGTCGGCGGCGTGGGCCGGCAGGTGGTCGAGCGCCTGGCCGCGCAGTCGATAGCCCGTGCAGATCCGAAGCGTCTCGAAACCGTCGAGGACGTCGAGCTTGGTCAGCGCCACGCCGGTCACGCCCGCCACCGCGCAGGCCTGGCGGACCAGCACCGCGTCGAACCAGCCGCAGCGGCGCTTGCGGCCGGTGACGGTGCCGAACTCGCGTCCGCGTGTCCCGAGGCGCTGGCCGGTCTCGTCGTCGAGCTCGGTGGGGAAGGGGCCGGCGCCGACCCGGGTGGTATAGGCCTTGACGATTCCGAGCACGAAGCCGGCCGCCCCCGGTCCGAGGCCGCTGCCGCCGGCGGCGGTGCCGGCGACGGTGTTGGACGAGGTGACGAACGGATAGGTGCCGTGGTCGACGTCGAGAAGCACGCCCTGGGCGCCTTCGAACAGGATGCGCTTGCCGCGCGCCTTCGCCTCGTTGAGCGTGATCCAGGTCGGCCGGGCGAAGCGGAGCACATATTCGGCGATCTCGCCCAGATCGCGCTCGAGCCGGGCGCGGTCGATCGGCGGCTCGCCGAAGCCGGCGCGAAGCGCGTCGTGATGGGCGCAGAGGCGGTCGATCTGCGGTCCGAGGTGGCCGAGATGGGCGAGGTCGCAGACCCTTATGGCGCGGCGGCCGACCTTGTCCTCATAGGCCGGTCCGATGCCGCGCCGGGTGGTGCCGATCTTGCCGCTGCCGGAAGCGTCCTCGCGAAGGGCGTCGAGGTCGCGGTGGAAGGGGAGGATGAGCGGGCAGGTGTCCGAGATATGCAAGGTCTCGGGCGTCACCGCGACGCCCTGCTCGCCCAGCCGCTCGACCTCGTCCCTCAGCGCCCAGGGATCGAGGACGACTCCGTTGCCGATGACGGAGAGCGTGCCCCGGACGATTCCCGACGGCAGCAGCGAGAGCTTGTAGGTCTGGTCGCCGACGACGAGCGTGTGGCCGGCATTGTGCCCGCCCTGGAAGCGGGCGACGACGTCGGCCCGGCTCGCCAGCCAGTCGACGATCTTGCCCTTCCCCTCGTCGCCCCACTGGACTCCGATGACGGTGACGTTGGCCACGCGATGCTCCTGATGCTGACGGGGGAGGCTCTAGGGTGGGGGAAAGGCCGCGTCTATCCTCCCTGCCGCGAAGCGGTGGGGAGGGGGACCATGCGAAGCATGGTGGAGGGGTAACTGAAACAGGCCTGCGCCATCTACCCCTCCACCCCGCTACGCGGGGTCCCCCTCCCCATCTCCGATGGGGAGGATATCAAAACCTCAAAGGCTTTACCGTCTTGACCCCGGGCAGGGCCTGGAGGCGCTGGACCAGGTCGGGGCCGATATGGCTGTCGACGGACACCAGGGCCACGGCCTCCCCGCCCGCCTCGCGGCGGCCGAGGCTGAAGGTGCCGATATTGACTCCTTCCTCCCCGAGCAGGGTGCCGAGCCGGCCGATGAAGCCGGGCGTGTCCTCGTTGACGATGTAGATCATCTCGCCCTCGAGCTCCGCCTCGACCCGGATTCCGAAAATCTCGACGAGCCGCGGAGCCGAGTTGGCGAACAAAGTGCCCACGACCGGCCGGGCGCCCGCCGAGGTTATCGCCGAGACCCTCAGCAAGGTGTGATAATCGGTCTCGCGATCGTGGCGGATCTCGCGCACGTCGAGCCCGCGCTCCTTGGCCAGAAAGGGTGCGTTGACCATGTTCACCGAGTCGGAATGGACCCGCATGAAGCCGGCCAGGACGGCGCCCGTGATCGGCTTCATGTTGAGCTCGGCGGCGGCGCCCTCGGCCTCGATCGAGAGGCCGGCGATCGACCCGTGGGAAAGTTGCCCGACCAGCGATCCGAGCTTCTCGGCCAGCGCCATATAGGGCCTCAGGCGCGGCGCCTCCTCCGCGGAGAGCGAGGGCATGTTGAGGGCGTTGGTGACCCCGCCCCGCATCAGGAATTCGGCCATCTGTTCGGCGACCTGGATGGCGACGTTGACCTGCGCCTCGGTGGTCGAGGCGCCGAGATGGGGGGTGGCGACGAGGCCGGGGGTTCCGAACAGCGGGCTCGCCTTGGCCGGCTCCTCGACGAACACGTCGAGCGCGGCGCCGGCGACCTGGCCGGAATCCAGGGCTTCCTTGAGCGCCGTCTCGTCGATGAGGCCGCCGCGGGCGCAATTGACGATCCGCACCCCCTTCTTCGTCTTCGCCAGATTCTCGCGCGAGAGGATGTTGCGGGTCTGCTCGGTCAGGGGCGTGTGGAGGGTGATGAAATCGGCCCGGCCGAGAAGCCCGTCGAGCTCGACCTTCTCCACGCCCAGGTCGAGCGCTCGCTCCGGGGTCAGGAAGGGATCGTAGGCGACCACCTTCATCCTCAGGCCGAGCGCCCGGTCGGCGACGATCGAGCCGATATTGCCGGCGCCGATCAGGCCCAGCGTCTTGTTGGTGAGCTCCACGCCCATGAAGCGGTTCTTTTCCCACTTGCCCGCCTGGGTGGAGGAATCGGCGGCGGGCAGGTCGCGCGCCAAAGCGAACATCAAGGCGACGGCGTGCTCGGCGGTGGTGATCGAATTGCCGAACGGGGTGTTCATGACGACGATCCCGCGCGCGGTGGCGGCGGGGATGTCGACATTGTCGACTCCGATTCCGGCCCGGCCGATCACCTTGAGGTGGGTCGCCGCCGCCAGCAGGTCGGCGGTCACCTTGGTCGCCGAGCGGATGGCGAGGCCGTCATAGCCGCCGATGATCGCCTTGAGCTCGTCTCTGGAAAGACCGGGCCGCTCGTCGACCTCGACGCCCTTGGCTCGGAAGATCTCCGCCGCCTTGGGGTCCATGGAGTCGGAAATAAGCACTTTGGGCATGGGTTACTCCGTCATCCCGGCGAAAGCCGGGACCTCATGGGGTGAAAGGCGCCGCGTCTTGTCCTCGCTGAGGTCCCGGCTTTCGCCGGGATGACGGGTCAGGCGCTCGCCTCGTGAAAGGCCCAGTCGAGCCAGGGGAAGAGCGCTTCGAGGTCGTCGGTGTCGACCGTCGCTCCGCACCAGAGGCGAAGGCCGGGCGGGGCGTCGCGGTAGCTGGCGAGGTCGTAGCCCACCCCTTCCGACTCGAGCAAACCGGCCATCTTCCTGGTGAGGGCCGACTGCGCCTCCGGGTCGTCGCCCTCGGCGAACTTCAGGCAGACGCTGGTGTTCGAGCGGGTCTCCGGCACCCGGGCGAGATGCTCGACCCAGTCGGTGCGCCCGACCCACAGGTCCACCGCCGCCGCATTGGTCTGGGACCGGGCGATCAGGCCTGGAAGGCCGCCGATTCCGACCGCCCATTCGAGCGCGAAGATATAATCCTCGACCGCCAGCATCGACGGCGTGTTGATCGTCTCGCCCTGGAAAATGCCCTCGATCAGCTTGCCGCTTTTGGTCAGCCGGAAGATCTTGGGCAGCGGCCAGGGCGGCGAATAATTTTCCAGCCGCTCGACCGCGCGCGGGCCGAGGACGAGCATGCCGTGGCCGCCCTCGCCGCCCAGCGCCTTCTGCCAGCTGAACGTCGCGACGTCGATCTTGTCCCAGGGCAGGTCCTGCGCGAAGGCGGCGGAGGTGGCGTCGGCGATGATCAGGCCTTCGCGCGAGTCGCCGATCCAGTCGCCGTCGGGGACCTTCACGCCCGATGTCGTGCCGTTCCAGGTGAAGACGACGTCGCTGGCCGGGTCGACCGCGGCAAGGTCGGGCAGCTCGCCATACTCCGCCTTGATCACGGTCGCGTCGAGCTTGAGCTGCTTGACGACGTCGGTCACCCAGCCCTCGCCGAAGCTCTCCCAGGCGAGCAGGGTCACCGGGCGGGCGCCCAGCATCGACCACAGGGCCATCTCGACGGCGCCGGTATCGGAAGCGGGGACGATGCCGATGCGGTGGCTCGCCGGGATCCTCAGCACCCGCCGGGTCAGCTCGATCGCGTGGCCCAGGCGCGCCTTGCCCAGCTTCGAGCGGTGCGACCGCCCGAGCGATCCGAGGGCGAGATGTTCGGGACCCCAGCCGGGCGGCTTGGCGCACGGCCCGGAGGAAAAAAAGGGACGCGCGGGGCGCGCGTCCGGCTTTGGAATCGTCACTGTCAGACTCTCCTCACAGAGAGCACGCGCCGCGTTGGGACGGCGTGGCCCGTGGCGGGGTTTAGGGACAGGGGCGCGGGTGTCAACCGCGGGAAACCCCTCTCCCGTCTTTCACCGGAGAGCGGTTGTTGCTGACCCAGCTGTGCATCGCGTAGGCTCCTTCGCCATGCGGTGGGCCATTTCGCTGACATTGCTGCTCGCAGCCTGCATCCCGTCGAGCGAGCGCCGCCCTGAGCGGGTCGCCCGGGACCGGCCGGCGCCGGCTCGCGAAATCCTTCAGTGCCAGGCTGACCTTCGCGGCGCGGGCGTCCGCTTCAAGCCGCTCCCCGACCGGCAATTCGGCGGCGGCTGCTCCGCCCTCGGCGCCGTCCAGCTTCTCGACATCGGCACGCCTGTCGCCAATCTCGGAGCGATGACCTGTCCGCTGGCGCTTCGCTTCGCCCGCTGGACCCGCGAGGCGATGCAGCCCGCGGCCAAAGCCTGGCTGGGCAGCCGGGTCGTCAAGGTCGAAAGCTTCGGAACCTACAGCTGCCGGCCGGTCAACAGCCGGCCCGGGGCCCGGCTGAGCGAGCACGGCCGCTCCAACGCGGTCGACATCGGCGCCTTCGTCCTCGCCGACGGCCGCCGGATCACCGTCCTGGCCGGCTGGAGCGGCGGCGACGAGGACGTTCGCCGCTTCCTTCGCGCCCTCCATGCCGCCGGCTGCCGGCGCTTCGGAATCGTGCTCGGCCCGGACGCCGACGCCTTCCACCGCGACCATCTGCATTTCGACATGGGACAGGGGCCCTATTGCCGCTAAACGAACCGCCATGACCGATCCCATCCCGCCCAACCGAGTCTTCCAGGACGCCCGCCAGGAAGCTGAATCCGCCAATCAGCCGACGCCCTCGGCGCAGACCGAGCACGACGCCTATCGCCTCGCCTTCCAGGACATGGATTTCCTGCTTCGCGAGGATCTGCGTCCGGTCCGCTTCCAGCTCGAGCTCCTGAAGCCCGAGCTCCTGCTCGACGAGGCCAGGATCGGCTCGACCTTCGTCTTCTACGGCTCGGCTCGGATCCCCGAGACGGCCAAGGCCGATGCCCTGATCGCCGCCGCCGCGACCGACGAGCAGCGCCACATCGCCGAGCGGCTCAAGGCCAAGAGCCAATATTACGAGGAGGCGCGGCAGCTCGCCCGCCTCGCCAGCCGCTGCGAGCCCGACGAGACGGGGCTCAGGCATTTCGTCGTCTGCTCGGGCGGCGGCCCTTCGATCATGGAGGCGGCGAACCGCGGCGCTTGCGATGAAGGGGCCGAATCGGTCGGGCTCAACATCGTCCTGATGCACGAGCAGATGCCCAATCCCTATGTCACGCCGTCGCTCAGCTTCCAGTTCCACTATTTCGCGCTGAGGAAGATGCACTTCCTGCTCCGAGCCCGCGCCGTGGCGGTCTTTCCCGGCGGCTTCGGAACGTTCGACGAGGCGTTCGAGCTGCTCACCCTCGTCCAGACCGGCAAGGTCAAGCCGCTGCCGATCCTCTTCTTCGGCCGCGAATTCTGGGAGCGCGTGATCAATTTCGAAGCTTTGGTCGAGGAAGGCGTGATCGCGCCCGACGATCTCAAGCTGTTCACCTTCGTCGACACGGCCGAGGAAGCCTGGGAGCATGTCTGCCGCTATTATGCGAGCAACGGCGAGCCGGTTTCCTGCCCGTAGAAATTTATCGTCCAGCCTGATCCGTCATTGCGAGGAGCGCGGCGACGAAGCAATCCAGCGGGCCTTCCGAAGCCGCATTGGATTGCTTCGCTACGCTCGCAATGACGAAGGTGGGTCGGCGTGAGGCGATCGGGCTCGATCAAGTCCGGCACGACGGGCCCTATCGCGACCGCCCCGCCTCATATTCGGCGATGAACCGTTCGACCGGGATCGATCGGATCGTTTCGGCAAGCACGACCTCGGCGACGTCCTCGGCGCGTTTGAAGCGCAGGCAGCTCTTGCCCATGTCGAGTTTCCTGCCGGCGGCCGCCCAGTCGGCGCGCATCCGCTCGGTCCGCTCGCCCGAGGCATAGACGCAGTTGAGATAGAGGGCGGTGTAGTTCTTCTGGGCGGCGAGGCCGGCATAGACGAGCGGCTGGCCGTTATAGGTGTCGGGGTAGCGCTCGAGCGGGACCTCCCAGCTGATCATCCCCCAGTTCATCCGCTCGACATAGCCGTCGGGGAGGTTGGCGTTGACCAGGTCGCGCAGCCGGGCGACGAGAGCGGCCCGCTCCGGCGGAAGCTCGTCGAGATAGGCTTCGGGGGTGGGCGCCTTGCTGCTGACCATCCCCCGACTCCCCCTTGGGCCGCCTAGTGCTTTTCCTGGCCCGCCCGGCCCGTAACCGAGGGCGCGCCGTCGCCGCCGACATTGTTCGGGGTGGCCTGCTGCTCATTCAGCACCGGCTCGTCCTCGGCCTTGCCGCCGGGCTGGTCGGCCTTCTCGGCGGCGGCCTTGGGATCGCCCGCCGCCGGCGCCGCCTGCGGAGTCGGCAGCGGAAGCGGGCTGTCGCCCTGCGCGTTCAGGTAAGCGAGCAGATTGGCGCGGTCCTCGGGCTTGCCGAGCCCGGCGAAGGTCATCTTGGTGCCGGGCGCGAAGCTGCGCGGCTCCTTCACCCAATGGTTGAGCGAGTCGAAATCCCAATTGCCGCCCTTGCCCGCCAGGGCCGGGGAATAAGCGAAGCCGGCGGCGTGCTTGCCGATCGCCGCGCCGACCACGCCCCACAGATTCGGCCCCGTCCCGTTGGCGCCGCCCTTGTTGATCGTGTGGCAGGCGGTGCACTTCTTGAACACCTGCTCGCCCTTGGCGGCGTCGGCGGCGGCGAGGAGGTTGGCGATCGGCTGCTCGGCCTCGGCGGCGCCGGCCTCCCCTTTCAGGACCACGCCCTCGATCGGATAGCCCATTTTCTCGGGCCGCTCCTGGTGGAACAGCTCGCCGGTGACGATCGAGGCGCCGAGCGCAACGATGCCGGCGCCGAGCACCCAGCCCGCAATCGTGTTGGAGCGGTTGTCCATGCCTTCAAAGACCTCCAGGGCGGCCCGCGGACGCGCGGGACGAGGGAATTTGCGAGCCCCTTTAGGCGGGGGACGAGGACGGGGCAAGACGGAGCTGTCCTCCCCACCGCTTCGCGGCAGGGAGGATCAGGCGGCCCAATGCTTCAGCAAGGTATAGGCAATCGCGAAATGCGGCGGCCCCACGAAGGGCGCGCCCGGCTCGCCGGCCAGCGCCGCCCTTACGCCCGCCCGGTCGACCCAGATCGCGTCTTCCAGCTCGTTCGTGTCGAGAATGATCTCGTCGCCGGCCGCGGTCGCGGTGCAGGCGATCATCAGCTGGCCGGGGAAGGGCCAGGGCTGGCTCGCCACGTAGCGGACGTCGCTCACTTCGATGCCCGCTTCCTCGCCGAGCTCGCGCGCGACCGCTTCCTCGATCGATTCGCCCGGCTCGACGAAGCCGGCGAGGGCGGAATAACGACCGGCCGGATATTGCGGCTGGCGGCCGAGCAGGGCCCGGCCGTCATGCTCGGCGATCATGATCACGACGGGGTCGACGCGCGGGAAATGCTCGAGCCCGCAACCCGGGCAGCGCCGCCCCCAGCCGCCCCGGAACGGAGTTGTCGCCGTCCCGCAGGCGCCGCAATATTGATGGCGGCTGTGCCATTCGATCAGGCTTCGGGCGATACCCCAGACGGCCGTGTCGTCGGCCGCCATGCGGTTCGAGCAAGGCGAAGACCGCCCAGGCGCGCTGGCCCGGCTCGACCCGGATCAGGGGCGCGAACAGCGGTATGCCCTCGCGGAGGCCGAGGAAGATGCGCTCCTCCGCCCGCGCCATCTTGTCCCAGCGGAGCAGGCCTTGCTCGTCCAGCTCCGGATCGAGGCCGTCGAGTCGAAGCAGCCGCGCCTCGAGGCTCGCCGCCAGCTCGGCCAGCCGGGCCTCGTCGAGGCGGAGATGGTCGGCGCGGTCGATCCCGGCGCCGGTGAAGCCCGGCCTCATTGCTCCCTCTCGCTGCAGGGGAGAGGGAGGGGCCCGCCCGGCGCAGCCGGGTGGGAGGGTGAGGGCAGGGGAAGCGCCGGAGAGGCCGTGCCCTCAGCCCCCCATTGCTGACGCAATGGGTCCCCCACTCTCCCCTGCAGGGAAAGGGAAGCAAGTTTGGCGAACAGGGTCGGCAGGCCGGCCTCGGCGATCCGCTCGATCGGCCACCAGGTCCCGTCCGGCCGCTCCCGGGCATCGGCGCAGAGCAGCTTCATATTGAGAGCGAAATGGGTGAAGACATGATCGACGCTTCCCGCCTCGCTCCACTTGGCCTCGGCGGGCGCGCCCTCGCCGTCGGTCGGAAGCGCCAGCATCCCGCCGAGCAGGCCTTTGGCGGGGCGGCGGACGAGGAGGACGTGGCCGTCATTCTCGAGCCAGTAAGCGATTCCCTCCCGCCTCGGCTTGGGTCTCTTGGCGGCCTTGCGGGGATAGGCTTGGGGGTCGCCCGTCGCGCGCGCCGCGCACGGCGGGGCGAGCGGGCAGAGGCCGCATTGGGGCGAGCGCGGCGTGCAGATGGTGGCGCCGAGGTCCATCATCGCCTGGGCGAAGTCGCCGGCCCCGGAATCGGGCGTGATCGAGCCGGCGAGGCGGTAGATTTCCTCGCGGGCCGCCGGCAATTCGGTTTCGACCGCGAACAATCGGGCGATGACCCGCTCGACATTGGAGTCGACCACCACCGCCCGCCGCCCGAAGGCGATCGCGGCGATGGCGGCGGCGGTGTAGCGGCCAATTCCCGGAAGCTTGCGCAGATCCTCCTCGCGGTCCGGAAAGCGGCCCCCATGGTCTTCGGCGACCTTGCGGGCGCAGGCGATGAGATTGCGGGCCCGGGCGTAATAGCCGAGCCCGGCCCAGGCGGCCATGATCTCTTCGTCCGCCGCGGCGGCGAGTGCCTCCACATTGGGCCACCGGCGGGTGAAAGCCTCGAAATAGGGGGCCGCATGCGCGCAGGTGGTTTGCTGGAGCATGATCTCGGAAAGCCACACCCGATAGGGATCCGGCCGCTCCTCGCCCTCCGCCCGCCAGGGCAACCGCCGTTTATCCACAGCAAACCACCGCAACAGGGCATCCGAAGCATCGACGTACATGCCGCGCCTATGCCATGATCGGACGGATGGCGAAATCGGGTGGAACGTCGAAAAAGCAGTCGGACGCACCGCGGGCGAACCGTGCCCGGGCGGTGTCGGACATCGTCCCCGATATCGGCCGAGCCGCTTTCCGCCGCTTCGGCTTCGTTCAATCCTCGATCGTCAGCCGCTGGCGCGAGATCGTCGGCGATCGCTACGCCGCCGTCTCCTCGCCCGAATCGATCCGTTTCCCGGCCGGCAAGCGCTCCGACGGGGTCCTCAATCTGATCGTCGAAGGCGCGCACGCGCCGATGATGCAGCATGTCGCGCCGGTGATCGTCGAGCGGGTCAACCGTTTCTTCGGCTATCAGGCGGTGGCCAGGGTCGCGTTCAGGCAAGGGCTGGTTCAGGTGGCTCGGGCCAGGAACCGCGCCGCGCCGCCGTCCTTGCGTCCGATTCCGGTCGAGCTCGGCGATTCGCTTCGTGAGGTGGCGGATCCCGAGCTTCGCGCCTGTTTGGAATCCTTGGCCCGCGGCGTCGCGGCGAACGAAGCCGCGCTCGGTGCGGCGGTCGCCATCCCGGTGCTCGGCAGAATTGGTGGAGAAACGAAAAGATGAAGTCGATGCTCACGGCCGGTGCGGCCGCTCTCGCCCTTTTCGTCGCCGGCTGCGGCGACGGCGGCAACGGCAATCAAGCGACCCCGGTCGGCAACGACCCGCTCAAGCAGATCGCGGCGCCGAACGGCGGCGACTGGACCCAGACCGTCGCGACGACGCCCGAGGGCGGTTTCCGGATGGGCAATCCGGAGGCGCCGGTGAAGCTGGTCGAATATGGCTCGCTGAGCTGCCCCCATTGCGCCGAGTTCGAGGAGCAGGGCGTTCCGACGCTTCGCGATACCTATGTGAAGAGCGGCCAGGTCAGCTGGGAATTCCGCACCTATCTCCTCTTCCCGACCGATCCCGGCATCTCGCTGCTTCTCAATTGCCAGAGCCCCGACGCCTTCTTCCCCGCGGTCGAGCAGCTCTACAAGGACCAGCGCAACTGGATGACCAGGATCCAGCAGATGCCCCCGGACCAGCTTCAGGCGCTCGGCGCCATGGCGCCGCGCGAAGGGGCCGCGACCGTCGTCCGAGTCGCCGGGCTGGACGAATTCTTCCGCCAGCGCGGAATGCCCCAGGCGCAGATCCAGTCCTGCCTCGGCGATCCGGCCGGGCTCGAGAAGGTCGCCGAGATCAAGCGGAAGGGCGACGAGGCGGGAGTCAACGGCACGCCCTCCTTCTTCATCAACGGCAAGATCGTCGAAGCCGCCGCCAACTGGGTTGGGCTTGAGCCGGCGCTGCGCGAGGCGGTCGGGTCATGAAGGCGGCGGCCTTCCTCCTGCTTGCGGGCGTGGCCGCGGCGATGCCCGCTGCCGCCGCCGCGCCGGCGGGCAAGGCCGCCCCGGCCCGGGCGGATTGGGCCCGTACGGTCGTCGCCACGCCCGAAGGCGGCTTCCGGATGGGCAATCCGGCGGCCAGGGTGAAGCTCGTCGAATATGGCTCGCTGACCTGCGGCCATTGCGCCAATTTCGCCAAGTCGGGGATGGCGTCGCTGGTCGGAACCTATGTGCGCAGCGGCAAGGTCAGCTACGAATATCGAAGCTTCATCCTGAACGGCCTCGACGTCGCCGCGACCCTGGTCGCGCGCTGCGGCGGGCCGGGCCGCTTCTTCCCTGTTGCCGACAAGCTCTATGCGACCCAGGGCCAGTGGATGGGGCGAGTTACCGACCTGACCGACGCGCAGAAGGCGCAATTGACCGCACTTCCGGAAAACCGGCGGCTGGGCCGAATGGCGGAGTTCGCGGGCATCCCCCAGCTCGCCGCCCAGCACGGGATAGCGACCGCTCAGTCGCGGCGCTGCCTGGCCGACCAGGCGGGGCTCGACCGGCTCGCCAAGATGGTCGAAGCGGGCCAGGCCCTGGGGGTCGAGGGCACGCCCACCTTCTTCCTCGACGGCGCCAATATCGGAACCCACACCTGGGCGACGCTTGAGCCGATCCTGCGCGAAGCGGCGGGATAGGATGCGCTTCGGGGGCCGGCCATGCAGATAAAGCGGCTGAAGCTTTCCGGCTTCAAGAGCTTCGTCGAGCCGGCCGAGCTCCGCATCGAGCCGGGCCTGACCGGAGTCGTCGGCCCCAATGGCTGCGGCAAATCCAACGTGCTCGAAGCGATCCGCTGGGTGATGGGCGAAAGCTCGCCCAAGTCGATGCGCGGCGCCGGAATGGACGACGTCATCTTCGCCGGCACCGCCGCACGCCCCTCCCGGGATTTCGCCGAGGTTTCGCTGCTCGTCGAGCGCGAGGCCGAGGACATGCCGGGCGACGTTACCCTGGCGCCGGTCGGCGACGTCGAGGTCGCCCGCCGGATCGAGCGCGGCGCCGGCTCCGCCTACCGGGTCAACGGCCGCGACGTTCGCGCCAAGGACGTCGCTCTGCTGTTCGCCGACGCCGCCACCGGCGCCCATTCGCCGGCGCTGGTCAGCCAGGGCAAGATCAGCGCCGTCATCGCCGCCAGGCCGACCGAGCGGCGGCTGATGCTCGAGGAAGCGGCGGGCATTTCCGGCCTCCACGTCCGCCGCAAGGACGCCGAGCAGAAATTGCGCGCGGCCGAGGCCAACCTCACTCGCCTCGACGAAGTGCTCGCCGACATGGAGATGCGCTCGTCGGCGCTTCGCCGGCAGGCCAAGGCGGCGGAACGCTACCGCAAGCTTTCCGACCAGATCAGGATCGCCGAGGGCCGGATGATCTTCGCCCGCTGGCGCGAGGCGGCCGCCGCGGCCGACTCCGCGAAGCGCGATGCCGAGACCGCCGGCGCGGCGGTCGAGAAGGCGTCGGAAGCGCAGCGCGCCGCCGCCGCCTGGCAGACCGAGGCGGCGAAGAGTCTCGCCGACCGCCGCTCCGCCGCTCAGGCGGCCCGCGACCGGGCGACCGCGCTCGGCCACCAGCTCGCGACCCTTCGCGCCGAGCGCGACGGGATCGCCCGCCGGCTGCGCGAGCTTTCGGAGCGCCGGGCGGCACTGCTCGGCGACCGCGAGCGGGAAGCCGCCCTGGGCGAGGACGCCAGGGCGGCCTTGGCCCGGCTCGGGCAGGAAGAGCGCGACATCGCCGACCGGATCGCCGCCGCCGAAGCGGCGCGCGGAACCATCGACGTCCGCACCGTCGAGCTGGAGGATAAAGCCCGGGACGCCGAGGCCGAGCTCGGCAAGGCCCGCGCCGTCCAGGCCGCGGAGCAGGCGGAGGCCCGGGTCGCCCGAGCCGCGCTCGAAGCGGCGCAGACGAAGCTGGCCCGCGCCGAGGCGGAGAGCCGCCGGCTCGAGGAGCAGATGTCCGGCCTCGGCGAAGAGGCGCCTCTGGTCGAATCGCTTCGCGCCGCGCGCGGACGCCGAGAGGCGGCCGAAGCCCGGCTTGAAGCCGCAGGCGAAGCGATCGCCGCCGCCGAGGCCCGCCGCCAGCAGGCCGCCGCGGCGCGCGACTCGGCCGAAAGCGAGGGCTCGACCGCCCGGGCCGCGCTCGCCGCGCTCGAATCGGAAGCCAAGGCGCTGATCAAGGCGGTCGAAGGGTCGAGCGGCGACCGGGCGATCAACCATGTCAAAGCCGATCCGGGCTACGAGCGCGCGCTCGCCGCGGCGCTTGGCGACGATCTCGAGGCGGCGCTCGAAGGCGATTCGGCGCGGCGCTGGTCGGGAGCGGAATCCCTCCCCGGCGACCCGCCGCTTCCGTCCGGATGCGAGCCGCTCGCCGCTCATGTCCAGGCGCCGCCCGCTTTGCGCCGACGGCTCGCCCAGGTCGGAGTCGTCGAGCGCGACGAGGGCATCGTTCTGGCGGTCGGCCAGCGCCTGGTCACAAGCGACGGCCGCCTGCGCCGCTGGGACGGCTTCGTCGCCACCGGGCTCGGCGCCGCCGCGGCGGAGCGGCTGATCCGGGTCAACCGGCTCGCCGAGATCGAGCGGGCGCTGCCGGCGGCGGCCGCAACGGTCGATTCCGCTTTGACGCGGATCGCGGCGGCGCTGGCCGACATGGAAGCGGCGCGCGGCCTTGCCGACTCGGCCCGCCGAAGCGAGGCGGAGGCTTCGGCGCAGATTCGCGACTCGGGCCGGGCGGAGGACAGCGCCCGGGTCGAGATCGAGCGGCTCGATCTTCGCCGCACCGGCCTCGCCGAGCGTCTCGATCAGGCGGCCCAGGATCTGGCGGAGGCGCGCGGCGGCGAAGCGGAGGCCCGCCGGGTCGTCGCCGATCTGCCCGACGCCAACTCCACCGAGGCGCGGGTGGCCGACCTGCGCGGCGCCGCCGAAATCGCCCAGCATGCCCTGGCGGAGGTGCGCGCCGAGGCCGCGACCCATGCCCGAGCGGTCAGCGCCGACAAGCAGCGCTCGGAGGCCGCCTCGAAGGAGGCCGCCGACTGGCGGGTCCGGGCCGCCGAAGCCGGCAAGCGCCATAACGACATGGGCCGGCGAATCGCCGAAGCGGAGGCCGAGGCCGAACGGCTCGCCGATGCTCCGGTCGAGATCGAGCGCCGGATCGAAACGCTCGAGGCCGAGGCGCTTGAAGCCGGGGACGCCGCCCGGGCGGCGGCCGAGGCCGAGCGCCAAGGCGAAAACGCCCTGCGCGACACCGAAGCCCGGCTCGCCGAAGTCGCCGAGGCGCTCGCCACCGCCCGCGAGGCGCGCGCCGGCGCCGCCGCCCGGCACGAGAATCAGGAAGCGCGGCGGATCGAGATGGGCCGGATCTCGGGCGAACGCTTCGAATGCCCGCCGCCGCTCCTTCCCGAAAAAGTCGGCTTCGACGAGGACGCCATCCTCCCGGCCGGCGAGGAATCCAGCCGCCACGAGCGGATGTCGGCGGAGCGCGAGCGGATCGGCCCGGTCAACCTCATCGCCGAACGCGAGCTCGCCGAACTCGACGAGAGCCGGGCCGCCTCCCAGGCCGAGCGCGAGGAGCTGGGTCTTGCGATCAACCGGCTGCGCGGTTCGATCGGAAGCCTCAACCGCGAGGGCCGGGCCCGACTGCTCACCGCCTTCGAGGCGGTCGACCGTCATTTCCGAAGCCTGTTCACCACCCTCTTCGAAGGCGGCCAGGCGCATCTCGAGCTGGTCGAATCGGACGATCCGCTGGAAGCCGGGCTCGAGATCATGGCCCAGCCGCCCGGCAAGCGCCTCTCCACCCTGACCCTGCTCTCCGGCGGCGAGCAGGCGCTGACCGCGATCGCCCTCATCTTCGCGCTCTTCCTCACCAACCCGGCGCCGATCTGCGTCCTCGACGAGGTCGACGCGCCGCTCGACGACGCCAATATCGAGCGCTTCTGCGACCTGCTCGACCGGATGGTGAACGAGACCGACACCCGCTATTTGATCGTCACCCACAATGCGGTGACGATGAGCCGGATGCACCGATTGTTCGGGGTCACCATGATCGAGAAGGGCGTCAGCCGCCTGGTCAGCGTCGATCTCGGCGGCGCCGAGCGCCTGCTCGCGGCGGAGTGATGGCAGGGGCCCGGCCGGCGGACCTCCCGGCCTATGCCCTGGCCGACGTCAAGGCGGGGCTGCTGGCGGCGGGCGCTTCGGGCACCATCTATTCGCTGGTCATGCCGGAATCGGAAGCCGCCTTCGCCGCGGTCGTCGGCGAGCCCGATTTCCTCGATCGCTACCGTGAGCCCTGGACCCGGAAACAGGATAGGATGCACGAGGCCTATTTCGAGCGGTGGCTGAAATGGTCGGCGCCCGTGGTCTCGATCCGGAGCGAGGAATTTCCCTTCCGCTATCCGACCGCCGGAGCCAGCGAGGCGATCTTCAAGCTCCTCGCCGAATTCGCCTCGGAATGCCGGGCCTCGGCACGCGAACCCGCCGTGCACATGTTCGAAGGCGAATATGAGGGGTTCGCCGCCTATGCGGACGCCCTGAAGGTGCGCATCGTCCGCCACGATCGCGCCGCCTGGAGCGAGGTTCCAGCGAAGCTGGATTCGGACTCGCAATTCTGGATCAGCCAGCCTTCGGCGATAGACGGCGCGGTGTGGCCGCATTTCGAGGCCTTCGCGTCCGCCATTGCCGAAGAAGGGCGCGGGGCCCGGATCGTCCCCGACCTCACTTACGTCGGAAGCGTTGCCCGCGACTATCGGATCGCGCTCGATTCGCCGGCCATCCCGGCGATCGTGATCAGCCACAGCAAGCCGTTCGGGGGCTATTATCACCGAGTCGGCGGAGTCCTCGCTCGGCGCGAGCATCCGTCCCTGTTCGGCAACAAATGGTTCAAGAACCTGCTGTCGCTGGCCTGGGGGACCGAGATGATGCGGCGTCATGGCGTCTTCGATCTGCCCCGCAAATATCGCCCGGTCCAGGAGGCGGCGACGCGCCGGGTGGGGGGCCTCCTGGGAGTCGACGGCCTCGTTCCCGCCGACGTCCTGCTGCTCGCCACCGCCGCCCCTGATGCCGGCCCGCCGCTTTTGCTCGCCAGCGTGCTGAGGGGCAGCCCGGACGAGCGCGTGGTCCGGCTCTGCCTGACTCCGGCCATGGCCTGCCTGATCGATCCCGCCATGGCCCCGGCGACCGCGCCCGGCCTTCAGTCGGCATGGGAGGGGCGCCGATGAAGCCGGAGAGTATCGAGCTCCTGGTCGAGCCGGCCGACATCCACGATTTCGTCCTGGGCCTGTGGAGCGACGGCCCGATTCGCCGCTCCCATGCCTCCGGGGGCTCGGTGAAGCGGCTGGTCGACCGCTTCGCCCGGCTTCCGCGTTTCTTTTTCCGGGCCTCCGACCAGCGCCTCGAATGGACCCATTTCTCGACCTGGTGGGGCGGGATCCTGCTGTGCGACTATGACAATCCCGCGATCCGCGACCTTCGCTACCTGCACGAAATCCATCACGCCGCGACCTTGCCCTATATCCCTAACGGCAACGTCCCGACTTTCGAGGCCAAGGCGTTCCGCAACGAGCGCGAGGCGAGCACCGCCACCGAAATGGCGGTCTATCTGGAATTCCCCGAGCTCCGGCCGCTGACCTTCGATCATCCGATCTTCATCGATCGCTTCCTTTTCCCGACAGGCGATTTCAGCCGGCCCGATCCGCGCCTGCTCGCCCGCTGGCGAAGCGAGCGCGACATCGTCTTCCAGGAGCTGATGTACGAGCGCACCCGGGCGATCCTCGCCGACGAGACGGAGGTCGACCCGGACGATCCGCAGATCGTCTGGCTCCGGCGCTACGGGGAGCAGGGCGCCAATTGGGTGAAGGTCTGGTCGCGGCGGTTCCAGTGCGTCGAGGATGCGATGATCCGGCTCCGCGAGGACGGCGCCAGAGGCGGCCGCAAGGCCGCCGCCCGGCGCCATCTCGACTGGCTGCTCTCGCCCGAGATCGCCGAGGGGACGGACGTCCCCTTCCGGACGGAGGCGGCCGGGTTCAGGGCCAGCTTCGACGCTCTCATCCACGTCTATGACGAAGCCATGGTCCAGGCCCGCCAGGTGCCGGTAAAGGGCAAGGGGGATCCATGAGCACGAGGCCCGTCTTCATCCCGCCCCATCCTCCGCGCGGCGCCGGCCCGGTCCCGGTCTGGCGCGGCTTCGTCGGGGAACGGGCGCGCACCGCCGTCTACGGCTGGTCCGAGCTCGCCTTCCGCCAGAGCTACATCCGGCGCCGGGTCCTCGGTTTCAACGTCCACATCCCGCTCGATCCGGATCTGGTCCAGCGGGTCCTGCTCGACAATGCCGCCAATTATGTGAAGCCCGACGTGGTCAAGCGGCTGCTCGCTCCGGCGATCGGGCAGGGCCTGCTCACCTCCGACGGCGGGCTGTGGCGGGAGCAGAGGCGGATCGTCGCCGCCAACTTCGCCCCGGCGGCGGTGGACGCCCTGGTGCCGGAGTTCGGACAGGTCGGCCGCGAGGCTCTGGAGCGGTGGCAGCCCGGCGTTCGCAACATGGCGCTGGAAGCGACCCAGGCGACGATGCTGATCATCTCCAACACCCTGTTCAGCGGCGACTCCCGGCTGACCAGCGCCGACGCCATGGCCCATATCGCCGCCGCGCTCGAAGGGGTCAGCGAGGCGCGGCTCCAGGCGATGCTCGGCCTTCCGCGGATCCCGTGGACCCGCCAGGGATGGAAGGCCCAGAAGGGCCAGAAATACTTACGCGGGACGCTCGAGGCGGTGGTGCGCGAGCGGTTGCCCGACGGCGGCGCGGACGACTTCCTCGGCCGGCTCATCCGCGGCCTGGGCGACCGGTTCGAGCCTCGCCAAGCCGCCGCTTTGGCCGCCGACAACGCCATGACCTTCTACCTCGCCGGCCACGAGACGACGGCGAACGCGGTGACCTGGACCCTCTATCTGCTGTCCGAGCAGCCCGAGCTTCAGGACCGGATCGCCGCCGAGAGCGCCGAGGCGGTGGCTGGAGGGGAGGGGCCGGACCTGCCCGACCGCCTGCCGTTGCTGAGGCGGGTGCTCGAGGAATCGCTCCGCCTCTATCCGCCGGCGCCCCGCTTCGACCGGCAGGCGGTCGCGGCCGACCGGCTCGGCGACGAGGAGGTCCAGCCCGGCGACATCGTCTCGATCTGGCCCTGGATCCTCCACCGCCACGAGGCCTTGTGGGAGCGGCCCGACGAGTTCGACCCCGAACGCTTCGCCCCGGAGCGGCGGGAAGGCCGCCACCGCTTCCAGTACATCCCCTTCGGCGCCGGGCCGCGCCTGTGCGTCGGCGCCCGCTTCGCCACCGCCGAAGCGCTCGCCATCCTCGCTTACTGGCTGAGCCGCTGGCGCTTCGACCCGGTGCCCGGCCGCGAGGTGCGGGTCCACGGCATGGTCACCCTGCGCCCTGCGGGCGGGATGCCTTTGATCCTGTCGAGGCGGGACTAATCGTCGTTGCGAGCGAAGCGAAGCAATCCAGTCCGGCTTCGGAAGGCCCCCTGGATTGCTTTCGTCGCTTGCTCCTCGCAATGACGGAACAGCCTAGCTGTCGGCCCAGCGCCTGAGCAGATTGTGGTAGACTCCGGTGAGCCGGATCACCTCGCGATCGTCCTGGCCGCGCTCCCCGGCGATCGCCTGGATCGACCGGTCGAGATCGAAGAGGATCGAGCGGGCGCCGTCGTCGCGGACCATCGACTGGACCCAGAAGAAGCTCGCCACCCGCGCGCCCTCGGTCACCGGCTCGACCCGATGCAGGCTGGACGCGGGATAGAGAAGCAGATGGCCGGCCGGAAGCTTCACCGCCTGGGCGCCGAGACTGTCCTCGACCACCAGCTCGCCGCCCTGATAGGAGTCCGGCTCCTCGAGGAAGAGGGTCGCCGAAAGATCGGTCCGAACCCGATACTGGCTGGCCCGGTGGGTCCGCACCGCATTGTCGATATGGGTGCCGAACGCTTCCCCGCCCTGATAGCGGTTGAACAAAGGCGGGAAGGTCTTGAGCGGCAGCGCCGCCGCGATGAACAGGGCCGATCGTCCGAGCGCGTCGACCACCAGATGGCCGGCCTGCCGGGCCGCGGCGCTGTCCTCGGGCAATTGCTGGTTGCGCTTGGCCAAAGCCGACTGGTGCCCCGACGTCGCATTGCCGTCCTGCCATTCGCCGGAGTCGATGATCGAGCGGACCCGCGCCACCTCGTCCTTGTCGAGCAGATCGGGGATGGCGAGCATCATGGCGCCGAGCCTAGCCCGGCTAGAAGCTGTAGAACAGGCTCAGCACCGCCGACCGGCCTTCGCCCGGCGCCGCCCAGCCGCCGGTGATCGCTCCACTGGTCGCGTTCACGTTGTTGCGGACGTTGGTGAAATATTCCTCGTCGGTGAAATTCGTGACGTTGAGCTGGGCGGTCAGGCCGTTGTCGAACGCATAAGCGAGGAAAGCGCGATGGACGAGATAGTCTTCGGTGAAATATTGGGTGCGCTGAAGCAGGTTGCGCTGATGGGTGGCGAAGCCGTCCTGATAGGTGAGGCCGTAGCCGATTTCGAGCCCGAACGGCAGCCGGTAGGTGGTGAACAGGCTGCCCGAATGGCGCGGAGTCTGGATCAGCCGGTCGCCGCGCTGCGGATCGGGGATGGCGGCGCTGTTGAGGCAGGCCGCGCTCGGACTGGCGAGGCAGAAATCGGAGACGCTCTGCAGCACCTCGCCGTCGAGATAGGTATAGTTGGCGAAGATCGTCCAGCGTGGCGTGATCGTTCCGCTTGCACCGAGCGCAAGGCCGTCAACTCGCGATCGGCCGTCGACCACCTGGAAAGCGGCGGGCTGCGCCGGATCGTTGGAGGGCACTCGGAAATTGCTCCGTTCGTTGCGGAACAAGGCGGCGGTGACCTGGAGTCGGCGGTTGAACAGATCCGCCTTGCCGCCGATCTCGTAATTGCGAGCAGTCTCGGCCGCGGCCGCGCAGGGATCCGCGGCGCCCGGCGCCGCGACAACTCCGCATCCGAGCCGGACGGTCGCCGAAGTCGGAGTCTTGGCATTGCCGTAGGCGACGTAAAGGCTGGTGTTCGCAGTCGGCTTGAAGACCGCCCCGACGCGATAGGAGAAGAGCGTCTCTTCGCTGTCTTGCGGCACAAGCTGCAGCGGCGTCAGAGGCACCGTCCCCGGCGGATAGGAGGCCAATGCCACGTTGCGGAACCTGCCCTCCGCGCGCTCCAGGCGGGCGCCGCCGTTGAGCTCGAACATCGTACCGAGCTCGAGCGTATCGAAGGCGTAGATCGCCTTGCTGCTCGAATCGCCGCGCGAGCGGGCCGTGACGGTGTAGTTGAGCGGTCCGGAATAGATCGTGACCGGGTTCGAGATGCTCTCGATCGGAAGCGGAGCGACGGCGGTGCCGTTGGCGGTGCGCGGCAGCGAGGCGCTCTCAATGCTATAATCTTCCCAGGCGAGCGAGCCGCCGACGACCAGGGTGTTGCGCAGGCCCCCGGGCTTGCCCGTCACGACCCGAAGGTCGGTCTGGGTGTAGAAGAGCCGGTTCTCCTGGTCCCGGACCAACCCGCGCGGGCCGGAAGGGAGCCAGAAACCGGGCAGCAGGCCGGCGGGACAGGCGAGCCCGATGGCGGCGGCGGCGTTCGCCGGCACCGGCTGGCGGCCCGTTCCCGTAAGGCAGAACGTGCCTTGGGGCGCGCTTGTCTGGCTATATTGGGCGATCCGCTGGGCGCGGGTCAGGTTGCGGACCGAGACGTTGTCGCTGAAGGCATGGCGGAAGGTCGCGGTCAGCCGATCGATGTCGATGTCCTGCCGGTCGAGGTTGCGATAGCCGAAATAGTCGCTGTCATCGGCCTCCGGCAGCGGGCCGTCGTTGAGCTGGTTGAGGAAATAGGGAACGCCGTAGATCGGCGTGTTGCGGTCCTCCTGGTGGAGATAGGCGAGGGTGAAGCTGGTCTTGCCGCCGATTCCGAAGGTCACGGCCGGAGCGACGCCCCAGCGCTCATATGTCTCGACGTCGCGGCCGGGCACGTCGTTGCGATGGATCATCGCGTTGAGGCGGATGGCGACGAGGTCGCCCAGCCGATGATTGGAATCCACGGTCGCCCGGTAATAATCGTCGGTGCCGATCGCCGCCGAGAGGATGGTGAGGTCGTCCGACTGCGGGATCTTGGAGACGAGGTTGATCGTACCGCCGACGCTGCCCGAGCCGTTGAACACCGAATTGGCGCCGTTGTAGACTTCGATCTGCTGCAGGTTGAAGGGGTCGGTGCGGCTGTACTGGGCGCTGTCCCGGACTCCGTCCTGGGTGATGTCGTTATTGGCCGAATAGCCGCGCAGGTTGATCGAGTCGCCATAGCCGCCGCCGCCCTCACCCGCGCCGAAGGTGATCCCGGGAACCGTGGTGAGCGCGTCGCGGAGGGTCAGCAAATTCTGGCGCCGTAGCGTCTGGTCGGAGATGACGGTGACGGTCTGCGGCGTGTCGATCAGGTCGCTGGTCGCCTTCGGAGTCTCCAGCTTCGGCGCCTCTTTGGTGCCGGTAACCACGATATCGCGCTGGTTGGTGGGCTGGACGGAGCTCTGATCGTCCGCCGCAAGCGCGGGGGACGAGAGGAACCCGACGCAGCCCAAAGCGAGGAAGAGCGGCGCGCTCGGACGGACGGCGGATTCGAATGGCATGTAACACCCCTGCAGCCGGCTTGGCTTGGATGCTATTGCAAGTCATTCGCATTAAGGTCAAGTCCGACCAGCACGACATTCCGCCTCTAGGCGCTCATCTGACGGCTGAAGGTCAGGTAGAACTCGCTCGGCTGGCGCTTGCCCAGCCCGGCCGGCAGGCGAATCGGGCTGCAGCGGACGACGGCGAGCTTGGCGGCTTCCGTCATCCTTCCGGCATAGGCCTGGTTCTCGGGCGTGACGCCCTGCTGCCCGACGAGAATCGGAAGTCCCACCAGCAGGCCCTCGGGGCCGTAGCGGACGAGGAGGCGGACAACAATTCCTCGGCCGACCGACGGGACGCGCGGGCTGCGGTAGCATCGGCGCACCTGATGCGCGACTTCGGCGCTGGCCAGCCGGACCGCCGGCGACGACGCCTGCACCCGCGCTTGTGGCTCAACGCAGGCGGACAGCAGCATCGGCAGCGCCATCAATGAACCAATGGCTTTCATCCTGGATATTTAGGCATGGAGCAGCGTCGCGGAAGGGGATCGGCCCCGGCGCGCTTCGGCTTTTGCATCGCCTTTTGCTTCGAACGGCCTCCTCTCCCGGAAAGCCGGGGAGGAAATATGAAACTAGCCCGTGATCCTGGCCCCTAATGGCTGGGTGGCCGGGCCGTGGATGACCTCGCCGCCAAGCTCGAAGCGCGAGCCGTGGCACGGGCAGTCCCAGGTCCGGTCGGTGTCGTTCCAGCCGACCAGGCAGCCCATATGGGTGCAGACGGCGGAAACGGCGTGGAGAGCGCCCTTCTCGTCGCGGAAGGCGGCGACATTGTCGCCGTCTATCTTCAGGATCGCCGCCTCGCCGGGCCCCAGCTCGTCATAGGATTTCGCCTTGCTGCCGAGATAGCCGCCGATCAGATGCGCCGCGACCGACAGATTTTCCTTCACGAAATCCGGAGCGCCGGCGATCGGCTTGACCCGGGTCGCGTCGAAGACTTCGAGCCAGCGATTGTCCTTGCCGGTGGCGAGGTCGGCGATGATCTCCGCGGCCACGGTGCCGTTGCTGATTCCCCAGGCGGCGAATCCGGTCGCGACGAGATAGCCGTCCGACTTCGACGACCAGCCGATGAAGGGCGCCCCGTCCACCGGCGTGTAATCCTCGTTGATCCAGCGATATTCGACCGGTCCGCAATCGAACGTCCCGGTCAGCCAGCGCTCGATGTCGGCGAGGTTTTCGCGTTCCGCGTCGGGATGCCCCGGCTTGAAATGGGTGCCGGCGGCGATGGCGTAGATCCGGCCGTTCACGCCCCGATGGGTGCGGATCGAGCGGCCGGGCTGCTCGGCATTCTTGTACATGGCGGGCAGATCCGAGCGGATCGGGGCGGCGATCACCGGCTCTGCGTGGGGGGCGTTGGTCGCATAATACATCCCGACCTGCCCGAGCGGCAAATGGGTGGCCATGACGACGTGGCGGGCCGAGACGGTCCCCCGCTCGGTGACGACCCGGGTCGGCTCATAGTCGACCGCCCGGCTGTCCTCGAAGACGTGGCAGCCGTCGCCCGGCACGGTCGCGGCCAGCCCGGCGACATATTTGACCGGATGGAACCGGGCTTGGTCGTCCCAGCGCATCGCCTGAAGCACTTCGAAGGGAAGGCCGGTCTCGCGGGTCAGGCTCGCGGGCAGGCCGAGCCGCCGGGCGATCTCCACCTCTTTCTCGATCTTGGCGACGTAGCTTTCGTCGAGCGTGTAGACGAAGGCCGGCATCGGCTCGATGTCGGCCTCGATCCCGTACCGGGCGGCGAGCTCCGAGATCCGCCGGATTCCGGCCTCCTGCGCCTCGGCGTAGAGCCTCGCCCGGTCTTCGCCGAACTTGCTGACGAGAGTCTGGTAGCGGGTGGTGCCGTGCTGCGAGCTGACCTTCGCGGTCGACTTGCCGGTCACCTGCCGCCCCACGCGCCGGGCCTCGATGACGGCGACGGTCAGGCCGCGGTCCTTGAGCAGCCGGGCGGTGGTGACCCCGACAATTCCGCCGCCGATGATGGCGACGTCGACTCTGACGTCTCCGGACAGGGCCGGGAAGCGGGGCGAGTCGGCGGTCGCGTTCCAATAAGCGCCCTTGTCGTCGCAAGTCGCCATCATGCCCTCCTGCCGCCGCGATTTGGATACCGCTTCCTCAACTAGGTTTCCGAGGGCCGGTTCCACCCTAATGGACGGATCGCCGCCATTGTCGGTGCGTCGCCGTAACGGGCTTGCCATCCCGCCCGTTCAGGCTAGGCTGCGCAGCTTCGGTTGAACCGAGAAAAGGGGGAAATCAGATGGAATGGGCAACCCTGCCGCTGAAGAGATATGCGGAATTTACCGGCCGTTCGCGGCGCAAGGAATATTGGATGTTTTTCCTCCTTATCCTTGTCGTCGCCGTCGTCCTCAGCCTCGTCGAGGGCATGGTCGGCCTCGGCGGAATGATCGGCGGCGTTTATGGACCGCTCACCACTCTGTTCCTGCTCGCGACCCTCGTCCCGAGCATTGCCGTCGGCATCCGTCGCCTCCACGACACGAATCGCTCCGGCTGGTGGATATTGATCGCCCTGGTGCCGTTCGTCGGCGGGATCATCCTGCTCGTCTTCTACGTCCTCGAGGGGACGCGCGGCCCCAACGAATATGGGCCTGACCCCAAGGGCGAGGATTTGGCGAACACCTTCGCCTGACCGTTAAACCGGGCCCGCGTCCACCAGGACGCGGGTCTGGCCAGTCCCGATTGAACCAAGGCCGTCTGGAGCGACCGGGCGGCTGTTGTGGCTTGCTCGACGAATTGGCCGGGCTCGGGGCTCGTCGACGCCTGGATGCTCAGGCTTCCGAGAAAGCTGAATATTGGCCGACAGCCCGGTTCAGCGCCGGCTCAGGCCTGCTCCCGTAGATGGGGACTATAGCCCACGCGTTGCTTGTGGGGCCCATGTCTACAGGAGATATCGCCATGAAGGCCATTTCGAAGACCCTAATGGGCGCGGGCGCCGCCGCCGTCGTCGCCCTCGGTTTCGCCGCTCCCGCCGAGGCCCAATACCGCCGCTACGACCGCGATCGCGGCATCAACTCGGGCGACATCATCAGCGGAGTCGCCATCCTCGGCGGAATCGCCGCCATCGCCTCCGCGCTCGACCGCGACGGCAATCGCTACGGCTACGGTTATCGCGACCGCTACCGCGGCGGTTATAATTACGCCGTCCAGGCCTGCGCCCAGCAGGCCCAGCGCATGAGCCGCGGCGGGGTGCAGATCCTCGACGTCGACCGCGCCGGCAACGACCGCTACCGGGTCCGCGGAGTCGTCCAGGGCAATTATGGCGGCGGCTACGGCTACGACCGCGGCTATGACAGCCGCTATGGCAATGGCGGGCGCGACGATTTCACCTGCGTCGCCCGAGGCAACGGCCGGATCACCGACTTCCGCCTGTAAGCAGCGGCAGTAAAGCGTAAAGAGATGCGCGCGGGCTTGGGCCCGCGCGCATTTTTTTTGAGTTCAGTCTCGCGACAGGATCGCAACCGTAACGACATTTCTTCTTCAGGAGGTTTTATGCGCAGATTGATCATCGCTCTCACCACGGCGGCAATGCTCGCTTCTCTCGCCTCCCCGGCCGACGCCCGGCGGCGCCACCATCGCCATCATGACGACGTCGACGCGGGCGACGTGGTCGCCGGAGCGGTGGTGATCGGCGGGATCGCGGCCATCGCCTCGGCCATCAGGCAGGACAAACGCCGCAAGCAGGATATGGCGGTCGACCGCTGCTCCGGCGAGGCCGAAAGCCGCACCGGCGGGCAAGTCGCCGAGATCTTCCACGTCGGCAAGCGCAAGGGCTATTACACGGTCGAAGGCGCCCTGGACGGTGGCGGCGGACCGGGCGAGAGCTTTACCTGCACCGTCCGCCGGGGGACGATCTACGACTTCCGGACCGGCGCCGACGAGGCCTGATCCGTCATTGCGAGGAGCGAAGCGACGAAGCCATCCAGTTTTGGGGCGCCCGAGCCGCTGGATTGCTTCGCTTCGCTCGCAATGACGGTTCGTGGCGCTTTACACGCGCCGACCGCCGCGCTTATCGGCCTTCATGACCGTCCAGCCTTCCGAAACCATCCTGATCGTCGACTTCGGAAGCCAGGTGACCCAGCTCATCGCCCGCCGGGTGCGCGAGGCCGGAGTCTATAGCGAGATCGCGCCGTTCAACGCCGCCGATGCCGCCTTCGAGCGGCTGAAGCCCAGGGGCATCATTCTTTCGGGCGGACCGTCCTCGGTGATGTGGGACGACAGCCCGCGCGCGCCGCAGCATTTCTTCGACGCGGGCGTGCCGATCCTCGCCATCTGCTACGGCCAGCAGACGATGGCGCATCAGCTCGGGGGCAGGGTGGCCCCGTCCGACAGCCGCGAGTTCGGCCGCGCCTTCATCGAAGTCGTCGGCGATTCAAGGCTGTTCGACGGCCTCTGGAGCAAGGGCGAGCGGCACCAGGTGTGGATGAGCCACGGCGATCGCGTCGAGACTTTGCCGGAGGGGTTCAGGGTCGTCGCCCATTCCGAGGGCGCCCCCTACGCGATCGCAACCGACGAGGCGCGTCGCTTCTTCAGCCTGATGTTCCACCCCGAGGTGGTGCACACGCCGGACGGCGGAAAATTGCTGGCCAATTTCGTCCGCAATGTCTGCGGCCTAGGCGGCGACTGGACGATGGCCGAGTTCCGGGCCACCAAGATCGCCGAAATACGCGAGCAGGTCGGCCGCGGCCGGGTCATCTGCGGACTGTCGGGCGGGGTCGACAGCGCCGTCGCCGCCGTCCTCATCCACGAGGCGATCGGTCACCAGCTCACCTGCGTCTTCGTCGATCACGGGCTGATGCGGCAGGACGAGGCGGAGCAGGTCGTCTCGCTGTTCCGCAATCATTACAACATCCCGCTCGTCCACGTGGCGGCGGAGGACCTGTTCCTGTCCGGCCTCGCCGGGCTCACCGACCCGGAGGACAAGCGCAAGTTCATCGGCAAGACCTTCATCGACGTCTTCGAGGCCGAGGCGAAGAAGATCGGCGGCGCCGATTTCCTCGCCCAGGGAACGCTCTATCCGGACGTGATCGAGAGCGTCAGCTTCACCGGCGGCCCGTCCGTCACCATCAAGAGCCACCACAATGTCGGCGGCCTGCCGGAGCGGATGGACATGAAGCTGGTCGAGCCGCTGCGCGAATTGTTCAAGGACGAGGTGCGCGAGCTCGGCCGCGAGCTCGGCCTTTCGGACGCCTTCGTCGCCCGCCATCCCTTCCCCGGGCCCGGCCTCGCCATCCGCATCCCCGGCGAGGTGACCAGGGAGCGTTGCGACATCCTGCGCAAGGCCGATGCGGTCTATCTGGAAGAAATTCGCAATGCCGGCCTTTACGACGCGATCTGGCAGGCCTTCGCCGTATTGCTGCCGGTGCGCACGGTCGGAGTGATGGGCGACGGGCGCACCTACGATTATGTCTGCGGGTTGCGCGCCGTGACTTCGACCGACGGCATGACCGCCGACATCTACCCGTTCGACGCGGCTTTCCTCAGCCGGGTCGCGACTCGGATCATCAACGAGGTGAAGGGGATCAACCGGGTCGTTTACGACTATACGTCGAAGCCGCCGGGAACGATCGAGTGGGAATGAAGGGAGGCGGGCTCGATCGCACCCGCCTCCCTCGAATTATTCGCTTAGATTTCCGTTTCGGCAGGGCCGTTGAACGTGCCGTTGGAGGCGTTGCCGTCCACCTGATTGTCTTCGTAGCTGGCGTTGGTGCCCGGGAGCGTCGCGGTGATTCCGGTCCCGTTGCCGGATATGTTCGTCGTCCCTATGCGCACAACCGCATTGCTGCCGGTCGTGTTGACGCCGATCCCGTTGACGGCAATCACCGAGCGGGTGACCATGACGTTGTTGCCGGTGCCGCCGCCGACGGTGTTGAGCCCGGTCGGATTTCCGGCAATCTCGCTCTCGGAGATCGTCGTCAGCAGGCCGTTGGGCGACGCCGTGGCCGAGGAGTTCACGATGATTCCGGCATTGGCGTTGCCGATGACCCGGGTGTTGCGGATGGAGGCCTTGACGCTTCCTCCCGCCGTCGGCGCGATCACGATTCCGCCGCCCGTCACGCCATTGCCGTTCTGGGTGATCGTCGTGTTGTGGATGAACAAATTGCCGGCGCCGCTCGGTGCGAAGTTCACGCCGGCGCTGCTGGCGGCGTTGAAGCGCCGGATGACGCAATCCTCGATGTGAAGCGAGCCGCTGGCGATGAAGCGGACGCCGTTGCTCGGCGGATTGACTCCGAAGATGTCGAGGCCGCGCAGGACGACGACGTCGGTCGCGGCCGGAAGGTTGACGACAACCCCGTTGCCGCCGGCGAGCGCGCCGCCTTCGGTATAGGGGCAGGAAATGGTCATCGACTTGATGATCGTCACGGCGCCGAAGCCGCCCGGATCGAGGCAGTTGATCTCGCCGCCCGCGGCGGTCTTCGAGATGGCGCCGGCGAAGGTCTTGCAGGGTGCGGTGCGGCTGCACGGATTGACGTCGTCGCCGACGCCCGACACCCAGGTCCTAGTCGCCTGGGCCGCGGCCGGAGTCGCGTAACCGACCATCATACCCGAGGTGGCCAACGCCAACATGACAATACGCTTTCTCATTCCAATCATTGGATTCCCCCTTTGAGGATTGAATGAACTCGAAATGAATATCACAAATCGGACCGGTCATCTCCAACAATTTATCTGAAAAATGGGTAATCCGGGCAGGGACTTGCAACGTCGGCTTTTCTGCGGCGACTGTCGATACGTCCGAATCGGAGGCAAGATCTGGGAACCGGCGAATCACTTGGCGGGAGGCCGGCAGCGCGCGATTCAGCGCGCCCCCCGGCCTGGATATTTCCGAAGCCGACCGCGCCGGATGGGCGCGGCCGGCCGCCCCGACCGCGGGTAACTTTAGCTCGGGGTGACGGCGGGACCGGTGAAGGTGCCGTCCGCGTTGTTGCCGTTATTCTCGTTGGTGCCGTAGCTTCGGGTCAGCCCGCTGTTGATCGCGTTGACGCCGGTCGTGTTGCCGGTGATCGTCGTTTGGCCGACCCGGAGTGCGCCGTCGCTGCCGTCGACGAAAAGGCCGGTCGTATTGTTCGCCATCGTCGAGCGGCTGACCATGACGTTCGCGCCCGTCCCGGCGGGAGGAGCGAAGATGTGTACTCCGGTCGGATTGCCGGAGCTTTCGCTCTCGACGATAGCGATGTTGAGCCCGTTGGGCGACGTCGTCGCCGAGGCGTCGACCTTGATTCCGGACCCGGCGTTGTTCCTGACCCGAACGCCGTTCATGACGGCCTTTACGCTGCCGCCTGCCGACGGCGCGATCACGATCCCGCCCCCGGTGACGCCGTTGCCATTCTGGGTGATCGTCGTGTTGTGGATGAACAAATTGCCCACCCCGCTCGGCGCGAAGGACACGCCCGCGCCGTTGGCCGCGTTGAAGCGCCGGATCACGCAATCTTCGATGTGAAGCGAGCCGCTGGCGATGAAGCGGACGCCGTTGGTCGGTGGATTGACTCCGAAGATGTCGAGGCCGCGGAGGACGACGACATCCGTCGCGACCGGCAGGTTGACGACGACCCCGTTACCGCCGGCGAGCGCGCCGCCCTCGGTATGATGGCAGTCGATGACCAGCGACTTCTGGATCGTCACCGCGCCGAAGCCGCCGGGATCGAGGCAGTTGATCTCACCGCCCGCGGCGGTCTTGAGGATTGCGCCTGCGAAGGTCTTGCAGGGGGCCGTGCGGCTGCAGGGATCGGCGTCGTTGCCGACTCCCGAAACCCAGGTTCGGGTCGCCTGGGCGCCGGCGGGCGCCGCAAAGCCGAAAGTCGCGGCAATCGCGAGCGTAGCGACCGACGCAATACGAATCTTCGTCGCGTTCATGTTTATTCTCCCTTCGGAGTCATGGACCGAAGGCGAAACAATTAGCACAAATCGGGACGGCTAAATCCAACAATCTGTCCCAATATCCGGTTTACCATTAGACGCGGCCCCCGACCCCGGCCGGCTTGCCGTAAGGGGAGGGGCGGATTGACCCCGCAACGAAGCATTTCCGGGCGGAGTCCGAACCCTTGAACGCCACGCTGCTCGCCGTCTGCCTGGGCTTGTTTTCGGCGGTCACCCTCGCCGCCGCCAACATGTCGGTGAAGATGGGCAGCGACATCCTCGTCGGTCGGGCCGTGCTCTCCGCCAGCGCCGCCCTCATGGTCGCGCCCGCGGCCTTCTTCGTGCCCCTGCCCGACGCCTGGACCTGGGGCGCTCTGCTGCTCGCGGTGCCGGCCCATTATCTCTACCAGCTCTGCCTGATCCGGGCGCTGCAGCGGGGCGATCTTTCGCTCGTCTTTCCGGTGATGCGGGGCGCCGCGCCGCTGCTCACCGCCGCCGCCGCCTTCCTGCTGCTTCACGAGACCTTGCCGCCGCTGGCGCTGGCGGGGCTGATGGTGGCGACCGTCGCCGTGTTCGTCTTCGCGGCGCCGCCCCGCGGCACCTTGCTTCGTCATCATCCCGACCGAGCGGTGCTCGCCTGGGCGTTCGCCACCGCGGTCGGAGTCGCGCTCTACAACGTCGCCGACGCGCGCGGAGTCCGCGGAGCGCCCGAACCGTTCACCTACATCGTCTGGATCTTCCTGCTCGACTCGGTCGGAATCACCTGCACCGCTCTGTTTCGCCGGCGCCGCGAGCTCGGCCGAACGATCGCCTCCAAATGGCGCTACGGGGTCGTCGCCGGCCTGCTGTCGATCCTCTCCTACGGCTCGGCCGTCTACGCCTTCAGCCTGATGGAAACCGCGCGGGTCTCGGCCCTGCGCGAAACGTCGGTCGTCTTCGCCGCCTTGCTCGGCGCACTCTTCCTGAAGGAGGGATTCGGCGGCAGGCGGGTCGCCGCCGCGCTCGCCCTGGCCGCCGGGCTGGTCGCGATGCAGTTCGGCGGCTAAGGAGATCCCCATGTCCGTCACCCATTCGCTGGATACCGCCACCAGCCGGGCCAATCCGGTGCCGAGCCCGATGAAGCGGCTGACGGTGCCGAAGCTCAAGGCGATGAAGGGCGGCGACCCGATCGTCATGCTCACCGCTTACACGGCGCGCTGGGCGCAGCTGCTCGATCCGCATTGCGACATCCTCCTCGTCGGCGACAGCCTCGGCCAGGTCATTTACGGCCTGCCCTCGACCGTTCCGGTGACTCTCGAGCTGATGTGCGCCCATGGCGCCGCCGTCGTTCGGGGCTCGTGGCACGCGGTGGTCGCGGTCGACATGCCGTTCGGAGCCTATGAGGCGAGCCCCGAGCAGGCCTTCGCCAGCGCCGCGCGAATCCTCAAGGAGACCGGCGCGGCGGCGGTGAAGCTCGAGGGCGGCGAGGCGATGGCGCCGACGGTGGCGTTCCTGACCCAGCGCGGAATACCGGTGATCGGCCATGTCGGCCTCACCCCCCAGGCGGTCAACGCGCTCGGCGGCTACGGCACCCGAGGCCGCGGCGAGGCGGAAGCGCGCAAGATCGTCGCCGACGCCCGGGCGATCGACGAAGCGGGCTGTTTCCTGCTCGTCCTCGAAGGGGTGATGGAGGAGGTTGCGGCGGAAATTACCGGCCTCGTCTCCTGCCCGACCATCGGCATCGGCGCCTCGCCGAGCTGCGACGGCCAGGTGCTGGTGACCGAGGACATGCTCGGCCTGTTCGAGCGCACCCCGCGTTTCGTGAAGCGCTACGACGATATCGCCGGGCGCATCGAGGCCGCCGCGGCCACCTATGCCGGCGAGGTCCGAAGCCGCGCCTTTCCGGGCGAGGACCAAATCCAGCGCGCCAAGAAGTGAAGGCTTCCGTTGCGCGTCTTCGCTGGGTAGAGAAGCGCCCGGGGCAGATGCCGGGCCGCGCTTTTTCGTTCATCCTCCGTATCGCTTTCATCGGCGATGAGGCTTGGGCGGGCGGGGTCGACCGGCGAAAAGTTGGAGGTTTTTCTTGGCGCTGAGGCCTGTCGACAACGAATCCTTCTACCGCGAGGTCGATGAGGAGCTTCGCCGCGACCAGATGAAGACCTACTGGGAGCGGTTCGGAAAGCTCGTCATCGCCGGCGTGGTTCTCCTGCTGGCCTTGATCGGCGGCTACATCTGGTGGCAGAATCAGAAGGAGGTGAAAGCCGGGGAGCGAAGCGCGACCCTGGTCCAGGCCTTCGACGACGTCGCCGCGGGCCGGAAGGCCGCCGCGCTCGCCAAGCTCGACGCCATCGCCAAGTCGGGCGCCGAAGGGCATCGCGCCGCGGCCCTGCTCACCAAGGCCGACATCGCCATCGACGGCGACGACCTCAAGGGCGCGGCCGCGCTCTACAGGCAGGTCGCCGACGATTCGAGCCTGGCCCGGCCCTATCGCGATCTCGCCTTGGTGAGGATGACCGCGGTGGAGCTGGACACTTTGCCGCCGCAGGCGGTGATCGACCGGCTGAAGGGACTCGCCGTCGCCGGCAATCCCTGGTTCGGAAGCGCCGGCGAGATGGTCGCGCTCTCCTATCTTAAACTCAACAAGCCGCAGCAGGCCGCCGGCATCTTCGCCGCCATGGCCAAGGACAAGAAGCTCCCCGACACATTGCGTTCAAGGGCCACCCAGATGGCCGGTTCGCTCGGCGTCGACGCCGTCCAGGAGCCGGCGGACGCAACACAGGAAGGCACCAGATGAAGCGTTTGATTCTCGCCCTCGCGGCCGCCAGCCTGCTCGGCGGCTGCGCAAGCCTCGGCGTCGGCGGCAAAGGCAAGAAGAAGGTCACGCCCACGGTCGGCGAGCGCATCTCCGTCCTCTCGCGCGAGCGCGTGCTGGAGGTCGATCCGGCCCTGGCCGGCACCGCCGTGACCCTGCCGCCGGCGCAGGCCAATTCGGAATGGACCCAGTCCGGGGGCAATGCGTCCAAGTCGATGGGCCATCTCGCCCTCGGCGCCGCTCCGGCCATGGCCTGGCGGGTCAGCACCGGCCAGGGCAGCAGCAGCCAGGCCCAGCTGGCGTCCTCGCCCGTCATCGGCGAAGGCCGGATCTTCACCATCGACACCCAGGCTGTGGTGAGGGCGATCAGCCCGCAAAATGGCGCCACGATGTGGCAGGCCCAGGTGCGCGGCGCCAATGCGCCCGAAGGGGCCTTGTTCGGCGGCGGGGTCGTCTACGACAATGGCCGGATCTACGCGACCAACGGCGCCGGCGACGCCGCCGCGCTCGATGCGAAGACCGGTGCCCTGGTCTGGAGGGTGCGCCCGGGCGGCCCGCTGCGCGGTGCGCCGACGGTCGCCAACGACAACGTCTATGTGGTCTCGCAGGACAACCAGCTGTTCGCGCTCAACCCCGCCAACGGCGCCACCCGCTGGAACGGCTCGGGCGCGGTCGAGATCGCCGGCATCCTCGGCGCCTCTTCGCCCGCCGCGGCGCAGGGCACGGTGGTCGCCGGCTTCTCGTCGGGCGAGCTCAACGCCTATCGCTACGAGAACGGCCAGAATCTCTGGCAGGACGCGCTCGCCCGGACCAGCATCTCGACCAGCGTCACCTCCTTGTCCGACATCGACGCCGATCCGGTGATCGACGCGGGCCGGGTCTATGCCGTCGGCCAGGGCGGCCGGATGGTCGCGATCGAGCTGATCACCGGCCAGCGCGTCTGGGAGATCAACGTCGCCGGGATCGCCACCCCCTGGGTCGCGGGCGACTGGATCTTCGTCGTCACCGACGACGCCCGGCTGCTGGCTTTGTCGCGGACCACCGGCGGCATACGCTGGATGACCCAGCTGACCCGCTACCGCGACGCCAAGGACAAGAAAGGGCGGATCGACTGGGTCGGCCCGATCCTCGCCGGCGACCGGCTCGTGCTGGCCAATTCGGTCGGCCAGATCGTCTACGTCTCGCCGACCGACGGCCGGGTCCAGACGACCCAGACCACGGGCATGTCGGTGTCGCTGCAGCCGATCGTCGCCAACAGCACCCTCTACGTCCTCCACGACAACGGGCAGCTGTCGGCCTGGAAGTAGAACATCCTCCCCATGCAAAGCATGGGGAGGGGGACCAGGCGAAGCTTGGTGGAGGGGCAATCGCGCAGGCCTGTGCCAGCCACCCCTCCACTCCGCTACGCGGGGTCCCCCTCCCCATCTGGCGATGGGGAGGATAAGCGCCGGTTGACCCCCTCGCCCCTAAAGGGCACGGCGGCGCCATGGCGAAGCTTCCCACCGTCGCGATCGTCGGCCGGCCCAATGTCGGCAAGTCGACCCTGTTCAACCGGCTGGTCGGCCGCAAGCTCGCCCTCGTCGACGACCGCCCGGGCGTGACCCGCGACCGCCGCGAGGGCGAGGCGACCCTGCTCGGCCTCGACTTCCGGGTGATCGACACCGCCGGCTACGAGGACGAGGATCCCGAGACGCTTCCCGGGCGGATGCGCGCCCAGACGGTCGCCGCGGTGCGCGAGGCCGACGCGGCCTTGTTCCTGATCGACGCCCGCGCCGGGCTCACCCCGCTCGACGAGGAGATCGGCCGCTGGCTGAGGAGCGAGAAGACCCCGGTCATCCTCGCCGCCAACAAGGCCGAGGGCCGCGCCGGCGAGGCCGGGATCATGGAAGCCTGGTCATTGGGCTTCGGCGAGCCGATCGCGATGAGCGCCGAGCATGGTGACGGCGTCGTCGACCTGTTCGAGCACCTCCGCCCGCATATCGAGCGCGAGGAGGAAGAGGATGAGGAGAGGCTCGGGGAAGGGCCGCTCAAGCTCGCGGTCGTCGGCCGTCCCAACGCCGGCAAGTCCACCCTGATCAACCGGATCATGGAGGAAGAGCGGCTGATCACCGGTCCCGAGGCCGGGATCACCCGCGATTCGATCGCGATCGACTGGCTTTGGCGCTCGCCCGATGGCGAGGAGCGGCCGGTGCGCCTGATCGACACGGCCGGGATGCGCAAGAAGGCCAAGGTCCAGGACAAGCTCGAGAAGCTGGCGGTCGCCGACGGCCTTCGCGCCGTCGACTTCGCCGAGGTCGTCGTGCTTCTGCTCGACGGAACGCTCGGCCTCGAGGCGCAGGACCTGAAGATCGCCGACCGGGTCCTTCAGGAGGGCCGGGCCCTGATCATCGCGATCAACAAATGGGACGTGGCGCACGACCTGACCAGCCTCTTCCAGGGGATCAAGGCCGCCTTGGGGGAAGGGCTCGCTCAGGCTCCCAACGTGCCCCTGCTCACCGTCTCCGCGAAGACCGGCAAGGGCCTCGACGCCATGCTCGCCGCCGCCTTCGAAGTGCGCGACATCTGGTCGAAACGGGTCTCGACCGGCCAGCTCAACCGCTGGTTCGAGGACGCGGTGGAGAAGAATCCGCCGCCGGCGCCGTCGGGCCGCCGGATCAAGCTGCGCTACATCACCCAGGTCGGCGCCCGGCCGCCGAGCTTCGTCGTCTTCGGAAGCCGGCTCGACGCTCTGCCCGAAAGCTATCGCCGCTATCTGATGAACGGAATGCGGCGCGAGCTCGGCTTCGGGGCGGTTCCGATCCGCCTCGCCCTTCGCGGAAGCAAGAATCCCTACGATTCGAAGGCCTGACCCCAAAGCTTGCTCCGGCGTCAACGGGTCCTTTACTCCCCTGCGTCTAGGTTGGCGGCGTGGACGAGTGGACCGGTAACGAAGAAGAGGTCGTCGACTGGACGGTCTTTTGTGTAGCGCGCAGCGAGCTGGGCGCGGGATTCGCGCGCATCCTCAGCTACTTCCGCGAGGATGGCGAGAAAGCGGTGAGCCGAATCGAATCGGCGATGCACGCCCGCGACACCGCCGGCCTGGTCCTCCCCGCCCACACGATGAAATCCGAGGCCCGGCAATTCGGCGCGGAACCGCTCGGAGCGCTCGCCGAGGAAATCGAGTTCGGCGCCCGCCGGGCGATCGAGATGGGCTTCTTTCCGGACAATCTGCTTCCGTCGGTGGCTCGGCTACGCCCCCTTTACCTCGAGACGATCACCCAGCTCGAGGCGGAGGCCAATCCGCTGGTTCGCCGTCGCGCAAGCAAGTGAGTCAGGCCGGAGCGGGTCGCCGCATCGGCTGAGCGGCGCCTCGGGCAAGCGAGCGCCACAGCCATTCGAGCGGACCGTAAAGAAAGCGGTCGAGCCAGGGTTTCGACCAGAGCAGCATCAGCATCCACATCGCAATCACGACCAGCCACAATTGCGCGCGCCCGAGCGTTCCGAAAAGACCGCCGCCATAGCCGTAGAAGAGCGTCGTCATGACGAGGCTGGTGCCGAGATAGTTGGTGAAGGCGGCCCGCCCGGCGGCGGCGATGCGGTCGGCCAGAGCCCCGCCCCTGCGGGTTGCCAGGATGATGAGCGCGGCGGTCGCGATGACCATGATCGGGCGGAACGGCACCGTCGCCCCCATCGACAGACCGAACAGCATGGGCACCGAAAAGCCGCCCCGGGCGAGCAGCCAGGCGAGCAGGGCGTAAGCGGGAATGCCGATCCCGAAACCGAGCAGCGCCGTCTTGCGGTAGCGTTCGGCGCTCCAGCCGCCGGTCAGGAATCCGGACCTCAGGGCCGCCATCCCGAGCAGGAAATAAGCGAGCGTTTCCCAGCCGAACAGGGCCAGCCCCTTGACCGGGCCCAGCGCCTGATCCCTGACCCGGTCGACCAGGATTTCGCCATAGCCGCCGCGATAGAGGGCGAATTCCCGGGCCTTGGCCTGCGCGGTCATCGCGCCGAACTGGCTCTCCAGCCCCTGCCACTCCGCGACCGTTGCCGGCGCGGCGCCGGGCGTCGTCGCTCCCTGCTGGAGCAATGCCGCGCTCGCGGCGAGGCCGGCGAGGACCAGCAGCTGGACGATCAGCAGCCCCACCGCCCAGCGGATCAGGGCGCGCTGGGACAGATTGCGGAACAGGAAGGCGATCATTCCGACCAGGGCGTAGCCGACCAGGATGTCGCCGAACCAGATCAGGTAGAGATGGATGAGGCCGAAGAAGAGCAGCCAGAACATCCGGCGATAATGGACGATGTCGGCGGACTCGCCTTTCGCCTCGGCCTGCTCGATCACCAGCAGCAGGCTCGCCCCGAACAGGAAGGAGAACAGGCCGCGCATCTTGCCGTCGACGAAGATGAAGCTGACCAGCCAGGAGGCGAAGTCGGCCTCGCCGATCGGGCCAAGGGCGACGGGGTTGAGATAGGCCTGGAAGGGCAGTCCGAAGGCGACGATGTTCATCGCCAATATGCCCATCACCGCCACTCCCCGGACGATGTCGAGCGTGACGATGCGTGGCGGAGGCTCGGTCGCGGCGGTCATTCGAATTCCCCCCTTTCCGAACTGGAGGCCGGTCTTATCGGGTCCGGCGAATTGTTCAACCAGGCCGAGGGAAATGTGCCGCGACGCACAACAATGTCTTGACTTGCTCTCCTCCAAATCGGGGCCAGCGACCCCGGACGGAAGGAAGCGCGAAGGCCTGCCCAAGGCACCGAACGGCGGCACCGCCCCCACAAGGGGTGACGCCGGTGCCACCATAGCCTCGCAAAAGCGAAGGCAACGGGACCCGGCGGCTCTTCGACATAAAGTCTGGACACTTTCGAGTAACGACGAAAGCAAACCAAGTCGTCCAGCCCCGGATGCCCGTTGCAAAGACGCGCCGGCCGTTTCTTCCCCCGTCTCCAGCGGACCCACCCGCGCGCCCGAAATCCGCCTCCCGCGAAGCGGGCATCCCTTCTTTTCCACTTTTCTACGTTGCGCCGTCGCGCCTTCTCTCAAAACCGGATGCCGAGACGGCCGACTGGCAGGCGAAGGACTTCGACCGAGTGCAAAGCGCAGGCCGGCCACCGAAGCCTCCAGCGCCTTTCCTTCAGACGACGTGCCTGACTATTTTTTGAGAGAAGGCGCAACGACGCAAAGGCGCAACGTAGAAAAGGGATAGGGTTGCCGCTTCGCGGCGTTACGGGCGCTTAGTCCTCCGTCGGCTTCGACTGGAGCTGGATGTAATTCTCCAGGCCCATCCGGGCGATCATCTCGAACTGGGTTTCGAGCGAGTCGATATGGGCTTCCTCATTCTCGAGGATCTCGGCGAAGAGGTCGCGGCTGACATAGTCGCGGACGGTCTCGCAATGCTGGATAGCGTTCTTCAATTGCTCGACGGCCTCGATCTCGAGCTCGAGGTCGGAGCGAAGCACCTCCTCGACAGTCTCGCCGATCCTCAGGCGCCCGAGGAGCTGGAAATTGGGCAGGCCGTCGAGGAAGAGGATTCGCTCGGCGAGGCGGTCGGCATGCTTCATCTCGTCGATCGACTCGCCGCGCTCGAAGGCGGCGAGGCGCTTCACGCCCCAATTGTCGAGCATCCGGTAGTGGAGCCAATATTGGTTGGTGGCGGTAAGCTCGTTGCGCAAAGCCTCGTTGAGTAGCTCGATAACCCTCGCGTCGCCCTTCATTCCGGCTCTCCCTTCAGCGCCGCAAGCTGTAGCGGCTGCGCGTCGGAAAAGCATCTGAAAAGGGCGGAAAACTGCGAAAAATCGGCTGCGTTTGCGAGTCAATCGCGGCTTGGGAAATTCGCTTCGAGCGGCGATTGCGAATCATTGTCAGGTGGCGGCGCCCGGCTTGCGCCATGCCCGAAAGCGCGAGGCGGTCAGCCCGCGGCCTGGGCGGCGGCGATGACTTGGCGGGCGAAGGAAAAGCACTGGCCGCAGCGGGGCTTGCGGCCGAAGCGGCCATAAGCGCTGCTCGGGCAGGAGGCGCCGTCGAGCGCCGCCTGGCGGACGTCGGATTCGCGAATCGCGTTACAGACGCATACGATCATGGGGTTGAATGTAGCGATAATGCGAAGCGTTCGCAATAGCCGTCATTGCGAGCGCAGCGAAGCATTCCAGCCTGGTGGCGGGTCGAGGCTGGATTGCTTCGTCGCTGCGCTCCTCGCAATGACGGGGATCCATCGCGGAATTACGGCCGCCGAACCATCAGCTTGAGACCCGACCAGATCGAGTCGACGGCGCAGACCTTGACGTCGACGAGGTCGGTCGCCGGCAGGATGGCGTCGCGGATCCGGTCCTCGACGATATCGGTGGGAACCTTCGAGGCTTTCTTCGGCCAGCTCACCCAGAGGAATCCGCCCGGAGCGAGCAGAGGACGCAATTCGGCGAGCTTCGCCGCCATGTCGGCATATTCGGTGACGAAGATGTGGGCGGCGTCGAGCGGCGCCTCGGGCGCCGGGAGCCGTTCGAGAACGAGGCCTTCCGCTTCGATTTCCGCGCGAACTCCGTCCGGAATCCCGTCCCACCAGACCCGCTGGCCATCCTTGAGCGACAGCTTTCGCGCCAGCGCAGTGCCCGAGTAGCCGGACGTCACGCGGTCCGGCGGCGGAAGTGGCGAGCGGCGAGGAGAGCGATCGGCAGGCCGACCAGCAGGCAGTGCGAGAAGAGCGCGTTGCCGATACCCCAGGCCGTGTGCGGGAGCGCCGCGTCCGGCCAGCGCAGCGGCTTCACCACCCAGTACATGATCAGCCACAGGAGGAAGCCGTAGGCGAGGCCGGCGGCGACGGGGTGCCGGATCAGCGCCGGGATCCGCCGGGCGGCCAGGAAATAAGCGGCCGCCATGCAGGCCATGATCGCGAAATGCACGACGAGGCCGACCGCGGCCCAGAGCGGCCCGCCGCTCCTCACGCCGTCGCCGAACGGACCGCTGGCGACATAGGTGAGCACGCCCACAGGGCCCACCCCGGCCATTCCGGCGAAGACGAAGGCCGACAGGATGTCGAGCGTTCCGGCTACCAAGGTAGCGATCAGGATCGGTCTGAACATTGTGAACTCCCTGCGTTGGAGGAGAAGCCGGCCGCGAAGCGGAGTCAAGCCGGCGCCGCGGCCAACTCCCCGTCATTCCCGCGTTCGCGGGAATGACGGTATCAGGCCAAAGGCGGTTCGTTGCCCATCAGCTTGGGGAAGAAGCCTTCGTGGGCTTTGCGCAGGTCGGCGAGGGAGACGGCGTGGTCGCCCTCGGGGAGCTCGAAGATCAGGCGGGTGCCGCAGGTGCGGCCGATCGCTTCGACCTCGACTCCGGCGGCATGGGCCCGGGCGAGGAAGGTGAGCAGGCAATTGTCGCAGATGGTGGCGACGTAGAGGCCCTGGTCTTCGGCGAAGAGCGCGGCGTTGCCGGCCGGCCTGAGCTTGTTGATCATCGCCCCGACCTTGCCGGCCAGGGCCATTTCGGCGAGCGCGACGGCAAGGCCGCCGTCGGCGACGTCGTGGCAGGCGGTGATCGCGCCTCCGGCGATGGCGGCCCGGACGAACTCTCCGGCGGAGCGCTCGGCGGCGAGGTCGACCGGCGGCGGCGGGCCGTCCTCCCGGCCGTGAAGCTCGCGAAGCCAGAGCGACTGGCCGAGATGGGCGCGTCGGGTGCCGATGATCACGATGACGTCGCCGGAGCCCTTGAAGGCGATTCCGACGGCCTTGCGCCAGTCCTTGAGCAGTCCGACTCCGCCGATCGCCGGAGTCGGGAGGATCGCGCTCGAGCTTGGGCCATTTGGGCCGTCTTCGCCCTTGGTCTCGTTGTAGAGGGAGACGTTGCCGCTCACGATCGGGAAGTCGAGCGCCCGGCAGGCTTCCGCCATCCCTTCGATGCAGCCGACGAACTGGCCCATGATCTCGGGGCGCTGCGGATTGCCGAAATTCATGCAGTCGGTGGTCGCGAGCGGAGTCGCGCCGACCGCGCAGAGGTTGCGATAGGCCTCCGCGATCGCCTGCTTGCCGCCCTCATAGGGGTCGGCGAAGCAATAGCGCGGGGTGACGTCGGTGGTGATGGCGAGCGCCTTGCCGGTGCCGTGGACCCGGACGATCGCGGCGTCGCCGCCCGGGCGCTGGACGGTGTCGGCGCCGACCATGTGGTCATATTGCTCCCAGATCCAGCGGCGGCTGGCGAGATCGGGGCAAGCCATCAGCTCGAGGAGGTCGGCGGCGACGTCCGTGCATAACGGCACGTCCTCCAGCGGGTCGCGCTTCGGAGTCGGCACCCAGGGGCGGTCGTAGCAGGGGGCGTCGTCGGCGAGCGGGGCGAGCGGGATGTCGGCGGCGGTCTCGCCATTCCATTTGAGGACGAGGTGGCCCCCGTCCGGACCGCATTCGGTGACCCGGCCGATGACGGCGAAATCGAGCTCCCACTTGCGGAAGATGGCCTCGGCCTCGGCCTCGCGGCCGGGCTTCAGGACCATCAGCATGCGCTCCTGGCTTTCCGACAGCATCATCTCATAAGGCGTCATCCCGGTTTCGCGGCAGGGGACGGCGTTCATGTCGAGCTCGAGGCCGACTCCGCCCTTCGACGCCATCTCGACCGAGGAGGAGGTGAGGCCGGCCGCGCCCATGTCCTGGATGGCGACGATCGCGTCGGACGCCATCAGCTCGAGGCAGGCTTCGATCAGAAGCTTTTCGGTGAACGGATCGCCGACCTGGACGGTGGGGCGCTTCTCCTCCGAATCCTCGGAGAAATCGGCACTGGCCATGGTGGCGCCGTGGATTCCGTCGCGGCCGGTCTTCGAGCCGACATAGACGACCGGATTGCCGATTCCGGCGGCCGCGGAATAGAAGATCCTGTCCTGGTCGGCAATTCCCACGGTCATCGCGTTGACGAGGATGTTGCCGTCATAGGCGGGGTGGAAATTGACCTCGCCGCCGACGGTCGGAACTCCGACGCAATTGCCGTAGCCGCCGATGCCGGCGACGACTCCGGCGATCAGATGGCGCATCCTGGGGTGGTCGGGGCGGCCGAAGCGAAGCGCGTTCAGATTGGCGACGGGGCGGGCGCCCATGGTGAAGACGTCGCGCAATATGCCGCCGACTCCGGTCGCCGCGCCCTGATAGGGCTCGATATAGGAGGGGTGGTTGTGGCTCTCCATCTTGAAGATGGCGGCCTGGTTGTCGCCGATGTCGATGATTCCGGCATTTTCGCCGGGGCCGCAAATCACCCAGGGGGCCTCGGTCGGAAGCTTCTTCAAATGGATCCGCGAGGATTTGTACGAGCAATGTTCGGACCACATGACCGAGAATATGCCGAGCTCGGTCATGTTGGGCTCGCGGCCGAGCGCGTGGAGGACGCGCTCATATTCCGGCGGCGAGAGGCCGTGCTCGGCGACGATCTCGGGGGTGATGGCTGTGCTCATGGGTGCGCCTGTTAGCGGCGCTCGGTGGGCTTGTCTAAGCTGGGATGGGGACAGCCACCAGTGACTGCCCCCTTTGGAGTTAAGCCTTGCAGCTCTGGGTGCCCTTGCCGGGGGCGGTGTAGCTGATCTGGGCGGCGTTGGCGCTCAGCGAATAGCCTTCGGCAACGTAGGGCGGCTGGCCGGCGGCGGCGGTCAGGATCGTCGGCGGCTGGTCCTTTGCGGAACGGACCTGGACCGAATCGTTGGTGTAGAAATCGGCGTAGAGCAGGCTGTTGTCCTTGCAGCGATAGGTGCGGCTGGCCTGGATCATCGGCGGCGGCGCGACCGGCGCGGCGGTGTTCGCGGCATTGGCCTGGGGGTCGACATTGCCGTCGATCGTCTCGTTCCCGCAGGCGGCGAGGGCGAGGAGGGCCGCGAGGGGCGCGGCGGCGAGGCGGATGGGGCTTTTCATCATACCAATGACTTCGCCAGCGCAGCATGCGTCGTCAAGGGCTTTTATGCGAGCGCTTCGCAACAGCGACGGGAGGTTCGACAAGCGGCCGCGGTTCCGTTACGCTTTTCGCGACTTTACGGGGCCGGGAGATCGGGAAGCGCGTGCAACGGGTCCGAATCGGCCTTACCGGCCTCGCCTTCGTCTTTCTCCTGGTGCTGCTCGGCGCCGTGTTCACAAGCCCGAGCGCCGAGGAGCCGATCACCCCCAATCTGATCGAGACCCAGCTCTCCGGCGGCAACCGGGTCGTCGCTCCGGGCGCCAACGAGTCGGAGCCCAAGGAGCCGCTCGCCGAGCTCGGGGTCGCCCCGGGCAATGCCGACGACGACAACACCGTCCAGCCGGAACCGGCGCAGGCGCGCTGACTCGCGGACTCCGGTCCGAACTCTTGCGGCGGAAGCTCTAACCACATACTTATCCACAGGGCTCCATGCCGCGAACAGGGGTTGAACATACTTAAGAACAAACCACGAAATACCCTCTAAAGGCATCAAATCCCCAAAAAAGGCATGAAATCCCCTTCCCTTAGGGGTCTGCCGATGTTATCCACGCCTTCTGATTTTTGGGGCATCTTCTCGGCTGACCGGCGAGTCACGCGGCGCATAGTGCGCGTCCGCGAACGGGGGAGCTCCGTGTAGGGGGAGCGGACAGAGGCGGTGGAGGTCGAGGACTTCTTCCAGGGAAGCGCGCTCAACGTAGTGGACGCCAAGGGGCGTCTCTCCGTTCCCGCCTTCGTCCGCTCCGTCATCGAGCGCCGCTCGGACGCTCGCGCCATCGTCGTCGGCGCCCATGAGATCGCCCCCTGCCTGACCGCTTACGGCCGCAATCACGCAAAGAATTTGTGGACCGACCTCGAACGCCGCCGACTCGCCGAGGAGGATCGCGGCGGGACGCTCGACGACCATTATGCCCGCGCCCGGCGCATGTTCGGAAGGACCGAGGATGTCCCCTACGATCCGTCCGGCCGAATCGTCCTGCCGCCGATGATGCGGCGCATGGGCAAGATCGAGGAACTCGCTTTATTCGTCGGAATCGGCGGGATCGTCGAGATCTGGAATCCGCGGGTCGCTCTCCTCGAAGGCGATCGGGATCTCAAGGAGATCGCCGCCTGGCGCCTCGAGGAAAAGGGCATCGCGCCATGAGCCCCGCCCCGGACCCGGCCGGCGTGTCCGCCCCGCACGTTCCGGTGCTTCTCGACGAAGTGATATCCGGCCTCGCCGTCGCCCCCGGCGAGACCCATGTCGACGGCACGTTCGGTGCCGGCGGCTATACCAAGGCCCTAATCGAAAAAGGGGCCGCCAAAGTCTACGCCTTCGACCGCGATCCCGATGCGATACAAGAAGGCGAGGCCCTGGCGGCTTCGAGCGGGGGGCGCCTGACGCTTGTTCCGGAGCGTTTTTCCCGGATGCGTCAGGCGCTTGCCGACCGCGATGTGGGAGAGGTCGACGGGGTGACGCTCGATATCGGAGTCTCCTCGATGCAGCTCGACCGGCCCGAGCGCGGCTTCTCGTTCCAGGGCGACGGGCCGCTCGACATGCGCATGGCCCGGGACGGCGAGAGCGCGGCCGACTTCCTCAACCACGCTTCGGAAGAGGACATAGCGGACGTCCTTTATCGCTACGGCGAGGAGCCCAGGTCGCGCCGGATCGCCCGGGCGATCGTCGCGGCTCGCCCGCTGGAGCGGACCGGCCAGCTCGCCGAGATCGTCCGCAAGGCGCTCGGCTGGCACGCCGGAATGAAGAAGGACCCGGCGACCCGCACCTTCCAGGCGATCCGGATCCATTTGAACGAAGAGCTTCAGGAGCTCGAAGGCGGACTCGAGGCGGCGGAGCAGGTGCTCAAGCCCGGCGGGCGCCTCGCGGTCGTCACCTTCCACAGCCTCGAGGACCGGATGGTCAAGCGCTTCCTCAAGGAGCGCAGCGGCGACGTCCCGTCCGGCTCGCGCCACCTGCCGCAGCGCGCCGAGGCCGCCGCGGCGCCGAGCTTCGAGGCCGTCGCCAGGCCGGTTCGCGCCGGCGAGGCGGAAATCAAGGCCAATCCGCGGGCCCGCTCGGCGACTCTGCGAGTCGCCCGGCGGACGTCCGCCTCCGCATGGACGAGCAGGGAAGGGATGCCCTCATGATCGCAAGGGGATTCAAGTCCGTTATCTGGGTCGCCACCGTCGGCGGCGCCGCGCTCAGCTGCTACATGGTGTCGCTCCGGGTCGCCACCGAGCGCAACGAGCTCGCCAAGGTCGAGCGGCAGATCATCGCCGCCAAGCGCGACATCCGTTCGCTCCAGACCGAGCTCGGGACGCGCGGGCGGATGACTCAGCTCGAGCAGTGGAATGCCGAGGTGCTCGCCCTCGCCGCGCCCAGCTCCGCGCAATTCCTCAAGGACGAATTCACCCTCGCTCGGCTTTATCGCAACGATCCCACCGTCGCCGACCGCTCGGCCGAGGTCCGCCTCGCGTCCGCGAACACCGATGCCGCGAAGCCGTCCGAACCCGCCAGGCCGGCAACTCCGCCGGCCGTCCGGGCGATCGCCGAGCGTCCGGTGTCCACGCCTCCGATGATTCACCGCGCGAGCTTCACGACCGCCGAGACTCCGGCCGCGGCCAAGCCCTCGGTCGAGAAGCCGGAGCGAGCCCGCGCCGCCAGGTCCGACAAGCCGGCCCCGTCGCGGATCGCCGCCGTCCGGCCGAAGCCGGAATCGGATCGCCCGGCCGCGAAACCGGCGCCGAAGCCGGCCAGGCCGGCGCTCCAGCGGACCGCGTCCGCCGCGAAGCCCGAGGCGGCCCCTTCCCGCCCGGCCGCCAAGCCGCCCGCCAGGCCGGCGGCCAAACCCGAGACTCTGCGCACCGCCGCCGCCAAGCCGGTGCGCGAAGCCGCCGCGGCCCCGCGCGCCAAGGGCAAGGGGGGCGGCGGCAATTGATGGCCAGCGCGGCGATCCTTACCGAGCGCTTCGGCGGGCGTCCGCAGGGATTGGCGCTCACCTATCAGCGGCTGATGCTGATGATGCTGGTCTTCGCCGGAGTGACGACCCTGATCGCCGGCCGGCTGCTTTTCCTCCAGCTGTTCACCGACCGGGGCGGCGCCAGCCAGATCGGCAACCCCTTGGTTCCGCCCCGCGCCGACATCGTCGACCGCAACGGCATGCCGCTGGCCCGGACCATCGACGCCTGGTCGATCGCCATCCATCCCGACCGGCTGCTCGGCAATCCGGCCGAGCTCGCCGTCAAGCTCGCCCAGCTGATGCCGGAACGCAGCCTGGAAGACTATAAGGCGATGCTGACGTCCGGCAAAACCTTCGTCTATCTCAGCCGCCGCGCCGTTCCCGAGCTGGTCGCGGCGGTCAACGCGCTCGGCGAGCCGGCGATCGAGTTCAGCCGCGAGCCCCAGCGCATGTATCCGCAGACGGCCATGGCCGGGCATATCCTCGGCTGGACCAACTTCGAGGGCAATGGAGTCGCCGGCATGGAGCGGGTCCTTCAGGGTCGGCTGAGCGACCCGGGCCAGCGCGGGACGCCCGTCGCCTTGTCGATCGACGCCCGGGTCCAGGGCGTGCTGGAAACCGAGCTCCAGGCCGCGATGACCAGGTTCAGCGCGATCGGCGCCGCCGGAATCGTGCTCGATATCAAGACCGGCGAAGTCATCGCCTTGACCTCCCTGCCGCAGCTCAACCCGAACAAGCCGGGGCGCAACGCGGAAGCCGCCGGCTTCAACCGGGCGACCATGGGCGTCTACGAGCTCGGCTCGACCTTCAAGCCGTTCACCGTCGCCATGGCGATGGACTCCGGCGTGGTGAAAAGCTTCGGCCAGATGTACAATTGCCCGTCCGGACTGGCCGCCGGCGGCTTCACGATCACCGACACCCACCCGTTCAACCGCGCCTGCAGCGTCGCCGAGATCATGAAGGAAAGCTCGAACATCGGCACCGCCCAGATCGCGGCGCAGGTGGGCTCGGCGCGGCAGCAGGAATTCCTGCGCAAGATGGGCTTCCTCGAGCCGGTGTCGATCGAGCTCAACGAGCGCGGCCGGACCCTCACCCCGGGCGCGAACTGGGGCGAGGTCGCGACGATGACGGTCGGCTACGGCCACGGCATCGCGGTCACTCCGCTCCACCTCGCCACCGGCTACGCGACCTTGTTCAATGGCGGAGTGTGGAGGCCCGCCACCCTGCTCAAGACCGACAGCCGCCATCCCGTCCCCCAGGGCCGCCGGGTGTTCACCGAGGAGACGTCCTACCGGATGCGCGCTCTGCTCCGGCTGGTCGTGACCGACGGCACCGGCCGCAAGGCCGAAGCCAGGGGCTACAGGGTCGGCGGCAAGACCGGGACGGCCGAGAAGATCGTGGGCGGCCGTTATACCGGCGCCGCCGTGGTCACCACCTTCGCGGGCGTTTTCCCGATGGACGAGCCCCGCTATGTGGTCGTCGCCATGCTCGACGATCCCAAATCGACCGCCGAAACCTTCGGCTTCCACACCGCCGGCTGGAACGTCGCACCGGTCGTGTCGCGGGTGATCAGCCGGATCGGCGCCCTGCTCGGAGTCCAGCCGGACGAACATCGCGACGTCAACATGGCCGAGGTTCTTCCCTACGTAAAAAAGGAAGGCTGATCGATGCGCCTCGCCGACCTCGCGGGAATCGGCGGCGATTCCCGGGTGACGGGCTTCGCGATCGATCACCGCAAGGTCGCGCCCGGAACGATCTTCGGCGCCTTCCGGGGCAGCGTCTTCAACGGCGAGGATTTCATCCCCCAGGCGGTGAGCGCCGGGGCGGTGGCGGTCGTGGCCCGGCCCGAGGCCCCGGTCGAGGGCGCCGCCCATATCGCGGCCGAGGAGCCCCGGCGCGAGTTCGCGCGGCTGGCGGCAAGCTTCTTCGAACCTTTTCCGGAGACGGTGGTCGCGGTCACCGGGACCAACGGCAAGACGTCGAGCGTCGAGCTTACCCGGCAATTGTGGCGGATGGCGGGGCACCATGCGGCGTCGATCGGAACGCTCGGAGTCACCACCGCGGACGACCGGACGACGACCGGGCTGACGACTCCGGACATCGTCACCTTCCTGTCCAACATGGCCGGTCTGGCGCGCGAGGGCGTCACCCATGCCGCGTTCGAGGCGTCGAGCCACGGCCTGTCGCAATTTCGAACCGAGGGGCTTGCGGTGAGCGCCGGCGCCTTCACCAACTTCACCCGCGACCATCTCGACTATCACGAGACGATGCAGGCCTATTTCGAGGCGAAGATGCGGCTGTTCGACGAGGTCGTCGAACCCGGCGGAGCGGCGGTGATCTGGACCGACGATCCCAGGTCGGGGGAAGTCGGCCGGCGGGCGGAGGCGCGGGGGCTTCGGCTTGTGACGGTGGGACGAGGCGGAGAAACCCTGAAGCTCATGGGCCGCGAGCCCACCCAGCTCGGCCAGCGCCTCGTCGTCGAGGCCGAGGGCAAGGCCCACAGGATCGAGTTGCCGCTGATCGGCGCCTACCAGGCCGCCAACGCCTTGACCGCCGCCGGCCTGGTCCTGGCGACGGGCGGCGACCTGGCCGGGACCCTGGCGAGCCTCGGGCGGGTGCAGGGCGTGCGCGGACGGCTCGAACGGGCGGTGATCACCCGCGCCGGAGCGCCCGTCTATGTCGATTACGCCCACACGCCCGATGCGATCGAGGCGGCGATCGAGGCGCTGAGGCCGCACGCCCGGGACCGGCTGATCATCGTCTTCGGCGCCGGCGGCGACCGCGACGTCGGCAAGCGGGCGCAGATGGGCGCAGCGGCCGCGCGGCTGGCCGACCTCGTCCTCGTCACCGACGACAATCCGAGGAGCGAGGATCCGGCGGCGATCCGGCGCGGCATCCTCGCCGGCGCGAGCAAGGCCCGCGAAGTGCCGGGCCGCCGCGAGGCGATCGCGGCGGCGGTGGCCGAGGCGGGAGCGGGCGACATCATCCTCCTCGCCGGCAAGGGCCACGAGCAGGGCCAGGTGGTCGGCGACAGGATACTCCCCTTCGACGACGTCAATGTCGCCCGCGAGTGCGCGGCATGAGCCCCCAATTCATTCAACAACTTAGCCCTCGGTGCCTGGCACCGAATTTCTGCGCGGGCGAAGTGCGCCCTCAATTGAATCAGGGGCTTAGTCCTCGGTGCCTGGCACCGATTTTTGCCAGGCAGACGGAGGATATTAATAAAACCAAGGACTTGGCCCTCGGTGCCTGGCACCAATCAGGAGCAGCTCGTCCCAATCGAATCAGGCACTTACCTGTTGGTGCCTGGCACCAAATACGGCGTCGGCCATGAGCGCGCTTTGGACTTCCGGCGAGATCGCGGCCGCCGTCGGCGGGACGGCACATGGCGTTTTCGAGGCGGCCGGAATCGCCTTCGATTCGCGCGAGGTCGAGCCAGGGCATCTGTTCGTCGCGATGAAAGGGGAAGCGACCGACGGGCACCTCTTCCTCGACAAGGCCTTCGCGCAGGGCGCGGCCGGGGCGATCGTCTCGGAGGCGATCGACCGGCCCCATGTCCGGGTCGCCGACACCGGCGCCGCGCTCAACGCCCTCGGCCGAGCGGCGCGCAACCGGACCTCCGCGCGAATCTGCGGGGTTACAGGATCCGCCGGCAAGACGGGCACCAAGGAGGCGCTCTTCGCCGCGCTCGATCGCTCGGCGCCCGGCGAGGCGCACCGGTCGGTCAAGAGCTACAACAACCATATTGGGGTCCCGCTCTCGCTCGCCCGAATGCCGCGCGAGACCCGCTTCGGCGTGTTCGAAATGGGGATGAACCATAAAGGCGAGCTGGCCGCTTTGACCCGGCTGGTCAGGCCGCACGTCGCCATCGTCACCGCCATCGCGTCGGCCCACCGCGCCTTCTTCGCCAGCGAGGAGGCGATCGCCGACGCCAAGGGCGAGATCTTCCAGGGCCTCGAGGAAGGCGGGATCGCCCTGGTTCCCCACGACAGCCCCTATCGGGGCCGCCTCGCCGCCGCCGCCCGGCCCTATGCGGCCAAGGTGCTCAGCTTCGGCCTCGGCGAGGGCGCCGACATCCGCGCCCGCGACATCGTGGCTTCGCCCGGCGGCGGCTCGCTGGTCACCGCGATCCTGCCCGGGGCCGAGCTCACCTTCACCGTCTCGCAGCCGGGCGACCATTGGGTGTCGAACGCGCTCGCCGTCCTCGGCGCGGTCGAGGCGCTGGGCGGGGACCTGGCGCAGGCCGGGCTGGCGCTCGCGGACCTGCCGGGCCTGAAGGGCCGCGGCGAGCGGCACCGGATCGCCCTCGACGGCGGCGAGGCGCTTCTGATCGACGAGAGCTACAACGCCAATCCGGCCTCGATGGCGGCGACCCTGAAGACCTTCGGAGCCTTGTCCGTCCCCGGCCGGCGCATCGCCGTGCTCGGCGGGATGCGCGAGCTCGGCGAGAGCTCGAACGCCTTCCATGCCGCTCTGGCCGAGCCGGTCGAGGCCGCCGGAGTGGGCCTTGCGATCCTCGTCGGCGAGGAGATGGAAGCGCTGGCAAAAGCCCTTGGCGCAAAGGTTAAAATGGCGCATGTGCCGGACACGGCGGCGGCGGTCGAGCTTGCGAGGGCCGAGGCCCGGCCGGGCGACGCGATACTCGTCAAGGGATCCAACTCGATCGGACTCGCCGCCCTCGTCGAGGCGCTGGCGGGCGGGAAAAGCTGATGTTTCTTTGGATTGCCGAACAGCTTGGCTTCCCGGGGTTGCTCAACCTCGTCCGCTACATCACCTTCCGCGCCGGCGCGGCGACCGCGACGGCGCTTCTGATCGGACTCATCATCGGGCCCAAATTCATCGGCTGGCTTCGAGTCCGCCAGGGCCACGGCCAGCCGATCCGCCTGGACGGGCCGCAAACCCATCTCGCCAAGCGCGGCACGCCGACCATGGGCGGGCTGATGATCCTGACCTCGCTGACCGTCTCGATGCTGCTGTGGATGGACTTCCGCAACACCTTCCTGTGGGCCTGCCTGTTCATCACCGTCGGCTTCGGCCTGATCGGCTTCCTCGACGATTACGACAAGGTCACCAAGAAGAGCCACAAAGGCGTGTCGGCGCGGGTTCGGCTGCTCGCCGAGTTCCTCGTCGCCGGGATCGGCTGCACGATCATCACCTGGGGCGCCGGGACCGAGCTCTACATCCCCTTCTACAACGGTCCGGTGCTGGATCTGGGCTATTTCTATCCGTTCTTCGGGGCCTTCGTGGTGGTGGCTTTCGGCAATGCGGTGAACCTCACCGACGGACTCGACGGGCTCGCCACCATGCCGGTGATCATCGCCAGCCTCGCCTTCCTGGTCATCTCCTACGTCGCCGGCAACGCCGTCTTCGCGGCCTATCTCGGCATTCCCTTCGTCCAGGGCGTGGGCCATCTTCCCATCCTCTGCTCGGCGATCGTCGGCGCCGGCCTCGCCTTCCTCTGGTTCAACGCGCCTCCGGCGGCGGTCTTCATGGGCGACACCGGCAGCCTCGCCCTGGGCGGAGCGCTCGGAGCGATCGCGGTCGCGACCCAGCATGAGATCGTGCTCGGGATCATCGGCGGCCTGTTCGTGGTCGAGGCGATGAGCGTCATCATCCAGGTCTTCTTCTACAAAAGGACCGGGCGGCGGATCTTCAAGATGGCGCCGATCCACCACCATTTCGAGCAGATCGGCTGGTCCGAGGCGACCATCGTCATCCGCTTCTGGATCATCGCCTTCGTCCTGGCCCTGGCCGGGCTTTCGACTCTCAAGCTGAGATGATCGCGAGCCCCGCCTTTTCCGGCCGCAAATATGCCGTCTACGGTCTCGCCCGCTCGGGCCTGGCCACGGTCGAGGCGCTCGTCGCCAGCGGTGCCGAGGTGACCGCCTGGGACCAGAATGAGAGGGCGTGCGAGAAGGTGCGGCAGTCGGGAAAGGTTCATCTCGCCGATCCGCTCACCACGTCGCTCCAGGGCTTCGACGGGCTCGTCGTTTCCCCCGGAGTTCCCCTCAACCGCCATCCGATCGCGGCTCGGGCCCGGGAGGCGGGGGTGCCGCTGATCGGCGACATCGAGCTCTTCGCCCAGGCGCGTCCGACGCTTCCCCCGCACCTCGTGGTCGGGATCACCGGGACCAACGGCAAGTCGACGACCACCGCGCTCGTCCATCACATCGTCCGGACCGCCGGCAGACCGTCGACCATGGCCGGCAATATCGGCTTCCCGATCCTTGGCCAGGAGCCGCTTCCGGAAGGCGGAGTCTATGTGCTCGAACTCTCCTCATATCAGATCGACCTGACCCAAAGCCTCGACTGCGATGTATCGGTGCTGCTCAACATCACCCCGGATCATCTCGACCGCTATGACGACGTCGAGGATTATGCCGCCTCGAAGGCGCGGCTGTTCGCGATGCAGTCGCCGGACCATGTCGCGGTGGTGGCCGCGGAGGACGGCTTCACCCGCGCCCTCGCCGGACAGATAGAAGCGCGCAAGATCCTGGTCTCGTCGGACGAGGTGAGGGACCAGTCGCTCTGGCCGGCGCTGCAGGGACCGCACAACGCCCAGAATATCGCCGCCGCGGTCGCGGTCGCGAAGGCGCTCGGGATCGGCGACGAAGCGATCGCCCGCGCTCTCGCCACCTATCCCGGCCTCCCCCACCGGATGGAGCGGGTCGCCGAGAAGAACGGCGTCCTGTACGTCAACGACAGCAAGGCGACCAACCCGACTTCGGCGGCGCCGGCCTTGGCCGCCTATCCGGCGGTTCACTGGATTTTGGGCGGGCTTCCCAAGTCCGACGATCTCGACGCCTGCGAGCCGTTCCTGGGTCACGTCCGCGCCGCCTACACGATCGGCGAGGCGGGGCCGATGTTCGCGAAGCTGCTTCGCTCGAAGGTTCCGGTCAGCGAGTGCGAGATGCTGTTCGAGGCGGTGGGGGCGGCGGCCGAGGCGGCCCGGCCGGGCGAGGTCGTTTTGCTGTCGCCGGCCTGCGCGTCGTTCGACCAGTTCCGGGATTACGAGGCTCGGGGCGATGCCTTCCGAGCCGCTGTGGAGGCGTTGTAACATGGGCGTAGTCGCGCAGCTCAAGAGCAAGACCGAAAACCGGCTGGGCCGATCGGACCGAAGCGCCGCCGGGCGCTGGTTCTGGGAGATCGACCGGGTCCTCCTGTTCTTCGTCGCGGTTCTGATCGCGATCGGCCTGATCGCCGTCGCCGCCGCCTCCCCCGCCGCCGGCCAGCGCCTGTCGGGCGGCGGGGTGAGCTATACGCCGCTTCATTATTTCTACCGGCAGCTGGTCTGGATCATCGTCGCCCTGCCGGTGATGATCGCCGTCTCGATGCTGCCCAGGACCAAGGCCAAGCGCTGGTGCCTGATCGGAACGCTCTTCTTCACCGCCCTGTTGTTCCTGGTCCCGATCATGGGCGTCGAGGTGAACGGCGCTCAGCGCTGGCTCGGGGTCGGCTTCGCCCAGTTCCAGCCCTCCGAATTCCTGAAGCCGCTCTACATCGTCAGCATCGCCTGGATGCTGTCGCTGAAGGAGCAGGACGCCAGCCTGCCGGTGGTGCCCTTGTCCGGAATCTGCACCGGGCTCATCGCCCTGCTCCTCATGCAGCAGCCCAATTTCGGCGAGACGATCATCTTCGCGGCGGCCTGGGTGATGCTTCTCACTTTGTCCGGGGTGTCGCTGAGGACCCTGGGCCTGCTCGCGCTGGCCGGAATCGTCGGCATCGTCCTGGCTTATTTCTTCTATCCGGTCGCGACGGTCCGGATCGACGCCTTCCTCGGCGCCGGGGGCGGAGTCCACGACACCTACCAGACGGAATCGGCGCTGCGCACGCTCACCGCGGGCGGACTGTTCGGCGCGGGCCCCGGAGCGGGCTCGCGCAAGTTCCAGCTGCCCGAGCCGCACACCGATTACATCTTCTCGGTGATCGGCGAGGAGTTCGGGATCATCGCCTGCCTCGCCATCGCCGCCATCTATCTGGTCATCGTCGCCCGGGTCCTCATTCGGCTGCTCCACGAGGAGGACAAGTTCGTCGTCCTCGCCGCCGCCGGCCTGGTCTGCCAGTTCGGGCTCCAGGCTTTGATCAACATGGCGGTGAACGTCCAGATCGCGCCGTCGAAAGGGATGACTCTGCCGTTCATCAGCTATGGCGGCTCGTCGATGGTGGCCTTGTCGATCGGAATGGGGCTGCTGCTCGCCTTCACCCGGCGAAACCCGTATCTGCACCGGTCGCCTTATGTGGTGAAATGGAGCGGGCGATGAGGGCCTTCCCGGGAAACACGTCATGCTGAGCCGTCACTACGTTCTCGCCGCCGGCGGCACCGGGGGCCATATGATTCCCGCCCACGCGCTGGCCGAGGAGCTGATGCGGCGGGGGCACCGCGTCGCCCTGGTCACCGACGATCGCGGCGCCAGGATCCCCGGCCTGTTCGAGGGCGTCCCGGTCCACATCCTTCCGGCGGGCCGGCTCGGCGGCGGGCCGGTCGGCTGGGTCAAGGCGATCGGCAAGATCTTCACCGGCCGGGCGATGGCCTCTCGGCTCTACGAGACGTTCGAGCCCTCGGCGGTGATCGGCTTCGGCGGCTATCCGGCGCTTCCGGCGCTGATGGCCGCGCAGCGCGACCGAATCCCGACCCTGATCCACGAGCAGAATGCGGTGCTCGGCCGGGTCAACCGGATCGTCTCGGGCCGGGTCGACGCGATCGCCACCGCTTACCCGAACGTCCAGCGGCTCGCCAAAAGCCGGGAGAGCAAGACCCATCTCGTCGGCAATCCGGTGCGCGACGAGGTTCTGGCCCTTCGCGAGCAGCCTTATCCCGAGCTGACCGACGAGGGCGTGTTCCGATTGCTCGTCACCGGCGGAAGCCAGGGCGCGGCCATCCTTTCCGAAGTGGTGCCCGAGGGCCTCGGACTTCTTCCCGAGCATTTCCGCCGCCGGCTGCAGGTCACCCAGCAATGCCGGGCCGAGGATATCGAGAGCGTTCGCACCCGCTACGCCGCGCTCGGAATCGCGGCCGAGCTCGCCACCTATATCGCCGACATGCCGGACAAGATCGCCTGGACCCATCTCGTCATCGCCCGGGCCGGCGCCTCGACCATCGCCGAGCTGACCGTGGCGGGGCGCCCGGCCATCCTCATTCCGCTGCCTTCGGCGACCGACGACCACCAGACCGCCAACGCCCGCGAGATGGCCAAGGCCGGCGGGGCGCGGACCATCGGCCAGAGGAACTTCACCCCGGTCGAGCTCGCCAAGCAGATGCAGAAGCTCGGCCTCGAGCCCGCCGCTTTGACCAACGCCGCGTCGCGCGCCCGGGCCGTCGGCCGGCCGAACGCGGCGAGCGACCTTGCCGACCTGGTCGAGGCGACCGGCCGCGACCTCGGCTCCGATCCGATCCCGGCCGAAGAGATGATCCTCACCCCGATTCCCAACGGGGCCTTCGCCTGATGCCGAAGCGGGGGATGAGAGGGGTCGCCAAGGACATCGGCACCATCCATTTCGTCGGCATCGGCGGCATCGGCATGTCGGGAATCGCCGAGGTGATGCACATCCTCGGCTACAAGGTGCAGGGCTCCGACGTCGCCGAGGGCTATGTCGTCGAGGGGCTTCGCAAGGCCGGAATCCCGGTCAAGGTCGGCCATCACCCCGACAATCTCGGCGACTCCGCGGTGGTGGTGATCTCGACCGCGATCCGGAAGGACAATCCCGAGCTGGTCTGCGCCTATGAGCGGCGGATCCCGGTCGTCCGGCGGGCGGAGATGCTCGCCGAGCTGATGCGGCTGAAGTCGACCGTGGCGGTGGCCGGAACCCACGGCAAGACGACGACGACCTCGATGATCGCGGCGATGCTCGACGCGGGCGGGATCGACCCGACCGTGATCAACGGCGGAATCATCAACGCCTACGGCTCCAACGCGCGGCTCGGATCGTCCGACTGGATGGTGGTCGAGGCCGACGAGAGCGACGGAAGCTTCCTTCGGCTCGACGGGACCCTGGCCGTCGTCACCAACATCGATCCCGAGCATCTCGATCATTACGGCTCGTTCGAGAAGGTCAAGGACGCGTTCGTCGAGTTCGTCGAGAACGTCCCCTTCTACGGCGCCGCCTTGCTCTGCGTCGATCATCCGGAGGTGCAGACGATCATCCCGCGGCTTCGCGACCGGCGGGTGGTGACCTACGGCTTCGCGGCCCTGGCCGACGTTCGCGGCGAGAATGTCCGGCCGGTGCCGGGCGGCAATCTGTTCGACGTCTCGCTTCGCGACCGCTCCGGAAACGTCGCAATCATCACCGACGTCGAGCTGCCGATGCCGGGCCGCCACAACGTCCAGAACGCGCTCGCCGCGATCGGGATCGCCGCCGAGCTTGGAATCCCGCATTCGACGATCGCCAAGGGCTTCGAGAAATTCGGCGGGGTCAAGAGGCGCTTCACCAAGGTCGGCGAGATCGAGGGGGCGACGATCATCGACGATTACGGCCACCATCCGACCGAGATCCGGGCCGTGCTCTCCGCCGCGCGCGAGGGCGCTCAGGGACGGGTGATCGCGGTCGTCCAGCCGCACCGCTACACCCGCCTGCGCGACCTGATGGAGGAGTTCCAGGGCGCCTTCAACGATGCCGACGTGGTCTACGTGACCCCGGTCTATGCGGCCGGCGAGGAGCCGATCGAGGGGGTGGACTCGGAGGCTCTGGCCGAAGGCCTGAGGCAGCGCGGCCACCGCGCGGTGACGGCCGTCGCCGACCTCGACGCGCTGTGCCTGAGCCTTCGCGACCTCGCCGCCGCCGGCGACATGGTGATCTGCCTCGGCGCCGGCGACATCACCAAATGGGCGGCGGGCCTCGCCGACGGAATCGCTTGCGCGAGGGCGGCGAAATGAGCGGGACGTTCGTCATTCCCGCGACAGCGGGAATCCAGGCGGCGCCCGCGCTGCTCCATTGCCCGCCGGATTCCCGCTTTCGCGGGAATGACGGAACAGGGCCCGCGTCATGAGCGGAATTAGCCAAAGCAAATCGGTGCCAGGCACCAATGCCTATCCCTTTGATTCGATTAAGCCCGCCTCCCGCAAAAATTCAATCTCCGCGTCTTCGGTGCCAGGCACCGAGGGCTATGTCCTTGATTTCGTTCCACTTGCGTGCGCGCCTCGCGCAAATTCAATCTCCGCGTCTTCGGTGCCAGGCACCGAGAGCTATTTGGTTGATAACGAAGCGGGTGGCGCGGCAGGATGAGCGGCGTTATCGAACTTCCGCTTCTCGAGGGCAAAGTCGAGGCGGGCGGGTCACTGGCCGATTTCATCTGGTTCCGGACCGGCGGGCCGGCCGAATGGCTGGTTCGGCCGAGCGACGTCGAGGATCTCGCGCGCTTCCTCGCCGGGCTCGATCCGGCGGTCCCGGTCATGCCGGTCGGGGTCGGCTCGAACCTCATCGTTCGCGACGGTGGCGTGCCGGGCGTGGTGGTGCGGCTGCCCAAGGCGATGAGCCACGTCCATGTCGAGCCGGGGCACCGCGTGCGCGCCGGCGGCGGCGCGATGGGGATCACGGTCGCCTCCAAGGCCCGCGACGCCCATGTCGCCGGGCTCGAATTCCTGCGCGGAATACCGGGCACGGCGGGCGGAGCGGTCCGGATGAACGCCGGCGCCTACGGTCGCGAGGTGGCCGACACCCTGGTCGAGGCGACCCTGGTGCTTCGCGACGGACGGGTCGAAACCTGGCCGGCCGAGCGCCTCGGCTACACCTATCGCCACAGCGAGGTGCCGGCGGGGGCGGTGGTCGTCGAAGCCCTGTTCCAGGGGGTGGCGGGCGAGCGCTCGGTGATCGGCGCGGAGATGGACCGGATCGCCGCCGAGCGCGAGGCGAGCCAGCCGTTGAGGAGCCGGACCGGAGGCTCGACTTTCAAGAATCCCACGGGCACCAGGGCCTGGAAGCTGATCGACCAGGCCGGCTGCCGCGGACTCACGATCGGCGATGCGCAAGTCTCTGAAAAGCATTGCAACTTCCTTCTAAATCTCGGCAAGGCGAGAAGCTTCGACATCGAGGCGCTGGGCGAGGAAGTCCGGCGGCGGGTGCTCGAGCATTCGGGCGTTCAGCTGGAATGGGAAATCCAGCGGGTAGGAGTGGAAGCGTGACCGGACTGCACATCGCCGTTCTCATGGGCGGCTGGTCCGCCGAGCGCGAAGTGTCGCTGACCAGCGGCGGCGGGGTCGCCGACGCGCTGGAAAGCCTCGGCCATCGGGTCACCCGGATCGACATGGGCCGAGACGTCGCCGAGCGGCTTCGCGAGGCGGCCCCCGACGTCGTCTTCAACGCGCTTCACGGGACTCCGGGCGAGGACGGCACGGTACAGGGGCTGATGGACCTGATGGGGCTCAAATATACCCACAGCGGAGTCGAGACCTCGGTCATCGCGATCGACAAGGAGCTGACCAAGATGGTGCTCGTGCCGCGCGGGATAAGGATGCCGGCGGGGACGATGGTCGAAAGCGAAAGCCTCTACGAGGCCGACCCGATGGCTCGGCCCTATGTCCTGAAGCCGGTCAACGAAGGCTCGTCGGTCGGGGTCGCGATCGTGACGGCGGGCGGCAATTACGGCGACCCGATCGGCCGCGAGAGCGAGGGGCCGTGGCGCCATTTCGAGCGGCTTCTCGCCGAGCCGTTCATCCGCGGCCGCGAGCTGACCGTGGCGGTGCTCGGCGACGAAGCGCTCGCCGTCACCGAGCTCCAGCCCAAATCGGGCTTCTACGATTACGACGCCAAATATACCGAGGGGATGACCCAGCACGTCTGCCCGGCCGAAATCCCCGGCGAGATCGAGGCGGCCGCCATGAAGATGGCGCTCGACGGGCACCGGGCGCTCGGCTGCCGGGGCTGCTCGCGCGCCGATTTCCGCTGGGACGACGAGCAAGGCGAGGCCGGCCTCTATCTGCTCGAGATCAACACCCAGCCCGGAATGACCCCGCTCAGCCTGGTCCCCGAGCAGGCCCGCTATCGCGGCATGACCTATGCCGAGCTGGTCCAGAAGATCGTGGAGGAGGCGTTATGAGCAAGGCGATCGCCCGCGGCTCGCAGGCGCGCGGCAAGGCCAGGTCCCCTGCGCGCGGCGTCGGGAAGCGCGGGGGCCAGCGCGGCCGCGGCGCGGCTCCGGCCCCCGCGCTTCCGGACGCGGTGCGCCGGTTCAGCGGGTGGATCTTCCTCGGCATGATGATCGCCCTGGCCGGCGCTCTGCTCTGGGCTCTTCGGATCCCGCAAATGGTCGGCGGCACCCTGGGCGAGAGCGTCGGCGAGATGGGATTCGCGATGAAGCGGGTCGAGATCAAGGGCGCGACCCACATCCGCCAGATCGACGTCTACAATATCGCCTTCGACCAGCCGTCGACGGCGATGCCCCTGGTCGACCTCGAGGCGACCCGGCAGCGGCTCCTCCGGTTCGGCTGGGTGCGCGACGCCCGGGTCTCGCGGCGGTTGCCCGACACGCTCGTCGTCGACATCGTCGAGCGGCAGCCGGCGGCCATCTGGCAGCATAACCAGCGCCTCGCCCTGATCGACATGGACGGGGTCGTGCTGGAGGCGGTGAGGCTCGACGCCATGCCCGATCTGCCGCTTCTGATCGGTCCCGCCGCCAACGTCCACGCCGCCGAGCTGTCGCGCCTCACCCAGGCGGCGCCGAACCTCAAGCCGGCTTTGGCCGGCGCCAGCTGGGTCGGCGGCCGCCGCTGGGACCTGCGCTTCCAGTCGGGCGAGGTTCTGGCCCTGCCCGAGGGCGAGGCCGCGGCGCGCAAGGCGCTGACCAAATTCGCAAGCATGGACCAGTCGGTGCAGCTGCTCGGCAAGGGCTATGTCCGGATCGACATGCGCGATCCCAGGCGAATGCTGATCCGGCTGCCCGGCGACCCCGGAAGCACCGTCCCCGAAATCGCGCCCGAAGCGCCGCCGGCGGCGCCGCTCGCGCCCGGCAGCGGCGACGTCGACACCGCCCGGACGATCTGATGAAGCGCCCGACCGTCCAGGCCCCGCGCAAGCTCGTCACCGCGCTCGACGTCGGCTCGTCGAAAGTCTCCGCTTTGATCGCGGAGCCGGGCGAGGACGGGCGCCTCAAGATCCTCGGTACCGGCCAGCGCCAGAGCCAGGGCGTGAGGCGCGGCTTCATCGCCGACATGGAAAAGACCGAAGGCGCGATCCGAGAGGCCGTCGAGCAGGCGGAGCGGATCGCGGCGACCAATATCGAGGACGTGTATGTCGGCTTCTCGGCGGGCGGGCTGGTCAGCACCGTCGCGAGCGTCGAGCTTCAGATCGGCGGACGGCGGATCGAGAAGGCCGATATCGACCAGCTCCTCGGAATCGGCCGGGAATCGATCAGCGGCGACGGGCGAATGATCCTCCACGCGCTTCCGGCGCTCTATACGGTCGACGGGCTCGAAGGGGTGAAGAAGCCGCTCGGCCTCCACGCCGACAAGCTCGCCGTCGACATCCACGTCATCGCCGCCGATCCGTCGCCGGTGCGCAACCTCGATCTGTGCGTCCGCTCCGCCCATCTCGGAGTCGAGGCGATCGTCGCCTCGCCGGTGGCGGCGGGCAAGGCCTGCCTCAGCGACGAGGAGCGCGAGCTCGGAGTCGCCCTGGTCGAGCTCGGCGCAGGGGTCACCAACGTCTCCGTCTTCGCCGGCGGGATGCTGGTGGGCCTGAAGTCGATCGCGGTCGGCGGAATCGACATTACCGACGACATCGCCTCCGCCTTCGGCACCCGCCGGGTCGAGGCCGAGCGGATGAAATGCTTCTACGGCTCGGCGACGACGAGCCCGCGCGACAATCACGACATGATCGAGCTCTCGCCCATCGCCGGTTCGGAGGAGGGTACCGAGGCGGCGCGGATCACCCGCGCCCAGCTGATCGCCGTCATCCGCCAGCGGCTCGAGCATCTCACCGGCGACATCGCCGCGGCGCTCAAGGATCTCGGCTTCGGCGGGCCGTTCGGGCGCCAGGTGGTGCTGACCGGCGGCGGCTCGGAGCTGAAGGGTATCGCCGATTACGCGCAGGGGGTTCTGGGCCGGGCGGTACGGATCGGACGGCCCAATCTGCCGGGTCTCCCCGACGCCCATTCGGGCCCTGGATTCACGACCCTCGTCGGCCTCGCTTTGTTCGCCGCTTCGGACGAACTGGACCTGAGATCGGTGATGTCGCCGGACCGGATCATGCCGCGCGAAGCTGGCGGCAATATCGTCCAGCGGCTGATCAGCGCGGTGAAGAGTGGCTTTTGAGATTCAGGGCGTGACTTATCGGACTCACAAACGTGACTTTTGGGACTCACACGGGGGTCTCCACACCGAAAAAATACGGTGTCGTTAACTTTTTCCTCGCGCCCAAGATTCGCATAGTGCAAAAGGAGTTAACTATTGTCCCGTTGGGCGAAAGCAGGGGGAGAGCAAGCATGAGCATCGACTTCATCAGGCCCGAAGTAGATGAACTGAGGCCCCGGATCAGCGTCATCGGCGTGGGGGGCGCCGGCGGCAATGCGGTGGCCAATATGATCGCCAATGACGTTCAAGGCGTCGACTTCCTCGTCGCCAATACGGACGCCCAGGCCTTGAACGCTTCGCCCGCCGACCAGCGCATCCAGCTCGGCCTTCGGATCACCCAGGGCCTCGGCGCCGGCTCCCGTCCGGAGATCGGCAAGGCCGCCGCCGAAGAGGCGCTCGAGGAGATCGAAAAGGCGCTCGAAGGCGCCCATATGCTGTTCATCGCCGCCGGCATGGGCGGCGGCACCGGCACCGGCGCCGCACCGGTCATCGCCAAGGCGGCGCGCGACCGCGGGGTCCTCACCGTCGGGGTCGTCACCAAGCCGTTCAGCTTCGAGGGCAATCGCCGCGGCCGCTCCGCCGATGCCGGAATCGCCGAGCTTCAGCAGCATGTCGACACCCTGATCGTCATCCCCAACCAGAATCTCTTCCGAATCGCCAACCCGAACACCACCTTCAAGGAGGCCTTCCAGATGGCCGACGAGGTGCTTCAGCAGGGCGTTCGCGGAATCACCGATCTGATGGTCATGCCCGGCCTTATCAACCTCGACTTCGCCGACGTCCGCTCGGTGATGGGCGAGATGGGCAAGGCGATGATGGGCACCGGCGAGGCCTCGGGCGACAATCGCGCGATCGAGGCGGCCGAGAAGGCGATCGCCAATCCCCTGCTCGACGGCGTGTCGATGAAGGGCGCCCGCGGAGTCATCATCTCGATCACCGGCGGCGAGGACATGCGGCTGATGGAGGTCGACGAGGCCGCCAGCCACATCAAGGAGCTCGTCGATCCGGACGCCAACATCATCTGGGGCTCGGCCTTCAACAACGATCTCGAGGGCAAGATCCGGGTTTCCGTCGTCGCCACCGGAATCGACGCCGAAGCGGTGACCCAGGCGCCGCCGATGCCGGCCAAGGTCTTCACCTTCCCCGGCGCCCGAGCCGCCGCCCCGGCGGCCGAGGCGACCAGGATCACCCTGACCCCGCCGGAGCCCGCCACCGAGGTCGCGCGAGGCTCCGGAAGAAACGATGGCCGAGCCGGAGGTCGCCGCCGAGGAGACCGCCGACGAGCTGACCCTCGACGCCCCGGTCGCCGCGGAGGAAGCGGGCGACGAGCTGCTGCTCGACGCGGCGATGCTCGGCGACGAGGACGATGGCGGCGAAAGCTTCATCGAGGAGGATTTCGCCGGCGGACCCGAGAGCGTCGCCCCGGGCACGCGCAGCTGGATCGACGGCGATTCCGAAGCGGCGGCCGAGCCCGAGACCCGGCCGGCGCGCGAGGGCGGCACCCTGTTCGAGCGCATGTCGAGCATCGCCCGCGGCGCCGCCAAGGCTCAGGTCGAGGAAGAGCCCCAGCCCCGCCTGCGCCGCGACCCGCTGGACATCCCGCGCTTCCTGGGACGGCAGAACAACCAGTAATCGCCTAAATTCCTCCCCGCGATTTCGCGGGGGGAATTCGATCCGCACCCATTCGCCGCCCTTGCTAACCGATTGAACGCACGGCGGTTGCCCGTTGCGCTTGCGCCCGCTCTAACCGCGCCATGACTTCATTGCGGAGGGGCGTCCGGTTCGGCTTGGCTGTTCTGGGGGCGGGGACAATGTTCACGGCCGCGCCGGCCTCGGCGCAGACCGGCAGCGGCACGGGCGCCTTTACGGAGAGCCCGAATGCGGCGCTGTCGCGCAACCTTCGAAGCCTTGCCGCCAGCCCCAAGAGCGTCACCGCCCTGATGGGCGCCGGCAGGGCCGCGCTCGATCTGGGCGACGCCCAGGCCGCGCTCACCTTCTTCGCCCGGGCCGAGGAGCAGATGCCGCGCGACGGCCGGATCAAGATGTGGATCGCCTCCGCGTTGGTCCAGCTCCAGCAGCCGCACGCCGCCCTCAAATTCTTCCGCGACGCGACCGAGCTTGGAGTTCCCGCCGCCGAGGTGGCCCGCGACCGCGGGCTTGCGCACGACATCGCCGGCAATCCCCGCGAGGCTCAGCGCGACTATCGGATGGCGCTTCAGAAGGGCCGCGACGACGAGGTGAGCCGGCGCCTGGCTCTGTCGCTGGCGATCAGCGGCGAGCGCGAACCCGCCTTGCGGATACTCGAGGACCAGTTGCTGGTCCGCGACCGGGCGGCCGAGCGCGCCCGGGCGCTGGTCCTGGCGCTGACCGGAGATTCCGACGGCGCCGCCCGCGCCGTGCAGGCCGCCATGCCGGGGCCGCAGGCGGGGGCGATGAGCCCCTTCCTGGCGCGGCTTCCGAGCCTGTCCCCGGCCGAGCGGGCGCTGGCCGTCCATCTCGGAGTCTTCCCCGGCGACGGCCGCACCGCCGCTCCGGTCACTTATGCCGCGAACGATTTCGCCAACGCGGTCACCGACGCGGGACGGCCGGATTCGAGCCGCGGCTCGCTCGCCCGCCGAGTGCCGCCGCCCGAGCCGGTCTCGACCGCGCCGCGCCGCCGCCCGGGCGCCGAGGCGGGGCTCGCCCCGGCGGTCCGTCTGACGACGACGATCCGCCCGGCCGCCAAATCCGGTGACCAGGGATCGCTTGCCCGCGCGAGGTTGCCGTCCAGCGTCATCCGTGGGGGCGGCAGATCCAGCGGCGAGGAAGAGCTTGCCGGCGTCAGGCAGCCGTCGGCCCCAAGACAGGCGCGGCGCAAGCCGGAGGCTCCCGCCAAACCGGCGGAAGCGGCTCCGACTCCGGTCCTGGTTCCGCCCGAAATCAATCTCGCCGCCGTCGTCAGGGCCGCTCCGCCGTCCGCCGTGGCTCAAGACTCGACCGCGACGCCGGGCTTCGAGTCATCCTCCATTCCACGGTTCCAGCTGCAGCCCGGGCCTGAATCCCGGCCAACCGAAGTAAGCATCGCCGCCGTCGAACCTTCCCCAGCGCCGCCGTCGCAGCCAGAACCCCAGATCCAGCCGGCCGAAGTCCAGATCGCCGCCCTCGAGCCTTCCGCCCCGCCGCCGCAGGCCGAAGCCGTGCCGACGGGCAGCCGGCTGGCCGACCTCTCCGCGACGATCGCGGACATCGCGGAGCCGGAGCCCGCCCCGGCGCGAACGAGCGCGCCCAAGCCGAAGCCCGCGGCCAAACCCCCGGCGCTCGCTTCGGCGAAGAAGCCGAAAGCGGCGCCGGTCGAGGCCAGCCGGGTCTGGGTTCAGATCGCGGGCGGCGCCGCCAAGGTCGCGCTGCCGCGCGAATTTGCGCGACTCCGGGCGAAGGCACCCAAAGTGTTCGGCGCGCGCGGCGCCTGGACGGCTCCGCTCAACGCCACCAACCGCCTTCTGGTCGGCCCCTTCGCCAGTTCCAGAGAGGCGCAGGCCTTCGTCAACCAGCTCAAGGCCGAGGATCTGAGCGGCTTCGCCTGGACCAGCGCGGCCGGACAGAAGGTCGAGAAGCTGCCCGCCAAGTGAGTCCGCGAGCCGGTTACGCCTGCGATCCCGCGGCCTCGCGCGGGCGCCTGCACGGCGAGCCGGAGACCGGCCAGAGGGGGCCCCGCGACGCCTTCCAGCGCGACCGCGACCGGATCATCCATTCCGTCCCCTTCCGCCGTCTCCGCCACAAGACCCAGGTCTTCGTCGCGCCCGACGGCGACCATTTCCGGGTGCGCCTCACCCACAGCCTCGAAGTCGCCCAGATCGGCCGGACCATGGCGCGTGCGCTCGGGCTCAACGAGGACCTCACCGAAGCTTTGTGCCTCGCCCACGATATCGGCCATCCGCCCTTCGGCCATTCCGGCGAAGAGGTCCTGGAGGCGGAGATGGCGCAGGCCGGGGGGTTCGATCACAACGCCCACACGCTGCGGCTGCTCACCCGGCTCGAAAGCCCCTACCCGCTTTGGCCCGGACTCAATCTCAGCTGGGAGACGCTGGAGGGGCTGGCCAAGCATAACGGCCCGGTCGCGGACCCGCCCTGGGCGCTGGCCGAGGCCGATCGCGAATTCCCGCTCGACCTTACGACCTGGCCCAGCCTGGAGGCGCAGATCGCCGCCGTCGCCGACGATATCGCCTACGACAATCACGACATAGACGACGGCCTTCGCGCCGGCCTGTTCACCCTCGACGATCTGCTCGAAGTGCCGCTGATCGAGCGCGGCTGGGCGCAGGTCCGGGCCCGTTTCCCCGACGTCGATGAAGCGCGGCTGGTGCCCGAGCTCGTCCGCGACCAGATCGGACTCATGGTCGGCGACGTGCTCGGGGAGACGAGGCGGCGCCTGGCGGACTCCGCGGTCGAGACGGTGGCGGACGTTCGCCTCGCCGGGCGCCCGTTCGCCGACTTTTCCGCGGCCATGGCCGGCGAGGAAAAGGTGCTGAAACGCTTTCTCCACAAGCGGATGTACAATGCCCCGCCGGTGATGGCGGTGCGCGATCAGGCGCAGCAGGTCGTCGCTCGGCTCTTCGCCGCCTATCGCGAGGATCCGGGGCGGCTCCCGCCCGAATGGCTTCCGCCCGAGGCCGACGAGATCGAGACGGTGCGCGCGATCGGCGACTTCATCGCCGGAATGACCGACCGCTACGCCGTCCGCCAGCATCGCGCGCTGGTCGGGCCGGTCGAGCTTCCGGAAGGCTTCTGAGCCAGCTCCAGCTCCTGCCTCTAGGCCACCGACTCATTAAATCGCAACCAGATGCGGATTGAGGCGAGCTGGATTGAGGCCAGGAAATTGTCGTCGCGCTTGTCGTATCGCGTGGCGATGGCTCTGAAGTGTTTGAGTTTGTTGAAGAAGCGTTCGATCAGGTTGCGGTATCGGTAGAGGAAGGGGCTGAAGGCGGGTCGCTTCGTGCGCTGGGGCATGGGCGGGATGTTGGCGAACGCGCCTTTACTGGCGATGGCCTGGCGCAACTTGTCGGCATCATAGGCGCGGTCGGCGAGCAGGATCGAGCCGGGGGCGAGGCTGTCGAGCAGCTCTTGCGCGCTGTGCCCGTCATAGGCCTGGCCCTCGCTCAGGGCGAGGCCGATCGGCAGGCCGTTGGCATCGACGACGGCATGGACCTTGGTGGTCAGGCCGCCGCGCGAGCGACCCATGCAACGGGATCGGCCGTCTTTTTTTTGGCGTTGCCCGCATGCTGATGCACCCGGATCGAGGAGCTGTCGATCATCTGGATATCGCCCGCATAAGCCTGCGACACGGCCTCCAGCAGGCGCTTCCACACGCTCGCCTTGCGCCACCGGTTGAAGCGGTTCACGCAGGTCGTGTGCGGGCCGTAGCGCGCCGGAATGTCCGCCCAGGGCGCGCCCGTGCGAAGCCGCCAGAAGATCCCGTTGAGAACGCGCCGGTCCTCCACCCGCTTCACGCCGCGAACCTTCGTAGGCAAGAGCGGCTCAATCACCGACCACTCGAAGTCCGTCAGATCAAAACGTCCCATCTCAGCCTCCGCTATGCTGCGAAAACTGAATCAGAAACCCTCACTCAAGGGAATCCCATTTATGGGTATGTGACCTAGTCCTGGTCGTCGAGGCCAATCGAAAAGTCCCCCATTTTCACCTTGTCTGCGCTAGTCAGCAGGCTTGGCTTAAACATAAAATAAGCCGATAACGTGCCATTATTGGTTGATATTATTTTGCTATTGAAGATTGATCCGTCGACATAATGCTGTAAACTCCAAACTGGATCTAATAATGGACAAACCGTTCCTGGAACTAAGCCAATATTAGCCAACTCAGCCTTGCTAATAAGGTGGGCCTGTTCAGCCTTGGCGTGGCGTTTCAATTTTCGCAAAGAGACAGCCTGATTTCCGCGAACATGAACTGCACAAATGTTTCCATCAACTGAGACAATCAATGTTTTCAACTCTTGCGGCAGCCGGATGTTTTTTGCCGATGCCGCCTCCTCACAGGTAACTACCATCCTATCAAGCAAGTGAGATTTGAGCCAAGACCCTGGAGGGGATAGCGTAGTGCCGGCTTGAGCCATCATCGAGTCGGAGGCTTGGCCGATTTCAACCTCTCGACGGAACATATCGGGCGTAATAGACAGGCTCCGCAACGTATCAAAATTATTACGAAAGCGTAGGATGTTATTTGTCCCACTCTCACCTACGGCCTTGATCAACTTGGCATGTGAAACCCTCGTTTTGTCAACATGGTCGGGATAGGCCTGATAAACTTCCGGATTGTGATCGTCGAACAACACCCAGTCCTGAAAAAGATTGGCGTCATGCGGCAGTGCATTCCTCCATACTACATTTACATCCATTCTTGGATCCCGAAGTTGGCTATCGATTTCCTGCAGCGCATCGGCATACGCTGGGTTTCGAACGTTGCTACGGTCTAAAATAAATACCCTGCGGACTTTTATTCCGCGGTTAAGAGCACCCTTATTTGCTGCCATATAATTAAGCTGCCAAGGATCATCAGACCAGCGCCGCTCGTCGATGCAGCTTGTAGCAATAACCACACTTCCAGGAGACGCTTGCTCCATCCTTTCAATAATTCTTCTATAATACTCCGCTTCACCTAATGGAAAGTGTCCGTTTTCGATCTCTCGTAACCGGCCAAGAAACTGGTTCATTTCTTTGGATGCAAACTCAAACTGATCACCGCCCATCTTCGCGAATGTGTCCGAGATCTCAACTGATCTAGCTAACCTGGGTGTTAGTTCGTCGGCCATGCGTGATACTTCTGTGGATACGTGTTCCTTAATCAGAACAACACCGAGTGCGATCGCGGCTGAAAGGGACCCGGCCAGCCATGCAAAATTCGGCGACACGGAAATGAAACCTGAAAGAACAGACAGCGCAACACCAACCGTGCCAACAAATAGTTCGCCCCTGTGCCGCTCTAGCATCGTAAGACGTCGCCTCATCACCGCGTTCCTTCACCCTGCAGCGGCTGTAACCACCGGCACCTGCTCCCGAGCTTATTATTGGCACCATCCCCGCATCTGGTCGAGAGCCGTGCGCGCGCCCTCCGTAAGCCAAGGCACGACGCCGTAAGGCCTTCAGCCAGCCTCGGCGAGACCATCGCAATTGCACAGTTGAATGCGAGCTGGTCCTGAGGGGTGTTCAAGTCCCTAGCGCAAAGTGCGCCGGCCGAGCCTCGCTTCAAATCAGCGCGGACATCGTCTAAGCGGCACACTTCTCCCTTTCAGACCGGACTCATCGTGACCCTTTACGCCCGCTTCGCCGCGCATCTCGACACCATCCTCGACGCCCTCGAAAGCGAGGGCGCTCTGCCGTCCGGGCTCGACCGAAAAGCGGTGGCGGTCGAGCCGCCGCGCGATCCCTCGCACGGCGATCTCGCCACCAATGCGGCGATGGTGCTCGCCAAGGGCGCTCGGACCAATCCGCGCGCGCTCGCCGAGCTGATCGCGCCGAGGCTCGCGGCGCTGGACGAGGTGGTGAACGCCGAGGTGGCGGGCCCCGGCTTCATCAACATCCGGCTGGCACCCTCGATCTGGCACGAGGAGCTTCGCGCCATCCTGTCCGGCGGCGCCGATTACGGCCGCTCGCAAGCGGGCGCGGGGCGGCGGGTCAACGTCGAATATGTCTCGGCGAACCCGACCGGGCCGATGCATGTGGGCCATTGCCGCGGCGCCGTCGTCGGCGACGCCCTGGCGAGCCTGCTCGAAGCGGCGGGCTATGCGGTCACCCGCGAATATTATGTCAACGACGCCGGCGCCCAGGTCGACGTTCTCGCCCGCTCGGCGCACCTGCGCTATCTGGAAGCGCTCGGGCGGCCGATCGCCGAGATCCCCGAAGGCCTTTACCCCGGCGACTATCTGAAGCCGGTCGGGAAGGCGCTGTCCGCCGAATTCGGCGACACCTATGCCGACGCGCCTGAGGAAGCATGGCTGGAGACGTTCCGGCGGCGGGCGGTCGCGGCGATGCTCGACCTGATCCGGGAGGATTTGGCCAAGCTCGGGGTCCACCACGACCTTTTCGCCTCGGAGCAGGAGGTCCAGCAAGCCGGCGCCGTCGACCGTGCCTTCGCCTTGCTCGGGGAAAAGGGGCTCGTCTACCGAGGCACCCTGCCGCCGCCCAAGGGCAAGACGGTCGAGGATTGGGAGCCGACCGAATTGCTCCTCTTCCGCTCGACCGAATATGGCGACGACCAGGACCGGCCGATCCGGAAATCGGACGGCAGCTGGACCTATTTCGCCGCCGACACCGCCTATCACATGCAGAAGCTCGAAGCCTCGGACGAGCTGATCAACGTCTGGGGCGCGGATCATACGGGGACGGTGAAGCGGACCCAGGCCGCGGTCCAGGCGCTCGCCGGCCGGCCCGCGCTCGACGTCAAGCTCGTCCAGATGGTTCGGCTCCTTCGCAACGGCGAGCTGGTCAAGATGTCGAAGCGCTCGGGCAGCTTCGTCACCCTCGCCGAAGTGGTCGAGGAGGTCGGCAAGGACGTCGTCCGCTTCACCATGCTGACGAGGAAGAACGACGCCCAGATGGACTTCGACTTCGCCAAGGTGGTGGAAGCCTCGAAGGACAATCCGGTCTTCTACGTCCAATATGCCCATGCCCGGATAAGGTCGCTGCACCGCCGCGCCGTCGAAGCGGGCCTGGATTCGGACGCGCCCGCCGACCTCGCCTTGCTCGACGACGAGGAGCTGGGGCTGATCAGGATCGCCGCCCAGTTTCCGCGCATCGTCGAAGCGGCGGCGCAGGCGCACGAGCCGCATCGGATCGCCTTCTACCTCGGCGACCTCGCCGCCGCTTTCCACGCGGCGTGGAATCGCGGCAACGACGACCCCTCCCGGCGCTTCCTCCTCGAAGATAATTTGAAATTAACCAGCGCGCGGCTAGAATTGGCGGCCGCTACTGGTCAGATTTTGCGAAACGGCCTTGCGATCATGGGCGTGGCGGCCGCCGAGGAGATGCAGTGATGACCGACATCCGAGCCGACGATCCTGCGCTCGACAGTGACGACCGCCTGCCCTGGCTGGAAGCGGTCGAAGAGGAAGGCGGCGAAGGCGGCCCCTCGGCGCTGAAGCTGATCGTCGCGGTTCTGATCGGGCTCGCCGCGATCGGCGGCATCGTCGGCGGAATTTTCTGGATGGGCAATCGCGACGGCGCCGAAAACCGCGCTCCCGAAGTGATCGCGGCCTCCGACGGCCCCTACAAGGTCAAGCCCGACAGCCCGGGCGGAATGACGGTCGAAGGCCAGGGCGAAACCGCGTTCGACGCCGCGCAGGGCGGCACCCCCAATGCCAGCATCGACACCAGCGCGGTGACCGAGGTCCCGGTGACGCCGCAGCCCAAGGCCCAGGCACCGGCGGCGAAGGAGCCGCCCCTGCTCAAGGCGCCGCCGCCGACCAACGCCCCGGCCGCGCAGCCCGAAGCGCCGGCCGCTGCCGCGGGTGGCGCGACCATCCAGCTCGGCGCCTTCCCGAGCGGCGCGGCCGCCGAAAAGGCGTGGAAAGCCCTGTCCGGCCGCTTCGGCTATCTGGCGCCGCTTTCGCACAACGTCGTCGTCGCCAACGTCAACGGCAAGACTTATTACCGGCTCCGCGCCAGCGGCCCGGGCGCGGCCGGAATTTGCGGGCGCCTGAAGGTGGCCGGGGAGCAGTGCCTCAAGGTCTAGCCGGCTACCCGTCATTCCCGCGAAAGCGGGAATCCAGCGCTGACTCCGAGACTGGATTCCCGCTTTCGCGGGAATGACCGGGACTCTACACAGCGACCATGCAAGCCGCCATCTACGCGCCTTCGGGGCTCCAGCTCACGCCGGACGAACGGGCTTTCTTCCGCGACGCCGACCCCGCCGGCTACATCGTCTTCAGGCGCAACATCGCGACGCGCGAGCAGCTGCGCGCCCTGACCGACGATCTGCGCGGGCTGAGCGGCCGCGACGACCTGCCCATCCTGATCGACCAGGAAGGCGGCCGGGTCGCCCGGATGAGGCCGCCGGAATGGCCCGCTTTTCCGGCCGGGGAGGCCTTCGCCCGGCTTTACGAGAAAACGCCGATGAGCGCGATCGAGGCGGCCCGGGCCAATGCGGCGGCGATCGCAATCCTTCTGCGCGAGGTCGGGGTCACCGTCGACTGCCTGCCGGTGCTCGACGTCCGCCAGCCCGGCGCCACCGACATCGTCGGCGATCGGGCGCTGGGCTCCGAGCCGATGCAGGTGGCGGCGCTCGGGCGGGCCTCGCTCGACGGTCTCGCCGCGGCCGGAATCGTCGGCGTGATCAAGCATATGCCGGGCCACGGCCGGGCGCTGGTCGACAGCCACGACACTTTGCCGGTGGTCTCCGCTTCGGCCGGGGAAATGGAGCTGGACCTAGAGCCCTTCCGGACCCTGCGCTCGGCGCCGATGGGGATGACCTGCCACTGCGTCTACACCGCCTGGGACAGCGAGCGGCCGGGAAGCCAGTCGCCGGTCGTGATCGGCGAAGTGATCCGCGGCGCAATCGGCTTCGACGGCTTCCTCATGTCCGACGACATCGGAATGAACGCCTTGCGCGGCGGCTTCGACGCGCGCGCGCGCGGCGTGATCGAGGCGGGGACGGACGCGGTCCTCCACTGCTTCGGGCAAGATGGACGAGATGGTGGCGGTGGCGAGCGCGGCGGGGGCGCTGAGCGAGACGGGGCGCGGGCGGCTCGGCGCGGGCGATGGCGAGCGTCGCCGGCGCGGCCGGCTGCGCGCCCTATACCGAGCTGGCCGAAAAAAGGGACCGGCTTCTGGCACTGGCCTGATGGGCGGTCTCTTGCCGCGGGCGGCGGGTGCGCTAGGATCGGGGCGGGGGGGATGGCATGGCTCGAAAAGGAATCTTGCTGCTCGGCCTGGCGCTTGCCGGCTGCGCGGCCCCGCAACAGGCGCGGCTTGCCGCGGCGAGCGCCGCCGGTTCCTGCACCGCCGGCGCCACGTTGCAATCGCCGCCCGGCAAGAAATGGTGGGCCGAAAATCGCTGGCGCTACCCCGGCGACGACGAGGCGGGGGCGGCCTATCGGCGCCTGGCCGAAGAAGCGTCGCCCTGGCCCGACTGGTACCGTCCCTATGAGACCGTCCTGCCGCCCGGCACCCGCTTCCAGATGGCGATCGGCGGCGCCCAGACTGAGGACCAGCCCGGCAGCTTCGGGACCTTCGACCGGATCGACAGCGTCGCCGACGTCCGCGAGGACCTTGCGGTCCGGAGCGACTGGAAGCCCGCGGTGGACCGGGCGGTGACCTATGAGGTGGTTCGGGAATTGCCGGTGAAAATCGGGCCGATCGGGCCGCAGGTCGACCCTGGGCTTTGCACCTTGCTTCCCGGACGCTGGTCGCAATTCCAGGCGCTGGTGGAGAAAGGGACGCTGAGGAGCTACCTCAAGGTGCTCGAGGTGCGGGCGATCCGTTAGCTAGCCCCGCCGCGTCTGCCAGTTCGCCCGGCTCTGGCCCCAGATGTCGACGGGCGTGTTGTCGAACGGCGCCGGCAGATAGGCGCTTCCCCGGACGGCGGAGCCGAGCCGCTCGGCGACTCGGGCCGAGGGGTGGTTGTCCGGATCGATGCAATGGATGACGTCGTCCCAGCCGAGCGTGTCGAACGCCCAGCCGATGGCCGCGGCGGCGCTTTCGGTGGCATAGCCCCTGCCCCAGGCCCAGCGTTCCAGGCCCCAGCCGACCTCGGCGCCGGGCCAGCCTTCCGGCTGCCATGGCCCGACCCGGCCGACCCAGCGGCCGCTCGACTTTTCGATGACCGAGAACATGCCGTAGCCCCGAAGCGCCCAGCTTCCGGCCATCGCCGCCATGCCCCGCCAGGCGCCCGAGCGCGATTGCCGGCCGCCGACGAAGCGCGCGGCCTCCTCGTCCGCCATCATCGCCGCGAAGCCGTCGAGATCGCGCTCCTCCGGCGGGCGGAGGATCAGGCGGGCGGTTTCGAGGGTGGGTCCGAGCATGGGAGCGTCTACGCATTTGCGCAGGACGGTGGCAACAATTCCGTCATTCCCGCGAACGCGGGAATCCAGCCCGGCGGCTGAACTGGATCCCCGCTTTCGCGGGGATGACGGTCATTGGCGCGCCGCCCCCGGCGCGAAGCTGATCCGGCCGACTTCGCGGATCCGGCCGCCGGCAAGGCCGCCCTCGACCAGCTCGTAGCCGAGCAGGGCGAAGGTGCGTCCCCCCCAGAAGATCGGGCGGGCATTGCCGTACCAGTCGACGCAGCTCGCCTTGCAATCGTCGTCGACGACTCCCTGGGTCCGAGCGTCGAGCTCGCCGGCCGGGGCGAGGCGGCGGTCGTCTCGCCGAAGGAAGACCATGGCCGCCGAGCTTCCGAAGAAGCGGGCGAGCGCCGGGTCGGAGCGCTTGGCGACCGGGAGCCCGACCGTCCCGGAGGCGCCGTCGGGCGCGTCGGAATCCGGGCTGAAGAAAAAGGCGTGGCTCCGGCTCTCGCCCTCGGCCGAATCGGGATGGACGTAGCGGTCGCCGAGTTCCGGCCTGCGGCCATCCAGCTCGACGGTCGAGAAGCCGAGGCCGCGGGCCGTGCCGCCGATCACCATGGCGTCGCGTCCGAGCAGCTCGATCCGGTCGACCGAATGGGGGACCGAAAGCTTGGTGACGCTGCCGCTGCGGACTCCGGCGACGATCAGATTCGAGCGGGCGAGCCCGCCGTCAGTGCCGGCGCCGTAGAGGACATAGTCGCCGGCGAAGCGGTTGTGGAACGACCATCCGGGCACCGAGGGAAGGAAGCGGTAGCGGGTGCGCGGCACCTGCCGTGAAGCGTCGCCGAAATCGGCGAAGCGGACCCGCAGAAGGGCGACCCCGGCACCGCCGTCACCGGCCTCGGGCGCGAACATCGCGTCGCCGCCGCCGTCGCTCCGGACGAGGACGTTGACGATGCCGTCGGCCGGATCCTCGCGGAACGAGAATTGGTCGATCGGCACGCCACGCGCCGCGGTCGCCGACGGGCGTTCGAGCCCGAAGGGGAGGCGATAGAGATAGCTTTCCGGGCGGTCCGACTGCCAGGCATCGGTGACCCACAGATAGACGCCCTGCGCCGAGACGTAGAAGGTTCGCGAGCCGGGCCCGAGCACGGCGGTCGCCGAGCAGCCGAGATCGGCGGCGGTGAGGTCGCAGCTGGTGACGCTGTGCAGGGTGTCGACGACCGCGTCGCTCGATCGGCGCATCGCCGGCGCGATGAACACCCGGCTGGCCCGGGCGATTCGCTTGAACTTGCGATCCTCGGCGCCTTTTCCGCCTTGCCAGCGGCGGACTCCGGGCAGGATTTCGAAGGGATCGTCCTCCCAGTCGAGGTCGAGCGGCGTGTAGAAGATCAGGCGGTTGCCGATCAGCCGCGACGCATAATTGCGCGACGAATAATAATCGTTCGACTTGAGGTGCCAGGCGTCCTCGAAGCGGAGGCGGCCGGCCGCGTCGAGGCGGAAGCGGTTGATCTCGGTGCCGCCGCGGGCATAGGAATAGCCGACGACGATGACCCGGTCGCCCGAGATCAGCATCTCGTCATACCAGTCGCCGCGGCCCGAGACTCCGGGCGGGAAGGCGTCGATCGAATGGATCGGGCGCATCGCGCCGCCGGCGAGCGAGACGGTGAACAGACGGCCGCGGCGGAGGATGACGAGCGTGTCGCCGCGCACCTTGACGATGTCGCCCTCGTCGACATTGGCCTCCTGGTTGTTGGTGATGCTGGCCGCCTTCCCGGCCGGGAGCGGGGCAACGGGCGTGGCGGCGACGCTGGCCGGGGCGCCCGCGCTCGGCGGCGCCGACGGCGGTGGCGGCGGCGAGTACATGACGGGCTCCGGGATGGGCATCGGCGGCTCGGGCACCTCCTGGCGCTTCAGGCGGCGCAAATAGGAACGAAGCTCGGAGTCCGAACGAAAGGCGGTAAGGCCGCCGCGCGGCTTGGATGGGCCGGCGGTCGCGCCGGACGTACCCGGCTTGGCGAAGCCGGGACCGGCGCCAAGGACGAGGGCGGCGAGGCCGGCGGCGAGCAGAGGGGTACGCATGGCTTCTCCCTTACATTATGTTCTGGATACATCGTATCATCGGGGCGCCGCTCGGCAAGGGTCAAAAAATGCTGTGCATAAATGGGGCGATCCCCCTTCGCTTCGAGCGCCCGACCCCCTAACCTCGTCGCGATGGGCGAAGACGATTCCTTCGACGAATTCGACACACCGGGGCCGGTCCGCGAGGCCGACCGGCTGACGCTCGACCTCGACGGCTGGGAAGGGCCGCTCGACCTGCTCCTGACCCTGGCGCGCAACGCAGAAGGTGGATCTGGCGAAAATCTCGATCCTCGCTCTGGTCGAGCAATATCTCGCCTTCATCGCCGACGCCAAGAAGCTCAAGCTCGAGATCGCCGCCGATTATCTCGTCATGGCGGCCTGGCTCGCCTATCTCAAATCCTGCCTTCTGCTGCCGCGCGACCAGGAGGCCGATCCCAGCCCCGAGGAGCTGGCGATGCGGCTTCAGCTGCGGCTTCAGAGGCTGTCGGCGATGCGCGAGGCCGGGGCTCGGCTGCTCGGCCGCGACCGGCTCGGCCGCGACGTTTTCCCGCGCGGGGCGCCCGAGGGGCTTCGGGTGGTTCGCCGCTCGCTTTGGCGGGCGGAGCTTTACGACCTGATCGCCGCCTACGGATCGGTCAGGGCGAGAAGCGAGCCGGCGTTCCACATCGTCGCCCGGCGGCCGGTCATGACTCTCGAGGAAGCGCTGGCGCGGGTCGAGCGGATGCTCGGGACCCGGCTCGAATGGACCCGGCTCGAGGCCTTCCTTCCCGACACCCAGGACGGCGAGTTCCGCAAGTCCGCGCTCGCCTCGAGCTTCGTCGCCGCGCTCGAGCTGGCGCGCAAGGGCCGGGTCGAGCTCGACCAGAAAGGGGCGTTCGAGCCCCTCTTCATCAGGGCGGCCTGATGATCGGGATGGACGACAGCCTGCGCGCCGTCGAGGCGGTCTTGTTCGCCGCGGAGGAGCCGATGAGCGCCGAAGACGTCGCGGCGCACGTCGGGCCGGAGGTCGACGTCGCCGCGGCGCTGGCCGAGCTCGCCCGCCATTATGACGGGCGCGGGATCGAGCTGGTCGAGCGCGGCAAGCGCTGGCATTTCCAGACCGCGCCGGACCTTGCCTTCATCCTCAGGCGGGAGCGCGACGAGACCCGCAAGCTGTCGCGCGCGGCGGTCGAGACCCTGGCGATCGTCGCCTATCATGAGCCGGTCAGCCGGGCCGAGATCGAGGCGATCCGCGGAGTCCAGATCTCGAAGGGAACCCTGGACGTGCTGATGGAAGCCGGCTGGGTGCGGCCGGCCGGCCGGCGCGAGGCTCCGGGCCGGCCGCTCATCTACGCCACCACCCCGGGCTTCCTCGCCCATTTCGGGCTCGAGAGCCGGCGCGATCTGCCCGGTCTCGACGACCTCAAGGCGGCGGGCCTGCTCGATCCGATCGACGCGGCGATGGAGCAGCTCGGGCTTGCCGGGATGGACGACGAAGAGGAGGAGTAATTCGTCATTCCCGCTTTCGCGGGAATGACGGGGTGGTTGGGGTGGAAAGTGGGGCGCGGGGGGACTAGGTATCCTCCAACGATTGGAGACAGATCATGGGCGGGTTGAGCATTTGGCACTGGCTGGTGGTCGGGGTGATCATCCTGCTGCTGTTCGGCAAGGGCCGCTTCTCCGAGATGATGGGCGACGTCGCCAAGGGCCTGAAGAGCTTCAAGAAGGGAATGAGCGAGGATGAGGAGGCCGCCGCCGCCGCCCGGACGGCCGAGCCCCCGCGCCGGATCACCGACGAGGCGGCCGTGGCGCCGCCGGCCGAGCGCAGCCGCGAGACCGACCTCGGCGATCGCCGCGAGCCCTAAGACCTCGCGCGAAGGGCGCGCCTGATGTTCGACATCGGCTATACCGAGCTTCTCGTCATCGCGATCGTGGCGCTGGTGGTGATCGGCCCCAAGGATCTGCCGCGGGTGATGCGCATCGTCGGCCAGTGGGTCGGCCGGGCCCGCGGCATGGCGCGCCACTTCCGTTCCGGGATCGACACGATGATGCGCGAGGCCGAGCTCGAGGAGATGGAGAAGAAATGGCGCGAGGAGAATGCTCGGATCCTCGCCGAGCATCCGTTCGCCGAGCCGCTCGCCGACCCTGAAGCGCTCGCGGCGCCGGCCGAGCTTCCCGCGCCCGACGACGCTCCGCTCCCGCCCGAGCCGGATGGCGCGGCGCCGCCCGCCGCCGCCGACCCATGAGCGACATCGACGAGACCCGGGCTCCGCTGATGGAGCATCTGATCGAGCTGAGGCGGCGGTTGATCTGGTCGTTCCTCGCGCTCGGCGTCGCCTTTGCGATCAGCTTTTACTACGCGGGCAAGATCTTCGCCTTCCTCGTCCAGCCGCTGATCGCGGGCTTCGGCACCGGCCAGGGGCGGCTCGTTTACACCAAGCTCTACGAGGCCTTCTTCACCGAGGTGAGGGTGGCCCTGTTCGCGGCCTTCTTCCTCGCCTTTCCGATCATCGCCATCCAGGTCTGGGCGTTCGTCGCACCCGGGCTCTATACCAAGGAGAAGCGCGCCTTCCTGCCCTTCCTGATCGCCACGCCGGTGCTGTTCGTCGCCGGCGGAGCGCTGGCTTATTATGTGGTGATGCCGCTCGCGATCAAATTCTTCCTCGGCTACCAAGGGCAGATTCCGGGCATCCAGCAGGAAGCGCTTCCGGCGATGGGGGAATATCTCTCCTTCGTCATGCACTTCATCCTCGCCTTCGGAATCGCCTTTCTTCTGCCCATCCTGCTGATGCTGCTGGAGCGGGCGGGGCTGGTGACCCGCCAGCAGCTGAAGCGCGGCCGGCGCTACGCGATCCTCGTCGCCTTCGTCGTCGCCGCGATCGCGACTCCGCCCGACATCGTCTCCCAGTTCCTCCTCGCGATCCCGCTCATCCTCCTTTACGAGCTGTCGCTGATCGCGATCTGGTTCACCGAGCGGAAGCGGGCGAAGGAAGTGGCGGTCGCGCCGCCGATGTAGGGCCCGGTCCGTCATTGCGAGCGAAGCGAAGCCATCCGGTACGGCCTTCGAGGCTCGCTGGATTGCCGCGTCGCTTCGCTCCTCGCAATGACGGATGACCGCACCTCGCCCACGGCCTGGCGGCTTAACCAATTATAAACCGGGTCTCTTAGGACTTTCTTAACCTTTCCGGGTGCTGAGTCGCCTGGAGCGGGGCGACAGCACAAGGAGGCCACCATGGCCGATCGCCGCATCTCATCCCGCCCGGCCCGGGCCGCCCGCACCCGGACCGTCCGCGAACCGAACCTTCCGCCCGCCGGAACCCGGCGCTGGGTCGCCCGCCGAAAGGCGCAGGTCGTCGAAGCGGTGCTGGGCGGAATGCTCAGGCTGGACGAGGCGCTGAGGCGCTATGAGCTCAGCATCGAGGAGTTCAGCCTGTGGAAACGGCGTTTCTATCGCTCCGGAGTCGAAGGGCTCCGAATGGCCCCGCGGCCGCGCCATGACTGAGCCGCTCCTCCCCGAGCCGCCGGTCCGCCCGCTGCTTCGGCAGCTTGGCGGGCGCCGGCGGCTGCTTCTGATCGACGACGAGCTTTCGGTCGCGCGCTTCATCGCCCACGCCGCCGAGGAATGCGGCCACGAAGCGATCATCACCGTCACCGCCGAAAGCTTCCGAAGCCAGTATCTGGCCTGCGATCCCGACGTCGTCGTGCTCGACCTCGCGCTTCCGCGCAGCGACGGGGTGGAGCTGCTGCGCTTCCTCGCCGAGGAGAAGTGCCGCGCCCTGGTCCTTCCGATCAGCGGCTTCGACGCAAGGGTGCTCGAGGCGGCGATGCGGCTGGGCACCGCGCTCGGGCTGCGCATGACGGGGCCGCTGCAAAAGCCGGTTCGGCTCCAGCAGCTGATGGACGCGATGCAGGGACGGGAGGCGCAGGATGCGGGCTGCATCGGTTTCTGAAGCCGAACTCCTCACCGAGCTTCAGCTGGCGGTGGAGCGGGACGAGCTGTCCCTGCTCTACCAGCCCAAGGTGTCGGTCGCTGACAATCGGCTGGTCGGGGTCGAGGCGCTGGCGCGCTGGCCGCACCGGACGCTCGGCCTGGTCGAGCCGTCGACCTTCGTTCCCCTCGCCGAGCGCTACGGGCTGATCGACGAGCTGACCGATTGGGTGCTGAGGCGTGGGCTCAAGCAATGGGTGACCTGGAGCGAGCAGGGGATTCGCACCAACATCGCCTTCAACGTCTCGGCGCTGAGCCTGCGCGACGTCTATTTTCCCGATTACCTTCACCGGCTCTGCCAGACCGAAGGGGTGCCGGCCAATTGCCTCACGATCGAGGTGACGGAGGGTGCGACCCAGCATCTGGTGCGCCTGCTCGACACCCTGACCCGGTTCCGGCTGAAGGGGATGAGCCTCGCACTCGACGATTTCGGTACGGGTTATTCGTCGCTGCTCCAGCTTCGACAGCTGCCTTATAACGAGCTCAAGGTCGATCAATGCTTCGTCGGCGAAGCGGTCCGCTCGCGCGAATCGCGGCTGATCGTCAAGGCGGTGATCGACCTCGCCCACGGCCTCGGCCTCGCCGCGACCGCGGAAGGGGTGGAGGATGCCGAGACCCTGGCCCTGCTCGCCGAACTCGGCTGCGACCATGCCCAGGGCTATTTCATCGCCCGGGCGATGGAAGGATGGGAGCTGGCGCCGTGGCTGATGGAGGCGGACGGCGACGGCGTCGTTCCGATCGCCTCGGCGCGGCGGAGCGGCTGACGCGCCCGGGCGGGCGGGGTTTTGTAGGCGTGGCGTTCTGGAAAATTAGTGGGAGGGTTCTCGAAAATGTCGCGGCTGCGCCTTGTCTTTTGTCTCGCCGGGCTGGCCGGAACGGCCGCGTGCCAGACGCTGCCGCCCGACAAGCTGGTGGCAGCCGCGCCGAAGGCCGTCGTCGAGGAGCCCGAACCCTGGCGCAGCGTGGCCAACCCGCGCGACGCGGCGGCTCTCGACGCCCTGCCCGACCGCTGGCGGCAGGCGCTCGCCGCGGGCCGGGCGGCCAATTTGTCGCGCCGGATCGCGGCGGAAGGCGAGCTACTGACCCCGGAAGCGCGGCTCGCTCGAGGGGCGCCGGCGCCGGGTAGCTACCGGTGCCGCTACATCCGGCCGGGCGGCCGCAAATGGGTGAGCTCCGCGCAGGGCTTTTGCTATGTCGGGGTGGAATCGGGACAACTGAGCCTCGCCACCGAGCTGCGCGGCCTGCGTTTCGGCGGCTATCTGTGGGAGATGAAGGGGGGCGAACGGCTCGTCTTCCTCGGCGGGCCCGTGCCGGCCGGCAGTCGGACGCCTTTGGCTTATGGAGACAATCCGTCGCGCGATGCCGCCGGCCTGGTCGAGCGGATCGGGGAATTCCGCTACCGGCTGACCATGCCCGAGCCCTCGCCGGGAGCCGGCCTCACCATCGTCGAGCTGGTCGCGGCGCCACCGCGCGGCTAGGTTTCCGTCATTGCGAGGAGCGCAGCGACGAAGCAATCCAGCGGGCCTCCAAGATGGTCTGGATTGCTTCGCTTCGCTCGCAATGACGGAGAAAAAAGGCCGCCCGGAGGCGGCCTTTTTCGAAAAAGCGGCGGCTCAGCAGTTGCCGGACTTGCCGTCGGCGCAGTCGGTGGCCGAGTCGACGTCGTTCGCGGCGCCGTGAACCGTATTGCAGGCGCTGAGGGTCAGGCCGGTGGCGATGAGGGCGAGGGTGATAAGCTTACGCATGTTCCGTCTCCTGGGACTGCGACGGCCGATCCGAAGGGATCGGTGCCGCGGGTGAAACGAGAATGCGGGAGCAGGCCCGGGGTTCCGAGCCGTCATCCCGCGACTGCGGGAATCCAGCCGGCGGTCGCGGGCGGGAAAAGCTGGGGATCTGGAAAAATTTGAGCCCGGAGGCGCCACCGGGGGGGGAGGTTGGCGCGTCCGGGCTCATGTCGTGGATAGCGAGAGCGGGGGGGCAAAAGGTCACTATCCGAACTTCATAACGACGAAGGCGGGGAGGGGTTCCCGCCGAAAAGAAAAAAATTGCATGTGATGCGAATTTTTCTGAACCGGCCCGGCTTGCCACCGGTTTCAGAGGGCGAAGAGGAGTTTCGAACCGTGACCAAGCCCCCGAAATCCACGCCGCACAGCGACATCGACGGCGTTCACAGGGATGAGAAACCCGATGTCGAGAGCGCCGTCGAAGCCGGCCAGGATACGGACGATCTCGCCCGCGCCGGCAGGGAGACCGTCGCCCGGCCGGATTATTCGGACGACGTGAAGAACCGGGACGATAGGAGCTGAACCGTGATCCCGGACTTGCTCCGGGATCCATGAACGCTGTCCGCACAGAACGCCCGCCGTCCGTGTTCATGGGTTCCGGCGTTCGCCGGAATTACGTCCTACTTGTCCGCCTTGTCCACCACGGCCACGGCCAGGGTGTAGCGGCCGGCCTCGAGGTCGCGGTCGATGGTCGAGCGAAGCTGGCGGGACAGGCCGGTGACGATCCGCTCGAACCGCTCGCTCAGGATCGTCTGGCACGCGGCCTCCGGACGCAGGCTGTCCAATTCGATGGCGAGCTGGGCCGTGCCGGCGGCCGCGCCCTCGCCGGTCAGGGCGATGCTGACCGCTCCGGCACCGCACAGCATCGCATATTCGGCGATCTCGGTGATCAGGAAGGCAATTGAGACGGCGACGTCCTGGGTCACGTAATAAGGCTCGAGCGCGAGGCGGATGCTCATTCCGAGCGCCGAGGCGGGCGCGGTGGCGCGCAGGTTGGCGGCGAGCTCGGAGATGAGCGGCTTCAGGGCTACTCCGCGATTCTCCTCGAGCTCGGCGAAATGGTTGCGATGGACGACGGCGAGCGCGTCGACCCGGCGCTGGATCGAGGCGTAAGCGGCGGCGACCTGCTCGTTGGGCGAGCCGCGCGAATGGATGTTGAGCAGGGACGCGACGACCTGGAGGTTGTTCTTCACCCGATGATGGACTTCGCGCACCAGCTTGGTCTGGCGCTCCACGGCGGCCTCGAGCTCGGCTTCGTGGTGGGCGAGCGTGCGGACGGCGCGGTCGAACGCCTCGCCCAGCTCCCTGATCTCCCGCGCCGGGGTGGCGACCCGGGGCAAAGCGAGCTCGCGGTCCCCGGGCCGGTAGGCGGCGACCGCGCGCTCCATGCGCGCCAGCGGCCGAAGCACCAGGCGGTTGAGGATCGCCCAGCCGATCAACGTGGCGAAGCCCCACATCAGCACAGGCAGCAGGATGAGCAGCAAGTCGGACCAGGTGATCGGTATCGCGGACAGGAGGATGCTCAGCCGGAGCTGCCCCCCCGCGACCGATTGGGTAGCCTGCACTCTTTCCCGCCACGCCCCGCCCTTGAAGTCGGAGCGAAGCACCATCCGCCGCCGCCCGTCGCTGAGATCGAGGTTGAAGTCGCGACTGGTGCCTGGAATGTAGGTCAGGTCGCTGAGCGCCTCGCGGCCATATTCGGCGACGCCCTCGAGATCGCCTCCGGAGCCGAAGACGAACAGGTTGAGCGCCGCGCCGTCCGACTGAAGGCGGGCGATGGTTCCCGATCGGCGGGCGCGGGCACCCTCGATCGCCGGTGTGAAACCGGCGCTCGCGCAGCGCAGGCTGCCGTCTTCGGCAAAGAGAGCGTAGCGGACCGTCACCGGCCCCTGCTCGAGCTGCCTGAGCGTGGTCTGGCAGACCCGCGATTGCCCCGGCGTAAGCGAGATGGCGACGCTGGCGGTGTTGATCGTCAGGACGCTTCGCGAGAAGGCCGAGTTCAGCCGTTGCGCCTTGAGCTCGAGCCGGGATCGGGTTTCCTCGAAGCGGTCCGCCTTTTTCTCGTCGGCGCTCTGGATCGAAACGAGGATTGCGATCAGGCCGAGCGGGAACAGGGCCGCGCTGAAGATGAGCGCCATCTTGAGCCCGGTCGAGAGCCGGGCGAAGCGGGATGCCAGCCAGCTTTTCGAGTCAGTGACCACGCCGTTCCGATACCGCCGAGCGGCGCCTCCGGGAGTGAATGAAAATCCTAACCCAGCCTGCCCAGCAGATCGAGGAATTCGGGGGGAACGGTCTCGTCCACCGCGTCGCGATAGGCCTGGCGCAGAGCCTGGCCGATCTCGCTGTTGGAGCCGCGACGCTTCCGGCTTTTGGGCATGTTTTCACTGTCGACTGAGGGGGAAGGATCTGTCTTGGGCCGACGATCGTTTTCGTCGTCGCCTTCTTTCTCGAAGCTCAAATCGTCTACCCCTCGCGACGCTCGCGCCCGCAGCATTTCAACAGGCATCCCGCGGCCACGACCGAAATCGAAAACCTGATGCGCAGGACCCACCCCGCGGCCAGATACTGGCCCGCAGTCGCCGTGGAAACAAAAAACTCGCTGAATGGTTCCAACGCCGAGCGAGGAGCGGGCCGGGCCGAAAATTCCTCCTGTTCGATGCTTTGCGCCGCGCCTTTTGAGGCGGGTTGCAAAGCGCGGGCACAACCTCAATAGGACCCGGACCGAACAGGAGTCGTAACGAACATGTCGCTTGGTCAGGATCTCGCGCCGCACCTTCCGTTCCTGAGGCGCTACGCGCGCGCGCTCACCGGCACCCAGGGCCATGGCGACGCCTTCGTCAAGGCGACGCTGGAGGCGATCGTCGCCGCTCCGGACGAATTCCCCCGCGACGTCGACCCCAGGCTCGGCCTCTACCGCACCTTCCACGCCATCTGGTCCTCGGCCAATATCGAGGACGATCCGGGCGCCGTGGAAGCGGACGATCCGGAAGGGATCGCCCAGGCGCGCCTCGCCCGGATCACGCCGCTGTCACGCCAGGCGCTGCTGCTCACCGCGATGGAAGGCTTCACTCCGGAAGATGCCGGCTATCTGATCGACGCCTCGGCCGAAGACGTCGAGCGGCTGGTTTCCGAGGCGCTCGCCGAGATCGAGCGGCAGACCCGGGCGGAGGTGCTCATCATCGAGGACGAGCCGATCATCGCCATGGACATCGAGACGATCGTCCGCGACCTCGGCCACTCGGTCACCGGAGTCGCGGTCACCCGCGACGAGGCGGTGGCGCAGGCGCTGGCCCGACGCCCCGGCCTGGTGCTCGCCGACATCCAGCTCGCCGACGACAGCAGCGGCATCGACGCGGTCAAGGACATCCTCCGGGAATTCCAGGTGCCGGTCATCTTCATCACCGCCTTTCCCGAGCGGCTGCTGACCGGCGAGCGGCCCGAGCCGACCTTCCTCATCACCAAGCCCTTCCAGCGCTCGACGGTGAAGGCGGCGATCGCCCAGGCCCTGTTCTTCGACAGCGCCACGCTTCCCGCCTGATGAGCGTGACGGAACCGGCTCGGGCAGCGGGCGTTGCGCCCACATAACGAGCGGAACCGAGGGATTATGGACGAGCGCGAACAGCATATCGACACGACCAGCGCGCGGGCGGGGGCTACTCCGCACATGACGCGTTATATTTTGCCGATATCCCTGGGACTTGTCGTCCTGGCGTTCCTGCTCTTGTTGTTTCTCTGGCGGTAGGTGCCTACATCCTTGACAGACGAGAGGGGGGCTTCGGCCCGTCCACACCGCATGAGCGACAGATTAGCGTATAACGGGGGCAGCTTGGTTCAGCAGCCGGAATCGGACGACGAAGACGACATCGAGACGCCGCGCTTCGAGCCGGTGCCGCTGCCGGACGACGAGTTCAAGGATCAGCTCGCGCAGGTCATTCCGCATTTGCGCGCCTTCGGGCGATCGCTCTCGGGCAGCCGCGACCTGGCCGACGATCTCGTCCAGGAAACCCTGCTCAAGGCCTGGGCGGCGCGCAAGCGCTTCCAGGCCGGCACCAACATGCGGGCCTGGACCTTCATCATCCTGAGGAACCTGTTCCTGAGCCAGATGCGCCGGGCCCGGTTCAAGGGCGAATGGGACGAAATCACCGCGTCCAAGATGCTCGCCGCGCCGGCGAGCCAGGACCGGCATGTCGAGCTGACCGACATGCAGCGCGCCCTCCTCCACCTTCCGCAGCCGCAGCGCGAGGCCCTGATCCTGGTCGGCGCCGGCGGCTTCGCCTACGAGGAAGCCGCCGAGATTTGCGGCTGCGCGGTCGGAACGATCAAGAGCCGGGTCGCGCGCGGCCGGGTCGCGCTCGAAGCCCTGCTCACCGACGGCAAGCTGCCCTCGCGCCGCGAGCATGAGAATGAGGGCGGCCGATCCGCCTTGCAGAGCATCATGAACGAAGTGGACGAATTGAGCCGGGACAGGGATCCGGGGCTTTAGCCGAAATTGCGAGCTTAGCCGTCATTGCGAGCGAAGCGAAGCAATCCAGTGCAGCTTCCCAGGCCCGCTGGATTGCCGCGTCGCTTCGCTCCTCGCAATGACGGCTCATATGCCCTGACGGGCGGGGGGGCTCAGGCCTGATCCAGCCGGACCAGCAATTCCTCGAAAATCTCGAGCGAGCGCACTTCGCCGTCCATGGCGAACGCCTCGCGGAGCGCATTGCCGACTCCGGCATGCACCGTCGGCGGCGCGACCTTCACGAAGCGCCTTGAGGAAGCATGTACCATGGCTTCTAATCTCGGATTCATCGTATTCACGAGCCTTAGAACGCGCCGCGAACGCCGGAGTTTCAAACGTTGCGCGTCCCGAACGGAACTGGCGATGGCTGTTGTATGAATGAAACACACAGTGAAGAGGCGGTTAAGGACGCGCTTGCCCGAGCGCGGGCCCATTCGCCGTTCCTGAAACTTCAGCTCGAGCGCTTTCCCGATATAGCTCAGGCGCTTGAGGCAGGCCGGGCCGAAGAAGCGGTGGCCCGAGCCGCCCATGCCGGCGCGGACGCCGCGGATCTTGCCGCCGCGCTGAGGCGCGAGCGGAGCGCGCTGGCGGCGGCGCTGGCGGTGGCGGATCTGGCCGGAGCGATCCCGCTCGAGCGGCTGATGGAGGCCCTGGCCGACCTCGCCGACCGGGCGCTGGACCGGGCCCTGGCCGCCGCCTTCGCGGAGCGGACGCCGGACGAAGCGCCGCGCGGCTTCGCCGTCATCGCGCTCGGCAAGCATGGCAGCCGAGAGCTCAATTACTCGTCCGACGTCGACCTCCTTTTCCTCTACGATCCGGCGACCCTGCCGCTGAAGCCGCGCGAGGAGCCGGGGCAGGGGGCGCTCAGGATCGGCAACCGCCTCGTCGAGCTCCTCCAGAAACGCGATGGCGAGGGCTATGTCTTCCGGGTCGACCTGCGCCTCAGGCCCTCTCCGGAGGCGACCCCGATCGCTTTGCCCGTCGACGCCGCCATCTCCTATTACGAATCCTCCGCTTTGCCCTGGGAACGGGCGGCGTTCGTCCGGGCCCGACAGGTGGCGGGGGACGAAGCGGTGGGGCGTTATTTCCTCGACGCGCTCCATCCGTTCGTCTGGCGGCGCTCGCTCGATTTCGGAGCGATCGGCGAGATTCAGGCGATCACCCGCCGGATCCGCGATCATTATTCGCAGGGCCAGGTGTTCGGCCCCGGCTTCGACGTCAAGCGCGGCCGCGGCGGGATTCGCGAGATCGAGTTCTTCGCCCAGATCCACCAGCTCATCCACGGCGGACGCGAGCCGGGGCTGAGGGCGCCGGCGACGCTCGACGCGCTCGCGGCGCTGAAAGAGGCCGGCCGGATTCCCGCCGAGGCCGCGGACGACCTTGCCGGTACCTACCGGCTGCTCCGGACCGTCGAGCACCGCTTGCAAATGGTCGACGACCGCCAGACCCATGCCCTGCCCGCCGACTGGGCGGCCCTCGACAATGTCGCCCGGCTGCACGGCCTCGATTCGGGCAGCGCCTTGCTCGCTCTGCTGGAAGGGCCGGTAAGCCGGTGCGGCGAGCTGTATGACGGCCTCGCCGGGCAGGGTGAGGACAGGATTCCGTTAAACCCGGAAGCGCTGGAATCGCATTTGCGCCACGCCGGTTTCGACGATCCGGTCTCCGCCCGGCTTCGGATCGAGGGCTGGCGGGGCGGCAAGGCGCGATCGCTTCGAACCGCGGCCGCAGGCGAGGCGTTCGAGGCGATGCTGCCGGTGCTGATCGAGGCGTTCGGCCGGGCGCCGGACCCGATGCGGGCGATGAACCGGTTCGACGACGTCGTCACGAAATTGCCGAGCGGAGTCAATTTCTACCGCCTGCTCGAGGCCCGCCCGGGCCTCACCAACCATCTCGGCACCATCCTCAGCCATGCCCCCGCGCTCGCCGAGCAACTCGGCCGGCGGCCGCAATTGCTCGACGGCCTGGTCGACGCTTCCGCCTTCGAGCCCGCGCCGCCGGTCGAAGGGCTGATCCGCGACTTCTCCCGTTCCGAGCGCGAGGGCGAGGATTATCAGCTCGTGCTCGACCGGGTCAGGCGGCGGGTGAACGAACGGCAATTCGCCCTCGGAGTCCAGCTGATCGTCGCCCACTCCGACCCGATCGAGGCCGCCGAAGGCTATTCGCGGGTCGCCGAGGCGGCGATCAACGTCCTCGCGCACGCCGCGATCGCCGAGTTCGAAGCGGTGCACGGGCGCGTGCCCGGCTCGGAGCTGCTCGTCATGGGCCTCGGGCGGCTCGGCGGCGAGGCCCTGACCCACGCCTCCGACCTCGACCTCGTCTATCTGTTCAGCGGCACCCACGAGGCGGAATCGGACGGGCCGCGGCCGCTTCGCGCGACCGACTATTTCAACCGCCTGGCGCCGCGGGTCACCGCGGCCTTGAGCGTGTCCACCGCTTCGGGGCCGCTTTACGACGTCGACACGAGGCTTCGGCCTTCCGGCACCGACGGAATGCTTGCGGTCAGCCTCGAGAGCTTCGCCCGCTATCAAAGCGAGCAGGCCTGGACCTGGGAGCATATGGCCCTCACTCGCGCCCGCCCCGTCTTCGGCTCGGCCGAAGGGCGCGCGGCGCTTCAGTCGGTGATCGACTCGACCCTGGCCAGGGCGCGCGACCCGGACCGGCTGGTCGCCGACGCGGTGGCGATGCGGGCGGAGATGGCGTCCCACAAGGCGGCCAGGGGGCGGTTCGACATCAAGCTCGGCCCGGGCGGGCTGGTCGACCTCGAATTCGCCGTCCACACGCTTCAGCTGAAGCACAATGTCGGCCTCCATCCCCATCTCGAGGACGCGCTCGAGGAGCTGGTCGGGGCCGGCCTGGTCTCGGACGAAATCGACCCGGCGCTTCGCCTGCTGACCCGGATGCTGGTCATGTTCCGCCTGGTCTCGCCGGCATCGGACGAGCCGCCCGACGAAACCAAGCCCCTGGTCGCCGCGGCCTGCGGCCTTCCCGACTGGAACGCTCTGCTTGCGGCGCACGACGCGGCGCGGCAGAGGGTGGCGGAGCTGTGGCGCCGGGTGGCGTCGGGAGAATGAAGATGCTGAGCGAAGGCGACAAGGTTCCGGACGTGAAGCTGGCGAGCGTCGAGGGCAAGGCGATCAGCCCGGCCGATTTCGGCGGCCAGAAGCTGGTGATCTATTTCTATCCCAAGGACGATACGTCCGGCTGCACCGCCGAGGCGCAGGCCTTCACCGCGCTAGCCGACGAGTTCAAGAATGCCGGCACCTGGATCCTCGGGGTGTCGAAGGACGATTCGAAAAAGCATGCGAAGTTCATCGAGAAATACAATCTCAAGGTGCCGCTCGCGACCGACTCCGACGGCTCGGTCTGCGAGGCGTTCGGCACCTGGACCGAGAAATCGATGTACGGCCGCAAATATATGGGCATCGAGCGCGCCACCTTCCTCGTCGACCGCGACGGCGTGGTGAAGCGCGTGTGGCGCAAGGTGAAGGTGCCGGGCCATGCCGAGGAAGTGCTGGAGGCGGCGCGGGAGCTGCCGTGAGCCTCCGTCATTGCGAGGAGCGCAGCGACCCGGCAATCCAGCGGGGCTCGGAAGGCCGCACTGGATTGCTTCGCTTCGCTCGCAATGACGGCGCACGGTGTCGAGCCCGGCTCAGTCCCGCGTTGACAAATCGGCCTTCCTAGGTCAGCCTGCGAAGGATGAAGCCGATGCGCGCCTCCGCCGCCCTTCTGAACGCGACGATCTCCGCTGCGGCTTCCAGCTATTATTATTACGGAATCGCTCGGGCGGGACCGGAATAGCGCGCGCTTAACAAGCCAGGCTCAAACCGACCCCGTCCGGACCTCCGGGCGGGGTTTTTTCTTGTGGAGAGACCCAATGTTCACCGATTTCACCGCCACATTGCCGCCGCCGCGGCCGGCGCGGCCGCCGGGCACGGCGGCGGACTGGACCCTCCCGCAGCGCTGGGAGCGCTTCGGGGCCGAGGAGCATCGCGTCTGGGACATTCTCTACGCCCGCCAGCGCCGCAAGCTCGCCGGCCGAGCCGTCGCCGCGTTCGAGAAAGGGCTCGATTCGCTGCTCCTGTCGCGCTCCGGAATCCCCGATTTCGATGATTTGAACGAGAGGCTGTTCGCCCGCTCGGGCTGGACGGTGGTGGCGGTCCCGGGCTTGCTTCCGGACGAAATCTTCTTCGCCCATCTCGCCCGCCGGCAATTCCCCGCCGGCAATTTCATCCGCCCCGCCTCGAGCCTCGACTATCTGGAGGAGCCGGACGTCTTCCACGACGTGTTCGGTCATGTGCCGATGCTCGCCGAGCCCTGGTTCGCGGATTTCATGCAGCGGCTCGGCGAGGAGGGGTTGAAGGCGGTGGCCAAGGACAGGGTGGCGATCTTCTCGCGGCTCTACTGGTTCACCGTCGAGTTCGGAGTGGCGTGGGAGGAGGGCGCGCTCAAGCTTTACGGCGCCGGCCTCGCCTCGAGCTTCGGCGAAGCGGCCTATGCGCTCGACAGCGCCAAGCCAGAGCGCCTGCCCTTCGATCTCGGGCGGGTGCTTCGAACCCCCTACCGCTCGGACACCTTCCAGCCCCGCTATTTCGTGGTCGACGGCCTCGACACGCTCCGGACCGGGATCGACCTCGATCGGCTGGAGGAGGAGCTGGCGGGCCTGGAGTAAGTCCGTCGGTGCGAGCCCTTCGACGCCGCCTGCGGCGGCGCTCAGGATAAACTGCCGCTACGCGGCAGCGAAGCAATCCAGTGCGGCCTTCCGAGCCCCGCTGGATTGCCGTGTCGCTTCGCTCCTCGCAATGACGGGTTCACTCGATCGGGCCGGTGCGTCCCTGCTTGCGAAGCGCCGGCGGAGGCGTGGCGAGGCGCTTGAGCTGCGGGGCGAGGTCCTTGTCCGGGATGACCACCTCGATCAGCGCCGGCACGCCCCTCAGGCCTTTGACCTCGGCGAGCACGCCCGCCAGCGCCTCGGCGGTCTCGGCGCGGAAGCCGCGCGCCCCGAACGCCTTGGCGAGGGCCAGATAGTCCCAGACGGGGAGGACGTCATAGGCCGCGAACTCGCCCTCGGGCGTGAAGCCGTCGAGGTTCACGAAGGCCTGCTCGATCGCATAGCCGCGGTTGCTCATCACGAAGACGGCGGCGTTGACTCCGGCGCGAACCAGGCTCGAAATCTCCTGGCAGATCATCATGAAGCCGCCGTCGCCCGCGACCACCCAGGGCCGCTTGCCCGAGCCCAAAGCGACTCCGAGCGCGCAGCCGGTCTCGTGGCCGAGCGATCCCCAGGCGGCCTGGGCGACGAAGCTGTCGCGGGGAAGGCCGAAGACGTTGCCGAAGACGTAGAGCGACGTGCTTTCTCCAAGCACCAATACGCTCTCGTCGAGCAGATCTTCGTCCTTCAGGAAACGAGTCAGCTGGCGGTAGAATCGATTGTAGGTGAGGCCGCCTGCCCCGTCGTCGGGCTCCTCGGCAGCGGCCTCAGGCCGCGGACTGGGGCGCGGCCAGGACGAATCCTCCTCGAAGCGGGCGAGCAGCCCCTCGAGGAAATCGGCCAGTCCGATGCCGTAATATTGGGCCCAGCCGATCCGGGCCTCTTCGTCGTTGACCGAAACCATCGCGGCGTAGCTCGAGGCCATGATCGGCAAATAATCGTCGGTGACGATCGCGCCCAATGCGATCGGGCAGTCGCAGGCCTTCATCGCCGCGCGCGTGGAGGCGGGGGAGGCGGCGTCCGCATAGGTGCCGATGAACGCGTCCTGCGCCTCGTCGATCACGGTCTTGCCGAGGCTCGTGGTGGTGAAGGGAAGCCCGCTCGAGTCGACGAGGCGCTGGGCGACATCCTGAAGGCCGAAGCGCTGGATCTCGACTCCGAACCAGAGGATCGGCCGTTCGGCGGCCGAGATTCGAGCCCAGGCGGCGTCGAGCAGGGCGGCGAGCGGCTTCGCCTCGCTCACAATCGGCTCCGCCGAGAGCGTTCCGACGGGCTTGGCACAGGGCGCGATCCAGATGTCCTGGAGCACCTCGATGTAGATCGGCCGGCGATGGGTCAGCATGGCGACGATCGCGCCGTCGATCTGTGCCGGCGCCGCCTCCGCGTCGATCACGATCTCCGATGCGACCGTGACCTCGGCGAAGATGTCGCGGTCGGAGTCGAGGTCGCCGGTCGAATGGTGGAACAGGATCGATTCCTCGGTCTCGAGCAGTCGGTCCCTGGTCCGCGGGCTGGCCGAGATGATCGCTACCGGCACGCGCTCGACGAACGAGCCCGCGGCGCAGTTGAGAGCGCTGAAGGTGCCGACGCCGTACTGGACGCAGGCCGCGCCGATGCCCCTGAAGCGGGCATAGCCGTCCGCCGCGTAGCCGCTGCCGAGCTCGTTGATGTTGGGGACTCGAACGATCCCCTCGGTCTTGTCGAGCGCGTTGAGGAAGTTGGCGGCATAGTCGCCGGGCACGGCGAAGACGTGCCCGAGGCCGCATTGCTTCAGGCGGTCGACCAGATATTGCGCGACGGTATAAGGGGCGGAGGCCATCAGCTGATGTCCCGGGTGACGAGGCAGCTCGGAGTCAAAGCGTTGAGCTCTTCGACCAGATCCGACGTGTCGGGCGTGGTCACGCAGCCGTCGAGATCGCCGCAGCCGCCCTCGGGGCAGGGCATGATCGCGTAATCCGAGTCGAGCCAGCGCGGCCGCTTCAGCCCGAAATGGCTCTCGAGCATCTGCTCGGCGGTGCAGAAGGCGCCCTCGACCCAGCCCTGGCCGTAGGAATAGGCTTCGCCGCAAATGTGGATGTCCTCGCTCGCGACCGGCTTGAGCATTCGCCACATGACCTGGTCGAGCCGATATTCGGCTTTCCATTCGTGCCAGCCGCCTCCGTAAGGATCCTCGTTCCAGGTGTGGTAGACCGCCGAATAGGGCATTGGGACTTCGGGCAAGGCGTGGACGGCCGCGATCTGCTTGTTGCAATCCTCCACCATCTCCTGCGTGGCACGATGCTCGGTCACCGGGATGGGATTGGTCACGCCCGGCTCGACGCAGGCCGGCATGTAGCCGGCATAGGGCGTTCCCTTCTCGAGCGCCTTCCAGAAGGGAACGGTCGAGATGTCGTTGTAGCTCGCCTGGACGAGCGAATTGAGGAAAGGCTCGCCGCCGCGCTGCTCCCCTTCGGTTCCGAAATAATAGATTTGCCGCATCGGCAGATCGGTGACCGAGCGGCCGGCGACCAGGCCGAGGGTGCGCCACCAGGGCGCTTCGTAGGCGAGGAACAATTTGAACGCGCTCTGGATGAGCACGGATTTGCGGTCGTCCATATATTGGTCGTTGGAGTCGAGCATGTCGCATTTGACCAGCTCGAGCGAACGGCGCGGCAGTCCGAGAACGATCTTCTTGGCCCGGACGACGATCGGCTCGGCCGTCTCGTCGAGCCTGGTGGAGGCATTTTCGGTAACCGTCGGGCGGAAGTGGAGAGTGTAGCGATACTCACCGTCGCCCTCTGCGATCTCGGTGAGGCAGTGGTTCAGGTAGATGCGCTGCCCCGCTTCGAGCTTGCCGCCCTTCGCCGAGTTGAACCGCTCGGCAAGGGTAAGCGGCAGATGCTGGTAGCCCTCGCAAAGGGTCAGGAACTCGGTGTCGTCGCCATATTCGGTGGCGGGAAGCTGGGTGACGGCGTTGGCGTTGGCGACGTTGGCGTCGTAGCCGCCGGCGTCCTTCATGAACTGATAGCCCTCGTTGGAGAGGACCCGGAACATCAGGTTCCAGAAGCCGTATTTCCACAGCGGCCGGCCGAACACCTTCAATTTCATCAGCTGGCACAGGCTCAGATTGGCCATGCCCGGATAGATGTTGTCCATCGCCTGGATCTGGAGGTTGGTGGGCCCGAGGCCGCGTTCCGACCAGGCGAGATTGTACGGGACCTTGTCGGGATCGGCGAGCTCGCCGAGCCGCAGATGCTTGCCGCGCAGGTAGAAGAGATTGCAATTGGCACCGATCGGATCGGGCGCGCCCATGTGGAAATCGCGGGTCGCGAGCTTGAGGTGCTCGACCAGGTCGGCGACCATCTTGTGCGATTCCTGGATGTAGCGCATCCCGCCCAATTCGGCCTTGAGGCTCGGCACCCCCGGCACGGTGACCGAATAGAGCCGTCCGCCGATGCGGTCGCTATATTCGAACAGCCCGATGCTGTTGTCCTCGCCCTGCTCCTGCTGGAGCCGCCAGGCGGAATAGGTGCCGGCACAGCCGCCGCCGATGATCGCCACGTCGAGATCGGTCATTTGCCCCCCTTGTCGCCGGCCCCGTATCCGGCTTCCGGATAATGAACCCGTTTCCCAACGCCGCCAAGGATGAACTAGAACGCGTCATGGACCTTATTCCCGACTCCGTCGCTGGTGCCTGCCGAGCCGTGCTGCTCGCTGCCCCGCCGGCCGACAAGGTCCGCGCCGCGCGCTCCGCCGCTCGGGCCTGGCGGCGGGGCGAGCTGGCCCACCGGTTCGACGTCGCGATGCCCGATGCGCCGGCCCGTCCGGGGCGGCCGGAGCTTCTGCCGCCGTCCCGGATGCCCAAGCGCGGCCGCGGCGGCTCCGAGCGGGGCCGGATCGCGATGCTCCACGCGCTCGCCCATATCGAGCATGGCGCGATCGACCTCGCCTTCGATATGGCGGGGCGCTTCGGCGCCGGCTTTCCCCGGGCCTTCGTCGACGATTGGCTCGCGGTGGGCGCCGACGAGGCCATGCATTTCGCCCTTCTCGACCGGCGCCTGAAGGCTCTCGGCTCGGCTTATGGCAACCTGCCCGCCCATGACGGCCTGTGGGAAGCGGCGGCGGCGACGGCCGGCGATCCGCTCGCCCGCCTCGCCGTCGTTCCGATGGTGCTGGAAGCGCGTGGGCTCGACGTCACTCCGGCGGCGGTGGCGCGGTTCGAGGCGGCCGGCGACGCCCGTTCGGCGGCCATATTGGGGCGAATCTACCGCGACGAGATACGCCACGTCGCGGCGGGCTCGAAATGGTTCCGATGGGGCTGTGAATCGCAGAGAATCGCGCCTGTTTCGACCTGGAAACGATTGGTCGGCGCCCACTTCAAAGGCGTCCTGAAGCCTCCATTCAACAATTCAGCCCGCGACGAAGCCGGTCTGTCCCGCGATTACTACGCCGCCCTTGCCGTGGCAGGATATGTTTAACAGTCTCCAGCCACACGTCGTGGAGGGGGCACTTCCCTGACGTCATCGAGGGGGCGGAAACGCCTTAAATTTAATGCTTTCGGCCCGCGCCAGCGCGGTGCCGCGCCTCGGTTGGGGCAGAGTGTCGGGGAAGAGATTGTGCTGACCAAGACCAACAATGCGGGACTTTTTGGAATGTTCCGCACGATGTTCAAGCCGCGCGACATTTTCCTCCATGACGGCAAGGCCTTGCGCCGGGTCCGGGTCGGTTCCGGGATCCAGGCCGCCGCGGCGTTCGGCGCCTTTCTTCTCCTCGTCTGGTCGATCTTCGCCGCCGCCCAGCTCGCCACCGCCGCAAGCGCCCCGTCCTATGCCGACGTGAGCCGGATGCAGCGCGAGCTCGCGACGATGCAGGCCGACGTCGCCGTCATCAAGGAAGCCGCCCAGCGCCGCTACCAGTTCACCGCCAGCGAAGTCCGCCGCCTCGGCCTCGACCCGCGCCGCCTCCAGTCCGGCGTCGGCGGCCCGTTCGAGCCGGTCGAGACGGTCCGCGCCGCCGACCCCAATTTCAAGGCCCTGTTCAACAGCTGGACCAAGCTCGACCAGCTCGAGCAGGGTACCGTCGCCATTCCTTCGACCGAGCCGGTCCGGGGCACCAACTTCACCTCGGGCTATGGAGTCCGCTCCGACCCGTTCCGCGGCCGCGCCGCGATGCACGCCGGGATCGACCTCGCCGGCCCGATCGGGACTCCGATCTACGCCACCGCCGACGGCGTCGTCCAACGGTCCGAATATAATAATGGCGGCTACGGCAACCTCGTCGAGCTCGACCACGGCCACGGCATCCAGACCCGTTACGGCCACCTTTCCAAATCGATGGTCACCGCCGGCCAGAAGGTGAAGCGCGGCGACATGATCGCCCTGATGGGCTCGACCGGCCGCTCGACCGGAAGCCACCTTCACTACGAAGTCCGCATCGACGGCAAGGCCGTGAACCCGGTCCCCTTCCTCCAGTCGACCAGCTACCTCCAGTCGGTCCAGCAGCGCGCCGCCGCCGCCACCCGCATCGCCATCGGCGGCCCCGCCGCCAACTGAGCCCCGCTTGAGCGCCGAAAGGCCCGGGCCCCGCCGGCAACGGCGGGGCTTTTTTTATGCGCGGCTCCGCGCGGCGGGCTGCGTCCGAATAGGATTTGCAATGTAGGAATGCTCATGTTCTACTGTTTCCGGCGAATCGGGTGGGGAAATTTCCGGTTTTGCCGCAATTCAGGGGGACCTGATGCAGCGACGTGGTTATCCTCTATGGGCTTGTTCCATCCTCGCGCTGGCGAGCGCGGCGCAGGCGGGCGAAACCGTCATCTACCGTTATGATGCGCTCGGGCGGCTCACCGCGACGACGAGCAGCGGCACGGTCAATAATGGCGTCACCTCGACGATCGGTTACGACCCGGCGGGCAACCGCTCCATCTTCGCGACATCGGTCTCGGGGCCTCCCGCGTTCAGCGTCAGCGAGGCCGCGGCGGCCGAGGGCGGCGGCCTCGTCTTCACCGTGGTCAAGAACGGTACGGGCGCCGCGAGCGTCAGCTACGGGACCGCCAACGGAAGCGCCGGCGCTGGCGCCGACTATAACGGTGTCAGCGGGGGTCTGAGCTTCGCAGCCGGGGAGAGCAGCAAGACGGTCGCGGTCACCACGATCGACGATTCGGGCGACGAGTCCAACGAGACGCTCTCCCTCAACCTGTCGGGGCCCTCGGCCGGAGCGAGCATCGCCGACGGTCAGGGCATCGGCACGATCTTCGACAATGACGAACCGCCGCCGCCCCCGCCGCCGCCCCCGCCGTCCTTCAGCATCAACGACGCCTCGGGGACGGAAGGCGGCACCCTCGACTTCACGATCACCAAGACCGGGGCGACCACCGGCAGCTTCGCGGTCAGCTACAGCACGACCAACGGCACCGCCCTGGGCACCTGGACCAGTCCCAATTATGGTGAGGATTATTATATGTCGACGGCGAACGTCGTCTTCGGTCCCGCCGACACCACCAAGACGGTCAGCATCTACACGATCCAGGACAGTGCCGACGAAAGCAACGAGACGCTCTTCGTCAACCTGACCGGCCCGAGTGGCGGCGCCACGATCTCCGATGCGCAGGGTATCGGTACCATCCTCGACAATGACGACCCGCCGCCGCCGCCGCCCGGAAATACCCCGCCGACCCCGGTCAACGACACCGGCTCGCAGAAGATATGCACGGTCAAATATTACAACGTGCTGGCCAACGACACCGATCCCGACGGCCATTATCCGCTGACCCTGATCGCGTCGTCGCACCCCAGTTTCGCGCTTGTCGGCGGTCAGATCCAGGTCGATTCGACAGGCCTCAGTAGCGGCGAATCGACCACCTACACGGTCAAGGATTCGGGCAACGCCATGGCGAGCGCGACCCTGACCGTCACCATAACCGCCGGGAACTGCAGCCAATGACCGCAACCTGGAATCAAGGGCTGTGCGCGCTGATCCTGGGCGTCCTTCTCGCGCTGCTCGCCGCAGCCCCCGCCCGCGCCCAGTACGAGCCGCCCAAGCAGATGACTCTGAGCCCCACCGGCGTGGATCTCACCAAGGCCCGCTTCACCTATAAGGCCGTCGATCTCTCGGTCGGCCCGCTCACCCTGGAGCGTTCCTATATCGGCGGCCCCGCGGTCGAGGGAAGCAGCCATTTCGGGCTCAACTGGACCCATAATTACGCGACCTTCGTCATCGAGAAGACCCAGGCCAAGATGGACGGCATCTATGTCGTGATCGGGCGCGGGGTCGTCCATTTCACCTATGCCAGCAGTTTTGGCTATTCCTGCTTCAACCCGGATTGCGACGGCGCCACCCTGAACCTCTCCACCGGCGGCGCCTACGTTTACACCGACGCCCAAGGCAATGCGTACACCTTCAACCCGTCGGTGAAGGTTCTGGCGCCGGGCGACTCGCGGCGAAGCCAGCGCATCGCCCGGATCGATTATGCCGACGGACACACATTGACCTACACCTACAGCGGGTCGCAGCTGAGGCAGATCGCCAGCAATTACGGCTATTCGCTCGTCTTCGAATATGGAGCGTCGGGCTACATCTCCAGAGCCTGCGGCTACAATCGCGCCGTCACCGCGGTGACGACCGCCTCGACCTGCGTCGGGGCCGCGCTGGCGGCCTCCTACGGCTACGCCCCGGCAACCTGGGTGAATTTGACCAGCGTCGTCGACGCTTTGGGCCAGACCTGGGGCTATGATTATCAGGGCACCAGCAACATGTCGAAGATGACCTGCGTCCGTCAGGTCAATTCCTCCGCCTGCCTGATCACGGGCAACCCCGCGCCAACCGGGGGCGCGGCTTATCAGCAGACCACTCCCGACGGCGCGGTCTGGAGCTTCTCCGTCTCCGGCAAGGATCCGGAGGACGTCCAGCTGCCGGGCGAGCCGCCGGCGATGAGCTTCGGCAGCTATACGGGTCCGGAAGGGATTGCGGTCAATGCCCAGTTCGGCGCGGGATTGCTCGATTATTATGTCCAGAACGGAAGGACGACCTCTCTCCAGTGGGACGGGGTCGATCTGGTGGGGCTCACCCATCCGGAAGGCAATTCGGTCGGCTATACGTATCGGGCGGGGCAGACGGTCAGCACGGGTTGGGGCGCCAAGCCCGGATCGGGGCTGGCGACGATCGCCACATCGATGGGCTTCGCGGAGCAATCCCACTGCCCGACCCTGCCCCGCAAGATCTGCAACAAGCCGATCTGGAGCGAGGATTACAAGGGCAACCGGACCGACTTCACCTACGAAGCGGCGCATGGCGGAGTCAGAACCGAGACCGGGCCCGCGGTGGGCGGCGTTCGGCCTCAGGTGCGTTACGAATATGCGCCGCGCCGTGCGTGGATCAGCAGCGGCGGCGGCTATGCGCCGGAAGCCGTGTCGATCTACCTGCCCAGCCGAAAGGCCTTTTGCGCGACCGGCGCGGCGTCCGGATGGGGGTGCGCGCTTCCCGGAGACGAAGTCGTCACGACCTACGATTACGGCCCCGACAGCGGCCCGAGCAATCTGCTCCTCCGCTCCGAGACGGTGACGGCGGGGGGCGTCGCCCGGCGCACCTGCTACGGCTATGACTGGCAGGGCAATAAGATCAGCACCACCCGTCCGAACGGACTGTGCCAGTGAGCGGTCGGGCCTTCATCCCGCTGGCTGTCCTCGGATTGCCCCTGGCGGTCCCGGCCGCCGCCTGGGCCCAGGCTTCGCCTTCGGCCGGCACCTACGCCGCCCGCTACGACCTGCTTCGGCGCGAGGTCGGCACGATCGCGCCCGATCCCGACGGGGCCGACCCCTTCGCCTTCCTGGCGACGCGCAACACCTATGACCCGGGCGGGCGGCTGACCCGGGTGGAGAAGGGACGGCTCGCATCCTGGCAGAGCGAGGCGGTGAAGCCCGGGGACTGGGCCGGCTTCATCGTCAACAGCCAGGTCGACACGGCCCATGACCCGATGGGCCGCAAGGTCCGCGAGGCCGTGAGCGGAGTCGCGGGCGCCACGATCGTCACCGTCGGCGTCACCGAATATAGCTACGACCTCGCGGGCCGCCTCAAATGCACGGCGGTGAGGATGAACCCGGACGTCTGGGCGTCCCCGCTGACCGACAAATGCGTTCCGGGCACGGCGCACGCCACGAACGGCCCCGACCGGATCACGCGCAACAGCTACACCCTCCACGGCGAGATCCTGAAGGTCGAGCAGGCGGTCGGCACCGGCCTCCAGCAGGTCTATGCCGCCTACACCTACTCGCCCAACGGCAAACCGGTCAGCGTCACCGACGCCAACGGCAACAAGGCGCAGATGAGCTATGACGGGCTCGACCGCCAGAAGCGCTGGATCTTCCCTTCGAAGACGGCGCCCGGCGAGACCAACCCGGCCGATTATGAGGAATATGGCTATGACGCCAACGCCAACCGAACGAGCCTGAGGAAGCGCGACGGCTCGACTCTCACCTATCAATACGATGCCCTGAACCGGATGACGGCGAAGCTCGTTCCCGAGCGCGGCGGCCTCGCGGCGGTCCACACGCGCGACGTCTATTACGACTACGACCTTCGCGGCCTGCAGACCAAGGCGCGGTTCGACTCTGTCGCCGGCGAGGGCGTCACCAACGCCTATGACGGGTTCGGCCTTCTCGTCTCGAGCAGCAGCACCATGGGCGGGGTCGCCCGGGCGGTCGGCCATCTCTACGACCTCGACGGCAACCGGATCCGTGTCGTCCACCCCGACACGAGCTTCTTCACCTACGAGGTCGACGGGCTCGGCCGGCCGCTCCGGATCCGCGAGAATGGCGGCGATCCGGTCGTCGCCTTCGCCTACGACGGCGCCGGCCGGCGGGTCTCGATCGGCTGGGCCGGGATCGCCACCACCTATGGCTATGAGCCGGTGGGACGGCTGCAGACGCTAGCTCACGACCTCGCCGGAACCAGCCGCGACCAGAGCCAGGGCTTCACCTACACTCCCGCCTCGCAGATCCAGAGCCGCTCGGCGAGCAACGATGCTTATGCCTGGGGCGGCGCTTCCACCGCGGTCCGCAACTATGCCGCCAACGGCCTCAACCAATATACGGCCGCGGGCCCGGCGTCGTTCGGCCATGATGCGAACGGCAATCTCGGCTCGACGGCCAACCCGCCGTTCGGCTCGACGAGCTACGTCTACGACGTCGAGAACCGGCTCGTCTCGGCCACGGGCGCGCAGAGCGCGGAGCTCGTCTACGATCCCCTCGGGCGGCTGTGGCAGGTGTCGAGCCCGGCGGGCGGCACCCGGCGACTGGTCTACGACGGCGACGCGCTCGTCGCCGAATATGACATCGCCGGCAACATGCTGCACCGCTACGTCCACGGCAACGACCCGGGCGCCGACGACCCGCTGCTCTGGTACGACACCTGGGCCAGCGGCTGGCGCCGGGCCCTGCTCGCCGACCATCAGGGCTCGATCGTCCAGGTCGCCGACCGCTACGGCAATCCGATCGCCACCAACAGCTACGACCCCTGGGGCATCCCCGGCGCCACCCCGGCCGGCCGGTTCGGCTATACGGGGCAGACCTGGGTGCCGGAGCTCGGGCTGTGGTATTACAAGGCAAGGTTCTACTCGCCGACGACCGGGCGGTTTTTGCAGGTCGATCCGGTGGGGTATGAGCGATCAGATCAACCTGTATGCCTACGTCGGTAACGATCCGGTCAATCACACCGACCCTGGCGGTCTTAGAAAGGTCAGCACATGTATAAAAGAAAACCAACAAGATGCGAAATCATTGTTATTGAGGGGCCTGGAAAAACGCACCCTTCTACGAGTATCTATGGAGCGAGCCGCGCGACGACTAAGCACGTTCCCTCGCAAAGTAGATCTAATTCTTGTGATATCGGTAACATTATAATGTATGCTTCAGAACAGGCGAGCGACGCGTCCCTTAAGATGACATTGGTGGGCGCTGCTTTGGCTGGGGGAGGATTTGCCACCGGTAATCGTGTGGCGATGGGTGGTGGTGCCGCGTTGGCCAAAGCGGGAAATTTCGTCGGTATGGGCGCGGGCGCATTGCAACTCGTCGGAGGGATAGCGCAATATGCGGGTGGAGGCAGTGGCAAGAATGCAGTTGCCAGCGTGGTCTCTTTAGGTTCAAGCGCCATAATAAGTAAAACACTGAAAGCTACGATGCCGCGTGGCACACGTTGGGGGCAAGAGAAATCTCAAAAACAAAATGAGTTTACGGGTAACGTCCTGGGAACTCTACAAGCTCTTTCCGACTGGCTTGCTCCTACTCAAGTGGAATGTCCGAGGTAATCAAAATGCCCTCATTTCGTGAAAGAATCATTGTTGGGGTATGCTTATTAATTTCTCTTCCTGGTTTAGCGAACTTATTTTTTATAAATGCGTCAGCATTTGGAATGTCGGCGAAACAGTTAGCACTATTAATGGCTGCACCACTTTTAATTGCTCTATTTTTTGTTGGCCCGCGATTTAACCGGTAACGAGCCGCGACCGGAGCCAGGGCTTCACCTACACTCCCGCCTCGCAGACCAGAGCCGCTCGGCGAGCAACGATGCTTATGCCTGGGGCGGCGCTTCCACCGCGGTCCGCAACTATGCCGCCAACGGCCTCAACCAATATACGGCCGCGGGCCCGGCGTCGTTCGGCCATGATGCGAACGGCAATCTCGGCTCGACGGCCAACCCGCCGTTCGGCTCGACGAGCTACGTCTACGACGTCGAGAACCGGCTCGTCTCGGCCACGGGCGCGCAGAGCGCGGAGCTCGTCTACGATCCCCTCGGGCGGCTGTGGCAGGTGTCGAGCCCGGCGGGCGGCACGAGGCGACTGGTCTACGACGGCGACGCGCTCGTCGCCGAATATGATATCGCCGGCAACATGCTGCACCGCTACGTCCACGGCAACGGCCCGGGCGCCGACGACCCGCTGCTCTGGTACGACACCTGGGCCAGCGGCTGGCGCCGGGCCCTGCTCGCCGACCATCAGGGCTCGATCGTCCAGGTCGCCGACCGCTACGGCAACCCGATCGCCACCAACAGCTACGACCCCTGGGGCATCCCCGGCGCCACCCCGGCCGGCCGGTTCGGATATACGGGGCAGACCTGGGTGCCGGAGGCTCGGGCTGTGGTATTACAAGGCAAGGTTCTACTCGCCGACGACCGGGCGGTTCCTGCAGGTGGACCCCATCGGGTATAGGGACCAGATGAACCTCTACGCCTATGTGGGAAACGATCCTGCGAACAAGACCGATCCGACGGGAACGGCAGAGCTGAACCTCGTCAGGGAGAGCAACCCTGCTTATGTGCATGGTGGCATCGATTTCCAAGGCGCCTATACTATTTTTGCGCACAGCTTCATGAAGAGCAACGGCGAGGAAGCAGTGGAGGACCAACGCGGGCGGGGGGATGCCGTTCGTCTTTCGCCATTACGTCTGCTCGCAGTCGCGGAGAGTGAAGGTTATCGTAAGGGCTCCCTCACGCTGCTCATGTCTTGCACCCTCGGATCGACGTCCGGCTCGTCCTTTGCGCAACGGTATGCAGACCTTTCCGGCGGCCGGGTGGTTGCATCTCCAGGAACTGTCAGGATGCATCGAGAAGGCGATAATTTCCAAGCCGCCGCCCATCGGGGATTTTATGCCTATGATCCGAAGAAGAGCGAATCCATCCTTCTCGGTAATAAGATCAGCTACGACGCCAAAACAGGCTACGCAACAATGACCTCCGAACGAACCGGGCAGTTGGCACCTCAGCGAACTCGCGTATGTCTGAAAGAAAGATGCGACTAGTCGTCGTAGCCAGCGCGGCCGCGCTGCTCGCCTTTTGCGGCGTGCTTCTGTGGGTTGCTAACCGACCGGTGCGAACTTCACCGGTCGCCAACACCTACAGAGTGGATGAGACGTCTCCGAAAATAAAGGATTTGAAGCTTAAGGCAGTGGAAGGTTCAGGCGACGCCGCAATCCAACTGGTGAACTTATATGGACATTGTCATAAGGCGGACCCGCCCAAGGGCGAGATTGAGAAGTGTCGAAGGGCCATCCGATATTGGACGGAGGTGGCACTTGAGAACGGGAGTACAACAGCAATCAAATATCAAATTGATGACCTTTTAGGTTCTCGTAGCTGCGCTGACGCTTATCGGGCAGAATTCTGGTATGCCCGCTTGCAAAAACTAAACCCGAATGACGACATTTACATGAAGCCGCTAGCCGAAGAAGTGGCTATCGCCAAGAAATCCTGTTCTTGGTAACTCCATCCGAGGAGCTTCGTCTACGACGTCGAGAACGAGCTGGTCGACGCGAACGGAGCGAAGACCGCGAGCCTCGAATACGACCCGCTCGGGCGGCTGTTCCGGGTTTCGGGCCCCGGTTAAGCCCCGCGCATCCTGGTCTACGACGGCGACGCGCTCGTCGCCGAATATGACGGCGCCGGCAACATGCTGCACCGCTACGTCCACGGCAACGACCCGGGCGCCGACGACCCGCTGCTCTGGTACGACACCTGGGCCAGCGGCTGGCGGCGGGCCCTGCTCGCCGACCATCAGGGCTCGATCGTCCAGGTCGCCGACCGCTACGGCAACCCGATCGCCACCAACAGCTACGACCCCTGGGGCATCCCCGGCGCCACCCCGGCCGGCCGGTTCGGCTATACGGGGCAGACCTGGGTGCCGGAGCTCGGGCTGTGGTATTACAAGGCCCGTTTCTACTCGCCGACGACCGGGCGGTTTTTGCAGGTCGATCCGGTGGGGTATGGCGATCAGATCAACCTGTATGCCTATGTCGGTAACGATCCGGTCAATCACACCGACCCTGGCGGTCTTAGAAAGGTCAGCACATGTATAAAAGAAAACCAACAAGGATGCGAAATCATTGTTATTGAGGGGCCTGGAAAAACGTACCTTTCTACGAGTATCTATGGAGCGAGCCGCGCGACGACTAGGCACGTTCCCTCGCATAGTAGATCTAATTCTTGTGATATCGGCAACATTATAATGTATGCTTCAGAACAGGCGAGCGACGCGTCCCTTAAGATGACATTGGTGGGCGCTGCTTTGGCTGGGGGAGGATTTGCCATCGGTAATCGTGTGGCGATGGGTGGTGGTGCCGCGTTGGCCAAAGCGGGAAATTTCGTCGGTATGGGCGCGGGCGCATTGCAACTCGTCGGAGGGATGGCGCAATATGCGGGTGGAGGCAGCGGCAAGAATGCAGTTGCCAGCGTGGTCTCTTTAGGTTCAAGCGCCATAATAAGTAAAACACTGAAAGCTACGATGCCGCGTGGCACACGTTGGGGGCAAGAGAAATCTCAAAAACAAAATGAGTTTACGGGTAACATCCTGGGAACTCTACAAGCTTTTTCCGACTGGCTTGCTCCTACTCAAGTGGAATGTCCGAGGTAATCAAAATGCCCTCATTTCGTGAAAGAATCATTGTTGGGGTATGCTTATTAATTTCTCTTCCTGGTTTAGCGAACTTATTTTTTATAAATGCGTCAGCATTTGGAATGTCGGCGAAACAGTTAGCACTATTAATGGCTGCACCACTTTTAATTGCTCTATTTTTTGTTGGCCCGCGATTTAACCGGTAACGAGCCGCGACCGGAGCCAGGGCTTCACCTACACTCCCGCCTCGCAGATCCAGAGCCGCTCGGCGAGCAACGACGAGAGTCGGCGCCCCGAGGGGCCTACCGCCCCTTCTTCTGCCTGTGCTTGTCGAGGTCGAGGACCATGTTGCTGTCGCCCTCGGGCATCAGGCCGAGGCGCCGGGCGACTTCCTGATAGGCTTCGGCCTCGCCGCCGAGGTCGCGGCGGAAGCGGTCCTTGTCGAGCTTCTCGTTGGTGGTCATGTCCCACAGGCGGCAGCCGTCGGGGCTGATCTCGTCGGCGAGAATGACCCGGGGATATTCATTTTCCCAGATCCGGCCGAACTCGAGCTTGAAGTCGACGAGTCGGATTCCGATTCCCGCGAACAGGCCGCACAGGAAATCGTTCACCCGGACCGCCATGTCGGCGATATCGTTCATCTCCTCCTGGCTGGCCCAGCCGAAGCAGGCGATATGCTCGTCGGCGATCATCGGATCGCCCAGCGCATCGTCCTTGTAGAAATATTCGAGGATGGCGCGGGGGAGCTGGGTGCCCTCCTCGATCCCGAGCCGGGTCGAGAGGGTGCCGGCGGCGACGTTCCTGACCACCACCTCGATGGGGATGATCTCGACCTGGCGGATCAGCTGCTCGCGCATGTTGAGTCGGCGGATGAAATGATGGGGGATCCCGATCTGGCCGAGCAGGGTGAAGATATGCTCGGAGATCCGGTTGTTGAGAACGCCCTTGCCCGAGATGGTGCCGCGCTTCTGGGCGTTGAAGGCGGTGGCGTCGTCCTTGAAATATTGGATGAGCGTGCCCGGCTCCGGGCCCTCGTAGAGGATCTTGGCCTTGCCCTCGTAAATCTGGCGGCGGCGGGACATGGGTGAGGGGGTCCTCCACGAATTGGGAAAAAATCGACCCCGGACGCGGCGTGGCGGACGGGCTCCGGCCCATAGCGGAACCCCCTCCTTTGTGCAATGTGGCGCCCCGAAGCGGGAGGGACGGATGACGGAAGAGGCCGAGGAATTCGCGACCATCGATGCGCTGATGACGGCGCTCTACAGCTCCATCTCCGGGCCGCCCGGAGGCCAGGATTTCGAGCTTTCGCGGCGGCTCTACCATCCCGACGTCCGGCTGGTGCGGACCAGGCTGGACAAGGCGGGACGGCCGGTCGCCTTCTCCTTCTCCGGCGAGGAATATGAGGCGAACGCCCGGGCGCTGCTCGACGGCCTTCCCTTCTACGAGGTCGAGACGGAGCGGCGCATCGTCCGCTTCGGCAACATCGCCCAGGTCTTCTCCGCCTACGAGGCCCGTACCGCGCCCGAAGGCGGCGGGCTGATCAAGCGCGGAATGAACTGCGCCCACCTGTTTCACGACGGCGCGCGCTGGTGGCTGATGCATCTCATCTGGGACGACGAACGCGAGGGAGTGGAGGTGCCGAGGGCGGTGTTCGACGAATGGGGGGATGTGGGGGTGTAAGATCCTCCCCGAGCTTGCTCGGGGAGGGGGACCAGGCGACGCCTGGTGGAGGGGTAGCTGACGAGGCTTCTGCCAGTTACCCCTTCCGCCACCCTACGGGTGGTCCCCCTCCCCACGAGCTTCGCTCGCGGGGAGGATTTATTATTTCAAAGCCTCCGCAAGCCCCGGCGCGAACTCGGCCCCGTAGGGCACCTGCGCCGAGGACGCCTTCAGAGCCGGCCCGATCGGCTCCGCCCTTCCCCCCAGGCATTTGGCGAGGAAATTCTCGGCCACGGCGTTGAAGGCGATGTTGTTCTGCGGGCGGGCGAAGCCGTGGCCCTCGTCGGGGAAGACGACGTAGGTGACGGGGATGCTCTTGGCCTTGAGCGCGTCGACGATCTGCTGGGATTCGGCGACGTTGACCCGGGGATCGTTGGCGCCCTGGCCGATCAGGAGCGGCCGGCGGATCTTGTCGGCGCTGTAGAGCGGCGAGACTTCGCGCTGGTAGGCCCTGCCCTCCGGCGTGTTCGGGTCGCCCATCCTCTTGTAGAATTGGGCCTTCAACGCCTCCCAATAAGGCGGGATGGTGCCGAGCAGGGTGCCCAGGTTGGACGGGCCAACGATGTCGACCCCGCAGGCATATTTCTCGGGCGTGAAGGCGAGGCCGGCGAGCACCGCATAGCCGCCATAGGAGCCGCCCATGATCGCGACCTTGTCGGCGGTCGTGACTCCGCTTGCCACGGCCCAGTCGACCGCGTCGCCCAGATCGTCCTGCATCTTCCTGCCCCATTGCAGGTCGCCGGCGGAGATGAACTTCTTGCCGAAGCCGGTCGACGCCCGGAAATTGGGCGAGAGCACGGCATAGCCGCGATTGGCGAGCCATTGGGCGCGGCCGTCATAGCCGTATTCGTCACGGCCCCACGGCCCACCATGGACCATCAGCACCATCGGCACCGCCTTGTCCGGCTTGCCGTCGCCATCCGGGTCTGAACCGGGAGGCAGAGTCAGATAGGAAACCATGGTGAAACCGTCGCGAGTCTTGATCTCGACCGGATGCATGGCGGCGAGCGGCGCGCCCTCGAGCTCCGGGCGGCCGACGTAAAGGCGGGTGAGCGTCTTCGCCTTGCGGTCGTAGAGGTGGGCGCTGGACGGGGCCGTCACCGGATCGACGCCGACGATCCATTTGTCGTCGGCGCGAGTTCGGGACTGGACGTTTATCTCGCCCTTGAGGCGGCTCTCGAGGAATTCGAGGTCGGCCTTGACGGCGCCGCCGAGCGGGATCCACTCGTTCTTGAGATAATTGACGGCATAGGCCTCGAGCCGGCCCGTCTTCGGGTTGGTCATGGCGTCGCCGATGTCGGCCCGCGCATTCTGGGCGATCACGGTCTTACGGCCGGTCGCGACATCCTGAGCGACCACCGCGGCCGTGTCGCGGCCGCGGCTGTCCAGCCAGTAGAGCGTTTTGCCGTCGGCGGTGAAGCCGATGGGCTGGCTGGTCTGCGCATCCTCGAGGGTCACGATCTCGAAGGGCTGCGGCTCCACACTGCCGCCTGAAACCCGGTAATAATCGGTGCCGCCGTCCGGCCTCGACCTGGCGGCGATCCGGATGTCGAGCTGCTCGTCGGCGAGGAAGTTGGAATAGTCGCCCTTGTTGATGAGCACCGGCGTCAGCTTGCCCGTCCTGAGATCGAGGCTGTGGACGTCGTGCCACTTGGGATCGCGATTGTTGACCCCGACGAGGATCCGGTCGGTGACCTCGTTGGAGATGTTGATGATCCGCACTCGGGTCTTCTCGAACGGGGTCAGGCTGCGCTGCTCGCCGGAGTTGACGTCGACGCCGTAGAGCAGGAAATTCTCGTCGCCGCCCGAATCGTTGATGAACAGGATCTGCTTGCTGTCCGGAGACCAGAAATATTGCCGGATCGGCCGCTTGGTCTCGCGCGTGAGTGCCCGCACCGCGGCCGGGTCGCTCGCCGGGGCGACGTGGATGTTGAGCACTCCGTCGCGCGGCGCGATCCACGACAGCCATTTGCCGTCGGGCGAGAGCCGGCCGGCGACCTTGGTCGGGTTGCCGAAGATCTTCTCGCGGGGGATGAGCGGCACGCCGGTCTGGGCGATGGCGGGAATGCCGCCGACGGTCATGGCAGCACAGGCGGCGAGCAGCAGGGACTTGGCATTCATCGGGCACCTCTCAAGGTTTTGATCTGCCCAATCCTAGTGTATTATACTTCTAATACACAAGGGTATTTTAGGTGACCTTCCCGCGCACCGCGAATCGCGGATCGCGCCAGCGGCCGCTGTCCAGGATGGCTCTCATCCGCTCCACGGCCTGCCAAACGTCCTCATAACCCAGATAGAGCGGGGTCAGTCCGAAGCGGACGACGTCGGGCGCGCGGAAGTCGCCGATCACTCCGTCGGCGATCAGCGCCTGGCACAGCTCGAAGGCATGAGGATGGCGGAAGCTGATATGGCTGCCTCGCCGCTCGGGATCGCTCGGCGAGATGCAGTCGAGCTCGGGGCAATGGGCGTCGACGAGACCGGCGAAGAGATCGAACAGGGCGATCGACTTGGCCCACAGCGCCGGCATCTTCGCGCCCTCGAAGCTCTCCACCCCGCTCTCGAGCGCCCCGAGGCTGAGCATCGGCGGAGTTCCGACCAGGAAACGGTCGATTCCCGGCGCGGGCTTGTAATCGTCGGTGAAGGCGAAAGGCTCGGCATGGCCCATCCAGCCGCGCAGCGGCGGCATCAGCCGCTCCTGGAGAGGCTCGGCGACGTAAAGGAAGGCGGGGGCGCCCGGGCCGCCGTTCAGATATTTGTAGCCGCAGCCGACGGCGAGCTCGGCGCCGTCGCGGCCCAAGTCGAGCGGCACGGCGCCGGCGCTGTGGCTGAGGTCCCACAAGGTCACGGCGCCCGCCGCTTTGGCCCGGGCGGTCATTTCGGCCATGTCGAAACGGAAGCCGGCCTTGAAGTGGACGTGGGTGAGCAGGAGCAGGTTGGTGTCCGCGCCGATCGCCCGGTCGAGCGAGTCGCGCTCGACGATGTCGAGCCGAAGTCCGGCCAGCTCGGCGGCGCCGGCGGCGATGTGGAGGTCGGTGTGGAAATTGCCGGCTTCGGAGAGAAGCCGGCGCCGGCCCGGGGCAAGGGCGGCCGCGGCGACGATGAGCTTGAACAGATTGACCGAGGTCGAATCGGCGACGATCACCTCGTTCGGCTTCGCCCCGATCAGGGCGGCAATCTTCGCTCCGACCCGTCGCGGCGCCTCGATCCAGCCGCGCGTGTTCCAGCTTCGGATCAGCTCCGAGCCCCATTCCTCCTCGACCATGGCGCTTTGCCGGGCGATCGCCGCCCTGGGGAGGGCGCCGAGCGAGTTGCCGTCGAGATAGATGATCCCGTCGGGCAGCATGAAGCGGTCGCGAAAGCGCCGAAGCGGATCGGCCGAATCGAGCGCCCGGACCTGGTCGAGCGTCGCGCTCATCGTCCCAGCGCCGCCTCGATCTCCTCGACCGCCGCGGCCCAGGCGGCGGTCTCGGGGGCGATCAGCTCGACATGGCCGGTGCTCTCGATCATCCGGACTTTCACCTGGTCGCCGGCGGCGCGCATCGGCCCGGCATAGGCTTCGGCATAAGCGGTCGGGATGATCCGGTCCTGGAGGCCGTTGATCAGCACCTGGCGAATTCCGAGCGGGGCGAGGCGGGGTATGGAGGTGTCGGCGTAGACGTTGCGGCTGCTCAGGGTCGGCGGGCCGACCAGTTTCTCGATCACCTCGGTGCCGCAGCCGCTTCCGGGCGGAGTCGCGGCGAGCTCGAGGTCGGGAAGTCCGCCGAGGCTGACCACCGTGTCGATGGCGAGCGGGTCGGCGGCGAGGAGCGGGCTTCCGCTCGGGATGAGCGGGCTCGGCGGGCGCCGGCTCGCCGCCCGCCGGGCCGCCAGCCAGAGCGCGAGGTGCCCGCCCGCCGAATGGCCGACCGCGACGAGCGGGCTGATGTCGAGTTCATGCCTGGCGGCCTGCTCGCGAAGCGCGTCGGCGGCCGCGGCGGCGTCGGCGAAGGTGCCGGGATAGCCGCCGCCGCCGCGGTCGACTCCGCGATAGTCGATGTTCCAGACCGCGATCCCGCGCTTCCGCAGATCGTCGGCGATCCAGTTCATGATCCGGCGGTCGGCGATCTCGGTCTGCCAGCAGCCGCCATGGACCATCAGCACGGTCGGGTGCGGGCCGCGGCCGGCGGGACGCCAGAGGTCGACCTTCTGCATCTGGTCGGTGCCGTAGGCGAAGGTCGAGTCGGGTTCGGGCCGGGGCCGCTCGAGCAGGGCCGGCCACTTCATCAGCTCGGGCTTCGGCGTCTGCATCTGGGGCGGAGAGGCGGGGGGCTCGGACACCGAGCACCCGGCTAGCGCCGCGACGAGGGCGAGGGCAAGGGCGGCACGCATCGAAGCGGCGGTAGCGGCGCGCCCGCCGGCTGGCAAATCCGCTCTCCATGACCGGCTGTCCGAGCCCAACGCCCGCTTTCCAACGCCTTGGCATTCGGTGCCTGGCACCGAGCATGCGGAAACCGGATAAATTCGTTGTCGGCGAAGCCGGTGCTGGGGGAGAGGACCCCGCAAAATGCACTATTGGTATCCGGCGGATCGAGCCCGCTTCCGACTTTCCAATCACCTAACATTCGGTGCCTGGCACCGAATATGCGGGGGCCGGATAAACGGCGTCGAGGGAGCGGGCGCCGGGGGGAGAGGGTGGCCCCGGCGCCCGCTCGCTCGCGGCGGGTCAGGCGCCGCAGCCGAACGGGGCGATCGGATGGGGCAAGGTCGGGGCGGAGCGGGTGGCGCCCAGAGTCAAACCCGACACCGTCAGGGTGAGAGCGACGAGGATCGTGGCAAGCTTGGGGGCCAGGTTGCTCATCTCATGTCTCCTCGAACAAGGTGGGCGTTCAGGCCTGTCCGGGCCCGCGAGAGTCGCGCTTCCAGGGCGCGTCGAACTCCATCTCGTTGAGGCGTCTCAGGCCGGTGCCGATGGTGGCTCCGATCCTGGCAAGGAGTTTCGCCAGATCGTCGGAAAAAGCCTGGTGATGCTCGACCCAGATGCGGCCGTCCATTTCGTCGCGCATTTTATCACTCCTTGGCTTGAGTGCCGCGTCGTGCGGCGCTTCGTAGGAGCCAGATAGGAGCGAGGGCGCCAGATCGTCCAACTAAAGGCTGGACGCAGGTAATAAGCTGAGCTTATCATCTTTCCCGATGCGCCATCTCCCGCCCTTGCCGTCCGTCCGAGTTTTCGAGGCGGCCGCGCGGCACGAGAATTTCACGCTCGCGGCGGGCGAGCTGGGAATGACCCAGGCGGCGGTCAGCTACCAGATAAGGCTGCTCGAGGAGCGGCTCGGACTGCCCCTGTTCGTCCGCTCGAAACGGCGGGTCACCCTGAGCGAGGCGGGGCGGCGGCTCGCACCGATCGTGTCGGACGCCTTCGACCGGCTGGGCGAGGGTTTCGCCGACCTCGTCGACGAGGATGAGAGCGTACTCGCCATCAGCACCGCCCAGACCTTCGCCTCGAACTGGCTTGCGGGCCATCTCGGCGCCTTCCAGGTCGCCCGGCCCGAGCTGGCGGTTCGGCTCCAGACCAGCAACGGCCTGGTCGACTTCGCCCGCGACGAGGCGGACGTGGCGATCCGGATGGGGGAGGGGCAGTGGCCCGGCCTTCGCCGCCACTTCCTCTTCCACCACCATTTCACGCCGATGTGCACGCCCGACTTTCGCGACCGCCACGGCCTCAACGAGCCGCAGGACGTGCTTCGGGTACCGAGGCTGACGCCGGACGACGAATGGTGGGAAGTGTGGCTGAGCGCCGCCTCGGTCGCCTTGCCGGCGGAGCGGATCCCCGGAATCCGCCTCGATTCGCAGGCGACGGAAGGGCAGGCGGCGATGGCGGGCCACGGTATCGGAATGCTGACTCCGATGTTCTGGAAGTCGGAGCTCGGCGCCGGCCGGCTGGTCCAGCCTTTCCCGCTGATCGCCTGCGAAAGGCGCGCCCATTGGCTCGTCTATCCCGAGCACAAGAGAGGCCGCGCCAAGATCCGCGCCTTTCGCGAATGGCTGTTGGGCGAGATCGCCGCCGAGGCCCCTTCGGGCCCGGCGGCGGCCTTCACGCCTCCGGCGGACTAGCCTCGGCGGCTTGGTGCCGGGGCTCCCAGCGAAGCAGCGGGATGCGCCGGCGCAGCCATTTCCAGGCCAGCCAGAGCAGAAGCAGCGCCACCAGCCAGGGCAGCAAAGTCACCAGCACGATCAGAACCGTGATCGCCGCGCCGACGAAATTGTCGCCCGCATCGGCGGCGGCGCGCTCCAGCCGGCTGCCGGTCTTGCCGGCGCGATAGTCGAAGGTCACCGGCGTGCTGGCCAGAAGCTGGCGCCGGCCGGTCTGCTCGGCCTGGCCGGCGCGGACCGAGTTGCGAAGGGCCTGCAGCTGCTGCTGGAGCTCGACCCGCTCGCCCTCGCTCAAATTGGGGCGGGCGAGCTGCTGCTCGATCCGGCGGATCTCGTCCGCCTGCTGGGCCTGGACTCGAGTCCCGGCCGCAATCTCGCTGCCGACGTCGGTGCCCGTGATCGCGGCCTGGAGAAGCTCGCCCTGGGCCTTGGTGACGGCGCCGATGCCGTTGCGCCCGAAGGTGCGCGCGAGAGAGGGGTCGAGCTTGAAGGCGAGCTGCGCCACGACATGCCGGTCGCCGTCGTCCCGATAGTTCATCGCCGTGATCCGGCAATGCTCGACGCCCAGCTTCTCGCAGGCCTGGGCATGCTCCTCCTGGACCGGGCCGATATTTTCGGCGGGCAGTCGGAATGCGTAGCGATAGTTGAAGGCCACTCCCGGCGCGGCGGTGGGAGCGACCCCGGGCGGCCGCGGGGCACTGGACCTGGCATCCCCGGCCACGGCCGAAGGCGACTCGCTGTCGCCGGCATCGAAGGTCTGGACCTCCTCCCGCGCGGCGGGAGCGGTACCGCTCTCTTCGTTGCCGCCGCCGCTGCAGGCGGCAGTGGCCAGCAGGAGACTCAAACAGATCGGCTTGCGCATCCTTCCTCTCCTCTTGATTTCGAGGCCGGTCTTTTGCCGGCAGATGTTACATTATCTTATTGGTAGAGAAACGGCAACACGGATGTCGCATCCGGGGAATCCCGCTGCTATCGGTCCGCCATGTCCGACGCCCTGAACGATATCGATCCGATCCAGAATCACCGTTTCGAAGACGCGCTTTCGCAGCGTTATCTGGTCTACGCCCTCTCCACGATCACCGCCCGTTCGCTGCCCGACGTGCGCGATGGGCTGAAGCCGGTCCACCGCCGCCTTTTGTGGGCGATGCGCCTGCTCCGCCTCGATCCGGCCTCGGGATACAAGAAATGCGCCCGCGTCGTCGGCGACACGATCGGCAAATATCATCCTCACGGCGACCAGTCCGTCTACGACGCCATGGTTCGACTCGCCCAGGATTTCTCGCTCCGCTATCCGCTCGTCGACGGGCAGGGCAATTTCGGCAATATCGACGGCGATAACGCCGCCGCCTACCGTTACACCGAAGCTCGGCTGACCCCGGCCGCGATCGAGCTGATGGCCGGCCTCGACGAAGGCACGGTCGACTATCGCCCGACCTACAATAATGAGGAGGAGGAGCCGGAGGTCTTTCCGGGCCTGTTCCCGAACCTGCTCGCCAACGGCGCCAGCGGCATCGCCGTCGGCATGGCGACCTCGATCCCGCCGCACAATGTCGCCGAAATCATCGATGCGGCGATCGTCCTGATCAAGGATCCCAGGGCCGATCATTCGGCCTTGATGGAGAAGGTGCAGGGTCCGGATCTCCCGACCGGCGGAGTTCTGGTCGACAGTCCCGAAGTCATCGCTTTGGCCTATGCGACGGGGCGCGGCGCCTTTCGAGTGCGCGGCCGCTTCTCGACCGGGAGGAATGCCGAATCCGAATGGGAGACGACCGGAATCGAAAAGCTGCCGAACGGGATGTGGCAGCTCATCATCTCCGAAATTCCGTACCAGGTGCCGAAGAACAAGCTGATCGAGCAGATCGCCGCGCTGATCTCCGACAGGAAGCTGCCGATCCTCGCCGACGTCCGCGACGAATCGGACGCCCGGATCCGGATCGTCATCGAGCCGCGCAGCCGAACCATCGATCCGCAGCTTCTCAAGGAAAGCCTGTTCCGGCTCACCGATCTCGAAATTCGGGTGCCGCTCAACATGAACGTGCTCGACGCCGACCGGACGCCCCGGGTGATGGGCCTCAAGGAGGTCCTCTCCGCCTGGCTGGCGCATCAGTTCAGCGTCCTGATGCGGCGGTCGCAATATCGGATCGGGAAGATCGACGACCGGCTCGAATTGCTCGAAGGCTATATCATCGCCTTCCTCAACCTCGACCGGGTGATCGAGATCATCCGTACCGAGGACGAGCCCAAGCCGGTGATGATCGCCGAGTTCGCGCTCAACGACCGCCAGGCCGAAGCCATTCTCAACATGCGCCTGCGCTCGCTGCGCAGGCTCGAGGAGATGCAGCTCAGGGGCGAGCGGGACAAGCTGACCGCCGAGCGGGAAGGGCTCGAAGCCCTGGTCAACGACCCGAAGCTTCAGCGCAAGCGCCTGGTCAAGGACCTCAATGCGCTACGCGACCGCTACGGCCCGGCGACCGAGCTCGGCCGCCGCCGGACCCTGATCGAGGAGGCGGCGCCGGCGCGCGAGATCCCGCTCGAGGCGATGATCGAGCGCGAGCCGATCACCGTGATCATGTCGCAGCGCGGCTGGATCCGGGCGATGAAGGGGCATGTCGACCCGGCCGAGGCGGAGGCCCTGAAGTTCAAGGAAGGCGACGGCGGCCGCTTCTTCTTCCACGCCCATACCACCGACAAATTGCTGCTCGCCGCCGCCGACGGCCGCTTCTACACGCTCGCCGCCGACCGCCTGCCCGGCGGACGCGGCTTCGGCGAGCCGATCAAGCTGATGGTCGACGTCGAGGGCGAGGGCAATATCGTCACCCTGTTCCGGGCGGCCGCCGCCGAAAAGCTGCTTCTCGCCACCACCGACGGACGCGGCTTCGTCACCCCGGCGGCGGGCGCCGTCGCCGAGACCCGCAAGGGCAAGCAGGTCGTCAACCTCAAGCCCGGCGCCCGGCTGAGGACGGTGCGGCCGATCGGCGAGGGCGATGATTATGTCGGAGTGATCGGCGAAAACCGGAAGCTGGTCGTCTACCCGCTCGCCGAGCTCCCCGAAATGGGCCGCGGCCAGGGTGTCCAGCTCCAGCGCTATCGCGACGGCGGCCTGGGCGACGCGACCAGCTTCCGCTTCGCCGAGGGCTTGAGCTGGCCGATGGGCGGCGACAGCGGCCGGACCCGCACCGAGGCCGACATGAATCCCTGGCGCGCCGCCCGCGGCGCCGCCGGCCGAATGCCGCCCAACGGTTTCCCGAAGGAGAAGCCGTTCGGCTAGGCTCGTCATTGCGAGCGTAGCGAAGCAATCCAGTGCAGGCGCCTCCGCCCGCTGGATTGCTTCGTCGCTTCGCTCCTCGCAATGACGGGGAGCCAATCTCGACTCCGTCCTCGTTTACCGGGCCTCGCGCAGCGCCTGATCGACATGGCGCCGGGCGATGGCCCGCTGCACCGGACCCTCCGGCGGGAAGCCCGCTTCGGCCCATTCGCGCTCGATCGCCTGAAGCGTGCGCGCGACGATCGGGCCGGCGGCGAGGCCCATGGCGATGAGGTCGCCGCCGCCGATCCGAAGCCGCGGGCGCTGCCAGCCCGCGAGCGCCGCCGTCGCGCCCGCCGCTGCGTCGCCGAGCAGGATCCGGTCGACCGCTTCGTCAATGCCGATCGCGTAAGCGAGCGCTTCCGGCGGCCGAGCCTCGTCCGGGTCGCGCGCCGCCGCCGCCGTCAGCCTCTTGGCGGCGCGGTTCGACAGCCGCAGGCGGGCGGCGACCGCGGCGGCCTTGTCGCCGTCGGCCGGGAGCAAAGCGGCGAGGCGCCGAAGCGCATTCGGCGCCGAGCCCGAACTCCGACTCCCGCCCCACCAGCCTCGCCAGCCGCTCGACCCCGTCCGGCCCGATCTCCGGCAGCACCGGCTTCAGGATGTCGCGGTCGATCATCAGCCGAACCGCAACGACCGGCTCCGGCAAGGCGAGCAGCTTGGTCAGCTCGTCGGCGATGCGCTCGCGCGACAGCGCCATCAGGTCGTTGGCCCGAGCCGCGCAGGCGTCGAGCGCCGCCGGGTCCGGCTCGCCCCTTCCGAAGCGGCCGAAGAAACGGAAGAAGCGCAGGATCCTGAGATGGTCCTCGGCAATTCGGGTGAGCGGATCGCCGATGAAGCGGACGCGCCGCGCCTCCAGGTCGGCCTCGCCTCCGAAATAGTCGACGATGTCGAACGTCAGCGGATCGGCGAGCAGCGCATTGATGGTGAAATCGCGGCGGGCGGCGTCCTCGCGCCAGTCGTCGGTATAGGCGATGGTGGCGCGGCGGCCGTCGGTGGCGACGTCGCGCCTCAAGGTCGTCACCTCGACCGGCTTGCCCGCCACGACGGCGGTGACAGTGCCATGGGCGAGGCCGGTCGGAACCGCCTTGATCCGGGCCTTGCGGAGCCGTTCCATCACGTCCAGCGGCGGCAGTCGGGTGGCGAGATCGACGTCGCTGACCTGAAGCCCGAGCAAGGTGTCGCGGACGCAGCCGCCGACATAGCGCGTGTCGCCGTCTCCCGCGCCGAGCGCGGCGAGCAGGGCCTTCATGCCCTCCCGTCGCTGCCAGGACGCCTTGGGCAGCTTCACTGCACCAGCTCCAGCCGCCGCGACAGGTTGACGATCATGGCGGCGGTGGCGCCCCAGATTCGGCGGCCCTCCCATTCTATCTCGTAATAGCTCCGCTCGCGGCCCCGCCATTCCACCGTGCGCACGACCTGATGGCGCGGGTCGAGCAGATAGTGGAGCGGCGCCTCGAACATCGCCGCGACCTCGCTCGGCTGGGGCTCGAGGTCGAGGCCGGGCGGCACGACGCCGACGATCGGAGTGACCTCGAAGCCGGTGATCGTTCGGTAAAGGTCGGCCACGCCAATCACTTCGACCGAGTCGCGCGGCAGGGCGATCTCCTCCTCCGCCTCGCGCAGGGCGGCGGCGACCGGGCCGTCATCCTCGGGGTCGATCCGGCCGCCCGGGAAGCTGATCTGCCCCGGATGCTTGCGCATCGTCTTCGGCCTTTCGGTCAGGATAACGGTGGGCGAGGCATGGTCGACCACCGCGACCAGCACGGCCGCCGGAGTGAGATCGCCGTCGGCGCCCTCCAGGACGTCGCCGTCGAGCAGGATCGGCCGGCGCTGCCGCCCCCGCTCCAAGGCGTCGCGCAGCCGTTCGGCGAGGGTCATGTCGAATCCATCGGAAAAAAGATTCCGCCGCTCCACAGGCCGGGCGGATCGCCGCCGGCGAGGGCGATCTCCGCCAGCTCGTAATAGACCGGACGGGCGACGAGCGCGTCGAGCCCGCCGCGGACCTGGAGATAGGGATGCGGGCCGCCCTCGCCCGCTTCGAAGCGCAACGGATGGCCGGGGCCGGCGATGACGAGGTCGCCGGTGTTGAGTCGGAAGGCCAGCGACGCCGTCTCGCCTTGTCCTTCCGCCTTCAGCTCGACGGCGACGAAGGGCGCGTCCTCGACATGGATGTCGAGCTTCTCGACCGGGGTGACCAGCACGAAGCGGCCGTCCGGCTCGCGCCGAAGGATGGTCGAGAACAGGCGGACCATCGCCTGCCGCCCGATCGGGCTGCCCTGATGATACCAAATGCCGTCGCGGGCGATGCGCATCTCGCTGTCGCCGCAATGGGAGGGGTTCCACTTGTCGACGGGGGGCAGCTTCTTCTCCTCCGCCAGCCGGGCGATCTCGGCGAGCGAAAGTCCGGCGAGGTCGTCGGGGGGTGGGGGCATCGGCATGTCGGCGGCGACTCTGGCGGGGCGAGCGCCCGGCGGCAAGCCTCGCCGCCTTCCTGGCTGATGCCGGTATTGAGTACGGACCCTAGTCTATCCTATCGCGCGCCATGGCCAGCGAGTTCGAAGGCGCGCGGACGGCGATCGTCACCGGCGGCGCGAGGCGGATCGGCGCCGCTTTGTGCCGCGCCCTCGCCGCGGACGGCTGGCATCTGCTCATCCATTGCCATCGCTCGACCGGCGAGGCGGAGGCCCTGGCGGTGGAATTGGGCAATGCCGCCGTCGTCGGCGCCGATTTGGCCGAGCCCGGCGCCGCGACTCGGGTGATGGCGGCGCTGGACGGGCTTCCGCCGGCGCGTCTGCTGGTCAACAACGCGTCGCGCTTCCACTTCGACAGCGTCGACGATTTCACCCTCGACGGCTGGGAAGCGCATCTCGCCATCAATTTGCGGGCGCCGGCCCTGCTGTCCCGGGCCTTCGCGGCACGGGCGGAGGAGGGCGGGCTGATCGTCAACCTGCTCGACGCCAAGCTGGCCCAGCCCAATCCCGATTTCTTCAGCTACACGATCTCCAAGTTCGGCCTCGCCGGCCTCACCGAGCTTTGCGCCCGCGCCTGGGCTCAGCGCGGCATCCGGGTCTGCGCGATCGCGCCTTCGGTGACCCTGGTCTCCGGCGCCCAGAAGAATTTCGACTCCGTCCACGCCCTCAACGCGCTTCGCCGCGGAGTCCGGGTCGAGGACATCGTCGGCGCGCTTCGCTTCCTCATTGCCACGCCCACGATCACCGGGCAGACGCTCACCCTCGACGGCGGGCAACGCTTTCTGGGATTGCCCCGCGACGTCCAATTCCTGGAGCCCGGCGATGAATGAGCAGGTGAAGCTGGACGGTCTCGTGCCCGAGAGTCTCGCGCCGAGGAGCCGAAAGATCGTGCTCGACGATTATTGCGTCGCCGCCGATATCGGCTTCCACGATTTCGAGGTCGGAGCGAAGCAGCGGCTGCTGGTCACGGTCGAGGTCTGGGTCGACGAGGCCAGCTTCCCCACCGACGACCAGCCTCGCGGGGCCTGGGACTATGATTTCCTTCGCAGCGAGATCGGCACCCTGCTCGAAGGCCGGCGCTTCAACCTCCAGGAGACGGTGGCGCGTGAGATTTACGCCCTCGTCGCGGCCCGGCGAGGCGTGACGGGTCTGCGGGTGGCGACTCGAAAGCCGGACATCTATCCCGATTGCGCCGGCGTCGGCGTGGAGCTGACGTCTTATTAGCGCCCCGTCGGGATGACGATTATTTTCGGCTCCGAACGCACGGTCCCAGCCGCTCGAGCACCAGCCGGTAATCCGCCTCGATCGCCGCCGCCCCTTCGGCATCCGCCTCGGCGAGGCTCTGCCTCGGCAGGGCCCGGGGGAGGCCGCAGGCGAGGCGGTACCAAAGGAGGGTGCCCGGTGCCGGCGCCGCCGCCGCCTCGTCGACGATCTCGCTCAGCGCCACCGCCCATATGGGGGTCTCGCCCGGCCGGCGAAGCACGGTCAGCGACACCGGAGTGCCGCCGGCGGTCTGGAGGAAGATCTGGGTCTCGCTCTCGCCCCGGATCGCTCCGGGCACGTGGAAGGCGCGGCCGATTCCGGCGATTCGCGGCGGCGGCGAGGCGGAGCTCGCCTCGCGGATGATCGAGCGCAGGGTGGCGGCGCGCTCTGCGGTGAAGGCGATCTGGGCGTCGGGGGCGGCCAGCCGAAGCTCGCCCGGCTTGCCGGCCACCGGCGCCGCCAGCAGCAGGAACTCGCCGCCCTTGCGAAGCTTGGGCGCCTTGCCTTTGGAGTCGCGCGGAAGGTCGACGACGTAGCTGAGGCGCGCCGGAAGCGATTGCGGCGAGCGGATCAGCGAGACCAGCCCGGCCTCGACGTAGAAGCGGGCCAGGCCCGGCTTCAGGTCCGGCGCCCGCTCGGCCTTGACCGCCACCGCCTCGACGATCCGGACCTGGGCGGCGACGGGCGCGGCCAGCGCGAGGTCGGCGAAATCGGCATAAGTCGGCCCCGCCGCCGGCGGCGCCTGCGATTCGGCGGGAACCGCCGCGGCACCGGCAAGGGCCGCCGCAAACGCCCATTTACAAAAAGTTAGAGTGCCTGCCACCGTTCCGCCTCCGTAAGTTTATACCCCGTTTCCCATATGCTTAGCGGGATGAACGGCGGATTTCGGCCATTTTAGGCGCAAGTGCCTTGCATTCACAGGAGGATTGCGTCCTCCTTTGTCTCAGGATAGAGGAACGCAGTCCAGCGGATGATATGTTGATACATAGCATTTCGGATGGAGCCGTTGGGGATCAGCCGCGTTGTTGACGACGCACGGGTCCCCGGCAGAGGGACGAAGAGAGGGAGTGTGGCTGTTTAATGGCATATGCTGACAACAGGATGAGCCGGAGCCGCATGACGGCGATCATCATCGTCGCCATCCTTCATGCTCTGTTGGGCTACGCGTTCGTCACCGGTCTGGCCTATAATGTGGTCAAGAAGGTGGCGGCCGACCTGAAGACGTTCAACGTCGAGGAGGAGCCGCCGCCCCCCGAGGAGAAGCCGCCGCCCCCGCCGCCGGACCAGCCGCAGACTCCGCCGCCGGTGGTGACTCCGCCGCCGATCGTCCGGACCAACACGCCGCCGCCGCCGATGGTGACGACCAGCGTCGCTCCGCCGCCGCAGATCACCTACACCGCGCCTCCGGCTCCGCCGGCGCCGCCAAAGCCGCCGCCGCCGCCGCCGCCGCCGAAGAAGGTGACGCCCGCCCGGGCGAAGGCCAACCTCGGCTCGCTCTTCTCCGACGAGGATTATCCGGCTTCGGCGGTCCGCTCCGGAGAATCGGGCGCGACCGGCTTCCGGCTCGAGGTGGGCGCGAACGGCCGGGTCACGAACTGCACGGTGACCGCGTCGAGCGGCTCTTCCGCGCTCGATTCGACGACTTGCCGACTGCTGAGATCGCGGGCCCGTTTCACGCCCGCGACCGACAGCAGCGGAGGGGCCACGAGCGACTCGGTCAGCGGCCGAATCGTCTGGCGTCTCCCGGCCGATTGAGGACGGATCGACCGGAAAATAGCGATTTCAATTTCTATCTGAGAGGAAAGTAGACATCATGGCCACCCCAGCACCAGGCGCAGCCCCCCCTCCCGGCGGCAACCCCTACGGCCTCATGGCCGCCCTCGAGCAAGGCGGTTTGATCGCCTGGGCCACCTTCATCATCCTCGTGATCATGTCGGCCGGCTCCTGGTACGTCCTTTTCGTCAAGCTGTTCGAGCAGCAGAAGATCATCAACCAGGGACGCCGCGCCCGGACCAGCTTCTGGCAATCGGCGAACCTGCGCGAAGGCGCGTCGAAGCTCGAGAAGAACAGCGCCTATCGACAGATCGTCGATGACGGCATCATCGCCCTCGAGCAGCACGACAAGCTGACCGATCCGATCGACCAGCATGACTGGATGCTCAACTCGCTGGCGCGCAGCCAGGGCGCGATCACCTCGCGTCTCCAGAGCGGCCTCGCCTTCCTCGCCACCGTCGGTTCGACCGCGCCGTTCGTCGGCCTGTTCGGAACCGTCGTCGGCATCTACCGCGCCCTCGTGAAGATCGGCGCCGCCGGTCAGGCCTCGATCGACACCGTCGCCGGCCCGGTCGGCGAAGCGCTGATCATGACCGCCCTCGGCCTCGTCGTCGCGGTTCCGGCGGTGCTCGCCTACAACTGGCTGATCCGCCGCAACAAGTCGATCGTCGAGGAGCTGGCGCGCTTCTCCAACGAGCTTCACGGCTACATGATGTCGGGCGGAGCGGTCCGTCCGATCGTCGCCCGTGCCGGCGCCGCGAGCGCGGCCAAGGGTCCGGGCGCGGCCTCGCCGGGCGGTACCACCGCCACCGGAAGCGCCATCGGCGCGAACAATCCCGGCCCGAAGAAAGTCTGACGAAATGGAGGCGGCGGGTCCGCAAGGCCCCGCCGCCTCCGCCTCTCCCGGCACTCGATCTAGATAGGAATACCGACCATGGCCATGAATGTCGGCCAAGAGAGCGAAAGCGGCGAAGACGCACCGATGTCCGACATCAACACGACGCCGCTCGTCGACGTCATGCTGGTGCTCCTCATCATCTTCCTGATCACGGTGCCGGTCGTCGTCCAGACGATCCCGGGATTGAAGCTTCCCAACGTCCGGTTCGAGGCGACCACGACCAAGCCGGAGAACGTCTCGCTCTCCGTCAAGGGCGGCGCCGGCGGGAGCTGCGAGGTCTATTGGGGCCTCAAGCGGCTGAATTCGGAAGAATTGCTTACCCGCGCCGTCAAGAAGCTCGAGGACGAGATCAAGAAGCTCGGCGGCGTCGACAACATGACCGAGGAAAACATGCCCGAGGCGCATATCCGGGCCGACATCAACACGCCCTACAAATGCGTCGGCGGCGCCATCTACACGATGCAGCGGGCCGGTTTCGCCCGAGTCGGCTTCATTTCCGAGCCACCCCCGCAGGGCGGCGGCGACCGCCTCTAAAGGCGGCGCGGACAACAGGTTTTAGGAGTTAGAGCTTATGTCAATGGCAGTCGGGGGTTCGGACGACGAACCCATGATGGACATCAACACGACGCCGCTCATCGACGTCATGCTGGTGCTGCTCATCATGTTCATCATCACCATCCCGATCCAGACTCACGCGGTGAAGCTCGACCTTCCGCAGGACCAGCCGAACCAGCAGCCGCCGCCCATCGACCCGGTCAAGAACAAGATCGTCATCACTCCGCAGGATCTGATCCTGTGGAACGGCGCTCCGATCAATCAGGATACGCTGCGCCAGTATCTCGACGTCACCCAGACGATGAATCCGGTCCCCGAGCTTCACCTCCAGCCCGAGCCCACCGCGCGTTATGAGCTGGTCGACCAGGTCCTCGCCGTCACCAAGCGCGCCCGGGTCGAGAAAATGGGCTTCGTCGGCAACGAAGCCTACGCGGTATTCTAGACGGTTAGAGCTCTAACTTTTCTCTCAAGGGCGGTCCTCGGGCCGCCCTTTTTTTATCCTCTCCGCGGTCAAGCCGTGGGGAGGGGGACCACCCGAAGGGTGGTGGAGGGGTAGCCGTGCGGGTTTGCGCAATCACCCCTCCACCCCGCTACGCGGGGTCCCCCTCCCCATGCTTTGCATGGGGAGGATTTCAGGCCGCCATCCCGTCGAACTGGAGCCGCGCCAGGCGGGCGTAAAGGCCGCCTTCGGCGCGCAGGCTGGCATCGTTGCCCTGCTCGACGATCCGGCCCTGGTCCATGACCACGATCCGGTTCGCCGCGCGCACCGTCGCCAGGCGGTGGGCGATGACGATGGTGGTCCGGTCCGCCATCAGCCGCTCGAGCGAGCGCTGGACGAGCCGCTCGCTTTCCGCATCGAGCGCCGAAGTGGCTTCGTCGAGCAGCAATAGAGGCGCGTCGCGAAGCACCGCCCGGGCGATGGCGAGCCGTTGGCGCTGGCCCCCGGAAAGCCGGGCGCCGCCCTCGCCCATATAGGTGTCCAGTCCCTCGGGAAGCTTCCTCAGGAACTCTGCGGCGTTGGCGGTCTCGGCCGCGGCCCACAATTCGTCGTCCGACGCCTGCCAGCGCCCATAACGCAGATTGTCGCGGGCGGAGGCGGCGAAGATCACCGTGTCCTGCGGGACGACCGCGATCCTAGCCCGCAGCTCTGCCGGATCCGCATCGGGCAAGGCGACTCCGTCGAGCAGCACCGTCCCGGCTTCGGGATCGTAGAAACGCAAGGCGAGCTGGAACAGGGTCGATTTGCCCGCGCCCGACGGCCCCACCACCGCGAGGGTCTCCCCGGGCGCCACCGCGAGCGTGAAATCGTGGAGCGCGCTGATTTCGCGCCGGGTCGGATAGCGGAAGGTGACCGAGCGGAACTCGAGGGCTCCGCGGCCGGGCGAGGGCAGGGGCCTGGGCTGGGCCGGAGCCATGATCTCCGGCTCCTCGTGAAGCAGCTCGGTGAGGCGGCCGGCGGCGCCGGCGCCGCGCAGCAGATCGCCATAGACCTCGGTCAGAGCTCCGAAGGCGCCGGCGACGAGACCGCCGGTGAGGACGAAGGCGGCGATGGTGCCGCCGCTGATCCGGCCCGACTGGACGTCGACCGCGCCCTGCCACATCACCATCGTGATCGAGCCGAAAATGAGCGCGATCACCCCCGCCGTCATCAGCGCCCTCAGCACGATCCGGCGCCGGGCGGTCTCGAACACCCGCTCCACCGCGGTGGCGAAGCGGCTCGCCTCGCGTTCTTCCTGGCCGAAGCCCTGGACGATCTTCATCGCTCCGAGCACTTCGTCGACCATCGCTCCGACCTCGGCGATCCGGTCCTGGCCGAAGCGCGAAACGTTGCGGATCCGGCGGCCGAGAAGGACGATGGGCAGGGTCACGACCGGAATCCCGAGCAGCAGCATCGCGGTCAGCTTCGGCGCCAGGGCGAGCAGATAGACGATCCCGCCCAGCCCCATGACGATGTTGCGAAGCGCCACCGAGAGGGTCGTCCCGACCACCTGCTCGATGATCGTGGTGTCGGCGGTGAGTCGCGAGGCGATCTCGGAAGGGCGGTTTTCCTCGAAGAAGGACGGGGCGAGCCTGAGCAGGTTGCGCTGAACCGCCTCGCGAACGTCGGCGACCACCCGCTCGCCCAGCCACGAGACGAAATAGAAGCGCGTGGCGGTGGCGATCGCCATCACTACGACGATCAGCAGCAGAATTTGAAACCAGCGGCCGATATCGCCGCCGGTCCCGGTGAAGCCCCGGTCGATGATCAGCTTGAACGCGGCGGGGATTGCGAGCGTCGCCACCGCGGCGACGAGCAGGGCCAGAAGCGCGCCGGCGACATGGCCCCTGTAGCGGGCCGTGAAGCGCCAGATCAGCGCCAGGTTGGCGATGCGGCGCGGGCTCGCGGTTTCGTCCAGGGTTTCGGCCATAAGCCGCGGTAGCAGGGGCGGGCCTCCCCGTCATCCCGGCGAAAGCCGGGACCTCAGCGAGACCGTGCCTTTCACTCGTCGAGGTCCCGGCTTTCGCCGGGATGACGACAGCGAGCGGGACTGCGCCCCCTCTCCGCACCCTTCACGGTTGTGGATGGTTTTGACTTGAAACGCGTTTTTCGTTGACGGCCCTGCCGCATCGCACCATCTAAGGCCCCACATGCTCTATGACGCCTATGAAATGCAGCGTTCGCTGCTCGCCGGAGCTTCTACCCTCGCCAATATCGGCGCCGGCTGGCTCCAGAACCCCGTAAACCCGCTCGCCTACAGCCAGATGGGCCCAATCGTCGCGTCCGCGCTCGATGTGTTTGCCCACGCCTCGGCGCCGTACGGGAAGCCGGACTTCGGGCTCGATGCGACCCTCGTCAAAGGCAGGCGCGTCGCCGTCCGCGAGGAGGTGGTGCTGAGGAAGCCGTTCGGCCAGCTCAAGCATTTCCGCCGCGAGGGAGTCAAAGGCGGGCCGAAGCTGCTGATCGTCGCGCCCATGTCCGGCCATTACGCGACCCTGCTTCGCGGCACGGTCGAGCGGATGCTTCCGAAGCACGACGTCTTCATCACCGACTGGCGCGACGCCAAGCTCGTCCCGCTCGAGTCCGGTCGCTTCGATCTGGACGATTATATCGACTATCTGGTCGAGTTCCTCGAGCATATCGGCGGCCTGGGCGGCGAGAAGCGCGCCCATATGCTCGCCGTCTGCCAGCCTTCGGTCCCCTGCTATGCCGCCGCCGCGGTGATGAGCGCGGACAAAAATCCGGCACGACCGCGCAGCCTGACCATGATGGGCGGGCCGATCGATACGCGCAAGGCGCCGACGGCGGTGAACACGGTCGCCACCCAGCGCCCGCACAGCTGGTTCCAGCAGAACGTCATCGCGTCGGTCCCCTACACCTATCCGGGCGCCGGCCGGGCGGTTTACCCCGGCTTCCTCCAGCTCGCCGGCTTCATGGCGATGAATCTCGGCGATCACCTCACCGGCCATTGGGAGATGTTCAAGCATCTCGTCCAGGGCGACGGCGAGAGCGCCGAGGCGAGCAAGGCCTTTTACGACGAATATCGCTCGGTCTGCGACATGACCGCCGAATTCTATTTGCAGACCGTCGACGTCGTCTTCCAGCGCCATCTCCTGCCCAAGGGCGAGCTGATGCACCGCGGCCGCCGGGTCGATCCGGCCGCGATCCGCGACGTCGCCCTCCTCGCCATCGAAGGCGAGCGCGACGACATTTCGGGCATCGGCCAGACCAAGGCGGCCCTGGATATCTCGACCAAACTCCCCCGCGACATGAAGCAATATCATCTCGCTAAGGGCGTCGGCCATTACGGCATCTTCAACGGCAGCAAATGGCGCGACCGCATCGCGCCGGTCGTGGAGGACTGGATCGCGAAGCACGATTGACGGAAGATCAGGCGAAGCCTGAATCCGCGTCGTAGCGCGCGCGTCCCTCGATCCGGGTCTTGCGGTATCTGAAATAGCCGATCCCGCCCAGCACGCCCAGGGCCAGGGCCAACAGGCCGATTCCCTTGCCTATCAGCAGGAAGAAGACGAAGCTGACCCAGCCGATGATCGTCGTCATCAGCATGGTTCGCTCGTTGCCGTTCGGGAGGGCGTAGGCGGAGCGGCCGTCGCGGGTGCGGATGGCGAACAGACCGCGATGGTCGATCGCCTTGTAGCCGTAGAAGCGGCCGTCGGTACCGGGCTGGAGCGCCGCGGCCACGTCCGGCGCGACCGCCACCTTCTCCAGCCGGCGCTCCTCCCCCGCGATCGTCCGGATCGTGATGCTTTTGTACATGGAGACCTTCGCATAAGACCGTTTCAGAACGGCCGCCTCGACAATGCCGTCGATTATCTCGATTGCCACAGGGCGCCTCCAGGTTAGCGGACCTTCATTGTCTACACCGAAGCCGAAGATGGCAATGCTTGCGCGCCATGCCCGCGCCGCTATGCTGCGGCGCAACAGGAGCAGGAGTCGGCCGGTGAAGAAGATCGAGGCGATCATCAAGCCGTTCAAGCTGGACGAGGTGAAGGAGGCGCTTCACGACGTCGGGGTCTCGGGCATCACCGTCACCGAGGCCAAGGGCTTCGGCCGCCAGAAGGGCCATACCGAGCTCTATCGCGGCGCCGAATATGTCGTCGACTTCCTCCCCAAGGTGAAATTGGAGGTGGTCGTCGAGGACGGCCTGGCCGAGCGCGTGGTCGAGGCGATCGCCAACGCCGCCCGGACCGGCCGGATCGGCGACGGCAAGATCTTCGTCATGGACGTCGTGGAAGCGCTTCGAATCCGCACCGGCGAGCGGGGATCGGACGCGATCTGAGGGCCCTCACGGCCGGCAAGGCTCGTCCGCCCACCAGCTTTCCATCCATTCGTGCTCCGGGCCGACCCTGCGGTAGGAGAAATTCGCCGTCGCTTGCCGCCAACGTTTGACTCGCGCCGCCGCCACGTCGTTTTTCCCGAAAATCTTCCGCCTGGTCTCGCCGATCTCGAAGCTGCACTGCGCTCGGCCCTGCCTCAGGCGGTTGGTCCTGCAGACCGCGTAGCGGACGGCAAAGGCCCTGTACTCGGCTTCGGGATCGGCGAGCCGGGCGAGGGACTCCGGCTCCGCGATATTGCAGGCCTGGGCGATCAATGCCGAATTCAGATCGTTCGAAGCCCGGACGAGAGGCCAGCCTTGATCCTGCACCGGCCGAATTACGGGAATCCTGCCGGCCGGCCGAGCAGGCGGCGCAAGCCAGCAGCGCCATGAGACAGGTTTTCGCTCTCACCCCGATCCTTCCTCCGGCGCAGCGAGGCCGGGTTAAGCCCTTTCCGGGCGCGTTGAAACTCTCTTCGCCGGGATGACGGTGCCGCCTTCGGGCGCTACAGCCGCTCCGGTGGAAGACTCCCGTCTCGCCTCCATGTCGCCCGACGAGCTGCGCTCGGCCATGCGCACCCTGGGCTACCGCACCCAAAACGAACTCGCCGCGGCGATCGGGGTCAGCCGGTCGGCGGTCAGCCTCTGGCTCGAGGGCAAGGTGGGCGTGCCGCGCCCGGTGGCGATGCTCCTGCGGATGCTGATCGTCGCGCAGCGAAGGGCGTTCTGACCTTACCCACGTGAAATGTTCACGGCCGACTGGACCCGTTGGCGCGGGCCGGGGAAGGTCCGCTCATACCGCTACCGGATTCGCTTCTCCGTCATGCCAGCGCAGGCTGGCATCCATGCGGAAGCGTTCGCGGGCGCGGATTCAGCATGGACCCCGGCCTTCGCCGGGGCGACGGAGGCAAAAGATGGCGAGCGACGCGGGCAAAATCCTGAAGCGGATCGAGGACGAGGAGATCGAATGGGTGGACCTCCGGTTCACCGACCCGCGCGGCAAGTGGCAGCATCTCTCGATGGTCGCCGGCGCGGTCGACGAGGACCAGCTGGTTGACGGCTTCATGTTCGACGGAAGCTCGATCAACGGCTGGAAGGCGATCAACGAATCGGACATGATCCTCAAGCCGGATCTCGACGCCGTCTATGTCGATCCGTTCAGCGCGACCCCGATGCTGGTCGTCTTCTGCGACATCGTCGATCCCGGTACCGGCGAGCTCTACGCCCGCGATCCGCGCTCGACGGCCAAGCGCGCCGAGAACTACCTCAAGGGCACCGGAGTCGGCGACACCGTCTTCGTCGGCCCGGAAGCCGAATTCTTCATGTTCGACGACGTCCGCTTCGAGGACGGCTACAACAGCTCCTACTTCCGGATCGACGACGTCGAGCTTCCGACCAATAGTGGCCGCGAATATGAGGTCGGCAACCTCGGCCACCGGCCGCGCGCCAAGGGCGGCTATTTTCCGGTCGCCCCGGTCGACAGCGCCATGGACATAAGGGGCGAGATGGTCTCGACGATGCTCGAGATGGGCCTGCCCATGGACAAGCACCATCACGAGGTCGCCGCCGCCCAGCACGAATTGGGCCTCACCTACGGAACGCTCGTCCAGACCGCGGACCGGATGCAGATCTACAAATATGTCGTCCACATGGTCGCCCAAGCCTATGGCAAGACCGCGACCTTCATGCCCAAGCCGATCAAGTCGGACAACGGGTCGGGCATGCACACCCACATGTCGATCTGGAACGGCGGCAAGCCGCTCTTCGCCGGCAACGGCTATGCCGGCCTCTCCGAGACCGCGCTCTACTTCATCGGCGGGGTGATCAAGCACGCCAAGGCGCTGAACGCCTTCACCAACCCGACGACGAACAGCTACAAGCGCCTCGTCCCCGGCTTCGAGGCGCCGGTTCTGCTCGCTTATTCGAGCCGTAACCGCTCCGCCTCCTGCCGGATCCCCTACGGCGCCGGCGAGAAGGCGAAGCGGGTCGAGTTCCGATTCCCGGACGCGCTCGCCAATCCCTATCTCGCTTATTCGGCGATATTGATGGCGGGCCTCGATGGAATCCAGAACCGGATCCATCCGGGCGACCCGATGGACAAGAATCTCTACGATCTGCCGCCGCAGGAACTGGTCAACGTCCCCACCGTCTGCGGTTCGCTCCGCGAGGCGCTCATCTCCCTCCAGAACGACCGCGCCTTCCTGACCAAGGGCGACGTCTTCAGCGACGACCAGATCGATGCGTATATGGAGCTCAAGTGGGAGGAGCAGATGCGCTGGGAAACCACTCCGAGCCCGGTCGAATACGACCTTTATTATTCGAGCTAGCCGTCATTGCGGGGAACGAAGCGACGAAGCAATCCAGCGGGCCTTTCGAGGCCGCACTGGATTGCTTCGCTTCGCTCGCAATGACGGGGCGAAAAGCGCCTAGCGAACCGCCGCCGCCTTTTCCCGCCGCCGGGTCCGCGCCAGCTTGCCGAGGGCGAACGCCTCCGCGAAGTGAAGGCCGACCTGGCCCTGCTGGCACCAGCGGACCTCGGCGGCGAGGGTCCCGGCCTCGTCGAGGTCGAGCTCCACCGGGGTTCCGGGGTCGAGACTCCGCTCGCTTTCGATCATCGCGCCGTCGGCGGAGATATTGCGCAGCCTGACCGGCAAAGCGCGTCCTTCATAGAGCAAGGTGCCGTTGCGGATCAGAAGGTGGCGGGGCGGGCGGCTGAAGCCGACGACTTCGGCGGATGGCCGGCTCGCCGCGGCCAGGGCCAGCGCCTCCTCGGGCGGCATCGGCCTGGCGAAAATGAAGCCCTGCACCTGCGAGCAGCCGAGCCGGCGGATCAGCGAAAGCTCCTCGATCGTCTCGGCGCCCTCCGCGGTCGTGTCCATGCCGAGGCTCTCGGCGAGGACGACGATGGCCCGGACGATGGCGCCGTTGCGGCTGCCCGGGCTGGCGGCGCCGCGAACGAAGCTCTGGTCGATCTTGATCTTGTCGAGCGGCGCGTCGCGCAAATGGCCCAGGCCCGAATGGCCGGTGCCGAAATTGTCGAGAGCGCGGCGAACTCCGAGGCTGCGCAGGCGGGCCAGGGTCGTTTCGGTGATCTTGCGATCGGCGAGGAACACCGCTTCGTTGATCTCGAGCTCGAGCCGATCCGGATCGAGCTGCGAGGCCGCGAGGGCTCCGGTCACGATGGCGGCCAGCGCCGGATCGGCGAACTGGGTGGGGGAGAGGTTGACCGCCACCCGGATGTGGGGCGGCCATTTCGCCGCCTCGCCGCAGGCGCTCCTCAGCACCCAGTCGCCGATGCGGGGCATCAGGCCGCACTCCTCGGCGAGCGGGATGACCAGAGCGGGGGCGAGCAGCCCGCGTGCCGGATGGTGCCAGCGCAGCAGGGCCTCGAACGCGACCACTTCTTCCGAAACCGAGTCGACGATGGGCTGGTAGACGAGGGCCAGCTGGTCGTTGGCCAGGGCCTCGCGAAGGTCCTTCTCCAATATCTGCCGTTCGGTCGCGAGCGCGTGCATCTCCTGCGCGAAGAATCGGAAGGTGCCGCGGCCGTCCGCCTTGGCGGCATAGAGGGCGACGTCCGCGTCCTTGATCAGACCCTCGGCCAGGGTCTTGCCGGGCAAGGCCACCGCGATCCCGACCGAGGCGCCGATCCGGATTTCATGCCCTTCGATCTTGTACGGGCGCGAAACCTGATCGATCAGCCGCCGAGCCAGCTCCGAAAGGTGGCCCTCCTCCTCGATCCCGGGCAGGATCGCCTCGAACTCGTCGCCGCCGAGCCGGCCGACCTGCCCGTCCTCGCCGAGCACCTCGGTAAGGCGGCCGGCCACCTTCTTCAGCAATTTGTCGCCGACCGGATGGCCGAGCGTGTCGTTGACCTGCTTGAAGCGGTCGAGGTCGATGATCATCAGGGCGCAGCCCCGGAGGCGGGCGTCGGCATTGGCGAGCGCCTGGTCCAGCATGGAACGCATCATCGCCCGGTTGGGCAGGTTGGTGAGGCTGTCGTAACGCGCCAGCTTGCTCGCTTCGGCCTCGTTCCGGCGCTGCTCGCTCAGATTGCTGCCAAGGCCGCGGAAGCCGAGAAAGCGGCCGTAATCGTCGAAATTGGGATTGCCCGAAAGCAGCCACCAGACCTCGTCGGCCGCCGCCGTCGGCGCCCGCACGACGACGTCGGCGAAGGGGAAACGGGCGGAGAGATGGAAGCCGAGAGTGCGGCGGCTGTCATCCTCGCCGTCGCTGCCCGGCAGGAGCACCTCCTCGAAGCGGCGGCCGATCAGCTCGGCGGCGGCGAGCCCGAGATGGCCGGCGAACGGCTCCGAAACGTAGCTCAGGGCTCCGTCGGCGTTGGTCTCCCAGAACCAGCCGCGGCCGCTCGCCTCGAAGTCGGCGACGAAGCGGCGCGCTTTTTCCGCCCGCCATTCGAGCGAGAGGCGCTGGCGTGCGGCGAAGAGAAACTGGCGCGAGCGGGCAATCCCGAGGCACATCAGGAAGAGGCTGAACGCTCCGCCGATGGCGACGATCGGCTCCTCGCTCGGCATGAACGAGGCGACCAGGAAGGTCGTTGCGAGCGCCAGGATCATCAGCAGCGGCACCGTGAAGAAGATGGCGATGGCGGACCCGGCGCCGGCGACGAGCGCCGCCTTGACGAGGAGCGTCTGCGCTTCGGGCGCGACGAGAGCGGCGACGAGCCAAAGCCCGGCGGTTGCGGCGCCATGCAAAAAGGTGAGGCGCATCGCCTGATAGGGACGAAGCGCAAGCCGCTTCAGAGCGAGCCAGAGCGCGCCGTCGAGGAGCAGGATGGCGAGCAGGAGGCCGGCGAGGGCCGCGAGCCCCGCCGTCGCCCCGGAGGCGGCGAGCCCACCGACCAGCACCGCGCCCCACAGCGCATGGGACCCGGCCAGGAGCGGCAGCGAGAGCTCGATCGTCCGGGCCCGCGCGCACGCGGCGCGATCATCGTCTTCATCGGCCGCCTGGGTGAAATCGAACAGCAAAAGCTCCGCGAGCTCCGGCGGAGTGACGGGCTCCAGGCCCCTGTCGCTCAAACCGGCGAACCGCCCTTTGCGCATCCGTTTAAAGTCCCGATAATGATCCGCCGGTTCCCCCCGAAGCCCGGTGGAAGGAGACTAGGTAGCCGAGGTTAAGAAAGCGCTTATCGGCGCCCCCTCGATTCAGGCCGAAGCGACGCCCTTGCGCATCGGCAAGGCGGAAAGGATTTCATGCCTCAGCTGTCCCTCGGCTCCGCGCCGCCCGGCCCGCTTCGCCGCCGCCCGCTCGATCAGCAGCCGCGCCAGAGTGGGATGGGGCTCGCGGAAGGTCCACTGGCAGCGCTCGATCTCGATCGGGGCGAAGAAACGGGCGCCGAACTGGGCGCCGCGCTGCCACTCGACCTGGGCCTCGACCGCGCCGATCCCGGGGACGTCGAGGGAAACGCTGCTTCCGGGCTTGACCCGAGCTTCGCATTCGGCGCGGAAGCCGGAGGCCGACAGGTCCAGCATCGTGATCTGGAGGCTGCTCCAGTTGTTCGGCCGGAGCCGGGTCTCCGCGTCGAGCGGAAGCCGTTCCGCACGCCGGCCGCTGTCCAGGCCCTGTTCGTCGTCCGAGGACATTTTCGATCCCCATCCCCAAGTTGAGGCTGAGCCGGACATAAGCCCTTGCCCGTTAACGAAATGCTGCCTGTCGCCGGGAGTAGCTGTAAACATAGATCAATTGCCGTCATTGCGAGCGTAGCGAAGCAATCCAGAGCTTCGGCGTCAGAAGCTGGATTGCTTCGTCGCTTCGCTCCTCGCAAGGGCGAGGTTCCCCTAATAATCCTTCGACACCCTGACGTTCACGCTCTCCCGGCCGATGGTCGAGATGCTGGAGAGGAGCGCGAGCCAGCGGGTGATCTGATATTCGACGAGGGTCGCCGAATAGCCGCGCGCGTCGGTCACCACCTCCACATAGACTCGCCGGCCGAGATACTTGCCGGCGGCGATGGCGGTGCCCTGGCCGGTGGTGATGTCGGCGGGGACGATTCGCAGCCGGTCGAGTCCGGTGGCGGCGCGGACCGCGTTGATCGGGTCGAGGCCGCCGCCGCTATTGTTCAACGAGGCCACCGCCGCGGCGAGCTGGAGCGCCTCCGGCGCCGACAGGTTGGTGATCGAGGTGCCGAAGAGAAGCCGGCTGAGCAGCTCGTCCTGCGGCAGCGCCGGTGTGCTCGAGAAGGATATTTCCGGACGCTGGCCGCGGCCGGTCACCCGGATGACGGCGTTCAGGCCCTGCACCCCACCCTCGGCGGTGATGTCGAGGACCGGATTGACCGGGGATTCGCCGAGGAAGCGGATCTGGCCGCGCTCGAGGTCGAAGCGGCGGCCGGCGAAATCGTAGCTGCCGCGGATGAGGTCGGCGCGGCCGCTGATCCTCGGCTCGGTGACGGTTCCGGCGATCTTGAGGTCGGCGCTCCATTCGCTGTTGATGCCAAGTCCGGTGACCATCAGCCGGTTGCGGGCCTGGACGTCGAGATCGAGCCGCCAGGGCGAGAGCCGCCTCGCCACCGGCCGCTCGTCGGCGGGGCGGTTGATCTCGCGAACGGCGAGCCGCGGCACCTGGGTCGAGGCGGTGACGCTGCCCAGGCGGAAGCTGCCGCTGACCAGGTCGACCTTGCCGGAGATGCTTCCATTTTCGCCGTCCGAGCGGATCGCGACGGGGCCGGTCACCTGCGCCTTGATGTCGTCCCGGTCGAGCAATTGTGCGGCCTTGGCGTCGAGCGCGATGTCGATTCCGAAGCCCTTCGGACCGGCGAGGTCGAAAATGGCCCGGCCGGTCACGGAGCCGCCGCGCTTGGTGGTTCCGGCGAAGCTGTCGAGGACCAGCTTGGAGCCGCCGAACCGGCCCGAGGCCCGCACGTTGTCGATCACCATTCCGGTCACCGCGCTCTCGATCCGCGCCCGCTCGGTCCTCAGCGAGCCTCGGATCTGGGGGTTGCTGAGAGTCCCGCGCGCGTCGGCGCCGACCGCGACCGGGCCGGAGACGTCGAGAAGCTCGACCCCGGTCAGCCGCCACAAAGTGTCGGCGGGGCCGTTGTAGCGAAGCTGAGCGAATAAGGGCGCGGCGTTCAGCCGCTCGCCGATATTGCCGCTCCGCCCGATCGGAGCGAGCCGCGCCTGGGCTCGGCCGATCGTCCGGCCGTCGCTGACCGCGACCGCGCGCAACGCCGCATTGCCGCCGGCCAGCTTCGCGACCAGGCCGATGTCGACCGGTCGGGAGGACAGGACGAGGCCCGACCGGGTGAGGCCCCGGATCCTCAGATTGGCGTCGCCGCTCGGCTCGCCCACCGCCCCGAACCGGTAGCTCAGAGTGCCCGACGCGCTTCCGCCGAGGCCGAGCCGGGGCCAGCCGATGTCGAGCACTCCGAGCGGCATCGATTCCACCTTGGCGTTCAGCTCGCTGGTCGATCCGCCGAACAGGCCCGAGACGCTCGCATTGCCGCCGGCGAAGGTGAGCGACGTGGGGGCGAGCCGCCAGCCGTCGCCCTCGCGGACGAAAATCGCCGGCTGGGTAAGCGCGAGCGCGCGCCGGTCGACGGTGCCCCGGCCGGTCAGCCGAAGCCGCCCGGGGGCGATGTCGGCGACGGTGTCGAAGACGAAGTCGCGGCCGCGGGTGCCGGCGATTCGGGCGCGGATCTGGCCGCTGCCGCCGCGAAGCTCGCCGGTCGCGTTGAGGCTGGCGATCGACAGGGCGCCCCGGCTGAGGCCCCGGGCGGTGAGACTGCCCTTGAGCGAGGTTCCGGCGGGATCGAGCAGGGCAACGCCTTCCAGCCGGCCGCTTCGGATCATGATCGGCGGCGGTCCGGCGAAGCGGGCATTGTCGGCCCTGAGGTCGATGGCGATGCGCTGGAGGTTGTTGAACGGGCTGAACGCGAGCCGGCCGGCGAGGCCGCCGCCGTCGACGTCGAGTTGGCCGGTGAAGCCGCCGGGGTTGGAGCGGAGCGCTCCCGAAGCCCTCGTGTTCGAGACGTTTATCGCCGCCACCTGGATGAGGGCGGGCTGGCCCCTGGGCAGAAGGATGGCGCCGTTCGAGGTGAAGGGGCCGAGATGCGATCCTCCGGCGGCCCGGTAGTCGAAGCCGGCCTCGGTCGGGTCGAGGTCGAGAAGCACGTCGGTGAGCCCAAGCGCTTCGCTCGGCCGGGCGAGGCGGATCGCCATCTTCGGCCGCTCGATCCGTCCGTCGAGGCTCATCGCGAACGGGCCGTAGGTCGCCTGCGCGCCCTTGCCCTCGAAGAAGAAGGTGCCGTCGCGCCGACGGAATCCGGTGCCGGTTATCCGGATCTTCGGCGCGGTGAGGACGAGGTTGCTGAAATGGACGATGAAATCATTGCCCCGGACGAGATCCGCCTCGAGATAGGGCAGGCCGCCCGCCAGGCCGGCGAGGAACTTGTTGTCGAACCGCCGGACCCAGGCGCGCCCCTTGCCGGTGACCAGGGTTCCCTTGCCGCTGGGGTTGGGCACTACCTTCAGTTCGGTGACGACGTCGACGATTCCGAGGCCCGGGATGAAGTAGCGGGTGAGGCCGCCGGACAGGACGACGTCGAAGCGGCCGGTGATGAGGTCGACGAAGAGGCTGAGCTTGCCCTTGAGCTTGTCGGAGGTGAGGTCGAGCCCCTCGCCGGTCAGCGCCTTGCCGGTCACCTTGAGCAGGCCCTCGACCCGCAGATTGGCGAGGATCCCGCCGGCGACGTCGCCGACTCCGGTCACCCGCCGCGCCGACATGGCGATGGGCACGGTCACCGGCGCCCTGGAGAAGCGCCCTCGCCCCTGCGCCCAGACGTCCTCGAAGCCGGTATTGTCGAACGCGACCCGTGGGCTGGTCAGCCGGTAGGCGAAGGCGAAGGTCTTGAACGGGCCGTTGAGCAGGGCGACGAGGCGCACCTTCTGCCCGGTCATGTTCGGGAACATGGCCGGAGGCCGAAGCAGATCGGCGCCGATCCGAAGGTCGCGAAAAGCGCTTCGGGCAAGGTCGATCATGCCGGTGCCGACCACGCTCATCGCCGGCGAGCGAAGCGCGAGCCGTCCCTCGAGCTGGCGGTCCTTGAGCGTGGCGTTGCCGATCACCTGGACGACCGGCGCGGTCAGCCGCGCTTTCTTGCCCGTCCAGAATTGCGCCGGGGCGAGCCGGCCGGCGAGGCTGTAGCGGCCGTTCACGGCGCGAAGGCGAAGATCGGCGGTGCGCCGTCCGGACAGGTCGAGCCGGGCGATCCCGTTCCACCGCGCCCAGCGGCCGTCGCCGTCGATGGTGAGTGCGATCGGCCGTCCCGTCCCGAGCATGGCGCCGGCGACTCCGCGGGCCGGCGAATCGAGCCTGACGTCGAGGTCGAAGCGGTCGCGGTCCGGCTCGGCGTCGAGGAGGAGCGAGAGCCGGTCGCCGCCGCCTTTCACCGCCGCCCTGAGGTTGACGAGGGCTCGGCCCGAACGGATGTCGGCCTCCCCGGAGAGGCTCGCCACCCGAGGCTGCCCGGTCACCGCCTTGCCGATCCTGAGCTGGGCGACGTCAAGACGTCCGACATGGATGTCGAAGCCGGGCAGGACCGGCCCCGGCTTCTCGCTCGGGCGGAGCCCGGGGAGGCGGTGGAGCGCGGCGAGGTCGGAGTCGAGGCGGTGGATGACAAGGCGGTTAGTGATCCAGGCGAGCGGCTGCCAGTCGACCTCGATCAACGGCGATTCCGCGAACAGGCCCTTCGGGTCGTAGAGCCTGACGTCGCGAAGCCGGGTATCGCTCCAGATCGAGCCTTCGATCCGGCCGATGTGGATCCTGAGCCCAGAATCCGGCGCCATCGCGGCGATCCGGTCGGCGATGAAGCGGTGGCCGGCGCCGGTGTCGAGAAGCACCGCCAGCAGGGCGGTCAGGGCGGCCAGGCCGAGCGCGAGGCCGACCACCCATTTCGCCAGGCGCGACAGCCAGCGGCGGCGTCGCGGCGGCGGCGGCGGGGCCTCGTCGCCGTCCATCAGAAGGCCTGGCCGAGCGAGACGTAGACGGCCACCCGGGAATCGCCGCTGCGGGGGTTGAGCGGAGTGCCGACGTCGACCCGGATCGGCCCGAAACGGGTGTGGTAGCGAATTCCGATTCCGGCGCCGAAGCGCAGATTGTCGAATTTGGGCAGAGGCGAGGTCGAGATGTTGCCGCCGTCGACGAACGGCACGACTCCCCAATTGCCCCAGCGGATCCGGGCCTCGACCGCGAATTCGGTGAGGCTTCGGCCGCCGATCGGATCGTCGAACACCGGATCGCGCGGGCCCAGCCGCTGGAAGCCGTAGCCGCGCACCGAGCCGCCGCCGCCCGCATAGAAGCGCCGCGACGGGGCGATGGAATCGCGGTCGGCGCCGAGGATCGTTCCGAGCCGGATCCGGCCGGCCAGGGTCACGGTCGGCGTGAAGGGCTGGTAGACGCTGGCGTCGACCTGGGTCCGGGCATAGCCGAAGGTGCCGGACTGGAGCGAGGCTTCGGGCGAGAAGCGCAAGGCGAGGCGGTAGCCGACGGTCGGGTCGAGAAGGTCGTTGGAGCCGTCGTAGCTGAGGCTCGCGGGAAGGGCGCCGATGAAGAAGGTCCGGCGGCGGGTGGTGGCGGTGTCGAGGTCGACGTCGCGCTCGTCGGTGGCAACCAGCTCGGCGCCCACCGACCAGGTCCATTTCTTCTGCCAGATGAGGTTGGTCTGCCGCTCGATCGCGCCCGAGAGGATCGTCGTCCGGGCGTCATAGGCGGCGCGGTCGATATGGCTGATCGCGACCTGGGCGGTCAGCACCTGGTCGCGGCGCAGGAAGTTGTTGCGGCGAAGGACGGCGCCGACCAGCTGTTCCTGGGTCCCGACGACTCCGCGGAAGGTGACCGCGCCTTCGGGGGGGAGCAAATTGCGGTGCTGCCAGCTCGCCTCGACCCTGATGCCTTCGCCGGTTCCGTAGCCCGCCTGGCCGGCGATGGTCCGCATCGGCGCCCGTTCCAGCGAGACGGCGAGGTCGACGCTCTTGTCCTGAGCCGCCACCGGCTTGATCGCGACCGAAGAAACGAGCCCGGTGGCGATCAGCGCCCGCCGCAAATCTTCGACCAGAGCCGCCTCGTAAGGCGCGCCCGGGTTCCAGCGCGCGATCCTCTGAATGTGCCGGGCGCCGAACAGAGGCCGCCCTTCGACCCGGATCCGGCCGAACCGGCGGGTTCCGTTCGGGTTGACCGGCAAGGTGAGGGCGGCGGTGCGGGTCTCATGGTCGAGGGCGATATCCATCTCGCCCAGTTCCGCGAAGGCATAGCCGCGCTTGCCGAGCTCGACTCGAAGCGCCGCTTCGCCCGCGGTCACCCGCGCCGCGTCGACCGGCTCGTCCGCCGCCACGGCGAAGGCATCGCGAAGGGCCGCCTCGTCCCCGCCGGCGGAGTCGATCCCCGGCAGGTTGACCTCGGCGAAAGTGTAGACGGGGCCCGGCTCGGCCCCGAGCGTCACGATCACCTCGCCCCCGGCGGTGGCTCCCTCGACCCGGGTTCGAACCAGAGCGTCGTAATAGCCGCGGGCGCGGAGCAATTCCGCCAGGAGGTCGGCATCCTCGCGGGCGCGGCGGTCGATCTGGGCGGCGTTGGCGGGATCCTTGTCGTTCCGGCCGAGCGTGGAGAGCGAATCGAATTGCGAGCGCAGCGCCGCTTCGGTGTCGGCATCGAGGCCCTCGATCCGGACGGTATAGCGGCGCTCGGCGGCGGAGTCGGCGATGGCCGTGTCGGGAGCGTCGGCGATTCGGTCGTCATTGCCCTGCTCCATGTCCGGCCAGTCGACTCCGAGGTCCGGCAATTGGTCGAGCGGCGCGGACGGGTCGAGCGGCGCCTGGTCGAGCGGATCCGCGGGCGGCGGCTGCTCCTGGGCGAGCAGCGCCCCGGGACAGGCGCACAGCAAAAGGGCGGCCAGAGCGGCCGCCACCCCCCGCCCCGCATCGACTTGAAACATGGCGCGAAACTAGCGGGGGGAGGAGGGGGCCGCCAGCCGTAAGATTGCGGGGTACCCGTCATTGCGAGGAGCGAAGCGACGAAGCAATCCAGCTACGGACGCATGAGCCGCTGGATTGCTTCGCTACGCTCGCAATGACGGGGAGGGCGCGGCTTTAATGAACCGGCCCGGTCACCGCCTCGTCGCGGATCAGCTCGATCATCCGTCCGACCTCGCGCCAGCGGCAGAAATGGACGAAATTGCCGAGGTCGCGGCTTCGGTCCGCGCGCAGGGCGGCCTCCGACCCGGCATATTGGCCGAAACGTTCGATCAGCTGCGCCGCCTCGGTGAAGGCGGCGGGCGCGAAGGCGGTCTGCTGAAGCAATTCTTTCCCCAATGGTCGGTTTCCGCCGCTCTAGCACCGCGCGGGTTTCGAAACCCCGCAGGGTGATGCTTGACGCGGGATTCACTACTTTAATCCTCCCCATCGCGAGATGGGGAGGATTTGAGTTGAGTCCCCCTTCCTGCCAAAGGCCCCTCATGTCCCAGCGATCCACCCAGGCGGCCGGCTTCATCCTCGCGATCAGCATCCTCGCCGGAGCAGTGGCGGGCGTGATCGCCGGTCAGCCGAGCATCGGCTTCCTCGCCGGCCTCGGCGCGGGCGTCGCGATCGCCTTGCTCTTCTGGCTGAACGAGCGCCGACGCTAGCGGCGACGCTCGGGCAGAATCATCCGTTTTGGTAGGAACATTCCTAGACAAATAGGAAGTTGGGACTATATACAGAGCATAACACGAACACTAATTCGGGGAGCTCTGGTGACATGGTCCTTGCGGCGCAGGATAAATCTTTTCCTCAAGCGCACACGAACGTCGCCCACCCGTTTAGGACTGGAGGTGACTGGCGACCCCCAACTCGTTTTCCAGATCCGAAGGGGCCGGCTCCCGCGGCCGCGGATGGCGGCGAAAATCCAGGCCTATCTGGACCGGGTCGAGCGCGACTTGGCGGAGGGACCCCCGCGAACTCGTTCTGGGCGACGCCGCCGCTGACCGATGCGGCTACCGCGTTTTTACACGCCATCGTGAACTTCGTGAACTTCACCGGATTCGCGGTCGAGGAGATTCGAAGCCGACGCTGGGCGAGCGTCACCTTCCAGGGCGCCCGCCACGAGCTCGCCTTCAGGCTCGAAGGCGAGGGCGCCGAGGCGGCGGCGGCACTGTTCCTCAGCGGTCTCGACGCGCGTAACTTCGTGCTGCGGGGCCACCTGCTCGCGGACGTGTCGCTGGTCGCGGAGGAGCGGCGGCCCGGTCTCGCTTATATCCGACTCGATGCCTTGACGGTGGAAGAAAGGTGAGCGCCTCAGCCGCCGGTGGAGGCGATCTTCTGGAGGTCGCTTATCGCGCTGCGCAGGCGATGGCCGACTTTCTCCTGCTCCGCCGGCAATTCCTCCACCCGCGGCAGGCCCGCGGCGGCGGGGAGAGCCTGGCGCTTGCGCGACAGCCCGAATTCGATTCGGTTGACCAGCTGCGACAACGACTGGTCCAATTCCTCTTCTTCTTCCTCGGCCTCCGGCAGCATGGCGGCGAGCTCGGAAAGGGGCAGCGGTTCCGATTCCGGTTCGAGTTCCGGTACCGATTTTTTCGGTTCCGAAGGCGCCCAGAGGGCCTCCGGCTCATCCCATTGCGGCTCGGCCTCGGCGACCGGCTCGGGTTCGGGGGCCTGGGGAACCAGGAAGGCGGGAAGCGGCCGGTGCCCGGCCTCGGCGAAAGCGGGCTCCTCTTCGGCCGGGGCCTCCGGGAAATCTTCCAGATCGAGCGGCTCGCCGAGATCGCGAGCGAGCAAGGGCCGGCGGGCCGGGGCATCGGGATGGGAGTCGGCGCGCCGAAGCCGCGGCGCTTGCGCCTCCGCTTCAAGCTTGGCTTCCGGATCGAGGCGCTCGGGCAGCCGGCCCAGAGCCGCCATCAGGCCCCATATCGCGGCGAAGGTGAGGGACGCGGCCGCTGCGACCGCGGCGAGCCGCGCCGTCTCGCCCAGTGGCGGCTGCGCGGCGGAGATCAATTCCGGGAGCGGGGTGGCCGCGACCAGGCTCGAAAAGAGCGACTCCGGCATCGCGAAGGCAACGAAGCCGGCGGACAAAGCCGCCAGCGCCGCAAGCCCCGTGTCGAATGCGCGCGCGCTTGGAAAAGAGAGTTTCGGCATCAGACCGCCTTGCCCGTGAGCTTCTGGTAAGCGGGTATGTAACTGGAAATATTTGACGACCAGTTACGATCTCGCCGGACGAAGGCTTGCGCCGAGTCGCGCCGTTCGTCCCAGCGGCCGCGATTGGCGAACAGGGTCTCGAGCGCGTCGGTCAGGGCGTCGGGGTCCCCCGCGGGGTACAGAGTGCCGGTGACTCCGTCCTCGATCAGCTCGCGATGGCCGCCGACGTTGGAGGCGACGACCAGCTTCCTCTGCGCCATCGCCTCGAGCGGCTTCAACGGAGTCACCAGCTCGGTGAGCCGCATCGCCTTGCGGGGATAAGCGAGGATGTCGATGAGGCCGTAATAACGGTCGACCTCATGGTGAGGCACGCGGCCCATGAAGTGGATCCGGGTCCTGGCCGGCGAGGCCTTGGCCTGCGCCCTCAGGGCCTCCTCCACCGGTCCGCCGCCGACGAGGAGGAGATGCGCCTTCGGGCGCTTCTTCAGGAGCAGGGGCATCGCCGCGATGAGATCGTCGAGCCCCTCATAATCGTAGAAGGAGCCGATGAAGCCGACGACGTCGGCGCCGGCGAGGCCGAGCTTGCGGGCAAGGTTCAGATCGGCGGCGAGCGGGCTTCCGAACAGCGTAAGATCGACCCCGTTGGGCGCGACGATGATCTTCTCCGCCGGAATGCCGCGGCCGATCAGGTCGCGCCTCAGCCCTTCGCAGATCACGGCGACTCCGTCGGCCCGGCGCGCCGCCCAGGTTTCGAACTTCCGGATCAGCCGGTAGCGGATCGAGCCTTCGCGCCCGGTTCCGTTGCCGACCGCCGCGTCTTCCCAGAAGGCGCGAATCTCGTAGATGAGGGGCAGGCCCCGGCGTTTCGCCACGGGCAGGGCCGCGAGCGCGTTCAGGACCGGCGAATGGACGTGGAGCTGGTCCGGCTTCCACGCCTCCGCCAAAGCGTCGAGCCGGGCCTCGAGCGCCTTGATCTCCCGCCATTCCCGCAAGGGGGAAGGGGCGGGGGCGGGCCTCGGCGTGCGATAGAAGTCGATGCCTTCGATCGTCTCGGGATCGTCGCCGTCCCGCCAGTGGCGAACTCCGGTGAGGCACGCCACGTCCATGCCCCGAGCCTTCTGCGCCGTCACGATCGCGCGCGTGCGGAAGGTGTAGCCGCTGTGGAGCGGAAGGCTGTGGTCGAGCACGTGGAGGATGCGCATGCAGGGCGCTTTGCCACAGCAAGCTTAACGGCCCGTCAACCGGTCCTGGCCCATGTGTCCCGGCGAGCAGGAGAAGAAGGCATGAAGGCGAAGACCCTGATCGCGCTCGGGCTTGCGGCGGCCGCGGCCTGGCCGCTCCAGGCGCAGCCCGGCGCGCCCTTCACCCTGGCCGAGACCGGCGAGGCGTTCGGCACCCTCCAGGACGCGGTGACCGCGATCGGGCGCGGCAGCGGGACGATCCGGATCGCTCCGGGCCGCTACGACGAGTGCGCGGTCCAGGAAGCCGGGCGGGTCGCCTATGTCGCCGAACGGCGCGGCGAGGCCATCTTCGACGGCGGCGCCTGCGAGGGCAAGGCGACGCTGGTGCTCAAGGGCAAAGGCGCTCGGGTCGAGGGGCTGGTCTTTACCCGGGTCCGGGTCCCCGACGGTAACGGCGCCGGAATCCGTCTCCAGGACGGGGACCTCGACGTTTCCTACACCCTCTTCTCGGACGGCCAGTGCGGAATCCTGTCGCACGACGGTCCCCCGGGCTCCATCCGGATCGACCGGTCGACGTTCAGCGGCCTCGGCGAGGGCGATGGGGTCCATAGCATCTATATCGGCCATTATGGCAGCCTGAGCGTCACCAACTCCCGCTTCGAGCGCGGCAGGGGCGGCCATTACGTCAAGAGCCGGGCGCCGCGGATCGAGATCCTGAACACCAGCTTCGACGACAGCCGCGGCCGCCGGACCAACTATCTGATCGACGTCTCCAACGGCGCGGTCGGCCGGATCGCCGGCAATCTCTTCGTCCACGGCACCGGCAAGGAGAATTACGCGACGATGATCTCGGTCGCTCCGGAAGGGGCGGAGAATCGCTCGAGCGGGCTGGCGATCGAGGACAATGACGCCTCGGTGGCGCCGGGCTTCCGCTGGTCCACCGCCTTCGTCGGCGACTGGAGCGGGGAGCGGCTCGCGATCCGCAACAACCGGTTGGGCCCGCGGATCCAGATGCTCGCCCGGCACTGAAATGGCGACCCGGGTCCTCCTCACGATCGACACCGAGCTGAGGTGGGACCGGCACCTCGGCGGCGCCTCGTGGCAGGAGAATCTGGCGCTGAGCTTCGATCCGGCGGGCGTTGGGGTCGGCTATCAGCTTCGGCGGCTCGCCGCCCACGGCCTCAAGGCCTGCTTCTTCGTCGATCCGATGCCGGCCCTCCTCTACGGACTCGAGCCGATCCGGCGGATGGTCGAGCCGATCCTGGCGGCGGGCCAGGAGGTCCAGCTCCACATCCATCCCTGTTGGGCCGACCCGGCGGACCCCGTGTTCGAGCTGACGGGGCTCGACCGGGAGCGGCAACTGGAGCTGATCCGAACCGCCCGCGACCTGCTTGTCGAGGCCGGAGCACCGACCCCCATCGCCTTCCGCGCCGGAAGCTACGCCGCCGATCTGACGACGCTCGAGGCGCTGGCGGCGCTCGGCATCGTTTATGACAGCAGCCACAATGGCAGCCACCATCCCGATCCGAGCGCCCTTCCGCTCGACCCGCGGCGGATCGCACCGGCCCGGCTGGCGGGGATGGTCGAGATCCCGGTCACCCAGATCGAGCAAAGTCCGGGGAGCCTCAGGCACCTTCAGATTTGCGCGGTTTCGTTCGACGAGATGAAAGCCGCTTTGCTTCACGCCGCCGGGTGCGGACATCCGGTCGTCACCCTCGTCGGCCACAGCTTCGAGCTCGCAGCGCGCGGCGGCAAGAGGGCCAATTCGCTGCTTGTCCGGCGATTCGAAAGACTGTGCGGCTTTCTCGCCGAGCAAAGGGAAGGGTTGCCCACGGCCCGTTTCTCCGACCTCGCCGATCTCCCGCTCGACGCCGAGGCCTTTCCGCTTCGCTCCGGCGCCCTGCGCACCTTTTCCCGGATGGCCCAGCAGGCCTGGGGCAATGCCGTTTACGAGCGGGCGCTATAGTTTCGTCATTGCGAGGAGCGCAGCGACGAAGCAATCCAGCGGCCTTGGAAGCCGCACTGGATTGCTTCGCTCCGCTCGCAATGACGGAAGCGTACCAGGCTTAACGGCCCGTCAACCGCGCTCCTCTAGGGAGAGAAGGATGAAGCGCGGGCAGGGACGGCTCCGATGATCGACAATTTCTCGCTCGCCCTCACGCACGGCCTGTTGATGCTCGTCGCCTGGCGACTGCTCTCGCGCACCGATCTGGACGAGGATCCCGCGCCCGGGACGGAGCCCGCCGCCCCGAAGAGCCGGCGCTGGAGCCTCGGCAAGGCCCGCTCGGATGCGTGACTATGCCTTCGTCGTCTTTCTCGTCGGCCTGCTCGCGCTCGGCTTCCGCCGGCCGTTCCTGTTCGTGCTCGTCTACGCCTATATCGATACCGTCGCTCCGCAGCGCCTCTCCTATCTCCTCCTGAACAGCCTGCCGCTGTCGATGATCGTCGCCTGCCTCGCTTTCTCGAGCTGGCTGCTCTTCGAAAAGAAGTCGGGCCTGAGCTTCAGCGTCCGCCAGGGGCTGCTGGCGGTCCTGCTCTGCTACAGCTTCTACACGACCTCGAACGCCGCCTTTCCGATCGCGGCCGCGGAAAAATGGGACTGGGTGTCGACGTCGCTGGCGTTCGCCATCTTCCTCCCTTTGACCTTGCGATCGAAGCTTCGGATCGAGGCGCTGCTGTTGTTCCTGACCCTGTCGGCGGCCGCGATCATCATCGTCGGCGGGCTGAAGACGGTCGCGTCCGGCGGGGGCTACGGAGTCCTCAACCTGATGGTGACCAACAACAGCAACCTCTACGAGAGCAGCACCATCTCGACGATCGCGATCGCGCTCATTCCGATCATCCTGTGGCTGGCGAAGTTCGGGACGATCTTCCCGCCCGACTGGCGGGTGAAAGCGTTCGCCGCCGGCCTCGTCTTCGCCTGCCTGCTGATGCCGATCGGAACGGAGGCGCGAACCGGCCTCGTCTGCATCGCGGTGCTGGGCTTGCTCACGCTTCGCGACGTCAAGCGCCGCTTCCTCTATCTCGCCGGGGCGGGCCTGCTCGTCGTCGCCTCGGTCCCGTTCCTGCCCGACAGCTTCACCGGCCGGATGTCGACCATCCAGGGCTATGAGGGCGATTCGTCGGCCAAGGTGCGGCTCGCCGTCTGGGGCTGGACGTGGAATTACGTTCAGGAGCATCCGCTGGGCGGCGGCTTCGGAGCCTATCTCGGAAACAAGATCCAGGTGCGCACCGTCACCACCCAGGAGTCCGGCGGGGTCCAGACCATCGCCGCGCGCACCGAGGTGGATGAGGGCCGCGCCTGGCACAGCGCCTATTTCGAGATGCTGGGCGAGCAGGGCTTTCCGGGCCTCCTCCTCTTCCTCCTCATTCACATCGCCGGGCTGGTCAGGATGGAGGTGCTCCGGCGCCGCTACCGCCAGGCGGTGGGCGACAAGGCCTGGATCGCGCCGCTCGCCACCGCGCTCCAGCATTTCCAGATCATCTACCTCGTCGGCGCCTCGTTCGTCGCCATCGCCTATACGCCGTTCACCCTGATGATCCTCGGCGTTCAGATCGGCCTCGGCAACCTCGTCGCCCGGCGCGAACGGGCGGAGCGGCCCCGCGCCGCCTTCGCCCCGGCCGCGGCCCGGGCGCGAGCCGGGGCCGCTCCGGCATGAGCGGCGCTCCGGCGAAGCCGCGCGCCGATCTCCCGGCGCTGACCGGGATCCGCGGTCTCGCCGCCTGGTTCGTGGTTCTCTACCACATCAGGATCGGCGCAATGCCCTATGTGCCGGCGGAGGTGAGCTTCGTCCTTTCCAAGGGCTATCTCGCCGTCGACCTCTTCTTCATGCTGTCGGGCTTCGTCCTGTGGCTGAACTATTCCGACCGGCTTCGCCGCGACGGGTTCGGGGCGGTGCCGAAATATCTCGCCCGGCGCGTCGCGAGGGTGTGGCCGCTCCACCTCTTCATCCTCGCACTGACAATGATCTACGCCTCCGCGGTCGCGGCGGCCGGCGAGCTCAACACGGTCCATTATCCCTGGGAGGAACTCCCGCTCCACGTCCTCCTCGTCCACAATTGGGGCTTCACCGGCGGGCTCACCTGGAACGATCCGAGCTGGTCGATCAGCGGCGAGGCCGCCGCCTATCTTCTCTTCCCGCTGATCGTCCTGGGCGTCGACTGGAAGAGGCTTTCACCGGCCTGGGCGGTCGCCGCCCTTCTCCTCCTCGCCGTCCTGCTCTCGGCGGTCATGGGGTGGAACGGCGCCTTCATCCTCGACCGCGACATACCGCGCTTCGGACTGCTCCGGGCGGTGACGGAATTCTCGATGGGGACGATCGTCTGCGCGCTGTGGCAGCGTTGGTGCTCGAGGCCGGCCCTGGCTTTCGGGCTCGCCGGCGCTCTCGCCGTTGGGGCGCTGATCCTCGCCTTCGTGACCGCGGCTCCGGAGACTTTGGTCGTGCCTTTGTTCCTCGCCGGCCTGCTGCTGGCCCTCGCACTGACCGCCGACCGCCCCGGCAACCCGCTCGCCGCCCGGCCGATCCACTATCTGGGTGAGATCAGCTACTCGACCTATCTCGTCCACTTCCTCCTCTACATCCTGTTCAAGATAGCGTTCGTCGAAGATCCGGCGAACGTGTCGCCGCCGCTGATCGGCTTCTTCCTGCTGCTCACCTTCCTCGCCTCGGTGGCGCTCTATCACGGAGTCGAGCGGCCGGCGCAGCGGGCGCTGAACCGACTGTTCGACCGCCGCCTGGAGTGCCGGCCGGTGCGGATGGCGGCCTAAGCCAGATCGCCATCCCGGACTTGATCGGGATCCATGAACACCGCCGATGCCGAACCTGCACCATCCGTGTTCATGGATTCCGGCTATTGCCGGGATGACGGGCGGGCTTCAGGCGGTCTCGAGCGGCGCCTCGGCCTTTTCGTACAGCGCGATCAGCGCGTCGGTGAAGGCAGGAATGTCCTCCGGCTTGCGGCTGGTGACGATATTGCCGTCGGTAACCGCCGCCTCGTCGACCACTTCGCCGCCGGCGTTGCGCAGGTCGGTCCGGATCGACGGCCAGCTCGTGACCTTCCGGCCGCGGATCACATCCGCTTCGACCAGCAGCCACGGGCCGTGGCAGATCGCCGCGACCGGCTTGCCGGCGTCGGCGAAGGCTCGGATCGTCGCCACCACCTTCTCGTTCATCCTGAGCTTGTCGGGATTCTTGGTGCCGCCGGGCAGGATCAGGGCATCGTAATCGCCCGCCTCCACCTCGTCGATCGTGCAGTCCACCGCGACGGTGGCGCCGTTGTCGCCCTCGATCTCGCCTTTCTCCAGCGAGGCGAGGGTGACGTCGGCGCCGCGCTCCCGAAGGATCCGCCGAGGCTCGAGCAGCTCGCTATCCTCATAGCCGTCGGTGGCGATCATCAGGACCTTGGCTTCGGAAATGCTGGGCATGAAATCCTCCTTCAGGGTCCTCAACGGAAAGGAGAGAAGCGCGTTCCCGGAACGAAGCGGGCGGGAGTGCGCTTACACGCCCCATGCTGTGCTTCGTGGACGACCAGACCCTGCCCGGAATCACCCGCAAGCGCAGCGGCCGCTATTGGCAATATTTCAAGCCCGACGGCAGCCGGATCACCGATCGGGACGAGATCGACCGGCTGAACGCCGTCGGAATGCCGCCGGCCTACGAGCGCTGCTGGTTCTGCCCCAAGCCAGAAGGGCACATTCTGGCGACCGGCTACGACGCCAAGGGCCGCAAGCAATATCGCTACAATCCGGATTTCCGGGTTCAGCAGGAGGCGGCGAAATATGAGCGCCTGGCCGCCTTCGGCGGCGCCTTGCCGAAGCTGCGCAAGAAGGTGGAGGAGGATCTGGCGGGCAAGCCGACGGTCCGCGACACGGTTCTCGCCGCGGTGGTGCGGCTGATCGACGAGACCCGGATGCGGGTCGGCAACGAGGAATATGCGAAGGACAACAAGAGCTTCGGGGCGACGACCCTGCGCAATCGCCACGCCAGGGTCACGCGCGGGCAGCTCAAGATCAGCTATGCCGGCAAGCACGGCGTCAAGCGCACCGTCACCCTCACCGACCGCAACCTGATCCGCATCGCCAAGCGGACCCAGGATCTGCCGGGCCAGAATCTCTTCGAATATGTCAACGAGGAGGGGGACGTCTGCCCGGCCACGTCGGGCGACGTCAATTCCTACATCAAGGAGGCGATGGGCGAGGAGTTCACCGCCAAGGACTTCCGCACCTGGGGCGCGAGCACAATCGCTTTCGAGGAGATGATCCGCCGCTTCCGCAAGCACGGCAAGGTCAAATTGAAGAGCGTCATCGAGCCGGTCGCCGAGGCGCTCGGCAACACCGCCGCGATCAGCCGCAAATCCTACGTCCATCCAGCCCTGATCGAGGCTGCCAAGGATGCCGGGGCGATCGGCGAGCGGCCGCTGCCGCGCCCATCCAAATATCTGAGCTCGGCCGAGCGCGGCCTCGTCGAGTTCCTCGAAGCGCTTCCCGAGGCGCCGGCGAGGGTGGACGGGAAGGGCAAAGTTCCTGCAAAGGCCGCCTGATGGCAGGAACGACGTCGAACTTGATCGCCAGGACCAGCGCGCTCGGCGCCGAGGCCCAGGCCTGGGTCAGCGGCAATCTGGTCGGAATCCTGGTCGCGACGGCGATCGGGGTCGCGATCGCCCTGGCGATGCTGGCCGTGCGCTCATTGGGCTGCAAGGTGATCGCCCGGCTCGACGGCGACCCCCACTGGCCGGCGATCTTCGCCAGGGCGCTGGCCAAGACCAAGATCTACTTCATCATCTTCACCTCGGCGCAGCTCGTCGCCGACCACGCCAACACGCCTCCGGCGTTGCTCGGGGTCATCCATTTCGGCTTCGTCGTCACCGCGTTCCTGCAGGCGGCGATCTGGGCGCGCGAGCTGATCCTCGGCTATGTCGCCCACCGCACCGGCGACCAGGAGCAGAGCACGCTCGCCTCGGCGATCGGGATCATCCGGCTGCTGGTGACGGTGACCCTGTTCGCCATCGCCATCATCCTCATCCTCGACAATCTGGGCGTCAACGTCACCGGCCTGATCGCCGGCCTCGGAATCGGCGGGATCGCCATCGGCCTCGCCGCCCAGGGCATCTTCTCCGACCTGTTCGCGGCGCTTTCGATCCTGTTCGACAAGCCCTTCCGCCGCGGCGACACGATCACCTTCGACAAGCATAGCGGCACGGTCGAGCGGATCGGCCTCAAGAGCACCCGGATCCGCTCGGTCAACGGCGAGGAGGTGATCGTCTCCAACGCCAATCTGCTCAACGCCCGCCTCCAGAACATGACCCGGCTCGAGCATCGGCGAGCCCAGATCCTGCTCAGCCTGGTCTATCAGACTCCGCACGAAATGCTCGCGAAGATCCCCGCCGAGCTGGAGGCGATCGTCCGCCGTCAGCCGCAAGCGAAGTTCGACCGCGCCCACCTCGTCGCCTTCGCCGCCTCGTCGCTGGATTTCGAGCTCATCTTCCACGTCGAATCGCGCCAGCTCGAGGATTTCCTGGTCGCTCGCGAGGCGGTGATGCTCGACATTCTGCGTCGCTTCGCCGAGCTCGACGTCCAATTCGCCTATCCCAGCCAGGCCAGCTTCACCGCGGCGCCGGACGGGCGGCTGATCATGCCCTATCCGCCTGAGGAGAGGGCGGAGCCGGGTCGCGATCCGGAGTAGGCTTCGTCATTGCGAGGAGCGAAGCGACGAAGCAATCCAGCGGGACTCCGAGGCCGCACTGGATTGCTTCGCTCCGCTCGCAATGACGGAAAACTCAGGGTGACTGAGTCTCCACGACGTAAGCTTCAAGCTTCGCGATCTGCACCGCTTTCTCCATCTCCCCCAGGAACGACCCCTCGAAGCTGTTGCGCGCCAGCGTCGCCAGAGCCTCGCGGCCGAGCGCTCCGGCGACGGCGCGGTAATTGGCGTTCACGTAGCCGCCGAAATAAGCGGGATCGTCCGAGTTGATCGTGGCGTGAAGCCCCGCCGCAAGCATCCGGTCGATCGGATGCGCCGCCAGGTCCGGAACCACGCACAGCTTGTGGTTCGAGAGCGGGCAGACGGTCAGTGTCATCCGCTCGCGCGCCAGCCGCTCGACCAGGCGCGGATCCTCCAGCGAGCGGTTGCCATGGTCGAGCCGGTCTACTTCGAGCACGTCCAGCGCCTGCCATACATAATCCGGCGGGCCCTCCTCGCCGGCATGGGCGACCCGCTTCAGCCCCCGTTCCGCCGCGGCCCGGAAAACGCGGGCGAACTTCTCCGGCGGGTGGCCGAGCTCGGAGGAATCGAGCCCGACCGCCTCGATCCGGTCCAGCCACGGCTCCGCCTCGCGCAAGGTCGCGAAGGAATCCTCCTCGTCGAGATGGCGCAGGAAGCAGAGGATGAGCCTGGACGTCAGGCCGTGCCGCTCGCCGGCCTCGGCCATCCCGGCCAGAAGCCCGGCCATGACCGTCCCGAAGGGGATGCCGCGGGCGGTATGGGTCTGCGGGTCGAAGAAAATCTCGGCATGGGTGACCGAGTCGGCGGCCGCCCGGTCGAAATAGGCGACCGCCAGATCGCGGAAATCCTCCTCGGTCCGAAGCACGTCCGCGCCGCGATAATAGATGTCGAGGAAGTCCTGCAGGTTCGAGAAATTATAGGCCGCCCGGACCTCCTCGACGCTTCCAAAGGGAATCTCGACCCGGTTGCGCCGCGCCAGCGCGAACATCAATTCGGGCTCGAGGCTGCCCTCGATATGCATGTGAAGCTCGGCCTTGGGCAGGCCGGCGATGAAGTCGGAATGGTCGCTCATTGGTAAGAGGTTAGCGGCGACGCTCCCCGTCGTCACCCCGGACTTGATCCGGGGTCTATGAACACCGCCTTCTGATCATGACGCACAGCCGTGTTCATGGATGCCGGATCAAGTCCGGCATGACGAAGCCCACTGATTTCCCTAACGTGCCGCCCATGCCTTCCGCCCGGATCATGCTCGCAATCCTTGGTCTGGGCCTGGCCTCGACGATGGCCCAAAGCGCGGAGCCGCGCGAATTCTGTCCGGATCGGCCCGGGCTCGGCACGCCCGCCTGCACGCTGGATGCCGGGTATTTCGACATCGAGCTGGGCCTCGCCGACTGGACCCTGGAGCGGATGCCCGACAGCCGTGCCGACACGATCGAGGCCGGGCAGCTGCTCGTCCGGATCGGCCTCACCGACGGCCTCGAAGCTCAAGTCGGCTGGACGGCGTTCGGCCATGTCCGAACCCGCGATCACTCGACCGGCTCGGTGGACCGCGCCACCGGCGCCGGCGACGTCACCCTGGCGCTCCGACAGAATCTGGCCAGTCCCGACGGGAGCGGTTTCTCGCTGGCGGTCATGCCGTTCGCGACCCTGCCGACCGGCGGCCTTGCGATCGGCGCCGGCGACTGGTCGGCGGGGCTTCTGGTCCCGCTGAGCTACGATCTCGGCGAAGGCGTCCAGGCCGGGCTGACCGGCCAGGTCGAGGCGACGGTGGACTCGGATCGCAACGGGCGCCATCTCGCTTATGGCGGAGTCGCCGGACTGTCGGTGCCGCTGTCCGACGATCTCGACGCCACCGTCGAGATCGCCGCGCGACGCGACGAAGGCCCGGCGGAGCCTTCGACGGAGTGGCTTGCGGGGCTCTCCGCCGGCTGGATGGCGCGGGACGGCCTCCAGCTCGACGCCGGGGCCAATTTCGGCCTCCGCAACGCCGCCGACGTGCAGCTCTATCTGGGCGTGTCGCGGCAATTCTAGGCGGTCGCGAGGAGCAAGGCTCTCCCGGACTCAATCGGGACGGAATCGGCGGCGGCGCTCCTCTACCTCATAGCGGTAATGCGGCTTGATCTCGCAATTGACATATTCGCCCGCCGAAGCGGCGGCAACGAGAGCTCGATAGACCGAGATCGGAACGTCGAAATAGCGGTAGCGGTCGCCGCCTTTGTACCAGATGTCGAGCGTCGCCGGACCCTCGTCGTAAAGGGCGCGCGCGATGGCGCTGGAGTCGAATTCGTGGACGTGAGTCTCGCCCACTCCGTCAGAGCCCCACATCCTCCAGCGACAGCAGGGTCGCGTTCCCGCCGGCGCTGGTCGTGTCGGTGCTCGTCACCCGCTCCGCGCAGAAGCGGGGCAGATAGTGCGGGCCGCCCGCTTTGGGTCCGGTGCCCGACAGGCCCTCGCCGCCGAAGGGCTGGGAGCCGACGATGGCGCCGATCATCGAGCGATTGACGTAGAGGTTGCCGACCGTGGCGAGCGCCTCGACCGTTTCGGCGGCCCGGGCGATCCGGCTGTGCAGCCCCATGGTGAGGCCGAAGCCGGAGCGGTTGACCCGCTCGACCGTCTCGGCGAGCCGGCCCGACTTCCAGGTGGCGACGTGGAGGAGTGGGCCGAACCATTCCTCGCGAAGCTCTTCGACCGAGTCGATCCGGATCAGGGTCGGCGGGACGAAGAGCCCGTCCTTGGGGACCGCGACCGTATTGAGGATGCGATCCTTCATCGCTTCGCGCCGGCCCATCAGCCGGTCGTAGGACGCCTTGTCGATCACCGGCCCGACGTCGGTGCGCGGATCGGCCGGGTTGCCGACCACGAGCGTGTCCATGGCGCCGCACAGCATTTCGAGGGTCCGCTCGGCGATCTCCTCCTGGAGCACCAGCAGGCGCAGCGCCGAGCAGCGCTGGCCGGCGGAGCGGAAGGCGGAGGTGACGACGTCCTGAACGACCTGCTCGGGCAAAGCGGTCGAATCGACGATCATCGCGTTGATCCCGCCCGTCTCGGCGATCAGGGGAATGAGGTCGCGATGATCGTCGGCGATCAGGGTCCGGGCGATGGTCTTGGCGGTCGCGGTCGATCCGGTGAAGGCGACTCCGGCGATTCGGACGTCCTCCATCAGTTTCTGGCCCATGTCCCGCCGGCCGGCGGCGAGGATCAGGGCGTCCTCGGGGATTCCCGCCGAATGGGCGAGGCCGACCGCATAGGCCGCGATCTCGGGGGTCTGGGACGCCGGCTTGGCGACGACGCTGTTGCCGGCCGCAAGCGCGGCCGAGACCTGGCCGAGGAAGATGGCGAGCGGGAAGTTCCAGGGCGCGATGCAGACCCAGGCGCCCCGCCCCTCCATCCTCAGCACGTTGCGCTCCCCGGTCGGCCCCGGAAGCTCGACCGGCTGCAGATGCAGCCTCGCCTGCGCGGCATAATAGCGGCAGAAGTCGACCGCCTCGCGAACCTCGGCAAGGGCGTCGGGGATCGACTTCTTCGCCTCCTGAACCGCGATCCGCATCAGCATGTCGCGCTCCTGCTCGAGCAGGTCGGCGAGCCGCTCGAGCGCGGCGGAGCGTTCCTCGACGCTTCGCTTCGACCAGATCTCGAAGCCCTTCAGGGCGCGGGTCACCAGCGCCTCCGCGTCCGGGCTCGTTGCCGGGGCGAAGTCGAGCGCCGGGGCCACCGCCGCCGCGACCCGTTCCAGCTCCGGCCGGTCATTGAGGTCGAGCCCCCGGCTGTTCGGCCGCTCCGGAGCGAACAGGTCGCCGGGCAGCGGGATGGCCGGGTGGCGGGTGCCGCCGACGGCGGCGATCCTGGCCACCGGGTCGGCGATGAGATCCTCGTCGCTCAGCCGCTCGTCGGCGAGCTGATGGACGAAGCTCGAATTGGCGCCGTTCTCGAGCAGCCGGCGGACGAGATAGGCGAGCAGGTCGCGATGGCCTCCGACCGGGGCGTAAATCCGGGTGTGGTAGCCCTGCTCGCGGACCAGGTTCTCGTAGAGGCCCTCGCCCATGCCGTGCAGCCGCTGGAATTCGAACTCGCGGCTCGTCCCCGCCCATTCGAGGATATTCGCGACGGTCAGGGCATTGTGGGTGGCGAAGGCGGGGTAGATGTTCTTCGCCGCCAGCATGTCGCGCGCGCAGGCGAGATAGGAGACGTCGGTCGAGGCCTTGCGGGTGAACAGGGGATAATCGGCCAGCCCCTGTTCCTGGGTGCGCTTGATCTCGCTGTCCCAATAAGCGCCCTTGACCAGCCGGACCGCGATCCGGCGGCCGGTCGCCGCGCCGATCGCATCAGCCCAGGCGATGGTCGGCCGGCAGCGCTTGCCATAGGCCTGGACGGCCATTCCCAATCCGTCCCAGCCCTTGAGCGAAGGCAGTCCGGCCACCGCCTCGATGATGTCGAGGCTCATCTCGAGCCGTTCGCTCTCCTCGGCATCGATGGTGAAGGCGATGTTCGATTGCTTGGCCAGCACCGCAAGCGCCTCGACCTGCCCGATCAGGTTTGGGACGCAGCGTTCGTATTGGGCCACCTCGTAGCGGGGATGGAGGGCGGAGAGCTTGACCGAGATGCTGTGCCCGCGCTCCGCCACCCTGCCGACGGCTCGGATCGCGCCCTCGTAGGATTGGAAATAGCGTGCCGCGTCGGGAAAGGTGCGAGCCGCCTCGCCGAGCATGTCGAAGCTCGCGGTGAAGCCGGCATTCTCCTTCTTCTCCATCCGGCGGATGGCCTCGTCGATATTGCGGCCCATGACGAAGATCTCGCCCATCAGCCGCATCGCCGCGCCCACCGCCTGGCGGACGAATGGCTCGCCGGCGCGCGATAGGAGGCGCTTCAGCGCGCTGGCCTGCTCGGTCTCGCTGACCAGGGCCCGGCCGATCACCAGCCCCCAGGTCGCCGAATTGACCAGGGTCGAATGCGACTTGCCCTTGTGCGAGCGCCAGTCGGCGTTGCCGAGCTTGTCGGCGATCAGCTGGTCGGCGGTCTCCGGATCGGGCACTCGCAAAAAGGCCTCGGCGAGCGAAAGGAGGGCGACGCCCTCCGACGTGTTGAGCCGATATTCCTGGAGGAACTGGTTGACCCAGCCCGACGACTGGGCGGCGCGAAGCTCGCCGAGCATCGCCAGCGCCCGTGTCTCGATTCGCGCGCGCGAATCGGAATCGAGCGCGGCGTCGCGCAGCAGCGGCTTCAGCACTTCCGGTTCCGGCGTTCGGTGAAGCTCTCTCAATTGGGCGCGCGCGGTTGCCGTAGCGTCCGCCATATCGATTCCTCGCAGGGCTTGAGTCTGGTGTCGCGGAGCCTCTAGACCGCCTCCATGCCCATCGCCAGTATCGAAGACATTCAAGCCAAAGTCGGCAGCGAAGTCGGAGTCTCCGACTGGGTCCTCGTCGACCAGGCCCGGATCGACGCCTTCGCCGACGTAACCGAGGATCCGCAGTTCATCCATATCGACCCGGTAGCCGCGGCGAAGACTCCGTTCGGCGGAACCGTCGCCCACGGCTTCCTCACCCTGGCGCTGCTCAGCCGGATGGCCGCCGACGCGACGCTGAGGCCCGAAGGCGTGAAGATGGGCGTCAATTACGGCTTCGAGCGGGTCCGCTTCATGGCGCCCGTACGCAGCGGCAAGCGGGTCCGCGGCCGCTTCACCCTCGCCCGCTTCGAGGAGAAAAAGCCGGGCCAGTGGCAGTTCGTCCACAACGTGACGGTCGAGATCGAGGGCGAGGAGAAGCCCGCCCTCGTCGCCGACTGGATCGGGCTTATATTCGTGTAGAGAAATCCTTCCCGCCGCGAAGCGGTGGGGAGGGGGACCACCCGAAGGGTGGTGGAGGGGTAATCGACGAGGCCTCCGCCATCTACCCCTCCCCCCGCTGCGCGGGGTCCCCCTCCCCCTCTGGCGATGGGGAGGATTGAGAAGAAAGGAACAAACATGGCCACCCGCGAAGCCGTCATCGTCTCCACCGCCCGAACGCCGATCGGCAAGGCGTACAGGGGCGCGTTCAACGCCACTCCGTCGCCGACGCTCGCCAGCCACGCCATCAGGGCGGCGGTCGAGCGGGCCAGGATCGATCCGGCCGAAGTGGACGACGTGATCATGGGCGCGGCGCTCCAGCAGGGCGTCCAGACGACGATCGGCCGAACCGCCGCGCTTCGCTCCGGCCTCCCGGTCACCGTCTCGGAATGTCGGTCGACCGCCAGTGCGCCTCGGGCCTGATGGCGATCGCCACGGCCGCCAAGCAGATCATCGTCGACCGGATGCCGATCTGCGTCGCCGGCGGTGTCGAGAGCATCTCGATGGTGCAGACCCCGGAAATGCGGGTCGGGCCGGACCCGGAGCTGCTCGCCATGCACAACGGCGTCTACATGCCGATGATCCAGACCGCGGAGGTGGTCGGCAAGCGCTACACGGTCAGCCGCGAGCGTCAGGACGCCTATGCGCTGCGCTCCCAGCAGCTCACCGCCAAGGGGCAGGCCGAGGGCAAGTTCGACGACGAGATCGTGCCGGTGACCGCGAAGATGATGGTCAAGAACAAGGAGACCGGCGAGACCTCGATGCAGGAGGTCACGCTTACCAAGGACGAGGGCAACCGCCCGCAGACGACGATCGAGGATCTGCAGAAGCTTCAGCCGGTGATGGGCCCGGAGGCGATGATCACCGCCGGCAATGCCAGCCAGCTCTCCGACGGCGCCTCGGCCTGCGTGCTGATGGAAGCCGGCCTCGCCGCCGAGCGCGGCCTTCAGCCGCTCGGCCGCTATGTCGGGATGGCGGTGGCCGGCACCGATCCCGACGAGATGGGCATCGGCCCGGTCTTCGCCGTTCCCAAGCTGCTCGACCGGTTCGGCCTGAAGGTCGACGATATCGGTCTTTGGGAGCTGAACGAGGCCTTCGCCGTCCAGGTCCTCTACTGCCAGGACCGGCTCGGAATCCCCGAAGACCGCCTCAACGTCGACGGCGGCTCGATCTCGATCGGCCATCCCTACGGCATGTCGGGCGCCCGGATGACCGGCCACGCCCTGATCGAGGGCAGGCGCCGGGGCGTCAAATATGTCGTCGTCACGATGTGCGTCGGCGGCGGCATGGGCGCGGCCGGCCTGTTCGAGGTGCTGTAGGAACCGTCATTGCGAGCGAAGCGAAGCACTCCAGCGGCTCGGTGCCTGGAGCTGGATTGCTTCGTCGCTTCGCTCCTCGCAATGACGGCGGGAGCGATCAGCCCGCGTAGAGCGCCGCTTCCGCCGCCCGGCGCCGGGTGAGCCCCGCCATCACCTTGCCCGCCGCCTTGTTCCACCGCGCGAACTCGGCCGCCGCGCCCTTATAGTCCTTGGCCTTGTGCTTCTTGAGCAGGGTGCTGGCGGACAAATTGCCGACTCCGACATTGTAGGCGAAGCTTACCATCGCGTCGAACTGGCACTGGGTGGTGGGCGTGCTTCCGAGCAGCTTGCTCACGTTCTGGGCGAATTCGTCGAGATGCTCGGTGAAGCGGTCGTCGCACTGCTTCTGGGTCCAGACGACGCCCTTCTTGATGTCGGGCCCGGTCGAGCCCCAGCCGATCGTCCACGGATCCCCGCCGCTTCCCGGGTCGGGATAGGCCGCGAAGGTTCCATCGGACTGCTTCTTGGCGCAGCCTTCGAATTCCTGGACGAGCTTGGTGCAATCCGGTCCTGGCGTCATTTTTCCGATCTCCCCCTTCGAGTCGCGATTATCGGATAATGATCCGGTTTCCGTCCGGCCTCAAGCATCCGCAACCCGCCGCCGCTTCCGCCGTTGTCCCCTCGAAACGAAGGAGGTCCAGTCCATGCCCGTCTCGAATCTGACCCTGGTCGAGCGCATCGCCCGAGTGCTGGCGGGCCGTTACCACAGCATCAATGCCGACGGCGACGATCCCTCGGCGGGGCCCAACGTGGACGAAACCTGGCACGAATATGTTCCCGACGCGCTGTCGATCCTGCGCACCCTGCGCGAGCCCGACAAGGTGATGGCCGCCGCCGGCGATTCGGAGGTGTGGGAGCGCATGGTCGAGGCCGCGCTCCAGGTCGAGAAGGCGGTGGGCAGGGCGTAGAGCCTCCGTCATTGCGAGCCCTTCGACGCCGCCTGCGGCGGCGCTCAGGATAAACTGCCGCTGCGCGGCAGCGAAGCAATCCAGAGCGGCCTTCCGAGGCCCGCTGGATTGCTTCGTCGCTTCGCTCCTCGCAATGAAGGCTATTCGGCGAACTTCGGCCTGCCGGCGAAGCCGCCCACGGCGCGAAGCTCGTCGGCGTCCATCAGCTTGCCGTCCATCATCACCATCCTTGTGTGCCGGAGGTCGCCGATGGTCCGCGACGGGTCGCCGTCGACCAGCACCAGGTCCGCGGCCTTGCCGACCGCGATCGAGCCGGTCTCGGCCTCCGCGCCGACCAGCCGGGCGGGGACGATGGTCGCCGCCGCCAGCGCTTCGGCGGGGGTGAAGCCGGAGTCGCGCACGTAGAGCTCGAGCTCGCGGACCAGCTCCAGGCCGCTGCCGTCGGTCCCGGCGACGACCGGGACGCCCGCCTTGTGCATCGCTCCAACAAGGCCGGCCAGCTTGCGGTAGCTCGCCCGCCAGTCGGCCCGGGTCAGGCCCGCCGGAACCGCGAAGCCGCCCTGGCGGAAGCCGCGTTCCGTCGCCGGCGGCAGGGTCCCCACGAAGGGCGCGTAGGCCGGCGAAAGATCCCCGTTTTCGGGCACGAACAGGCCTTCGGCGACGACCAGGGTCGGATCGGCGGCGGTCTTGTGCCGGACCATCGTCGCGATCAGCGTCCGGATCGCCTCGCCGTCCAGGTCGACATCCTTGGCGTAGCGGCCCGGCCCCTGGAAGCGCTGGATGCCGTTCGAGTTGGCGACGACCTCGTCCGGCATCGCCTGCATCATCATGAAATAGATATGGGTGATCTCGTCATAGCCGGCCTCGATGGCTTCGACCGTCCGCATCCCGGCGGGCAGATGGCCGTGGACGTGGAGGCCGAGCTTGTGGGCCTCGGCCGCCGCCGCCGGCAGCCAGGCCGGGTTGAAGGTGCCGTAGAATTTGACCCCGGTCATCCCGTTCGCCTTGGCCTTGCGAACGGCGGCGATCGCCTCGTCCTGCGAAGTGGCGACGTCGGCGACCTGGGCGGTGTTGGGGCCTTTGCCGTCGATCAGGGTCGAGGCATAGACCCGGGGGCTGAGCAAATCGCCCTTCGCCCGCCGCTCGCGCCGGGCCATCGTCAGAGCGGTGACGTTGCCCGGATCGCGCGCCGAGGTGATGCCCTGCGAGAGCAGCATCGGCCCGGTGCTGTCGTCGCCGAAATGCATATGCGCGTCCCAAAGGCCCGGGACCAGCGTCTTGCCTTTGCCGTCGATCAGCTTCGCGCCGGCCGGCGCGCCGGGTGCTGCCCGCCGGCCCGACGGCGACGATCCGGCCCTTGTCGACCACCACCGTCTGGCCCTCGGCGAAACGACTGCCGTCGACGAAGGCTCGGACGTTGGTGAAGGCGACGGCTCCGTCGGGCGCCTTCAGGAACCGCCGGGCCAGCACCGGCGAGCGGGCGGCGAGCGCCTCGTCCTGCGCTTTCTCGAGCGCCGGCTGGGCGTCTTCGTAACCGACCGGGATGGTGGAGAGGAACCCGATCGAGGCGAAGAACTTGCCGTCCTCGGTCGCCCAGACCGGGATCGAGCTGTTGGTGATTCCGGTGACGGCATAGCCGACCACCGTCCGCGCCGAGGCGCCGGTGCCGATCCGGGCTTTGGTAAGAGGCTCGATCTTGGCACGACCGCCGGGCAGAAGGGCGACGCCATGATCGGGCGCGGCGATCAGCCGCTCCACGAGATGCTCGAAGGAGAGCGAGCCGGGGCCGGCCGGATAATAGATTGCGGGCCCGGCATAGGCCGCCGAGCCCTTGTCGATCGGCGACTTCCATTCCGCTTTGCCGCCGGCGACGGCGAAAGTCTCCGCCACATCGCCCTGGGGGCTGGTTCCGCGGGCGGTATAGCGCTCGACCATCCCGTCGGAACCGAGCTTGACCGCCTCGTCTATCTCCCAGACCTGGCCGCGAAGGACGAGGCTCGTCCTTGCCCAGCGGGTCCCGTCCGGCGCGATCCATTCGCTGGCTTCGCCATGCTTGCCGGCCGTCGACATGATGACGTAGCGCCTGGCGTCCGCGGGCGGCTTGGCGAGCCGGTCGATCGGCACCTGCGCCCATGAGGAAGAAGCGCTCAGCGCCAGCCCGGCCGCCACGATCCACCGCATCTTCGCTCTCCCCTTGTCGCTCCGGGGGGAGGCTAGGCGTGCGCTCTGGGGAGTCAATCGCCCTATATTGCGAAAGGCGGCCACTTACCCCTCTCCCTGTAGGGGAGAGGGAGGGGCCCGCGAAGCGGGAGGGTGAGGGCGGTTCGGTGAAGGGGCGCTGGGGCCCTCACCCTGCCGCCGCTTCGCGGCGGCTGTCCCTCTCCCCTGCAGGGAGAGGGGATTAGTAAGGCGGCTTGTCCAGCCCCGCCGGGCTCTTCGTGAAGATCTCGCAGCCGTCCTCGGTGATCCCCACCGAATGCTCGAACTGTGCCGAGAGCGAGCGGTCGCGGGTGACGGCGGTCCAGCCGTCCTCGAGCAGCTTCACGGCCGGCTTGCCGATGTTGATCATCGGCTCGATCGTGAAGAACATTCCGGGCCGAAGCTCGGGGCCGCTGCCCGGGCGGCCGGCATGGACGACTTCCGGGGCGTCGTGGAACAGCCGACCCAGGCCGTGGCCGCAGAAGTCGCGGACAACTCCGTAGCGATGCTTCTCGGCGTAAGACTGGATGGCGTGGCCGATGTCGCCGAGGAACCTGCCGGGCCGGGCCTGCTCGATTCCGAGCATCATGCATTCGTAGGTGATGTCGACCAGCCGGCGCGCCCGGATCGGAACGTCGCCGACCAGGAACATCCGGCTGGTGTCGCCGTGCCAGCCGTCGAGGATGATGGTGACGTCGATGTTGACGATGTCGCCGTCCTTCAAGGTCCTCTCGCCCGGAATGCCGTGGCAGACGACATGGTTGATGGAGGTGCAGCAGCAGCCGGTGAAGCCGCGATAGCCGAGCGTCGCCGGAATGCCGCCGCGCGCGATCATCTCGCGGTGGACGATGTCGTCGATCGCCTGGGTGGTGATCCCGGGCACGACGTGCGGGACGAGCACATCGAGCACTTCGGCCGCGGCCCGGCCGGCGCGCCGCATCCCTTCGAAAGCCTCGGGTCCATGGAGCTTGATCGCCCCGCTGCGGCCGACCAATTCGGTGCCGCTGATCGCCTGATATTGGGTCATAAGGGAGATATAGGCGAGAGCGGTAGATTTTGCACGACCCGCCGCCGCCGCCGTAACCCGCAGGCTGGATATGGGACGAACGCCTTCGCCCGCATCTCCGGCGCCCGTGGCGCCGTTTTCATAGAGAAGGCACGAAGGTACAAGAAAGGGGAGCCGCGCCGCTCTTCTATTTCTTGTACCTTCGTGCCTTCTCTCCAAAAAATAATGACCTGCCGGTCGTCGAGATTCCGCGCACGATGCGATGGCGGCAGGCCGCCGCGTGACTCCACCTTGGATGCTGAAACAGGTTCAGCATGGCGGCGTCAGGCGGTAAGGCGGCGGGATGACCGAGGAACGCATCTGGACGGCCGGGCTCCTGATCATCGGCGACGAGATCCTGTCCGGCCGTACCCAGGACAAGAACATCGCCCAGATCGCCGGCTGGCTGAACCTTCAGGGCATCAGGCTGAACGAGGTGCGGGTGGTGCCCGACGTGATCGAGCGGATCGCCGCGGCGGTGAACGCTCTGAGGGCCGAACAGGATTATCTGTTCACCACCGGCGGCATCGGCCCCACCCATGACGACATCACCGTCGACGCCATCGCCCACGCGCTCGAAGTGCCCGTGGTCGTCCATCCCAGGGCACGGGCCATACTCGAAGATTATTATTCGACTCGCGGCGGCCTCAACGAAGGCCGGCTGAGGATGGCCCGGGTGCCCGAGGGCGCCGAGCTGATCGAGAACCGGATGTCCGGAGCGCCGGGCATCCGCCACGGCAATCTCTTCATCCTCGCCGGAGTGCCGCACATCGCGGTCCAGATGCTGGAATCGCTGACGGGATCGATCGAGGGCGGCCGGCCCTTGCTGTCGTGCACGATCGGCTGCTGGACCGCGGAGAGCGAGGTCGCGACATTGCTCGCCGAGGTCGAGCGCGCCCATGACGGCTGCCAGATCGGCTCCTACCCCTTCTTCCGCGAGGGCCGGGTCGGCGCCAATTTCGTCATTCGCTCCACCGACGAGGCGGCCTTGGCCAGGTGCGAGGCGAACCTCGTCGCCCGTCTCGAGGAAGCGGAAAGGGAAGTGGTTCGCGAGGGTATCTGAGCGCCTGGAGCGGGCGAAGGGAATCGAACCCTCGTCGTAAGCTTGGGAAGCTTCTGCTCTGCCATTGAGCTACGCCCGCTCGGGCGGGGCGATATCTAGGAAAGCGGGACGCTTTTGTCGAGCCGGCAGAGCCTGATCGCTTCAGGCTGAAGCGCTTCCGTCATTGCGAGCCCTTCGACGCCGCCTGCTGCGGCGCTCAGGATAAACTGCCGCTCCTCGCAATGACCGATCAAGCTGCCGGGCGTGCCTGTCAGCGCCGAAGCGATGCGGCGGCTCGGGCGAGGCTTTCGATTTCGCCGACGTCCGTCCGTCCCTTCGGAACCAGCCACGAGCCGCCGACGCAGAGCACCGGGTCGAGCTCGAGCCAGGCCGGGGCGCTGGCCTGGGTGATTCCGCCGGTGGGACAGAAACGCGCCTCGCCGAACGGGCCGGCAAGGGCCTTCAGCGCGGATATCCCCCCGGACGTTTCGGCCGGGAAGAATTTGAAGTGCGAGAGGCCGAGGTCGAGGCCGCGCATCAGGTCGCCCGGCGGTGGCGATTCCGGGCAGGAAGGGTATGCCGGAAGCGATCGCGGCGCGGCCGAGCGGCTCGGTCAGGCCGGGCGAGACGATGAATTCCGCGCCGGCGGCGAGGCTTTGCTCGAGCTGGCCCGGATTGAGCACCGTGCCGGCGCCGACCACCGCGCCCTCGACCTTGCGCATCTCCGCGATCGCGCCGAGGGCGGCGGGCGTCCGCAACGTGACTTCGAGCACCCTGAGGCCGCCGGCGACGAGCGCCCGGGCGATCGCACCGGCGTCGGCCCCCGCCTCGATCACCAGCACCGGGATGACCGGCGCCAGCCGCATGATGTCGCCGATGTTCGTCATGTCTCATGCTCCGCGGCGAAGGCGGCGGCCGCGCCGAACAGGCCCGGCTGCGCGTAGGTGATGATCTTGACCGGAATCGCCTCCATCCGCCGCTCGAAGCGGCCCTTGGCGACGAAGCGGTCGCGGAAGCCCGATCCCGGCAGGTGGCCGGCCAGGCGCAGCCCGAGCCCGCCCCCGATCGCCACCGCGTGAGCGCCCTGGGCCAGAGCGACGTCGCCGGCGAAGGCGCCGAGCGCCAGGCAGAAACGGTCGAGGGCGGCGGCGGCGAGGCCGTCCGCCCCGGCCAGGGCCGCCTGCCAGAGCGCCTTTTCGTCGCCCGGGCGCGGCTCGCGGCCCTCGATCTCGGCGAGGGCCTGGTAAAGGTTGGCCAGGCCCGGACCCGAGACGATTCGCTCGACCGAGACCCGCCCGTGGCGGCGCCGAAGCCAGGCGAGGATCCGGTCTTCGAGGCTGTCGAGCGGCGCGAAATCGACATGGCCGCCCTCCGTCTCGACGACATGGTCATGGCCGCCGGCGCGGAGCAACTGGGCGACTCCGAGCCCGGTGCCGGGACCGACGATGCTGATCACCCCCGCCTCGGGCAAAGGCCGCTCCGGCCCGCAGAGGTGGCGGAAATGCGAATCGCCGAGCTGGCCGACGGCGTGGGCGACGGCGCCGAAATCGTTGACCAGGGTGAAGCGCTCGATCCCGAGAACTCCGGGGGAACGCGGCGGGGTGGATCACCCAGTCGTTGTTGGTGAGCTTCAGCGCGTCGCCCTTCGTCGGGCCCGCCACCGCGATTCCGGCCGCCGCGGGGAGCGGTCGACCGATCCCGGCCTCGAAGGCCTCCCAGGCGGCTTGCAGGCCGGAATGCTCGGCCGTCCTGAGCGTCCATTCGGGGCCGACCCGGACGACCCGGCCGGCTTCGACCTCGGCGATGGCGAAACGGGCGTGGGTGCCGCCAAGGTCGGCCGCGACGATCTCGGTCATGCCGAGCGCCCCGCCGGCCATGGGATCGTCGGGGAGAGGCTCATTCAAGCGCTGTTAGCCGCGGCGGGGGGAAGTGCAAGGCTCTACCCTTGCGGGAATCGGCTTCAGCGCGCAGCATGACGGCCGGGAGGTCGACATGGCGAATTCGAACAGGGATTGGACCCGGCTGGTTACCAGGGCCGCCGTCGTGCTCGGCATCGGGGCGGTGGCCGCCGCTTTGGTCGCGGCCCTCGGCAGCGCCACGGGGATGTGGGGCTTCGGGACCGGGCTGAGGGCCTTGCGCTATTTGTTCTTCGCCGCCGCGGCGGGGGCGGTGCTCGGGCTGATCGGATTGTTCATGGCGAGGCGGCGGGCGAAGCTGATGCTCGCCAATTTGCTCGCTCTGGTCGTCGCGCTCGGCTTCGTCCTCTATCTCGGCAATCTGGTTCGGATCGCCAAGAGCGTTCCGGCGATCCACGATGCCACCACCAACCTCGACGACGTTCCGATATTCACCCGGCTGAAGGTCAGGGCGGACAATCTCGAAAACATCCCCGACGAGGGCAAGCCGGAGCTCAAGGCGCTTCCGCCCGAGCAAAGGTGGAAGGCTATTCACCGGGCGCATTACGGCGACCTTCGCACCGTTCGACTCGCCTCGCCCCCGGCTCAGACGGTGCGGCGGGTGGCGGCGCTGGCCGGCGAGCGCGGCTGGGAGACGGCGCTGGCCGGTGCGGACCAGGTCGAGGCGACCGACACCAGCACCTTCTTCCGCTTCAAGGACGATGTCGTCGTCCGGGTTCGACCGGCGCCCGGCGGCGGCAGCCTCATCGACATGCGCTCGATCAGCCGCGTCGGCGGTAGCGATGTCGGCATGAACGCGAAGCGGATCCGGGCCTTTCTGGCGGATCTTCAACGCCACTGACCGTGGAATACTCATGAGGGGAATGAGCCGATATGGATCTTAAGCCGACCTTCGTTTTCCGGCCGCAGCCGGCGCTGCAGACGCCGGTCCACCTTCCTTTTCCGGAATTGCCGAACCCGCTCGGACCCTTGTCCTACCTCCCCGGCAAGTGGACGGGCACCGGCTTCAACATGATCTGGAGGCCGCTCTTCGGCACCGCGGGGCAGGATCATTTCCTCGAGCTCAATCTCATTTCCGAGACTCTCGAATTCGCGCCGATACCGGGCGCCATTCCCAATCGCGGCCTGCTCCAGCCGGACATCAACATGTTCGGAGTCCATTACCTGCAGCAGATTTCCGACTCCAATACGGGTGCGGGCCTGCACATGGAGCCCGGCATCTGGGCGACGGTTCCCCAGACGACCAATCCGGCGGAGCCGCCCACGGTGGTCCGGATGGGAACGATCCCGCACGGCACCTCGATCCTCATCCAGGGAACGGCGACGCCGTCGGCGGGCGGGCCGACGCCCTTCCCGCCGATCAGCACGGTTCCGTTCGTGATCGGGGACAGGAACAATCCCAAGCCGATGCCCGAAGCCCAGCTCGACGTGCCGAGCCCGTTCCGCTCTCCGCCCGCCCAGATGCAGGGCATCACCCAGGCGATGCTCGACGATCCCAATTCCGTGCTCGAATCCGCGGCGGCGGGGCAGACGATCCTGAGCACCACGACGATGCTCGTCTATTCGGAGGACGACCAGCAGGCGGGAGGCGGGATCGACATCGGCGGCGGCACCAGCAACACCGCTTTTCTCGTCGGTACGGCGGGCGGCCCGAACGCGGTCGCGGTCGAAGCGAGCGCGGCCTTCTGGATCGAGCAGGTGGCCGGCCAAAATGGCGAGGCCGATTTCCTCCAGCTTCAATATTCGCAGCAGGTGCTCCTCAACTTCAACGGTCTGAGCTGGCCCCACATCACCGTCGCCACTCTGCGCAAGCAGGTGCCGGTGAACGTGCCGCCGCAATATGTCGATCCGGACATCCCCGCCGAGCTTCTGCAGCGCATCGCGGCCGGCCAGGGGGGCTGATTCAAAAAGCCCCGCCCGCGCCACCTCCGCCGCGATGGCGATGAAATTCGGTGTCCGACACCGAATTATCTCCCCCGCGAAGCGGCATCCTTTCCTTCCACCTTGTACCTTCGTGCCTTCCCTCAAAATCGGGCGGCGAGACGGCTGACCGGCAGGCGACAGACTGCGACCGAGTGCAATGCGCAGGTCGGCATCGACGCATCCAGCGCTATTCCTTCAGGCGTCTTGCCTGACTGATTTTTTGAGGGAAGGCGCGAAGGTACAAGGCAGAAAGAAGGTTGGGTGCCGCTTCGCGGCAGGAGGCAGCGCTTGCTATTAATAAGCATGCTTATTATATGCGCGCTATGGACGGTAATTTCGCATTCGAAGTGGCGAAGACGGCGCATGCCTTGCGGCGGGCGTTCGATCGGCGCGCGGCGGCGGTCGGAGTCACTCGCGCGCAATGGCGCGTGCTCGCCTGGCTCGGCCGCGAGGACGGCATGAGGCAGGTCGACCTCGCCGACGGGCTCGACGTCGAGCCGATCACCTTGTGCCGGATGATCGACCGCCTCGCCGAGGCCGGGCTGGTCGAGCGCCGCCGCGACGAAGACGACCGCCGCGCCTGGCGGATCCACCTCACCCCCGCCGCGGGTCCGGTGATCGAGCATCTCCGCGGCCTCGCGGCCGAGTTCCTCGGCGAGGCGCTGGAGGGTGTTTCCGACACGGACCAGGCTCGGGTGCGCGACGTGCTCGCGCGGGTTCGGGCGAACCTCGCCGGCGGCCTCGGCGACAGGCGGAGAGCATGATGAAGGAAAGTGCGATCACCGCCGCCGAGGCGCCGGAAGAGATCACGCCGCCCGGGAAGAAGCGGCTTCGCCTCGTCCTCATGCTGTCGGTGCCGCTGCTGATCGCGGCCGTCGGCCTCTATCTGTGGCTGGGCTCCGGCCGCTACGTCGCCACCGACAATGCCTATGTGCAGCAGGACAAGGTGTCGGTCAGCGCCGAGGTGGCCGGGCCGGTCGTCGAGGTCCTGGTGCGCGAGAACCAGCGGGTGAAGCGCGGCGACCTCCTCTTCCGGATCGACCCCAGGCCCTATCGGATCGCGCTCGAGCAGGCCGAGGCGCAGATCGCCGCCGCCCAGGTTTCGGTGCACAGGCTCGAAGCGGAGTCGGCGGGGACGAACGCGGATATCCAGGGCGCCGACGCCAATGTCGGCTTCGCCCAGCGCGCCTTCGAGCGGCAGGCCGAGCTGATGCGTCGGGGCTTCACCACCCGCGCCCGCTACGACGAAGCGCTCCACGCCGTGCAGGAGGCCAGGGAGCGGCTCGCCAACGCCCGCGCCGACGCCCGGATCAAGCAGTCGGCGCTCGCCGACGGTCCGCCGGCGTCGCAGCCCGCCGTCGCCACCGCTTTTGCCGCCCGCGACAAGGCGCTGCTCGATCTCAAGCGCACCGAAGTGCGCGCCCCGATCGACGGCTATGTCAGCCAGACCGAGCGGCTCCAGGTCGGCGCGGCCGCGATCCCGGGCCTGCCGATGGTGACGGTCGTGCGCAGCGAGCAGGCCTGGGTCGAGGCCAATTACAAGGAAACCGACCTCGACAAGATGGCCCCGGGCCAGCCCGCGGAGATCCGCCTCGACGCTTATCCGAGCACCCGGATCCGCGGCCATGTCGCCAGCATCGGACGCGGCACCGGCTCGGAATTCTCGGTGCTCCCGGCGCAGAACGCCTCGGGCAATTGGGTCAAGGTCACCCAGCGCGTGCCGGTCCGGATCGCCATCGACGACAATCCCGGTCGGCCGATGATCGCCGGCCTTTCCGCCGAGGTGAAGGTCGACACAAAGGAAGCGCTGCTGCCGCCCGCGCAGAAGCGGGCCTCGCTCCGATGACCGTCATTGCGAGGAGCGAAGCGACGAAGCACTCCAGTCCGGCGTTCGTCTCGCACGCCCGGCTGGATTGCTTCGCTTCGCTCGCAATGACGGAGCCTCGGCGCTAGTCCATGGCGACCGCCGCCGCGCCTTTCGCCCCCCCCACTCTGACGCTCGGCGGGTTCGAGCATAAAGTCCTGACCGTCGCGATCATGATGGCGGTGCTCCTGCAGGTGCTCGACACCACCATCGCCAACGTCGCCTTGCCGCACATGATGGCGTCGATGTCGGCGACCCAGGAGACGATCAACTGGGTGCTGACCAGCTATATCGTCGCGTCCGCCATCGCCATCCCGATCACCGGCTGGCTCGCCGACCGGGTCGGCCGGAAGCGGCTGTTCGTGGGGTCGGTCATCGCTTTCACCGTCGCTTCGGTGCTGTGCGCGATGGCGCAGGGGCTGACCGAGATGGTGATCTTCCGAGCCCTCCAGGGCGTCTCGGGTGCCTTCCTGGTGCCGATCGCCCAGGCGGTATTGTTCGACATCAACCCGCCCCACAAGCACGCCCGAGCCATGGCGATGTTCGGAATGGGCGTGATGATCGGGCCGATCCTGGGGCCGGTGCTCGGCGGCTGGCTGACCGAGAATTATTCCTGGCGCTGGGTGTTCCTGGTCAATTTGCCGGTGGGCGTGGTCTGCACGCCCCTTCTGATCCGAACCCTGCCCAAGGGCGAGATCACTCGCCGAGGCTTCGATTTGTTCGGCTTCGCCCTGCTCGCGGTCGCGCTCGGCGCCTTGCAGCTGATGCTCGACCGCGGCCACCAGCTCGACTGGTTCGAAAGCTGGGAAGTCTGGATCGAGGCCGCGCTCGCCGCCTCCTGCGCGTGGATGTTCGTCGTCCACCTCGCCACCGCCAGGCAGCCGCTGTTCGATCCGAAGATGTTCGCCGACCGCAATTTCAGCTTCGCCTTGCTGTTCATGGTGGTGACCGGAGTTCTGCTCCTCGCCGGGCTCGCCCTGCTGCCGCCTCTCCTTCAGCAGCTGTTCGGCTATTCCGTCCTCGAATCGGGCTGGCTGACGGCGCCGCGCGGGGTCGGGACTCTGGTGTCGATGATGCTGGCCGGCCGGCTCACCGGCAGGATCGACGCCCGGATCCTGATCTTCTTCGGAATCTCGTGCCTCGCTTTCTCGCTCTGGCAGATGTCGGGCTTCACCCTGGTGATGGGCTCGCGCGAGATCGTCGTCAGCGGAGTCATCCAGGGCTTCGGGCTCGGCTTCATCTTCGTGCCGCTGCAGGCCCTCGCTTTCGCTTCGCTGGCGCCGAGCTACCGAACCACCGGCGCCAGCCTTCTCAATCTGTCGCGCAACATCGGCGGCTCGGTCGGAATCTCCGTGGTGACCAGCCTGCTCGCCCGCAACCTCCAGGTCAGCCATTCGGATCTCGCTGCGCACGTCACGCCCTCGGCCCTCCCGCTCATCGACCCGTCGGTGATCCAGCGCTTCGGCCAGCTCAGCGACAGCGCCGTCGCGATGCTGAACCTCGAGATCAACCGCCAGGCGCTGATGATCGCCTATCTCGACGATTTCCACGCGATGATGCTTCTCACCCTGGCGGCGCTGCCGCTCGTCTGGCTGCTTCGAAAGCCGAAGAACGCGTCCGGCGGGCCGCCGGCGATCGCCGATTGAGCGGAGGCCGGGCCGGCCGGAAATCCGAGCCTCGATCGGCCCATGTCGGTGCGGCGCAATGATTTTTCACGTTGCGGAGCCGGTACGAGCGGCGTACGTCCGCGGCTTCGGCCATTCTGGTCGCCCCCTTCCGCAGGTTGCTGGATGGCTGACGGTACCCGCTTCGATACCCATGTGACCGCGGAGCGTTTCCAGCTGCTCATCAACGCCGTCACCGACTACGCCATCTACATGCTCGACGCCGACGGTTATGTCGCGACCTGGAATCCGGGCGCCCGGAAGTTCAAGGGCTATGAGGCGGAAGAGATAATCGGCCGCCATTTCTCGACCTTCTTCACCGACGAGGACCGGGAAGCGGGCGTGCCCGAATATGCTTTGCGGACCGCGGCGGCGGAGGGGCGGTTCGAGGCCGAGGGCTGGCGGGTGCGCAAGGACGGAACCCATTTCTGGGTCAATGCCGTGCTCGATCCGATCCGCGACGATGAAGGCAAGCTGCTCGGCTTCGCCAAGATCACCCGCGACGATACCGAGAAGCGGCAGGCCTCGCGCGCCCTCGTGGAAAGCGAGCGGCGTTTCCGGACTCTGGTTCAAGGGGTCAAGGATTACGCCCTCTACATGCTCGATCCGGACGGAATGGTGTCCAACTGGAACACGGGCGCGGAGGCGATCAAGGGCTATAAGGCGGGCGAGATCGTCGGCCAGCATTTCTCGCGTTTCTACACCGAGGAGGACCGCGCCCGAGGCGAGCCCCGGCGCGCCCTGGCGACCGCTTTGGCGGAAGGCAAATATGAGAATGAAGCGTGGCGGGTCCGCAAGGACGGCACCCGCTTCTACGCGAGCGTTGTCATCGACCCCGTTCACGACGAGCAGGGCAGGCTGCTCGGCTTCGCCAAGATCACCCGCGACATCACCGAGCGCCGCAGGGCCAATGAAGAATTGGAGGAAGCCCGGGCGGCCCTGTTCCAGTCCCAGAAGCTTCAGGCGCTGGGCGAGCTGACCGGCGGGGTCGCCCACGATTTCAACAATCTGATGACCGTCATCCGCGGCTCTGCGGAGCTTCTGACCCGGCCGGGGCTGAGCGAGGAGAAAAGGGTCCGCTATCTCCAGGCGATCCTCGACACGGCCGACCGCGCCTCGACCCTGACCAGCCACCTGCTCGCCTTCGGGCGCCGGCAGGCGCTGAAGCCCGAAGTGGCCGATCTCAACCTGCGCCTCGACGCCTTCGCCGAAATGGTCGGCCGGACGCTGGGCGATCAGTTCGAGGTCGGGCTCGATCTCGCGCCTTCGCTGCCGCCGGTCGAGGTCGACCTCGCCCAGCTCGAAACCGCACTGCTCAACGCCGCGTTCAACGCCCGCGACGCCATGCCGGAGGGCGGCCGGCTGAGTCTCGCGACCCGCCATCTGCCGGGCGAAGGCGGCGGCGAGGCGATGGTGGAGATCGCCGACACCGGCAGCGGAATGAGCGCCGAAGTGCTGGACCGCGCCTTCGAGCCTTTCTTCACCACCAAGCCGGTCGGCGAGGGGACCGGCCTCGGCCTCTCGCAGATCCACGGCTTCGCGGCCCAGGCTGGCGGCCGCGCCGAGATCCGGTCCGTGCCCGGAGAAGGCACGAGGGTGCGGATCATCCTTCCCGCAACCGACAAGGCGTTCGGTCACCGGGCGGCCGCCGTGCGCGTGGAGAAGCCGCCGAAGGGGCTGAGCATTTTGCTCGTCGAGGATAACGACCATGTTCGCGAGTTCGCCCGCCATCTGCTCGACGAGCTCGGCTATCGGGTCGTCAGCGCCGCTTCGGGCGAGGAGGCACTGAAGTCGCTGGAAGCGGAGGCGGTCGACATATTGTTCAGCGACGTGGTGATGCCGGGCTTGAGCGGGGTCGAGCTTGCGCGGCTCGCTCGGAAGCACCGCCCGGACCTGCCGGTCCTGCTCGCCAGCGGCTATAGCGAGGAGATTGTCGGCGCGGCGGGCGCGGATTTCGAGATCGTCCGCAAGCCCTACGACCTGGCCTGCATCGAGGCGGCGCTCGGCGCGGCGCTGGAACATGCCAGGGCCGTGACATAGCTGGAGCATGTGTTAATCCGTCATTGCGAGGAGCGAAGCGACGAAGCAATCCGGAGGCCTCGAAGGCCGCGCCGGATTGCTTCGCTTCGCTCGCAATGACGAAGTGAATCAATAACGGACGATCGCGCTCAGAGCTGCGGGTTGCCCATCGGCCTGACGAAGGGATTGTCGCTGTCGTGGCCCGGCCGGCGGCTGCGCGGCTGGGGCAGCGCAGGCAGCTCGGCCCGTGCGAGGCGGCCGTCGCGATCCTTGTCGAGCAGTGCGAATCTCTGGTCCGCGGCCTGAGCGAACTCCTCGCGGGAGACTCCCCGGTTCATGTCCAGATCGGCCGCCATCACCGGGTGGGGAATGTTGAGGAAGGAGAAGCGGCCGGCGCCGTCCAGCCCTCGTTCGTAGGTGATAATGCGCCGTTGCCGGCCGCCCCGCCAGTCGCCTACTCCGGTGGTTCGCATCTGCAGTCCGACCTGCACCTCGGGCGCGATCTCATTTTCGTAGCGGGCGATCTCCGCCATTTCGAGCTCGCCGTCGCGGTCGGTGTCGAGCAGGACGAAAAAGCGCGCTGCGTCCTCGCGCAGCTCCGTGAGGGTGAGGGCGCGGTCGGAATCGCGGTCGGCGCCGGCGAACCAGGTGCCGACATTGTCCGCGGCCAGCCGGGCGGAGCGGAAGGGCTCGCCCATCGGGCTGAGAAAAGGGCCGTCATGGGCGGGCGGCGGCGTCGCGGGCTTCGCCGGCAGAGCGGCGGGAGCGAGCAGGAGAAGCAGCGGGAAGATCAAGCGCATAGCGGACGTGATGGGCCAGGAACGGTCCGCCGACAAGCTCAGCGCGACGCCGTGACCCGCCAGACGGCGTTGCCGACGTCGTCGGCGACGAGCAACGCGCCTTTGCCGTCGACGGCGACCCCGACCGGGCGTCCGCGCGCCTTGCCGTCGGAATCGAGGAAACCCGTGAGGATGTCGACCGCCGCTCCCGACGCCCGCCCACCCGCGAAGGGGACGAAGATCACCTTGTAGCCGCTCGCCGGCTTGCGGTTCCACGAGCCGTGCTGGCCGACGAAGGCGCCCCCGGCATAGCGACGGCCGAGCAGGCCTCCGGGATAGAAAGCGAGCCCGAGCGAGGCGGTGTGCGGGCCGAGCGCATAATCGGGGACGAGGGCGGAGGCGACGAGGTCGGGCCGAGGCGGCTTGACCCGTGTGTCGACATGGCGGCCGTAATAGGAATAGGGCCAGCCGTAGAAGCCGCCGCGCCGGACCGAGGTCATGTAATCGGGGACGAGATCGCTGCCGAGCTCGTCGCGCTCGTTGACCGCGGTCCACAGCATTCCGGTGACCGGCTCCCAGTCCATTCCGTTGGGGTTCCTGAGGCCGCTGGCGAAAAGCCGCCTGGCGCCGGTCGCCCGGTCGATCTCCCATATCGCCGCCCGGCCTTCCTCTTCGGCCATGCCATGTTCGGCGACGTTGCTGTTCGAGCCGACCGTCGCATAGAGATGCGCTCCGTCGCGGCTGGCGATCAGGCTCTTGGTCCAGTGATGGTTGCGCTCTCCCGCCGGCAGGTCGGTGAGCCGAGTTCCCGGGGCCGAGATCGCCGTGTCGCCCTCGCGATACGGAAAACGGACGACCGCATCGGTGTCGGCGACGTAGAAATCACCACCGACGAGTGCCATTCCGAAGGGCGAATTGAGGCCGGACAGGAACACGGCGCGAGTCTCGGCGACACCGTCGCCGTCGGCGTCGCGCAGCAGGGTGATCCGGTTGGCGCTCGGTACGGCGGCCCCCGCCTTCTTCATCAGCATTCCCTGGATCTTGGCCTTGAACCCCTTGCCGTCCTCGGGCCGTGGCGGGGCGTTCGTCTCGGCGACCAGCACATCGCCGTTGGGCAGCACGTAGAGCCAGCGCGGATGGTCGAGACCGGCGGCGAAGGCGGCTACCTGCAGGCCCGCGGCGGGGGTTGGAGCGGAGCCCAGCCAGCCGATGGCGTCGGCGATGTTGACGGTGGGGATGAGGGTCTTCACCGGCTTGGGCAAGGTCGGCGCCGGACCCATGCCGGCGCTGACCGGGAGCTTGGCGCGATCGCCGCAGCTGGCGACGGTGAGGGTTAGAGCGACGACGACGGCCGCTCCGGACAGGATGAGCTTGCGTGAGGGCATGCGGGGCCTCCATCGAGGCTTGAGAGGATGAGGAACGTCCATCTGCCTCGTGCCGTTCCACCTTCCAGTTGACCCGCGGGATGCCTAGGACCCCTTTGGCAGCGCGACAAGGAGACGGATCATGGTTCCACGCAGGCGGCTTGGGCGCGGCGGCCCCGAAGTGTCGGCGATCGGGCTGGGCTGCATGGGCATGTCCGAATTCTACGGCGCCGGCGACGAAGCGGAATCGATCGCCACGATCCACGAGGCGATCGAGCGCGGAGTCGATTTCCTCGACACCGCCGACATGTACGGAGTCGGCCGCAACGAGGAATTGGTCGGCCGGGCCATCGCCGACCGCCGCGGCCGGGTGTTTCTCGCCACCAAGTTCGGCAACGTCCGCGGCGACGACGGCAGCTTCAGGGGCGTGTGCGGGCGGCCCGATTATGTGAGGTCGGCCTGCGAGGCGAGCCTGAAGCGGCTCGGGGTCGAGGTCATCGATCTTTATTACCAGCACCGGGTCGATCCCGAAGTCGCCATCGAGGAGACGGTCGGGGCGATGGCCGAGCTGGTCGCGGCGGGGAAGGTTCGCTTCCTCGGCCTCAGCGAAGCGGCGCCGGCGACGGTGCGGCGGGCGCACGCGACCCATCCGATCGCCGCCCTGCAGACCGAATATTCGCTGTGGAGCCGAGACGCCGAGGCCGAGCTTCTGCCGACGGTTCGCGAGCTCGGAATCGCCTATGTCGCCTACAGCCCGCTCGGCCGCGGCTTCCTCACCGGCCAGTTCCAAAGCCCGGCCGACTTCCCCGACGACGATTACCGCCGCTTCCACCCGCGCTTCACCGGCGGCAATTTCGACAAGAACCTCGCCCTCGTCCGCGAGATCGAGGCGATGGCGGCCGAAAAAGGCTGCACCGCCGCCCAGCTCGCCATCGCCTGGGTGCTGGCGCAGGGCGAGGACATCGTGCCGATCCCCGGAACGAAGAGGCGGAAGTATCTCGAGCAGAATATCGGCGCGCTCGAGGTCCGGCTCACCCGCGAGGAGCTTGAGCGCCTCGACCGAATCCTGCCCCCCGGCGCAGCCTCGGGCCCGCGCTACCACGAGGCGGGCATGGCGACTGTGAACCTTTAGGATCTGGAAAAGTCGTCATCCCGGACTTCCGGGATCCATGAACACGGAAAAATCGCCCCAGGAGGCCCCGACCGGATCGCCTCATTCTCGCAGGGCAGAGTTCATGGATCCCGACTTTCGTCGGGATGACGCCTGAGTACGGACCTAGCCGCCGTTCGCCTCCGGCGCTTCGATCCAGTTGCAGAATTCGACCGCGAGGTGTCATTCAGGATTGGAGCGCATCGGCCGGCGACGGGTCACTTCCGGGCGATCACTTCGAGCACGAGCGGAGTCGTCATCCAGCTTCCCGCCGGCAGCCGGTCCAGCGCCTTTCCCTGCCGCTCCGCCTCGATTGCCTCGACATAACCGAGCTCCGCCAGCCGCCGAGCGCCGCTGGCCATGAAGCTCGCCGGCCATTCCCAGATGAAATCGCCTTTGCGGACGACGTGGATGAGCGGGCGAATCTCCAGGATCTCCAACCCTTCCTCCTCCAACCATCCGGGCAGGCGGAGCGCAATGTCGGGCTCGCCGCCGGTGTCGCGCCAGCTTTGCATGACAAGCGTTCGGAATCGCTCGACGTCGGGGTCGGGCGGAAGGGTCCGCCAGGCGCCGTAATCGGCATATTCGTGGAATATCGCCCGCCCGCCCGGCGTCAGCGCGGTGGCGATATGGCCGACGGTGCGGCGGGGATCGGCAACGAAGGAGAGCAGCCAGCGGCACCAGCTCGCGTCGGCGAAGCCCTCGCCGAAGCCGTCCTGGGCCACGTCCTGCTCGCGGATTTCGATATTGGCGAGGCCGAGGCGGCCAGCGCGGGCCGCGAGCACATCGAGAAAGCGGCGAGATCGCTCGACGGCGAGGACTCTGCCCGACGGGCCGACGATCTCGGCAAGGTCCGTCGCGGCGAAGCCGGGCCCGGCCCCGACGTCGAGGACCGCCGCGCCGGGGCCGATGCCGGCGCGGCGGAAGGCGTCGAGCATCTGCGGCCGCCAGACGCGGTGCTGCAGCCCGAGCCGCTCGACTTCCTCATCGTGGGTCCCCAGGATGTAATCGCGTTCGGCCATGGCAGCGTCTGAACAGGCGCCGCGGCGATCATCAATCCGTTTCTTGCGACTAAATCCTCCCCGCGATTTCGCGGGGAGGGGGACCCTGCGAAGCAGGGTGGAGGGGCCCTTACGGCGCGGACAAAAAGAAAGAGCCGGCGCTTTCGCGTCGGCCCCTCCACCACCCTTCGGGCGGTCCCCCTCCCCCGGAAAACCGGGGGAAGGAATTTGCCTCTACCTCTTCGAGAACTGGAAGCTGCGGCGGGCCTTGGCCTTGCCGTATTTCTTGCGCTCGACGACTCGCGGATCGCGGGTGAGGAAGCCCTCGCGCTTGACCGTGGTGCGAAGCTCCGGCTCGTAGCGCGTGAGAGCGGTCGAGATGCCGTGGCGGACGGCGCCGGCCTGGCCGGAAAGCCCGCCGCCCTTGACCGTCGCGATCACGTCATACTGGCCGCGGCGCTCGGTGACGTCGAAGACCTGGTTGATGATCAGTCGAAGCGTCGGCCGGGCGAAATAGACTTCCTGGTCGCGGCCGTTGACGACGATCTTGCCGGAGCCGGGCTTGAGCCAGACCCGGGCGACCGCGTCCTTGCGGCGGCCGGTAGCGTAGGCGCGGCCCTGCTTGTCGAGCTGCTGCTCGCGAAGGATGGCCTGGATCTGCGGGCCCTGGGTGGAGACGCCCTGGTCGTCGGCGGGTTCGGCCGGCCGTCCGGTCGGGGCCGGAGCCTCGGCGGCCGAGGAGTCGGCGGCCGGGGCGGCTTCGGCTTCGGGAGCGGCAGGCGGCGCGGCCGCGGCGGCGCCGGTCAGCTGACCAAGATCGGCGAGGGATTGGCGATTGTCGGTCATCAGGCACCCACCTTGTTCTTGCGGTTCATGCCCGCCACGTCGAGAGGTTCAGGACTCTGGCCGCCGTGCGGATGCTCGGTGCCGTTGTAGAGGTGAAGGGCGCGCATCTGGTCGCGGCCCAGCGGCCCGCGCGGGATCATCCGCTCGACGGCTTTCTCGAGCACCCGCTCCGGGAAGCGGCCCTCGAGCACCTTGCCGGCGGTGACGCCCTTGATTCCGCCGGCATAGCCGGTGTGGCGCCAGTAGATCTTGTCGGCCAGCTTCTTGCCGGTGAACTTCACCTTGTCGGCATTGACGACGACGACATGGTCGCCGCAATCGACATGCGGGGTGTAGCTCGGCTTGTGCTTGCCGCGCAGGATGTTGGCGATGATCGAGGCGAGGCGGCCGACGACCAGCCCGTCCGCATCGATCAGATGCCATTTCTTCTCCACCTCGGCCGGCTTGGCCGACTTGGTGGTCTTCATCAGCGCCTTCATGGCCTGAATCTCCCTTGGAGGGGTGAACCTCTCATGAAATGAACCGCGCCGCCTCCCGGGGGAGCGGCGCCTGCGCGGGCAAATGACAGCGGAGGTCCCGGAAGTCAAGGAAAAGCGAGGGTTTGGCGTGAGGTACTATGTTACCTTGGCCGTTTCCGAGCGGATCCAGTCGGCGTAGGCGCCGAGGGCGTCGGCGATCGGCCAGACCACCGCCGCCGGCACTTCGTAGCTGTGCAGTTCGGCGAGGCGGGCGATCAGCGCCTCGGCCAGATCGGCGCGGGTCTTGAACAAAGCGGCGACCTCTTCACCTTCCTCGATCGCGCCCTGCCAGCGGTAGATGGAATGGCAGGCGCCGAGGAGGTTCGCGCAGGCGGCGAGGCGCTCCTCGACCAAGGCCCGGGCGATACGGCGGGCCTCTTCGTCCGAGGGAAAGGTGGCATAGACGGTGACGATTCCGCTCATGGCGTGCCGCCTTGCTCGCCCCTCCCCTCTATGGGGAGGGGTTGGGGAGGGGTGAGGTTCGACGTGAGGTCATGGGGGTCTCGCAGCTCACCCCCACCCAATCCTCCCCCATCGAGGGGGAGGGCTATTTCCGCCGGTCGCTCACCGAGGCGGTGCGCCGCGACGAGCGTGGCGGCCAGCAGCAGAACGGCCATGCCCTGGTGCGACGCGGCAATCCAAAGCTCCACGCCGGAGAGCAGGGTGAAGATTCCGAGCAGGATCTGAACGGCTACCGCGCCGGCGAGCGCTCCGGCGGCCTGCCGGTGCCCCGCCCGCCAGGCCTTCCAGGCAAGGACCAAAGCCGCCCCCGCCACCGCGAAGGCGAGCCAGCGATGGACGAACTGGACCATGATCGGATTGTCGGCGAAGTTGCGCAGGAAGGGCTCGAGCATCGGCGCGTCGGCGGGGAACCACCGGTCGCCCATTTTCGGCCAGCTCGAATAAGCGTAGCCGGCGTCCAGGCCGGCGACATAGGCGCCGAACAGATACTGAAGGAAGAGCAGCGACAGGGCCCAGACCGCCGCCGTCGGCATTCGCACGCCCGGCGCCGAGCCCTCGCGCGCGACCCGAAGGAGGTCGAGCGCCACCCACAGGGTCGCGGCGAAGATGGCGAGCGCGGTCAGAAGGTGGACGGCGAGGCGGATGTGGCTGACGTCCGGCCGGTCGACCAGGCCGGACGCGACCATCCACCAGCCGATCGCGCCCTGCAGCGCTCCGAGCGCGAGGATCAGGCCGAGCTTCCAGCCATAGCCGCTCGGGATGGCCCGCTTCCAGGCGAACCACAGCAAAGGCAGAGCGAAGGCGAGCCCGATGATCCGGCCGAGCAGGCGGTGGACATATTCCCAGAAATAGAGGTTCCTGAAGTCCTCGAGGCTCATCCCGGTGTTGACGAGCTGATATTGCGGGCTCTGCCTGTAGGCGGCGAACTCGGCCGCCCAGGCCGAATCCCCGATCGGGGGCAGAATTCCGGAAATCGGCTCCCAGCGGACGATCGACAGGCCGGATTCGGTCAGCCTGGTGATCCCGCCGACGACCACCATGAGGAAGACGAGGACGGCCACGGCGAGCAGCCACAGGGCGACGGCGCGCGGCGTGGCGGAAGGGGCGGCGGCGGGCGTCGGACATGGCGCGCGATATGGTCGCCGGACCGCTGAAAGCCAATGCAACTTTTTTTGCGAATGTTATGTTGTATCTTTACGGTGGCGATATTATAAAGGCGCCTTAGGAGAACGACGAGTCCATGTTCGCGAGGGTGGGAGGAAACGGGTCATTGGACCGGATGGCGATGGCGCTGTCCGGGCTGTGCCTCGTCCATTGCCTCGCGACGTCCGTCATCCTCGCCATGCTCGCTTCGGCCGGGGGGCTGCTCGTCGCCCCGGTGATCCACGAGGTCGGCATGACATTCGCCATCCTTCTCGGCATTCTGGCCCTCGGGCGCGGCATCGCCGAGCACGGGTTCATGATGCCTTCGGCCGTCGGCGGCCTCGGTCTCGGCGTGATGGGCGGCGCGCTCACCCTGCCCCATAGCGGCATCGAGACGGTCTATACGATCCTGGGAGTCGCCATTCTTGCCCTGGGCCACGACCTGAACCGCCGCGCCGTCATCTGAGCGGAGGGGGGCGGCCCCCTCCCTTGTTCCGGCTCCGCAAAAGCCTTACCTTGCGCCCATGGCGCATCACCATCACCACGAAGCGCATGAGGGCGCGTCCCTCATGCAGGCGGCGCAAAGCTCGATGGAGAAATCGGGCGAGCAATGGACCCAGATGCGGTCGGCCGTCTTCGAGGCTCTGGCCGGCTTCGAGCGTCCCGCTTCCGCCTACGACATCGCCGACAAGGTCAGCCAGTCGCAGGGCCGGCGGGTGGCGGCGAACAGCGTCTACCGGATCCTCGACCTCTTCGTCGGCGCCAATCTCGCCCGCCGGGTGGAGAGCGCCAACGCCTATGTCGCCAACGACCATCCCGACTGCCTGCACGACTGCATCTTCCTGATCTGCGACACGTGCGGCAACACCACCCATCTCGACGACGACAAGCTCTCCGGCGGAGTTCGCGCGGCGGCAAGGGAGGCCGGGTTCACGCCCGAGCGGCCGGTGATCGAGGTTCGGGGCACCTGTCCGGATTGCAAGACGGACTGACGCCGGCGGGGGCCAAGGCCGTCATCGCTCGCAATGACGGAGTGAAATGCCCTGAAGCGATTACGCTCTACACCTGAGGCTTGGCCCGGCCGCGCTTGCCGGCCGCGGCGGCGGACGCGGCGCCCTTGCCGCCGCCCTGAAGCGCCGCCAGCCGTTCGGCGATCGCCGCCTCCTTCTGCAACCTCTCGAGCTCCGCGACCTTGGCCGCCGCTTCCGGGCTCGCCCGACCGCCGCTCAGGCCACCGGCCGAGTCCATCGCGCGCTCGAAGGCCTCCTGGGCGCGCTCGGCCTGGCGCTGGAGGCGCGAATCCGGCGATCCGGGGGCGTCGTCGCCGTTCGATCCGGCGCGTTGCGCCGCCTCGAAGCCGCGCAACTCGTCGTACATCTGGCCCCGGCGAAGCTTGAGCTCGGCCGTGCTTTCGTCGAGCCGGCGTTCCGCCGCGGCGGCCTCCGTCTCGGCCCTGGCCAGCGCCGCGATCTGCGCTTCCACGTCGATCTGGCGCGCGATGGCGGCCTGCGCCAGGTCCAGTCGGTCCTTGCCGAGCGCGAACCGCGCCTGCTCCTTGAGCGTCGCCAGCTGCTTGCGGCATTCCTGGAGCCGGTGCGCCGCCTGCAGGCGTTTCACCCGAGCGCCCTCGCTCTCGCCCCGAGCTCTCTCTATCGCCGAGTCCATGTCGCGGATCGCCTGGCGCATCACGCCGGTGCCGCTGAGCCGCTCGGCCGCGTCGAGCGCGCTGCCCACGCCGCCCGTCACGACCCGCTGGACCCGGACGAAAATCGAATCTGACATCCCTAAACCCCTGCAAACGAACAAGACCCGCCGTCCCGCATCGCCATGAGCTTAATGGCCTCGGCTTAAGGCAGAGTAAAGCGCGGTTGACCCTCAACCGGGCATCGTCGGAGTCGCGGAGACAGGTTTCAGTCATATAAGTCGTTGTAATTGCGCCCGGCCAGGCGGATTATGGTCCGTCGCCGAGGGCCGGCCGATGATGTTGCGTGTTGAACCGGAGAACAGGGACCGTCTTGGGTCGGCAATCGCCGTCGGGATTCTTCATGCTCTGATCGGCTATGTGCTCCTGACCGGGCTCGGCTACGGGGCGATTCCCCAGGCTCGCGATGCCCTGAAGCTTTTCACGGTTCACGAAGAGCCCCCGCCTCCGCCCGCTCAGCCGGCGCGTCCGGACGTCGAGAAGAAAACCCGCAAGGCCAGGCCCAAAGACGCCGAGGGCGCCGCTTCGCCCGCCAACCTCCGCAACACCCCCACCCAGATCGTGGCGCCTCCTCCCGAAATCCGGCTGCCGGTGCCTCCGCCGATTCCGACCGCTCCGGCGGCCGGCCAGGGGAGCGCGATGGCGGCGGGCGCCGCGGCCGTGCCGGGGCCGGGCACCGGCCGGGGCGGAGTCGGCAGCGGGCTCGGCAGCGGCCGCTTCGGCAACGGCACCGGCGGCGGCGGAGGCGGCGGCCGGGGCGCTCGCGCCCGCTGGCTCAGCGGCGGCATCGACGCATCCGACTATCCCGACTCCGCCTACCGCTCGCAAGTCGGCGGGACCGTCCACCTGCGCTTCACCGTCGCTCCGAGCGGCCGGGTCAGCGACTGCGCCGTGACCCGCTCGAGCGGCAGCCGCGAGCTCGACAACGTCACCTGCCGATTGATCATGAGGCGCTTCCGCTACCGGCCCGCGCGCAACGCCGAGGGGCAGCCTATCGCGTCCACCGTCGTCGGCGAGCATGTCTGGGAAGTGGCGCCGGAGCCGCCGGTCAAATGGATAGAGCCGGACGTAGAGGAGCCCGACGACGGCCGCTGAATCGTCACCCCGGACCTGATCCGGGATCGTTCGGACGCGCGCCGCCGACCGCGGCCGCCATCGCTCATTGGAAGGCCTCTTCGGCGGGTTCGGCCCGCCCGACGCGGGGCGTCAAGCGCTTTGACCCGACGACAGGTTTAGGTCATGCAGGTCGGTGTGATCGCTTCGAGCGATTTTTCGAGGATGACCGGTCGCCAAGGGGCCTGCCGATGATGTCGCGTCTGCATCCTGAGAGCAGGGACCGGGCCAGGTCGGCGGCCGCGGTCGGCCTGCTTCACGCACTGATCGGCTACGTTCTGCTGACCGGCCTCGGCTACGGTCCGTCCGCTGCGATTCCCGACAAACTGAAGCTCGTCAACATTGCCGCGCCTCAGCCGCCTGCCAGGCTCGACCTCGAAAAGAAGGCCCGCGAGGCCAGGCCCAGGAATGAAGAGGGCGCCGCGTCTCCGGCGAACCTTCGCAACACTTCGACGCAGATCGTCGCGCCCCCGCCCGAAATCCGCCTTCCGGTGCCCCCGCCCATACCCGCCGCTCCGGTCGCGGGGCAGGGGAGCGCGATTGCGGCGGGCGCGGCGAACGTGCCCGGACCGGGCACGGGGAGCGGCGGAATAGGCAACGGACTCGGCGGCGGCCGCTTCGGCAATGGCACGGGCAGCGGCGGCTTCGGCCGAGGAGGAGACGGGAGCGGGGTCGGCGGCCGGGCCATAGGCGCCCGCTGGCTCAGTGGAGGCATCGATAATTCCGATTATCCGGACAATGCTCCCTGGGCGGGCCGCAAGGGCACCGTGCATCTGCGATTCACGGTCGTTCCGAGCGGTCGGATCAGCGACTGCACGGTGACCCGGTCCAGCGGCACCCGCGAGTTGGACGACCTCACCTGTCGGCTGCTCGTCAGTCGGGTCCGCTATCGACCGGCCCGCACTGCCGAGGGCGTCCCCATTGCCTCCACGATAACCGGCCGGCATGTCTGGTACGCCGGTCGTCCGCCCCCCGACATGCGGACCAGGTCGGACATCGAGGCGCCGGGCAGCGGGAGGTGATGCGCCGCTCCTGCGCGGCGACTGCACAACTTCCCCATTCGACACCCGCCCCGCTTTGGGCTAGCGGGACCAGGCGACAGGGACCATATCGCCGCCCATGACCGACCGCCCGGATACACCGCTTCTCGACACCGCCGGAACGCCCGCGGAACTCCGCCGGCTGAAGCCGGGCCAGCTTCGCCAGCTCGCCGACGAGCTTCGCGCCGAAACCATCTCCGCCGTCTCCGTCACCGGCGGCCATCTCGGCGCGGGGCTCGGCGTGGTCGAGCTGACCGTGGCCCTCCATTACGTCTTCGACACCCCGGACGACCGACTGATCTGGGACGTCGGCCACCAGGCCTATCCGCACAAGATCCTGACCGGTCGCCGCGACCGGATCCGCACCCTGCGCATGGGCGGCGGCCTTTCCGGCTTCACCCGCCGCTCGGAGAGCGAATACGATCCGTTCGGAGCGGCGCACAGCTCGACCTCGATCTCGGCGGCCCTGGGCTTCGCGGTGGCGAACAAGCTCGCCGGCCGGCCGGGCCGGGCGATCGCGGTGATCGGCGACGGAGCGATGTCGGCGGGGATGGCCTATGAGGCGATGAACAACGCCCAGGCCGCGGGCAACCGTCTGATCGTCATCCTCAACGACAACGACATGTCGATCGCGCCCCCGGTCGGCGGGCTTTCCCACTATCTCGCGCGGCTGGTCTCCTCGCCCAAATACCTGACTCTGCGCCATCTCGCCCAGAGGGTCGCCCGCAAGCTGCCCAAGCGCCTCCACGTCATGGCCCGGCGCTGGGAGGAATATTCGCGCGGCTTCTGGACCGGCGGCACCCTGTTCGAGGAGCTGGGCTTCTATTATGTCGGTCCGGTCGACGGCCACAATATCGAGGGGCTCGTCCAGATCCTCGAGAATGTCCGCGACGCCGACGAAGGGCCGATGCTGGTCCATGTCGTCACTAAGAAGGGCAAGGGCTATGGCCCGGCCGAGGCGGCGGCGGACAAATATCACGGGGTCCAGAAGTTCGACGTCGTCTCCGGCGAGCAGGCCAAGGCCGAGCCCGGCCCGCCGAGCTACACCGGAGTCTTCGCCAAGGCCCTGACCGCCGAGGCGGAGCGCGACGACAAGGTGGTCGCGATTACCGCGGCGATGCCGTCGGGCACCGGCCTCGACAAGTTCGGATCGCTCTTTCCGGACCGGATGTTCGACGTCGGAATCGCCGAGCAGCACGCCGTCACCTTCGCCGCCGGCCTCGCCGCCCAGGGCTATCGGCCTTTCTGCGCCATCTATTCGACCTTCCTCCAGCGCGCCTACGATCAGGTCGTCCACGACGTCGCCATCCAGAATTTGCCGGTGCGCTTCGCCCTCGACCGCGCCGGGCTGGTCGGCGCCGACGGCGCCACCCATGCCGGAAGCTTCGACCTCGCGTATCTGTGCACCTTGCCCAATTTCGTGGTCATGGCCGCGGCCGACGAAGTCGAGTTGGTCCACATGGTCCACACCATGGCGCTCTACGACGACGGCCCGAGCGCGGTCCGCTACCCGCGCGGCAACGGCGTCGGAATTCCGCTGCCCGACGTCCCCGAGCGGCTCGAGATCGGCAAGGGGCGGATCGTGCGCGAAGGCAAGAAAGTGGCGATCCTCTCGCTCGGCACCCGGCTCCAGGAGGCGCTCAGGGCCGCCGACGCGCTCGAAGGGCGGGGGCTGTCGACCACCGTCGCCGACCTGCGCTTCGCCAAGCCGCTCGACGAGGCTTTGATCCGACGCCTGCTGACGAGCCACGAGGTGGCGGTGACGGTCGAAGAGGCGTCGATCGGCGGCTTCGGCGCCCACGTCCTTACCATGGCCAGCGACGCCGGCCTGATCGACGGCGGCCTCAAGCTGCGCACCCTCCGCCTCCCCGACCGCTTCCAGGACCAGGACAAGCCCGAGAAGCAAATCGCCGAAGCCGGCTTGGACGCCGAGGGAATCGTCGACGCGGTGCTCAAAGCGCTGAGGCATAACAGCGCGGGCGTAATCGAGGGCGCTCGGGCCTAGAAATGCAAAAGCCGCCGGAAATCCCGGCGGCTCGCGCAAAATCCTCGATCGGCGGGTCCTTAAAGCAGGACGGCGGCGACGATCAGGATCTGGCTGGCGAGGGCGATGACGCCCGCCATGCCGGTCTCAACGATACGCATTTTTCTTCCTTGGTTACAGGAGCAAACCAGCTCCCGGGACCATGTGGGGGCCGTGGCGGCTCTTCTCAACTGCAAAAGTAGACATAGGCAGGTGCATTTTCTGCAACTGACGGCCTGGGCCGAAGGCCATTATATTGTTCGCACAAAGATCACGAAGGCACGAAGGTGCCGTGCAGGTCCCGACCCTGCTGCCTTCTCGCGTGGGCCCAGGTTCAAGCAGCTGCGCTGAATTCTTTGTGCCTTAGTGATCTTTGTGCGAACCCATCCTTCTTTTTGCTCACCTCTGGTGTGGGGCGGTATGGGGGGTGATGGCGAAGGAACGCGTGGATCAGATGCTCGTCGAACGAGGGTTGGCGGAAAGCCGGGCCAAGGCTCAGGCTTTGATCCTGGCCGGACTCGTCTTCTCGGGCGAACGCAAGATCGACAAGGCCGGGCAGGGGCTGCCCGACGATGCGCCGCTCGAGGTTCGGGGCAAGGCGCATCCCTGGGTCTCGCGGGGCGGGGTCAAGCTGGCGCATGCGCTGGAGCATTTCGGGTGGGACGTGACGGGGGCGGTGGCGCTGGACGTGGGGTCGTCGACCGGGGGTTTCACCGACGTGCTGCTCCAGAAGGGGGCGGCGAAGGTGTTCGCGGTGGATGTGGGCACCAACCAGCTGGCCTGGAAGCTGCGCCAGGATCCGCGCGTCGTCGTCCACGAGAAGACCAATGCCCGCTACCTCACCGACGCGGTGGTGACCGAGCCCGTCGATCTGATCGTCTGCGACGCCAGCTTCATCTCGCTCGCCAAGGTGCTCGACCAGGCGCTCGGCTTCGCCAAGGCCGGCGGGCGGCTCGTCGCCCTGGTCAAGCCGCAATTCGAGGCGGAGCGGGGCGAGATCGGCAAGGGCGGAGTTGTCCGGGACCCTGAAATCCACGCTAGAGTCTGCGCGTCCGCAAGGCTATGGGTCGAAGCTCAGGGGTGGAAAGTCGCCGGGCTCGTCGAGAGTCCGATCACTGGCCCTGAAGGGAATAAAGAGTTCCTACTCGCTGCACAGCGCGCTTGATAGGGGAGGGGCCGCACGCTAGCGGCCACCCGATGCGCACCTTGAAATTGAGCTTTTCCCTTGTGTTGCTGGGGCTTGCCGCAGCCTGCGGAGGCGCGGGCGCGGAGGAGAAGGGCAAGGCGCGTCCCGCCCCCGTGGTCAAGGTCGAGGCCGCCACCACGATCCGCTTCGTCGAGACGATCGAGGCGGTCGGGACGGCGCGGGCCAACGAGCAGGTGACCTTGTCGGCGCCGGTCACCGAGCGGCTCGTCCGGCTCGGCTTCGACGACGGCGCTTTCGTCCGCCGCGGCCAGGTCGTCGCAATCCTCGCCCAGGGGCAGGAAACCGCCCAGCTCGCCGAGGCGCAGGCGCGCCAGCGGGAGGCGCAGCAGCAGCTCGGCCGGATCCAGACGCTCAAGAATCGCGGCTTCGCCACCCAGTCGCAGCTCGACGTGCAGAACGCGGCGGCGGCGGCGGCGCGGGCGCAGGCCTCCGGGGTCCGAGCCTCGATCGGCGAGCGGGTGATCACGGCGCCCTTTTCCGGTTACGCCTCGCTTCGCACCATCTCGCCCGGCGCGGTGGTGAGCAGCGGAACGCCGATCGCGACGATCAGCGACATCTCGACGATCAAGCTCGATTTTCCGGTCCCCGAGACGGTGCTTTCCACGCTCCGTCCCGGTCTCGCCATCGCGGCGGTGTCGGCCGCCTATCCGGACCAGCCGTTCCGCGGCCAGATCGCCAATATCGATCCGGTGATCGATCCCAACACCCGAGCGGTCATGGTCCGGGCCCATCTTCCCAACACCGACAACAAGCTCAAGCCGGGAATGCTTCTGACGGTCGTCATCGAAGCCTCGCCCCGCCTTGGTCTTTCAGTCCCCGAGCTGGCGATTGTCGGAGAAGGCGAGTCGCGGTTCGTCTATACGATAGACGGGGGCGGCACCGCTCGGCGGACCGCCGTCAGGACGGGCCTGAGCAGTGCCGGACGGGTCGAGATCCTCGAGGGGCTGAAGCCGGGGCAGAAGGTGGTGACCGAAGGCGTGGTCAAGCTGTCGGACGGAATGAAGGTGCGGGTCGCCGGCGCCGGGAACGCCACGCAGGGCCCGCGCGGCCAGGGCGGCGCGTCCGTGGGCAAGGCGCCATGAGCCTCTCCCCGTCATTGCGAGCGAAGCGAAGCAATCCAGCGGCTCGGCCTCCGCAGCTGGATTGCTTCGTCGCTTCGCTCCTCGCAATGACGGAAGTGCCGTGAAGATATCCGACCTCTCCGTCCGCCGGCCCGTCTTCGCGGCGGTGCTGGCAATGCTGATCGCCGTCATCGGCCTGGTCGGCTTCTTCGCGCTGTCGGTGCGCGAATATCCGGACGTCGACCCGCCGGTCGTCTCGGTCCAGACCCAGTATATCGGCGCCGCCGCCAGCGTCGTCGAGACCCGGGTGACCCAGGTTCTGGAGGATCAGCTTTCAGGCGTCGAGGGGCTTCAGACGATCACCTCGCGAAGCCAGGACGGGCAATCGTCCATTACCATCGAATTCTTCCCCGGCCGCTCGATCGAATTCGGCGGCCAACGACGTCCGCGACCGGGTCGGCGCCGCGGCCGGCAACCTCCCCGACGACGTCCGGCCGCCCGAGGTGCGCAAGGTCGATGCCGACGCCTCGCCCATCCTGTTCCTGGTCGTCTCCAAGCCGGGATGGTCGCGGCTGCAGCTCAGCGACTATGTCGACCGCAATTTGCTCGACCGCTTTTCCTCGATCGAGGGCGTCGCCCGGGTCTTCGTCGGCGGCGAGGCCCGGCCGGCGATGCGGGTCTGGATGCAGCCCGGCCGACTCGCCGCCTACGGCCTCACCCCCGGCGATCTCGAGAGCGCTCTGCGGCGCCAGAATGTCGAGCTTCCCGCCGGCCGCCTCGAATTCGGCGCAGCAGAACGTCACCCTCCGGGTCGACCGGCCGTTCCAGAACGCCCGGCAGTTCGCCCAGCTCGTCGTCGGTCGCGGCGCGGACGGCTATCTCGTCCGCCTGGGCGACGTCGCCCGGGTCGAGCAGGGACCGGAGAATCCCTATTCCGCTTTCCGTCTCAACGGCCAGGAAGCGGTCGGCCTCGGCATCGTCCGGCAATCGGGCGCGAACACGCTGGCCGTTGCCGACGCGGCCAAGCAGACGGCCGAGGAGCTGAAGTCCACGCTCCCCGAAGGCATGAACATCGTGGTCGGCTCCGACGAGAGCCTGTTCATCAGCCGGGCCATCGAAAAGGTCTGGGTGACGCTCGCCGAAGCGGCCGTGCTCGTCGTTCTCGTCATCTACCTGTTCCTGGGCAACTGGCGAGCGACCCTGATCCCCGCCGTCACCGTTCCGCTCTGCCTGCTCGCCAGCTTCGCGGTGCTGTGGCTGTTCGGATTCTCGATCAACCTGCTGACCCTGCTCGCCATGGTGCTCTCGATCGGAATTGTCGTCGACGACGCCATCGTCGTGCTCGAGAACGTCTATCACCGGATCGAGGAGGGCGAGCCGCCGCTCGCCGCCGCCTTCGAGGGGACCCGCCAGGTCGGCTTCGCCATCGTCTCGACCACGCTCGTCGTCTGCGCCGTGTTCGTGCCGATCATGTTCATCGCCGGCCAGACCGGATTGCTGTTCCGCGAGCTCGCCGCGGCGATGATCGGCGCCGTCGCCTTTTCGGGGTTTCTCGCCCTCAGCCTCGCGCCGATGCTCTGCTCGAAGCTCCTCAAATATCAGGAGCGGGGCCGCTTCGCGCGCTGGATCGACGACCGCTTCCGCCGGCTCGAAGGCTTCTATTCGCGCCGGCTCGACGGAGTGATCCGCCGGCCGCTGGTCCCGCTCATCGTCGTCGGGCTCTTCCTCGCCGGCGCCGGAGCGCTGTTCGCGACCCTTCGCTCGGAGCTGGTGCCGGCCGAGGATGTCGGAATCCTCTCCGCCAACGTCAGCGCGCCCGAGGGCACCGGCTACGCGCAGATGGACCGCTACATGCTCGACGCGCAGGGCAAGCTGCTTCCGCTCGTCGACAAGGGCGCCATCCGGGCGATCATCACCCGGACTCCGGGCGGCTTCGGCAACAGCGACGATTTCAACAGCGGCAATTTCGTCGTCTTCCTGAAACCCTGGGAGGAGCGTGAGAAGACCACCCAGGACGTCGTCCAGGAGGTCAACCGCCGGCTCGGCCAGATCCCCGCGGTGCGCGGCAACGCCCAGGTGCGCTCGTCGATCGGCGGCCGCGGCCGCGGCCAGCCGGTCAGCTTCGTCATCGCCGGCGCGACCTATGCCGAGCTCGCCCGGGCCCGCGACCGGATTCTGGCGGCTGCCGCCGCCAATCCGGGAATCATCAATCTCGATTCCGACTATAAGGAGACCAAGCCGCAGCTCAGGATCGCCGTCGACACCGCCCGCGCCGGCGACCTCGGGGTCTCGGTCGAGGACGTCTCCAACGCCCTCCAGTCGCTGCTCGGCTCGCGGCGGGTCTCGACCTACACCGATCGCGGCGAGGAATATCGGGTCATCGTCCAGGCCGAGGCCGCCGACCGGGCGACCCGCGGCCGACCTCCAGACCATCAACGTCCGCAACCGTTCCGGCGGGGTCGTTCCGCTCGCCAGCCTCGTCACCGTCACCGACACGGCCGGCGCCCGCGATCTCGGCCGCTACAACAAGATGCGCGCCATCACCCTCTCCGGCGGCCTCGCTCCCGGCTATTCGCTCGGCGAGGCGCTCGAGTTCCTCGAGGCCCAGGCCGGCCAGTCGCCGGAGGTGGTCGCCATCGGCTATCGCGGCGAGAGCCAGGCATTCAAAGAGGCGGGCGGCTCGATCTGGCTGGTTTTCGGGCTCACCATCCTGATCATCTATCTGCTGCTCGCCGCCCAGTTCGAGAGCTTCGTCCACCCCGCCGTCATCATCAGCACCGTGCCGCTGGCGGTGGGCGGCGGCGCCATCGGCCTCGCCGTCATGGGCCAGACCCTCAACCTCTACAGCCAGGTGGGGCTCGTCATGCTGGTCGGCCTCGCCGCCAAGAACGGGATCCTCATCGTCGAGTTCGCCAACCAGCTGCGCGACCAGGGCCGCGATATCGGCCAGGCGATTCGCGACGCCTCGGCGCGGCGCCTGCGGCCGATCCTGATGACGTCGATCGCCACCGTCGCCGGCGCCGTGCCGCTGATGCTGGCGAGCGGCGCCGGCGCCGCCGCCCGAACCGCCATCGGAGTCGTCATCGTCTTCGGGGTCTCGATCTCGACCCTGATCACCCTGTTCCTGATCCCGCTCCTCTATTCGCGCCTGGCCCGCTACACGGGCTCGCCGCTGGCGGTGACGAGGAAGCTCGAAGAGCAGCTGAGCCATTCGCCGGGCGCCCAGCCCGCGCCGGCGGAATGAAGGAGACAAACAGCCATGCCTCCGTCAGTCTCGCTTCGATAAACAGTGACAGTATACATTTACCAAGCGGCGGCGGCGGGGGCGCCCCGCCGCGGGTCGGAGGTAAATGTATACTGTCCTGTTTAGACTGTCACTGTTTAGGGCCTCGGCGGAAATTCGGGAGATCGTGAACTTCATGAACTTCACCTTGGAAAAAAGGGGCGGCCAGTGACCGCGATCGCGTCCAGGTCGCAGCTCAGGATGTCGTTCCTGCGCTACGCATTGTTCACCGTTCCGCTCGTGCTTCTGCTCGGCACCGTTTCCGGCCGGATCTCCGGCTCCGGCTACGGCAATGCCTGGTTCGACGCCCTTCAGAAGCCCGCGATCATGCCGCCCGGCTGGGTGTTCGGCGCGGCCTGGACGATTCTCTACATCCTCCTCGGGCTCGCCGTGGCGCTGATCCTCCACGCCCGCGGCGCCCGCGGCCGAGGCCCCGCGCTCGGCCTGTTCGTCCTCCAGCTCCTGCTCAATTATGCCTGGTCGCCCCTCTTCTTCGCCTATCACGAGGTCGGCGCCGCCTTCTGGACGATCGCCGCGATGATCCTGATCTCGGCGGTGACGGCGGCTTTGTTCTGGCGGATCCGCCGCTCCGCGGGCCTTCTGATGCTGCCCTATATCGGCTGGCTCTGCTTCGCGGCGGCGCTCACCTGGCAGATCGGGGGCCTCAATCCCGGGGCGGCCGAGCTTGCGCCGGGCGGCTCGACTACCGATATCGCCCTCTAAGGCATTTTATCAGGAGGACGCGATGCAGTCCGAAAACCGTCTGTTCGACGATTTCGTCAAGGTGATGAACGGCGCCGCCGGCACCATCGCCGGCATGGGCCGCGAGGCGGAGAACGCCTTTCGCGACCGGATGCGCGACTGGGTCGGCGGCCTCGACATGGTCTCGCGCGAGGAATTCGAGGCGATGAAGGCGATCGCCGTCGCCGCCCGCGAGGAGAGCGCCGCGCTCAAGAGCCGGGTCGAGGCGCTGGAAGCGGCGGCGGCCGAGGCCGAAGCGCAAGGCCGCCGGAGAAGCCGGCACGGGGCGGGTACGGGCCCCAAAGGCCAATAATCCACAACATATTGTGGTCGCCTGATCTGCGTTCTTGCGCCGGCGCTCGCGCGCGGGCAGATTCGTTCAGAGCAGAGCGGCCGGAAAGCTGAGTGATGAACGTGGACGAATTCGAGCTGGAGCGCGAGCCGGGCGGCCCGATCGACATGCTCGAACATTATTTCAGCGCCCATGGCTGGGTTGCCGAGCGCGGCGAGGACGAGATCGTCGCCAACTTCCAGGGCAGCTGGGCGCAATATGAGCTTCGCGCCGTCTGGCGCGACGAGGACCACGTTCTCCAGTTCCTCGCCCTCCCCGATATAAGGGTCGCCCAGGACAAGCGCGCGGCGGTCTACGAAACGATCGGCCTGATCAACGAGCAGCTCTGGATCGGCCATTTCGAGCTCTGGGCCTCGTCCGGCCTGGTCCTCTTCCGCCACGCCACCCTGCTCGAGGGCGAGGAAGGCGGAGTCCTCACCCTCCAGCATGCCGAAACCCTGGTCGAGGCGGCGATCGAGGAATGCGAGCGCTTCTACCCCGTCTTCCAGTTCGTCCTCTGGGCCGGCAAGACCCCGCAGGAGGCGATCGCCGCGGCGCTCATAGAGACGCAGGGCGAGGCGTAGGATCGGTTCGGCTCCGCCAGGACTCGAAAGGGCCGGATGAGGGCGATCGCAGACCCTGAAAATGCACTGGGACGAGGCCTGGTTTCGATCCGGCGCCAGTTTCAGATCCCGGAGACTTTCCCGGCGACGGTTCTCGCGGCGGCAGAGGAAGCTTCCAGGCGCGCCCCGACCCAGCATGTGGATCGCACGAGCTGGCCGTTCGTCACGCTGGACCCCGCTTCGTCGACCGATCTGGATCAGGCCTTCACCATCGAACGAAGCGGCGCCGACCTGCTGCTGCGCTACGCGATCGCCGACGTCGCCTGGTTCGTGGAGGATGGCGGCCCGATCGACGAGGAGGCCTGGCGGCGCGGCACCACCCAATATCTTCCGGACGGCAAGGCGGGGCTTTATCCGCCGGTGCTCAGCGAGGGCGCCGCAAGCCTGCTCCCGGGGGGCCCGCGGCCCGCAATCATCTTCACGGTGAGAGTCGCGACGGATGGAGCGGCCCATCTCGACGGCGCGGAAAGGGCCGTCATCCGCAACCAGGCGAAACTCGCCTACGACAACGTGCGCAGCGCCGATCTGCCGCCGGACTTTGCCGAGCTCGCCCGGCGGATCCAGGGCGCCGAGGCGCAGCGCGGGGCGGCGCGGGTCAATCCGCCGGCCCAGGAAATCGCCGCGATCGGGGACGGCCGCTATGAGCTCACGTTCCGGCCGCAACTCGAGTTCGAAGTGCGCAACGCGGCGCTTTCCCTGGCGACGAACCTCGCCATTGCCGATGTGCTTCAGGCCAACCGGACCGGTCTTTTTCGAGTCATGGCCGAGCCGGACGACCGCGCCGTGAGCCGCCTCCGCCACACGGCCAGAGGCCTCGGGCTTCAATGGCCGGCCAGGATGACCCTGGCCGAGTTCGAGCGAAGCCTCAGGCCCGCCGACCCGATGCAGGCCACCTTCATGCTTGCGATCCAGCGTTCCAGCCACGGGGCCGGCTACGTGCCGTATCGGGCAGGCGAGATACCCTGGCACGCCGCGGTCGCCGCCACTTACGCGCATGCGACCGCCCCGCTCCGCCGCCTCGCGGACCGCTACGTCGTGCGCGCTGCCCTGGCGCTCGCCAGCGGCCAGACGGTGCCGCCTGTCGTGGCGGACGCCTTCGAGAAGCTCCCCGCGGTGATGGCGCGAGCCGACGCTCTCGGCTCCCAGATCCAGCGCGCGGCCATCGATCTCGCCGAGTTGGTGATTCTGCGGGGACGCGAGGGGGAGACGTTCGCCGCAATCGTCACCGAGGTCGATCACCGCGGCGCGCGGATTCAATTATGCAATCTTCCGGTGGTTGCTCGAGTAAGCGACACGGATATCGATCCCGGCGAGACCCTGCAGGTGACCCTGGTCGGCGCCGACCCGGACCTGCGGACGGTCACCTTCCGACGGAGCGAACATGACTAGTCTCATCCTCCCCGGCCCGCTCTTTCTCATCGGTTGCGGCAACATGGCCGGAGCGATGCTCGAGGGCTGGCTCGCCGCCGGCGCCGATCCGCGGCTGATCACGGTCGTCCGGCCCAGCGGACTCGCGCCGGCTCCGGGCATCCGCACCCTCACCGCCTTGCCCGAGGACGAAGTGCCGGCTCTGGTCCTGCTCGGGATCAAGCCGCAGAAGCTTGCCGAGGTCGCCCCTTCCATCGCCCCGGCTCTGGAGCGGGAGACGATCCTCGTCTCGATCCTCGCCGGAACGACACTGGCAACCCTGCGCGGCCACTTTCCGACGCCCGCGACCATCGTCAAGGCCATGCCCAACCTTCCCGTAAGCCTGCGCAGAGGCGTGACGGAGCTCTTCACCGACGGCGCCAGCGACGAGGCCGCCAAGGCCGAAGTCGAGGATCTGATGCGCTCGCTCGGCCTGGTCGAGTGGTTCGAGGACGAAAATCTCCTGTCGGTGGCAAGCGCCCTCACCGCCGCCGCCCCCGCCTTCCTCTACCGATTCCTCGACGCGCTTGCGGCGGCCGGGGAAGGGCTGGGGCTGCCGGCGGAGCAGGCGGCCCGGCTCGCCGCGGCGATGGCGGATGGGGCCGCTGCGCTCGCGCACCAATCGAACGAAACGCCGACGCAACTCGCCGCCCGGGTCGCCAGCCCCGGTGGGACTACCGAAGCCGGGCTGCGAATGCTCGACACCGAGAACGGTCTACAGGCGATTATGATGCGGGCGATGAAGGCCAGCCGCAGGCGCGGCCTGGAGTTGCAAGCGCCGGTGCCCTTGCCTCGATGACCGGTGCTGCGGGTCAGATGTCGAACTGTAATCCAGGCTGCGCAGGCATGCGTCCCCCTTCGAGCCGGTCCCTGACGTCATTCAGAAAATGGGTGCGTCGGCCCTTCAGCCAAAATTTGAGGGTGGAATTGACCAGCTTGAATTTGAACCGCCCGTCCGTGTCTCGATAGAAGTCGAACAGCTTTCCAAAATTACGTTCGCGCGCGAGGCTCGCGAATTGCGTACATGCATTATGCGCAAAATGTCGACCAAACGTCTTGGTAGGGAAAAGCTCTTCGATTTTTTGCTGCATGCGAGTTATGTCAACCGCAGGTGATGCGCCTGTGGTTAGGCTTAACATCGCGGCGTAAACATAGAGAACTGGATAATCACTTTCGCGGAGCGCGAGTATCTTATTATGAAAATCTGTAAAATTACAGTCGCGTTCGGTTACGCGTTTCACAATCAGATCAGCATTTATTGTTTTTTCGATTATCGTTTTTGTCGGATATGCCTCCTTTATTCCTAAGTGCCGACAGGCTTCCGCACACGCTTCTTGGACTATAAAAACACTTCCGTGGGCGGACTTGGCGACAGCTTCCGCGAACCCCCCTGGAAATTCTATGTTCAGGAGATCGGAGCCTTTTCCGATTACCTCCATCAGACACGGGGCCGGCCATAAATTGCAGTTGACGTCCACGCATCGTCCCATCAGCTCGGAACACAATGCAGACAACTTATTCTCTTCGGCCCATATGCCCACGCAGATAAAAACCACATTGGCATTATCGAACACCATCTTTGCTACGCTGGCAATCTCTTCTTGTGTAAGTGTATCAAGCCGATGAAAATCATCGATGACAATATACAGCATAGAAGATTTTCCAGCGGCTTTGCCGTAGCCCAAGTCCTGGAAAAAACGTACCAAGTCAGTATGGTTTGTAAGAACATATTTGCTTTTATCGATTTTCCGAAAAAGTTTGTGACCCTTCTTCGTAAAATCTCGTTTGAGAGAGGCCTCTATTACCTTTGTATCTATGGTAATGCCGGTCTTGGCAGACACCATGCGCACGGCGCCGTCATCGGGGACCACGTCCGTTTCCGAGTGGCCATACGCGGCATTGAGTAAGGCGTCTACAAAGTCCTTGAAGGCCCATTTGTGGCTACACTGGAGATAAAGCTTTTCCTGTTCGCCAACATGCTGCTCGAGCAAAGAGCTTTTACCTGTCTTGGAAGCGCCAAAGAGGGCAACGTGTTTGCCATCGTCTAATGCTTCAATGAAGACGTCATCTACCCCTTCGCGCTCTATGTAGTTTACGAGCTCATATGCCTTCTTCACCCCGAAAACCTGGCCAACCTTAGTGACCTCTGTATCCTCTGCAGTCATTTGCCGGCCCCATCCCGTGTCGACTACGTTGCGAAGTACAGCCAAGCTTATAACTTATAGCGCTGCGTACCAAGCAATTGCATTCGCAACGGCTCTAGGGATGTCCGCTCGACACGTCGAGTCACTAGACTTCGGATGACGGTCCTCACGAATCTGGACCAGCGCCTCTTTTATTGCTCGACATGGGGCGGTATCACTGGCGGCATTGAAACGGAGGGCGTCATGAAGCGCCGCGTGGCTTGGCTAGTAGGGATCACCCTTTTGATAGCCTTGGTTGCCGCTTGCTATTTTTGGCGCGGCTCCGTCGAGGCCGGGCTACGCAGTTCCGTCGATACGCTGGCTGGCCGAGCCGGGGGGCAAAGCACCGACCGGGCCGCCGGATTGGCGGCGTCCGGTTCCTATGCCGATGCGGCCGGCCTGGCCGCCCTCAGCGCCGCGCAGACGGCCCGGACCGCGTTGCTGCTTGCGTGGTTCCAGTTCGTCGTCGGCATGGCGGGGATGATCGCCCTCCTGCTGAGCCTGCGCGAAGGCCGCCGGGCGACGGCCACGGCGCTCGCGGCCATCCAGACCGAGCGGCAAGTCCAGAGAGCCCATTTGACCATCGAGACCATCGGCCTGAAGGGGGAGGGGATCGACAGGAGATTGGAGCTCGGCATCAAAAATACCGGCCTGACGCCCGCGCTGCTCCAGCAAGGGTCGTTCCATCTCCTCCAAGCGAAGGCATTACCGGCCGAGCCCAGCTATTCGGCGCGAGGCAATGTGCAGGGAACCGGTCTTGTTTCTGCGGGTGAGCGATGGCAGCAGGCCCTGCCGAGCCTCAAAGATGAATCGATTACGCCAGACTTGGAGACGCCGATCTGGATGTATGGGATGATCGACTACAAGGACGTCTTCGGAGAGAGACACGATCTCCGCTTCTGTTACCGTTTTTCCCCGAACGGAGAGGTCAACACCGCGGGAACTGCCGGAACATGGTGGCGTTCGACCTGACCGTGCGCGCCCGCCTAAACGCCGGATGAACAGCGTGTAGTTTGGGGTTCATGCAACGCGGCATATCCTCCGCTCGTTTCCACTGGCGTCCGCATTCCGGCGGGCGCCCCTTTTGAGAGGGAGAGACGAGTATGCGTATGTTTGTTCTGGGCGCGGCCTTGGCTGCCGCGGTCGCGATCCCGGCGACCGCCGTTTCCGCCCAGCGTTATGGCGGCTACGGTCACGGCAATGGCTATGGCTACAACCACCGCGGCGGCGACGTTCGCGGCGAATTGCGTGAGTGCCGCCGCGAATTGCGCCGGGCCGACAGCCGTTGGGAATATCGCCGCGAGCTGCGCGAATGCCGGCGCGAGATCGCCCAGGCGCGGCGCGGCGACCGTTACGGCTACCGCGATGACGACCGCCGCCGTTACCGGGACGGCGATCGCCGGCGCTATCGCTACTGAGGCGTTCGGCAAGGCTCCACCGGGCCGCCCGAGCGCGGCCCGGGGAATCCTTCGCGCGTAGCGCTGCCGAGCCCGGACCTCAGCTGCCGGGCCTCAGCTGGTCGTCTTGATGTCGGTGATCCGAACGAGCTCGAGTCCGCTCCGGCAGTCGATGACGACCGCTCCGAGCTTCTCCTTGGGCGCGGGCATGGCGAGTTCGACCGGAACCTCGATCGGCGGGTCTTTGGGCGACCAGGAGCCGCTCGAAATGGTGGTGATATGGACGTGCTGGCTGGGCGGCGTGTTCTTGTCGAGTTCGCCCGCCGTCAGAGTCGCGCTCCAATCCTTGCGGTAGACGATACCGACGCCCTTGACGTGCAGGGTCGGGCCCTGTGTGCCCGGCATCGTGTCGATCCAGGCGCTCCATTGCGAGGCGTTGAGCGGGATGCATGGGGCGCCTTCCAACTGATTCCTGGGATCGGCTTTCGTCGCTACGTTGGAGGCCTCGGACATATTGTTGGAAGCCTCGAACGCATTGTCGGAGGCCTCGGACGTATTCGTGACCGGTCCCGCCCCGTCGCAAGCCGAGAGCAAGGCGACGCTGGAAAGCAGCGCGAAGCCGAGGTTCAATCTCATCATATTTCCCCCTCGCAGCCCACCACGGGCGCCGGCCCGATGTAACATGGAATAGGCGGGCGGCGAAACCGGGCGATGCGCCCGGGACCCTGAGGATTCGCGGTTGCTACCGCTTTTCGGCCGCCTCGCCCGCCTGAGCGGCGGCGGGCTTGCATTCGGGAAGCCCGAGCTCGCGTGCGTCCTTGCAGGCGCGGACCTGAACGTCGCCATTGGGGGCGATGTAGAGCGAATAGTCGCCGGTGTCGGTGCAATGGGCGGTCCACATCGCCATCGACTTATATTGCTGCTGATATTGGCCGCGATCGACCCGTTTGCAGCGCCGGCCGTTGTCGCGGATGGCGCGGTAAAGGCCGAGGTTGCGGGTCGGTTCGCTCAGAATCTTGAGCTGATCGCTCATGGGATTGGCGGCGACGACTTTGGTCACGCCCTGCTCCGGCTTACCGTCCTCGCAGCCGGCGAGAAGCATCGCGCACGCTGCCATCGTGGCCCAGGCCTTCATGTCTCACTCCTCTGCCATGCGCCCTAATACGCGCGGGCGAAGCGGTCGTTGCGATCGAAGGCCAGCCGCTCAACCCTGGCCCGCTTCACGTGGGCGAGCACTCGATCGAAATCCTCATAGCGCGTTTCCGACTCGGCGCGGAAGAGAAGGAGGTCGTCCGGTCCCGAGTCGCGAAAGGCCGCGAGGCGGGCTGGAAGCGCGGCTTCGGCGATCGGCGCGCCGTCCCAGGTGAGCCGGCTGGCCGAGTCGAGGGCGAGACGATGCGTCTGAGGCTCCTCCCAAATGTCGCCGTCCTTAGGCAGGTCGATCTTCACGCTGTGGGTGGTGAGCGGGAGGGTGATGATGAACATGATCAGCAGGACGAGCATGACGTCGATGATCGGAGTCGTGTTGATCGTGCTGAAAGGCTGCTCGGCGGCGGCAGCGTAGGCGATGGGGCGGCGGCGGGTCATTTCGGCCTCCTCGATGTTATGTGACATCATAACAAGAACGAGACGCGGTTGCAACAATTCCGTCAGCGGCGACTTTCGCCCGTATAGATTCGCCAGCCGCCGCCGGCCTCGGGCCCGGAAGTCGCCTTGCGGACGGTGACGCTGCCCGCGCTGGCGAAGGGCTTGCCGCCTCGGAAGGTGCCGCGGATCATCACCGGCACCTCGACATAGGACCAGCCCGGCGCCTGGACCGGCTCGCTCGGCGTGCCGACCTCGGCCTGGTAGGCGGCATAGGCCTTGAAGTTGTCCGCGAAGCGCCGCTTTGCCTCGTCTCCGGACTCGCCCGAGCGCATCGCCCAGGCGGAATCGTAGTCGCCCGATTCGATCCGGGCATAATAAAGCCTGAGCGCGGCCGCGGCGTCGCCGCTGTCCTCGCGATCCTGAGCCGTCTCCGCCGGCGGCTCGAGCTCCGGCATGGGCGGCTGGGCGGCCTTTTCGCGCTGCCGGGTCTGTTGAGGCGTTTCCGGCTCGCTTCCGCAGGCGGCGAGGAGGGCCAGGGCAAGAAGGGCGATGGTGCGCATGGCGCGCGCTATAGCGGGTTGGGCGGTGAAATTCCTCCCCCGGAAATCTCGGGGGGATTTAGATCAGGCGCTCAGCCGGCTCTGGGTGCCGTGGATAAGGTCGGTGGCGCGCTCGAAGCTCATCGGGCGGCCGAACAGATAGCCCTGGATCTGGTGGCAGCCGAGGTCGCGCATACGGGTGAAGTCGTCGGCGGTCTCGACGCCTTCCGCGGTGACCGTCATCCGGAAGCTCTTGGCGAGCTGGACGATCGACTGGATGATCGCCACCGTCTCGCGATTGTTGGCGGCGTCGCGGACGAAGCTGCCGTCGATCTTGAGCTTGTGAAAAACCGCCTTGTTCAAATAGCCGAGCGAGGAATAGCCGGTGCCGAAATCGTCGAGCGCGATCCCGACGCCCAGCGCCCGGAGTCGCTTGAGCACGTCCAGCGATCCTTCCGAATCGCCGAGGAAAACCGATTCGGTGACCTCCAGCTCGAGCCTGTTGGCCTTCAGCCGATATTTCGCGAGCGCCTCCGACACCGTGTTGGGAAGCGCCGGAAGGATGAGCTGGCGGGCGGAGAGGTTCAAGGCGACGCTGATATAATCGGGCCACACGGAAGCGGCGCGGCAGGCCTCGTCGATCACCCAGTCGCCCAATTGCATGATCAGGCCGGTCTCTTCGGCGAGCGGGATGAACTCGACGGGCGAGACCATTCCGCGGGTCGGGTGGTGCCAGCGGATCAGCGCCTCGAAGCCGATCAGGCTCTGGTCGGCGGCGTTGACGAGCGGCTGATAATCGAGCCGGAATTGCTTCAGGGTCAGCGCCTGCCTCAGATCCTGCTCGAGCCGGAGGCGATCCTCGGCCTCGTTCTGCATGTCGGCCGAGAAATAGCAGCAGGTGCCGCGGCCCTGGCCCTTCGCCTGGTAAAGGGCGAGGTCGGCCTTCTGGATGAGGTCGTCGACGCTCTGGCCGTCGATCGGCCCGAACGCGCAGCCGATCGAGAACTCCGATTCGGATCTCGGCCTTGTCGATATGATAGGGCTCGGCGACGGCGGCAATGATCCGGCGGGCGAGGTCGTCGACCTTCTTGCGGCTTTGAGCATCGCGGATGACGATGGCGAATTCGTCGCCGCCCATGCGGCCGACATGGCCCAATTCGCCGGCTTCCTTGACCAGCCGCTGCGAGACGCTCTTCAGGACCGCGTCGCCCTTGGGATGGCCGAACGTGTCGTTGACCGGCTTGAAGCCGTCGAGGTCGAGAAACATGATCGCGCAGGGCACGTTGCTCGACTGCGAGGTCGACAGCGCCTCGCCGAGCAGCTGGCGGACCCGGCCGCGATTGGGAAGGCCCGAAAGCACGTCCATGTTGGCGAGGTTGGTCAGCCTCTCCTGGGTGCGGCGGACCTCGGTGATGTCGGAGCCGACTCCGCGGAAGCCCTGGAACTGGCCGCCCATGTCGATGATCGGATCGCCGGCAAGGCTGATCCAGCGCGTGCCGCGGCGGGTCTTCAATTCCATCTCGAGGCTGGCGAAGGGCGCCCTGGCGAGCAAGGTGCGGCCGAGCGCGCTGTTGCCGCCCAATGTCGCCGGAAGCGAATGGCCGATCAGCTGGCTGGCCGAGCGGCCGAGCAGGGACGTCATTCGCGACGAGATGTAGACGACCCGGTTCTCGGCATCGACCTGCCACAGCCAGCCGACCCCGCGATGCTCATATTCCTTGAGCAGGAGCCGGACCGATTCGGCCTGGGTGCGCACGTTGGCGATGGTCTGGAGCTGCCCGAAGGTCCAGCGGGTGAGCCGGGCGACTCCGAAGATGGCGACCGCGGCGACTCCGACGATCGAGGCGCCGAAGGTCGGGTCGAGGTCCGAGCTGCCGAGATAATAAGCGCAGCACAGGAAGAAGGTCATGGTCGCGATCCACGCGAAGGCGGCGGCCGGCACCGAGGCGAGCCCGATCGCCGCCATGATCATCGCGCCCATCGCTCCGCCGATGACGACCTGAACCTCGTGCGGCTGGGTGGCGAAGGCGTAAGTGGGGAGAGCCGACCAGATCGCCGCCAGCGACACCGCCTCGCCGATCGCCCGGAACCACGGACGGCCCTTGGCGGAACGGCTCTCGGCCGCGGCGCCTTCGGTCTTGGCCGAGCGGTAATAGTTCAAATTGGCGAAGCCGACGAGGGCCAGCCAGGCCGCGATGAACTCGATCCGGGTCGTGCCGAGCATCGCCCAGGCGACCAGCAGGGCGGCGCCGGCGCCGGTGAAGGCGAAAAAGGGCGCGAACAGAAGGCGGGTCTGCGCCTGGCCGTTGTGGAGATGGGCATCGCGGAGCTTCCGGCTGCTCGCGTCGGCGCCGACGCCTTCATCCGCCAGCTCGGCCGGTTCCAATTCCTGCGGGTCGACATCCAAGGGAACGGGCGCGTGGTACATGGGAATCCTGCATCCTGCCGGGTTGACCAGTCCCTACGCGGAGAGTTTTGATGGAGTGTTAAGGGCGGGACGGAATGAGCGTCCTTCGATACGGGCCTTCGCCAGGCTCAGTCCCTACTCAGGATGAGCGGTTGCGAACTTTCTCCCGCTCATCCTGAGTAGCCGGTGAGCTTGCCGGCGTATCGAAGGATCAGCAATTCTCGTACTTCCAGTTACGCTTCTTGCCTTCGGCCATCCATTCGACCGCCTGGGCGACGCGCTTGTCGCGGGTCTCGGGCCTCTTCGCCTCGGCCACCCATTCGACATAGTCGCGCCGGCAGCTCGGCGGGAAGCCGTCGAACGTGGCCCGGGCGGCGGGGTTGGAGGAGAGCGCGGCGTCGAGCTCCGCCGGTGTCTCCGGCTCCGGCTTCGGCGCCGCCTTCGGCCGCGCCGGCCGCGCTCCCGAGTCGGTCAGCGCCATCGCCTTGCGGATCAGCGCCTCGAGGACATCGCCCGGCGGCAGGTCCGCGACCGAGGTCAGCCGCCCGAACTGGCCCATGGCGTCGCGCTCGGCGCCGGTCTCGCCGAGCACTTCCTTCGCGCGCCAGAAGCCGAAGGTCGCGTGCGCCTTGAAGGCGGCCATTCCGGCGAGCATCTGCCCCTTGTAGAGGAAATGCGGCATGCTCCATTTGAGGGTCTCCTCCGCCTCCGGGCAGGCGGCGTGGACGGCGCGAGCGCAGATGCTCGAGGATCGGCCGGGCGAAATCCGCCTGCCGGGCGATATAGGCGTCGAGGCGCGGGTCGATGGACATGGCGCGATCATAGACTCGTTCCGGCGCTAGAATCGACTCCGGCCGGAGCACCGGTCTCGGTTGGAAACGCGCATTCCGCCCGATCAAGCGCTCGCCCCTCTGCCTCTCGGGAGGCACCTCGATGTCGACCATCTCTTCCCGTTGGTCTGTCCGTCCGAAATCGTGGATCAGATGCGCGGTGATGCCGCGAGCCCCATTCGGGTTGAGACGGTCGGCGGCGTAAGACGTTGGCCGGACCGTAAGGGGCCGGCGGGCGCCCGGCGGAGCAGATATTCCTCGGGTCCATAGCCGCTGGTCATGTCGTTCGAGAGATGTCCGCCGATCGCCGCTGAGGGATTGCTGTAGATGGCGCGCTCGCCATTGGGCTCGTCCACCCACAGGTCGAGATCGGTCTCCTCCGTATTCCATTCGATCACCACCCGCAGGTCGACGTCGAGCAGCTCGACAAGGCGCGAATCGAGCGGCACCTCGCTGCCGCCGAGGCGGCGGTAGCGCGGGATCAGCCGGTTGACCTCCATCAGCGAAATCAGCTCGATCCCGTCATAATCGCTCGTCCCAGGGCCGTCATCGATCGCCTGGGTGAGGAGCGCGATCGGCGCGCGCGAGATCGGTCCGGGCCTGCTCGCCGCAGCTGGCTTCGGCGCGCTGGCGAGGGCCAGAGCGAGGCTGCGCAGCGGCTGCGGCCGGTCGGCTTCGGCGGCGGCCAGGCGCTCGTAGAGCTGGATGGCCCGGTCGAGCTCGCCCCAGCGGACGAGCCGCGCGGCGACGATCGCCAGGGTCTCGCTGTCGCGGGTCGGCACATCCAGGGCGGAGAGGAGGAGCCGCGAAGGGCCTCGGCGCCGGGGCCGGTCGGAAATAGCAATCGGAAACGTCCAGCCAGAATGCGGGGAGGGCGCCATGCTCGGCCTGCTGCGGCCGCGAGCACGCCTCCCGCTCGACCGGTCCGCCGCGGCCAGCGCCTGGAGATAGGGCCGGTCGGCCGCCCAGGCGCGGTCTGGATCCATGTCCCTTTGCCGAAGCCGCGCGGGTGGATTTCCGCGCAGTGGCAGCCGGGACCGTGTTGGGCCCTCGAGCCGGGTGACGGTGAGCGTGCGATTTCGGCGTCTCAGCTGCCTCGGCGCGAGCGGTGATCGGATGATCTTCGCTGCCGTCGGTCTGCCGCTGGCGACCTCCGTCGCTGGGAGGCTCAGACGGGCCACGGGCTCGGGTGCCGCGAGGTGCGCGCACGCATCCGGTGCGGCGGCTGTTCGGCGTTGTTGCTCGGCGGTCGGCACCGGCGCCGGCTGCGCATTGGGGTCGAAAGGGCGATTGCGCCACCACGCTTTCTGCTTCTCCCAGGCCGTGAGGACGGTGTCGGAGCGGGCGGCTTTCCGGCGCCTCCCGTCCCGTGTGAGCTTCTCCGCGATCAGGCGGTCATATGGCTCGCGCTTCTCGTGGCCGCGAAAGCGACCGGAGGCTCGATTTCGGCTGCGACATAATCCTGAGGCGTCTCGAGCACGAGGAACGAGATTTCCGGGCCGGCGACCTGGTGGCGGCGGGCGAAAGCGACGATCGAGGCGCGGTCGCTCATCGTCGCTCGCGGCCGCAAGGCGAGCCGCTCGGAGGCCCAGAGGGAGCCGCTCCGGTGGAGAGCCGGGGACGTCCTCGGTCGCGGAGCGCATAGACCCGGTCGGTGCGGCCTTCAGGGCCTGCCAGCCGGACCACGATCTCCGCGTTGCCGGCGTCGGGCCGATCAGGCGCCAGCCATTTTCCGGCGCGTCGAGCAGGGTGAAGTCGAGGGCCGCGCCGGCGGCGGTCCGAACGGCCAGGACCCTCGGCGCGGCGCCGAGTGAGCCGGTCCAGGACCAGGTTTGCGCCATTGGCCGAGTCGAGCTGGAGCGCCTGCCGCCGGACGCCGCTGCGAGCGCGGCCAGCCAGGCGCGGTCGGCGTCGGGCCGTCGAGACCGGCGAAGACGGGACAGGCCGGCCGGAAGGAATCGCGGCGGTCGACCGTCACCAGCCCGTCCGGTGAAGAGCAGGCAGGCTTCCGCCTCGATTCGCTGCTCGGCCAGCATCGCGACGCTCGATCCGCCGCGGTAGCGGGTCGCGCGCAGCGGCCGCCGCGGCCGCCTCGGCGTGGTCGCCCAAGTTTCAACCCGTCCGCGAGGCTGGCGTCGAAGAAGACGATCTCGGCGCGTTCGGCCGGATCCGCTCGAGATAGGCCGAAGTAGCGCGGCCTCCGCGCTCAGAGCGTCGTCCCCGCGCGATAAGCGAGCGGTCCCAGAGCACGGCGACGCTGCGCGGTTTGCGTGGCGCCGCTGCGCCGGCGCGGACGTCGGAAAGCTCGAAATACGCGTCTCCGTTCGGGTCGCGGGAGGCGAGCAGCGGCCCGGCGCGCTCGATTCCGGAGACGGACGAGCGCCTGTCCAGAGGGCGCGCCTGCGGGTGCGGAATAGGATAAGCGACAGATCCGGCGCTCCGTTGGGCCCGGGGCCCTCGCCGTTCGAATGCTCGACGACCGGCTCGCGGGAGACCGCTCGAGACCTCCACGATGATGTCGAGCTTGCCGATCTCGTTCCGCCGGTAAGCGGCAGGACATAGCCGAGGCGCGGGTGCGAGGGGCGTCGCGAAGCGCACCGGACGTTCGGCAGCGGTCCGGGAGACCGGGCTGACCCGGGTTCGAAACTGGATAGCCGCGAAGCACTTCGCCAAGGCCGGGATCGATACTCCTGGCGGACGACCTCCTGATAGGCCTGCCGCGCCTGCCGCTGGTCGACGAGCACGCCCTCGACCAGCAGCTTCCCGTCGATGTCCAGCGAATAGCCGGTGACGGAGAGCCGGCCGGAAGGGCAAGGCCGAAATCTGCCTCGAGGGTTTCCGTCGCCTGTATTGGCGAACCGGGCGGTGACGGCCGTGTCGGCAATTCCGCCATGGACCCGGACGTAGATGTCGATCCATCTCGATACGCAGCGAATCGCGGCTGTTCGCCTTGTCCTCGAGCCCCGCGCACCAGCGCCGTCAGATGCGGGTTGGCGGGCTCGGCGGCCGAGGCCGGCCGCGGGAAAGCGGCGAGAGGAGGAGGAGGAGGACGAGCGCGGCCCGCAAGCCGAAATCCCGCCGACTCGATAAGACATTGCCCATGGCCCCCTTCCGCGATCGAGGAGTAGGCCACGCCCGGCCCCTCGCCAAGGGGCGGCGCGAGCGGGCCCGGGACTCGCCCGGCCCTCAATCGATTCGGCCCGGCTCAGGCGCCGGAACCGGCGATTCCGCGAGGCGCTGGAACGCGATCCCCGGTCGTGGAGAGGATCATGCGCGCCGCCAGACTGTCCTCGAGCGTCATCGCCCGAATCGCCTATGACGAGGAGGAGAAGTCGCTCAGCATCTGGTTCAGGGAAACCGGCCGCTACATCTATTCGGACGTTCCGAAGGCGATGTACGAAGCTTTGTGCAAGGCCCCCTCGGCGGGGCGCTTCTACAACGAATGCATCAAGCGGCGCTTTCCATGCCGGCCGGATCCCGAGCGGAGACGGTTTCGGCCGGCCTGAGCGGGCGTTGCGCGTCGAAGCCGTTTGTGGGAATGGCCCGGCAAGGAGATTTGCCTTGCGCCTGAAGACCTTGACCTACACGAGTCGGGCCCGTCTGGACCTCTCCGACGAAGATCTGGCGGCGATACATCAGTCGGCGCGGCACCTGAACGCGCTCGACGGCATTTCCGGGATGCTCCTCTTCGACGGCGCTCGCTTCCTCCAGATCCTCGAGGGAGCCGAGGACGCGATCGACACTCTGGTCGAGCGGCTGCGCATGGACCCCCGCCATTCGGCCTTCGAGGTGCGCGACGAACGCTATGTCGAGCGGCGCTCGTTTCCCGACTGGTCGATGGAGCTGGTACGGGTGAGCGTCGGCTTCAGGAACGCGACGGACGAGGTCGCGACGGTACTCCCGGACTTGGTCGCCGCGCCGGTCCGGGAGCTGGTCTTCAGGATGACGGGAGCGCTGGCAGCGGCTTGAGCGACCTCCACCGTCATTGCGAGCGCAGCGAAGCAATCCAGTGCGGCCTCGGCGCAGGGCTGGATTGCCGCGTCGCTTCGCTCCTCGCAATGACGGACCCTAGCCGCTCCGGCTCCACCCCGGTTTCGGCGGCTGGTGCAAATTCGCTTCCGGAATCAGCCGCCTGAGCTTCCGGGCGAAGCTTCGCAGGCACACTTCGCTCTCTCCCAGCGGTCCCGGCACATAGCTTCGCGAGGCCATGCCGTCCTGCACGCCCTGGATCAGCCCCGTATCCTCGGCGTTGACCCGGCGGTTGATCCGCCAGTTGAGGTAGCGCGCCGCCTTCATCTCCCGGCGCCACCGTTGCGGCATATCGGAGTCGGGCACCGCATAGCTGATCTCGCGGATCACCGTTTGCGTCGGCGAGACCGGAAGGAATTGCATGAAGTCGATCTGGTCGGGATAGAGGTCGAAGGCGACGTTCGGCCAGAGCTTGAAATAGAGCCAGCGCCGCTGGAGCTCGGTCGGGAGATGCGCGACCGCCGGAAGGTGCTTCTGATAGGCGCGCTCGGACGGGTTGGACGACGGCCGCTCGATCAGGTCGCCCGCCATCCTGTCGATATGCTCGCCGGCCGAGATCGCATAGCCGCGTCCGAACAGGCGGGTGAGGCCGGGATGGGCGACATTGATGTGGAGGCCGTCCGAATAATTGTCGGCGACATTCTTCCAGTTGACGTCGCGCGGCCGCGAAGTCACCCGGCCGAGCGCCCGCAGTTCCTCGAATCGATAGGGCGCGATCTCCGCTTCGTGCGGCGCCATCATCTCGGCCACGGACGGGCCGCCCGGCTCGAGCCGGACGAAGAGGAAGCCGCGCCATGTCTCCAGCTCGACGGGCAGGAGGCCCAGCTTCGAGGTTTCCAGCCCGGGATAGTCGCTCTTGTGCGGGACCCCGATCAGCCGGCCGTCGAGCCCGTAGGTCCAGGCGTGATAGGGGCAGGTCAGCCGCCTCGAGCAGCCGGCCCCGCCGCTCACCACCCGCGAGCCGCGGTGGCGGCAGACGTTCGCGAAGGCGCGGACGAGGTCATCGTCGCCGCGCACGACGATGATGCTCTCGCCGAGATAGTCGAGGGTCCGCCAGTCACCCGCGGCCGCAATGTCGTTGCCGTGGCAGACCACCTGCCAGGACGGCCGGATCACCCGCTCCATCTCCACCTCGAAAAACTCGCGGTCGCGATAGATCCAGCCCGGCAGGCTGAGCTGCGGCTCGGGCGCGGCGGCGAGGTGGACGATGGGCATGTCCGATAGTGGCAAACGGGCGGCCTTTTGTCACGGGGACCTTGCGCATCCGCCCCGCTTGCCGGACAACCGCCCCATGACCATCGAACTCAATATTCTCGCCTGGGGCTGCATCCTCGCCCTCGTCCACATCTTCGTGGCGGTGCGCTTCAAGACCCGGCAATATGGGACGAAATGGAATGTCGGCGCCCGCGACGAGGAACTGCCGCCGCCACAGCCGATCGTCGCCCGCCTCGCCCGGGCGCAGGCCAATTTCTTCGAGACCTTCCCGATCTTCGCCGCCGCCGCTCTGATCGTCGGGGTGGCCGGGCTCAACGATCGCTGGACGGCGATCGGCGCCTGGCTGTGGCTCGGCGCCCGGATCGTCTATCTGCCGCTCTACGCGCTGGGCGTGCCGGTGGTTCGGACGATCGCCTTCCTGATCAGCGTCGTCGGGATCCTGCTGGTGTTGCGACCGGCACTCGCCGCCGCTTTCGGCTAGTCTAGAACCTCCAGGGACTCTCGCGCTTCTGGCGCGGCGGTGCCTGGACGTCGCGGATTTCGGCGATGATTCCGTCGCCGCAGCGAATCGCCACCCCGCCATAGCGCTTGATCGCCGGGAAGACGCCGCGGACATTGTGGACGACCGGAGCGGCGCCCGGCTCCGCCTTGCCCTCGGTGCGCACCACGACCTGCTGCACCGGCTCGTCGAGCCGGACGACCGGCCCGTCGGCGAGGCTCGGATAAATGCCTGCCGCCGCTTTCACCTTGCCGGTGACGACGAGCTTGCGCCGCAAATAGGGGATCGGGCTCGCCGTCGGGAAGATCTCGACATGCGCCTTCCAGTCCGAGGAGCCCAGGACGTGGCACGCCGCATAGCCGGTATCGCGGACCGGCCCGTCGAGCGCGCAGCCGGCGGGAAGCATCAAAATGAGGGCCAGGGCCGAGCGGCGTCCAAGCTTCGGAAGGGGGAGGATCTTTTGCATCGGCACGTGCCTTAGCCGGTCGCCGCGTGACGGGCTAGACCGCTGCCTCGGCGGCGGCGGCGGCTCGGTGCGAGCGGAAGCCCTCGCCGACGAAGATGGCGAGCGCGACCCAGATCGCGGCGAAGCAGACGAGGTGGGCGGTGGTCAGCGGCTCGTGGAAGACCAGCACGGCGAGCAGGAACTGGATCGAGGGCGCGACATATTGGAGGAAGCCCAGGGTCGAATAAGGCAGCCTCTTCGCCGCCGCGGTGAAGAGAAGGAGCGGGATGGCGGTGAGCGCGCCTCCGAGGATCAAAAGCAGGTCGGTCAGTCGGCTGTCGAGGAAATCGCTGTCGCCGGACTGGGTGAGCCACATCACCCAGCCGAACGCCAGCGGCGCCAGGAACAGGGTCTCGATCCACAGCCCTTCCAGCGACTCGACCGGGGCCACCTTCCTCAGGAACCCGTAGCTCGCGAAGCTGGCGGCGAGGGTGAGGCTGATCCAGATGGCGCCGCCCGCGCCGAGCGCAAGGATTGCCACTCCGGTCCCCGCCAGGAGCACGGCCGCCTTCTGCAGCAGGCTCAGTTGCTCCTTGAGCAGGAAAACGCCGAGCAGCACGTTGACGAGCGGGTTCAGATAATAACCGAGGCTGCCCTCCAGCACATGCCCGCTGACCACCGCGTAGATATAGACCAGCCAGTTGATCCCGATCAGGGTCGCGGTCAGCAAAAGGGTGAGGGCGACCCGGGGGTTGGCCAGGGCCGAGCGGATCAGCGGCCATTTCTTCCGGAAGGTGGCGAGCGTGCCGAGGAAGAGGAGCGACCACAGGATGCGGTGGGCGACGATCTGGGTCGCGCCGACGTGGACCAGCGCCTTGAAGTAGAGCGGCAGCACGCCCCACAAGGCATAGGCGCCCAGCCCCATGAGGAGTCCGGATCGGGTGCGGGCGGCGTCGTTCACCGCGGGGCGGGTAGCTCAGCGCATGGGCCGCGACAAGCATTTGGCGGGCGCCGCCGAACGGGCTAGGATCGGGCCGAACCCGGGAGAGAGAATGAATCGTTCAGGCCTGTGCTCAGCCCTCGCCGCCGTCGCCCTGCTTGGCGCATGCGACGCGGAGGTCCGTCCCGAGGAGCCCGACAACCCGGTGGCCAACAGTCATGTCTCGGCGGAGGGCAAGGCCGAGGAGGGCAAGATCTCGCTCAAGATGCCCGGCGTGGACATGACCCTCAGCCTCCCCAAGGGCGTCGCCGACGAGGCTCGGGCCGAGCGCGACAGCAAATTGCTCTACCCGGGGGCGATATTGCGGGGGATGGCCATCGCCGCGGGCCCGGACAGCGACAAGAGCGGCGACAGCGAGGTCGAGATTCGCTTCTCGACTCCGGACCCGGTCGACAAGGTCGCCGCCTGGTATCGCGATCCCGCCCGCGCTGACGGCTTCCAGCTGCGAGGCGCCGCGAAGGCGGGCGACGCCTGGCTGGTCACCGGCGTCCAGAAGCGCGACGAGCACGGTTTCAAGCTTCGCCTGAGCCCCCGTCCGGGAGAGGGCACCAACGGCCGGCTCACGATCCTTCACAGCGACTGAGGAGGGTCGGTTGGCCGCGCTCGCCGATCCGGAGGAAGTACGGCTGTACCTCGTCGCCGCGGCCAAGGCCCGGACGGCGCTCAGCTATGGCGAGCTTCTCGGGCGACTCGGCTATCCCTTCTCGAGGCCCAAGATGCGGGCTCTGTGCAAGATCCTCGGCACCGTCGACGAGGCCTCGGCGCTCCGGGGCGAGCCCGAGCTGGCGGTGCTGGTCGTGCGCCAGAGCGACGGGCTCCCCGGCCAGGGCTGGTGGGTCGCCGGCGGAGCCCGTTCGCGCGGCTACGAAGGACCCTGGGAGGGCCCCGAGGCACGACGCTTCATCGACCATGTCCAGGCGGAAAGCTTCGCCTTCTGGAAGTCCCGAAGCGGGACAGAGAGCGACGGCACCCCCGATTAACCATCTCTCGTCACCCATTTTGCGCGCGAATGCGTCATAGCGGCGGCTTCAAGGAGTCCCTTCGATGACCGACCGCGCCTTTCCGCTGCTTCGCCTGACCGCTTTGACCGCGGCGCTCGCGCTCGCCGCCTGCAATCGCGGCGGGACCGAAAACAATCTCGCCGACCTGGCCAACGAAGCCGATCCGGCGGTGACCAGCGCTCTCAACGACCAGATTCTGGTCGACGAAAATCTGGCGGCCCAGTCCAACAAGAATGCCGCCCGGCCCTCGCCGACCCCGGCGGGAGCGCCCTACCCGGCGCCCGGCGTGCCCTCGTCGGCTCCGGGCAAGGGCGGAACTCCTCCCGCCGCGCTCGCCGGCGCGAAGGGCTGCTCGGACGCTCGGCGCTTCGACTACAACATGGCCTGGGCGAACAGGCTTGCGCCCAACTTCCCGGTCTATCCGGGCGGCAAGGTGACCGAGGCGGCCGCGAACAATTCGGGGGGCTGCAGCACCCGGGTCGTCACTTTCGCCACCGCCGAAAACTGGCAGCGCGTGCTCGACTGGTACCATACCAGGGCGGTCGGCGCCGGCTATTCGTCCGAGCATCAGGTCCGCGGCGGCGACCATATCCTTGCCGGCAGCAACGAGGCCGACAAGGGCGCCTTCTACCTGATCGTCACGCCCAGGCCGAAAGGCTCCGAAGTCGCCCTGATCGCCAATAACGGGCGTTAGGGGCCCGTCATTCCCGCGAAAGCGGAAATCCAGACAGCGGTAGTGTGGCACAGGTCGCGGGAAGAAAGTAGCGGGATCCCCGCTTCCGCGGGGATGACGACTGGTGAAGAGCCGGCCACCCCGCTACATCGCCGCCATGCCCAGCCTTTTCCTCGTCATGATCGGCGGCGCCGCGGGCGCGGGGCTGCGCTGGGAGTTCGGGCGCCTCGCGCTGGCCCGCCTCGGTCCGGGCTTCCCGTGGGGTACGCTCGGCGTCAACTTGGTCGGCGGCCTGCTGATGGGGGTCCTGGCCGGGGCGATGATGGGCGCAGACTCGGCCGATCGACCGCTCTGGCTGCTTCTGGCCGTGGGCCTTCTCGGCGGCTTCACGACCTTCTCGGCCTTCAGCCTCGACCTTTTCGCAATGCTCGAACGCGGTCGTCTGGGGGCCGCCGGCCTCTATGTGGCCGCGTCGGTGCTCGGATCGCTCGCCCTTCTCGCCTGCGGTTGGTGGGCCACGCGGGTGGCGGCATGAGCGACGTCCGCCAATTCACCGTCGCGCCCGACGACGACGGCATCCGGCTCGACCGCTGGTTCAAGCGTCATCTGCCTGAGGCCAGCTTCAACCTGGTTTCGCGCTGGGCCCGGACCGGGCAGTTGCGTCTCGACGGCAAGCGCGCCGCCCCCGGCGACCGGATCGAGGCCGGCCAGTCGATCCGAGTCCCTCCTGCCGAGCCCGCCGCCGCGCCGGCGCGGGTGAAGCCGGAACGGCCGCGACTGAGCGACGACGAGATCGCCTTCGTCAACGAGATCGTCATCCATCGCGACCCCCAGGCGATCGTCGTCAACAAGCCGCCGGGCCTCGCCACCCAGGGCGGCACCAAGACCCCGACCCATCTCGACGGCCTGCTCGACGGGCTCGCCGACGACAAGGGCAACCGGCCCAAGCTCGTCCACCGGCTCGACAAGGACACTTCGGGAGTCCTCCTCCTCGCCCGCACCGCCCGGTCGGCCGGCTTCTTCTCCAAGGCTTTCTCCGGCCGAACCGCGCGCAAGGTCTATTGGGCGATCGTCACCGGCGTGCCCGACATCGCCGACGGCTTCATCGACCTTCCGCTCGCCAAGCAGCCGGGAACGGGGGGCGAGAAGATGCACGTCGAGGAAGGCGAGGGGGGCCTCACGGCGAGGACCCGCTACCGGATGATCGAGCGCGCCGGCAACCGCGCCGCCTGGCTCGAGCTTCAGCCGCTCACCGGCCGGACCCACCAGTTGCGCGTCCATATGGCGGCGATCGGCCATCCCATCCTCGGCGACGGCAAATATGGCGGCCCCGACGCCTTCCTGACCGGCGCGATCAGCCGCAAGCTCCACCTCCACGCCCGCCGGCTTCGAATCGACCATCCCGACGGCGAAATTCTCGACGTCACCGCCGAGCTGCCGACCCATTTCGCCGAGACGCTCGCCAATATCGGTTTCGACCCCGATCTGGCCGATCTGCCCCTCGATGAGGTGAAATTCTCCGAGACCGCCGAAGGCAAGCGCCGAGCCGCCTCCGCCGCGGCCAAATCCCGCCGCAAGGAGCGCAAGGGCGAACGGCGGGGGAGAGGGCAGAGGTGACGGGCCAGCATCGTCATGCCGGGCTTGACCCGGCATCCATGAACCCGGAGGTTTGCGAAAATTCGCCGCCGTCGGTGTTCATGGATTCCGGCTTTCGCCGGAATGACGGAGGGGCCGCCTGATGCACCCGAACCGGAAATTCCAGATTCAGGACCGCGAGGCCATGGCGGCGCTGGTGGGCGAGCTCGGCTTCGGAATAGTGTTCGTGTCCACGGCGGAGGGGCCGCGGGCGGTGCACGTGCCGGTGCTGCTCGACGGGGATCGGCTGCGCTTCCACGTGTCGCGGGGCAATGCGGTTCACCCCGCGCTGGCGGCCGGCGCCCAGGCCCTGTTCGTCGCCACCGGTCCGCACGCCTATATCAGTCCCGAATGGTATGGGCTGGAGGATCGCGTGCCGACCTGGAATTACCTCGCCGTCGAGCTGGAAGGCCCGGTCCGCCAGCTCGAGGCGGAGGCGCTGGCCCGGCTCGTCGACGATCTGTCCGCCGACCAGGAAGCCAGGCTGGCGCCGAAGCCGCCCTGGACCCGTGCCAGGATGAGCGAGGGACGCTTCGAGGGCCTGCTCAAATCGATCAGCGGCTTCGAGATGCGCGTCGCCGCCTGGCGCGGCACCGCCAAGGTCGATCAGGACAAGCCGCAAGAGGTGCGCGACCGGATCGCCGACGCGCTCGCCGAAGAGGGTGAGCGGGACATGGCGGCGACGATGAGGATGAAGGCATGACCCCGCAGGACGACGAGACGCTTTGGCGCAATCGCTTCATCGCCATCAACCTGGTCCGGATCGGCGGTACGATCGTGGTCCTGATCGGCCTCGCTGTCTGGTACGGCGATCTCCTGGTCGAGGGCGGTACGATCGTCGTCGGCCTGCCGCTCGCTCTGGCCGGACTCGTCGCCAGCTTCTGGGGGCCGAAATGGCTCGCCGCCCGCTGGAGGACGCCGCCCGGGCCATGAAGCGCTTCTACAAGCAGGCGACCGTCTGTCCGGAGGAGGGCGGAGTCGCCGTCCTGCTCGACGGTCGTCCGGTGCGCACTCCGGCCCGAGCGGCGTTGCGGGTGCCGACCGAGGAGCTGGCGGAAGCGATCGCCGGGGAGTGGAACGCTCAGGGCGAGAAGATCGACCCGGGCTCGATGCCGCTCACCGGCCTTGCCAATGCCGCGATCGACCGGGTCGCGCCCGATCCGGCGGCGTTCGCCCGAACGCTCGCCGAATATGGCGAAAGCGACCTGCTCTGCTACCGGGCGGAGGGGCCGGAGACTCTCGTCGAGCGCCAGGGCCGGGTCTGGGATCCTCTGCTCGGCTGGGCCCGAACCCGCTTCTGCGTCGAGATCGAGATCACCGCCGGGGTCATGCACCGCCTGCAACCGCCGCAAACCGTCGAGCAGCTCGGCCGGGCGGTGGCGGCGCGAGGCCCCTTCCAGCTCGCCGGGCTTGCGCCTTTGGTCACCATCGCCGGCTCGCTGATCATCGCCCTGGCCCTTGCCGAAGGCGCGATCGGCCTCGAAGCGGCCTGGGAGGCGGCCATGCTCGACGAGGCCTGGCAGGCCGAGCAATGGGGCGCCGATCCGCTCGCCGCCCTGTCCCTCGAAAACCGGCGACGGGAGTTCGAGGGCGCCTACCGCTTCCTTACGCTTCTGTGATCCCACTCGCTCATCCTGAGTAGCCGGTGAGCTTGTCGAACCGGCGTATCGAAGGACGGTCCTTCGACACGGGCCTTCGCCAGGCTCAGTCCCTACTCAGGATGAGCGGTTTGGGCCGACTCCACCTCCGCGGTCCGATACAGCGGCATGAACCAGCGCGCGATGACCAGCCCGGCGAGGATGAACGACACGCACTCCGCGAAGAAGGAGTAGATCCAGTAACGCCAGTCCGAATGCATGAAGACGGGGTTGGTGAAGCATGTCCAGGCGGCGTAGCCCAGGGTGAAGAGCACCACCAGCCGGGCGAGATCGCCGAAGCTTCGGCCGCCGCCCACCGCGGCGAGGCCGAAGGCGACGAGCAGACCCGCGACGACGGCCAGGATGAAGCCGGGGAGTAGAGCGCTCATATCCTCCGGCGAATATCCGGCCGTATTGAACGAGACGGTGGCGACCGGCCCCCTTGTGTAGAGGTTGGCGCCTTCGCGGGTCCGCGGATCCGGGATCAGATAAGTGCCGGTGCCGTGCTCCGTGAGATTGGACGCGAGCGAGGTCTGCACGGCCGCCGCCTGCGGGTCGCTCGAGGTCGAGAAGGGAATCGCCCCGAGCGGGCTCGCCCAGAAAATGAAGCCCATGATGAAAATGATGACGCCGCCGATCAGGCCGCCGATCAAGGTCCGTATCATGCCCGCGTCCCCCTGGTTTCGACTCGATCCTACGCCGAAACCGGGGCTAGGCCAATTGGGTCCTAGGCGGTGAGCTCCCGGACGAAATCGTGGAGGAAAACCCGCCGGGTCGCCTTCAATCGTTCGGCCTTCAGGATGTTGTGGACGAGCTCGCGGCATTTCACGGCGTCGTTGTTGATCAGCACGTAATCATATTCGGCCCAGTGGCTGATCTCGGCGGCGGCGCGCTCCATCCGGCGGCGGATGACGTCCTCGCTGTCGGTGCCGCGGTTGCGCAGGCGCCGCTCGAGCTCCTTCAGCGACGGCGGCAGGATGAAGACCCGGACGATGTCGGGATCGACCTGCTTCAATTGCTGGGTGCCCTGCCAGTCGATATCGAGCAGGACGTCGCGGCCGCCCTCGATCGTCTTCAGTACCTCGCTTTTGAGAGTGCCGTAGCGGTGGCCGAAGACATGCGCCCATTCGAGGAAATGGCCCGCGGCGACCAGCGAATCGAAGCCGGCATCGTCGACGAAATGATAATCGCGCGCGTCGACCTCGCCCGGCCGCATCGGCCGGGTGGTCGCCGAAACCGACATCGCGACCCCGTCGTCGGCCTCGAGCAGCATCCGGGCGATGGTCGACTTGCCGGCGCCGCTGGGGCTGGACAGGACGAAGAGGAGGCCCCGCCGCTGGAAGGCGCTTGCGATTTCCATGCGCGCTACTGGCTTGCCGAGCCGCCGTGCGTCAAGCAGGTAGGGACATGGCCCGCCTCATCGCCCTGCTCCGAGCCGTCAACGTCGGCGGCCGCAAGCTGCCGATGGCCGAGCTTCGCGCCTTGTGCGGCGAGCTCGGCTGGGAGGATGTCGAAACCTATATCCAGAGCGGCAACCTCCTCTTCAGGGCCACGGGTAGGCCCGAGGCGCTCGAGGCGAAGCTCGAAAAGGCGATACTGGACCGCTTCGGCCTCGACGTCCCGGTGATCGTCCGGACCGCGGCGCAATGGGCTGCCTATGTCGCGGCCAATCCCTTTGCGAAGGCCGCCGAGGAGGAGCCGAATCGGCTCCAGTTGCTCGTCTCGAAGCGGCCGCCCGATTCCGACGCGGCGGAGACGCTGATGGGACGGGCGCAGGCCGGCGAGGCCGTCGAGGCGGCCGGCGAAGCGCTCTGGTTCCACTTTCCGGACGGCGTCGGCACCTCGAAGCTGACTCCAACCCTGATCGACAGAGCCGCCGGCTCCCCGTCCACCAGCCGCAACTGGCGCACCGTCCTCAAGCTACAGGAGTTGGGACAAGCATGAGCGTGCCTCACGTACCCCGCAGTTATTGGTTCGCCGCGCTGGGCCTCGTCCTCATCATGGCCCTGATCCTGCTGTGGATGGGGCGTCCGCCCATCTGCACCTGCGGCGAGGTCAAATTGTGGGTCGGGACGGTGAACGGCCCCGACAACAGCCAGCATCTCGCCGACTGGTACACGCCGAGCCACATCATCCACGGCTTCCTCTTCTATTGGCTCGGCTGGCTGTGCCTGCGCCGCAATCCGCCGGGCGACCGGCTGATCGGCGCGGTTCTGATCGAGGCGGGGTGGGAGCTGCTCGAGAACAGCCGCTGGATCATCGAGCGCTACCGCGAGGCGACGATGGCGCTGGGCTATAATGGCGACGCCGTCATCAACTCGGCCGCCGACGTCGGCTGGATGGTGGCCGGCTTCGCGCTCGCGCGGCGGCTGCCGGTGTGGGTTACGCTGGTGCTGGCCGTCGCGTTCGAGTTGCTGACGCTCGCCATCATCCGCGACAATCTGACGCTCAACGTGCTCATGCTGGTGGCGCCGAGCGACGGCATCCGGGCATGGCAGGCGGGGGCGTAAGTGAAGCCGCTTCTCACCGCCGCCGCCGCCCTCGCCCTCGCCGCCGCCACACCGGCCTCCGCCCAGGAAGTCTTCGGCGGCGTTTTCGCCCACGATGTCGAAACTCCCCTCAACCTGCGCGGGGTCGAGCCCGGAGTGGATTTCCAGGCCGGCTGGCGCGGTGAACGGATTCGCGGCCTCGGCTTCATCGGAGCGCCGTCCCCTTATGCCTTCGCCGCGCTCAACAGCAACGGCGACGCCCATTACGCCGCCGCCGGGATCAGCTGGAAGATCGGCGGGAGACTCTACGCCCGTCCCGGCCTCGGCCTGGCCGTGCATACCGGCCCGATCCACCCCGATCCCGGCGAGCCGCGCCGGTCCTTCGGCTCGCGCGTGCTGATCGAGCCGGAACTGGGGCTCGGCTACCAATTCGGCCAGCGCCTGTCGGTCGAAGCCAGCTGGGTCCATATGAGCCATGCCGGCCTGTTCAACAGCCGCCAGAATCCCGGCATCGACAATATCGGAGTCCGGCTGAACCTCAGGCTTCGCTAGGCGGACCCAGCGACCCGAGGAAATCCAGCACCTTCAGGTGCCGTTGTCGAAGGTCTGTCCTCGAGGCCCCCGCTCGTGCCTCGACCGAAAGGGCGATATGGGTGCCGAACAGGATTTCGGTCAGAGCGCCGACATCGGTGCCGGCGGCCAGGTCGCCTTCAGCGACGCCCCGTTCGAGCCGGTCCCGCAAGAGCCGTCGCAGTCCGGCGAAAACCGACTCGAACTCGCGAGCGAACCTCGGGAGACCGCGCGGCGGCCTGGATGGCGGTACTTACAAGGAAGCAGCCGCGCCGTTCGTCCGTTCCGCAGAAGATGTCGAGGTCCGCTTCGAAAAACGATTCGAGCGCAGCCCTGAGCGGCGCCTGCGCAAGGGCGCCCCGAACGTCCGGTGCGCCGCGCTCGATATAGGCGTCGAGCGCGGCCACATAGAGCCCGGCTTTGCCCCCGAAGGCCCCGTAGAGACTGGGCTTGTGAAGGCCGGTCGCCGCGCTGAGCGAGTCGAGCGAAACTCCGGTTGCTCCGTCCCTCCAGAAGAGCCGCTGCGCCTTTTCGACCACGTCGTCCCGATCGAAAGCCGGGGGCCTCCCAGGTCGGCGCGGACTATTTTGTTCCATTTAGTACAAAACCTCTTGACCGGTCAATTTTATTCTAAATAGTACGAAACCATGGCGCGGCAAAGCGAACGGCACATGGATAAGATCGAAGTCGACACCGGCCGGCCGCCTTCGAAGCATGGAATCGCATCTTGGCGGCTCGCCTTCGGGGCGCTGATGAGCCTGTGCCTGACGGCCCCCGCGGCCATTTCGGCCGAACCCGCGATCGTCGCAAGCCCGCCGCGCCCGGACGGAGCCCGTGATTTCGATTTCGAGATCGGCCGCTGGAAAACGGAGCTCCGGCGGCTTAAGCACCCGCTGCAAGGCTCGTCCGAGTGGGTCTCCTATTCCGGTACCACCATTGTCACGAAGATCTGGGGCGGAAAGGCCAATTTGGTCGAGCTCGATGTCGAAGGCCCGGCTGGTCGCATCCGGGCCCTGTCGCTGAGGCTCTACGACCCCGAAACCCGCGAGTGGAGCCTGAACTTCGCCAACAGCTCGGGCGGAGGGCTCGCACCCCCCTCGGTCGGCGCCTTCCGGGACGGCCGAGGCGAATTCTACAATCAGGAAACGATCGCCGGACGCACCGTGCTGGTCCGGTTCGTGATCTCGGATATCACGCCCGGCTCGGTCCGCTTCGAACAGGCCTTCTCCGCGGACGGCGGCCGCAACTGGGAAGCGAACTGGATCGCCGTCGACACCCGGCTTCCCGAACGGCCGTCTAACGGCCGAGCATCGCCTCGGGCTTGACCACGCGGTCGAACGTCTCCTCGTCGACCAGCCCGAGCTCCAGCCCCGCTTCCTTCAGGGTCTGCCCGTTCTTGTGGGCGTGCTTGGCGATTGCGGCGGCGTTGTCGTAGCCGATTTCCGGCGCCAGCGCCGTCACCAGCATCAGCGATCGGTTCAGCAGGTCGGCGATCCGGTCCTCGTCGGGCACCAGCCCGTCGAGCGTGCGCTCGGTGAAGCTCTCGATTCCGGTCGCGAGCAGGTCGATCGAGCGAAGCACGTTGGCGGCGATGACCGGCTTGAACACATTGAGCTCGAGATGGCCCTGCAGGCCGCCGACGGTGACCGCGACATGGTTGCCCATCACTTGGGCGGCGACCATGGTCAGCATCTCGGCCTGGGTCGGATTGACCTTGCCGGGCATGATCGAGCTGCCCGGCTCGTTCTCCGGCAGCTTCAGTTCGCCGAGGCCGCAGCGCGGGCCGGAGCCCATCAGCCTGATGTCGTTGGCGATCTTGGTCAGCGAGACGGCGACGACGTTGAGCACGCCCGAAAGCTCGACCAGGCTGTCATGCGCTCCGAGGGCCTCGAACTTGTTGGGCGCGCTCGTGAAGCGGAGCTTGGTGAGCTTCGCCACCTCGGCGGCGAAAGCTTCGGCGAAGCCCTTGGGCGCGTTGAGGCCGGTGCCGACGGCGGTGCCGCCCTGGGCGAGCTGGAGTATGCGCGGCTGGACCCCGCGCAGCCGCTCGATCCCCGCCTCGATCTGGGCGGCATAGCCGGAAAATTCCTGGCCCAAGGTCAGCGGAGTCGCGTCCTGGAGATGAGTCCGGCCGATCTTGACGAGGTCGTCCCAGGTCGCGGCCTGCGCCGCCAGCCGGCGGTGCATGGTCTGGAGCGCCGGGATCAGCCGGGTCTCGACCGCCCGAGCCGCGGCGATGTGCATCGCGGTCGGGAAGCTGTCGTTCGACGACTGGGCCTTGTTGACATGATCGTTGGGATGGACCGGGCTCTTGCCGCCGCGGCTTCCGGTGAGGATCTCGTTGGCTCGGCCGGCGATCACCTCGTTGGCGTTCATGTTGGACTGGGTGCCGGAGCCCGTCTGCCAGATGACCAAAGGAAACTGGTCGTCGTGCATCCCGCTCGCGACTTCGCCCGCCGCCTGCTGGATCGCCTCGGCGATCTCGGCGTCGAGGCCGCCGATGCGGGCGTTCACCCGGGCCGCCGACTGCTTCACGAAACCCAGAGCATGGACGATCTCGACCGGCATCGTCTCGCGCGGCCCGAACGGGAAATTCTCGATCGAGCGCTGGGTCTGGGCGCCCCAATAAGCGTCGCCAGGGACGTCGATCGGCCCGAAGCTGTCGGTCTCGGTGCGGGCGATGGTGGTGGAGATCATGGGGAGCCCCTTAACGAAGGGAAGCGGCCTCGTCACGGGCCTATGGCCGGGCCGGCCGCCGGAGCAACGACGAAGGTTGCGGCGCGGCGCGAGCCGACCCAAGATGCCGAATGGACTTCATGAAGTGGCTCAACTCGCTCGACGAGCTCCTGTACGAGGTGATGAGCTGGCTTTTGTTCTTTCCGATCACATTGTGGCGGGCTTCCGTGCGCCCGCTGCGGACGATGGCCGAAATCGAGCGGCAGGCGGACTTGCCGGACGACCAGCAATATGCGGCCGTGCTCAGCCCGCCGCTGTTCCTTGCCCTGGCGTTGCTGCTCGCCCACGCCGTCTCGACGGCCTTGGGGCAGACCGACGCCATCATCGCGAATCGACAGGGCCTTGCGTCGCTGGTCAGCGACAACACGACGGCGCTGATTCTCCGGATCGTGGTGTTCTCGGGCTATCCGCTGTTCCTCGCGGCCCGTCTGGTGCGCGGCGGTGGCGGCACGCTGGATCGTCTCTCGCTTCGCCAGCCCTTTTACGAACAATGCTATCCAGCCGCGATATTCGCGCTGGGGCTGAGCCTGGGAACCAGTCTCGCCCTGGTCCCGGACCCAGTGACCGGCGCCGTGGGACAAGCGCTGATCGTCGGCAGCATCGCCAACTTTTGGGCGGTCGAGACGCTGTGGTTCGCCAGATGCCGGGCGATCGGCCATGTTCGCGCCTTCGTCAGCGTCACGGTCGGAATGATCGAGGGGACGGCATTCATGTTGCTCATCGGCTTCTTGTTCACGCGCTGAGCGTGCGTCATCCCGGCGAAAGCCGGGACCTCGGGGAGACCCGCGTGACATCTTGTCCTGAGGTCCCGGCTTCCGCCGGGATGACGAAGCTACTTCTTGCGGCTGAAGTCCACCGAGACGACGTTGGAGCCGTCCTCGACCGGCTCGGCCGCCGGCGGGTCGTTCTCGGCCGCCTCGTGCGACTGCAGGCCGCCCTCTTCGGCCTGGGCCTGGAACTGGAGGGCGAAGTTGACGGCCGGGTCGACGAAGCCGGTGATCGCCGAGAAGGGGATGACCAGCCGAGCCGGCGCCTGGTTGAAGCTGAGGCCAACCTCGAAGCCGTCCTCACCGACCTTGAGGTCCCAGAAGCGGTTCTGGATGACGATGGTCATCTCGTCGGGAAAGCGCTCGGACAGGTGCCGCGGGATGTCGACCCCGCCGGCCCCGGTCTTGAAGGTGATGTAGAAATGATGCTCGCCCGGAAGCCGGCCGGTCGTCTCGACCTCGCCCAGCACCCGGCCGACCACGGCGCGCAAAGCTTCCTGCACGATCTCGTCGTAGGGAATCAGGCTGTCGGGAGTCTCACCTTGCATCCCTCATGTGGTAACGAGGCGGGGGCGCGGGTCAAGCCGCTTGCCTTTCCACTATAACCCATGTTGGAGGCGCGGCGCAGGAGAAGGAGGCACACCGATGCCGATCGACGCGACCCGTCCCTATGACGACAGCAACATCTTCGCCCGGATCCTGCGCGGCGAGATCCCCTCGAAGCCGGTCTATGAGGACGAGCACGCGCTCGCCTTCCACGACATCGCCCCGGCCGCTCCGGTCCACATCCTCGTCATCCCCAAGGGCGCCTACGTCTCCTGGGACGATTTTTCGGAACGCGCCCCGGCCGAGGAGATCGCCGGCTTCGTCCGCGCCGTGGGCAAGGTCGCGCGCGACCAGGGCCTGGTCGCGCCGGGCTACCGCCTGCTCGCCAATGCGGGCATGAACTCGGGCCAGGAAGTGCCCCATCTCCACGTCCACGTCTTCGGCGGCCGGCCATTGGGCCCGATGCTGGCGCGGTGAAATCGGTTGCGCGGCGGGCATCAGCCGCTAGGCTGCGCCGCAAAACAAGCAAGTATCAAAGGGGATAATGAATGGCGACTTCGGCTCCCAACGGCTTTCTTGCGCGGATTCTCGCGCGCAAGACCGTCGAGATGGTTCAGGAGGAGACAAGGACGAGCGAGCTCAAGCGCTCGCTCGGCGCCTGGAACCTGGTCTTCCTCGGCATCGGCTGCATCATCGGCGCCGGAATTTTCGTCCGAACCGGCAACGCCGCGGCGCTTCACGCCGGGCCGGCCGTGCTCATCGCCTACGCCATCGCCGGAATCGTCTGCGCCTTCGCCGGCCTCTGCTATGCCGAGCTCGCCTCAACTCTTCCGGTCTCCGGTTCCGCTTACACCTACAGCTACGCCACGATCGGCGAGTTCGCGGCCTGGATCATGGGCGCTCTGCTTCTGCTCGAATACGGCCTCGCCGCCTCGGTCGTGGCGGTCGGCTGGTCGGGCTATATGGTGAGCCTGCTGGGCGATATCGGCATCCACATCCCCGTCGCGCTCACCGGGCCCACGGGCTACCATCTTCAGAAAGACGGGGTCGACGTGCTCGTGAACGGAGCGCCGGTGGTCTTCGCCTTCAACCTTCCGGCCTTCCTCGTCTGTGCCGCGCTCGCCTGCCTGCTTTGCATAGGCATCTCGGAAAGCGCGAAGTTCAACAATGTGATCGTCGCCATCAAGGTGACCGTTCTGGTCGCCTTCATCCTCGTCGGCGGCTTCATCATCCTTTCGAACTTGCCGGCCTACACGCCCAATTGGGATCCGTTCATCCCGGAGCCGACCGGCAAGGACGGCGAGTTCGGCTGGAGCGGAATCCTTCGCGCGGCCTCGATCGTCTTCTTCGCCTATATCGGCTTCGAAGCAGTCTCCACGGCCGGCCAGGAAGCCAAGAACCCGGGCAAGGACATGCCGTTCGGGATCATCGGCAGCCTTATCGCCTGCACCGTGATCTACATCCTGGTGTCGATCGTCATGACCATGATCGTTCCCTACAATTCGTTGAACGTGCCCGATCCGGTCGCGGTCGCGGTCGACGCCTTCGGGCCGCAATGGGCCTGGTTCGCCAAGACCGTGAAGGTCGGAGCGATCATCGGCCTGACCTCGGTCATCCTCGTTCTGATGTACGGCCAGACCCGGATCTTCTACACCATGGCCCGCGACGGCCTGCTGCCCAAGGTGTTCGCCCGGGTTCACCCGAAGTTCCGGACGCCGTGGATCAACACCCTCCTGGTCGGAATCATCGTCGCCTTCGCGGCGGGCTTCTTCGACATCAACAGCCTCGGCGACATGACCTCGGTCGGGACGCTCGCCGCCTTCGCGGTCGTCTGCCTGTCGGTGATGTGGCTTCGCAAGACCCACCCGGAAATCCCCCGCGGCTACCGGGTCCCCTTCTATCCGGTCGTTCCGATCCTCGGCATCGCGTCCTGCCTGTGGCTGATCACCACCGTTCCCACTTACGTGCTGATCATCTTCCTCTGGTACACGCTGGCGATGATCGTCCTCTACTTCGTCTACGGGATGCACAATTCGGAGGTTCACAAGGGCCGGATGGTCATGGCGGACGGCGATCTCCCGATCTTCCCGGAAGACGCGCCCACCGGCCCGGACGGAGAGCCGACGATCCGGCCCTAGGCGCGAACGAAAGTCAGACTGGGAAGGGGAGGCTTCGGCCTCCCCTTTCTTTTCAGGCGAGCCGCTCTTCGACCAGAGCCTTCAAATCCGCCTCGGGCCGCGCGCCGTAATGCGAGATGACCTCGGCCGCGGCGATCGCGCCCATCCGCAGGCTCTCGAGGTTCGAGCGTCCCTGCGCTCGGCCGGCGAGGAAGCCGGCGGCGAACAGGTCGCCCGCCCCGGTCGTGTCGACGATCCGCTCGACCGGCTCGGCCGGCACCTCGACCTGCTCGCCGCCTTCGACCGCGACCGCGCCCTTCTCGCCGCGGGTGACGACGAGCACGGGCACCCGCGCCGCCGCTTTCGCCACCGCCGAATCGAAGTTGGCCTCGCCGGTCAGCGAAACGATCTCGGCCTCGTTGGCGAAGAGGATGTCGAGCCGGCCGCTGTCGATCAAAGCGTTGAAGCTGTCGCGGTGACGGTCGACGCAGAAGCTGTCGGAAAGCGTGAAGGCGACCGCCCCTCCGGCCGCGCGGGTGATGTCGATCGCCCGCTCCATCGCCGCCCGCGGCACTTCCGGATCCCACAGATAGCCTTCGAGATAGAGGATCTTGGCGCTCTCGAGCTGCGCCTCGTCGAGCGCCTCGCGGCTCAGATTCTGGGCGGCGCCGAGGAAGGTGTTCATCGTCCGCTGGGCGTCGGGGGTAACGAGGACGAGCGAGCGCGCCGTCGGCGCCTCGGCCTGCGGCCGGGCCGGAGTGGTGAACTCGACCCCGATCGAGCTGACGTCATGGCGGTAGACCTCGCCCAATTGGTCGTCCGCGACCTGGCCGATGAAGCCGGCGCGCCCGCCCAGCATCGCCACGCCGGCGGCGGTGTTGCCGGCCGAGCCGCCGCTGATCTCGCGCCCGGGCCCCATCCGGCCGTAGAGCCGGGTCGCCTCGGCGGCGTCGATCAGGCGCATCGAGCCCTTGTCGAGACCCTCCTGCGCGAGGAACGCATCGTCGGCGGCGGCGATCACGTCGACGATGGCGTTGCCGATGCACAGGACGTCGAGGCTCTTGTCGGTCACGTTTTTCTCATCTGCTGCGGGAGGAGGAGGGCCCCTAGCCGGGCGCCGCGCCGCGCGTCAATTGCGCCGAGGCGAGGCAGGCGCGGGGCGGCGGACGGATAGCCGCGTGGCCCTAAGGGCGGCGCTGCGCCACTCTGGGCTCCGAAAGGCAGGGGGCATGACTCGACGGAGAAATTTATGGCTTGGGGCTCTGTTGGTCCTGGCAGGGTGCGCCGCGAAGACCGAGCGTCCCGCGCCGGCGGTGGTGCGGGCGCCTCCGGACCGCGTCGTCCCCTATAATTCGACCGGCCTCGAGACCGTCCTCGGCCGAACCGCGCGGATGCTCGAGGCGCAGTTCGGCAAGTCCGTCCTCGACGTGCGCGAGGGACCGGCGCGAAAGCTCCAGTTCGGCGGCGCCGCCTGCGTCCTCGACGCCTATCTCTACCCGCCCAAGGGCGGCGGCGAGCCGATCGTCACCCATATCGACGCCCGGCTTCGCGACGGGCGGGACATCGACCGGGCCAGCTGCGTCGCGGCGCTGACGAGACGGTAATCCTCCCCATGCGGAGCATGGGGAGGGGGACAAGGCGAAGCCTGGTGGAGGGATAACTGACGAGGTTTCAGGGTATCGCGCGCGAACCCACTCCGGCCTCGTCAGTTACCCCTCCACCACCCTTCGGGTGGTCCCCCTCCCCATCTCGCGATGGGGAGGATAGGCGCCTCAGCCCCCATTCCGCCGCCTCCGCGACCACCGGGTCCTCGTCCGCCGTCAGCCGCTCCAACACCGGTACAAGCGCCGCCAGCCCGCTGTTGCCCGCCGCGATCGCGGCGTTCCTCACCATTCGCCCCCGACCGATGCGCTTGATCGGCGAGCCCGCGAACACCTTTCGAAAAGCCGCATCGTCCAGCGCCAGCAGGTCCGCCAGCCGCGGCGCCGCCAGCTCGGCCCTCGGCAGGAAGGCCTTGTTCGCCCGGGCGGTGTCGGCGAAGCGGTTCCACGGGCACACCGCGAGGCAGTCGTCGCAGCCGTAGATGCGGTTGCCGATCGCCGCTCGGAATTCCTCGGGGATCGGGCCCTTATGCTCGATCGTGAGGTAGGAGATGCAGCGGCGGGCATCGAGCCGGAACGGCGCCGGAAAGGCGCCCGTCGGGCAGATGTCGAGGCAGGCGCTGCAGCTTCCGCAATGAACCGCGTGCGGGGCCGGCGTCTCGTCCAGCTCCAGGGTCGTGTAGATCGCTCCGAGGAACAGCCAGCTGCCGTCGCTTCGGCTGACGAGGTTGGTATGCTTGCCCTGCCAGCCGAGCCCCGCCGCCTCGGCCAGCGGCTTTTCCATCACCGGCGCCGTGTCGACGAACACCTTGAGCGCGCACCCGGCCTCGGCCACCAGCCAGCGGGCGAGCGCCTTCAGCGCCTTCTTGACAATGTCGTGATAATCGCCGCCCTGCGCGTAGACCGAGATCCGCCCCAACTCTGGCCGCCCCGCCAACGCGAGCGGATCGGCGGCGGGCGCGTAGCTCATCCCGAGCGAGATGATCGAGCGCACTTCGGGCCACAGGCCGGCCGGAGAAGCCCGGCGGTCCGCCGTCTCCTCCATCCAGATCATGTCGCCATGCGCCCCCTCGGCGAGCCATTGGCGAAGGCGTTCGCCGCTGGCCGGCGCCGCGTCGGAGCGCGCGAATCCGATCGCGCAGAAGCCGAGCTCCCGCGCTTTCTCTTCCAACTGCGTCCGCAGCTGGGCCAGCTTCGGCTTGCCTTCGCTCATCCTCGCTCGCTACCACAGGCGCGCAAAGGGGGCACGCGTGACGAGTGGCTTAGCTATTGAAGCGAAACGGCTGTTCAAGGCTTTCGACGGCAAGACCGCCGTCGACGGCATCGATCTCGCCGTTCCGGAAGGCAGCATCTACGGCATCCTCGGTCCCAACGGCGCCGGCAAGACGACGACCTTGCGGATGCTGCTCGGGATCATCGATCCCGACCGCGGCGAGCGTAAGCTGCTGGGGCAAAGCCGGCCGCTCGAAGTCGCCAGCCAGGTCGGCTATCTGCCCGAGGAGCGCGGCCTCTATCCGGCGATGACGGCGCGCGAGGCCGTCGCCTTCATGGGCGCCCTGCGCGGCCTCCCGCTTTCCGTCGGAAGGGCCCGCGCCGAGGAGATGCTGAAGGCGAACGGACTCGCCGACTATGTCGACAAGCCGATCCGAAGTCTGTCCAAGGGCATGGCCCAGACGGTGCAATTGTTCGGAACCATCGTCCATCGCCCGAAGCTGATCGTCCTGGACGAGCCCTTTTCCGGCCTCGACGCGATCAACCAGGGCCGGCTCGAGCATCTCATCCGCGAGGAAGCGGCGGGCGGCGCGACGATCATCTTCTCGACCCACGTCATCGCCCATGCCGAGCGCCTGTGCGAGCGGATCGCGATCATCGCGGCCGGCAAGGTGCGCTTCGAAGGCAGCGTCTCCGAAGCGCGCGACCGGCTGCGCCCGCAGGTGCGGCTTCGAACCCGGGTCGCCGAGGGCCCCTGGCGGGCCGCGCTTCCCGAAAACGCGCGTCATGAGGACGGCCTCTGGGCGTTCGAGCTTCCCCAGGTCGGGATCGAGCCCCTGCTCAAGGCGCTGATCGACGCCGGCGCCGGAATCGAGGATCTCTCGATCGAGCGGCCCGGACTCCACGACGCCTTCGTCGCCATCGCCGGCGCCCAGGCGGCGCGCGAGCTCGCCGCTTCGGAAGGAGAGGCGGCATGATGGGCTTCTTCCAGTCGGCCTTCGTCATCGCCCGGCGCGACTTCGTCGCGACCGTATGGTCCCGAACCTTCCTGTTCTTCCTGATCGGCCCGCTGGTGATCATCGGCTTCTCGCTCGCCTTCGGGACCCTCACCAGCCGAATGGCGAGAGCCGATATCCAGGCGACCGTCGCCGTCATCGCCAAGCCGTCCGATTTCGCGGCCTTGAGCGGGGCCCGCGAACGGCTGAACCCCGCCTTCGGCCAGCGCAGCCTGCCCGACCTCATACGCGAGGAGCCGAGGGGGGATTCGCAGCGGCAGGCGCACGCTCTGCTCTCGGCGCCCGGTAAGCGCATCATCGCGGTCCTGAGCGGCCTTCCCGACGAACCGACTCTGACCGGCGCCGACGACCGCGGCCTCAGTCAGCGGCTGGCCCTCATCCTCGACGAGGCGCGGCAGCAACGCGCCCTGGCCGCCGCCGGGCGCTCCGCCGAGCCGGTCCGGCTGAAGATGGTCGATGTGCAGCGCTCCGAAGGGGCGCTCGCCGTCAGCCGGGCGATCACCGCCCGCTCGGGTCAGCTCCTCCTGTTCATGCTGACGGTGCTTCTCGCCGGAATGCTGCTCTCGAACCTGCTCGAGGAGAAATCGAACAAGATCATCGAGGTCCTCGCCGCGGCGCTTCCGATCGACGCGATCTTCCTCGGCAAGCTGGTGTCGATGCTCGCCATTTCGCTGGTCGGGATCGCCGTCTGGGCGGGCGGCGCCCTCGCCGCGCTGGCGCTCTGGCCGGGGCAGGGCGGCGCTCTTCCGGAGCCCGCGGTCGGCTGGCCGCTCTTCGTCCTTCTCGTCATCCTTTATTACAGCGCCAATTACCTGCTGCTCGGGGCGCTCTTCCTCGGCATCGGCAGCCAGGCCAATTCGGTCCGCGAGGTCCAGACCCTGTCGATGCCGGTCACGGTCGGGCAGATGCTGATCTTCCTGCTCGCCTCGTTCGCGGTCGGGGCGTTCAACAGCCCGCTGGGCCTCGGCGCCGCGATCTTCCCGTTCAGCTCGCCCCTCACCATGGTCGCCCGGGCCGCCCAGACCGCCGAACTCTGGCCGCATCTGCTGGCGCTCGCCTGGCAGGCCTTGTGGGTGTGGCTGACGGTGGCGTTGGGCGCCCGTCTGTTCCGGAAGAACGTGCTCAAGTCCGGCGGCGGACCTCGCAAGCTGCTGAAGCGGCGGAAATCATCCTCCCCATCGTGAGATGGGGAGGGGGACCATGCGCAGCATGTGGAGGGGTCACTGGCGCTGACCGATAAGGAACGCGCGCGAACCTCCCATGTCCGCGCCCTTTACCCCTCCACCACCCTTCGGGTGGTCCCGCTCCCCAAGCTGCGCATGGGGAGGATGATTATTCCGGCGCCGGCCCGACCTGCTGGAACAGCTCGATCTTGATCCTGTCGCAATCGAGGATCCAGGCGAACTTGCCATATTCCTCGTCCTGCCGGCCGAGTATCTCCACCCCCTTGGCCTCGAGCTCCGCGATCATCGCGTCGAGATCGTCGACCCTGAGGTTGATCATGAACGCCGCCTCGCTCGGCGCGAAATAGTCGGTCGCCGCCTTGAACGGCGAAAGCACCGTATAGCCGCCCGGATCGCCGGCGAACGCAAAGGTCGCCCCCCACTCGCCGCCGACTCCGAGAATCTCCCGGTACCAGCGCGCCGTCGCCTCCGAATCCTCGACCTTGTAGAAGACCCCGCCGAGTCCGGTCACCTTAGCCATAGATCGCCTCCGCCGCTTGTTGCAGTGCCTTCATCGCAAGCATGTGCGGGAAGGGTCCGTGGCTGATCCGGGCCACTCCGGCCGCCGCCACCGCCGCCGCTTCGGGAGCGCCGGGGAAAGCCATGAAATTGACCGGCAGCGGAGAGGCCGCGCAGATCCGGGCCAGCTGGTCGAGATCGACGAGGCCCGGCACGAAGAAGCCGCTCGCCCCGGCTTCCGCATAAGCCCGGGCCCGGGCGATCGCGTCTTCGATCGCGGCCGGTTCGTGGGTCGCCGCTTTGGTCTTGAGGAAGATGTCGGTGCGCGCGTTGAGGAAGAAATCGGGCCCCACCGCCTCACGCACCGCCCGGATTCGGGCCGCCTGCGCTTCGATCTCGTGCAGCCCCTCGCCGCCGATCACCTGGTCCTCGAAATTACAGCCGATCGCGCCGGTCTCGGCGAGCCGATTCACGTTCGCGGCGGCCGCGTCGGGCTCGACCGCGTAAGCGCCTTCGAAATCGATCGTGACCGGAAGCGCCACCGCCGCCACGACCCGCGCCGCATTGGCCAGCGCGAGCTCGATCGGAAGCGCTTCGGCGTCGTCGAAGCCGTGCGCGGCCGCGACCGAGGCGCTTCCAGTGGCGATCGCCTTCGCTCCGGCCTCGGCCACCGCCCGGGCGCTGCCCGGGTCCCAGGCGTTGTAGAGGATGACCGGATCGCCCGGCCGGTGGAGCGAGGCGAAGAGCCTTGCCTTTTCCGTTTGCGTCATTCCGCAGGCGATATCACTTCGACGCTATTGCGTCACCCGCCGCGAACTGACGATTCGGCCGCCGGTGTCGGTGACCACCTCGAGCAGCTGACCGGCCCGGTCGCGTACCCTGCGCACCGTCTGGCCGGTCGAATTCACCGTCTGCGACACCGCCGTGAACCCGGACGCGGCGAGGTCGAGCAGCTGCCCGTTGCGCAGCGCCGTCCCGGCAATGCCGCCAACCGTCCCGACCGCGTTGTTGGCGACCCCGCCGACCGTGTTCACACTATTGTCGACCGTCGAGAGCAATTGCGTCACCAGCTGCGGGTTGTTGTCGAGCGTCTGCAAAGTGCGCTCGATGATCGCGCGGACGTTGTCGAGACGGACGACGAGGGTCGCCGTCGCCTGAACGCCTTTGATCCCGATCTTGACCTGATCGATGCTGGCGTCGGCCCCCGCCGTCAGCTTCAAGAGGTTGGCGAGACGGGCGTCGAGCGCGATATGGACCTGGAGGTTGTTCACCTCCAGGTTGATCTCGTCGACCGAGAGATTGGGGATGTCGAGCAGAACGTCGGGCTGGTCCTGGCCCTGCGACACCGCCTGCGCCAGCGCCGTCGACTGAGCGCCCGCGCGCTGTGGGGTGCCCCTGCGATCCTGGCGGTCCTGGGCGGCGGCGGGCGAGGCGGCGACGGCGATCGCGGCGGCGGCCGCGAGCAACGGATAAAGACGCATTTGGATACTCCCTGTTGACGGGAGCGCAACGTTACTGCGGCGTGCCGGTTTCCGCCTCGGCGTCTATTTTAACGCCCTCCTGGACCGAAGCTTCGGCGTGGACGTCGACGGTGATGTCGCGAAGCTCCGTCCGTCCCTCTGCCTTCGGCTCCACTTTCACGTCCACCCGGTTGCCGGGACCTTCGCCGCGGACATCGAGCCGGGCTTGGCCCTTCTGCTCGATCCGCACGGATTTCGCGCGCAGGTTGAGGTTGAGCTCGATGTCGGGAGCTGGGACGGCGGCCTGGAGAAGAATGAAAAGGACCATAGCGTCCCAACGGCTTCGAGAGGGAGGAGGTTTCATCCATTCCCGTCATTCCGGCGAAAGCCGGAATCCATGGCCACGGACCGTCGAAGCCTCATGCCGCGGTGTTCATGGATCCCGGATCAAGTCCGGGATGACGTCAGTGGACGAACCTCGCCACCACGTCGCGATAGGATCGGCTCACCTTCACCTGGCTTCCGCTCTCCAGCACCAGGAAACACTCCCCGTTGGTGTGCGGCTTGACCTGCCTCACCTGGTCGAGATTGACGATGCAGCTTCTGTGAACGCGCTGGAAGCGGCGCGGGTCGAGGCGCTTTTCCAGGTCCTTCATCGTTTCGCGAAGGATCAGGGTGTTGTCGCCGGTGTAGATGCACATGTAATCGCCGGCGGCGTCGATCTTCTCGATCGAATCGACGTCGACGCGGAAGATCTGGCCGCGGTCCTTGATGTTGATGAGCTTCTCGTAGCGGTTGGCGGCGTGGCCGTCGTCCATCGAATTGCCGACCTGGTCGACCGCGTCGGGAGCGACCTCGGCGAGCACTTCCTTCAGCTTCTCCGCTTCCTCGACCCCGCGCTTCTCGTTGAGCCGCTGGCGAACCCGGTCGAGCGTGTCGGCGAGGCGGTCCTCCTCGACCGGCTTCATCAGATAGTCGACGGCCTGGGCCTCGAAGGCGCGGATGGCGTGGTCGGAATAAGCGGTGACGAAGACGAAAAGCGGCGGTTCCACCTCCATCAATCCCTGAATCACCGAGAATCCGTCGAAGCCGGGCATCTGGATGTCGAGGAAGACGAGGTCCGGCTTGTTGGTCTTGATCGCCCGGATCGCCTCGCGGCCGTTCGAGCAGGTCTCGACGATGTCGACGTCGTCATGCTTTTCGAGGCGCAATTGCAGGCCCTGGATCGCCAAAGGCTCGTCGTCCACGAGAATCGTGCGGATCGTCATTTCGGTTCCTCGGTAAGTTCAAGCTGGTACGGGATTTCTATGGTAACGCGAAAGCCCCCCTTAATGTTCGATTCAGTCTCGAAACGATGGTCGGCGCCATAGGCTTGCGCCAGACGGTCCCGAATATTGGCCAGTCCGACCCCGGTCGACTGCTGCGCCTTCACCCAATGGTCCTCCGCCCCCGGCCCGGTGTCGCGCACCGTCAGCATCACCCGGTCGATGTTGAGCCGCGCCGAGACTTCGATGTCGGCGCCTTCCTCCTGCGGGGTCACCGCATATTTGATCGCATTCTCGACCAGCGGCTGGAGCAGCAGGGACGGCAGGCGCGCCCGCGACACCGACGGGTCGATGTCGAAGCGGGGCCTCAGCCGGTCCTCGAAGCGCATCTTCTCGATCTCGAGATAGAGCTTCAGAGTCTCCACCTCCTGGGCCACCGTGACATGGCCGGTCGGCTCGTTGACCAGGGTGTAGCGAAGGAAGGACGACAGGCGCGACAGCATCGCATTGGCGCGGTCGGTCTGCTTCAAAAGCACCAGGGTCGAGATCGAGTTCAGGGTGTTGAACAGGAAATGCGGATTGAGCTGGTAGCGAAGCATGGCGAGCTGCGCCGAGCTCGCCTGATGCTCGAGCCTCAGCAGCCGGTCGCTCTGCTCCTCGAGCAGGAGATAGTAATTGATGCTGTAATAGAGGGCCGACCAGGCGACCAGCAGTGCGAGCGTAAGAGTGATCGAGCCGAAGAACTGCAACCCCTGTGGAGTGATTCCGGGCCGAACGAAGGTGGCGTGGCTCCAGGTCTCGATCGCCGAAAAAGCGGCTGACGCGACCACGATGAGGATGATCGAGCTCACCCAGGTGATGATCGGCCGCATCTTGATCAGCCGCCGGTAGGCCGAGGCCATCAGCAGGGTCAGCGAATAGCCGGTCGCGGTCAGCAAGGTAATGTGGATGACCAGGCTGAACCCGAAACTGTTGGCGATCCCCGACAGCGTGCGGAGGAAGAAATAGCCGGCCCAGCCCGCCGATTGCAGGATCCAGAAGGCGCGATTCTTGTCCTCGAAGAAAGGCTGCTGCTGGAGCTGGAAAGGCTTCCAGCCGCTGCCTGCGGCCTGTCGGGGACCGCCCGTATTCGCCTGGACTGCGTTAGTTGACACTGTTCGCCGTTTTAGCGGGCAAAATCAGGATCGACCAGTCGCCCTCGTCGGCGACCCATTTCGCCACCGCGGCGCGCACTTCCTCGGGGGTCAGCGACCTGTAGTCGGCGAGGTAGGTCCGCGTATGCTCGATCAGATAGGGCTCGCGCGACCAATCCTCCATCGCGCCCGCCCAATAAGCGTTGGTCTTCAGCCGCCGCTCGATCCCGGTCACCACCGGATTGATCGCCCGCTGCCATTCGTCGGCCGAGGCCGGCCTGGCGGCGAGGTCGGCGACGATCTCGCGGGCCAGACGGAAGAAGAGGTCGGCCCGCTCCGGCCTGATTTCCGACCCGGCGAAGAGAAAGCCCCAGTCCGGAAACTGGAAGCTGGTCTGGACGGTGGCCGAGGGCGAATAGCTCGCCCCTTCCGAATCGCGCAGCCGCTCCATCAGCCGGGCCTGGGCGATATTGGCGGCGAGGCCCAGCGCGCGGCGCTCGCGCCGCCCTTCCGTCCCACCGAAGGTGGTCCAGCCGAGCGCGGCATAGGCCTGGGTCGGATCGCCCTGGTGGGTGAATCGGATCGGCGCCTTCGAGGCGCTCGGCGGCCGGACCTTGAGCGAGGCCGCCGGAGGCCGGACCTCGGCGCGTTTCGGCAAGGCCGCCACCGTCTTCAGCATCGCCGCCACCGCGGTTTCGAGGTCGACGTCGCCGACGATCACCGCCTCGATCGGTCCCTTCGCCAGCAACGGAGTCATGAACGCCTCGAAATCCTCGGCCCGAAGCCGCTCGATCTCCGGTCTGTCGAAAGGCTGCCAGCGCGGATCGCCGCCGCGCGCGACGGCGCCGAACTCGCGGCCCATGCGCGAGGCGGCGGAGGAGAAAGCGAGGTCGTAGCTCTCCACCGCCGCGATCTTCGAGCGCTGGAACAGGGCCGGGTCGAAATGCGGCGCGACGATCTTGGTCGCGAGCAGTCGAAGCTGGTCGCCAAGCTCCTCCGGCCGGGTCGAGCCGCGAAGGATCAGCGCCTCGTCGTCGAGGTCGAAGCTCATCGACATCCGCCGGCCGGTCAGAAGCCGCTCGAGACCGTCGAGGTCGAACGGGCCGACTCCGGTCGAGCTGAGCAGGGGCGCCATCCAGGCCAGCGACTTGCGGTCGGCCGGAAGCGCCGCGATGCCGCGACCGAAGCGCAAGCCGACGTTGACGCTGCCTTTCTCATAGCCGGTCTGCTTGAAGACCAGGCTGGAGCCGTTGGCGAAGCGGACGATGGTCGAATCCATGTCGGCGATCCGCTGGCGCGAGACTTCCCGGCCGGGCGGACCGAGCGGCGGCAGATCGTCCAGGCTGACCCGCCTTTCGGCCTGGCGCGCCGCCGGGGCCTCGGCCTCGGCGGCGGCGAGCGCCTGCTCCAGTCCCGCCACCGGCGCCGGCGAAAGCATCGCCAGCCTCGGTCCGGAGCCCGCGAACATGTCCTTCAGCGCCGATTCCACCGCCGCCGGAGTCATCGAGGGCGCCAGCTCTTCGAACAAGTCGAGCTGGATCCGGGCGGTCGAGATGACGCTGTTGCCGTCGAGCGCCGAGATGAGCCGTTGCGCCCGAGTCTGCGAGCGCTGGGTGGGATCGCCCTGCAGGGCGGCTCGGCCGCCGGTCCGGATATTCTCCAATTCACGGTCGATCTCCGCCTGGCTCGGCGGCGCTTTCAGGGCGTCGGCGAGGATCGCATAGGCCTCCTTCAGCGCTTCCTGCCAGCGCCCCTCCTTCGCCATCACCGACATCTGGGTGTAATCGGCGACGTTGACGCTGTTGTCGGACTGGACCTGGGCGTTGAGGAAAGCGGTTTCGCCCCGCGCCTTGGCTTCGAGCCGGCGGTTGAGGATCCGGCTTGCGAGCGTTTGGGCGAGGTCCCTGCGTTCGCGCGCCTTGCTCGGCGAGACCGGCCGGTACGGCCGGATCCAGCTCAGGGTGGCGAAATGGGGGGAGCCGGGATAGGCGATCGCCGCGGTTCGCTGCGGCGCGTCGGCGACCGTCCCGTAATCGGGCTCCCGCGGCGCTGCTCCGGAGGGCTTCCAGCCGCCGAAGCGGGCCGCGATCAGTTCCTCCATCAGCTTCGGATCGGCGACGCCGACCATCACCAGGGTCGCCCGCTCGGGCCGGTACCAGCGCTCGTAAAAGGCCTTGAGGCCGGCCGCGTCGGCGCCCTTCAGGGTCGCCTCGGTTCCGATCGTGTCGCGCCGCGCATATTTGAGGCCGCCGAAGAAGAGCGGCATCATCATCTCCCTCAGCTTCACGCTGAGCTCGGTGCGCCGGCCATATTCGGAAAGGACCACTCCGCGCTCGGCGTCGACGATCTTCGGGTCGAACAAAGCGGTGTCGACCATGTCGGCGAGCAGTCCGAGGCTGGTGTCGAGCGAGGCCCGGTCGGCGTGGGGAAGGTCGAGCATGTAGACGGTCTGGGTCGGCTCGGTCGACGCGTTGGTGTCGCTTCCGAAGCTCGCGCCCAGCCGCTGCCAGGTCTCGCGCGCTTCGCCGTCGCCCAACCGGGCGGTGCCCCGGAACACCATATGCTCGACGAAATGGGCCCAGCCGCGCTCCTTGTCCTCCTCGTGGAGCGAGCCCGCGTCCATTCTCAGCCGGACCGACACCTGCCCCTCGGGCACCGCGTTGCGCCGGACCGCGTAGCGAAGCCCGTTGGGCAGGGTGCCGAAGGTCCAGGCCGGATCGGGAGCGATGTCGGAGTCGCGGTAGAACCAGCTGGAATCGCCCGCGGCCGAGACGGGCGCGGCGACGAGGAGGAAGAGGGCGAGGAGACAGCGGCGGAGGAGGGGCATGAAGTTCCTTTATCCTCCCCAGCGCGAAGCGGTGGGGAGGGGGGACCACACGAAATGTGGTGGAGGGGTAGCTGGAACCGGACCTAGCGGCTCCCGCGAGAACCTCAAGCCGACGCGCCCATCTACCCCTCCACCAGGCTTCGCCTGGTCCCCCTCCCCATCTGCGATGGGGAGGATTTCAATCCCTTCCCCCAACTTGACTCTCGCTGAACGAGGTGGAACATAAGCGGAACGCATGAGTCGTGAGTCGCAATGTCCCCGAGCCCCGCCCGAGTCGAACGCCTGGCCGCCCTTCGCGCGGAGATAAGGGCGCTCGAATCCGCCGGCTCCGGGCAGAGCGAGCATCTTCCCTTCGGAGTCGAGGCCATCGATTCCCGTCTCGCCGGCGGCGGCCTTCCGGTCGCTTCGCTCAACGAGGCGGCGGGCGAACGGCCCGGCCCGGCCGACCAGGCCGCCGCCACCCTCTTCCTCGCCTCTCTCGCCGCCCGCCGCCCCGGCATCGTCCTGTGGGCGCTCGGCAGCCGCGACCTGTTCGCGCCCGGCCTGGCCGGCGCCGGCCTGCCGCCGGACCGGCTGCTCTACGCCGAATGCTTACGTGACGAGGACGTGCTGGCGGTGATGGAGGAGGGGCTTCGCCACGGCGGCCTCGCCGCGGTGGTCGGCGAAGTGGGGCGAGCGGCCATGCCCGCCACCCGCCGCCTCCAGCTCGCCGCCGAGGAGGGCGGGACCCTCGCCCTGATGCTTCGGCGCTGGCGCGGGAATGGCGAGGACCCGCTCGCCATTCCCTCCGCCGCCGTCACCCGCTGGCGCCTCGCCTGCGCCCCGTCCTCGCCTCTGCCGGTGGCCGGAATCGGCCGCCCGCGCTGGCGCCTCACCCTGGCCCGCCAGCGCGGCGGAGCGCCGTTCGACCTGATCATGGAGAGCCCCGATGCCGAGGGTCGCCTCGCTCTACCTTCCGAATTTGAGCACCGACCGGGTGCGGGCGAGCGAGAGCAAAGGGCGGCGTGAGGAGAGGGGGAACGGGGGTTCTTCAGCCCTGCCTCTCGACGCCTCCAAAGAGGGCCGCGAGCCTTGTTCCTGTCCGCGCGGAGGCCATTGGCGCCCGGGCGCGCGATGGGCCCAAAAATCCTCCCCGCCGCGAAGCGGAGGGGAGGGGGACCATGCGAAGCATGGTGGAGGGGTAATTGCCGAGGCCTCGCCTTCTACCCCTCCACCCCGCTTCGCGGGGTCCCCCTCCCCATCTGGCGATGGGGAGGATATTCCCCTCCTCCTCTCCCGCCGTACCGGCAACCGCCTCCTCGTCGCCGCCGCCTCGCCCGAAGCCCGCGCGCTCGGCCTCCACCCGGGCATGGCGGTCGCCCAGGCCCGGGCCCTCGTCCCAGGCCTCGACATTCGCGACGACGATCCCGCCGCCGATTCGGACGTCCTCGCCCGCCTCGCCTTGTTCGCCGCCCGCCGCTGGACTCCGCGCGCCGCCGTCTCGCCCCCCGACGGCCTGCTCCTCGACCTCGGCGGGGTCGCTCATCTGTTCGGCGGCGAGGCCAGGATGTGCCGTCGGATCGTCGCTTTCTGCGCCCGCGCCGGCTTCGCCGCCCGGATCGCCGTCGCCGGAACGCCCGGCGCCGCTCACGCGCTCGCCCGCTTCGGCCCGGGCACGATCTGCCCCGTCAACGGCGAGCCCGAGGCGCTGGCCCCCCTCCCGCTCGCCGCCCTGCGCGTCGAGGCGCCCGTCCTCGCCGCCGCCCGTCGCCTCGGCCTCGAGACGGTCGGCGACCTCCTGCCCCTGCCGCGCGGCCCGCTTCAGCGCCGCTTCGGCAAGACCCTGCTCGCCCGACTCGACCAGGCGCTCGGCCGCTCCGGCGAGCCGATCGAGCCGGTGGTTCCGGAGGAGGCGCCTTGCGCCGTCCTTCGCTTCGCCGAGCCGATCGCCACCGCCGAGGCGATCGCCGAAGCGCTCCGTCTCCTCATGTCCAGCCTGATCGCGACTCTGGGGGAGCAGGGGCTGGCGGCCCGGACCCTCGCCTTGCTCTGCGAACGGGTCGACGGCCGGGTCGAGCGGATCGCCATCGGCACCGCCAGGGCCACCCGCGACGGCGCTCATTTGCTTCGCCTGCTCGGAATGAAGATCGAGACGATCGAGCCCGGCTTCGGCCTCGATTCGATGCGCCTCGTCGCCGGCCGGGTCGAGCCGCTCGCCCCCGAGCAGCCGTCATTGCGAGCGGAGCGAAGCAATCCGGCTTCGGGCGCCGGCGCCGATGGATTGCTTCGCTCCGCTCGCAATGACGAAGAGGCCGACCTCGCCATGCTCGTCGACCAACTCGCCGGACGGCTCGGCCCGCGCCGGCTCTACCGCGCGACCGCTCTCGAGAGCGATGTGCCCGAACGAAGCGTCGCCCGAATCGGCCCGCTCGACTCCGCTCTGCCCTGGCCGAAATGGCCGCGCCCCGTCCGCCTGCTCTCGCCGCCCGAGCGGGTCGAGAATGTCGTCGCCTTGCTCCCCGATCTGCCGCCCCGCCGCTTCACCTGGCGCGGCCGAGCCTACCGGGTCGCCCGCGCCGACGGCCCCGAACGGATCCACGGCGAATGGTGGAAGCGCGCCGCCGAAGCGGAAGGCGTTCGCGACTATTTCCAGGTCGAGGACGAGGAGGGCGCGAGATTCTGGCTCTACCGCCGCGGCGACGGAGTCGACGGGCGGACCGGCGACCTCAGCTGGTATCTGCACGGGGTGTTCGGATGAAGCTTGCAGCACCGATGGCATGTGCAAGCTTTGTAAGCTTCGCCGCCGAAAATCCTCCCCATGCGGAGCATGGGGAGGGGGACCACCCGAAGGGTGGTGGAGGGGTAACTGGAACAGGCCTCGCCAATTACCCCTCCACCCCGCTTCGCGGGGTCCCCCTCCCCATCTTCGATGGGGAGGATTGATGTACATCGAGCTCCAGGCCCTCACTCATTTCTCCTTTCTGCGCGGGGTTTCGAGCGCGGAGGAGATGTTCGCCGCCGCCGCTTTGCTCGGCTATCCCGCGCTCGCCATCGCCGACCGCAACAGCGTCGGCGGCCTCGTCAAGGCGCTGAGGGCCGCCGACGAAACCAGGGTGCGCCTGATCCCGGGCTGCCGGCTCGACCTGATGGACGGCACCGGCCTGCTCGTCTGGCCTCAGGACCGCTCCGGCTGGTCGCGCCTCACCCGCCTGCTCACCGTCGGCAAGAGCCGGGTCGACCGCGCCCAGGGCGAGAAGGGGCAATGCTTCCTCCACTGGGAGGATGTCGCGAGCCGAAGCGAGGGCCTGGTCGCCGCTTTGGTGCCGGCGGAGGCCGACGCCGCGACCGAGACCGCGCTCGCCCAGATTCGCGATGTCTTCGGCGACCGAGCCCATCTCGCCCTCACCCATCGCCGCCGGCCGGGCGATTCCGCCCGGCTCCACGCGCTCGACGCGCTGGCGAAGCGCCACAAGGTGCGCGCCCTCGCCACCGGCGACGTCCTCTATGATTCGCCCGACAAGAGGATGCTCCAGGACGTCGTCACCGCGATCCGCCACAAATGCACGATCGACGATCTCGGCTTCCGCCGCGAGCTTTATGCCGACCGCCATCTGAAGTCGCCGGAGGAGATGGAGCGGCGCTTCCAGGATCATCCCGACGCGGTCCGCGCGACCGCCGACATCGCCGGGCGCTGCACCTTCTCGCTTCGCGAATTGAGCTACCAATATCCCGACGAGATCGTGATGACCGGCCGAACCCCGCAGGAGGCTCTGGAGCGGCTGACCCGGGGCGCGCTCGCCGCCAAATTCCCGGAAGGCCCGCCGAAGAGCCATGTCGACCTGCTCGAAAAGGAGCTGGGGCTGGTCGAGAAGCTCGCCTACGCGCCCTATTTTTTGACCGTCAATTCGGTCGTCCAGTTCGCCCGAAGCCAGGAGATACTCTGCCAGGGGCGGGGCTCGGCGGCCAATTCGATGATCTGCTTCGTGCTCGGAATCACCTCGATCGATCCGGTCAGGCACACCCTCCTGTTCGAGCGCTTCATCTCCGAGAGCCGCAACGAGCCGCCCGACATCGACGTCGATTTCGAGCATGAGCGGCGCGAGGAAGTGATCCAGTGGATCTACGAGCATTACGGCCACGGCCATGCCGCCTTGACCGCGGTGGTCAGCCGCTACCGGACCCGAGGCGCGGTCCGCGAGGTCGGCAAGGCGCTCGGCCTTCCCGAGGATCTCACGGCCATGCTGTCGAGCCAGGTCTGGGGCTGGTCGGAGGCGGGGGTGCCCGAGCGCCATGTCGAGGAGCTCGGCCTCGACCTGAGCGATCCGCGCCTCGCTTTGACTCTCGAGCTCACCCGCCAGCTGGTCGGCACGCCTCGCCATCTCAGCCAGCATCCCGGCGGCTTCGTTCTCACCCGCGACCGCCTCGACGATCTCGTGCCCATCGAGCCGGCGGCGATGGTCGACCGGCGGGTGATCGAATGGGAGAAGGACGATCTCGAAGAGCTGAAGATCATGAAGCTCGACGTGCTCGGCTTGGGCATGCTCGGCTGCATGCGCCGCGCCTTCGACCTCCTGCGCGCGCACAAGAGCGATCGACATGAACCTGTGGTCGGACGTGCTCCAGGAGGACGATCCCACGGTCTTCGCGATGATCCGGAAGGCCGACACGATCGGCACCTTCCAGATCGAGAGCCGGGCGCAGATGTCGATGCTTCCGCGGATGAAGCCGAAGGAATTTTACGACATCGTCATCCAGGTCGCGATCGTCCGCCCGGGGCCGATCCAGGGCGACATGGTCCATCCCTATCTGCGCCGGCGCGAGGGCAAGGAGAAGGTCGAATTCCCCTCCGAGGCGCTGAAGGCGGTGCTTCAGAAGACGCTCGGCGTTCCGCTTTTCCAGGAGCAGGCGATGAACGTCGCCATCGTCGGCGCCGGCTTCTCGCCGTCCGACGCCGATCGCCTTCGCCGCCAGATGGCGACGTTCAAGACCACCGGCGGAGTCAGCCGGTTCCAGGACCAGATGATCGAAGGCATGGTGGAGCGCGGCTACACGCGCGACTTCGCCGAGCGCACCTTCAAGCAGATCGAAGGCTTCGGAAGCTACGGCTTCCCCGAAAGCCACGCGGCCAGCTTCGCCAAGATCGCCTATGCGTCGAGCTGGATGAAATGCCACCATCCCGACGTCTTCTGCGCGGCCATCTTGAACGCCCAGCCGATGGGCTTCTACCAGCCCGCCCAACTGGTGAGGGACGCGCAGAACCATGGCGTGGAGATGCGGCCGGTGTGCATCAACCGGAGCCGGTGGGATACGAGGATGGAGGAAAATCCTCCCCATGCGCAGCATGGGGAGGGGGACCACCCGAAGGGTGGTGGAGGGGTAATTGACGAGGCTTCGGCCAGCTACCCCTCCACCCTCCCCATCTCCGATGGGGAGGATCTAATCCCCCTCCGCCTCGGCCTTCGAATGGTCCGAGGCCTCTCCAACCTCCACGCCGCCCGGATCCTCGCCGCCCGCGACCGAAGCCCCCTTCGCCTCGGTGGAGGACGTCTGGCGCCGCTCCGGCGTGCCGGTCGCCGCGCTCGAGAAGCTCGCCGACGCCGACGCCTTCGCCTCGCTCGGGCAGGGCCGCCGCCAGGCCCTGTGGCGGGTGCGCGGGCTGGGCGAGGTGCCTCTGCCCCTGTTCGCCGCCGCCGACGCCCTCGATTCCGAGCCCGAAGTGGCGCTGACCCCGCTCACCGGCGGCCGCGAGGTGGTCGAGGATTACCGAACCGTCCAGCTCTCGCTTCGAGCCCATCCGCTCGCCTTCCTGCGCGGGGCTCTGGGTCCGAAGGTGACGACCTGCGCCGGCCTCGCCCGACTCAAGGACGGGTCCCGGGTCGAGGTGGCGGGCCTGATCCTCATCCGCCAGCGGCCCGGCAAGGGCAACGTCACCTTCATCACTCTGGAGGACGAGACCGGGATCGCCAACGTCATCCTGTGGCAGCGCAAGTTCGAGGCCCAGAGGCGAATCGTGATGGGCGCGGCGATGATCGCGGTGAAGGGGCAGATGCAGAAGGAAGGCGAGGTCATCCACGTCGTCGCCGACCGGCTCGAGGATCTGACGCCTCTCTTGCACCAGGTAGGCGCGATGGACTTCCCCCATCGTTACGCGCCGGCCGACGGCGGCAAGGGCGCGGCGCCCGACCCGCGTAAGGCGAAGGCGGCAAGGGGTGATCAAGGTGAAGTCGAGGGACTTCCATTAGAAATCCTCCCCAGGATTTCCTGGGGAGGGGGACCAGCCGAAGGCTGGTGGAGGGGTAACTGGCACAGGCCTGCGCCTTTTACCCCTCCACCCCGCTTCGCGGGGTCCCCCCTCCCCATCTTCGATGGGGAGGATTCTAGAACTTCTGCTGGCGCTCGTAGAGGCTCTTGTAATGCTGGATCCGGGTCACCCTGAGGCCGGGCATTCCGGAACGGTCGACCGCGCGCTGCCACGACGCGAACTCCTCCAGGCTGAGCGTGTAGCGCTCGCAGGCCTCGTCGACGCTGAGCAGCCCGCCATTGACCGCGGCGACCACCTCGGCCTTGCGGCGAACCACCCAGCGGGTGGTCGAGGGCGGCGGCAGCGAGTTCGAGCGTCAGCGGCTCCCCGAGGGGGCCGATGACCTGCACCGGGCGCGGCGCCCGGGTCTCGATCGTGTCGTATTCAAGGACGTTCACAGACATTTTATCTCCTGCCTCCCTTCGCCCCGCCTTAGGCGGCAGGCGTTGAAGGAAGACTGAAACCCCAAGGTAAACACGGCGGTCATCTCAGTTGACGGCTCCTTGCGACTTGCCGGCGAAGGCCGGATTGAAGCAGCCGCGCTGCGCCGCCACCGCCTCGCGCCAGGCGGGCCCGGCGAGGAGGATCTCGGCGATCGGATCGGAGAAGGATGCCGCCGGCGCCGAAGCGTCGACCCGCATGGAAGCCGCCGGCCCGGCGGCGCGCAAGGTCGCGACGAGCATGCCGAAATCGAGGCGGGCGGGCGCTCGGCTCGAAAATCTCTGTTCGGCCCGTCGGAAGAAGCTCAGATCCATGGCCGCCCTTCTAGCGGCGAGGGTCTAAGACGCGGTTAAAGGGCTGTTAGGCTAGGCTTTACCCGGGTTAATGGCGCCGGCCTGGAAGCCCGCGCCCCGTCATTGCGAGCGAAGCGAAGCAATCCAGCGGCTCGGCGCCGGCAAGCTGGATTGCTTCGATTCGCTCCTCGCAATGACGGGAACGCCCCCAAAGCTGGGCTTTAGCCTCCGGCGGCCCTATGTAGCGGCGGCCATGATCGCCGATTTCCAGCTCGACCGGCCCGCGTCCGAGGCCCGAATCGTCGTCGCCATGTCGGGCGGGGTCGACAGCTCGGTCGTGGCCGCGCTGGCCGCGCGCACCGGCGCGGAGGTGATCGGGATCACCCTCCAGCTCTACGACCATGGCGAGGCGATCGGGCGCTCGAAGACCTGCTGCGCCGGCCGCGACATCTACGACGCTCGCACCGTCGCCGAGCGGCTCGGAATCGCCCATTACGTCTTCGACTATGAGACCCGCTTCCGCGACAGCGTCATCGAGCGTTTCGCCGACGAATATGCGCGGGGCCGGACCCCGATCCCGTGCGTGTCGTGCAACCAGTCGGTCAAGTTCACCGATCTGCTCGCCCTCGCCCGCGACCTCGGCGCCGACTGCCTCGCCACCGGTCATTACGTCCGCCGGATCCCGGGCCCGAACGGGCCCGAGCTTCACCGCGCCGCCGATCCGGCGCGCGACCAGAGCTATTTCCTGTTCGCGACCACCCGCGAGCAGCTCGATTATCTGCGCTTCCCGCTCGGCGGCCTGCCCAAGCCGGCGGTGCGCGAGATCGCCCGCGAGCTCGGCCTCGTCGTCGCCGACAAGCCCGACAGCCAGGACATCTGCTTCGTCCCCGACGGCGACTATGCCTCGGTCGTGAAGAAGGTGCGGCCGGAGGCGGCCCGGCCCGGCGAGATCGTCGACCTCGAGGGGCGCGTCCTCGGCGGGCATCGCGGCCTCATCCACTTCACCGTCGGCCAGCGCCGAGGCCTCGAAATCGGCGGCCAGGCCGAGCCGCTCTACGTCGTCCGTCTCGAGCCGGAGGTGATGCGGGTCGTGGTCGGACCGAAGGCGGCGCTCGCCGTCCGGGCGGCGCGCCTGTCCGGCCTGAACTGGCTGGGCGAGACGCAGAGCGACGGGCTCGCCGCCAAGGTGCGCTCGATGGCGCGGCCCGCGCCGGCTTCGTTCGACGGCGAGCACCTGCATTTCGAAGCGCCGGAATATGGGGTCGCCCCGGGCCAGGCGGCGGTGATCTACGACGGCTCGCGGGTGCTCGGCGGAGGCTGGATCGAGGAGACGGTGGCCTTCCGCGCGGCGACCCTGGCCGCCGCGTAGAGCGCCGTCCCCGCCGCGGCGAGGATCAGCAGCATCCGCCAGCTCTCCCAGCTCGACTGGGATGCGGCCCAGACGCAGATGGCGATGGCGGCGGCGATCATGAACCAGGTCAGCGGCCCGGCCCGCGCCGTCGGGACGGCGGGGGAGGGCTTGGCCAGCGAGGCGATGCTGATCGAATAGACGAACATCCGCGCCAGCGTCGACACCACCGCCAGCCAGACGAAGCTCCCGCTCAGCGCCAGCAATGCGATGAGGGCGCCCATGAAGGCGATCGAATTGGCCGGAGTGGCGTAACGCCCGCTGACCCGGCCGAACCAGCCGGGCAGCAGTCCGTCGCGGCCCATCGCATAGCTGGTGCGCGAAGTGCCGGTGAGGCCGCCGCTGACATTGCCGAGCAGCGAGAAGGCCGCCGCGGCGATCAGAAGCAGGCCCCCGGCCGGACCCATCAGCGCCTCGCCCAGCGCCACCATCGGCGCGTCGCCGCCGGCGCCGGGCTCCATCACCGCGACGTAGGAGAGCTGGACGAGGAAGTAGAGCAAGGCGGTGCCGCCGATCGTGGCGAGCAGCGCTCTCGGGATATTGCGTTGCGGGTCCGCCGTCTCGCCCGCCGGGGTGACGCTGTTCTCGAACCCGATGAAGGCATAGAGGATCAGCAAAGCGGCGGCCTCGAGGTCGCTGAGCGGCGGGACGCCCGACGGCGCTTCGATTGTCCCGCCGGCGACGACCAGTCCCATGACGGCGACGAACAGCAAGGGCGCGGCCTTGAGCAGGGTCAGTGCGTCGATCAGCTGCACGGCGCGCTTCACGCCGACGATGTTGACCCAGACGAGAAGGCCGCAGACGGCGAGGATGATCGCGGCGCGGGGCAGCCCTTCGCCGAGCGTCGGCCAAAGCACGGCGAGATAGGTGACCAGCACCGTCAGGTTCGCGGCGAGCGCGGTGGCCCTTGCGACATAATAGATCCAGCCCGCCTGGAAGGCCGCGGCCGGGCCGAAGGCGGCGGCGTAGACGACCGGTCCGCCCGAGACGGGGTGCCGCGCCGCCACCCGGGCGAACGGCACGGCGACGACCAGGACGAGCAGCCCGAACAGGGGGAAGAGGAAGGGACTGAACGCTCCGAAGCGCTCGTAGAGAGTTCCCGGCAAGGCGAAGATGCCGGCGCCGACCATGCCGTTGAACGACAGGAAGGCGGAGCCGAGGAAGCCGATGTCGCGGCGGAGGGGTTCGTCCTTGGTCGCGGTCATGAAACCCCCTTCCGCTTCGTCCGCGCCGGTTCTGGCCGCGCCGCCCTGTCCCCGCAAGGGCCTAATGCGCCTCCAAATTCCTCCTCCGGCTTGCTGGGGGAGGGGGACCGCGGCGCGAAGCGTCGTGGTGGAGGGGCAATGCCGAGTCCGTATTTCCCCTCCACCGCGCTTCGCGCGGTCCCCCTCCCCGAGACAAGCTCGGGGAGGAATTTGGAGTGAGCAGGTGTCGGCGCTAGGGAGGAGCATGGAGGAACTGCACGAGCTCAGCCTGACCGAGGCGTCGAAGCGCCTTCAGTCCCGCGCCCTCTCCCCGATCGAGCTGACCGCCGCCTTCCTCGCCCGCGTCGAAACCCTCGACCCAACCCTCCGCGCCTTCGCCCGGGTCACTCCCGAACGAGCGCTCGACGACGCCCGGCGGGCCGAGGACGAGCTTGCGAAGGGACAATGGCGAGGCCCGCTTCACGGCATTCCGATCGCGCTCAAGGACCTGGTCGACACCGCCGGGATCGCCACCGAGGCAGGGATGAAGGCGCTCGCCGGGCGAGTGCCGGACGAGGATTCGACGGTCGCGGCGCGGCTTCGGGAGGCCGGCGCAATATTGCTCGGCAAGCTGGCGATGACCGAGGGCGCCGGCTCTCATCACCATCCGGAGCTCGCCCCGCCGCTCAACCCCTGGAGCCCGGACCATTGGACCGGCGTGTCGTCGAGCGGCTCCGGGGTGGCGGTGGCGGCCCGGCTTTGCATGGGCGCGCTCGGCAGCGACACCGGCGGATCGATCCGCTTCCCCTCCGCCGCCTGTTCGGTCACCGGCCTCAAGCCGAGCTGGGGACGGGTCAGCCGCCACGGCATCTTCCCGCTCGCGCCCTCGCTCGACCATGTCGGGCCGATGGCCGGCAGCGCCGCCGACTGCGCCCTGTTGCTCGGAGCGATCGCCGGCCCGGATCCGCTCGATCCCACCGCCCTGCGCGCGCCCGTGGACGATTATTCGGGAGCGCTCGACCGAGGGCTCGAGGGCGTGACCGTCGGCGTCGACCGCGACTGGTGTCTCGCCGGGGTCGATGCCGGGATCGCGGCCGCTTTCGAGGCGGCGCTCGAATCGCTCGCCGGCGTCGGAGTCCGGATCCGCGAGATCGAAATGCCCGACAGCCGCGCCCTGGCCGGCGGCTGGATCCCCGCCTGCGCGGTCGAGGCGGCGCTTGTCCACGAAGCCTTGTTTCGCGAGCGCGCTGAGGATTACGGCCCGTCGCTCGGCGCGCTCGTCCGAATTGGCGGGGGCCTGCCGGCGGTCGAATATGCCCGTATCGGCGCGGCGCGGCGGAGCGTCGGGGCTCGGCTGGCGGCGCTGTTCGACGAGGTCGCCCTGCTCGCGACGCCCGCAATGTCCGTGCCCGCGCCGACCCTCGCCGAGGCCGACGCTCTCGACCCGGCCGAGATCCTGCGCTTCACCGCCTTGTGGAATTTCGCGGGCAATCCGACCCTCTCGCTGCCCTGCGGCTTCGATCGCGCCGGGCTTCCGATCGGTTTCCAGCTCGCCGGGCCGGCGCTGGGCGAGGCGGCCCTGCTCGCCGCCGGCGCCGCTTTCCAGCGGGCGACGGACTGGCACCGCCGGCGGCCGCCGCTCGTCCAACCGGTTGATCCGATCCGCTAACATTAATCAGGGCGGTTGTCCTTCGTCCTGTGTTAGCAACCGTGCGGGGACTGGGGGGAAAGTGCGAAGGCTTGTCACCATCGATCTGCCGCGGCTTTTGTCGCGCCGGTTGCCGAGGCCGATGACGGAGCTCGTCGTCGGCGTGGGCGTGACCGCTTTCTTCGTCGGCGCCAGGCTGGCGATCTCGCCGCTTCTGGGCGAGGTGGCGCCTTTCGCCCTCGGGATCATCGCGGTCGTCATCGCCGCCCTGATCGGCGGCTGGCGAAGCGGCTTGGTCTCGATGGTGCTCGGAACGAGCCTCATCTGGTTTCTGGTGCTGCCGCCCCAGCGCAGCTTCGAGCTCCAGAGCGCGGCGACCGCTCTCTCGCTCGCCGCCGGCATCTTGACCGAGGGCGTGATCCTGCTCGCCCTCGGCCTCTACCAGCGCGAGGTCCGCGCCGGCCAGCTCGAGCGGGTGAGGCGGATCAACTTCCTTGGTCACGCGCTCAGGGAAATGGACCACCGCACCAAGAACAACTTCCAGATCGTCACCAGCCTTCTCACCTTGCAGGCAAGCCGCTCGGCGAGCGACGAGGTCAAGGCGGCCCTGAACGAGGCGGCGGAGCGGCTGAAGGCGGTCGCCGCCGTCTACGACGCGCTTGCGCCGAGCAGCCAGGGGCTCGCCATGGTCCGGCTTCAGGACCAGCTCCAGGAGATATGCGACCAGATCCGGCGCGGCATCATGCCCGACGGAATCATCCTCTCGACCGAGCTTGAACCGATCCTGGTGCCGCACGAGAGCGCGGTGGCGATCGGGATCATCGTCAACGAGCTCGTCACCAACGCCTGCAAGCACGCCTTCGGCGACGGTGGCGGCTCGATCCTGGTGAAATCCTGGCGCGACGACGGCGCCGCTTATATCGAAGTGGCGGACGACGGCCGCGGCTTCGTCGCCGGAGCGGCCAAGCCCGGGCTCGGAAGCCGTCTGGTCACGGCCTTTCTCCAGCGCCTGAAGGCGAGGAGCGACGTCCAGTCCACGCCCGAGGGCACGATTCACCGCGTCACCGTGCCGCTGGCCTGATGCCGGTCCGGAGCGCCGGAATCCTGCTCTACCGGCGCGATCCCGATGGCGTCCGGCTGCTCCTCGTCCATCCCGGAGGTCCCTTCTGGCGGGACCGGGACGAGGGCGCTTGGATGATCCCCAAGGGGTTGATCGAGCCGGGCGAGGATCCGCTGGCGGCCGCGATACGCGAGTTCGAGGAGGAACTGGGCGCCAGGCCGGAAGGGGAGCCCGAGCGCCTGTGCGAGGTTCGCCAGGCGGGCGGGAAATGGGTCGAAGCCTTCGTTCTGGAGGGCGATTTCGACCCAGCCGAGCTCAGCAGCAACGAGTTCACGATCGAATATCCCCCGAAAAGCGGCGCCTTCCGAGCATTTCCCGAGGTGGACGAGGCGCGCTGGTTCGCGCTTGCCGAGGCGAGGGCGAAAATCCTCAAGAGCCAGGGCCCAATCATCGACGCGCTGGAAGCGATGCTGGCCTCCCCGTCGCCGTAGGCGACGGGAAGGCAGTTCCTCAGAAGCTGAGCATTCCCTCGATCACCGTCACGCAGCGGCCGCCCAATATGGCCCGATCCCCCGCCCGCCGGCATTCGACCCGCCCGCCGCGGCGGCTGGCCTGGAAGGCGGTGAAGGAATCGCGGCCCAGCCGCTCGGCCCAGAAAGGCGTCAGGGCGGCATGGGCGGAACCGGTGACCGGATCCTCGTCGACTCCCCAGGCCGGAACGAAGACCCGGCTGACGACGTCGTGCTCGCCGCTCCCGGGAGCGGTGGCGATGGTCATGAAGTCGATCTCGGCGAGCCGCTTCATGTCGGGCGCAAGCGCCCGGACCGCCGCTTCGTCGGCGAAGAGCAGGATGGCGACGCCTTCCGATCCTTCATAGCTCAGGTGCAGCTCGGGCGGAGCGCCGTGGCGCGGGAGACGATGTCGACGATGCCGGCGCCGTCGCGGGCGACGACGTCGCGCCGCTGCGCTTCCGTGGCGAGGCTGCACCGGGTTTGCGGAAGATCGAGCCGGTAGCCGGCGCCGTCCCGGCCGACGACGAGGATTCCCGACTGGCGGGTTCGAAAGCGCAGCCGGTCGCGGTCGCCGAGCAGGACGTGGCCGCTGGCCAGCGTGGCGTGGCCGCAAAGCGCCACCTCCACCGTCGGTGTGAACCAGCGCAGCTCGTAATCCACCTCGCCGTCGGTCGCCGGCACGGTGAAGGCGGTCTCGGAAAGAGCATTCTCCTCGGCGATCGCCTGAAGAATGTCGTCCGCCAGCCATTCCTCCAGCGGCACGACCGCGGCCGGATTGCCGGTGAAGGGCCGGTCGGCGAAGGCGTCGACCTGGACGAGGCGCAATTCAGGCATCGGGTTGTTTCTCCGCTATAGTGGTGAGGTCCGTTTCGGCCAGCTTGTTGCCCGGCTGGTCGACCTGTCCTTCGGGATCGATGTGGATGAGGATCTCGACTCCGGGAAATTCGGCCTCGAGCTTGTGCTCGACCTCGTCCATCACCCGGTGCGCCTCGGCGACGCTCATGCCGGGATCGACCCAGACGTGGAACTGGACGAAATCGTGGGCGCCGCTGGTCCGGGTCCTGAGGTCGTGAAGGCCCTTCAGCGCCGGGTGGCGGGCGGCGACCTCGACGAAGCGTCGGCGCTTCTCCTCGGGCCATTCCCGGTCCATCAGCTGGTCGACGGCGCGGCTCGAGGCGCGCCAGGCGCCCCACAGAAGCCACAAAGCGATGAGGATCCCGAAGAGGGGGTCGGCGCCGGTCAGGCCCAGATACTGGTCGAGCACGAGGGCCGCGATCACCGCGAGGTTGAGCAGCAGGTCGCTCTGGTAATGGACATGGTCGGTCTCGATCGCCACCGACCGGGTGCGGGCGATGATCCGGCGCTGGTAGGCGAGCAGGCCCAGGGTCGCGAGGATGGCGAGGATCGAGACTCCGATGCCGTATTCGGCATGGGCCGTGGCCTCGCTTCCGAGCAGCCGGTCGACCGCGCGCCAGCCGATTCCGAGCGCGGAGAAAGCGATGATCCCGACCTGGGCGAGCGCCGCCAGCGCCTCCGCCTTGCCGTGGCCGAAGCGGTGCTCGCGGTCGGCCGGCGCGGCGGCGACCCTCACTCCGTAGAGCGTGATCAGCGAGGCGAGCAGATCGAGACCGGTGTCGGCGAGCGAGCCGAGCATTGCGACCGAGCCCGTCGCCCAGGCGGCATAGCCCTTGAGCAGAAGCAGAAAGAGCGCCGTGGTGACGCTGGCCAGCGCCGCCCGGGTGGTCAGCGCGCCGTGAGTCTCATGCGCGGGATGGGCATGACTCACGGGTAGAGCAGCCCCTCGCTCCAGCCCTCGCCGGTGCGGGCGAAGAGGCGGCGCTCGTGCAGGCGGTGCTCGCGGTCGCTCCAGAATTCGATTCGCTCGGGAGCCACCCGCCACCCCGCCCAGCGCGGCGGCCTCGGCACGTCGCCGCCTTCGAATCGGCGGCGGACCGCCTCGTAGCGTGCTTCGAACGTGGATCGAGCGTCGAGCGGGCGCGACTGGTCCGACGCCCAGGCGCCGAGCTGCGAATCGCGGCCACGGGTGGCGAAATAGGAATCCGCCTCGGCCTCGCTTACCGGCGAAGCCGGCCCCTCGATGCGCACCTGCCGGCGCAGCGACTTCCAGTGGAAGAGAAGGGCGGCATGGGAATTGGCGGCGAGCTCCCCGCCCTTGCGGCTGTCGAGGTTGGTGTAGAAGACGAAACCGCGCTCGTCGTGATCCTTCATCAGCACCATCCGGACCGAGGGCCGTCCCTCTGCGTCGGACGTGGCAAGCGCCATGGCGGTGGGATCGTTCGGCTCGGCCAGGCGGGCCTCGGCGAGCCAGGTTTCGAACAATGCGTGCGGGTCGTCGGCCATGGCCGCTCCTTGCCGTTTGTGCTCCACGGGCACAAGCGCACACCTCCGTCATTGCGAGCGAAGCGAAGCAATCCGGCGCCGCGCCGCCGTCCTCTGGATTGCTTCGTCGCTGCACTCCTCGCAATGACGCTTGCGCAGGGCAGGTGCGTTACCCATCTGATACAGCGCGTCCGCAACGCAAGAGTGGACATTTGCGGCGGTCTGGAGAACGAAGCTACCCAAGATGGCGGATCTCTATTCACAGCTGGGCGTGAAGCGCGACGCGGGCGAGGCCGAGATCAAGAAGGCCTATCGCAAGCTCGCCAAGGAGCTTCATCCCGATAAGAACAAGGGCAATCCGGGCGCCTCGGATCGCTTCTCCAAAGTCACCCAAGCCTATGACATCCTCTCCGACAAGGACAAGCGCGCCCGCTACGACCGCGGCGAGCTTGACGAGGACGGCAAGCCCCGGGCGCCGTTCGGCTATGGCGGCGGCGGACCGCGTCCCGGAGCGGGACCGGGCGGGGCGGGCTTCGGCCGGACGCCCGGCCCCGATTTCGGCGGCGGCGAGGAGATCGACCTTTCGGACCTGTTCGACGGATTGTTCGGAGGCGCCGCCGGCCAGCGCCGCGCCGCGCCCGGCGGCTTCGGCGGTTTCGGCGGCTTCGGCACCCGCCGGCCGGCGCCGCCGTCCCAGAAAGGTGCCGACGCCGCCTATCGCCTGCCCGTAAGCTTCGAGGACGCCGCCGCTCTGAAGGAGCAGCGGGTTACCCTCGCCGGCGGCAAGACGGTGTCGATCAAGCTTCCGGCCGGGGTCGAGGAGGGGACCAGGATCCGCCTCGCCGGCCAGGGCCAGTCGGGTCCCGGCGGCACCGGCGACGCGATCGTCGCCATCTCGATCAAGCCGCACCGTTTCTTCAGCCGCGAAGGCGACAATATCCGCCTCGATTTGCCGATCTCGCTCGACGAGGCGGTGCTCGGCGCCAAGGTCAAGGTGCCGACCGTCGACGGCCCGGTGATGCTGAGCGTTCCGGCCGGGACCAGCTCCGGCAAGGTGCTTCGCCTCAAGGGCAAGGGCTTCGCCGCCAAGGGCGGCCAGAGGGGCGATCAGCTGGTCACCCTGATGATCGACGTTCCCACCGGGGACGAGGAGCTCGCCCGCTTCGTCGAAGGCTGGGGCCGCAAGGGCAAGGGCAACCCGAGGGCGGGGCTGGGCGTCTAGCCCTTTCATGGACGGTCAACGCGAGCCAGACGAAGCATCCGCTCCCCGGCGAAGGCCGGGCCCCGGCCTTTCGGTCGGCGAGTTCTGGACCCCGGCCTTCGCCGGGGAACAGCTGATGCAGGACATCTCCCCCGAGTCACCCGAAGCCCGGCGCAAGCGGCTTGCCCGAACCAAGGCCCGGCTGGGCAAGGTCCGCGGCAAGCTGAAGCCGGGCGAATATCCGTTCGAGGTGGTCAAAAGGGTCGCCGTCGGAGTTTATAATGACGGCTTCATCCACGCCGGCAACCTCGCCTACCTCGCCTTGATGTCGCTTTTCCCCTTCGTCATCGTCGCCGCCGCAGTCGCCCGGCTGTTCGGCCAGACCGAGGAGGGGCTGGCCGCCGTCAACGGCATCCTCCAGACGATGCCGCCCGACGTCGCCGACGTGCTCAGGAAGCCGATCGGCGACGTGATCAACGCCCGCTCGGGCGGCCTGCTCTGGCTCGGCGCTCTGGTCGGCCTGTGGACCACCGGCAGCTTCATCGAGACGATCCGCGACATCATCCGCCGCGCCTACGGGGTCACCTTCAGCCGCCCCTTCTGGGAATATCGCCTGGGCTCGGTGGGCATGATCATCGGCGCGGTGATCATGGCCATGGTCGCCTTCAGCCTTTCCGTCCTGCTGTCCGGAGTGCAGCAGTTCATCGTCGGCCTGATCCCGCGCGGGGAGGAGCTGGTCGGCCTGATCACCCTGTTCCGGGTGGTGCCGGCGCTGATGCTGTTCGGAGCGCTCTATCTGATCTTCTACTCGCTCACTCCGAAGCGCTATCGCACCAAGGGTTGCCCGAAATGGCCGGGGCCCCTGTTCGTCACCATCTGGTGGCTGGCGACCACGGCTCTGCTTCCGGTCGTCCTCGCCAGCCTCGGCGGCTACGACCTCACCTACGGCAGCCTCGCGGGCGTGATCATCGGCCTCACTTTCTTCTTCATCGTCGGGCTGGGCGTGGTGATCGGCGCCGAGCTCAACGCCGCGCTGGCGGAAACGCCCGAAGAAGCCCTAAAGGAGGGTGAAGAGCCTTTCTATAAGCGGGAAAGCATATGACCGGACTGATGAGCGGCAAGCGTGGCCTGATCATGGGCCTCGCCAACGACAAGTCGCTGGCCTGGGGGATTTCGAAGAGACTGGCGGAACAGGGCGCCGAGCTCGCTTTCTCCTATCAGGGCGAGGCGCTTCAGAAGCGGGTGGGGCCGCTCGCGAGCCAGGTCGGCTCCGACTTCATGATCGAATGCGACGTCGCCGACATGGCCGATCTCGACCGGTTGTTCGAACAATTGAAGGCGCGCTGGGAGACGATCGACTTCGTCGTCCACGCCATCGGCTTCTCCGACAAGAACGAGCTTCGAGGCAAATATGTCGACACGACGCTCGACAATTTCCTGATGTCGATGAACATCTCCGCCTACAGCTTCACCGCCGTCGCCCGCCGCGCCCGCGAAATGATGCCGAACGGCGGCAGCCTCCTCACCTTGTCCTATTACGGCGCCGAGAAAGTCATCCCCCATTACAACGTCATGGGCCTCGCCAAGGCCGCGCTCGAGACCAGCGTCAAATATCTGGCCATGGACCTCGGGCCGGAGAATATCCGGGTCAACGCCATCTCCGCCGGCCCGATCAAGACCCTCGCCGCCAGCGGCATCGGCGACTTCCGCTACATCCTGAAGTGGAACGAGTATAATTCGCCCCTGAGGCGCAACGTCACCATCGAGGACGTCGGCGGCGCCGGCCTCTACCTCCTCTCCGACCTCGCCTCGGGCGTTACCGGTGAGATTCACCATGTCGACGCCGGCTACAACGTCGTCGGAATGAAGGCGGAGGACGCCCCGGACATCACGACGACGTGACCAGGGCGGTCAGGCCGGAGACCGGCGAGGATTCCGAGGCGATCCGAGCGGTCCACCTCGCCGCCTTCCCGACCAGCGCCGAGGCCGATCTCGTGACCCGTCTCCGCGAAGACTTCGATTCGGAAATTTCGCTCGTGGCCGAACAGTCCGGCGAGATTGTCGGCCATGTCATGCTCAGCCGGATGGGAGTCGCCGGCGAGGGCCGGGCGTGGCGCGCTCTGGGCCTGGGGCCGGTCGGCGTTCTGCCCGGCGCCCAGGGCAGCGGCGTCGGCTCGGAGCTGATCCGCGCGGCGCTGGCGATCGCCGGGACGCTCGGGGAAGAGCTGGTTTTCGTCCTCGGAGATCCGGATTATTATCGGCGCTTCGGCTTCTCGGCGGAAGCGGCGGCGCCCTTCGCTTCCCCTTATTCGGGACCCTATTTCATGGCCCTGTGGCTTCGACCCGAGCCCGCGCCCCCCTTTCAGGGCTCGGCGGCCTATGCTCCAGCCTTCGACGCGCTCGGCGAACCTTGACCCCTCTCCCTGTAGGGGAGAGGGAGGGGCCCATTGCGCAGCAATGGGAGGGTGAGGGAATGGAGCGGTCGCAAGCCTCTCGCGGTAACCGATGACGGGCCGATTGCCCTCACCCCCCCACTCGCTCCGCGAGCGGGTCCCTCCAGCCCGTCCGGGGGACGGGCGGTCTGATACTCCCCTGCAGGGAGAGGGATAGTGAGCTGGAACAGCTTCGGCCGGGTCTTCCGCTTCACCACCTGGGGGGAAAGCCACGGTCCCGCCATCGGCGCCGTCGTCGACGGCTGCCCGCCCGGCCTCGCCCTCGCCGAGGCCGACATCCAGCTTTGGCTCGACCGGCGCCGGCCCGGGGCCGCGCCGAACACCTCGCCGCGGCGGGAGCCCGACCGGGTCCGGATCCTCTCCGGCATCTATGAGGGCCGTACCACCGGCACTCCGATCGGCCTCGTCATCGACAATGTCGACGCCCGGCCGAAGGATTATGAGGACATGCCGCCGCGCGCCGGCCATGCCGACGCCGCCTACGATTCCAAATACGGTCTTCGCGATCCCAGAGGCGGCGGCCGGGCCTCGGCCCGGGAAACCGCGATGCGGGTGGCGGCCGGAGCGGTCGCCCGGCTCGTCATTGCCGAGGTCGAGATCGCGGCGCGGGTGGCCGCCATCGGCGATTGCGCCGACGAGTCGCGATGGGATTCGATGCTCGACGAGGCCCGCTCGGCGGGAAGCTCGCTCGGCGCGCTGATCGAATGCACCGCGAGCGGCGTTCCGGCCGGCTGGGGGGCGCCCGTCTACGCCAAGCTCGATGCCGATCTCGCCGCGGCATTGATGTCGATCAACGCGGTCAAGGCGGTCGAGATCGGCGCCGGCTTCGAGTCGGCGCGCCTTCGCGGCGAGGACAATGCCGATCCCGCGCTGGCCGGCGGGATCACCGGCGGGATTTCGACCGGCGGCCCGATCACGGTCCGGGCCGCGTTCAAGCCGACCTCCTCGGTTGCGGCGCTGGGCGTCCAGGGGCGCCACGACCCCTGCGTCGGCCTTCGCGGCGCGCCGGTGGTCGAAGCGATGGTCGCCCTCGTCCTCGCCGATCACAAGCTTCTCCACCGGGCGCAATGCGAATGAGACAAGCGTGCGGCTCCTCGCTTTTGAGCCCCTCTCCCGCGAAAAGCGGGAGAGGGAAGCGAGTGCCTCAGTCGTTGGAATCGGATCAGATCGCCGAGAGGGTCGCTGAGACGGTCCACGTCGTGCGCGTCGACACCCGGCGCAGCGCGGGAGGCTCCTGATCGTGAGCGGCCGCCGGCTTCGAATCCACGGCCGGGTCCAGGGCGTCTTCTTCCGCAACTGGACGAGGGACAAGGCGCGGGCGCTGGGCGTGCGCGGCTGGGTGCGCAACCGCCTCGACGGAAGCGTCGAGCTGGTCGCCTATGGCGAAGACGAAGCGGTCGAGGTGCTCATTGCGGCCTGCCGCACCGGGCCGCCGGCGGCCGAAGGTCGAGCGGATCGAGGTGGAGATCGTCGAAGGGGAGGGGCCGCCCTCGGGCTTCCGAGTCATGGCGACCGCGTAAACCGTCAACCGGAGCAGCGTTCGGAAGCGCCGGCTTCGTTGATCGCATCCTCGATCTGTGCGACGCTTTCGACCACAGCTTCGAACGTGGGCGGCATGCCAAAGATCATGCCGGTCATCGCCGCATAGTCGCGGCGGAGTTCATCGTACATGGCGCCCTCCGGTACCAGCGTGAAGGTTGGCGGAACGGCGCTGGCGAGGTCGAAATCGGGACGGTTGAAGAACATCCGGGCATGCAGCACGCAATCGGCGCCCAACTCCAAAGCGGTAATCGCCCGTTGTCCCACCTCCGACTGCATCACTGTGTGCACATCGTAATAATGGCGCGAAATCCGGTGGCCGCCGCGGCGTAGCTCCCCGCGTCTCTCGAACCAACGACGCAGCCCATGAAGGATTACTATCTTGTCCCAGAAGGTGCGCTCGGCGTCGACGACGACGATGTTGGGGATGTTGAGGTCGAGGTCCGGGACGTCCTCATCTACATACGGTCGAATGTTCAAAACGCTGTTGGGGTCGAGGGCCGACTTAGCGCCGGATTCGATCCTGACATACTTGTCGACATAGCCGTCCGTCGGCGTGGCCGTCGGATAGCGGACCAGGAGCGTCTGCCGGTCGTCGGCATAAGTCTCGATGCGGACCATTCCGGAGCGAAGACCCGTTCGGGCTTCGGCTTCGGCGGCAATGACTGAAAGTTGCGCCAGCAAGGGGCCGGTGATGTAGGTTTCGCAGGCTTCTTTGATGGCTTTGAGCGCGGCAGCTCGCTTCTTGCCGCTCAGCGCCTGAAGCTCTTCAACGGAATGCGCCTCGCCCAGATCGTCCCGAAAGACGGTGACATCTACGTCTTCGGAGAAGCGCCTGATTAGCCCGAATCCCTTGGAAAGCGACGTTCCACCCTTAAACAATAGGCGCGGACCCTCAGGTAGTCCGTTGAACAGGGCGTCGAGCGTCCAGCATACCCAGAAATCTTTCTCAGCATTCTGCGGCGTCGTGCCGAGGCGCTGTGCGGTTGTGCCGAAGAGGCCTGCACGCGTGTCGTCGTCCGCGGCAATGATTTCGTCGAAGGCGGCATTCATGCGGCGGTTTCGGTCTCGAGCAGCGGCCTCAGCAAGTCCTGCATCCAAGCGGGAAGGGCGGTGAAGCCCGCGCCAAGATCGCGCCGGATTTGGTCTCCCTTGGGGTCGCGGGCAAGCAGGCTACGTAGCTTGCGGCGCAGCCCCTGGGTCTCGGCGGCCGCGCCTGTGGTGTCGCGGAGCCAGTGAAGCGCTTGGACGATTCGCATTCCCGGCCGGCCCGCCCAATACAGCTTGCTGGCGGCCGCCGGCTTGAAGACAATTTCGAGATTGCCCAGCCGGATCGGCTTCAGCCGTGCGTCGGTATGGACCACGATCTTGGCCGGGACGGCGTTGGTGAGCCCGAGATCGTTGGCCGCTGTCATCCCGTCGACGAGCACCCGGATTTGATCGCGCCGCGCGACCGCATCGATCACTTCGCGCGGATCGGGCGGGCTGCTCTGCTTGGTAAGGCTGTTCTGGCGCGGCCTGTCGTAGAGACCCCAATCGATGCGGCGCAGATGGTTCGCTGTGACAAGGCGCTGCAATGCCTTGTCGATGGCGTCGCGCGTGCCGAGGTGGAGGAAATCTGCGGCGGTCCAGACCCGTGCGGGAGCTTGGTCCGCGACGTGCGCGAGAATGCGGCTCTTGAGGTCGGTACGTTCCATGTCCGAAATATGTAGTTATATTTCGGACAGAATGCAATCTGGGCGTCCGAAAAATGTATACATATTTCGGACAACATTCCCGCCATATCCCACTTCGGGACGAGGCCGCGAACGGTCCGCCGAATCAAATCAGATCGGCGAGATAGTCGCTGAGGCGGTCCATGCCGTGCGAGGTGAGCGCGATCGAGTTGCGCCGGGTGCGGCTGCGCTCGACCAGCTCCTTGTTGATCAGCCGGTCGATCAGCGCCGGCCCGTCCTCGGGATCGACCTTCGCGGCCCGATAGGCTTCGTCGAGCGACACCTCGCGGCCGTCGTCGCCGGCGATGAACAGCGACAGGAGCAGGTCCCACGCGGGCTCGCCGAACAGGCCCACCGGGAAATATTCGTCGCGCCGGCGGCGTTCGATATAGAGCCGCTCAGCCACGGTGCGCAACGATTGGCCGGCTTCGACCGAATAGGGATCGGACAGGACGGCGAGACGCGCCGACGCCTGGCGGACTATCGCCAGCGCGGCCTCTAATCTTGCTGACTGGATTTCGCGCACCACGCCCTCTTCCCCGCGGGCACATTATCGAAATCCGCGGCTCTGCATAGAGCCTTATTTCGGGTCCCATATCAATTCCTCCTCGCCGGCTGGAGCAGGCCCAGGGCCCGGAAGCTCGACCAGCCCGATCGGGCGACGATCACATGGTCGTGGATGCAGATATCGAGCGCCCGGCCCGCCTCGGCGATGCGCCGGGTGGCCTCGACGTCCCCCCGGCTCGGCGTCGGGTCGCCCGAGGGGTGGTTGTGGGCGAGGATCAAGGCGGTGGCGCCCACCTCCAGCGCCCGCCGCATGATCTCGCGCGGGTAGACGGGGGTTTCGCTGATCGAGCCTTCGGACAGAGTCTCGTCGTAGAGCAGCCGGTTGCTGCTGTTCAAAAACAGGACTCGAAGCCGCTCGATCGGGAGCAGGGCCATGTCGAGCGAGAGATAGTCGATCAGCTTCTGCGAATCGTCGAGCGTGGGGCGGGCGAAAGCTTCGGTGCGGAGCGAGTGGAGCATGGCATCACGAACGATTCCGAGATGCCGAACCGCCGCCGCCCCGTCCCCGAGCGCCCGCGCCTGCGCCGCCGGAGCCGCCGCCAGCGTCCCCGCCAGCGACCCGAATTCGGCAACTAGCCGATCGGCCCAGTCGGAGGCGGCGTTTCCGAGGGGCCGGAGGAGCTCGACCAGGATTTGTCGACACCGAACTTGGCCAGGCGCCTCTGATGATTCCATGTGCCGACGACGATCAGAAGGAGCATCGGATATCTCCAAAGGGAAAGCACTATCGCGTAGGCAGATCGTATCACCCCGGGATCCAAGAGCTTCGCCGCATGACCGGCGGTCCCGATAGCTTGGAGCGCCGTCACGCATAGCGGCCAGTACCTTTCCGCACGCAGAGCCAGTGCGAGGAAGGCGAGCAGTGTGGCGACGTCGACCAAGAAGACGCCAACCTCGACCGCTCCAAACCGCCCTGTGGGGCTCGACACCGCAGCCACCGAGAGTACCGATCCCACGGCGAGGATGGCTGCCCCAACTTTCTCTGGCGCACCTCCTTTGAGGAGCACGTATAACCCGCAGGCAGCGAAGAGTGCGTAGTAGACCGGGACCGGTAGCATGACGTGACCGGACCACGACCTCCTTGCGGGGTCAAGCCTACCGAGCCTCGTGAGGGCCGATGGGTTATTTTAGCAGTTGCGGGCAAGCTTTGCACGGAACTCTCCAGGTCGGCTTCGTAACGACCACTCAGGCAACAGCTTGGAGGTGAGCTGAGTTTTGCCGGCCTTCGGTTGGGGGCTTACCCAACTCACCGACCGACATAACTCGAAGTCCAATTTGGACCTTCGCCTCATCAAGCCTTTTATGAGTTTCGATAATGTCACAGCGAGCGCGTGCCAGCGCTGCGAAAGCTGAGGAAGCCATCTCAAATGCATCATGGCCTACTATGGCGGACAGATTGGCTTCATTGCGAGCTGTGACGATCGCCGCGCTTAGTTCGGCTGTGCGAGCCAAAGCTGCGTCAATTGCGTCCTCGGCCGCGAAGAGGCTTCCGGCCACCTTCATGGCGGCATCCCGGCGTGCTTTGAGCATGGTATCTCCCTGTTCGCGGAACGCAGTCCCGCGATTTTGAACTCGGTGATGTAGGTGCCGACCCCACGTCGCCGGCTCGAGCCCGGGGCCCAGTGACGTCGAGGCCGGTGCCGCCCAAGGCAGGGTCCCCACGTCAGCCTCGTCAACCACGCAAGGTCGCCAGGCCCCGGTGCCGGTCGAGAGCGGTAGCTTGGGAGCCCCTCCCGGCGTGGCGATGTGAAGAAGTGGTGCTTCTCCGCATCGGCCGCCGGACACCCGCAATTCGCTGTCCGCTCTCGATCGGTCGGTCCGGAATGTGCGGCGGATACCAGCCGCTGGCAATGTCCAATGGTTGGTATACCAATGGCTGGAGGCTTAACCCGGCGGCGTTCGCCCTAGGTTCGTTGACGAGATGGGATCGCTGGTCCGCCAGTCGGCATCGCCGCTGCGACCGTCACACCGCGATATTGACAGCGCGATATGCGCTTCTTACGTTACATGTAACCAAAGGAGTTGTCGCCATGGCTTCGGGCGCTGTCCCCTCCCGTGACAAGGTCCGCGATCATCGCGCCAGAATGCGGGCCAAGGGCCTGAAGGTCGTGCAGCTGTGGGTGCCGGACACTAACTCGGCCGAGTTCAAGGCGGAGGCGCGGCGGCAGTCGCGCCTGATCGCCCGGAGCCCGCATGAGGCGGACGATCAGGCATTCATCGACTCCCTGTCCGAATTCTGAGCGTTGACGAGCCGCGCTTGAAACGAGGCGAAATTTGGACCGCGTCGGGCGGGCCGGATTATGCGGGCAAGCCGCGTCCTGTGATTATCGTGCAGGACGACAACTTCGACGGGACGGCCTCGATCACCATCTGTCCGCTCACCACCCATGGGATCGACGCGGGTCTGATCCGGCCGAACCTCGAGCCGAGCTCGGCAAACGGGCTTCGCGTGACTTCGTGGGCCATGGCCGACAAGGTCACGACGATCGCGCGTGCGCGACTGGGCAAGCGGATAGGCGCGTTAACGGTAGCGGAGATGGCGCCGGTGGCGCGGTCGCTGATAGTGTTCCTCGGATTGGCGGGGCAGGCGCGCGATTGAGAGCGCGACCTTTCGAAGGCCGCTTAGGCCTGGGTGAGCCGCCCGAGCGCCTCGATCGCGGAGACCAGGGCTCCGAAGGCCAGAGCCACGCCGATGGCGATCACCGCGATCCAGCCAAGCCTCGTCACCCAGTTGAGGTCGCCCGGCTTCGACGAGCCGATCGGGAACTGGAAGGTCGGGCTGAAGCTCGGCGTGGCGACCCGGAAGAAGGCCTGCTCCTCCCGCATCGATCCGCCGGCCGGCTCGTGCGGCTGCCAGCCGCTCATGATCGGCGGAACGAAATTGTACGGGGCGGTGGGCGATTCGGGGTTGAGCGGCGGATAGGCCACGACCGGCGATTCGTCGCGTCCCTCATATTCGAAGAAGATTCGCGCCGCGGTCCGGCGGTCGCCGACTCCGAGAGTCTTCATCGCCGCCTTGATATGCTGATCGACCGAACCGGGCTCGATCCCCAGGATCGGCGCGATCTCCTTGGACGTCAGGTGTGCGTAGACATGCCTGAGACAGGCACGCTGTTGCTCCGTCAGCCGCGCGATACGTTTAGAGTCCATGGCCGCATATGATTATCGCTTAGGATGGCCTCCGGCACAATGGGGGAGGAAAAGATTAGCGATTCGGATATAATTCCCGAATTGCACCCTTGGTCAGTCACGGTCCCGGTTCAGGGCCGGATTCCGTAGCGTCGCCAGATAGCTAGGCGGCGAATCCGGTCACAAATTCGGCGGTCGCGGCGCGAAAACGAGTCAGCCGGTCGTCGACATTGGCGAAGCCGCTCTCGACCGCGTCGATTGCGGTGGCGACCGACTCGGTGTCGTGGCGAATCGCGGCGATGGTCGCGGACATCGAATCGGCGGCGAGGGCGGTCTCGTCGACGGCGGCGGTGATCATCGTGACGGTCCGGGCCTGGACCTCCATCGCCTCGCGGATCCGCTCGGCGGAAAGCTGGACGTCCTCGACCGTCTTCTGGACCGAGCCGTTGGCGTCGACGGTCTGCCGGGTGGATTGCTGGATCGCCGAAATCTTGCCGGTAATCTCGTCGGTCGCGCGCGCCGTCTGGGCGGCGAGCGACTTCACTTCCTGGGCGACCACCGCGAAGCCTCGGCCGGCGTCGCCGGCGCGGGCGGCCTCGATGGTGGCGTTCAAAGCGAGCAGATTGGTCTGGCCGGCAATGTCGCGAATCAGCCCGAGGATCGATTCGATCGCCTCGACATGGCCGGACAGGGCCCGGCTCGCCGACATCGCCTGGCTCGCTTCCTCGCCGGCGCGGACGGCGACCCCGGCGGCGACCTCGACCTCGGCCCTCGCCTCCTCGATCGCCCGGATCAGGCCGGCGGCGGTCTCGGCGGCGTCGCGCATCGCGAGGGCCGACTGCTCGGCGGCCTCGGCGACTTCCGCGGTCTTGCCGAGCATGCCCCGGGCGGAGGCGGCGGTCTGGCCGGTCTTCGAGCGCAGCCGGGCCGATTCGCCCGTCGTCGCCTCGACCAGCCCGGCGACGTCGCGCTCGAACGCCTCGCTGCTTCGCCCGCGCTCGGCGGCGGCGTCATTGGCCTCGAGCAAGGCGAGCTGGGCGAGGACGATGTCGCTTTCATAGGCGGCCAGCCGCTGAAGCGCCTCCACGGCGCGGCAGAAGCCGGCCTCGTCGTCGAAGCGGGCCCGGAAGCCGGCGCAGAGCGAGGCGAGCAGCCGGGCCCGCCGGTCCATCTCGGCCGGCACCGAAATGCCCTTCGCGTAGATGTCGAAGCCCAGGCGGGCGACGTCGTGGATCCAGGCCGAATCGATCGGTCGGGTGAAGCTTTCGCGGGTGCGCCGGGCCGCGGCCTCGCCGCCGCTGGCCAGGACCGCCGTCTCGATGAGGTCGCCCGCCTGGGCCCACAGCCAGCCGAGCTCGCGCTCGAACCCGCCGTCCGGATTGTAAGCGCGCAGGCGGTGCGCGACCTGCGCGTCGGTCAGCTTCTGCAAGATTTTTCCGTCCCGGTGGTGGAAGGCGTCGGCCATGATCCGAAGCTCCGCTGCGTCGGGGAGCGGGATAGCAGAATGTGGTAAAGGAAGGCTTAGAGGCCCCCTCCGTCATTGCGAGCGAAGCGAAGCAATCCAGTGCGGCGCCCGAGGCCCGCTGGATTGCTTCGTCGCTTCGCTCCTCGCAATGACGGCTAGGCGGCGAAGCGCTTGACGAAGTCGGCGGCGGCGGCCTTGAAGCGCGCCATCTCCTCGTCGACATGGCCGAAATTGCTCGTCACCCCGTCGATCTCGCGGGCGACGTTCTCGGTGTCCTCGCGGATCGCCGCGATGGTGGCCGACATGCTGTCCGCCGCCAGAGCGGTCTCGTCGACGGCGGCGGTGATCATGGTCACGGTCTGGGCCTGGATCTCCATCGCCTCGCGGATCCGCTCGGCGGAAACCTGGACGTCCTCGACCGTCTTCTGGATCGAGCCGTTGGCCTCGACGGTCTGGCGGGTGGCCTGCTGGATCGCGGCGATCTTGCCGGTAATCTCGTCGGTCGCGCGCGCCGTCTGGGCGGCGAGCGACTTCACCTCCTGGGCGACCACCGCGAAGCCGCGCCCGGCGTCGCCGGCGCGGGCGGCCTCGATGGTGGCGTTCAAAGCGAGCAGATTGGTCTGGCCGGCAATGTCGCGAATGAGGCCGAGGATCGATTCGATCGCCTCGACATGGCCGGACAGGGCCCGGCTGACCCGGGCGGCGTCACAGGCCTGGTCGCCGGCGCGGGTGGCGACCTCGCCGGCCAGCTCGACCTCGCGGCGGGCGTCCTCGATCGCCCGGATGAGGCCGGCGGCGGTCTCGGCGGCGTCGCGCATCGCCAAAGCCGATTGCTCGGCGGCGGCGGCGACCTCGGAGGTCTTGCCGAGCATCCCGCGCGCCGACGCCGAAGCCTCGGAGGCCTGGGCGCGGAGCATCCGGCTGTCCGAGGCGGTGCGTTCGACCGCGCTGACGACGTCGTCGGTGAAGCCCTTGCCCTGGGCCCGCCGGCTCTCGCGCTCGGCGCGGTCGCGAAGCAGCCCGAAATGGGCGGCGAACATGTCGGCTTCCAGAAGCGTCGACTGGGTGATGCAGCGGGCGAGCCGGCCGAGCCGCTCGGGATCGCCCGAAAGCTTCTCGACCAAGATGTCGTGGCCCTCCTCGGCGGCGGCGCTGATCGAGGCGATGAGGGTGGTCAGCGAGACGTGGGTCGACTGCGCCTCGAGGACGTAGCCGCCGACCATGTCGGCCCAGGCCTGGCCTCGAACGTCGGTATATTTGGCGGCGAGATAGGGGAGGATCTTGCGGACGTTCTCGTCCATCTCGGCTTCGGAGAAAGCGGCGTTGACCTCGGGGGCGCCGGCGAGATGGGTCCAGAAGCGGCGCGCGACCCGGACCGAATCGTTGGCGAGCAGGGCGGCGACCTCGCGGCAATTGGACTCGAGCCCGCCGTCGACGTCGAACAGGCCGATCCGCTCCGCGACCATGACCTGGGTGAATTCCGCGCTCATTAACAATGCCTTCCGCCGCGTCCGGTTGAGGGGCCGGTTCTGGGGGCAAAGCATTAAGATCGCGTTAGCCATTGGCCCGCCGGGAGGCCGTTTTTCAACCGCGATTCGACAAGAAGATGGTTAACTTATGAACCCATAACAAAGACTTGGCGTTGGAGGGGATGGGCAGGAGAAAGTGTATGAGCCTTGAAGCCGCGAGCCGCGAACATTCGGTGCCCCCGCACCAGGCCCGGGTCGACTCGATCCAGGCCGCGATCCGGGCGGAGGGCCCCGGCCGCCCGGGCCTGTTCCGGCCGGCCCCGGCCCGCCCGGAGCGCTCGGAGCGGGAAGTCGACCTTCGGATCGCCGAGGAAGTCGAACTCGCCGCCCGCCATATCGAGCAGGTCGGCGACGCCCTCGTCGCCGATCCCGCCTTCCTCCACCGCCACGGCGCCACCCTCCAGGCGCTCGACCTCATCAACCAGAATCTGCGCCACCTCGCCGCCGTGGTTTCCGCCGCCGACAAGGAAGCCGCGGCCGGGCGGATCAGCCTCGAGGAGCTGAGGCGGCGGCTGACGAGGAAGTCGATCAGGGCGATCGGGGGGTAGGCCCGGGAACCGGCGACAGAGGCAAAAATATCGTTCGCTCTAAGCTTGTCGAAGGCTGTTCTTCTTGTCAGGGGTCTTCTGGGGACAGGTACCGGTACCTGTCCCCATTTCTCCAGAGCCGTTAAAATGGTGCCAGGCACCATTTTCCGCGGCCGGCCAGCAACGGCTTGGAAATTGGTGCCAAGCACTGTTTTTTCGGCCGACCAAGCCGGCTGAGTTGGATGAACAATGTTCAGAGGCGCCGCTCAGGAACGCTTTCGCTACGCTGCCGAAGCTGCGAATGTACCCGCGCAGCAACCGTGGGGGTGTGATGTTCGACCGTCGACTTATATTCTTGGTGGCCGGTGTGGCTTTATTGGTCGGAGCCGGGGCGCTCTCGACATCGTTATTCGGGTCGCGCGTCGACTGGAACAAATTGAGCATATTAGTGGAGCCGCTGGCCGCCATAGGGATATCGGTCGCGATTCTGTCAGTGCTCTCCGACCGGGTTTTTCTGGAACGCCGCCCGGCCAGGAAGCGCCGGCAAGTGACCGCCGCCGGAGCGACGCCGCCCAACGGGCAGAGGAAGGCAAGTCGCGAAGTCGGCCTTCGCTATTATCAAGAGCTTGTCGCGTCCTCTCGATCCTTGGCGCGCGGCCTGTACGACCGCTCCGGCGTCTATCTCATCGTTGGCGTCTTTCTCGCGGTTGCAGGGGTGATCGCGTTCTACCTGCTTCGCCCTTCACCAGAGCCGGATCGCGATGCGATGGACCTGATCGTTCTCCTATTGCCGGGCTCGAGCATGCTGCTTCTCGTGGAGCTCATTGCCTTCTTCTTCCTGCGTCAGTCTCGTGCGCTGATGGACGAATTCCGTCACTTCGATAATCTCGCTCGGAATCGTGAGGAAGTGTTCGCGGCCATCAGCATCGCGAAGGAAGAAGGAAAGCCGCTCGATATCCGGGAACTCCTCGCGGCCGATACCTTCTTCACCCGGACCGAGCGTTTGCTTGCGGGGGAATCCACGGAGATTGTAGAGGCGAGGAAGCTCGAAAAAACGGAGATAGATCTCCTGAACAAGGTGGTAGAGTTGATCTCCGCCAAACGGTAAGGCGGTGGTTGGATCTGCTGGGGACAGGGCCTGCTGGGGACAGGTACCGGTACCTGTCCCCATTTCTCCTCAAGCCGCCTTTGCCAGCGTCCGGGCCACGATCCCGGGGTCCTTGTCGAGCAGCGCCAGAAGCACCCGGGCCGGGCCGTCCGGGCAGCGGCGGCCCTGTTCCCAGTTGCGCAGGGTTCCCACTGAAACACCGATCTGCCGGGCGAAGGCCGCCTGGCTGAGGCCGGTGCGCTTTCGGATCGCGCCGACGTCGCCGCCGGGAGGGAAGTGGACCCGGAGGCCCGGCACGTCGGCTCCGCCGAGCCAGGCCGCCGCCTGCTCGATGCTCTTCACGAGCTCGTCAAAATCCTCCTCTTTCATTCCTCGCCTCCGAATTGCGCCATCAGCCTCGTACCGACGGCTGCCAGACGCTTTCTGTCCTCGCCCGTCAGATCTGCGGCGACACTTTTGGCAAAGAGAAGCATGAGGACCGCAGGATAATCGGTCGAATGAAACCAATAGACAATTCGGCCGCCGCCCCTCTTGCCCCGACCACGAAGCGGGATTCGCATCTTGCGAAACCCGTTCATGCCTTTGATGCGAACGCCCGCGGTCGGGTCGGCCGCAAGGGTGTCGATCACATGCTCACGCTCCGCTTCGCTCATCAACCGCTCCGCTCGAGCCAGATAGAGCGGCGACTCAACAACAGCGACAAGCGTCATGGGCCATACGCCATTGGCGCATGATCGGCAACGTGGATCGCCACGACATCCTCCCCGCGTGGTTGGCAGGGCGATCCATCTAGCGCAGCTGGAAATTCATCCCAAAAGCCGATGCAGCGGCCGCCGCACTAACCAATCATTCGATTTGACCCGCGCATGGTCGCTTCCGGCTGACTCACCGGCCCCTGCTACAGCCTCCTGATCCTGGGCTCCGCGCTCTCCGTTCCCAGGAGGAGCTCGGTCATCGCCCAGACCATGGCGTCGGCGCGGTCGGGGCTTCGGGTGGTGCCCTGATAGTCGCCGCCGACGGTGAGGCCGGCGAGCTGGTCCTCGAGGTCGGGGAAGCGGCCGGCGAGCTTGGCGTCGCCGGTTTCGAAGAAGGCGGCGATCGGTTCGGCGCGGCGGGTTTTGGAGGATTTGGCGAAGACCCGCTTGACGGGGAGGCGCAGGCCGGCGCCTCGGAAAACCGAGTCGACCAGCTCGCCGCCCTGATTGCCTTCGGCGACGATCCGGTCGGCCCGCCATCTTTCCGCCGCGCCGGCGGCCTTGCGGGCCCAGCGCTCGGGCGACAGGCCGCCCTCGCTGTGATCGCCAAGCACATGCGCGACGCCCTCGCGAACCAGGCCGCAGGCGACGATTCCGCATTGGTCGCCGTGGGCGGTCACGGGCGGATCGACGCCGATGACGACCCGGCGGTAAGCCTCCCGGGGCAAAGGCGCGATTCGCGATTGCTCCAGGAGCCGGCGCGGCCACAAGCTCCCCTCCACATCCTCGACCATCTCGCCGAGCAGCTCCTGCCGCCCGAGCCGGGTGCCGCCATATTGGCGGTCCGCGGCGGCAAGGAAGGCCTTGGCCGAATGCGGGTTGTCGAAGCTGGTGCCGCCGGTGACCAGGGCGTCGGGAATGGCGAGCACCGCCCGCATCGCCGGAACGGCGCGCGGAGTCGTCGTCACCACCACTTGCGGCCGGGCGCCGGCGCGGAGCCCGAGCATGAGATTGTCCCACGCGAACTGCGCCTTTTTCCACTTCGCGAGCTCGTCGCACCAGGCGAAATGATGCTCGGGGCCGCGAAGGTCCTCGCCGTCCGCGCCCGAATAGACGAAGGCCCGGGCGCCGCTTGCGAAGGTCAGCCGCTTCAGGCCCGGCTCCCAGCGCATGCGCCGCCGCTCGTCGCCGTCGTGCGCCACCGCCATCAGCCCGCTGCGCCCCTCGATCATGACCCGCCGCGCCTCGTCGGGAGTCGCCGCGACCAGGGCGATATGGCAGCCGGGATTCTCGCGGGCCCTGGCGCTCACCCATTCCGCCCCCGCCCGGGTCTTGCCGAAGCCGCGCCCGCTTTTCATCACGCAGACGGTCCAATCGCCCTGCTCCGGCATCTGCCCCTTGTGCGCCCACACCGCCCAGTCGGTGTCATACGCCTTGGCGCAGGTCTCCCCGGCCGCCATCAGCGCCTGCCGCCGCTCCTCCGGCGCCATCGCGATGAGCGCTTCCAGAAGCGCCTTGCCGTCCCCGGTCATGCGAGCCACCGGTCAGGGCGACGCTCGTCATCCCGGGCCTGACCCGGGATCCATGAACACCGAAGGCGCGAACTTGCGACCGACCGTGTTCCTGGATTCCGGCTTTCGCCGGAATGACGGCTGGGGACGGGATCAGCCATCGTCCCCCTCCTTCTCTTCCCTGTCCTTCCTCATCTCCCTGTGCCGCTTGATCGCCTCGACCTTGGCGAGGATGCTCTCCACCGCCTCCTCGAGCGAGCGCTCGGGCGGGCCCTTGCGCGGCCTTCCGCCGTGGCGACCGGCCCGCCTCCGGTCGAGGAAATGCAGGATCCGAATCGCCGCCTCGGGATCGAACGGCACCTCCGCTTCGCCCTCGAGCCGGGCTTCCCCGGGCCGGCGCATCAAGGCGTGGGCCTGGCCGACGAGCCGATATTCCAGCTCGACATCCGCTTCGTCCCGAGCTTTCTCGCATCGCCGGGCGAAATCGGGCCAGGTTCGGGCCCGACGGTAGAGGGCGGACTTGGAGAAGCCGATCGCCAACGCCGAGGCTTCGAACTGCCCCGTTTCCCGGAGCAGCGCCAGGAATGCGGCCTCGTCCGCCGAAGTCATGTCGGCATCGCGCACATAGCTGATCTGCAGCCGGCCGTTCGAGGTTCGGCGGATGACCGGGTCCCGCGCCTCGGGCGGCTCGCCGTCGGACGGCATGGACTTGAATTCGAGGGGCGGCAGCTCGTCCCCGGGATCGCAGGCCGGAAGGAACGGGTCGGTGGCGGGGAAGGCGCCGGGCGCCAGACGAAGCCGGGCGTCCGCCTCCGCCACCGCCTCCAGGCACTCGCGCCGGAAGACGGGATCGCGCGCCTTCCTGCCGTGGAACAGGGTGGGATATCCGAGCCTTCTCGCCGAGGCGCCGGCATTCCCCGTTTCCCTGAGCAGCGCAAGGTACGCCGCTCGAAGGGCCTCGCTCCATATCGAGCGCCGCCTGCAAATGTCCGATCCGCCGTTCTTCATCGTCCGTCGCCAAAGAACAAAAGTAGAACAGGAAATATCCTATTGAGCAAATGCCGTTTGGTCCGGATCGGTGCAAAGTCCTGCGCCGCGGCATTGGGACGGCCCCCGGCCTTGCATCCCCCCGCTTTGCCCGTAAAAGCGCGAGCCAACAGGAAGGCCCGTCATGTCCCGCAACCCCGACCGTCCGCTCTCGCCGCATCTCAGCGTCTACAAATGGGGGCCGCACATGCTGGTCTCGATCCTCCACCGGGTGACCGGGGCGGGGCTCGCCACCGTCGGCGCGGCGGCGCTGGTCTGGTGGCTGGTCGCGGCGGCCTCGGGCAAGGAGGCCTATGAGAGCTTCGCCGGCTGGGCGACGTCCTGGTACGGGATCGCGGTCGCGGTGGGGCTGAGCTGGGCCTTCTTCCAGCATCTGCTCTCGGGCCTTCGCCACCTCGTCATGGACGTCGGCGCCGGCTTCGAGATCCAGGGCAACAAATTCTGGGCGACGATGACCGTGGCGGGGGCGCTTCTGCTCACCGCTTCGCTCTGGTTCTATATCGCGATGGAGAGACTGGCATGAGCGTCGAGACGGTACAGGCCGGCGAGCCCGGGTCGAGCCCGGCGACCGATCCCGCCACCTCGACCCCGCTCGGGCGGGTGCGCGGCACCGGCTCGGCGCGCGAGGGGGCCGAACATTGGTGGCACGAGCGACTGTCCTCGGTCGCCCTGCTGATGCTGTTCGTGTGGCTGATCGTGTCGCTGCTTCGGCTGCCCGCGCTCGACTACAGGGGCGTGACCGAATGGCTTCGCGATCCGCTCGCGGCGGTGCCGATGCTGCTCCTCGTCGCCGCCACCTTCTGGCATCTGAAGATGGGGCTTCAGGTGATCGTCGAGGATTATGTCCACGACGAGGGCAACCGCTTCCTCGCGATCCTGCTCGTCGGCTTCGCCGCGACGGGCGGGGCGGCGTTCGCCTTGTTCGCGATTCTGAAGATCGCCTTCACGGCGGCGATCCCGCGCTGAGCTTGGGCCGGGCGGATCGTGACGGGCCACTTCTGAAGGGTTGGCTCTGCCGTAGCTATCCGCCCCGCAACGAGGCTCCGAATACAGCGCGCCCGGGCGGCCCTTGCAACTCGCTGGCGGTTTGTTCAACAAGCATCATAGTCATTGCGCCGTAGCGATGTGTATTCGCCGGCTTGTTGGCGTTGCGTCCGAATTGCTCAATTTCCGGAAACCTGAGCGTGATCGGAATGACCTTGGCTGACGATCGGATGGCGGATCTCACGAAGACTCGCGAGGCTTTGCTGATGTGCATTGCTCGTGACTATGGCTACGATCTGGCCGCTTTCTTTTTTCTCGACAGAAGTGGGCCAAGCCTGAGCCTGCTTACTGCTTATTCATACTCGAACGTCGCCGGAGTGCCGGGGCGTCTTCGCAACCGAATCCACCATCTGGATAGCGGTCCCGAGTCGGAGCAGGAGGAATCGGTTCTCCAGGCCGAGAGCCGGACGTTCGTCCGCGACCTGGGCCTGGAAGAGCTGCTTCCCAGCCGCGAGTTCCGCTACCATGGACTCGTCACCGACTGCTCGCCTTTCGATTACGATTGCCCTCCGGGTGAAACGAGAGGCATCGGGGTGCTGGTCGTCGCTGGCGACGAGTCCACTCGACAGATTGATGAAGGAGGAGCTCGAGCAACTCGCTACTGCCATCTCGATCGGTCGCTGTCACCAATTCATCAGCACCGTGCTTTGGACTCAGAAGAATGTAGCGGAGCCGAGCGACAGCCTCGACGAGACGATGAAGAACGCCTCCGTGGTGTTCGGCAGGAAGATCGGCGCGGGCGCCTTCCGCTACCGCAACAAGAACAAGGATTCGAACTGGTCGGAATATACGCTGGGTCCGGCGCCCGAGGCGGATCAGGCGTTGGACGGCTCGCCCGCGCCGCCGAGCCAGTCCCTCGATATGGCGAGCGAAAGCGACCCGCCCGACCTCGAGATCGCCCGGCGCCCGAACGACGGAGACGTGCTCGAGGTGACGCTCAGCCAGCGCTCCTACAGGATCGAAAACTACAAGTTCGGACGCGCCGATCAGCTCACCAACAAGCTGGCCGCAGTGCGGTCGCAAGCCATCGGCATTTCGTTCCATGACAAGCGGGTCCCGGGTTATTTGCAGAACCGGTTCAGCGAAACGGACCAGCGGATAGCGGAAGCCGTCTTCAACAATCTCCAGAACTTCGCCGAACTTAAGCTTGCCGATGAAAGCTATGAAGAAGTCTTCGATATTCTTCACGGAAAGTCGCTAACGCTGGACGAACGAGCCAAGGACTTCCTAAAAACACTTCGGCGACTATCTACCCTAATCGACAACGTCCATATCATATCTGTTGGTCGCCTCGACCAAGAGCTGGAAATAGAGTGGGAAACAGCTAATAAAAGCAAGCCAATAAGCCGCTCTTACATGGAGCGCCTGCGCGAAAAATACCTAGAGCGTTTTTATCATGGCAGAGGTACGCCTGATTACAATAGCCTGGAAATGGGCATGGATGCCAACGAGAAGCATTTTTACGTTGAGGCCCATACACCCCGCGAGTTCAGTGACTCGCGATTATATGTTATCTCCTTCGCGGAGCCTTATGCTGCTCATGCCACCCTTACGGCCCTTATCAACCTTTTCACCGAACTATTCACGCGCATGAAAGAGGAGGACTTTCGTGTCGCTCGATCGATCGTTCTCACCGAGACGCGCCACGCGGTGTTCCATCATTTTGCCGCCGCCATCAACTGGATCAGCACGATCAAGTCCGACTGGGATCTCGGTCTTCGCTACAAGGAGCATTGGTCGCGGCTGCGCGAAGATCCCATATTCACCGAAGGAATCGAATGGGCGAACTGGTCGCTGCACCAGGCTCATCTGATCCTCGAGAACGGCCGCTTCCTGGTCAAGGAGATCGATCAGAAGTCGCTCAACCGGAAGCCGATGAACATCTCCCAGGTCCTCCAGGATTGTTATCAGGCTCTCCGCATGGAAGCGCGGCGCAAGTCGGTCACGGTCACTATCAGCGTGCGGGGGAGCGCGCCGGTGGTGGCGACCGGCGATGAAGTTCTGATGAGGATCGCCATCATGAACCTGCTCGACAATGCCATCAAATATTCGCTGAACGGCGGCGCCGTCCGATGCGAGCTCATCTACAGGAACAAGCTGTACGAGGTCCGGATATCGAACCGGGCGGACCCCATTCCGGAGAAGCTCTTCCGTCAGCTTCTGCAGGTCGGCGCGCGCGGAAGGCAGCGCGATCACCTGAACCTGCGACCGGGAACCGGCCTCGGGCTTCCCGTGGCCTACCGGATATTGCGGGCGCACGCGGACAGCGCATCGCTCCAGCTCGAATCGACGGAGCACAGCGCGGCGATCGGGGGTGCCACCAATACGTTCTGGTTCGAGATGCCGTACCTTACCGGCCTGAGCAACCTCACGCCGTCGTCGGACGACAGGAGAGAATGAATGCCGCGCGACATTTGCATCGTCCACATCGAGGACGAATTTCATCAGATGACGTATCTGCCGCTTCGTCTCAGCCAGTACGTCCGGCAGCATTTGCTGGACAATAAGAACGGTGGCGCCTGGCCGCTGGTGAGGCTGGATGTCGTCGCGTCCGGCGGTGAGGAGACCGACAGATGGTCGGTTTATGAAGTGACGGCAACGCCCGGCCTAGGCTGCCGAGTGCACTATATATTTACGGCGGCGCGCCATGTCCCTGCAGAAATAATCGATTTTATCGCGGAGCAACCCTATTACATAATCGATGTCCTCAGACCGACCGAAGCAGGTCAGGGATTGCGCTCGACGGCTATCGAAAGCATCAAGTCAGCGCTCGATCATCGCGGGACCGACACGGCGATGACCATCTACACGGCCTGCCAGGGCAGCGACCTCGATGCGATACTCCTCGAATATCCGAGTGTCCCGGTCATCAGCAAGATCGGCATCACGGATCTGAACGTGCTGATCAGCGGCATCGTGATCAAAGGCCTTGGTCGTAAATAGGCTGCTGACACAGCTCGCGAACGGCGTCGAGAACTGCCCGCGCGAGGAGTGGTTGCCGCTGGACCCCGCGCTGAAGCGCGACGACAGGCTCGCCCTGTTGATCAGCAAGCGCGATCCGCTCGGAGACGTCAAATTCCCCGGCATAGAGGTCGCGTTCGTCGCCGCCTTCTCGACCAGCCCCGAACCTCCGGCCCTTGTCTATTTCTGGAGTCCGGATTTCGGAGATCTGAGCTACGAAAATCCGCGAACGGAAATCGGCCTCGACCAGCTCATGGCCATGGCGACGCTGCTCGGGTCGATCGTCTCCTCGGCCCAACCCAATCTCGCCGGGTTCAGAAACGCATTCGAGCTGCAGCTCACGAAACTGTTTTCGGAGCATCCTGGCTATTTCGACCATAAGCATCTGTACTGGGTGCCGTATTCAGACGTTCTGTTCGTAGCTCTCTTTTCCACGCTAGGAGTAACGGAAGGGGTTTCCACGACCTCAATTCTCGACTGCATCGGCCTGCATAACGACTATTTCCGGATCAAGTCACCGATCTGGAACAGCGCGCCCTTGTCCTTCCTGTCAAGGCGCGTTCAGAAGGACCAGTCATTGGTGGGCAAGCTGCTGCTCGATCCCAAATGCTTCAATCCCTTCGAAAAGCCGCCTTCCGGCTGGTTCCTTTGGCCATGGCAGCAGTCGCTCGCATCCGCGCAATGCGACGAAGACGAAGGCGTCCATTATTCTCCCATTGAGACGACGTCTCTCGTCTTCGATCTGCGGAAATCGACGATGGCGCTCGAGCAATTGCGGGATGACGAGGTCGGGCTGTTTTCCGGATTCATCAAGGATGTCGTGGACGCCGCCAGGCGCGCCGTGCTCGACCACGGCGGCTTTTTCGACAAGGAGACGGGCGACGGCATTGTCGCGCATTTCTGCGACTTCGCGCTCCCCGACGCGGACATCGAGCCGCCGACGTTGCGCGCTTTCAATGCGGCGAAGCGGCTGATCGGGACGGTGCACGGCATTTGCGACCGCTTTCAGGAGAAGCTGAACATGGGCGTCGGCGGTCTCGGCGCCTCCGTCGGCATCCATTCCGGCAAGGCGGTCTGGATTTGCGAGCAGAACCTGGTGAGCGCCTATGGGGAGAGCGTCATCCTCGCCGCCCGCATTTGCGCTGAAGCCGAGATCGGGTCGATCTTCGTCTCAAACCACGTGTTCCATAAGCTCGCTCCGAAGGTGCCCGCCGAGGTTCATTTCGCGCTTCGAGCGGCGAGACTACCGCGGCAAAGAATATAACGAGGGCTCCCGGCTCTTCGGCTATCAGATGCAGGTGCGGCCCCCCGCTGTCGCGCGCCCACGCGGGCCCCGACGCTCACGTGGGGCGGGCCGTCGCTACTTGTAAGTGTTCGCCCAAAGCCTAAAAGCGCCCGCAACTCCCCCAGCCGCGAGCGCCCGCCAATGCCCAGCCCCACCGCCTACAAGATCGTCGACCACAGCTACGACGTCGTCGTCGTCGGCGCCGGCGGGTCGGGGTTGCGCGCGACCATGGGCTCGGCGGGCAAGGGGCTGAAGACCGCCTGCATCACCAAGGTGTTCCCGACCCGCTCGCACACCGTCGCCGCGCAGGGCGGGATCGCGGCGTCGCTCGGCAACATGGGGCCGGATCACTGGACCTGGCACATGTACGACACGGTCAAGGGCTCGGACTGGCTCGGCGACCAGGACGCGATCGAATATCTGTGCCGGGAGGCGCCGGCGGCGGTCTATGAACTGGAGCATGCCGGGGTGCCGTTCTCGCGGACGGCGGAGGGGAAGATCTACCAGCGCGCCTTTGGGGGCATGATGCAGAACATGGGGGCGGGGCCGCCGGCGCAGCGCACCGCGGCGGCGGCGGACCGCACCGGGCATGCGATGCTCCACGCGCTCTACCAGCAGTCGCTCAAGTACGACGCCGACTTCTTCATCGAATATTTCGCCATCGACCTGATCATGGAAGGCGGCGAGTGCCGCGGCGTGATCGCGCTCTGCCTGGAGGACGGGTCGATCCACCGTTTCGCTTCGCAGGCGGTGGTGCTGGCGACGGGGGGCTATGGCCGGGTCTATTTCACCGCGACCTCGGCCCACACCTGCACCGGCGACGGCAATGCGATGGCGCTTCGGGCGGGGCTGCCCCTGCAGGACATGGAGTTCGTCCAGTTCCACCCGACCGGAATCTACGGCGCCGGGGTTCTGATCACCGAAGGCGCGCGCGGCGAGGGGGGCTATCTGACCAATTCGGAAGGGGAGCGCTTCATGGAGCGCTACGCCCCTTCGGCCAAGGACCTCGCCAGCCGCGACGTCGTCTCGCGCTCGATGGCGATGGAGATAAGGGAAGGGCGCGGAGTCGGAAAAGGTAAAGATCACATATACTTGCATCTGGACCACATCGATTCCAAAATCCTTGCGGAAAGGCTCCCCGGGATCACCGAGACCGGGAAGGTGTTCGCCGGGGTCGATCTGACCCGCCAGCCGCTGCCGGTGCTTCCCACCGTCCATTACAATATGGGCGGGATCCCGACCAACTTCCACGGCGAGGTGGTGACCCTCAAGGACGGCGATCCGGACAGCGTCGTGCCCGGCCTGTTCGCGGTCGGCGAGGCGGCCTGCGTGTCGGTGCACGGGGCCAACCGGCTCGGCTCGAACAGCCTCATCGACCTCGTCGTCTTCGGCCGCGCCGTCGGCCATCGGGTCGGCGAGATATTGAAGCCGAACGGGGCGCAGCGGCCGCTGCCGAGCGGTTCGGAGGAGATGGCGCTGGGCCGGCTCGACAAATTCCGCTTCGCCTCGGGGGGGAGCCCGACCGCCCGGATCCGCGACAGGATGCAGCGGACGATGCAGGCCGATTGCGCGGTGTTCCGGGCCGAGGCCAGCCTCGAGGAGGGCAAGGGCCGGATCGACGAGGTCTACAAGCAGATGGCCGACGTCAAGGTCACCGACCGAAGCCTCGTCTGGAACACCGACCTCGTCGAGACCCTCGAGCTCGACAACCTCATCGCCCAGGCGGTGGTGACGATGCACTCGGCCGCCAACCGCAAGGAAAGCCGCGGCGCCCACATGCACGAGGATTATCCCAATCGCGACGACGCCAACTGGATGAAGCATACGGCGGCCTGGTTCGACGGGTGGGGCGGCTCGGGTGGCGGGGTTCGGATCGATTACCGGCCGGTGCATGAGTATACGCTGACCGACGAGATCAAATATATCGAGCCCAAGGCCCGGGTTTACTGAGCGAGGGCATTTCGAGGGAGACCGAGGAATGGAGGCGCTGATCTCGTTCTTCGAACGAATGCCGGAAGCGTTCTTCCCGCTCTTCGGGATTATCGCAGCGGCCGTGGCCGGCCTTTACTGGAATTTTCACAACGCCAAGGAGCTGCGAAAGCAACCGTTCCTGACCAAGCAGCTGGAGCTGTGCCTCGAAGCGAGCCAAATCGTCTCGATACTCGCCACGACCAAGTCGCAGGAGACTTTCGATCGCGCGCATACACGTTTCCTCGAGCTTTACTGGGGTCCCCTGGCGATCGTCGAGAACGACGAGGTTGAGGCGGCCATGGTCAAGTGCGGGGAGGAGCTCGCCACGCTCGTCGCCGACGGGGTTCAGCTGCCGCTGGACCGTCTCCAGATACCCTCCCACGAACTGGCGAAGGCGGTCCGCAAGCTGATCCTGAAGGCCTGGAGGATCACGACCATCGAGCAAGATCTGGAGTCGACACGCGACGCGAATGCGCTTCCGAGCGCAGACGATTGACCGGCTTTCGCTTTCAAACGCGGGCGAGAAATGCGGGGACACAATATCCATTCGATGCAGAAATGGATATTGTGTCCCCCGTAAGATGCGGTCGAACCCAGCCGTCATGCTGAACCGGTTTCAGCCTCCCCTTTGCGTGCCGCATCGCATCGTGAGACTATCCTGCGGGGCCGGCAGGTCCTGGATTTTGGAGAAGGCACGAAGGTACAAGAGACGAAGATAGGCGGACGCGCCATTTCTCTATCTTGTACCTTCGTGCCTTCTCTTCGAAACCGGCGCCGAGGCGCCGGAGGTGCGGGCGAAGCGTTCGACCCACAGCCTGACGTGTGGATCGGCGGCGCGCCGGACCCTGGGGGTTGGCGGCCCTTGCCTGATTTCGAGGCTGCGATTGCGTCGCTCGGCGCGGCGCGGCACTGATCGCGGATGCGACGGCGATTAGCCTTGCTTGCACTGACGCTCCTCGCGGCCGCGCCCTCGCGCGGCCGGGAAGGGCTGGCACCTTGTCCCCGGAAGCTTCGAGCCGGGGCGGGGGCCGGACGGGAACAGCGTCTTCCTCGACGCTCCGCGAGGGCTGATCCTGGTCGATACCGGCCGCCATCCGGCGCATCAGGAGACGTTGCTGGCTTATGCGAAGGCGCGGGGAAAGCCGATCGCGGCGATCGTCAACACCCACTGGCATCTCGATCACAGCGGCGGCAATGCCGAGATACGGGCCGCCTATCCGAGCGCGCAAGTCCATGCGAGCCGCGCCGTCGACGGGGCTCTGACCGGCTTCTTCCCGCAAAGCCGCAAGTCGGCCGAAGAGTTTCTCGCCTCCGGCGAGGCGAGCCCCGAGCTGGCGACCGAGATAAGACGCGACTTTGCGGCGATGGACGATATTGGGTCGCTGAGAGCGACGAGGCCGGTGACCGGCTCGGGCGCAATCCGGGTGGCGGGTCGCAGGCTGGAGGTCAATCTGGCGCGCTTCGCCGCGACGGAAGGCGACGTCTGGATCTACGATCCGGAACTGCGGCTGCTGGTCGCGGGCGATCTCGTGGTCGGTCCGGTGCCCTTCTTCGACACCGGCTGTCCCGAGGGCTGGCGCGAGGCGCTGACGGCGCTCGCCGCCAGGCCGTTCGCCACCTTGATCCCGGGCCATGGCGCGCCGATGACGAAGCCGCAATTCCAGCAGTGGCGGACCGCGTTCGGCAATCTGCTCGATTGCGCGGCGACCGACAGGGCGAAGGCGGTGTGCGTCGCCGGCTGGAAGCGGGACGCCGCCGCCTTCATCCCCGCCGGGGACCGGCGCATCGACGGGATGGTCGGCTATTATCTCGATACCCGGCTGCGCGCGCCTCCGGCGGAGCGGACCCGTTATTGCCGGCCGCTGCGGTAGGGCACCGTCCGTCATTGCGAGGAGCCCTTCGATGCCGCCTGCGGCGGCGCTCAGGACAGGCTGCTGCTGAGCAGCAGCGACGAAGCAATCCCGCGGGGCTTCCGAGACCGCGCTGGATTGCTTCGCTTCGCTCGCAATGACGGGCACCGCCGGTGCAGGGCCCGTGGAGGCCGGGAGGTCGTTGCATGCACCTCTCTCTGCGCCGCCGGCACGCCCCCGCGCAACGCCTTGACCCGCCGTCTCCGGCCCGTCCCAAAGGCGGCGAACGGAGACCGCCATGAGCTACGCCGCACCCGAAAGATCGCCCGCCCTGAAGCTTGGGATCGCCCTCCTGATCGGCCTCGCGCTGACCGTCCCGCTCTTCTGCGTCTGGCTGATGGTCTACGATCGCGAGCAGCAGTCGATGGAAGCCCAGGCCGGGATCGCCGAAGGCTGGGGCGGGCCGCAGGTCCTGGGCGGACCGTTGCTGGTCATTCCCTATCGCGCCACCGTCACCGAGACCGTGACCGAAAATGGAAAGCCGGTGAGCCGGACCCGGCAAATGTGGCACGAGCTCACCTTGTCCCCGGAGACCGTGGAGCTCGCGACCGGGGTCCGCCCGGAACGCCGGCATCGCTCCATTTACGAGGCGGTGGTCTACGAAGCGTCGGTTCGGGGAAAGGCCCGCTTCGCAATGCCCCCCGACCTCGCGCGCCTCGGCGTCGCGGTGGCCGACCTCGCTCCGGACCGGGCCGAACTGCGCTTCGGAGTCAGCGATCCGCGCGGCCTCTCGCCCCATCCGAGAGTGAGCGTAAGCGGCAAGGCGCTTCGGCTTCATCCGGGTCGCGGATCCAATCTGGCGCGGGGCGGCGGCTTCTTCGCCTGGTTCGACGCCGCGGACCTTGCCCGCTCGCCGCTCGACGTGGACTTCGCCTATGAGGTGCGCGGCAACGGCAGCCTCTCGCTCACCCCGCAAGCGGGCGACACGATCTGGCGGATGAAGTCGCCCTGGCCGCATCCCTCCTTCCAGGGCGCCTTCCTGCCCGAGCGGCGCAACGTCGCCGCGGACGGTTTCGAGGCGACGTGGCAAGTCGGCAATCTCGCGCTCGGCCAGGCGCTCGTCGCGGCGGGCCCGGCCGGGGTCGCGGGCGGCGGTCAGTCGGAGACGGCCGAAGCCGCCGAAACCGACCCGCGCACGCGTCAGGCCGGGGTCAGCCTGATCGAGCCGGTCGACCTCTATTCCCAGGTCGATCGAGCGGCGAAATACGGCTTCCTGTTCATCGGCTTCACCTTCCTCGCCTTCCTCCTGTTCGATCTGATCGGCGGCGCCCGGGTCTCGGCGGTCGAATATCTGCTGGTCGGAGCGGCGCTGATCCTCTTCTTCGTCCTGCTGCTCGCCTTCGCCGAGGTGATCGGCTTCACTTTGGCCTATCTGGCGGCGAGCGCGGCGATCATCGGGCTGGAGACCGCTTATTCGGCCGCGGTGCTCGCGAGCTGGCGCCGGGCGGCCTTCATCTTCGGGCTGCTGGGCGCACTCTACGGCGTGCTCTACATCCTGCTCAGCCTCGAGGCCTATTCGCTCCTGATCGGCGCGCTGCTGCTCTTCGCGGCGCTGGCGGCGGTGATGTACCTGACCCGCCATCTCAACTGGGGCCAGCCCGGCGGGGAGGGGGAGGCGGAGTCCGGCGCGGCGGTCTAGCCCGCGACTGGAGAGTCAGGCCGCCACCGCCTCCAGAGCAGCGCGCACCCGCGCCATGTCTTCCGCGAAGCTGTGCCTCAGCGCCTCGTCGTCCAGCCCTGCAGCGCTCGACCACCATCGGCATCGACAGCCCGATGCGCAGGGTCGCGCCCCAGCCACCGTCGGCCAGCCTGACGCATTTGACCGGCTGGCCGAGGCGGACCCCGTAGGCCAGCATCGCCTTGTGCCAGCGGACCGAATCCTCGAATTTCGCCCCGCCGGCAAAATTCGCTGAGGTCGAGGGTCGACAAGGTGCGCATCTCGATCGGGTGGGTGTCGGCGGTTTCCTTCTCGCCGGGCGGATAAGGCGCGACCCGGTGGGCGGGGGTCTTCTCGATAATCTCCTCGCGCACCGCCTGGTGGAAGACGAGGATCACCCGGGTCACTTCGTCGAGGGCGAGACGCTGGAAGCGCTCGAGCTCGAAGATCAGGCTTCGAGGCGGAGCAGAAGGCCGATATTGTCGCCGTCCTCCAGCGCCTCCGCGCCGGGCCAGCCGTCCGGCCATTCGCCGCGGCGGAAGATGGTCGCGAGGCCTCGGGCGAGCGGGGAGCGAGCGCTGCGCGGAAGCGGCGGGGGACGAGGGCGAAGCCGCTGAACGGAGGGCCGCCCATGAATTTGGAGCCGGTGACGAAGACGATCGCGCCCGCGCGCCGAGATAATCGGCGATGGCGGGGCTGGTGATCCGCGCCTGGCAGGCGTCGACGACCAAGGTGATCGCATCGCCATGGCGTATGCGCGAAGCCGGTCGATGTCGCCGAGCGAGGGCAGGATGAGCCCCGTTTTGGAGCCGTGGACGACATGGACGAGGACGTGGCGGCCGGCCGCTTCGCGCTTCGGCGATCGCCTCGTCCATCCGGTCCGCGATCTCGGCCGAGGGGCGGGCTCGGCCGTGGCCGTCGCGGACCGGGACGTCGATCATCTCGACATGGGTCTCGCCGAGGCCGGGGACCGGGATCGCCCGGCACCGTGGCGATGCCCGAGCGCCGTCTCGCGGGCGAAATAGCGGCCGAAGGCGGAATGGATGCAGCCGCTGCCGACCTCGTCGGCGCCGAGCAGGATGTTGTGGGTGCCGCCGCTCGCCCGGCCGGCGGCGCAGGCCAAAGCGACATATTCGAGATCGGTGCCCGACGGCGCGAAGACGATGTCGACCTCGTCCGCGACGCCATAGGCCCGGCGGATCCGGCCGCGCATGGCCTCGAGGCGCCGGGCATAGACCGGTCCGCCGGGGTCGGGCCCGAGCGCGCCCTGCAGAGCCTCGACATGGGCGAAGGCCGCCGCCGAAATGTCGTTGGCGGTGGACGAGGCGTAGGCCAGCACGTCGCTCGGGCGCGGCGCCGAATGATAGCGGTTGAGGCCGGTTTCGGGGTCGAAGCGACGATTCGGGCGTCGCCGCCGGTCGTCATCAGCCGCGTCGCGTCGCGGGCGGCGAATACGGGGGCGGTCACAAAGGTTACGCTCTTGGCCTTCCGGAACTGGCGGCACTATGTCCGCGCCGCGCCCTCCCCCCTGAAAGGCCAAGTCCCGCGTGTCAAACCATCCGTCCGCTCACCATCCCGCCCGAAGCCAAGGAGCGGCTGCGAATCCTGTTCATCGCCAAGCACGCTATGTGGGCGGCGGGCTCCACCCGGAGGACGGCAACCACGCCCTCTACCATGTCGAGGTGCGCGAGATATTGAAGGGGCTCGGGCCTCAACCTCGTGCTCGCCGACAGATACGAGGCCCTGTTCGACAGGCCCGACGTCGACTTCGTCTTCCCCTTGCTCAACCGCGGCGGCTTCCTCAACAGCGAGATGATGCTGCCCTTGCTCTGCACCCGTCACGGCATGCCCTTCCTCGGCGCAAGCCCGATCCTGCGGGGCATGTCGGACGACAAGCATCTGACCAAGATGGCGGTCGCCGCGCTCGGGATCCCGACCGCGCCCTGGGCGATCTACCGCCGCGGCGCCCCGGTCGAGCAGGCGCGCTGCCCCGCAGGGCGAGCGGATGGTGATCAAGCCCAACGCCTCCTCGGCGAGCTGGGGCGTCCAGGACGCGCACGACTGGGCCGGGCGTCGAGGCGGCGATCGCTGGCATCCATTCGGAAGGCCATGACGCGATCGTCGAGCCCTTCCTCAACGGCAGCGACGTCGAGGTGCCGGTGATCACGGTGGACGGCGAGCCGGCGATCATGCCGATGATGCTGTTCGAGCAGGCCGATCCGTCGCACCTGCGCACCTATTACGAGAAGCGCGACCTCGTCGACCGGAGCCAGAAATACCAGTTGGTCGAGTTCGACGATGCGCATTGGATGCCGGTCATCGCCGATTACACGCGGCGACATCGCCGAGGAGTTCCGGCCCTTCGACTACGGCCGCTACGAATTCCGCTTCGACCGCGAGGCCGGCAAGGTCCAGTTCCTCGAGGTCAACCTCAACGCCAATCTCTGGTCGCAGAAGGTCTATGGCCGCTCGGCCGCGCTGGCCGGGCTCAGCCAGGAGCAACTGATCGAGACGATCCTGGCGGAGAGCCTGAGACGGCACGGGCTGCTCTGACCGTCATTGCGAGCGCAGCGAAGCAATCCAGCGCCACGTTTTGTCGCGGGCGCCGTGGCTGGATTGCTTCGTCGCTTCGCTCCTCGCAATGACGGGGGTGGGGCGACGGGTGGTTGAGCCAGCCCTCTCAAGCCGTTAAGCGGGCGCCAGCAAAGGATTGGGCATGGCCGAGTTCACCCTCCCGAAGAACAGCGTGATCAAGGGCAAGGGGCGCGAGCCTTCACCGATCCCGCCGGACCGGGCCGGACCCGGAAGTTCAGGATCTACCGCTACGATCCCGACGCCGGCGAGAATCCGCGTTACGACACGTACGAGCTCAATCTCGACGAGACCGGGCCGATGGTGCTCGACGCCTTGCTCCGGATCAAGAACGACATCGACCCGACCCTGACCTTCCGCCGCTCCTGCCGCGAGGGGATTTGCGGGTCCTGCTCGATGAACATGAACGGCCGCAACGGCCTCGCCTGCACGACCGCGATCGAGGATTATAGAGGCGAGATACGGATCACGCCGCTGCCGCACATGGACGTGATCAAGGATCTGGTCCCCGACTTCACCCACTTCTTCGCCCAATATGCCTCGATCAAGCCCTGGCTGAAGACGGCGACTCCCGATCCGTCGGGCAAGGAAAGGCTTCAGTCGCCCGGGGACCGGGCCAAGCTGGACGGGCTCTATGAGTGCATCTTGTGCGCCTGCTGCTCCTCCTCCTGCCCGAGCTATTGGTGGAATTCGGACAGGTTCCTGGGCCCCGCCATCCTCCTCCAGGCCTATCGCTGGCTCGCCGACAGCCGCGACGAGATGGCGGGCGAGCGGCTCGACGAGCTCGAGGACCCGTTCCGACTCTACCGCTGCCACACGATCATGAACTGCGCCAACGTCTGCCCCAAGGGCCTCAACCCGGCCAAGGCGATCGCCGAGACCAAGAAGCTGCTGGTGGAGCGGGCGGTTTAGAATTCTCTCAGCGGTTCAGCTGCCCCAACGCGCTCGCCGCTATCTCTTGAGCGCCTGCCCGCCGAGCATCCCGGTGATCGCGCCGAACCCGATCTTTGCGAGGTCGGCCAGCCACCTGACCAGCTCCACGGTCAGGGGCGGCGGATCTCTCCCGGCGAGCAGGGTGGTCGCGACGCAGATCGCCGCGAACAACACGGTTCCTCCGGCGGCCACCAGGAAGACGAGCTTGAAGGCCGAGTTGATCGGAACGTGTTCGGGTAGAGCAGTATTGCCCTGTGCTGCAGCAAGCGCAGGCCCGAACTCGGGATCCTTGCTGCAGACATATCGTCCAAGACTTTCCGACCATATCGACGTGCGGTCTGGAGTTCGCGCGCATTCGGCGGCTACGGCCGCCATTCTCGCTAGCACACCCACTTTAACCTCCCCCAAATATTAGCAGAATCGTCTTCCAATGCTTTTGCAGCAAGCGGACGCGAATCTCCTTTTACCATGTTTCAGGACCCGTGACGCTCATTATGCGCGTCGCTTGCAAGCCACGGTCTTTATCGGCAGGGGCGGACGATGGCTCTCCACCCCCGAATCCGCCACGCGCCGGATCCCGACCATCCGGGCTGGATGACCTGGGACCTGCCCAGCGACGAGACCCGTTTCAACGCCACCCTGGGCAAGCTGATCGTCCGCGGCGAGGGCGCGGGCAAGGCCCGGTGCCGGATGTTTCCGGACTTGGGCCACAGCAACCTCGGCGACCTCGTCCATGGCGGCGCGATCCTCACCTTCATCGACATGGCGATGTTCGCCGGCGGCTATGCCGCGGGGGCGAATCTCGGGCCTTCGGTGACCCTCGATCTCTCCGCGCAATTCCTTTCGGGCGCGAAGCTCGGACTTCCGCTCGACTGCTCGGTCGAGCTGCTTCGCGAGAGCAAGCGGCTGGCGGTGATGCGCGGCCTCGTCGAGCAGGACGGGGAATTGGTCGCCTCCTGGTCGGGGACCTTGAGGAAGCTGTCGCGGTGAGCGAGGTCGCCGAGCGCTATCGGGCGCTTGTGGCCTCGGGCGAGCTTCGACCGGATCCGGACCAGGCGAAGGCGGCGGCGGTGCTCGACCGGATCGCCGCCGAGCTTGCGCCCGCGCCGAAGGCGACGCCCTGGGCGCGCCTGTTCGGCAGGGCTCCGGCGGCGCCGCGCGGCGCCTATCTGTGGGGCGGGGTCGGGCGCGGCAAGTCGATGCTGATGGACCTCGCCTTCGAGGCGATCCCGGCCGAGCCCAAGCGCCGGGTCCATTTCCACGAATTCATGCTCGAGGTTCACGAACGGCTGCGCGCCGAGCGGACGAAGGAGGAAGGCGACCCGATCCCGCCGGTGGCTCGGGCGATCGCCGGGGAGGCGCGCCTGCTCGCTTTCGACGAGATGGTGATCAACAACGCCGCCGACGCGATGATCCTTTCGCGCCTCTTCGCTCAGCTGCTCGGCGCCGGAGTGACAATCGTCACCACCTCGAACCGGCCGCCGGGCGACCTCTATCTCGGCGGACTCAACCGCGAGCTGTTCCTGCCCTTCATCGCCCACGTCGAGCGCGAACTCGACGTGGTGCCTCTCAACGGCCCGATCGACTACCGGCTCGAGCGGCTCGGCGGCTTTCCGACCTGGTACGTGCCGAACGGCCCGGAGGCGACCGAGGCGCTCAGCGCGGCCTTTTTCCGGCTCACCGATTTCTCGGTCGAGGACCGGGCCAAGGTGCCGAGCGAGGATATCCCGGTGCAGGGCGGCCGCACCCTGCACGTGCCCAAGAGCCTGAAGGGGGTCGCCGTCTTCTCGTTCAGGCGCCTGTGCACAGAGGCAAGGGGCGCCGCCGACTATCTCGCCGTCGCCCGCCGCTACCACACGGTCATCCTCGTCGGAGTCCCGGTGATGGGCCCCGACCGGCGCAACGAGGCGGCGCGCTTCGTCACCCTGATCGACGCGCTCTACGAGCATAAGGTGAAGCTTCTCGCCGCGGCGGACGCGGCGCCCGACGGCCTCTATCCCGAGGGCGACGGGGCCTTCGAGTTCCAGCGCACGGCGTCGCGGCTGATCGAGATGCAGTCGCGGGAGTATCTGGCGGCGGGGCATGGGGAGGGGTAGGGGCCCGTCATTGCGAGGAGCGCAGCGACGAAGCAATCCAGCGGACGGAGGCGCCGCTCTGGATTGCTTCGCTTCGCTCGCAATGACGGGGGGAGTGGGGCGACGGGGACGGTTGACCGGGGCCTGAACCCGGTCCAGCTTCCGCGCCGTCCATAGCGGGAGCCTCCTCCATGCGCGTTGCCGTCGTCCTTGCCCTCGGTCTCCTCTCCACCACCGCCCTCGCCGCCGATCCCGCGCCCGACAAATGGGACTCGAAGGCGCGCGAGATATTGGCGCATTCGATCGCGATCCCGACGGTGATGGGCCGCGGCAAGGTGCCCGAGCTCGCCCAATATCTCGCCGATCAGTACAAGGCCGGCGGCTGGGCCGAAGGCGACATCCACGTCATACCCTATGAGGGCTCGCCGGGCGACAAGACCGCGGCGTTCATCGCGCGCTGGCCGGCGGCGAAGCCCTCGGGCAGGAAGCCGATCCTGCTCATGGCCCATATGGACGTGGTCGAGGCGAAAAGGGACGACTGGTCGCTTGAGCCGTTCACCCTCACCGAGAAGGACGGCTATTTCTACGGCCGCGGCACCAGCGACATCAAGCAGGGCATCACCGCGGTCACCACGGCTTTGCTCCGGCTGAGGGCCGAGGGGTTCAAGCCGACCCGCGACATCGTCGTCCTGTTCACCGGCGACGAGGAGACCGAGGGCAATGGCGCCCGGCTCGGGGCGACCGAATGGCGCAAATGGACCGACTCGGAATTCGCGCTCAATTCGGACGGCGGCGGCGGCGGCTTCGCCAAGGACGGGCGGGCGCTCGGCTTCTCGATGCAGACCGCCGAGAAGACCTATTCCATGTATACTTTCACGGTCAGGAACCGCGGCGGCCACAGCTCCAAGCCGCGCGCCGACAACGCCATCTACAAGCTCGCCCATGCGATCGGGCGGCTCGAGGCCTATCGCTTCACGCCGATGCTCAACGACACCACGCGCGCCTATTTCGGGGTCCGCGAGAAGGGCGAGAAGGGTCCGCTCGGCGACGCCATGCGGGCCTGGCTGGCCAATCCGAACGACGGCAAGGCCGCCGACCTGATCGAGGCGGACGAGGGCGAGGTCGGCCTCACCCGTACCCGCTGTGTCGCCACGAGGCTCGAGGGCGGCCATGCCGACAACGCGCTTCCGCAGCTGGCCCGGGCGAGCGTCAATTGCCGGATCATGCCGGGGGTCGAGCCGGCGGCGATCCGCGACGAGCTCGAGAAGCTGGTCGACGATCCCGAGGTCAAGGTCGAGCGTACCGACGACCAGAAGATGTCGCTCGCCTCGCCGCTCCGGCCCGACGTCGTCGCGGCCTACGAAGCGGCCGTCCGTGCCCGCCATCCCGGCGCTCCGGTCATGCCCGATATGAGCACCGGCGCCAGCGACGCCCGCCCGTTCCGGGTCGCGGGCATCCCCGTCTACGGAGTCGACGGAAGCTGGGGCGTGATCCCCGACGACCTGCGCGCCCACGGCCGCGACGAGCGGCTTCCGGTCAAGGCGCTGTACGACGACGTCGACCATTGGACCGACATGCTGAAGGCGCTGGCGGGGAAATAGGGCGGCCCCGACCGTCGAGTGCTTTCGCGAACGTCCGTGTTCATGGATCCCGGATCAAGTCCGGGATGACAGACTCCCGGGCCCGCCATCCTACCCCATCGCCCGGGCGAGGCGCTGGCCGCGGCCGGTGAGGCCGTAGAGTGGCCTGGGCGGGAAGGCATCTTCGAGGCGGCGGTCGGCCAGGCCTGCTTCCAGAAGCTGCTTGAGACCGAGCGAGAGGGAGCGGGGGCTGATCGGGCTGAGCTGCGCCTCGAGCCAGGAGAATCGCTCCCAGCGGCGATCGAGCCGGCCCACCAGGGGAAGCGACCAGCGGCCGAGAGCCTGAGTGTCGAGCCCGAGCCGCTCCCTTTCCTCCATCACCCGCTCGCACCAGGCGCCGACCGGCCGGCCCGCTTCAGTGAGCACATATTCGGGGCGAAGCGGGTGGCCGTGGCCGGGGTTGCGAGCCAGCCAGCCCCTGCGGAGCAGCCGGTCGAGCGCTCCGGCGAGCATCGAGCGCGAGATCCCGAGGCGGGCGGCCAGAACCGCCGAGCGCACGCCTTGCTCGCGGCTGGCCAAAGCGAGCAGCGGCAGGAACCAGCGGCTTCCAACCAGCCAGCGAAGATCGTCCTCGGGCAGCATGAGCCGCTTATACTTGACTATAAAGATAGCTGCTATAAAAATAGTACATCAAGGGAGGAAAAACATGGCCATTCGCTTCGACGGTGGGCTGACCTGCGCGATGGGGGTGAGCGACCTCGACCGCGCCATCGCCTGGTATCGCGACACGCTTGGCTTCGACCTGCTCTACCGGGTCGAGGACATCGCCTGGTGCGAGCTCAAGACCAGGGTGGAGCGGGTCAATCTCGGCCTCTCCGAAGTGGAGGAAGCGGGCGGCAAGGGCGGCGCGACGCTGACCTTCGGAGTCGAGGATATCGAGGCGGCGAAGGCGGAGCTGGAGTCCCGCGGGGTTCGCCAGGACGGTCCGATCCGGGATATTCCGGGGTTGGTGCGGCTGCTCACCTTCTACGACCCCGACGACAATGCGCTGATGCTGTACGAGGAGCTCCCCCGATGAGGGCCCCGGTGGTTTTCGCGCTGGCCAGCGTCTTTTTCGCCGCTCCGGCGGCCGCGGAAACGATCGAGGATGCGGCGTGGCTTGCCGGGCGCTGGATCGGCGAGGGCCTCGGCGGCCGAGTCGAGGAGACCTGGGCGCCGGCCGCCGGCGGCCAGATGGTCGGCCATTTCCAGCTGTTGAAGGCGGGCAAGCCGGTCTTCTACGAGATCATGCTGATCGACGCCCGGCCGGGCGGGCTCCGGCTGCGGGTCAAGCACTTCAATCCGGATTTCACGGCGTGGGAAGACAAGGCCGTCTGGCACAGCTTCGACCCCGTGGCCGCCGAGCCGGACCGGCTGCGTTTCAAGGGCCTCACGCTCGGGCGCAAGGCCGATACGCTGATCGTGACGATCACTCTGCGCGGCAAGGACGGGACCGTCGGCGACCAGGTCCTCACGCTTCGTCGCGCGCCTCTGTAGCGGCAGGCACGCTCCGTCAGCTTCGTCATTGCGAGCGCAGCGAAGCAATCCGGCGGGCGGGCGGTACGGGCGCCGTAACTGGATTGCTTCGTCGCTCCGCTCCTCGCAATGACGGGTGACGCGACCGGTTGCCCCCTTCCGCCTTCGGGTCTAAGCGGGCGCCACATTTGGCGGCGTCCTGCCGCCTGCCTTGCTTTGACTATGTTAGAAAGGCTGGAGCAGCCCCATGGCTCGCACGAAAATCGCGCTCATCGGCGCCGGCATGATCGGCGGAACCCTGGCCCACCTCGCCGCGATCCGCGAGATGGGCGACATCGTCCTCGTCGACGTCGCCGAGGGCATCCCCCAGGGCAAGGCGCTCGATCTCGCCCAGGCCGGGCCGGTCGAGGGCTTCGACGCCCTGCTCACCGGAACCCAGGATTATGCCGACATCAAGGGCGCCGACGTGTGCATCGTCACCGCCGGGGTCGCCCGCAAGCCCGGCATGAGCCGCGACGATTTGCTCGGTATCAACCTCAAGGTGATGAAGGCGGTCGGCGAGGGCATCAAGGCGCACGCCCCGGACAGCTTCGTCATCTGCGTCACCAACCCCTTGGACGCCATGGTCTGGGCGCTCCGCGAATTTTCCGGACTTCCGCACAGCCAGGTGGTCGGGATGGCGGGCGTGCTCAATTCGGCGCGCTTCCGCCATTTCCTCGCCGAAGAGTTCAAGGTCTCGGTCGAGGACGTCACCGCCTTCGTTCTTGGCGGCCATGGCGACACGATGGTGCCGGTGCCGGCTTATTCGGCGGTCGCGGGCATCCCGGTCCCCGATCTGATCAAGATGGGCTGGTCGACCCAGGAGCGGATCGACGCCATCGTCCAGCGCACCCGCTCGGGCGGCGGCGAGATCGTCGCCTTGCTGAAGACCGGCTCGGCTTATTACGCCCCGGCGACGGCGGCGCTGGCGATGGCCGAGAGCTTCCTCAAGGACAAGAAGCGGGTCCTTCCGGCGGCGGCCTATCTGACCGGCCAATATGGCGTGAACGACCTTTATGTCGGAGTCCCCGTCGTGATCGGCGCGGGCGGGGTCGAGCGGATCGTCGAGATCGAGCTGGACGAGAGCGCCAAGGCGAACTTCCAGGTCTCGGTCGACGCGGTCAGGGAGCTGCTCGAAGCCTGCAAGGCGATCGACGGCAGCCTCGCCTGATCTCCGGTCCGAAGGGAGAGCGTGATGAAGCGTCTACCATTTAGCGCTGCCGTCCTGTCGCTGATCGGGATCGCGGCCCCGGCGGGCGCCCAGAACGGCGCCATGTGGGTGGATCCGTACGGCCGGATCGTCACGCTCATGTTCGGCGGCGGCGGCGGCGAGGCTCCGGCGCCGGCCGACCGGTCCGCGACCGAGATGGCGGCAATGTTCAAGAGCCTCTGCCTCGACACCGGCGGCAGCGACGCGGCGGTGGCCCAGGCGGCGACGGCGGCCGGCCTCACCGCGGTTCCGCACACTATCCCCGGAAGCAAGAAGACCGGGCCGATCACGCTCGGCGTGTGGAACGGGGCGGGGCTCGCGCTGTCCCGCACCGACGGCTTTTTCGCCGCGCCGCCCGCCCAGTGCAACGCCAGCTTCTACGTCCCCGCCATGGCCGACCGGCCCGCGGTGATCGGCGCGCTGTCGGCGGCGATCGGCGCCGAACCCTCCAATGCGGCTTCGGCGGTGGACAAGAAGGGCAAGCGGAAGGGCAACTTCGCCCCGGAATGGACGGTGGAGGGCGCTTCGGGGCCGCGGATCGTCACCGTGATGGTCGGCAAGGACAGCCCGTCGATGCCCGGCAACCGGGTCTGGTTCTCGGTCCGGGCGCCGAAAAAGCCGGCCCGCTAAGCGATGCTCGCCGGCGCCCTCCTGCTCGCCCTCGCAGCCCCCTCGACGCCGCCGCCCGAGCGGGAAATGCTCGACTCTTTCAAGGCGGCCTGCGCCCGGACCGGCGACGTCGAGTCGATGAAGGCCGACGCGGCCGCGTCGGGGTGGACCGCCATGGCCGAGGAATCGGAGCCCCGGGTCGCCCGCCTCGTCAAGATGGGGCGCGAGGCGACCGCGAAAGACGGTACCTCCACCGGCGCCACTTTCCGGCGAAGGCTCGGCGGCCGCGACATCTTCCTGATCGTCTCGCGCTACGAGGACAATTCGGGCTTCTGGGGCGTCGGCTGCCGGCTCTACGATTTCGAGGCGACGCGGCCGCTCAAACCCAAGCTCCTGACCCAATGGATGGGCAAGCCGCCCACCGGAGTCCAGGAGCCGGCCCCGGGCTTTTCGAAACGCCTGTGGGAGCCGGCCGGTTGGCGCGAGGGCATCACCGTCGAGGTCAACCACGTTCCCCAGAATCACCCGGTCGGAAAAACTTACGGCCTCAGCGGCAACGTTCTCGTCGCCCAGGCCATTGGAGGCTTTTGAATGTCGATACTCGTCAACTCCGCGACCAAGGTCATCACCCAGGGGATGACCGGCGAGACCGGCACCTTCCACACCGAGCAGGCGCTCGCCTACGGGACCAAGATGGTCGCGGGCGTGACCCCGGGCAAAGGCGGGCAGACCCATCTCGGGCTTCCGGTCTTCGACACGGTGCAGGAGGCGGTGCGCGAGACCGGCGCCGACGCCAGCGTCGTCTACGTTCCGCCGCCCTTCGCCGCCGATTCGATCCTCGAGGCGATCGACGCCGAGGTGCCGCTGATCGTGTGCATCACGGAGGGCATTCCGGTGCTCGACATGGTCCGGGTGAAAAGGGCGCTTTCCGGCTCGAAGTCGCGGCTGATCGGGCCGAACTGCCCGGGCGTGCTGACTCCCGGCGAGTGCAAGATCGGGATCATGCCCGGAAGCATCTTCCGAAAGGGCTCGGTCGGAGTGGTCAGCCGCTCGGGCACGCTCACCTATGAGGCGGTGTTCCAGACCACGAACGCCGGCCTCGGCCAGACGACCGCGGTCGGGATCGGCGGCGATCCGGTCAACGGCACCAATTTCGTCGACGTCCTCGAACTGTTCCTCGCCGACCCGGAAACGCAATCGATCATCATGATCGGCGAGATCGGCGGCTCGGCCGAGGAGGATGCCGCCCAGTTCCTCGCCGACGAGGCGCGGGCCGGGCGCGGCAAGCCCACCGTCGGCTTCATCGCCGGCCGGACCGCGCCTCCGGGACGGCGGATGGGCCATGCCGGCGCCATCGTCGCCGGTGGCAAGGGCGGTGCCGACGACAAGATCGCGGCGATGGAGGCGGCTGGAATTACCGTGTCGCCGAGCCCATCTGAGTTGGGATCGACCCTCGCCGCGCTTTTGAAGGGATAGCACTCGTCATTGCGAGCGCAGCGAAGCAATCCAGTGCTGCGTCCGACGTGGGGCTGGATTGCTTCGTCGCTCCGCTCCTCGCAATGACGGGAACCTGTGGCGCACTGGACGGTAGAAGTTTCGAAAGGCGGATCGGACTTGGACAGCATCGGCAGCGAACGCGAGCAGGGACCGAGCTGGGCGCGCCCCAACTGGCCCGTCGCCGAGCTCGACGAGCTCAATTCGGGCCTCGACCCGACCTTGATGACGATCGAGACGGTCGCGGCGAAGGCCAAGGAAGCCGCCGCGCGTCCGGGCAGGTCGAACGCCGAGGTCGAGCAGGCGGCGAACGATTCGCATCTGCGCGATGATGCTTATCCGCACCTATAGGGTGCGCGGGCATCTCGCCGCCAATCTCGATCCTCTGGGTCTCGCCAAGCGCGAGATGCCCGAGGATCTGAAGCCCGAATATCACGGCTTCACCGGCGCCGCGCTCGACCGCCCGGTCTGGCTCGGCGGAGCGCTCGGCCTCAGCCAAGGGAGCGTGCGCGAGGTCGTCGAGATCCTCAGGCGCAATTATTGCGGCCATGTCGGCCTCGAATATATGCACATCAACGACGTCGAGGAGCGTCGCTTCCTCCAGGACCGGATGGAGGGGCCGGAGGCCGCGATCCGTTTCACGCCCGAGGGCAAGACGTCGATCCTCGCCAAGGTCGTCCAGGCCGAGCAGTGGGAGAAATTTCTCGCCCGCAAATATGTCGGAACCAAGCGGTTCGGCCTGGACGGCGGCGAATCGATGATCCCGGCGCTGGAAGCGGTGATCAAATATGGCGGCGCCGACCGGGTCGGCTCGATCGTGATGGGAATGGCCCATCGCGGCCGCTTGAACGTCCTCGCCAACGTCATGGCCAAGCCCTATCGCGCGATCTTCTCGGAATTCGCCGGCGGTTCCGCCAATCCCGAGGACGTCGGCGGCTCGGGCGACGTCAAATATCATCTCGGCACCTCGTCCGATCGCGAGTTCGACGGGATCAAGGTCCATCTCTCGCTGGTCCCCAATCCCAGCCATCTCGAAGCGGTCGATCCGGTCGTGCTCGGCAAGGCGAAGGCGCAGCAGGTCGCCCTCGACGACCCCGACGGCGACCGGGTGCTTCCGGTGCTGCTCCACGGCGACGCCGCTTTCGCCGGGCAGGGCATCGTCGCCGAATGCCTCGGCTTCTCGGGCATTCCCGGTTACTCGACCGGCGGCTGCCTCCACTACATCATCAACAACCAGGTCGGCTTCACCACCAGCCCGCAATTCGGCCGGTCGTCGCCTTATCCGTCGGACGTCGCCAAGGCGATCCAGGCGCCGATCCTCCACGTCAACGGCGACGATCCCGAGGCGGTGACCTTCTGCTGCAAGCTCGCCATCGAATATCGCCAGCGCTTCAACCGCGACATCGTCATCGACATGTGGTGCTACCGCCGCTTCGGCCACAACGAGGGCGACGAACCGAGCTTCACCCAACCGCTCATGTACGCCGAGATCCGCGGCCATCCGCCGGTCTCCGAGCTCTACGCCAAGCGGCTGGTCGAGGAGGGGGTGATCGGGCCCGACTGGGTCGAGAAGGAGATCGCCGCCTTCACCGCCTTGCTCGAAGGGGAGTTCGAGGCGGCCAAATCCTATCTGCCCAACAAGGCCGACTGGTTCGAGGGCGCCTGGGCGGGGCTCAACCGGCCGCAGGAAGCGATCACCGAGCGCCGCAACGTTCCCACCGGAGTCGGGGAGGAGACGGCGCGCGAGGTGGGGACGATCCTCACCACCGTCCCGGAGGATCTGGCGGTCCACAAGACCCTGGCCCGGATCGTCGACGCGCGCCGGGAGATGTTCGCGAGCGGCCAGGGCTTCGACTGGGCGACCGCCGAGGCGCTCGCCTTCGGCACCCTGCTGCGCGAGGGCCATCCGGTGCGCCTGTCCGGCCAGGATTCGGGGCGGGGCACGTTCAGCCAGCGCCACGCCGTCTGGCTCGACCAGAATGACGGGCGCAAATATATCCCGCTCACCCGGATCGGCCCCGCCCGTTTCGAGGTGCGCGACAGCCCGCTTTCCGAATTCGGAGTGATGGGCTTCGAATATGGCTATTCGCTCGCCGATCCGCAGACCCTGGTGCTGTGGGAGGCGCAGTTCGGCGACTTCGTCAACGGCGCCCAGGTGATGATCGACCAGTTCATCGCCGCCGGCGAGGCGAAATGGCTTCGCGCCAGCGGCCTCGTCCTGCTCCTTCCGCACGGCTATGAAGGACAGGGACCCGAGCACAGCTCGGCCCGGCCCGAGCGCTTCCTTCAGCTTTGCGCCGAGGACAATATGCAGGTGGCGAACTGCACGACCCCGGCCAATTATTTCCACATCCTCAGGCGCCAGATGAACCGCGACTTCAGGAAGCCGCTGGTGCTGATGACTCCCAAGTCGCTGCTCCGTCACAAGGCTGCCGTCTCCGGCCTCGCCGACTTCATCGGCGACAGCCATTTCAAGCGCATCCTGTCCGATCCGAACGCGCCCGCCGACGAGGCGGTGAAGCGGCTGGTCCTGTGCACCGGAAAGCTCGCCTACGAGCTGCTCGACGCGCGCGACACGGCCGGCGACGGGCACACCAGCATCGTCCGGATCGAGCAGCTTTATCCGTTCCCGGGCGAAGCCTTGCTGGCGCGCCTGAAGCGCATGACCCATCTCGAGGCATTGGTCTGGGCGCAGGAGGAGCCGCAAAACCAGGGTTATTGGGCCCATGTCGAGCCTCGAATCGAGCGCCGGCTCGGCGAGGCCGGCCTCCAGCCGAAGCGGCCGGTTTATGCCGGCCGTCCCGCCTCGGCGTCGCCGGCCACCGGCCTCGCCAGGCGCCACGCCGCCGAGCAGGCGGCCTTGATCGCCGACGCGCTCGGCCATAGCAGTCACGCGCCGGCGCAACGCAAGGCCGGATAAAGGAACGACATGGCGACCGAAGTCAAAGTCCCGACCCTTGGGGAATCGATCACCGAGGCGACTCTCGGCCAGTGGCTCAAGATGCCCGGCGATGCCGTCAAGGCCGACGAGCCCGTCGCCAGCCTGGAGACCGACAAGGTCGCGATCGAGGTGCCTTCGCCGGTCGACGGGGTGATGGGCGACCAGCTCGTCGCGGTCGGCGACACGGTCGCGGTCGGAGCGGCGATCGCCCGGATCGAGAGCGGCTCGGGAATGCCGGCCCAGCCTCAGGCGCAGCAGGCGACTCCCGCCGAAACGCCGGTCAACCCGGAAGGCGCTGGCGAGAATGTCGAGCTTCGCGGCGACGAAGCCGGCGACGACGACAGCCCCCATCTCACCTTGTCGCCCGCGGTTCGGCGGATCGTGCTCGAGCATCATCTCGATCCGTCGCGGATCAAGGGCACCGGCAAGGACGGGCGGCTGACCAAGGACGACGTCCTCGCGGCGGCCGCCAGGGCCAAGGAAGCGCCGGCCCCGCCGCCGCCTCCGCCGGCCGCCCCCGCAGCCTCATCCGCCCCCGCCCCGTCCCGTCTCGGGTGAGCGCAAGGAGGAGCGGGTGCGGATGACCCGGCTCCGGCAGACCGTCGCCCGCCGGCTCAAGGAGGCCCAGAATACGGCCGCCCTTCTGACCACCTTCAACGATGTCGACATGACGGCGGTGATGGAGGCGCGCAGCCGCTACAAGGATCTGTTCGAGAAGAAGCACGGCATCCGGCTCGGCTTCATGAGCTTCTTCGTGAAGGCGGCGGTGCTGGCCGCCCGCGACGTGCCTTCGGTCAACGCCTACATAGAAGGCGAGGAGATCGTCTATCACGATTATGTCGACGTCTCGGTCGCCGTCTCGGCGCCGAACGGGCTGGTCGTCCCGGTCATCCGCGACGCCCAGGCGCTGAGCTTCGCCGAGGTCGAGAAGACGATCGCCGACTTCGGCAGGCGGGCCAAGGAAGGCTCGCTGACCATGGCCGACATGGAGGGCGGAACCTTCACCATCTCCAACGGCGGCGTGTTCGGCTCGCTGCTGTCGACCCCGATCATCAACCCGCCGCAATCGGCGGTGCTCGGAATGCACCGGATCGAGGAGCGGCCGGTGGTCCGCGACGGCCAGGTGGTGGTGCGGCCGATGATGTATCTGGCGCTGAGCTACGACCATCGCCTGGTCGATGGCCGGGAGGCGGTGACGTTTCTGGTGCGGATGAAGGAAGCGCTGGAAGACCCGACGCGATTGCTGATTGACCTTTAACGTCGAAATAACTCTTGATTAAGTGTGTTTTAAGATGCTACTAGCTTGCTATCAGGAGCAGGAGGCTGGCATGCAAGCTTGGAAACTAGAGCAGAAAATCTTTGAATTAGAGGGTGTTCGCATCATTGTCAGAGCGGCAAGCGACGAGAAAGTGGGCAAGTACGATTATCAACGATGTGCGACTGGCAGTATGAGCACGGCGGATTGGCTGAAAACCAGGGTATACCCGCTGACCGGAGACCTTGAAATCGTTGTAGTGAATGGCCGCGGCGAGTTGCCGCACGGGAAGACCCACATGGGGACTTTGCGCGACAGCTACGCTGTGGAATGAAAGAGAAACGATGACTGACACACAATTCGACGTGATCGTGATCGGCGCCGGCCCGGGCGGCTATGTGGCCGCCATCCGGGCCGCGCAGCTCGGGCTGAAGACGGCCTGCGTCGAGAGCCGGGAGACGCTCGGCGGGACCTGCCTCAACGTCGGATGCATTCCGTCCAAGGCTTTGCTCCACGCGTCCGAGCTGTTCGAGGAAGCGGCGCACGGCACGCTCGCCAAATGGGGGATCAAGACGACCGGGGTCGAGCTCGACCTCGACGCCATGCACGCCGGCCGGAAGGAGGCGATCAAGGGGCTGACCGGCGGAATCGAGTTCCTGTTCAAGAAGAACAAGGTGACCTGGCTCAAGGGCCATGCGAAATTCACCGGTCCGAACGCTCTGGACGTCGCCGGCGCGGCTTATTCGGCGAAGAGCATCGTCATCGCCACAGGCTCGTCGGTCACGCCTTTGCCGGGGGTCGAGATCGACCAGGAGCGGATCGTCGATTCGACCGGGCGCGCTGGAGCTGGCCAGGGTGCCGGGCCACATGGTCGTGATCGGCGGCGGCGTGATCGGGCTCGAGCTCGGCTCGGTGTGGCGGCGGCTCGGAGCGAAGGTCACGGTGGTCGAATATCTCGATCAGATCTTGCCCGGGATGGACGGCGAGATCCGCAAGGAAGCGGCCAAGATCTTCAAGAAGCAGGGCTTCGAGATCCGAACCTCGACCAAGGTCACCAAGGCGGAGCTGAAGGGCGAGGCGGTCGCCCTCACCGTCGAGCCGGCCCAGGGCGGCGAGGCCCAGACGATCGAGGCGGACGTGGTCCTGGTGTCGATCGGGCGAAGGCCGAACACCGACGGCCTCGACCTCGAGGCCGCCGGAATCCAGCTCAACAAGCGCGGCCAGATCGAGGTCGACCACGATTTCCGGACCGGCGTCGACGGCGTCTACGCGATCGGCGACGTCACGCCGGGCCCGATGCTCGCCCACAAGGCCGAGGACGAGGGGATCGCGGTCGCCGAGATCCTCGCCGGCCAGGTCGGGATCATCAACCACGACGTCATTCCCGGGGTCGTCTACACCTTCCCGGAGATCGCCGCGGTCGGCAAGACCGAGGAGGAGCTCAAGGAAGCCGGAATCGCGGTATAAGGCCGGCAAGTTCCCGATGATGGCCAACAGCCGCGCCAAGACCAACCGCGAGGGCGAAGGCTTCGTCAAGGTGATCGCCGATGCCCGCACCGACCGGGTGCTCGGGGTGCACATCATCGCCTCGGTCGCCGGAACGATGATCGCCCAGGCGGCCCAGGCGATGGAGTTCGGAGCGACCAGCGAGGACATCGCTTACACCTGCCACGCCCACCCGACCCATTCGGAGGCGATCAAGGAAGCGGCGATGGCGGTGACGGGCAAGCCGATCCACATCTGATGAGGTCGTCATTGCGAGGAGCGTAGCGACGAAGCAATCCAGCGGCGGCGTATGCGACAACCTCTGCGCTGGATTGCTTCGCTTCGCTCTCAATGACGGTCTTGCGCGGCTTGACTGCGCAACGCGACAGGCGTCTCCTCCAGCCCAGATCCGCAACGATGGAGCGCCGCCGTTGAAACCCGTTCCCGCCATTCTGGGCTGTGCGCTCACCCTCGCCGCCTGCGGTGCCAAGACGCTCGAGCTGCCCGCCGATCCGATCGACCGCGCCGCGACCTGCGGGGTCGTCGCGGCGGCGGCGGCGCGCACGGCCGTGACCGACGTGAAGGCACCGCTGCCGCTCGCCGCGCAGGGCAAGATATTCCATTACGCCCTGCTGACCGCGTCCGAAGGCGGGAAGTTCGAGGCCGAGACCGCGAACCGGATCAACAAGCGCATGCGCGCGCTCGAAGCGGGCATCACCGGCGGCAGATGGCGCGACCTCGTGCCGGTCTGCGACTCGGCCTTTCCGGCCACGGCGAAGACCGAAATCAAGCTGCCCCCGGGCCGGTTCGAGGCTCAGATCGCCTGCGAGGAGCTGGCCGAGTTCACCAGCGTCGCGCTCGAAGGCTCGGAGAAGAATTTCGGCAACGAGCTGGCCGGCTATTCGCGCATGCGGACCGAGCTGAACGACGCCCTCGCCCCCGGCCTGCGCGCCCGCGCCGGATCCGACACGCAAGCGCAGAGCCGCGAACGCGACCAGGCGCTGGCGGCGGCGGCGGCGCTCGGCTCGCCCATCCCGGTCCTCGACAGCTGCATGGAGCGGTTCAACTAGCCGTCATTCCCGCGCAGGCGGGAATCCGGACTTTCTTTCTAACTTTTAGCGGGTGAAGCTGGATCCCCGCTTACGCGGGGATGACGGGGACGGCGATCTTGAGGATTCGGCAAAGGCTCAGGCGCTGGCATATCTGGCTCGGCTGGGTCGTCGGACTGCCGATTCTCGCCTGGATGGTGTCGGGCCTGGTCATGGTCGCCCGGCCGATCGAGACGGTGCGCGGCGAAGGCCTGATCGCCGAGGCGCCGGCGCTTCCGGCGGGGCTTGCCGCCGTCCCGCCCGCGATCGGTCCGCGGCCGCTCGCGTCGCTTCGGCTGGAAGCGGGGCCGGACGGGCCCCGATGGCTGCTCAAATATGCCGACGGCGGCACCCGCCTCGCCGACGCGCTTACCGGCCGGCTGCTGCCGCCGCTCGCCGCCGCCGACGCCGCCCGGATCGTCGAGGCGCGCTACACCGGCAAGGCGCGGATCTCAGCCGTCGATCGTACCTCGGCGGAGGCGCCGCCGCTCGATCTTCGACGCAAGGTCGCGGCCTGGCGGGTGACGATGAGCGACGGCACCCGCTTCTATCTGGACGCCGCGACCGGCGAGATCCTGGCGCGGCGCACGCGCTGGTGGCGCTTCTACGATTTCATGTGGGGCCTCCACATCATGGACCTTAAGACTCGCGAGGACGCCCACAATCCCTGGCTCATCGGCTTCGGCCTCGCCGCTTTGGTGACGACCCTGCTGGCGCTTGCGATGCTTCCGCTCACCCTGAAGCGGCGGCGGCGATGACCGGCCCGGCCGCCTTGCTGGGCACGGCCCTGCCCTATCTCGACTGGGCCGGAGTCGCCGTCTTCGCCTGCTCGGGCGCCCTGGTCGCGGCGGCGAAGAAGCAGACCCTGGTCACCCTCATCTTCTTCGCGGTGGTCACCGGAGTCGGCGGCGGCACCGCGCGCGACCTGCTGATCGGCGCGCCGGTCTTCTGGGTCCACGAGAACGGGCACCTCATCATCTGCTTCGCTGCCGCCCTCGCGGTCTGGGCGCTGCCCGGAACGCTCTGGCAGGGGCCGGCGCTGCTCTGGCTCGATGCGGCCGGAATTGCCGCCTACGCCACCTTCGGCGCCGCCAAGGGTCTCGCTTTCGGCCTCGCCCCCCTCCCGGCGATGGCGATGGGTGTGCTCACCGCCTGCCTGGGCGGAATCATCCGCGACGTGCTTGCCGACGAGCCCTCCACTCTGATGCGGCCCGAGCTCTACGTCACCGCGGCCGCATTGTCGGCGGCGCTGATGGTCGGATTGCTGCTGGCCGGCGTTCCGGTTGCGCTTGCGGGGGTTGTCGCGGCGGCGGCCGGCTTCGCCCTGCGCGCAGGCGCCATTCACTTCGGCTGGAAGCTGCCTTCCTACACCCGCGCCCGGGAATGACCGGTCATTCCGGCCCGCCTGCGAGTCCATGAGCGCGAAACCGTCGAGCGGTACCTGCCCGGAGAGAAGTGAATTTAAGTGGGCTCAGGCGCGCGCTATTCTCCCTTATAAGGCCTTATAAGGGAGCGGGTTTCCGTATAAAACCTCAGGATCCTGAGCTCGGAATCCGCGGGATCGCCGCTCGTCTCGCCCCGTTCCGGGTGACGAAGGGCTTGACCTTGATTGAACGTTCAATCAACAAGGAGTCATGACGGGCAAGGATACACGCGGACGAATCATCCACGCGGCGATGGAGCTGTTCTGGCTGAAGGGCTTCGGCTCGACCTCGATCGCCGACATATTGAGCCGAAGCCAGGTCAATAGCGGCAGCCTCTACCATTTCTTCCCGGGCAAGCAGGACCTGCTGATCGCGGTGCTCGAGGCCTATCGCGACGGCATCGGGCCGATGCTTCTGGAGCCCGCCTGGGGCGCCGTCGCCGATCCGGTCGAGAAGGTCTTCGCTTTGCTCGCCAAATACCGCTCGCTGATCGTCGAGACCGACTGCGGCTACGGCTGCCCGATCGGAAGCCTCGCGCTCGAGCTTCACGAGGCGGATCCGGCGGTCCGGCGCCTGCTCGCCGAGAATTTCGAGGGCTGGGTCGGGGCGGTCGAATCCTGCCTGGAGCAGGCGCGCGGCCGCTTTGCGCCGGGCACCGACCTGCGCGCTCTGGCCGAGCTCGCCCTGACCGTGATGGAAGGCGGCGTGATGCAGGCGCGCACCCACCTCGACGTCGGTCATTTCGATCGCTCGGTGGCTCAGCTCCGCGCCTATTTCGAGATGCTGACGGTGAAGGAGGAGGCGGCATGAAGAGGAGGATCGCGGCCCTGCTGCTCGGCCTGGCGGCGGCATCGCCGGCCTGGGCGGCGACGAAGGAGCGGGCGCCGGACGGCAGCCACCTGCTGGTCAACGAGGCGATGGTCGACGCCGCGCCCGCGGAAGTCTGGGCGGCGATCTCGACCGCGGAGGGCTGGAAGAGCTGGGCGGTGCCGGTCGCCTGGACTCCGGCTCCCGACCTGATCGAGACGAGCTACGCGCCGACGGCCAGATTGGGCGATCCCTCCACCATCCGCCAGCAGATATTGCTCCGGGTGCCGGGGCGGCTGATGGTGTTCCGGACGGTCAAGGCGCCGGAGGGATTTCCCGATTTCGATGCCTATTCGAAGGTGGTCAGCGCCTTCGAGCTCGAGCCGGCCGGAGACGGGCGAACCCGGGTCCGGCTGACCGGGACGGGCTATGAGGACAGCGAGGCGGGACTTCGCCTGCTCGGCTTTTTCGAAAAGGGCAATCAGGCTTCGCTCGACGCCTTGAAGGCGCGCTTCGCCAAGGCCGCGGGAAGTCCGCCCCCGCTTCGCGCCGAGCTCGAGCCGCTGCGCTTCCTCCTCGGCCATTGCTGGCGCGGCGAGTTCAAGAACGGCTCGGCCGACACGCATTGCTTCGAGAGCGCCTATGGCGGCCAGCACGTCCGCGACCGCCATGAGGTGATCGGCCCCGGCGCGCCCTATCGGGGCGAGACCCTGTACAGCTGGGACGGCGCCGCGAAACGGGTCGGCTACACCTATTGGAACTCGTCGGGCGGGGTCAGCCGGGGGACGATGGCGGCGAAAGGCGAGACGCTCGACTTCGGCGACGAGACCTATACGGGCGCGAACGGGCGCAAGCTGACGATCTCGACGCTGTGGCGCAAGGTGGGCGCCGATTCCTATGAGGCGGTGAGCCAGTCGGGGGTCGATCCGACCGGCAGCCGGGTCGTTCGGTACACGCGGGTGGATTGAATCCCGTCATTGCGAGGAGCGCAGCGACGAAGCGATCCAATGGGCCTCGGAGACTGCACTGGATCGCTTCGCTACGCTCGCAATGACGGCTCGGGCTCCGCCGGCGGCGTCCCTGCCAAGGCCAGAGCCCTTTGCCACAGCCCGACGTCGTGCCAGGCGCCCAGCTTCCAGCCGACCTGCCGATAGGTCCCGGCGCGCTCGAAGCCGAGCCGTTCGTGGAGGCGGACGCTGGCGACATTGGGCAGGGTGATGGCGGCGATCGCCTGGGTGAAGCCCTGGCGCTCCAGCGTGGCGAGCAAGGGTTGGTACAATTGCCGCCCCAATCCGCGGCCGGCGGCGCCGGCGCGCAGGTAGACGCTGGTCTCGACCGCGAAGCGATAGGCGGGGCGGTCGCGGAAGCGGGCGGCGTAGGCGTAGCCGAGGATCGTGCCGTCCTCCTCCTCGCCGACCAGCCAGGGATAGAGCCCGGCGCCCGCCGCGATCCGGGCCCGAATCGCCGGCCCGTCGGGCGGCTCGGTCTCGAACGAGACGGCGCTCTCCGTCACGAAGGCGGCGTAGATTTCGGCGATGGCCGCGGCGTCGTCGGGCGTCGCGGCCCTCGGCTTCATGCGCCGAGCAGGCGCCAGAGCCAGCCAGTGAGGCCGGACGCCAGCGGCGGGCGCGGACGCGCGCCGTGGCCGGCGCATTCGAGGCAGCGGGCCTGGATGGCGGCGCCCGAAACCAGCCGCTCCGCCTCGCCGATGGCGGCGAGCATCCTGAGGCGCGGCTTGGCGGCGAGTCGGCTGAACGCGTCCGGCGACGCTTCGTCCTCGCCGTCGCCGGCGAACGACGTCAAGAGCTGGTCGCTGAAGCTCGGCTCTTTCTCGAGCCACACCGCCTTGGCCTCCTCGGGGTCGAGCTTCGCCAGCTTCGCCGCCTCGCGGACCGCGTCGTCGAGGCCGCCGAACGAGTCGACCAGGCGGAGCTGGTGGGCGGTTCCGCCGGCCCAGATCCGGCCCTGGGCGATCTGGTCGACCCGGGCGACCGGGATCTTGCTCGCCGCCGAGACGAGGGCGAGGAAACGGCGATAGGTGCCGTCGACGCCCATCTGAAGCAGCCGGTCGGCCTCGGGCGAGGGGCCGCGAAGCAGGTCCGGCTCGCCGGACAAAGGAGTCGTCTTGACGCCGTCGGCGCCGAGGCCGAGCTTGGTCATCGTGCCCTCGAAGCTCGGCAGGATACCGAACACCCCGATCGAGCCGGTGATGGTCGACGGTTCGGCGTAGATGCGGTCGCCCGCCGTCGCCACCCAATAGCCGCCCGACGCGGCGACGCTGCCCATCGACACCACCACCGGCAGGCCCCTGGCCTTGGCGGCGAGCATCGCCTGGCGGATCCGCTCCGAGGCGAGCGCGGAGCCGCCGCCGGAATCGATCCGAACCACCAAAGCCTTGAGGTCCTTCTCCCTGAGGCCTTTCTCGAGCGCCTGGACGATCGTCTCCGCCCCGGCGGTGCCGAGATTGGCCTCGCCGTCGACGATGTCGCCGGCGATCGGTGAGCGATCCCGATCTCGCCGCCGCTGTCGCTGGCCGGATGGGCCTCGGCCCATCGGCGGAAATCGATGCGCTCGAAGCTTCCGGGAACGCTCGGCGTAACGCTTGCCGGCAATCTCGGCGACCCGCCGGTCGAACGCCTCGCGCTCGCCGATCTTGTCGACCAGGCCGGCCTGGAGCGCGGCCTTCGCCATGTCGCCCCCGGCCGCGGCGACCCGCGCGGGCAAGTCGGCGATATAGGGGGCGAGCTGCGCCTTGGGACGGGCCTGGCGCACCTCCTGCTGCCAGCTCTCCCACATCGCGCCGTAGACCGCCGGTCAGCGCCTCGCGCGCCTCGGGCGACATGTCGGTGCGCGTGAAAGGCTCGACCGCCGCCTTGTAGGTGCCGACCTTGTAGACGTTGGCGGTGACCCCGAGCTTGTCGATCAGGCCCTTGAAGTAGAGGTTGGTGCCGCCCGGGCCGGTGACCAGCACCCCGCCCATCGGGTTCAGCCACACCTCGCTGGCATGGGCGGCGAGCAGATAGCTGTCGTCGTCATAAGCGGTGGCGTAGGCGAGCACGGGCTTGCCGGCCTTGCGGACCGCGTCGAGCGCCTCGCCGACCGCGGACAGGGTCGCCTGGCCGCCGCCGGAGAAGATGTCGAGGTCGAGCACCACCGCCTTGACCCGGTCGTCGGCCGCCGCGGTCCGAAGCGAATGGACGACGTCGCGAAGCCGATATTCGCGCGGACCGCCGCCGCTGAACACCTCGCTGGCGGTGGCCTGGGCCGGCTGCTCGACGATCGGCCCGTCGAGCTGGAGCAGAAGCGCGCCGCGATCGCCGGCGCCGAGCGTCGGGCGCGCCGACATCGCCGCGTAGAGCAAGGCGAAGAAGAGCAGCATGAACAGGAGGACGAGCCCGTCCTTGATCCCGACCAGCAGCTTCCAGACCTTGCCCGCGAACCTCATTGAATCACTCCGCTTCTCGTTCCCCGGCGAAGGCCGGGGCCCGGTTTGAGTAAGTAGGCTGGACCCCGGCCTTCGCCGGGGAACAACCTCCATCGGCTAGACCAGCCCCCGCTCGCTGTAAATCGCCTGGGCCGCCACCGCAAAATTCCCTCCGCGGCCCTTGACCCGCGATGCGCAGACCCTAGATCGGCAGCGCTGGCACTCACGAGGCGTGAGTGCTAACAGTTTCAATCGGAACGGCCGCGGCACCCTTTGGGGGCCGGCAGCCGCTATAACGAAGAGGTGACGCGCATGAATTTTCGTCCGCTCCATGACCGGGTGCTGGTCCGCCGCGTCGAGGCCGAGGAAAAGACGGCCGGCGGCATCATCATCCCCGACACCGCCAAGGAAAAGCCGCAGGAAGGCGAGGTCGTCTCGGTCGGCACCGGAACGCGCGCCGAGGACGGCAACGATCACTCCGCTCGACGTCAAGGCCGGCGACAAGATCCTGTTCGGCAAATGGTCCGGCACCGAGGTCAAGCTCGACGGCGAGGACCTGCTGATCATGAAGGAAAGCGACATCCTCGGGATCGTCGGCTGATTCATCCGTCGTCCCAGCGCAGGCTGGGACCCCAGCGGGTGGAAGGCGCCGAGCTTTTCACCCCACGAGACCCCGGCCTTCGCTGGGGTGACGCAATTTTCAAGAAGTAAGGAGCAATCAACATGGCAGCGAAAGACGTTCGATTTTCGCGCGACGCCCGCGAGCGCATCATGCGCGGCGTCGACATCCTCGCCGACGCGGTGAAGGTCACCCTCGGCCCCAAGGGCCGCAACGTCGTCCTCGACAAGAGCTTCGGAAGCCCGCGCATCACCAAGGACGGAGTCACCGTCGCCAAGGAGATCGAGCTTAAGGACAAGTTCGAGAATATGGGCGCGCAGATGCTTCGCGAGGTCGCGTCGAAGACCAACGATCTGGCCGGCGACGGCACCACCACCGCCACCGTTCTCGCCCAGTCGATCGTCCGCGAGGGCATGAAGTCGGTCGCCGCCGGAATGAACCCGATGGACCTGAAGCGCGGCATCGATCTCGCCGTCATCAAGGTCGTCGAGGATCTCAAGGCGCGCTCCAAGCCGGTCTCCGGCTCCAACGAGATCGCCCAGGTCGGGATCATCTCCGCCAATGGCGACACCGTCGTCGGCGAGAAGATCGCCGAGGCGATGGAGAAGGTCGGCAAGGAAGGCGTGATCACCGTCGAGGAGGCCAAGGGCCTCGAGTTCGAGCTCGACGTCGTCGAGGGCATGCAGTTCGACCGCGGCTATCTCTCGCCTTACTTCATCACCAATCCCGAGAAGATGCAGGTCGAATTCGACCGACCCCTACATCCTCATCCACGAGAAGAAGCTCTCGAACCTCCAGGCGATGCTTCCGATCCTGGAAGCGGTCGTCCAGTCGGGCCGTCCGCTCCTGATCATCGCCGAGGACATCGAGGGCGAGGCCCTGGCCACGCTCGTCGTCAACAAGCTTCGCGGCGGCCTCAAGGTCGCGGCGGTCAAGGCGCCCGGCTTCGGCGATCGCCGCAAGGCGATGCTCGAGGACATCGCGATCCTGACCAACGGCGAGATGATCAGCGAGGATCTCGGCATCAAGCTCGAGAACGTCACCGTCGCCATGCTCGGCCAGGCCAAGCGCGTCACCATCGACAAGGACAACACCACGATCGTCGACGGCGCCGGCGACGGCGACCGGATCAAGGGCCGGGTCGAGGCGATCCGTTCCCAGATCGAGAACACCACCAGCGACTATGACAAGGAGAAGCTCCAGGAGCGTCTCGCCAAGCTCGCCGGCGGTGTTGCCGTGATCAAGGTCGGCGGTTCGTCCGAGATCGAGGTCAAGGAGCGCAAGGACCGGGTCGACGACGCCCTCCACGCCACCCGCGCGGCGGTCGAGGAAGGAATCGTCCCCGGCGGCGGAGTCGCTCTGCTCTACGCCACCAAGGCGCTCGAGGGCATGAAGGGCGTCAATGACGACCAGACCCGCGGCATCGACATCGTCCGCCGCGCTCTCCAGTCGCCGATCCGCCAGATCGCCGAGAATGCGGGCCATGACGGCGCCGTCGTCGCCGGCAAGCTGATCGACGGCGACGACCAGACGATGGGCTTCAACGCCCAGACCGAGGTCTACGAGAATCTGGTCGCGGCCGGCGTGATCGACCCGACCAAGGTCGTCCGCACGGCGCTGCAGGACGCGGCCTCGGTCGCCGGCCTGCTCATCACCACCGAAGCGGCGGTGAGCGAGGCTCCGGAAGACAAGCCGGCCGGCGGCGGCGGAATGCCCGGCGGCGGCATGGGCGGAATGGGCGGAATGGACTTCTGATCGAGGCGGCCGCCGCTAACGCGAGTTAGCGGCGGACTCGCCGAGATCCGGGCGGCGGGGCGGCGGCGAACGCCGCCGAGCCCGTCCGACGTCAGCGCGGGCTTTGCCCGCGCGTCCGACGCAAAAGTAGAAGGGCCGGGGAGGCGACTCCCCGGCCCTTTCTTATGGGCCGAACCATTGACTCGACGGAGCTTTCCGTCGCCAATTCCGCGGCGGAGGACGTGTCGTGGGGAAAGGGTTGCGCAGTCTGACCGCAATGGCGGCCCTTGTCGTGGGGGCCTCCGCCTGGACCCCCGCCGCCGCCTGCTCGGTAATCCCCGAATTCGTGCGCCCGAGCAATTTCGAGCTGGTCCAGATTTCAGACGCCATCGTCATCGCCCGCGTGTCCGCGGTGCGACCCGGAGAGGATCTGAAAATCATCACCTTCGACGTGGAGGATCGGGTGAAGGGCGAGGCCCCGGTCCAAGTCGAGCTGGAGGGCGCTCTCGGAAAGCCTTCGCCGAGCGACCAGAACAATATCGGCTCGTCCCATCCCGAAGGGCATGCGGGACCGTGCAATCGGATGACCTTCCGCAAGGGCGGACGCTACCTCCTGTTTCTGGAGAAGGATGAGGGGACTAAACTCCGGCAGGCCGGCTATCCCTTTTCCAGGATCAATGAGGATTATGCCGGCGAAGAAACGGTCTGGATGCGGACCGTGCGGCGTTACGTGCGCCTGCAGTCGACGGCGGCGCCGATCGAGCAGATCGCGAGTCTCGAGCGGCTCGCCGACAGCAGGCGGGGTCTGGCGGGCGAGGCGCTGCAATCCGCGGAAATCGAGGACATTCGCGACCACCTCGGCTCGCTCTCGCCATACAAACCGACGCCCTATCTGCTGGCCGCCCTCTCCGGGCTGGAGAAGGGCCTTATGCCCCGGCGCGGCGTTCGCCCGCGATCCGCGGATCGCGAGCAGTCCGACGCCGACGCGATCGCCCAGCTTGCCTTGGGCACGCCGCCGGGCGATGCGGATCCGGGTGATCTCGAGGCGATGCGGCTTCAGCTGCTCACCGCGCTCGTTACGGGCGACCATCCCGATGCCCTGCCGGTCTTCGACCGACTGGCCGCCGAGGTTCCCGAGGATCCGGACAGGATCGGGCTCGCGCTCCGCTTCTTCGCCAGGAACGGCGCCTATGGCCGAGCCTTCCAATGGATCGAAACCCGGCTGATGAAACGGCTCGCCGAACTTGATCCGCTCGCGGCCCATCGCCTGATCGGGCATGTCGCCGATCTGCAATCGGTCGGCGGCGAAGGCGGCGAGCCGTGGCGGAGCGATCCCCGGGCGGCGGCCCTGTGGCCCGAGCTGGCGCTTTCGCTCTATTGGTATCAGGTGCGAACGTTCGGGGCCGATCGGACCGTCCGGTTTACGGACGCCCTGCGGACTTTGCCTCATGGCGACTATCGCGCCCGCCCCCTCCTCACTCTCGCCCTCGCCGCGGGGTTCGCGACTGGAGTGGCCGAGTGGGCCGTGCTCGAGCTTAAGGACGAGGCGAAGAGAAAGGCCTGGGAAGCGCTGCTCGAGGAGACGAGGGCGACGCAAGTCGATCCGGCGGCGCTTCCCCTCCAGATCCTGCTCTCGGCCTGGCACTATAAATATTCGCCCGGCGTGGATCAGGTTTCGTGCCAGAGCGAAAAGCGGGGGCTTCTCCTCATCCGCACGTTGGGGGAGGTGGGCGACAGCCTCTTCTCCGACCTGATCCAGAAGATCGCGGCCAGCGCCCTGTCGGAAGAGGAGCGGGCCGCATTGCCGGGGGCGATCGAGCAATGGGGGCGCCGGAACGACCGGTCATGGCCGTATGAAGGCCGGGCCGCCGGCTTCCTGGCCAGTTTCAGGGAGGGAAAGCGGACAGCGGCCCCGATCCCGTGCCGCGCTCGAAAGCGATCTTGAGCTATCCCTCGGTAGACGGAGTCCGATCATGCCGACGCCATTGATTTTGCTCGCCGCGATCGGCCTCGCCGTGCCGGCGGCCGTGGCGCGGACCGCCGACGAGCGCGCCGTGCTCGCCGCCGACGCTCGGCAGCGCGACGCGGTCGCCGAGGTGGATGTCGCCGCCATCGCCGCGATCGCTCATACCAATTTGCGGATCAACGCGCCGAACAACCGGATCCTCAGCGGCGAGGATCTGGTGCGGATGGTGGGCTCGGGAGAGATTCGCAACGAGGTGTTCGAGCGGGTTCCCGAACAGGTCGTGGTGACCGGCGACGTCGGCGTCGTGATGGGGCGCGAGACCGTCCTGCCGGGGACGGCGAGCGAGCAGGCTCGGATGTACGGCCGCAAGAGCCTGAACCGGCGCTACACCAACGTCTATGTGCGCGAGGGCGGCACCTGGCGCCACCTCGCTCGTCACGCCAATATCGTCCCGGAGGCGAAGCCCCCGGCCGGCAAGTGACTCACATCGTCATCCCGGACTTGATCCGGGATCCATGAACACGGATCGCAATCATGCTGGTGCCGTCGGTGTTCATGGATTCCGGCTTTCGCCGGAATGACGGCTTCTACATTCCGTTCGCGGCGGCGTCGTTGGCGATCTCGTTGGCGACCACCGGAAGCTCGCCGGTGGCTTCGCCGTTGCCGAGCGCGGAATCTTCCGCGACCAGGCTGTCGGGAGAGGCGTCGAGCACTTCGGAGATGTTATTGAGCGACTCGTTCTCGGTCGCGGTCGGGCTGCCATCATCCTCGCGGCCGCAGGCGGCGACGAGCGAGGCGCACGCGAGCAACGCGGCCATGGCACCAAATCTCTTCATCTGTCTTGCTCCCGATAGGCGTTTCGACGGCAGCTTGCCGTACCTCGGCGCAAATAAAAAGGGCCGCGTGCCGATGGCACGCGACCCTCCCGTTCCGGCTCAAGCCGATCCGGCTTAGTCGACGGCGTTGGCAACGGTGTTGCCCGCGTCGGTGGCGGCGTTGCCGACATCGCTCGCGGTGTTGGAGACGGCATCGCCGACGCTGTCGAGCGCGTTGTCGGTGCTGCTGGCGGCGGCGGCGCCGTTGACGTCGAGGGCGGCGCCATTGACGTCTTCGACGGCATTGACTTCGGTCGCGTTGACGTCGGTGGCGTTATTGCCGGCATCGTTGGAGGCCGGGGTGCAGGCGGCGAGGCCGAGCGCCAAAGTGGCGGCGGCGGTGAGGACGATCTTCTTCATAACATTCTCTCCTTGGGAGAATAAGGGCTTACCGGGCGAGGTCCGGACGCGGGCAGGCCCGCGCCGGGTTCCGGCGGCACCGGATCTATCGGAGGCGAGGCGATATGTCTACTAGTTTGGTAAGCAATTGCGCCGAACCGAAGCGACAAGTCTGAAGAGGTCGTTTCGGAGAGTCAACAGTTTCGCGGCGTGGGGCTCGGCCAAATCTACCGTCATTGCGAGCGCAGCGAAGCAATCCAGCCGGACGGTCGAGGCCGCACTGGATTGCTTCGTCGCTTCGCTCCTTGCAATGACGGGGTTCGGCTCATCCTGCTTGACCCGGATATAAAGATATCTTTATGTCCTTATCACCATGTTTCCAACCGCCCCCGCCGCCGCCGAAATCTTCCGTTCGCTGGGCGATCCGACGCGGCTCAGGATCCTCGCCTTGCTTCGGGCGATGGAGCTTTCGGTCGGCGAGCTCGCGCAGGTGCTCGGCCAGAGCCAGCCGCGGGTCTCGCGTCATGTCCGGATCCTGATCGAGGCCGGCCTCGCCGAGCGCCGCAAGGAGGGGAGCTGGGTGTTCCTCAGTCTCGCCGACCCGATCCGGGTCGAGCCGCTCTTCGCCGCCCTGGAGCGCTGGGCCGAGCTCGACGGCGAGGATCCCTGGGGACCCGCCGACTCCGCCCGCCTCGCCGCGGTGCGCGCCGACCGAGCCGCCGCCGCCGAGCTGTATTTCGCCGCCCATGCCGGCGACTGGGACGAGATACGCTCGCTCCACATCGCCGAGAGCGAGGTCGAGGCCGCCTGCGCCCGGGCGTTCGGGACACGCCCGGTCGGGCGGCTGGTCGACATCGGCACCGGCACCGGCCGGATGCTCGAATTGTTCGGCGCCGCCGCCGAGCGCGCTTTGGGCGTCGACCGTTCACCCGAGATGCTCCGGCTCGCCCGGGTCAAGCTCGCCCAGGCCGGCCTCGCCGCCGCCGAGCTTCGCCAGGGCGACATGTACGCTCTGCCGCTTGCCGCCGGCTCGGCCGACACCGTCATCCTCCACCAGGTGCTTCACTACGCCCAGCAGCCCGCCGCCGCGATCGCCGAGGCGGCGCGGCTGCTCGGCCCCGGCGGCCGGCTCCTGATCGTCGACTTCGCCCCGCACGAGCGCGAGGAATTGCGCACCCGCGACGCCCATCTTCGCCTCGGCTTCGCCGACGAGGTGATGCTCAGATATCTGGACGGGGCCGGCCTGCGCGGCCGGGTCGTCGAGCATCTCGAAGGCGGCGAGCTGACCGTCACCCTCTGGGAAGGCGAGCGCCCCCAGGAGAAACTGAAGGTGGTGGCATGAGCCCGCGAGCGCCCACCATCGCCCATTGGCGCGAGCCGCTCTTCGCCGACGTCGCCGGCGACATCTCAGTCTCGTTCGAATTCTTCCCGCCCAAGACCGAGAAGATGGAAGAGACTTTGTGGACGTCGGTCAAGACCCTGGAGCCGCTTCAGCCGCGCTTCGTCTCCGTCACCTACGGCGCGGGCGGCTCGACCCGCGAGCGCACCCACAACACGGTCGTTCGGATCCAGCAGGAGACGAGCCTGAACGCCGCCGCCCATCTTACCTGCGTCGAGGCGAGCCGGAGCGAGATCGACGAGGTCGCGCTCGGTTACTGGCAGGCCGGGATCCGCCATGTCGTCGCGCTTCGCGGCGACCCGCCCGAGCCCGGCAAGGGCTTCCAGGCCCGGCCCGACGGCTATGCCAATGCCGCCGCCCTGGTCGCCGGCCTGAAGCGGGTCGCGCCGTTCGAGATTTCCGTGGCGGCCTATCCCGAAACCCATCCCGATTCGGCCGACCGCGCCGCCGACCTCGACAATCTCAAGCGCAAGATCGACTCCGGCGCCGACCGCGCCATCACCCAATTCTTCTTTTCGCCCGAATGCTTCTTCCGCTTCCGCGACGATGCCGCCGCCGCCGGCATCGATGCCGAGCTCGTGCCCGGGATCCTGCCCATCACCAACGTCGCCCAGACCCGCAAGTTCGCCGAGATGTGCGGCGCGGCCATCCCGCCGTGGATGGACAGGCTGTTCGAGGGGCTGGACGGATCTCCCCGCCGCCCGCCAGCTCGTCGCCGCCACCGTCGCCGCCGAGCTTTGCGGCCAGCTTTACGCCGGCGGGGTCCGCCAGTTCCATTTCTACACGCTCAATCGCGCCGAGCTCGCTTACGCCATCTGCCATTTGCTCGGTCTTCGCCCGAAGGATGAACATGAACGTCGCACAGCAGCTTAGGGCCGCCGCCTCGACACGCATCCTGATCAAGGACGGCGCCTATGGGACCCAGGTGCAGGAGCGCCGCCTGAGGGAGGCCGATTATGCCGGCAGCCTCGGCCTGTCGCGCGACCAGAAGGGCAATAACGACCTTCTCAACCTCACCCAGCCGGAGCTTGTCCGCGACATCTGCCAGAGCTTCGCCGACTCCGGCGCCGAGCATCCTCGCCACCAACAGCTTCAACGCCAACCGGATCAGCCAGGCCGATTACGGCGCCGAGAGCCTGGTGCGCGAGATCAACACGGCCGCCGCCCGGATCATCGCCGACGTGGCCGAGCGCGAGGCTCAGAAGGACGGCCGCAAGCGCTACGTCGTCGGAGCGCTCGGGCCGACCAACAAGACCTTGTCGCTGTCGCCCAACGTCAACGATCCAGGCTACCGCGAGATCGACTTCGACACCTTGTCCGACGTCTATGTCGAGCAGATCGAGGGGCTGGTCGAAGGCGGCGCCGAGATCGTCCTCATCGAGACGGTGTTCGACACGCTGAACGCCAAGGCCGCGATCCACGCCGCCGGCCGGGTCGACCGCGCGCTTCCGATCATGCTGTCGATGACGATCACCGACCTGTCCGGCCGCAACCTCTCGGGCCATTCGATCGAGGCCTTCTGGGCCTCGGTGCGCCACGCCCGGCCGCTCTCGATCGGACTCAATTGCTCGTTCGGCGCCGGCCAGCTCCGCGCCCATGTCGCGGCCTTGTCCGCCATCGCCGACACTTTGATCATGGCCTATCCCAATGCCGGCCTTCCCAACGATCTCGGCGACTATGACGAGGGTCCCGCCGAGACCGCCGCCCAGGTCCGCGAATGGTGCGAGCAGGGCATCGTCAACATCGTCGGCGGTTGCTGCGGAACGACTCCGGCGCATATCGCCGCCATCGCCGGGGCGGCGAAGGGCTTCGCTCCGCGCACGATCGCCGAGCCGACGCGCCGGACCTTGCTGGCCGGCATCGAACCGATGGTGCTCGCCGCCTAGACCCCTCTCCCTGTAGGGGAGAGGGAGGGGCCCGCGGCGAAGCCGTGGGAGGGTGAGGGAATATACATTTCAGGATTGAATGCGCCAACTCATGAACACTGACAGCCCCTCACCCGGCTCGCTTCGCGAGCGTCCCTCTCCCCTACAGGGAGAGGGAATGACGACCGCCTCCTCCTCCTTCGTCAATATCGGCGAGCGCACCAACGTCACCGGCTCGGCCCGCTTCAAGAAGCTGGTCATGGCCGGCGATTATGCCGCCGCCGTCGAGGTCGCCCGCCAGCAGGTCGAGAACGGCGCCCAGGTCATCGACGTCAACATGGACGAGGGCCTGCTCGACTCCGAATATGCGATGACCACCTTCCTCAAGCTGATCGCCGCCGAGCCCGACATCGCGCGGGTGCCGGTGATGATCGACAGCTCGAAATGGACGGTGATCGAGGCCGGGCTGAAATGCGTGTCGGGCAAGCCGATCGTCAATTCGATCAGCATGAAGGAAGGGCGAGGAGGAGTTCCTCCACCACGCCCGCAAGGTCCGCGACTATGGCGCGGCCGTCGTCGTCATGGCCTTCGACGAGGTCGGCCAGGCCGACACGAAGGAGCGCAAGGTCGAGATTTGCGAGCGCGCCTACAAGATTGCTCGTCGCCGAGGGCTTCCCGCCCGAGGACATCATCTTCGATCCCAACATCTTCGCCATCGCCACCGGGATCGAGGAGCATCGAACGCTACGCCCTCGACTTCATCGCCGCCTGCCGCGAGATCAAGGCGCGCTGCCCGCACGTCCACATTTCCGGCGGCCTCTCCAACCTCAGCTTCTCCTTCCGAGGCAATGAGCCGGTCCGCCGCGCCATGCACTCGATCTTCCTCTTCCACGCCATTCCCGCCGGCCTCGACATGGCGATCGTCAATGCCGGCCAGCTCGACGTCTACGACACGATCGACCCGGAGCTTCGCGAGGCCTGCGAGGACGTCATCCTCGACCGCCGCTGACGGACGCGACCGAGCGGCTGGTGACGCTCGCCGAGAAATTCCTCGGCTCCGATCCGGTCCGCGAGAAAGCCGAGGCCGAATGGCGCGGCTGGGAGGTCGGCAAGCGGCTCGAGCACGCCCTCGTCAAGGGCATCGACGCTTATGTCGTCGCCGACACGGAGGAAGCGCGCCAGTCCGCCGAGCGCCCGATCCACGTCATCGAGGGTCCGCTGATGGACGGGATGAACGTCGTCGGCGATCTGTTCGGCTCGGGCAAGATGTTCCTCCCCCAGGTGGTCAAGTCGGCGCGGGTGATGAAGAAGGCGGTCGCCCACCTCATCCCCTTCATCGAGGCCGAGAAGGAGCGGACCGGCGCCACCCAGGGCAAGGGCCGGATCGTCATGGCGACGGTGAAGGGCGACGTCCACGACATCGGCAAGAACATCGTCGGGGTCGTTCTCCAGTGCAACGGCTTCGAGGTCATCGACCTCGGAGTGATGGTGCCCTGGGCCGACATCCTCAAGGCGGCGAACGAGAATAACGCCGACATGATCGGCCTTTCCGGACTGATCACCCCGTCCCTCGACGAGATGGTGACGGTGGCGGACGAGATGCAGCGCGCCGGAATGACGCTCCCCCTCCTGATCGGCGGCGCCACCACCAGCAAGGTCCACACCGCGATCCGGATCGACCCGGCCTATGAAGGCCCGGTCCTCCACGTCCTCGACGCCAGCCGGGCGGTCGGAGTCGCCTCCTCCCTGGTCTCGGAGACCCAGGCCGAGCCTCTGATCGCCAGGACCGCCGAGGAATATGAGACCGTCCGCCGGACCCGCGCCGGCCGAACCCACAGCGATCTCGCCACGCTCGACGAAGCCCGCGCCAATGCGCATCCCTACGATCCGGCCGGCAAGCCGCCGCCGCCGAAGCGTCCCGGCCTTCACCCGTTCGGCGATTGGCCGCTCCGCGACCTGCGCGCCTCGATCGACTGGACCCCCTTCTTCCGCGCCTGGGAGCTGGCCGGAAACTATCCCGCCATCCTCACCGATCCGATCGTCGGCGAAAGCGCGACGTCCTTGTTCAAGGACGCCAATGCGATGCTCGACCGGATGATCGCCGAGCATTGGGTGACCCCGCGCGGAACGGTCGGCCTGTGGCGCTGCAGGCGCGAGGGCGACGACGTCCTCGTCCTCGCCGGCAACGACTGGACCCGGCTCCCCTTCCTCCGCCAGCAGGTCAAGAAGCGCGAGGGCCGCGCCAATATGTGCCTCGCCGATTTCATCGCGCCCGAGGGCGAGGACTGGATCGGCGGCTTCGCGGTCGGGATTCACGGCCTCGAGCCGCACCTCGCCCGCTTCAAGTCGGAGAATGACGATTATTCGGACATCCTCCTCAAAGCGCTGGCCGACCGTCTCGCCGAGGCCTTCGCCGAAGTGCTCCACGGCCATGTCCGCAACAGCGTCTGGGGCTATGCCGAGGAGCATCTCACCAACCAGCAGCTGATCCGCGAGACCTATAGCGGAATCCGCCCGGCGCCCGGCTATCCGGCCTGCCCCGACCACAGCCTCAAGCCGGTCCTGTTCGACATGCTCGGCGGCGATCCCGCCGGGGTCACCCTGACGGAGAGCATGGCGATGCTTCCGACCTCGGCCGTCTCCGGCTTCTACTTCGCCCACCGCGACAGCCAGTATTTCGGGGTGGCGAGGATCGGCAGCGACCAGCTCGAGGAATATGCGGGTCGGCGGGGGATGTCGCTTCAGGAAGCGGAGCGCTGGCTGAGGCCGAATCTGGATTAGAAATCCTCCCCATGCGCAGCATGGGGAGGGGGACCATGGGAAGCATGGTGGAGGGGTAATTGCCGAGGCCGGTTCCAGTTACCCCTCCACCACCCTTCGGGCGGTCCCCCTCCCCGCGAGCTTCGCTCGCAGGGAGGATAGAGAATGCTATACCCCCCTCGTGAATCGCCTCCTCCTCGCCCTGTTCTTCTCCTCCTTTGCGCCTTTCCCGCGAATGCCCAGCTGCCGCCGGGGCAGAAGGCGATGGCCGTCCGTCTCGTTCCCGAGACGGCGCGGCCGGCCGCCGGCTCGAAGGTCACCCTCGCCCTCGTCATGTCGCCCCGCCCCGGCTGGCACGGCTATTGGCAAAATCCCGGCGACGCCGGGGTCGGCACCCGAATCGCCTGGCGGCTCCCCGAGGGCGCGGCGGCGGGGCCGATCCGCTTCCCGGTGCCGGAGCGGCTCACCATCCAGGGCCTGATGAACTATGTCTTCGAGGGCGAGCATGCGCTGCTGGTCGACCTGCAGCTTCCGCTTGGCCTCGCTCCGGGGACGAAGCTGCCGGTGCGCGGCAAGGTCGACTATCTGGTCTGCACCGACCGCATCTGCGTCCCGGAATCGGCCGAGCTCGCCGTCGATCTCGAAGTGGGCGACGGCCGCTCGGCCGCACCGCCCGGCTTCGACCGCTACCGCCAGGCGCTGCCCAAGCCGCTGCCCGAGGCGGGGCGGTTCGAGCGGCGCGGGGACAGGCTCCGGCTCGCCGTGCCGCTGCCGGCCGCGGTGGCGCTCGACGATCCCTATTTCTACCCGATCACCGAGCAGGCCCTGGTGTATTCCGCGACTCAGTCGATGTCGCGGCGGGGCGATTGGCTGATCGTCGAGACCCGGGCGGGGGACGGCGCGCCCGCTTCGCTGGAAGGCGTTCTGAAGCTCGCGACGGGGCAGGGGCTGTCGCTGCGCGCCCTTCCCGGCGACGTGGGACCCGCCGGCGCCCCGGTCGGATCCGACGCCGCGCTCGACGGGGGCGGCTGGCGAGCCGTGCTCCTCGCCCTCGCCGGCGCGCTGCTCGGGGGCCTTCTGCTCAACGTCATGCCCTGCGTCTTCCCGATCCTCAGCCTCAAGGCGTTGAGCCTCGCCCGCGCCGGCGGCGAGGAACGCGCCGCCCGGCGCGAGGCGCTCGCCTACACGGCCGGAGCCGTCCTCGCCTGCCTCGCTCTCGGCGCCCTGCTGCTCGCGGTCCGGGCCGGCGGCGCGGCGGTCGGCTGGGCCTTCCAGCTGCAGGATCCCCGGGTGATCCTGTTCCTGCTCCTGCTCGTCACCGCCATCGCCCTCAACCTGGCTGGACTGTTCGAGCTGCCCTCGCTCGGCGGACGGCTGGGGAGCGGCCGGACCGGCGCCTTCGCCACCGGAGCGCTCGCCGCCTTCGTCGCGACGCCCTGCACCGGCCCGTTCATGGGCGCGGCCCTCGGCGCGGCCCTGATCCTCCCGGCGGCCGGCGCGCTCGCCGTCTTCGCCGGCCTCGGCCTCGGCCTCGCATTGCCCTTTCTCCTGCTCGGCTACAGCCCCGCCTTGCGGCGGCGCCTGCCCAGGCCCGGCCCGTGGATGGTCCGGTTCCGCCATATCCTCGCCGTGCCGATGGCGCTGACCGCCGCCGGCCTGGCCTGGATCCTGGAGCGGCAGACGGGGTCAACCGGGCTGGCGGTGGGGCTCGCCGCCGCCGCCGCGCTCGGCCTCATCCTGTGGTGGGCCGGGCGCCGGCACGGCTGGTGGCCGCTCGCGCCCGCCTTGCTGGCGGCGGGCGCGGCGGTCGCCATCCTCCCCACCGCCTCCGCTCCGGCCGAATCCCGCACCGGCGGAGCGCTCCGGGCCGAGCCGTTCAGCGAGGCGAGGCTGGCCCGGCTCCGAAGCGAAGGCCGCCCGGTCTTCGTCTATTTCACCGCCGACTGGTGCCTCACCTGCAAGGTCAACGAAGCCGCCGTCCTCGACCAGGACGAAGTCGCCGCCGCCTTCGCGGAGAAGAAGGCGGCCGTGCTGGTCGGCGACTGGACCCGAGGCGACGCGGCGATCGGGCGGTTCCTGGAGAAGCAGGGCAGGTCGGGGGTGCCGCTTTATCTCTGGTACGCGCCGGGCAGGCGAAGCGAGGTGCTGCCGCAGATATCTGACGGTCGGCAGGATGACGGCACTGTAAAGGGCGTCGTCCGATCAATGCGGACGCAATTGGGGCCTGGCCCGAGAGTGCCCACGTCGATCAGGGTTTCGATCCTGACCAACCTGGTTTCGTGCTCGCAATTATGGCAGTCTCTGCTTTGTCCGCATGCCCGCTGCAGACGACGACATCGGTGTCGAGCTGCATGATGCGCCTTACCCCGGCAAAGGTGTCACTGATCCAGCTCACTTGCGGCGTTTACGCTTTTGTCCTGCGGATATGCGCCAACCCAAGGAGCGCGGACTCGCTCCTTCGCGCCGGCGTGCGGGCTGGCCGATGCAGCTCGGCTGACCGGTGCCAAGCAGGGAGGTGATTGCGCCAGCGCGGCGTCATCCTCGATAATCGAGCGGCGCACCTCTTCGCGATATTCAGGGTTGCGCATCCTTTCGATTTCCTGGTGTGTTTTTCCCGATTGCCGGCAGTCGCGACCATATTGTCGTGGATCCGGTCAAGGGCCGCATTGAATTCCGGCAGGAGAGACCGCACGTCCTCCATGCCCGGCTATGTCCTCGGCATCGAGCAACATCGCCGCCTTGCGCGACATATTCTCCCGAACTGGCGCCAAGGGCGGCGGCTTCGCGCTCGATCCGCTCTTTCTCCGCTTTGCTGACTAGGAATTTCGAGCCGATGAGTTCTCATGGCGCTGAATTACCATGCACCTGAGCGTACGCAAAATCCGGATTATTGCGGCCACACCTTCTTCCCGGCCACCCAGGTCTCGACCACCTTGGTCTCGCGCAGCTGGCGGGGCGTCGGGACGTCGAAGATGTCGCGGTCGACGAGGATGAAGTCGGCCCAGCGGCCTTTCTCCAGGCTTCCGATCCGGTCTTCGGCGAAACCCGCGAAGGCCGCGCCGCGGGTGAAGGCGGCGAGCGCCTGCTCCAGCGTCACGCGCTGCTCGGGGAGCCAGCCGCCGGGCGGCTGGCCGTTCGGGTCCTCGCGACTGATCGCCGCGGCGAGGCCGGGGAAGGGGTTGGGCGATTCGACCGGGAAGTCGGAGCCGAAGGCGAGCGGCGAGCCATTGGCGATCATGCTTCGCCAGGCATAAGCGCCGCCGAGCCGCTCGATCCCCATCCGGGCCTCGGCCATGCGCCAGTCGCTGGTCTCGTGGACCGGCTGCATCGAGGCGATGATGCCGTTGCGGCCGAAGCGGGCGAGATCGGCGGGATCGACGATCTGGGCGTGCTCGATCCGCCAGCGCCGGTCGCCCTTATAGGTGTTGGCGAGCTCCTCGATCGCTCCGAGCAACTGGGCGTTGGCGGCGTCGCCGATGGCGTGGACGGCGACCTGGAAGCGGTCCATCGCCGCCCGGCTCATCAGGTTGAGCAACTCGGTTTCGGTGACGAAGCTGAGGCCCCTTGTGCCGGGGCTGTCCTTATAGGGCTGCTTGAGCCAGGCCCCGCGCGAGCCGAGCGCTCCGTCGGCGTAGAGCTTGACCCCGACCAGCCGAAGCCGGTCGCCGTAGAGCCAGGGCGTCGGCCGGGTGCCGGCGATGGCGAGCGTGCTTTCGAGGCCCGAGCCGTAAGCGATGATCCTGACCTTCAGCCGTCCGTCGTCGCCGGCGCGGCGCATCACCAGCCAGTCGTCCGCGCTGGTGCCCATGTCGGCGGCGGCGGTGAGGCCGAAGGAGAGCATGATCTCCTGCGCCCGGTCGAGCGCCTGGTCGCGGGTGCGCGGAAGGGTCGCCGGGACCGCCTTGTCGACAAGGTTCGTCGCGGCATCGATGAAGATCCCGGTCGGCTGGCCGCCCGCTTTCTCGATCCGCCCGCCCGCGGGGGATTCGGTCCGGCCGGTGACGCCCGCCTCCTTCATCGCCGCGCTGTTCGCCCAGCCGGCATGGCCGTCGACCCGCCCGAGCCAGACCGGCCGGTCCTTGACGGCGGCGTCGAGCTCGGCGGCGGTCGGGAAGCGCCCGAGGCCCCAGGTCTCCTGGTTCCAGCCGCGGCCGATGATCCAGCGCGGAGTCGGGTTGGCGGCGGCGTAGGCGGCGATCTTGGCCTGCGCTTCCTGAAGAGTCCTGGTGTCGGAAAGGTCGAGCTGGATAGCGGCGAGGCCGAGCGCCATGAAATGGCCGTGGGCGTCGATCAATCCGGGCAGAAGGGTGCGCCCCTTGCCGTCGAAGCGGAAGCGGCTGCGCTGCACCTTCTCGCCGCGCTGGTAGAGCCGCTCGACCTTGCCGTCGTCGCCGACCAGCATCGCCCCGAACCGGACCAGGCGCCCGTCCGCGCCGATCGTATAGCCGTTGACGTTGTCGACCAGCACGTCGGCGGCGGCCGCCTGGGCGAAGCACAGGGCGGCAAGCGCCGCCAGCAGCTTTTTGAATGTCATAGGCCCCGGCGCATACGGCTTGTTTCGCCCAGGCGCCAGATGGTCTAGAGCGCGCCTCCATGGCCAGCCCGGCGCCCGTTACCGACCCCACCGTCACCCTCGCCGATATCGAGGCGGCGGCGACGCGCATCGAAGGGGCGGTGGTGCGCACTCCGACCCTGCTCAGCCAGACCCTCTCCGAGGCGACCGGCGCGACCGTCTGGGTAAAGTTCGAGAACCTCCAGTTCACCGCCGCCTACAAGGAGCGCGGCGCGCTCAACAAATTGCTGCTGATGGACCCCGCGACCCGCGCTCGCGGAGTGATCGCGTCGTCGGCCGGCAACCACGCCCAGGCGGTCGCCTATCACGGGCGCCGGCTCGGCGTTCCGGTCACCATCGTGATGCCGGTCTCGACCCCCAGCATCAAGGTGAAGCAGACCGAGGGCCATGGCGCCAGGATCGTCCTCCACGGCGAGATGTACGACGATGCCTATGGCGAGGCGCTCCGGATCGCCGAGGCGGAAGGGCTCACCTTCGTCCATCCGTTCGACGATCCGCAGATCATGGCGGGCCAGGGCACGGTCGCCCTGGAGCTGCTCGCCGACGCTCCGGAGATCGACACCCTGGTCGTCCCGATCGGCGGCGGCGGCCTCATTTCCGGGGTCGCCACGGCGGCCAAGGCGCTCCGCCCCGACCTGACGGTGGTCGGCGTGCAGGCCGAGCTCTACCCGAGCATGTACTGCCGGATCAGCGGCAAGGAGATGCCGTCGGCCGGCGATACGCTGGCCGAGGGCATCGCGGTCAAGAAGCCGGGCCGCCTCACCGCTCAGGTCATCGAACGGGTCGTCGACGAGATCTTGCTGGTCCACGAGCGCGAGATCGAGACCGCCGTCAGCCTCTACCTCCAGATCGAGAAGACCGTGGCCGAAGGGGCGGGGGCGGCGGGTCTCGCGGCCCTGCTCGCTTATCCGGAGCGCTTCCAGGGCCGCAAGGTCGGTCTCATCCTCACCGGCGGCAATATCGACACCAGGCTGCTCGCCACCGTGCTTCTGAGGGACCTCGCCCGCTCCGGGCGGATGGCGCGGCTTCGAGTCCAGCTCCAGGACCGCCCCGGCGCCCTGCTCGCGGTGGTGAAATTGTTCGACCGCCACGGCGCCAACATCATCGAGATCTATCACCAGAGGGTCTTCACGACCCTCCCGGCCAAGGACGCCTTCATCGACGTCGAGTGCGAGGCGCGCGACGCCGAGCATCTCGAGGCCCTCGTTCGAGCGCTCGAGGAGGCCGGTTTCTACGTCCATCCCGTTGAGATTCGCTGAGCCGGCGTCCCGCTCCGGAACGCAAGATGGTTAATGCCGTTTTCGAAGCGCGAGGCCCTTTCCAAGCGCGGCCCGAAGACGCATAAACCGAGTCTCAACCAAGACCTTCAACCCCCGGAGCCCCGTTGAGCGCACCCTTCCGCTTTCCACGCTTTTTCGTGACCAGCCCGGCGCCCTGCCCGTATCTGGCCGGGAAAACCGAGCGCAAGGTGTTCACGGAGCTTGCCGGGCAGCATGCGGCGGACCTCAACGACGCGCTCGGCCGGATCGGTTTCCGCCGAAGCCAGGCGGTCGCCTACCGTCCGTCCTGCCTCGATTGCTCGGCCTGCGTCTCGGTCCGGGTCGTCGCCGCCGAGTTCCAGCCGAGCGCGAGCCAGCGCCGGATGCTGAAGCGGCACGGCGAGCTCGAGGTCACCGCCTGCAAGCCCTGGGCGACCGAGGAGCAATATGCGCTGCTCCGCCGCTATTTGAAGCGGCGCCATCCCGACGGCGGCATGGTCGGGATGGACGAGAGCGACTTTTCGGACATGATCGAGCAGTCGCCGGTCAAGACCTACGTCATCGAATATCGCGAGCCGTCGGTCGGCGGTCGGCCGGGCAAGCTGGTCGGCGCCTGCCTCACCGACCAGCAGGCCGACGGACTGTCGATGATCTACAGCTTCTTCGAGCCGGACGATCCGGCGCGGCCGGGGCTCGGCACCTACATCATCCTCGACCATATCGTCCGGGCGGGCAAAGCGGGGCTGCCCTACGTCTATCTCGGCTATTGGGTCGAGAGCTCGCCGCGAATGGCCTACAAGGCGCGCTTCCGCCCGCTCGAGCGGCTCGGCCCCGGCGGCTGGCTCCGTTTCGACCCCGACCAGCGCGAGCTTCCGCTGCGCTGATCGTTCCCCGGCGAAGGCCGGGGCCCGGTCGCTCCGTCCGTGCCGCTGGACCCCGGCCTTCGCCGGGGAACCACCTGTTAATCGTTTCCGCTTAATTCCGTTCGCATGGGGCGGGGCATTAGACGAGTGATCCGGCTGATCGACGCCGGGGAAGTGGACACCGTCGGGGGGCGGATCCTCCTCGAGGAGCGTTTCCGGGCGCTTCAGCGCCAGATCCCGCTCCTCTACATCGTCATCTTCGCCAACATGGTCGGCCTCTATCTTGCCGCCGGGGGCCGGTTCGAATCCATGTTCGATTTCCCGCTTCTGGTCGGCGGGCTGATCGTCATGCGGGTCGTGCACTGGCTCAAGGTCCGCAACCGCGAATTGTCGCCCGAGCGGATTTTGAACGAACTGCGCAAGATGCTCGCCTTCTCGGTCGTGTTCAGCGTCGCCTTCTGCATCTGGTCGTTCACCCTGATGTCGACCCGCAACTCCACCGACCACGATTTCATCATCCTGTTCGCAAGCCTCGCCGCGATCGGCTGCGCCTATGGCGTCAGCCGCTACCCGGCGGCGGCGCGAACCCCGCTGCTGCTGCTCGGCCTGCCGCTGGCGGGACGGCTGATCGTTACCTCGGACGCCGCCCATGTCGCCATGGGGGTGGGCCTTGTTCTCGATCATCCTCGTCCTTCTGCGCCAGCTCGGCCTTCACGACGAAGGCTTTCGCGAGCTGGTCGAATCGCGCACCGCGATCACCCTCGAGCGCGAGCGGGCGCAGCGCGCCGAGCGGCTCGCCAAGGTGGAGAAAGCCAAGGCCAAGCTGATCGCGGACACCGATCCGCTGACCGGCCTCGCCAACCGCCGCGCCTTCCTTCGGGCGCTCGGGCGCCGGGCCGCCCGAATCACCCGCTCGCGCAAGGGCTTCGCTTTGGCGATGGTCGATCTCGACGGCTTCAAGCCGATCAACGACACGTTCGGCCATGCCGCGGGCGACCGGGTGCTGGAGGGGATCGGCAGCCGCCTCGCCCGCGCCGCCGGCGAGGGCGCCTTGATCGCGCGCACCGGCGGCGACGAATTCGCCTTGCTCCTGCCCCGGGTCCGCTCGATGACCGGGGCGAGCAGCGCCGGCGCCGCCATCTGCGCGGCGCTCCAGGAGCCCTTCCTGGTCGACGGCCGCGAATTCCGGGTTTCCGGCTGCTCCGGGCTGACCTTGCTCACGCCCGGCGACTGCGACGTCGAGGAGGCCTTGATCCGGGCCGACACCGCGCTCTACCGCGCCAAGGAAGGGGGCCGCTCCGGAGTCGCCGTCTTCACCCGCGAGATGCATGAAATCCACCGCCGCCGGATCCTGGTCGAGCAGGCGCTGAGGCTGCCCGGGACGCTGGAGCGGATCGGCCTCGTCTACCAGCCGATCACCGATCTCGCCACCGGCGAACTGAAGGCGATTGAGGCTCTGGCGCGCTGGCACGACGACACGCTCGGCCGGATCCCGCCCGACCAGTTCATCCCGATCGCCGAGCAGATCAACGTCATCGAGCAGATCAGCGACAAATTGCTCGCCGAGGCCGCCGCCGAGGCCGCCCACTGGGCGACGACGGTGCGGCTGTCGTTCAACGTCAGCGCGGTCCAGCTCTGCACCGCCGGCTCGGCCCAGCGGCTGCTCGCCGTGCTCGACCGCGCCCGACTCGAGCCCGCCCGCCTCCAGGTCGAGGTCACCGAAACCGCTTTGCTGGCCGATTTCGAGGTCGCCCGCGAGAATCTGCGCGCCCTTCGCGGCGCCGGCGCCCGGATCGTGCTCGACGATTTCGGGGCCGGCCACGCCTCCATTTCCTATCTTCGCGAGATGCAGTTCGACGGGGTCAAGCTCGACGGCGCCCTGATCGCCAACCTTTCCGATTCGCTGCGCAGCCGCCGCCTTCTGAAGGGCGTGCTCGATTTGTGCGCGGCGCTCGGCCTGCCGTCCGTCGCCGAGCATATCGAGACCGAGGACCAGCTTCGTTTGCTGCGCGAGATGGGCTGCCGCGAAGGCCAGGGCTTCCTCCTCTCGCCCCCCTTGCACGCCGAAGCCGCCGCGGTTTTGGCGGCGCCGAAGCTGACCTCGATCGAAGGCGGAAGGGCGGCCGCCTGATATCCTCCCCATCGAAGATGGGGAGGGGGACCATGCGAAGCAGGGTGGAGGGGTAGCTGACGCAGGCCTCGCCACTTACCCCTCCACCACCCTTCGGGTGGTCCCCCTCCCCACGCTTCGCGCGGGGAGGATTTAAAAGTGACTGTCACTCGTGACAGTCACTGGCGGCTATTCTCCTCGCGGGGAGGATTTAAAAGTGACTGTCACTCGTGACAGTCACTGGCGGCTGTTCTCCTCCATCCACGGCGGGTTCGGGATCTGCGCGGTCGCCTCGTGGAGAAGCACCGCCCAGCGCAGCGACAATTCGTTGAAATAAATGTCGTCGGCCTCGATCCGGCGGGTCAGGATCGGCCGCCCCGGCTCGGCGGGCATGATCGCGAGGTCGAGCGGCCGGGCCACGCCCAGGTTCGAGCGCATCGCGCTGTCGAACGAAAGCAGGGCCACCTTCACCGCCTCGTCGAGCTTCGTCCCGTAGCGGATTCCGCGGTCGAGGATCGGCTTGCCGTATTTGGTCTCGCCGATCTGGAGGAAGGGCGATTCGGGCGAGCAATGGATGAAGTTGCCGGCCGAATAGACGAGGTAGAGCGACGGCGGCTCGCTTCCGATCCGGCCGCCGAGCAGAAGCGACACCGAGCTCGAGATGTTCGCCTCGGCGAGCACCGAGCCGACGCTTCGGTTGACGTGTCGCACCGCCTCGCCGACCAGCTCGGCGACCCGGAACATGGACGGCGCCGTGGCGAGGGTGAGCGCCGTCTCGTCGCCGATCGGAGCGGGCAGCGCGTCGGTGAGCTGGCCGATCACCGATTGCGACATGGACAGGCTGCCCGAAGTGCACAGGAAGATCTGCCGGTCCGGCCGGTCCGCGAGCCGGTGCAGCTTGCGGTAGGAAGAGAAATTGTCGACCCCGGCGTTGGTCCGGGAGTCGGCGATCATCACCAGCCCCGACTCGAGCAATAGGCCGACGCAATAGGTCACCGTGCCGATCCCGCCGCGATCAGAAGGGGACAGTCACTCGTGACTGTCCCAAGTGACTGTCCCCACTTCCCGCTCATTCCGTCGTCTCGCCGTCCCAATGGTCGTCGGCGTGGTCGCGTTCGGCGGCCTCCTTGGTTTTGTGGACGACCTTGTCCTTATGCTCGGGCGGGCCGTAGAGCGTATAGAGCCGGAGCGGCGCCTCGCCGTCGTTGACGACATTGTGGCGGGCCCCGGCCGGAACGATCACTGCGAAATCGTCCTCCACCCGGTTCGGCGCCCCGTCGATATAGACGATCCCGCGCCCCTCCTCGATCCGGAAGAACTGGTCGCGGTCCTCATGCACCTCCTCGCCGATGTCGCAGCCCGGCGGAAGCGTCATCAGCACCAGCTGGAGGTTCTTGCCGGTATAGAGGACCCGCCGGAAATCCTCGTTTTCGACCGTCGCCTTCTCGATGTCGTCGCAATAACCCTTCATGGCGCGCTACCTCCTCCGCATGATATCGAAGCTGTGAACCGCGATGACCGCCTTTGCGTTCCTTGCCGACGGGATCTCCCGCGTCGAGCGAGCCCCGCTCCCGCTTTGCGCGGGAGAGGCGAAATGAGATGGATCGCTGAAGGTCGAAACAGCCTGAGACGGCGGCTCGCCGGTCGAGAAGAGCGGGAGCGGGAGCGAGATGTGAGCGGGAGGGAGTCGAAATGAGCTGGCAGGATCTTGCTCTGGCGGCGGCCGGGATCGTCGGCGCCGGCGGGGCCGTGGTTCACGGAATTCTCGTCCAGCGGCTGATGGTCCGGCCGTTCCTCCAAATCTCCGAAGGCGACAGGAGGTTCGGGGGTGCCGTCCGCAGGCTGGTGCCGCCGCTCCTGCATTTCAGCACCCTGGCCTGGTTTCTCGGCGGACTGGCGCTGATCGCCGCCGCCGTCCGGCTCGACGGGGCCGCGAGGCTCGCCACGTCGGTGTTCGTCGGCAGCCTCTTCCTGTTCGGCGCGGTGGTGAACCTTTGGGCGACCCGCGGGCGGCATCCGGGCTGGATGGTGATGGCCGCGGCGATCCTGCTGATCGCCTTGGGCCACCGCTCCGCCTGATCCCGATAACGGATTGGGATAGTCCGCTGAACGGAAGGGTCGAGCGATCGCTAATAGCGCCGAAGGCGGCTGGTCTTGAGCCTGACCCGGCCGTCGCCGCTTACGGTGCAGGTGAAGGCCCGGGGGACGAAGCCGCGGCGCCAGCCGTTCGAGTTGCCGATCGCGGCGCCGGCGACGGTGCCCTCCACCCGCCAGCCGCCGCGGCCGTCGCGGACGACCTCGTCGAGCCGCATCCGGCCGAAGCGCTCGACCTGCGGTGCGCAGCGCTCGACCGCCGCGCGCTCGGCGCCCTGGAAGCGGAGGCTGCCGACATTCCGGTGGACCGGGTCGGCGGCGCGCTCGGCGCGGCCGTCGTCCTGGGGGGCGGCGGCCAAAGCGAAGAGGATGATCGAAGCGAGCCCTGCCGACATGATCAGCCTCCTTACGCAAAGCCCGGGGAACGGACGCCGAGCCTATCATATCCCCAAATTCCGCAGAAATCCGCAAATTCTTGCACTGCAACAATCGTAACAACATTCCCCTCGCCCCGGCACAGCGCCGCCACGAGTTCGAGCCTAGACGAAGCCCAACGGCCATTCCGGCCGACGGAAAGGGCGGGAGAGACACCCGCAAGCAGTCATGAACCAGGTAAGCGCCCGCAATCTCTTCGTCGCCGCCAGCGTCCTCCTGCTGGCCTTCACGCCCTTCTGCTCCGCTTATGCCGAGGTCGTCGGGCCCGGCGCCGCCGCGGTCGAGCCGGCGCCCGCCGCCGTCGAGACGGCGGTCCTTCGTCCCGGCGAGTTCGTCTGGCAGCCGGAGCGCGCTCCGGTCGGCGCGGTCGAGATCGTGGTCAGCATCCCGCTGCAGCGCGCCTACGTCTATCGCGGCGGCACCCTGATCGGGCTCACCACCGTTTCGACCGGCAAGCCCGGCCATCGCACGCCGACCGGTAGGTTCGACATCCTCGAGAAGCGGGCGAAGCACTTCTCCAGCATCTACAACAACGCGCCGATGCCCTACATGCAGCGGCTGACCTGGGGCGGAATCGCGCTCCACGCCGGCCAGATCCCGGGCACCCCCGCCTCGCACGGCTGCGTCCGGCTGCCGCTCGAATTCGCCCGCAACCTGTTCACGGTCACTTCGAGAGGCGGCTCGGTCCACATCATCCAGCAGTCGCCGGCCCCGGCGGAAGCGCTGGCCATGGTCCGGGTCAACGGCGGCTATACCGGCATGGGCGGACCGCTGGAGCCCGTCGAGGGCACCAACTGAGCCCGAACCGGCGCCGCTTCAGCGGCGCCGGCCGGTCGGCCTGGAGACTCCGTGCTGGTCGTGGATGGTCCATCCATCCCCGTCCCTGGAAATCCGGACCACCCGGTAGGAAAGGCTGGACGAGTAGCGAACGGTGAGCCGGCAGGTGATGGACCGCGGGGCGTCCGAGACGAAGTCCCCGCAATAGACGTCCGATATGCCGAGGATGCGCGGGGCATGCATCGACGTCATCGCATCCGGATTGGCCGCATTGGCCGAGTCCATCAGGGCCTCGATCGTCGCATCGGTGTCCGCCGCGACGGCCGCCGCCAGAGCGGAGTCGCTCGGACAATAATCGGGCAGGGCGCAACGGGCGGCCGCGCCGGCCAGAGCGAGAAGAAGCAAGGCACGTCTCCGGGTCGAAAGGGCGGCTACCTTGCCAGCCGCGAACCGATCCCGCCAGACCCGGTGACTGTCACTGGTGACGTCACTGGTGAGTCACTAGTGACAGTCACCGGGGCGCGAGGCTAGGAGGCCGGCGACCCGCGGGAGCAGCGCAATTGGCCGAGCACAACAACCGCACCCTGCTGATCGCCTTCGCGGCCAATCTCGGCATCGCCGTCTCCAAATTCGTCGCCGCGGCCTTCACCGGCTCGTCGGCGATGCTGACCGAGGGCGTCCATTCGGTCGTCGATTCGTCGAACCAGCTGCTTTTGATCTGGGGACGGCGGCAGGCGCGCAAGCCCGCCGACGATCGCCACCCGTTCGGCTACGGGCGCGAGCTCTATTTCTGGAGCTTCGTGGTGGCGGTGATGGTCTTCGCGCTCGGCGCGGGGGTGTCGGTCTACGAAGGCGTCATCCACATCCTGGAGCCCGAGCACGCCGTCTCGCCCATTATCGCCTACGGAGTGCTTCTGGTCGCCTTCCTGCTCGAGGGAGGCTCGACCTGGGCGGCGTTCAAGGAGTTCAAGGCGGCGAAGGGCCCGCTCGGCTGGTTCGAGGCGGTCCGGCGGTCGAAGGACCCGCCCGGCTTCATCGTCCTGCTCGAGAACGGCGCCGCGATGGCCGGCCTCGTCGCCGCGGCGATCGGGCTGATGCTGTCGCAGCTGACCGGCAATCCCTTTTACGACGGCGCCGCCTCGGTGGTGATCGGAATCATCCTCGGCCTCACCGCCTTCCTGCTGGCGGTCGAATTCGAAAGCCCTGCTGATCGGCGAGGCGGCCGAGCCCGAGATCGTGGAGGGCCTTCGGGCCGCGGCCGCCGGGCGGCCCGGAATCGCCGGTATCGGCCGGATCCTCACGGTCCATTCGGCGCCGGACCAGATCACCGCGATGCTGAGCGTCGACTTCGTGGATTCGATCAGCGCTCGCGAGGTCGAGCGGATCGTGTGCGAGATCGAGGCGGAGGTGGCGCACAAATGGCCGATCGTGAAACGGCTCTACATCCGGCCCGAGCATGGAGCGGCGGGATGATCGACCGTCACCGCCAGCGCCCCTCGGCCGCCACGTCGAAGGCCACCGATATCCGTTCCGCCCCTTCCCCCGGCGGCACCGTCTCGTGCGGAACGTAGGAGGGGAAGAGGAGCAGGGTTCCGGGTTCCGGTTCGATCTCGATCACCGGCCAGGGCGGCGCCACCCCGGCCCAGCCGGGGAGGCCGCCGATTCGGATCTTCCCGGGATAGGGGGCGCCCGGGCGGGGAGAGTCGCGGCGGGCGAAAGCGGGCGGTGACAGTCACTAGCGCGCCCGGCATTGCGCCGATTCCATTCATGGCGCGGCCGGCCTCGGACGGGATCGCTTTCGACCGCGGCCAATCCCTGGATAATCCGCCTCGACGCCCACAAAAACCCGGTCAGATTATCGCGAACAACTGCGCTTCTCTTCTGCAAATGCCGTCCTCATGGAAGAACTCCGGGGCGGAGATGCTATGATTCCGACCTGCAAAAGGCGCGTTTTCCCTTCCGATGGGTCGTGCTAGACTGGAAACGTCTTCCATAGCGGGACAAGACATGGCCACGAACCCTCCGATACCGCCCGTCCCGCCGATTCCGCCCGTCCCGCCGATACCGCCCGTCCCGCCGGCACCGCCCGTCCCGCCACCGCCGCGCGGTGCGTTCTGGGCGGCCGGGATCGGCCTCGTCCTGTTGTTCCTGTGCCTCGTCGGGGCATTTGTGGAATCCGGCCGGGCGGCCGCCGGCTGTCCGTCAAACCCCGCGCCCACGCCTGATCCGAAACTGCCCGCGTTCAGCGCCCAGACCCAGGTCCGGCTCGGCCAGTCGCTTTGCGTCGGGATCAACGCTCCGGTCTATTTCGCCGAGGAACTGGCCGTCCTCGAGGGAATCCAGTCGCTCGCCGAGGCGGCGAGGACGGCGCGGCGGGCGCAATCCGCCGCCGAAGGCCGGGCCCGGCTCCTGACCGGGGACTCGAAGGCCGTCGCGGACCGGGAGGCGCAGGCGGCGGCGGCGAGCACCACGGAGGCTGAGAAACAGCTGGCCGATGCGAAGACGGCCAGCGGCCCGCTTTCGGCGCGGCGCGAGGTCGTCCTGTTCATCGACGAGATCGAGGCCCCCGGTGAGAAGCGCGAGGTCGACCTCGAGAAGGACGGCGCCAAATGGGTCTGGCTCGACTTCCCGCTGCACGGCGCCAACGACGCGACCAGCGACGATGCCAGGACGTGGCGGCAGATACTCGGCGGAGTCACCACCAATGGCGAGCGAAGCGCCTCGGTGGGCCTCGCGACCGCCGACAGCGACCGGAAAGTCCGGGTCCGAGCGGAGCTGCCCGGAATGCGCCTTCGGGTCTACGAGCCCCTCATCTTCTATGCCGGCCTGGCCGGCCTGCTGCTGTTCGCGGTCGGCGTCGGCTGGCTGGGCTGGAACAGCGGCCTCCTCCGGGACGGAGGGCCGGGGACCCAGTTCAGCCTCGGCAGGGTCCAGATGGCCTGGTGGCTGGTGCTCGTCACCGGCGGCTTCCTGTTCATCTGGCTGGTCTCCGAGCAATGGCGTGGGGTCGTCGCCAGCGGAGTCGTCGCCCTGCTCGGAATCTCGGCCAGCACCGGAGTCGCCGCCCGGCTGGCCGACGACTCGGGCCCGCAATCGTCGAAGGGCTTCCTGAACGACCTGGTGGCTTATACCGATGCGGACGGACCCGCCCTGCACCGCATCCAGTTGATCGTGTGGACGCTCATCCTGGGCGCCATCTTCGTCTGGACGGTCTTCGCCCAGCTGGCCTTCGCCGATTTCGACACGAACCTGCTGCTGCTCGTCGGGATCGCCGGCGGCACCTACGTCGGGTTCAAGTTCCGCGAATAGCGCGGATCGGCAAGGCGGCCGCGAGCCGGCGCCCCTATTCCGGAGGGCGCGAAAGGCGGCTAGGCACTCGGGCGAAACTCATGACGGAGCCCGCCCGATGCGCAAAGCCCTGCTCGCCGCCTTCCTCCTCGCGTCCGCCGCCGCGCCCGCCTTCGCCGAATCCGTCGTCGTCACCGCCGACCGGATGGTCGACGTCCTCACCGGCCGGATGGTCGAGGAGCCGGTGGTGGTGATCACCGACGGGCGAATCGCCTCGGTGGTCGGCCGCGGCGGCGCCCGGCCCAACATCCCCGCCGGGGCGAAAAGGATCGACCTGCCCGGCAAGACCCTGCTTCCGGGCCTGATCGACATGCACGTCCACCTCGATTCGAACCCGCGCTACGGCGGCTATTCGGGGCTCCAGTTCACCGACATGTTCTGGGTCGCTCAGGGGGTGCAAAATGCCCGCGAAATGCTCGACGCCGGCTTCACCACGGTGCGCAACGTCGGCTCCGACAATTATGCCGACGTCGGCTACAAGCAGGCGATCGACGAAGGGCTGATGGTCGGCCCGCGCATCGTCCCCGCCGCCCACGCTTTGTCCGCGACCGGCGGCCATTGCGACCAGACCTATCTGCCGCCCTCGTTCAACGCCAGAGGCAAGGCGGTCGGAGACGGCGCCCAGGAGCTCCGCACCCGGGTTCGCGAGCAGCGCAAATATGGCGCCGAGGTGATCAAGGTCTGCGCGACCGGCGGAGTCTTCTCGCGCAACACCGAGCCCGGCCAGCAGCAGCTTTCCGAGGAGGAATTGCGCGCCATCGCCGACGAGGCCCACCAATGGGGCCTGAAGGTCGCCGCCCACGCCCACGGCGCGGCCGGGATCAAGGCCGCGATCCGCGCCGGAATCGACACGATCGAGCATGCCAGCCTGATCGACGCCGAAGGCATCCGCCTCGCCAAAGAGCGCGGCACCTGGCTCACCATGGACATCTACAACACCGAATATACCCAGGCCGAAGGCGCCAGGAACGGGGTGCTCGAGGACAATCTCAGGAAGGACCGGGAGATCGCCCAGCTCCAGCGCGACAATTTCCGCGCCGCCCACCGGGCCGGGGTGAAGATGGTCTTCGGCACCGACGCCGGGGTGATGCCGCACGCCAGCGCCGGCGGCCAGTTCAAATGGATGGTCCAGTACGGAATGACTCCGCTGGAGGCGATCCAGGCCGCCACCCGCAACGCCGCTCAGGCGCTGGGCCGGGAGCGCGACGTCGGCGCGATCGCGGCCGGACGCTGGGGCGACCTCATCGCCGTCGACGGCGACCCGCTCGCCGACGTCCGCCAGCTCGAGGATGTCGACGTCGTCATCAAAAGCGGAATCGTGGTGAAGTCGGATTGAAGCCGCTCGACCGCGCCAGGATCGCCGCCGACTTCGCCGCCGCCGTGAACATGGACTCCGGCGAGCTTGAGGAATGGCTTGAGACTCCGGAGAGCAGGCGCGTCGGCTTCAGGCGCGACGGCGGCGGCGAGTCGGTCGGCCACGCGTCCGGCCGGCGCATCGTCCAGCTTCTCCGCTCCGGCCCCGCGGGCGATTCCGATTACGCCCACATGCGCAAGGTCGTCGGCTTCGTCCGCCGCCACCGCGCCCAGGAGCCGGCCAACATGGTCACCTCGCGCTGGCGCTACAGCCTGATGAACTGGGGCCACGACCCGCTGAAATAACAACCCGCTGGCCATCTCATCCTCCCCGTCTGCGATGGGGAGGGGGACCCTTCGAAGCGGGCGGCGGGCGCAAGTCTCGCAAGGACCGCGCTCGAACCCTGGACGAAGCGCCCTTTCTGCCCTCGCGGCTCCTAAGCCTCCCCCTCCCGAGCGCCGGCGACCGGAGGCAACCCGCCACGCGCCCGATGCCGCTTGATCGCCTCCACCTTCCTGATGATCTTCTCGGTCACCGCCTCGATGCTCGGCGGCTCCGGCACCCGCCCCCGCCGCCCGCGCCCGGCCTTCTTCTCCTGCCGCCATTTGAGGTAGCGAAGCGCGAATTCCGGATCGAACGGCACTTCCGGACAATCGACCGGAGCGTTCCCGCCGTCGGTCGGGACAATGTTGCCGTGACAGGCCAGCCGGAACTCCAGCCGCACGTCCGCTTCCTCCAGCGCCTCGTCCATCCGCCGGGCGAAGCCGGGCCATTGCCGCCGTCGCCGGAAAATGTCGGTCCCCGCGAAACCCACGGCCCGTGCCGAGGCCTCGACGTTGCCGCACTGCCCGAGGACCGCCAGGAACCGGTCCTCGACCCGCTTCGACCAGCGCCCCGGTCCGACCGCAATGATCTGGACCCGTCCGTAGCGGCACCGGCGCAATGTCTGGAATTCGGGATCGTCGACCCCGTCGAACTGGCCGTCGCCGTCCTCCAGCCGCTCGGTCGCCGTCGCCAGCGCCGCCACGCAGGCCGCCGCGAAAGCCGGGTCGCGCTTTCGAATTCCGTCCATCCGGTTACGCCGAAACCCGATCGCCTCCGCCGCCGCCCTCTTGTTCCCAGTCTCCGCCAGCACCTGAAGGTAAGTCTCCCGCCGCAAGGCGGTGAACCGCAGCCCCTTCCGGCCGCGAACGCCCGTCCCATCCATCCCCACGCTCCCGAATCGGCGCCCTTGTGCCGACAGGAACATTATAGGAACATTCCTACGCTGTCAAGTCGCGCTCCAAAAATAGGATTTGAAAACAGCGATTTAGCTAGACAAGACAAGCCCTTAACCCCCATTCCAAATCCCGCATTTCGACAGCCCGAAAGTGGCCCGAAAGTGACTGTCACTAGTGACAGTCACTCACAGCCCGAAAGTGACTGTCACTAGTGACAGTCACTCATGCATTCATTCACGCATTTTACGCTTGTGGGCTGGCCTAAGTTGCGTTTTCCAGTTAGTCTGCGCCGCATGCCGCGACCCGCCCGCCAGGTCCTGCCGGGATTGCCCCACCATGCCACCCAGCGCGGCAACAGCCGTCAGCGGGTCTTCTTCGTCGACGGCGACCACGCTTTCTACCTCTCCCTCCTGCGCCACTTCTGCCTGAAGAGCGGCACGGCCGTCTGGGCCTGGTGCCTGATGCCCAATCACGTCCACCTCATCCTGGTGCCGGCCCGCGAGGACGGGCTCCGGGCGACGCTGGCGCCGGCGCACACCCGCTATGCGGTGGAAATCAATCGCCGCGAAGGCCGGTGCGGACATCTCTGGCAGGGCCGCTTCGCTTCGGTCCCGATGGACGAGGCCCATCTCCACGCCTGCCTGCGCTATGTCGAGCTGAACCCGGTCCGGGCCGGTCTCGTCGGGAGTCCGGAGGACTGGCCCTGGTCGAGCGCCCGAGCCCATCTCGGCCTGGCGCCGGACGGCATCACCGACCTCGCCGCGATGCGCGAGCGGATCGACGACTGGCGCGCCTTCCTCGACGCCGGCCTCGACGACGACGACCGCGACGCCATCCGCACCGCCGAACGCACCGGCCGCCTTCGGCTCAAGCGCCGCCGTTGAGTGACAGTCACTGAGTCCACTGCGCCGAAAGGTCGGGGGGCTAATCGGGCGCTGGCCCGGGCCGTGAGTGACTGTCACTAGTGACTGTCACCGCTCCCCCTCGACGACGACGACCGCGATGCCATCCGAGCCACCGGCCGCACCGGGCCCAAAAGTGACTGTCACTAGTGACAGTCACTGAGTCCACTGCACCGAGAGGTCGGGGGGCTAATCGGGCGCTGGCTCGAAAAGTGACTGTCACTAGTGACAGTCACTGAGTCCCACACATGACTGTCACCAGACTGACCTGGACGGGCCGTCAGCCCCTGTCGTCCTCGATCCGCACCATTCCGACGATGATGCATCCGCCCTCGTTCGAAGACCTCGGCACGATCGTCTCGCCGGTGCCGACGACCACGTCCTCGACCGTCCATTTCTCTCCGCACTCGGGGGCGAAAGTGAGCGTATAGGTGCCGGCTGGGACGCCCTTGATCCTGAATCGGCCATCGCCTTTGGCCTTGGCCCTGAACGTCTGCCCGCTTGGGCTCCTGGCGGTGACTCGGACCCGATCCCCGAAAGCAACCCGCCCGGCGATGGCGCCGTCGGGGGCGTCGGGCTTCGCGAAGGCCGGCGCGGCGGCCGTCAGGAGGCCGGCCGTCGCGGCGGCGGCGGCCACCATCCGCCGCGCGCCGCCGCGCGCCGGCTTGAGCTCGACCGCGCCGTCGGCGCCGATCCGAGCGCGAACGCAGGCGCCCGGATCGCGGCGCAGCAGTGCTTCGGCCTCGCGGAGCCCCAATTGCGAAAGATCGTGAACGGCCTTGTCGCACCGTGCGCAAAGCCGGGCACGGCCCTCCGGAGCCATTGCCTCCCATCACTCATCGCAGGGCTTCGGCCCGAAAAGTGACTGTCACTAGTGACAGTCACTGAGTCCCCTCCGAAAAGTGACTGTCACTAGTGACAGTATCGCTCATCGCAGGGCTTCGGCCCGAAAAGTGACTGTCACTAGTGACAGTCACTGAGTCCCGTCCGTCCCGGCTCCGAAAAAGTGACAGTCACTAGGCCGTCCGACAACTTGGCCGGGATCGGCTCCTTTTTTCTCGCGGTGCTCGCCCTCTTGGTCGCCACGGGCGGATAGCGTTCCTGATCGCTTAAACGATGGCTTATTGCGACTTTGCCGCTGCAAAAGGTGGTGACGATCCAGATCCGAATCCGCACATTGCCGCAGCCCCTTTGGTCCTTTGGTGCATCGGGTGAAACAGCGGCCTTGACGCCGGCTCTTCCTCAATAATGCACCGCCCGCCCATAAGCGTCGAGCACGCTCTCATGCATCATCTCGCTCAAGGTCGGATGCGGGAAGACCGTGTGCATCAGGTCCGCCTCGGTGGTCTCGAGCTGCCTCGCCACCGCATAGCCCTGGATCAGCTCGGTGACCTCCGCGCCCACCATATGGGCGCCCAGCAGCTCCCCCGTCTCCGCGTCGAACACCGTCTTCACGAAGCCCTCGGCCTCGCCCAGAGCGATCGCCTTGCCGTTGCCGATGAAGGGGAATTTGCCGACCTTGACCTTGCGGCCGCCCTCCTTGGCCTTGGCCTCGGTCAGGCCGACGCTGGCCACCTGCGGGCGCGAGTAAGTGCAGCCGGGGATGTTCCAGGTTTCGAACGGATGCGGCGTCTTCCCGGCGATCGACTCGACGCAGGTGACGCCCTCGTGGCTCGCCTTGTGGGCGAGCCAGGGCGGGCCGGTGACGTCGCCGATCGCATAGACGCCCTCGACGTTGGTTCGGCCATAGCCGTCGACGACGATATGGCCGCGGTCGGTCTTCACGCCCAGGGCCTCAAGGCCGATCGTCTCGGTATTGGGGACGATTCCGATGGCGACGATGGCGTGGCTGAAGTCCTGCACGTCGCCGCCCTTCAGGGTCGCCTTGACCCCGTTCGGCCCGGTCTCGAGCTTCTCGACTCCCGACGAGACGTGGAGCTTCATCCCCTGCTTGACGAGCGCCTTATGGACGAAGGCGGAGACGTCCTCGTCCTCGACCGGAAGGATGCGGTCGAGCATTTCGACGATCGTCACCTCGGCGCCCATGTCCGAATAGAAGCTGGCGAACTCGACCCCGATCGCGCCCGATCCGATCACCAGCAATTTGGTCGGCATGACCTTGGGCACCATGGCGTGCCGGTAGGTCCAGATCCGCTCCCCGTCCGCCTTGGCGAACGGCAGGTCGCGGGCTCGGGCGCCGGTGGCGATGAGGATGTGCTTGGCGGCGAGCTCCGTGACTTTGCCATCCTTGGTAACGCTCAAAATCCCCTTGCCCTTGAGCGCCCCGTCGCCTTCGACCACCGCGATCTTGTTCTTCTTCATCAGCCCCTTGACGCCGGCATTGAGCTGGCCGGCGACCTTGCGGCTTCTCTCGACGATCTTGGTCAGGTCGAAGCCCGGCTTCTCGACGCTGAGGCCGTAGGCGGAGGCGTGGGTCATGTAGTGATAGATTTCGGACGTGCGCAGAAGCGCCTTGGTCGGGATGCACCCCCAGTTGAGGCAGATCCCGCCCAGTTTCTCCCGCTCGACGATCGCGACCTTGAGGCCGAGCTGGGCGCCCCGGATCGCGGCGACGTAGCCGCCGGGCCCGGAGCCGAGGACGATGAGGTCGTATTGGTCAGCCATTTTTCTTCCTGTTGATCCGGCGCATCCGGCCGGCATGGGCAAATCCGCCGGCTGTCCTCATTTGTTCGCCCATGTGAGGATCAGCCAGGCGAACAGGGTGAGGCCGGCGAACAGGGGGAGGGACCAGCCGATCGGCGTATCGCCGATGGTGAAATGGATCTGGCCGATCTCCGCCCATCGGCCGAGCTGCGCATGGTCGCTCTTGAAGACGTAGGGGATGGCCAGCGAGGCGACGAGGCCGACCAGGACCGCCTTGCCCAGCGCCATGTCAGGCCAGCATTCCGAACGGGGCCTCGATCAGCCGCTTGAACGCCTGCATCAGCCGGGCGCCGTCGGCGCCGTCGATGGCGCGGTGGTCGAAGCTTCCGGTGGCGCTCATCACGGTCGCGATCTGGAGGCTGTCGTCGACGACATAGGGCCGTTTCTCCCCAGCGCCGATCGCCATGATCATCCCCTGCGGCGGGTTGATCACCGCCTCGAACTGCTTGATCCCGTACATTCCCATGTTCGACAGCGACGCCGTACCCCCCTGATATTCCTCGGGCTTGAGCTTGCCGTCGCGGGCGCGCGCGGCGAGGTCCTTCATTCCGGTGGCGATCGAGGACAGGCTTCGCGAATCGGCGCTGGTGATCACCGGCGTGATCAGGCCATTGGGGATCGACACCGCGACCGAGATGTCGGCGCGCCCGAAGGTGACCAGCTCGCTCCCGGTGAACTGGACGTTGCACTCGGGCACCTCGATCAAGGCGGCGGCCAGCGCCTTGATCATCAAATCGTTGACGGAGAGCTTGACCCCGCGCGGCTCGAGCGCGGCGTTGAGCTCGCCGCGCAGCTTGAGGAGCGAGTCGAGGCGGATGTCGACGGTGAGGTAGATGTGGGGGACGTTCTGCTTCGATTCGGTGAGGCGCCGGGCGATCGTCTTGCGCATGTTGGAAAGCTTGGCGATCTCGTGCGGGATTTCGGGCACGGCGTAGCTCGGCGCGGCCGGTGCGGAAGCGGGCGCCTGAGCCGCGGCGGGAGCGGAAGCGGGAGCGGCGGCGGGCTTTCCGGCGGCGCCGTCGACGTCGGCCTTGACGATCCGCCCGCCCGGGCCGGAGCCGGCGAGGCCGGCGAGGTCGATGCCGCGCTGCTCGGCGAGGCGGCGGGCGAGCGGGCTCGCCTTGACGCGGTCGCCCGGATCCGCCTTCGGCGGCGGCGCGGCCTCGCTATGCTGAACGGGGTTGATGCCCTTCGAAGCGACCGCCTCTGGAGCCGGAGCCGCCGCTTCGGTCGCGGGCTGGCCGGCGCCGGTCTCGCCGCCCGCTTTGGCCACAGGTTCTTTCGCCGCGGTCGGGGCGGTGGCCGCCGCCCCCGCATCCTCGCCTTCGCCGGCGATCAGCGCGATGACGGTTCCCACCTTCACCTCGTCCGTGCCCTCGGCGACCAGGATCTTCGCGATCGTGCCTTCGTCGACCGCCTCGAACTCCATCGTCGCCTTGTCGGTCTCGATCTCGGCGAGCAGATCCCCGGCCGCGACCGTATCGCCCTCCTTGACCAGCCACTTGGCGAGCGTGCCCTCTTCCATGGTCGGGCTGAGGGCCGGCATCTTCAATTCAATCGGCATGGCGCGCGAAAGCTCCTGGCGTCTGTCCGGTAACGCAAACAGCAACAGAAGGTGCCGGGTCAAGCCCGTCGTGCGCAATGGTTCGGGGGAGCCCCGCCTTGCGCCCCCGGACGATCTGGCGCAGCAGGGGCGGTGGAATGGGGACGGGCATGCGATCCTATCTGGTGGTGATCGACGAGACGAGCGAGGCGCGCGCCGCCTTGCGCTACGCCGCGCACCGGGCCTCAAGGACGGGCGGCGGGGTCATCCTGCTCGCCATCATCCCGCCCGCCGAATTCGTCCAGTGGGGCGGGGTCCAGGCGGCGATGGAGGAGGAAGCCAGGCTTCGCGCCGAGGCGATGGTGCTCCAGGCCTCCGGAGCGATCGTCGAGGAGGCCGGGATCGAGCCGACCATCCTCGTCCGCCAGGGCGAGCCGGCCCGGGAAATCGCCGATCTCCTCGCCGAACGCGACGACGTCGCCGCCCTCGTCCTCGGAGCGGCGGCGGAAGGCGGGCCGGGGCCCCTGGTCAGCCATTTCTCGGGCGCCGTCGCCGGGAGCCTGCCCTGCCCCCTGGTCATCGTCCCCGGCCGTCTCGGCGACGAGGATCTGGATCGGCTGAGCTAGCTTAGATCCTCCCCCGGAAAATCCGGGGGAGGATCTAAGGCGGATTAACCCCGCTCGCCCGGACGCGGCGCCGGAGCGGCCTTCGCCGAGCGGCGGACGACGGGCTTGCTGTAGCGCACCACCGGCTTCGAAACATGGCGCCGCGGCGCCGCGCGGTGCTCGCGCACCGTCTCGTAATAGGTGCGCATCTCGACCACCGGCGCCGTCGTCGTGATCGTCTCGGTGACCACGACCGGACCGCAGCCGCAGCCCCCGCCATAGCCATAGCCATATCCGTAGCCCTGGCCGTAGCCATACCCATAGCCGGGGTGCGGCGGGGGCGGCGGCAGGTGGCGGACCCGGGTGCAGCTTCGCCGGCAATCGCCGCGAGCGCCGTCGCCGCGGCGGACCACCCGAACGACCCGCTCGCGGCCGCCATGATGGCCGTCCTCGGCATGGTCCTCGTCGCGGCCATAATCGTCCTCGTCATAGCCGCCATGCTCGTCATAGCCCTCATGCTCGTCATAGGTCATGCCGCCGCCGCGGCCTTCCCAGTCCCAGCCGTAGCGGCCGTCCATCACCCGGCCGTCGCCGTCGATCAGGAGCGCGTCGTCCTGATAGCGGATCCACTGCCCGCCCGGCATCGGCGCCGGAAAGCCGAACATCCGCCAGTCGTTGACGATGAACTGCCGGCCCCGGAACTGGGGCGGGAGGACATGGCCGCGGCCGAAGCGGTGCATGCCCTTCATCTGGCCGTGCATCTGGCCGGGGGCATGGCATCGGATGCATCCCGGGATGCATCATCGGCGCCCCCGGAGCGTGGGCGCCATGGGCCATGGGCGGCGGCGGTGGCGGCGGGCGGCGGCGGAGCGCCCTGCGCGATCGCCGCCGGAGTCCAGGCGGCGGACGCCGCCAAGCCGATTAGCCAGAGCTTGCTCATCTTCGTCCCCTGTGCGCGAGTGCCTCTCGAGGCCCCGGCAGAATCGGGGCTCGTTAAGAGATTTTTAACGCTTCGGGGGAGGCATTGCTACCGGCGCACAGGCGCGGCGCGAGGAGGCGTGCCAATTCGAGACACCCGGCCAGATCCTGGGCGTCGAACCGCCTTGTTCTGGGACTGTCGAGATCGATCACCCCGATCAACTCGCCGTCCTGGACCAGCGGCACCACCAGCTCCGACCGCGAAGCGCTGTCGCAGGCGATATGCCCCGGAAACGCCTCGACATCGTCGACCCGCTGCGGCTCGAGGCTCGCCGCCGCCGCCCCGCAAACCCCTTTCCCGAACGGAATCCTTATGCACGCCGCCCGCCCCTGGAACGGCCCCAGCACCAGCTCGCCCCCGACATTGCGGTAGAAACCGGCCCAGTTGAGCTCGGGCAGCGACTCCCAGAGCAAGGCGGCGACATTGGCCATGTTGGCGACGGCGTCGGGCTCGCCCGCGGTGAGGGCGTCGGCGGCGGCGACGATCTGCCGCCAGGCCTCGGCCTTGTCGGCGGAGTCGATCTTGAAGTCGTACATTTCCGCGATGTCGTCATTGCGGGACCAAGGCGCAAGTCGGCGGACGAAGCCGTCCACACTCCGCCTTCGACAGTGCCTGGATCCGGCGACAGGCGGGGCAGTAAAATAATGACAGGCCAGTCGGCGGCAATTAGGCACGCGGAGTGGGACTCCTCCGCTCCGCCTTGCTCAAGCATCCCTTGCTCGCCCTCGCGATCGCGCTGGCGACGCTGGGGCTTCGGCTGGCCGTGCCCGCGGGGTACATGCCGGTCGTGGATCATGGCCGACTGACGCTGGCGATCTGCTCCGGCTCCGGTCCGGTGGCGTCGGCGCCGTCTCACCAGACGACCTCGTCGACGGCCGGCACGAGCCACCATGACGAGGATCGGCCCAAAGCCGAAAGCGGCTGCGCCTTCGCCGATTTGGCGCTCCCCGTCATCGGCGGCGCCAACTCGGTCCAACTGACGGCGGCGCTCGCCTTCATCGTCTCCACGGGGCTGTTCCCGGCCACCGTCTCGCCGGCCGGCGCCGCACTGCGTCTGCGCCCTCCACTGCGCGGTCCGCCTCTCCCCTACTGACGCCCGGATCGCCCCCTGCCGCAGGACATCGGCCGCCCCAGGCCGGCCGGTTCCTCAACTCGGGAAGGGCGCGCGCTCCGGCGGCTTCACACGTGGTTCTGCCCGATCGCCGACGCGATCCGGGCTCGCTAATCCAGGGGAAGATCCGTGAAGATTCTACTCGCCGCGTCCGCGGCCCCAATATTCACCCCGCCCGCACCCGACGCCGTCTATCGCACGATCTGGCGCTGGCATTTCTATGCCGGGCTGTTCGTTCTGCCCTTCATTCTCCTCCTGTCGGTGACCGGCTCCATCTATCTGTTCAAGCCGCAGATCGACCGGTGGGAGGAGCGGGCCTATCGCGATCTCGGGACGCACGATGCCGTGTCGCCGGACCGGCAGCTGGCCGCCGCGATGGCGGCCAATCCCGGCGCCCGCTTCGACAATTATCGCCTGCCCGAGCATCCCGGCGATGCCGCGATGGTCCAGCTCGGGCAGGCGGACGGACGCCAGAGCGAAGTCTATGTCTCGCCGCAAGGCAAGGTGCTCGGCGCGCTCGATCCCGAAGCGCGAATCTCCGCGACCGTCTCGCGGATCCACGGCACGCTTCTGCTCGGGACGTTGGGGGACTGGCTGGTCGAGCTGGCGGCGAGCTGGACCATCGTCATGATCCTCACCGGCCTCTACATGTGGTGGCCGCGCCCGTTCAGGCCGGCCGGCACGTTCTGGCCGCGCCTCTCGCTGAAGGGGCGGCCCCTGCTCAAGGACCTCCACCGGGTCACCGGCTTCTGGATCGCCGCTCTGGTGCTGGTCATGCTCGCCAGCGGCCTCCCCTGGGCCGCAAGCTGGGGCGGCGCCTTCAAATGGGCCAGGACCGAGCTCGGCCTGGTCCAGGGACCGCAGGACTGGAAGATCGGCGCCGGCGGCGGCCATGCCGCGCATCACCAGGGAGCGATGGCCACCGGGCCCGCGGCGGCCCCGCAAGGCGAGCCTCTGTCCGCCTTCGTCGCGAAGGCGCAGGCCGAGCGGATGGCCTTCCCGGTGGTGGTTCTCCCGCCCCATGCACCGCAGCGTTTCGGCCCGCCGACCGGCAATGTCTGGACGGCCAAGTCCGAAGCGCAGAACCGCCCGCTGACCCGGCAGGTCACCTACGATCCCGCCACCGGCGCCGAAACCGGCCGCCGCGGCTTCGCCGACACGCATGTGGTCGACCGGATCGTCAATACCGGGATCGCCTGGCACGAAGGCCAGCTGTTCGGATGGGCGAACCAGCTGCTCGGCCTGGTCACGGCGTTCGCGCTCATCGCGATAAGCGTCATGGGTGTCTGGATGTGGTTGAAGCGACGCCCGAAGGGCGAGCTCGGCGCCCCCGTGTCGATCGGCGGCGCGCAGCTGCGCTGGGCGATCGCCGCCCTCGTCGTGGCGGGCGTGCTTCTGCCGCTTTTCGGGGCCTCGCTGGTTCTGCTCGCCGTCCTGGACCGTATCGTCGGTCGGCGGCGGCGGCTCCTCGTCCGCGACGTCCGCGGCCGTGGGGAGTGAACATTCGGCTTGGCCTTGGAAGGGCGGCTTCTGGCCGATTGCTGACAGGCTGGTTTCGGTTTCGGAACAGGGAAGTCGGAATTCCTTATTACAACGCTGCTGTTCAGATGTCAAAATTCACCCCAAAATTTCAAGCTGACCCTCGCTTGTTTCAACGTTACTTCAACTTCGATACAGTTTCCGAAAATATAGTTTGGATTTTGCACCTGATAAGGCATGCTCGCTCAACGAGTCGTAACAGTGAGCTGGGTAGCACCACCATCGCGTGGTGACTTGCGTGATGGGAGCGGCGATGATCAAGCTGGTCGCCAGTCACTCGGAGTTTGGAAATTCACTAGCGGATCCTGTCCGAGGGACGGGGGGAGAGCGACATGTCCACCAAGATTAGCCGCGCGGAATATTTGAAATCCCATCCCGACGCATCCGCATGGGCCGAACTGGATGACGCGACCAACGAGCAGCTGCGGATCACCCCGGGCCCGGTCCGGCTGGAGGAAGGCAGCTTCAAGGGCAAGCGCGCGCTGATCCTCGGCTCCGGCGTCGGGGGGCTGACGACGGCCTATGAGCTGCTGGTCCACAAGACCGGCATGGACGTCACGATCCTCGAAGCGCAGAACCGCACGGGCGGCAGGTGCCTCTCGCTGCGCACCGGCGACACGCTGACCGAGGACAAGGACGACGCGCTGTTCGGGTCGGAGCCGGGTGAGACGCAGGTCGTTCGGTTCGAATGTCCCGTCGGCGACGCCGAGCCTTATCTGAACGCCGGCCCCGGGCGCATACCCTCGGCGCACAAAAGGCTGCTCAACTATCTTCGGGAGTTTGGCGTCGCGGTCGAGGTCTATGTGATGAACTCGATGTCGAACCTCGTTCAGATGGACAAGGGAACGCTGAGGGGCAAACCCCGCGTCTATCGGCAGATCGATCACAATCTGCGCGGCTGGCTCGCGCAGCTGGTGCATGAAAACGCGGCCCTGCTCCTCGAAGCGACCAGCCTGGCGATCCCCGCGAACGAGCGGAAGGGACTGGCCGCGAAGCTCAAGTCGCTGATGGTCAGCTTCGGCGAGCTCGATGAGAACGGCAATTATGCGCCTACCTCCGGAAACCCGGGCTTCGAGAATGCGATCTCGCGGGCCGGCTTCGACGTGCTTCCCGGCGTGGCCGCGGGCGAGATCGCCAAGGCGATCAAGCTCGAGGACCTGCTGAAGTCCGAATATTGGGCGCAGACCCGCTTCTACCAGCCCGTCGATTTCCTGTGGCAGCAGACCATCTTCCAGCCGGTCGGCGGCATGGACCAGGTCCAGCGCGCTTTCGCGCGCCAGGTGGCGACACTGGGCGGGACGATCCACCTGAACAGCCCGGTGACCTCGATCGGCTGGGATTCGAAGACCAGGGAATTCGTCGTCCAGGTCGCCAAGATCGGAAGCAAGGAGACCCTCGAATATCGCGCCGACTATTGCTTCTCGAACATCGCCATGCCGTTCCTCGAGAAGCTTCTGTCCAAGGACTTGCAGGGCGGCGGGGGCACGAGCGGCTTCGCCCTCCCGTTCAAGCAGGGGCTCAAGGCGGTCTACGCCGCGCAGACCCGGCCCCGGATCAACGACAAGGGCGAATATCAGGACAAATTCCTGGCGGCGACCAGCAAGGTCGGCTGGCAGGGCGACCGCAATCTGTGGCAGGGCAAGTTGATTACCCATCGGCACAAGGACGACCTCAAGCTCACGACCATGGTCGCGCCCGACGCCGAGGAGGGCGTCGTGCCGATCTTCGGCGGGATCAGCTGGACCTCGCACGAGATCGTCCAGATCTGGTATCCGTCGACGGCGTATCACGACCGCAAGGGCGTTCTGACCGGCGCGTATAATTTCGGCCAGGTCGCCCATGAATGGGGCCAGATGACGGTCAAGGACCGGCTCGATCTGGCGCGCGAGGGCGCTCGGAAATTCGGCCAGAAATTCGGCAACGGATTGCACGACGGGCTCGCGATCGCGTGGCAGAACATGCCTTATATCAAGGGCGGCTGGGCCTATTGGCAGGCGGTCGGCCCCTCGAAGGAGGCCGCCGATCATTTCAACAATCTGAGCCAGGGCACCGGCATCCATGATGCAAAGGGCAAGCTCTCCGACCCGGTGTTCTTCGTCGTCGGCGACCAGCTGTCCTCGCTGCCCGGCTGGCAGGAGGGCGCGATCGCCGCGGCGCTCAACGCGCTGACCCGCATGGCGCGGCCCGACCTCGAGATCCCGCGCCTCGAGAAGCTGCCCGACACCAGGCTGCTGGTCGAAGGCATCTAGCCGTTTGGTCCCGGCGCTTGATGGTGGCGCGTGCGGAAGGCGCTTTGGAACGCTGGCCGATGGGTTGATCGTCACCTCATCGTGAGGCGCGTCTTGGTGACCCGGTCCGGCGCCACCTCAGGCCGCGCTATGGCATTGCGGTCCTCGGAAGACGCATGATAGCTGCTTCGGCGTAGCGAATTTTCGGGTTTGCTTCCGGGCGATCGGAATAGGGGGGTGCGGTGCACGGTAGCCGGGCGGTCGGACCAGCCATCTCGGTCATCATTCCGGCGCGCGACGAGGAGCGCCATCTCGGCGAGGCGATCGCAAGCATCGCGCGCCAGAGCTTCCTCGACCTCGAGATCATCGTGGTGGACAACGGCAGCACCGACGGCACCGGCCGGATCATCGATCAATGGTCCGCCCGCGAGCCGCGCCTCCGGACGCTCAGGCTCGACAAGCCGAGCCTGTACGCCAGCCTGTGCCGTGCCGTGGAAATGTCACGCGCTCCGTTCATCGCGAGGATCGATGCCGACGATGTCGCGGCGCCCGCGAGATTGCAGCGGCAATATGAGAGGATGGTCGCCGACCCGGGTCTCGGCCTTCTGGGAACGGCCGCGGAATTCATCGATTCGAGGGGCCGGGTCATCGGCTTCACCGAGCCGCCGCTGACCGACCGGGATATCAGGGGGTTCCTGCCGACCGGATGTCCTTTCGTCCATTCGAGCGTGATGATGAGGCGCGACGCTTATCTGGCGTCGGGCGGGTATCGCCCGGGGCTCAACCTGGCGGAAGATTACGATCTCTGGTTGCGGATGGCGCCGGCGACCGGGATGGCCAATATTTCCGATCGACTGGTCCAATACCGAATGCGCAGCGGAAGCGTCAGTGCCCGACGCGCGACCCGGCTCGCGATTTCATCCCTGTGCGTCGAAGCCGCGGAGAAGGCGCGGCTGACGGGCGTTCCGGAACCCCTGATCAAGGGAATGCCCTTGCTCCGAAAAGCCCTCCCTATCCTGGGCAAGTCCCGCCGGGACCTTCGACTGAGAATACATTGCGAGGCGTTCGAACGGCGGTTCCTCGCCATCCCGCTGCCCTATTCCTTCAAGCGGCGCTTGCGCAAACTCGCGGTTGGGCTCGGATTCAGGCCGATCTTCAGATTGTCGCTGGGCGCCTCCGTGCTCGTGTCGGCCATCCATGGACATCTCGTTCGAGCGGGGCGGCCGGGATGAAAGTCGAGGGATCGCTTTCTGTCACAATCGTGGTTTGCACCCGCGATCGGCCCGACCAGCTGCGGGCCTTGCTCGGCTCGTTTTGCGGCCTCGATATCCCATCCGATGTCGAATGGGAGCTTCTCGTCATCGATAACGGAACGGGCAAGGTCAGCTCGAAGCCGATCGACAATTTCGCCGGGACCTTGCCGATCAGGCTGGTCCGCGAACCGGTGGGCGGCCTGTCCCACGCGAGAAATCGCGCCGTGGAAGAAGCGCGCGGGGATTATCTGTGCTGGGTCGATGACGATACGATCGTGGATCGCTTGTGGCTGAAGGCCTATCTCACGGCGTTCCGACGCCATCCCGAAGCGTCGGTCTTCGGGGGCCGGATCGTCGCGAGGCTGGAGGAACCGGTGCCGCGATGGATCCGGTCGAGCCGGAGTGCCTGGCAAGTCAAATGCCTGTTCGCCGAGCTCGATTTTGCAACCGCCAGCCCGATCCTGGCGGACCGCCATCATACCCCCTGGGGCGCGAATTACGCCATCCGAAGGATCGAACAGCAAGGGTTGGCCTACGATCCCGATCTCGGCCTGTCCCCCGACCACAACCGGTCCGGCGAGGAAAGCGACCTCATCTACCGGCTGCTTGCCGGCGGCGGTTCTGGGTGGTGGGTTCCGGAAGCGCTGGTTCACCACCTCATTCCGCAATCCCGCCTCACCTGGTCTTATATGCGTTCCTATTTCGTAAGAGCGGGCGAAACGGCCGCCTATCTGGAGGCCCGCGGCTCGGCCGAGGGCGGCAGCAGATCCAGATGGCGCACCTTTGCGACGGGCCGGGCCGGCCTGAGCCTTGGCATGGCCTGGCACTGGCTTCTGCATCGGGCGGCCGCCATGGTCGGACAGTCTCGTTTGAGCGTGCGATTTCTGGCGCGAGCCAGCGAATATGAGGGACGCCTGAATCACGCGAAGCAAAAGCTGTCCCGGTCCGCTTCGCTCCATGTCGCACCGTCGCAATCGGGGCAGGCACCGTGCTGACGAGGGCCGCACCGATTTTGATGGTCGGTCTGGACGGCTTCGAGCTCGAAATCGCGGACCGGTTGATCGGCGAAGGGAGGCTTCCGGCACTCGAGCGGCTGAAGGCGGGTGGAACGGCCATCCTTCTGGATCATGGCGAGGCCAAGCGCACGGGCCTCGCCTGGGAACATATCAGTACCGGCCTGGCGCCGGACGATGCCGGCCGCTGGGGGGCGGTCGATTTCAACCCGGACACCTATCAGGCGGCCCAGGCGCCTACCCGGCTGACGCCGGTGTTCGGCGGGCTCGATCTGGCCACGGTCGCCTTCGACGTGCCCTATTTCGATCTCGCCAGGGCCAAAGCGGTACGAGGGCTGTCGAATTGGGGCGCCCACGATCCCGGGGTCAGCCGATCCTCGCGACCGGGCTCGCTCGCGGAAGAAATCGAGGCTCGCTTCGGTGCCTATCCCGCGACACCGTGGATTTACGGCCTGGTCTGGCACTCGGTGGCTCAGACCGAAAAGATGGGGGCGGACCTCGTCAGAGCCGTGGACGTTCGAAGCCGGGCCACACAATGGCTCTTCGGCGACCGCCTGCCCGACTGGGACGTCGGACTGACCGTGATCAGCGAATACCATAGCGCGGTGGAAGCCTTGTGGCACGGTGTCGATCCCGGGCACCCGCTCCATTCCCAACCGTCCTCCGACGCGGCTCGAAAAGGTCTGGAGGCGGTTTACGAAGCGGGGGACAGGATGCTTGCCGGCCTGATGGAGAGGTTTCCCGAGGCTCGAATCGTCGCGTTCACCCCGCACGGCATGGGCCCCAACAAGGCCGATGTGCCGAGCATGCTGCTGCTTCCGGAGCTGTTGTTTCGCGATGCTTTCGGAAGGCCATATTTCAAGGAGCCCGATTGGCGAAGCACGCCCGACGGGGTGCCGCTCATCGAGCCGGACGGCAGCTGGCAACAGCAGATCTCAGGAGGGTTTCCCGTCAGCGTCGGCCCGCTCGGACGATGGGGCGACCGGATCGGGCGGCTGATACGGCGGTTCGTGTCCCGTCAGGCTGCGCCGGAAGCCTCTTTGGACTGGATGCCGGCTTCGCGATACAAGGGGTTCTGGCCGCAGATGCCGGCCTTCGCGCTGCCCGCTTATTATGACGGCCGAATTCGAATCAACCTCATCGGCCGCGAGCGCCGCGGGCGGGTCGCCGCGGACCGCTACGACGAGCTTTGCGAACACGTCGAAAATCTGATCCGCGACTGCCGCGACGCGATCACCGGCGAACCCCTATCGGCGACCTTCCTACGCGCCCCCCGGGATAAGTTCGACCTGACTCCCTCGGAGGCCGATCTTGTCGTCGTCTGGGATGGATCGCCGCTCGGGTTGATCCACCCGCGACTGGGCCGGATCGGTCCAATTCCCTATCGCCGGACGGGCGGCCACACCGGCGGCCACGGCGTCGCCTATTTCTCCGACTCCGCCGGACTCGAAGATGTGCGGCAAATGAGCGCGTTCGACCTCGTTCCGACGATGCTCCAGATGGCGCGACATCCGCCCGTCCAGGGCATAAGCGGCCGCGGCGTCCTTCGAGGGACTATCCCCGCAAACGAGACAGCTCGCGTTCTGTGATGACGGCGGTCCGGCGCGGGGCCCTCGCGTTGGCTTGCCGGGTTCGGGTGGTGGAAGCCCAAAGGCCCCCTTGCTAGACTCCGCGAATGCTGAAGCTTTCCTGCCTTTGCGGCCAGATCCGAGTCGAGACCGCGAAGCGACCGGACTTCGTCCACGAGTGCAATTGCACTTTGTGCAGCAAGTCGGGCGCGCGCTGGGGCTATTTCCATCCGTCCGAGGTGAAGGTCGAGGGCGCGGCGGAAGGCTATTGCCGGGAGGATAAGGAAGATCCGGGCGCTCTCCTCCAATTCTGCGCCAAATGCGGAGCGACGACCCACTTCGTCGTGACCGAACAGGCCGCGGCGAAGCACGGGAACGTCGTCATGGGCGTCAACATGCGGCTGGCGGACGAGGGGGATCTCGCCGGGATCGAGCTTCGCTTTCCCGACGGGCGGGCCTGGGCGGGCGAGGGGTGCTTCGGCTATGTGCGGGCGCCCCGCATCTTTGGCGGGAACGCCAGGTCCGAATGAGCGCTTGCGGCTTATGCGTCCGGGGAACATTGCGCCTGACGGTCAGTCCAGCCGAACCTTGCCCCGCCCCTGCTTGACCGCGCTCCGCCCCTTCTTCTCGTCCACCCGCCGCGCCCTGGCGGCCCGGCTCGGCTTGGTCCTGACTCGCCGGCGCGGGGCGACGTGGGCCTTTTCGATCAGCTCCGTGAGCCGGGCCCGGGCCTCCTCGCGATTGGCCTCCTGGGTTCGGTGGGTGCGGGCGGTGACGATGATCTCGCCCTCGCTCGTCATCCGGCTTCCGGCGAGGCGCTTCAGGCGGGCGTAGACGGCGGGGGCGAGGCCGAGCTTGAAGACGTCGCAGCGCAGCTGGACGGCGGTGGCGACCTTGTTGACGTTCTGGCCGCCGGGGCCGGTCGAGGCGAGGAACTTCTCCTCGAGCGCGTCCTCGGGGAGGACGAAGGGCTCAGTCGTCGAGGACATCGCCCAAATCCTGGCTCGGCCGCGAAGGGGGGGCGGTCGGGGTCGGGGCGCGCGCCGGCATGATCGCCGGCTCGCCGTCCAGGACATCGCTTAGTCCCGCGTTGAGGAAGGTCGGGGGCAGTGGGGCCGTCGCCTCCACGGGCGGCTTGCCGTCGCGGTCGACCCGGATCGACAAAGCGTGGAGGAGCATCGGCCCGTTCGAGCCGCCGTAGACGGGGTCGCCGGCGATCGGCAGTCCGAGCCCTTCCTTGGCGTGGACCCTGATCTGGTGGGTTCGGCCGGTCTCGGGCGAGAACAGGATCACCGCCCGGCCGTCCCGCACGGCAAGGGTGCGCCAGCGGGTCAGCGCCGGCTTGCCCGCCGGGTCCGGGACCATCCGCCAGCCCTCGGCCTCGGTCGAGACCTTGCCGAGCGGGATGTCGATCACGCCCTCGGCGCCGCCGTCCGGGATTCCGTCGAGCACCGCGAGGTAGGTCTTGGTCACGGCCTTGTTCTCGAAGGCGCGCTGGAAGCGTTTGTGCGCCTTGGGGTTGCGGGCGAGGAGGAGGCAGCCCGAGGTGTCGCGGTCGAGGCGGTGGACCGGGAGGGGCGCGCGTTTGAAGCCGAAGCGGAAATGCTTGAGATAGTCTTCGAGGCTCTCCGGCGTGCGCGAGCCCGGGATGGACGGCGAGCCCGGCCGGCTTGTCGATGACGATCGCCTCGCCGTCGATGAACAGCACATATTTATCCCACACGGCCATTGTCTTTCATCGCCCGGCCCTGCCACGCCCGAAGCGGCGGCGCAAAACCTGAATCGCCGTCTTGGCTTGGACGGCGCTTGAGACGGGGCGGATCCGCGACGCCTTTGACGCAGCATATCCCGAGACGGCGCGCTAATTCGCCAGCTATATTTCAACCGTGCGCCAGTCAAAACAGAGACGATCCGATTTACATCGTAAATGGCTCAGATAATCGTTTTTAATCCGGGCTCATAGGATATCAGGATCGATACTGATTTCGATGGCCTGGAACTTGACCTCGATTGCCTCGATCAAAAATCGGCAATCCGGATTGCTGCTGAACGGGCCGTTCTACAGTCTCTAAAGGACAATCCATTGATAGCTGGCTTGCTTCTCCTTCTGCAGGCCGTCGCCGTGCCCGGCGGCCAGGTCTCGCCCTCTCGGGCCGGCTCGCCGGCTTTGTGCCAGGCGTTCGAGACCGGGCCGGAAGTCGGACGGGTCGCGGGAAGGCGCGATCCTCTACATCGGCTGCGGCCAGGCGGCTGTTCGTATCGGCAAGGTCGATTCCTACCGGTCCAGCTACAATGCCGCACTGGCGACCCTGGCGGTGATGGTTCGCGAGACCGGGCGGACTCGCGTGCTGGTGGCCCGTGCGGCCGCCGACGGCACGGTCGAGTTACAGGACGTCTCACGCGATCTGGCGAAGCTCGCCGGGCGGCCCTTGAACGTCGGGCTTCGCGCCCTCGAGGTCGATCTCGGGCGTTTCGCCGACCGACGCGACCATCGCGGCGCCGGGCGCGGGACGGGCGGGCTTCCGTCAAGGCCGGCTGACCGCCGGCCACTACGCCCCGGCCGGCGGCGGAGCGGCGTCTCGCACCACCTGGAACGCCGATCGAGGGGGCGCCGAAATGATGCGTTCCTTCTTCGGCCGATCATCCGGGGCCGGAGAGCGGGCGAATGCGAAGCCGCCAGTGGGGGACGATCGGAGCGCTGGTCGGGCTGATGCTCTCGGCGCAGGCGCTCGCCGACGTCCCGGCGCCGCCGGTCCGCGAGAATGTCGACTCCAACGGGGTGGACGTCGTGTCGGGGAAGTTCGTCACGAACCCGACCGACATCTCGATCGGGCCTCCAGGCCTCCACGGCCTGTCCTACACCCGATATTGGTCGGGATATGGCTGGCGTCACTCGATGGTCATGACGATGAGCGGCAGCGGCGCCATGCCGACGGTGAGCATAGCCGGCTCGTCGGATACCTTTACCCGGCTGACCGTGACCAGCGCGGGCAGCACCTACTCGACCGATCTGGCCAATGGATCGACACTGTTCCGGGAACCGGGAGGCGACTACGTCTATACCGGCCGCGACGGAAGCATCGTGCGCTTCATGCCGGCCGGCGGCGCCATGCTCGGCGGCTACGATTCCGAAATCGGCCGGGCGCGGTCGATCACCGCGCCCGACGGCACCGTCATGACCTTCGCCTACAAGACCGGCAGCTTCACGATTCCGGCGCCCGGCGGAGGCATGTGGACGGTCTCCTACGCGCGCATACAGTCGGTGACGAACAATCATGGTTACCAGCTGAAATTCACCTACGGGACGAACCTTCTCAGCCAAGGGAACGAGGCCGCCTGGAAATATCCGACCCGGGTCACGGGCATCAACAACGCCGTCGAATATTGCGATCCGGCGGCCGACGCCTGCACCCTCGCCAATGCCTGGCCGCATGCCGATTATGGGTACACGGCCGGTTATGGCGACGTGAACCTGACGTCGGTGACCGACCCGGCGAACCGAACGTCGCAATATGGCTACGACGTCGACAGGCTGAGCACGATCCGCCGCCCCGGCGCCTCGGTCGACGACGTCACCATCCAGAATTACGGCACCGATCACTTCGTCAGCTCGATCCAGCGTGGGGGGCAGACCTGGACCTATTACAACGTCCTCACCGGGTTTTTTCCCACGATCCGGACCGTCACGGTAACCGACCCGCTGTCCCGCACCCGCACCTCCGTCTCGGACACGGTCACAGGCCAAGTGAGCTCGGACACGGACGAGAACGGCCGCACGACCACCTATGGCTATGACGCGACGGGCCACCTTTCCCAAATCACCGCGCCGGAGGGCAATTACGTCACCTATACCTACGACGCGCGCGGCAACCGCACGTCGACGACCGCCACGCCCAAAGCTGGCTCCGGCCTGCCGACGATCGCCGCCTCCGCGAGCTATCCGACCACCTGCGCCGGCGTGAAGACCTGCAACAAGCCCACCACGACGACCGACGAGGCGGGCAACGTCACCAATCATTATTATAACGCGGATGGATCGGTCGACTATGTGGAGGCTCAGTCGCCCTCGCCGGGCGCCCCCCGGCCACGCACCCGTTTCGCCTATGGCAGCTTCTATGCCTGGACCAGGACGAGCGGCGGCACCTTCGGCGTTGCCGGGAGCCCCGTGGTCCTGCCGGTCAGGAGCTGGTCGTGCAGAACGACCGCGGCGTGCCTCGATACCAGCGCCGATGCGGTCAAGACGACTTATGCCTATCAGGGCGGTTCGTCCTCGGCAGGAAGCAACATGCTGCTTTCATCGACGACCAGCGGCTCCGGGACCGGAACTCCGAGCGCCTCGACCTCCTACGCCTACGACAATGTGAGCAACGTCACGAGCACCACTGATCGCTCTGAGTCAGACCAGCCAGGTCCGCTTCAACGAGGCCCGGCAGGAAATCGCCCGCTGGTCTCCGGATCCGGACGGCGCCGGACCTCGGCGCCCCGGCGCCGCCACCATCCACTATGCGGCGGACGGCCAGATCGATCTCATCACGGAAGGAACCGTCAATTCCGACGGCAGCGGATTTACCGGCCTTCGGGCAATCCATACCGGCTACGACAGCTACGGCCGCAAGGCGGAGGTGCGGCTCAATGACGCAAGCAACGCCGCGGCGACCGCCGCTTACTCGCTGAGGCAATATAGCTACGACGCGCTCGGCCGCCCCGACTGCGTCGCGGTCAGGATGACCCCGTCCACCTATGGATCGCTGCCGGCGGCCTGTACCCAGGTGGCCGCCCCGGGCGCGAACGGCCCCGACCGGATCGGCAAGACCCTCTACGACCCTGTCGGTGCGGTCGTCGCCGTTCGGCAAGGCGTCGGAACCGCCTTCGAGCAGGCCGAAACGACTTATACCTATACCGTCAACGGCCGGGCCAGCAGCGTGACGGACGCCAAGGGTAACGTCACGGCCTACGCCTTCGACGGCCACGATCGCCCCGTGCGGACCTGCTTCAACAGCACGATCGCGGCCTGCACGAGCGGCTCGCCCGCCGATTATATCGCCACGACCTATGGCACGACCGGCGCCGGGACCGGCAAGGTCGCCGGCACGAAGCTGCGCGGCAATGCATCGGCGGCCGGCGTCGGTTTCAGCTACGACCTGCTCGGCCGCACTATCGGCGTCGACTATCCGGGGACCGCTCTGACCGACAGTGACGTAACCTACACCTACGACAATGTCGGCCAGATGCTCGCGGCGACCGACGCCAACGGCCACACCAGCACATTCACCTATGACGCGCTTGGTCGGGCGACCAGCCAGGGCGATTCGGTTTCATCCCGAACCAGCCTGTACGACGCGGCCGGGCAGCGGACGCGGTTGACCTGGGCGGACGGATTTTACGTAACCTACGAATATGATGCCGCTGGGATGCTGATGGCCATCAAAGAGAATGGAACGACGGCTCTGGCGACGTTCGAATATGACGCCGTCGGCCGCCGCTCGAAGCTGATTCGGGCCAACGGGGTCCTCAGCAATTACACTTATACGGGCGCTTCGCAGTTGGGCAGCCTCGGCCTCGACTTGCCGGGAACGGCGAACGATCAGAACAACACCTATTCCTATAATCCGTCGATGCAGATGACGCAGAGAACGTTCTCGAACGACGCTTACAACTGGAACGGCCACGCTAACGTCAATCGCAACTACACGGCCAACGCGCTGAACCAGTATAGCGCCAGCGGCGCCCTGACGCCGACCTACGACGTCCGGGGCAACCTGACCTCTGCAGGATCGACGGTCTACACCTACAACAGCAAGAACCAGCTGGTGCAGGCGAGCGACACCGGCAAGCAATTCTACTTCGATCCCGCCGGCCGGCTCGATACGATTCTTGGCAGCACGGGGTCGCCGCTCATCGCCTTTCAATATGACGGCGCCAATATTGCGGCCGAACTCAATCCGGCTGCGGGCAATGCCGTGACCAGGCGGTATGTCTGGGGGCCGGGGGCCGACGAGGCGCTGGTCTGGTACGAAGGCTCCGGAACGGCCGACAGACGCTATCTGGTCGCCGACGAACGCGGTTCGGTCGTCGCCGTCACCGACTCTTCGGGCGCCGCGCTCGCGATCAATTCCTATGACGAATACGGCATTCCCGGTTCCGAAAACCTGGGCCGCTTCCAATATACCGGCCAGGCCTGGCTGCCCGAGCTCGGCATGTACCATTTCAAGGCTCGGACCTATTCGCCGACGCTCGGCCGGTTCCTGCAGACGGATCCGATCGGCTATGGCGACGGCATCAACTGGTATAATTATGGCGGAACCGATCCGGTCAACAACACGGACCCGAGCGGATTGACCACGGGTTCCAACTACGATTCGGGCCCCGGCCTCTGCCCCTCGTGCGCCGGGTTCAGCACGACCGGAGGGGTAATCGCGGCCACGGGTGAAAAGGCGGATCGCGGGAAAGGCAGCGATGCCCAGAGCGCCGGAGGGCTGATCGGCACCTTCGTCAGGCTGGTCTTCTTCGATTCCGCCGGAAACATACTCGGAACGACGCCTTGGGGATTCAGGCCCGAGCCTCTGTTCCAGCACCAGAATGCCGGGGGTTTGAGCGGAAGCTTCGGCGCTGGCGCTTCGGCGCAAAGTGCGGATGCGAATATCGTCGTCACCGCACGGAGGAACCTGGCAAGGGCGCTCGATACCTTCGCAGAGAATTATCTGGCGCCCCCACCTGGCCGACAGGAAGGGGAGAGCTTTTCTGATTGCGTGAGTCGGATAGCCGGTAATGGAGGATTAGCTGTCGGTGGTGCGACGGCGGTCGCCTCAGGGGCCAATATTGTTCCGTACCCGCGCGCAGTACCACCCGGTGGCAGCGGCACCTCGATCATCTCGACGATTTCGAGAGGCATCTTATCTCGCCTCCCCCGGATGAGTTCCCCGATAGCCGGGACGACGAGCGTAGGCGGCGCGATCGGAAGAATATTGTCTCGCGTATCGGTTTTTGGAGGAGCAGCCGCTATTGGCCTGGCTGGCGGTAAGGCTGCGGGAGCTGCACAAGTATGCGCACGGTAAATCGAGAGGAGATAGAGGCAAAGATAATAAGCCTCGTGATTACTTATAGCGGTCGAAAGGTGGCGGCGTTGGACGACTTCGTTAGCGCTACTCTGGGGATTGATCGAGAAGATGCAGTTGAGTTCTTCTCCGAGATCGAGCGCACGTATCGGGTGGACCTGCGACCGATCACCGAGGTTGCAAACCCGACAAAGAGGCGCCGCTTCTGGAGTTCCGGACGCCAGGCAGTCGCGAGAGACCCCCGCCTCTCTGAAATCATTGACTTCATTTACCGCGGCGAAGGTGGCGGACGGCGGATATGAGAGCGTTTGGATCGGATAACTGAAGCAGACCAAGCTGATCGGAGCTTTCAGGACACGATCCGTCGCCGCGGTTGATTTGGAGGGGTTCCAAAAGGAAATGAGATCCGGCGCCAGGCTGCTCATAGCGACATCGGCCCTGACCGCAGGGCTAAGCTCATGCGCGCCGTCTTCGAACACGCCCGAAGGCTTTACCGCCAAGACCGACATTCCGCTGTGCAAGGAAGCTCATGTTACTCACGTTAATCGAGACGACCCCACGCGGGTTTCCGGCTTCATCGAATTCTATGAGGTGCGGGTGAAGATGTCGGAAAAATGCGCTGAGGACTTTTTCAGGGATTTCGAGCGCTCCTCCGGAAAGCCGTGCCCATCACATGACAGCTGTCATGTGCTCTCCCGTCGTGGCCCCTCGATCGGCATTTCTAGAAAGAACGGAGATTATGAAATCCTTTGGGCCGGTTAAACGAGGCAGGTCGATCGGAGCCGTCGGGACTGGCCCGTCGTCAAGTTGATTTGAGAGGACGCAAATGGACATGAAACCGGGCGCCAAGCTGCCCGAGCTCGGCATGTACCATTTCAAGGCGCGGACCTATTCGCCGACGCTCGGCCGGTTCCTGCAGACGGATCCGATCGGCTATGGCGACGGCATCAACTGGTATAATTATGGCGGAGCCGATCCGGTCAACAACACGGACCCGAGCGGATTGACCACGGGTTCCAACTACGATTTCGGGCCCCGGCCTCTGCCCCTCGTGCGCCGGGTTCAGCACGACCGGAGGGGTAATCGCGGCCACGGGTGAAAAGGCGAGATCGCGGGAAAGGCAGCGATGCCCAGAGCGCCGGAGGGCTGATCGGCACCTTCGTCAGGCTGGTCTTCTTCGATTCCGCCGGAAACATACTCGGAACGACGCCTTGGGGATTCAGGCCCGAGCCTCTGTTCCAGCACCAGAATGCCGGGGGTTTGAGTGGAAGCTTCGGCGCTGGCGCTGGCGCCCCCGCGTCGAGCGAGGCGGCCCAGGCCGCCTTTCTTCGAAGGGCAGTGGTCAAGGCGCTCGGCCAGGCGTGCAGATGCAAGGTCGAGCCGAGAAATTTCGTGGCTCTAAATCCGAATTTTGTTCGCGTTGTTAATCCGGCTAGGCTTCCGCTCAACATTTTCAAAGGAAGCCTCTCGAGCCACGCTCGGTCATATTCTGCAGATATACCAAACTCGGTTTACGATCTGAAATATTATTCGGGCGATAATGATAACGGCGGCTTGTCTACGATTACCATTACAACTTCCTTGAGTGATATTAGGCATTACATAGATTTTGTATTCTCGTATTCTATGGGTGACCCGATCAATTCTTATTACGCTCGGCAGTATTGTTTGGGAGCAGGTGGATGTTAAGCTCGACGCGATCGGGGTCTGAAAATCTTGAAGAGCCGCGTCGTTTTGGTGGGGCGGCGCTCGATATGACGTTGGCTACGCTTACGCTAGTGTCAGGCATGTTTTTACCTATCGTGAGCGCCTTCATCTTTCCGGACGGCTTAGTGAACGTTCCGTGGGGAAGTCTCTATGGCATTGGCTTCGCTCTTCTCGACTGGATGATTGGCTTACAGCGGGGCAGCTCTCTCGGATTCCTCTACGTTGCTGCGGGTTTCTTCATATGGCCAGGGGTCGTTGTATACGCCGTCATCCGTTTTCTTCGGCTTAACGGCCGAAAAAGGGCACCGCGGCTGTGGTTGCCAGTGAGGATGCTAGTGCTGTTGTCGCTATTGTTCGCGATTCCTATCCCCGACGTCCAGGGAAGCCGGTGGGAAGATTTTCCTATTTTCACGAAATACATAGACTTTTGAATGAGGTACCGCGCAAAAGTTAGGCATGATGTACGCTTTGAAAAGTGAGGATTGGCGACTGGATGCTTATATATTGTTACGAAATATAGCGCGAAAGACGGGGTAGAATGAGGCGCTTACTCGCTTCGAAGGAAGCCTGCTCGGGTACACCGAATGGGAGAACGATGCCTATGCCGGCATCTTGCGAGAAAGCGCCAATCAGGTGACCGAAGTTGGAAAATAGCCACTCTCTCAAGCTCCGGCAGGCCAAGCTTGGAGATCTTGAAAGGACAGACATGGGCATGAAATTCGGCGCCAGGCTGCTTCTCGCGACGTCGGCCTTGGCGATCGCGGCGGTCACCCACGCCGCCGGATCCGTCACCTACACCTACGACGCGCTCGGCCGTTTGATCAAAGTGGACCACGCCACGGGGCCGAGCGCCGGAATCGCCGCCTCCTATACCTACGATCCCGCCGGCAACCGGCAGAACGTCACGGTTACCGGGGCGAACACGCCGACGGTCGCGGGGGGCGGGTTCGAGGCTCCGGATATGGGGACGGGCTACGTCTACCGGCCGACCGGCAGCCCGGCGACCTTCTCCGGCAATGCAGGGATCGCCGGCAACGGCAGCGCCTGGGGCTTCGCCGCCGCCCCGGAGGGCGATCAGGTCGCCTTTCTCCAGGGCGGCGAGGTGCCGGCCGTCATCGCCCTGCCGGTCACCGGCCTCACCGCCGGCTCGAACTATGCCGTCAGCTTCCGGATCAGCGCCCGCCCGATCTATTCGGGCCTGGCGGTGACGGTCTCGTTCAACGGCGCCGCCCTCGGAACGTTCGACCCGCCGACGACGTCCTTCACCTCCGCCACCAGCAGCCCCTTCACCGCCGCCGGGAGCTCCGGCACCCTCACCTTCACCTCCGCCGCAGGCACGGTATACTACGCCAGCGGCATCGATATGGTCACGATCGCCGCGGTCGCCGGAGCCCCGCCGCCGCCGCCACCTCCACCTCTACCTCCACCTCCACCTCCACCTCCGCCTCCGCCGCCGCCGTCCAATCTGCCGCCGACGACCGTCGCCGATGCGCTGAGCCTGCCCTGCTACTCCACGGCGGCCGCGAACCTGACCGCGAACGACGGCGATCCGGAGAACAACGTTCCGCTGGCGCTCGTGTCGATCGTCCGGACCACGGGCGACGCCACCGCGACCGTCGCGAGCGGCTCGTCGGTCACCGTCAATGCCGGCTTCAGCGGGCCGTCGAATTTCACCTACACCGTCCGGGACAGCCTGAACGCGACCTCCACCGGTCAGCTGACGGTCACGGCCACCGGCACGCTCGCTTACTGCCAGCAAAACATCAAATGAGCCTGCCGCGGCGCGCGCCGCAGGCCGATGAATGTCGATGAATGAAGTCTGCCGGGGGATGAATTAGGCGACTTAGTCACTCACGGCCATTTTCGTTCATCGAGGGGGGTGCCGCCCGAGCGCCTGTGGCGGCGGCGCAACGTTTCGCGGGAGTGATTGGGATTCCTCGTTTAATTCGAAATTAACCTTTTGCGTTCACATCTGCCATGGTTAATGAACTTCATCGGGGGAGTTCGGGGCGAAACGGCTCCGGCGCCGCTGAGTGAGAGGGGCCGACCACCATGCGCGTTCTGCTGATCGAAGACGAGCCGACCACCGCCAAGAGCATCGAGCTTATGCTTACGGGCGAAGGGTTTAACGTCTACACCACCGACCTCGGCGAGGAGGGCTTGGATCTCGGCAAGCTCTACGATTACGACATCATCCTGCTCGATCTGAACCTGCCCGACATGCACGGCTACGACGTGCTCAAGAAATTGCGGCTGGCCAAGGTCGGAACTCCGGTGCTCATCCTCTCGGGCATCAGCGAGATGGACTCCAAGGTCCGCGCTTTGGGCTTCGGCGCCGACGACTATGTCACCAAGCCCTTCCACAGGGACGAACTCGTCGCCCGCATCCACGCCGTCGTTCGGCGCTCCAAGGGGCATAGCCAGAGCGTTATCCGCACCGGCAAGCTCGCCGTCAACCTCGACGCCAAGACGGTCGAGGTCGACAGCGCCCGGGTGCACCTGACCGGCAAGGAATATGCGATGCTGGAGCTGCTCTCGCTCCGCAAGGGCACGACCCTGACGAAAGAGATGTTCCTCAACCACCTCTACGGCGGAATGGACGAGCCCGAATTGAAGATCATCGACGTCTTCATCTGCAAGCTGCGCAAGAAGCTGAGCCTGGCCTGCAGCGGCGACAATTATATCGAGACCGTCTGGGGCCGAGGCTACGTCCTTCGCGATCCCGAAGAGATCGAGACCGCGCAGGTCGCCTGACAAGTTCGAGAGTGGGGACTGGACCGGCGCCCGCAGCGATGCGGGCGTCGTTTCCGTGCGTCCGGCGGAGGTGCGCGACTTGGGCCTTGCCAAGCCCGGGTCGGCCAAGCACCGTGTCCCGATGGCGAAGGGAACCCACGACAGCATCGCCGATGCGCGCAACGCCTCGATCCTGATCAGCGTCAATGGCGAGCTGAAGCCGCGCGCCGAGGCGACCGTCTCGGTGTTCGATTCCGGCTTCGTGCTCGGCGACGGCGTCTGGGAGGGCTTGCGAGTCCACAAGGGGCGGATCGCGTTCCTCGACCGCCACCTCGACCGCCTGTGGGAAGGGGCGAAGGCGATCGCGATGGACCCGGGGATCAGCCGCGAGGCCCTCGTCCGCCGTCTCTACGAGACGCTCGACGCCAACCATATGGACGACGGCGTCCATATCCGACTGATGGTCACGCGCGGAATCCGCTCGACCCCCTATCAGGACCCGCGAGTCGTCATCTCGCCCGCGACGATCGTCATCATCCCCGAACATAAGGCGCCGCTTCCGGCCATTGTCGAGCAGGGCATCACCGTGTTCACCGTCCACGTCCGCCGGGGCGACCCGGCCGTGCAGGACCCCAAGCTCAACTCCCATTCCAAGCTCAACTGCATCACCGCCTGCATCCAGGCCACGCAGGCCGGCGCCGACGAGGCGCTGATGCTCGATCCGCACGGCTTCGTCGCCACCTGCAACTCGACCCATTTCTTCATCGTCCGCAAGGGCGAGGTCTGGACCTCGACCGGAGATTATTGCCTGGGCGGGATCACCCGCGGCAACGTCATCGAGATCTGCCGGGAGCAGGGCATCCCGGTTTTCGAAAAGAACTTCTCGCTGACCGACGTCTACGGAGCCGACGAGGCCTTCGTCACCGGCACCTTCGCCGGAGTTGTGCCGGTGCGGACGATCGACGGCCGCCATATCACCAAGGGTCGCGGCCCTATGGTTGAGCGGCTGCAGGACCTGTACCGGGCCCGGATCGAGGCCGACGTGGCGGGGCAGGCGCGCCCCTGATGACGCTCCGGATCGCCATGTGGTCCGGGCCGCGCAATCTTTCGACCGCGATGATGCGCAGCTTCGGCAGCCGCGCCGACACGTTCGTCAGCGACGAGCCATATTATGGCGCCTTCCTGAAAGAGACCGGCGCCCCCCATCCGATGCGCGAGGCGGTGATCGCGGCGATGGACTGCGACCGGGCGAGCATCGCTGGCACCCTGGCGGGGCCATGCCCCGACGGTTCTCCGGTCTGGTACCAGAAGCATATGTGGCACCATATGGTCGGGCCGGTCGGACACTCGGATTTCGCCGGTTTCGTCCACGCCTTCCTGATCCGCGATCCCGCCGCGATGATTGCCTCCTATCTGAGAAAGCGCGAGTGCGCGGCGTTCGAGGACTTCGGGCTCGCCCGTCAGGCCGACTTCTTCGAGCGCGAGGCCGACCGGCTCGGGGAGGCGCCGCCCGTCGTGGACGCGGGCGACGTGCTTGCCGATCCGAAAGGCGTGCTGACCGCTTTGTGCGGCCGGCTCGGGATCGCCTTCGATCCCGCCATGCTCCATTGGCCGCCCGGCCGCCGGCCGACCGACGGACCCTGGGCGCCGCACTGGTACCGCGCCGTCGAGGCGAGCACCGGTTTCGGCCCGCCCGAAGCGCCGCCGCCGGTCCTGCCCGACGACGCGCGCCGCCTCGTCGACCGCTGCCGGCCTTATTATCAGCGGCTTTCGGCGCACAGGATCGTGTGGGATCGAGGGCCCGGCGTGTTGTAAGTTTTGCTCGTGGCCCACAATCGACGACTCATCTGCACGCTTCGCGAGGAGCTCAGCCGTGCCTTCGGCGGCGACAAGCAATGCGGGGCCGTCAGGGGCCGCGGCTACGCTCTCGCGATTCCGAGCGGGTCGAGACGGTCCAGGTCGCCTGACCAGTTCGGGAGTGGTTCGCATTTGGGACAGGACGGTAGGCCGGCCTGCCGGTTGCGCAAAGACAGGCGGCCTCGCTGCCCATCCCCGAACCATCCGATCCGGACGTGGTTGTCTTAGGCCGTTCGATGCTCCGACTGATAATGGCTCGCTACAGCAACGGTCGAACGCCGGTTATGGGTTGATCGCGTATTATCGGACAACGGAGCGAGGGCCAATGGCCGGACCCAAAATTGCTCGTATCGGTGCGGCTTGGGTGGTGGCGGGTGCCGCCTGGTCCTTTTCGGCCTCGGCGCAAGATTTTTCGGGCAACGTCGTCGATGTGCCCTGCTGCACATGCACCGACGGTTCGGTGCTCACCGTCAATCTCAACACCGGCGCGGCTCCTTGGCGCGTCGTGGCGCCAAACGGAAGCTCCGCTATGGCCGTCAAAGTGCCGGAAGCTCAGACCTCGGGGTGGACGGTAGCGGGGCCAGCCAGCTGGATTCGGCACCCCAGCTTCCAGGGCCCTGGTCGGTACAGCTACGAAGTGCGCATGGCGATGCGGCGATGCGTCATCCCGGCGAGGATCACCGTTGGCGGCCTGTTCGCCGCAGACGATGGCGGCTCACTTCAGATCGATAACAATCCCAACATAGGGACGGACCCGGTCCTCGGCTTCCGGACTCCCGTCGCGGTGCCGTGGACGCGGCTGAAGCAGGGCAATCACGTCATTCGGGTGCGGGTGAACAATCAGAGCGGACTCACCGGCTTCCTCCTGAAGGCCGCTGTCACGGTGAGATGCCCCAGCTACGCCCATGTGATCGAACCCATCGCAGTTCCCGGCGACCATTAGGATCGCCCTTGGGGCGGCGTCGCTCGAAACCGGGTCGCGCGCCGCCGCCTCGAGCCTCCCCTTCACAAACAAGCCTTGTTGACCCATATCCCTCTCGCGGCTATAGGCCGCCTCGCCCGCGGAGCCTTAGCGCTCCTGGAGCGGGCAAGAGCTTGAACATTGCCGTAGCATCGCAAGGGCCAGGGGGCCGCAAGGTCACCCCGGGTTTTTGCGTTTTTTGCGCCCGGCAAAGTAACTTAACAAGGTGAAGGGCTTCATGCCGACGATCAACCAGCTGATCCGCAAGGGTCGCGAGCCGCAGAAGGCGAAATCCAAGGTTCCGGCCATGGAGCAGAATCCGCAGAAGCGCGGAGTCTGCACCCGAGTCTACACGACGACTCCGAAGAAGCCGAACTCGGCGCTGAGGAAGGTGGCCAAGGTCCGCCTCACCAACCAGCGCGAAGTGATCAGCTACATCCCCGGCGAGGGGCACAATCTCCAGGAGCACTCGGTGGTCCTGATCCGCGGCGGCCGAGTTCGCGATCTTCCCGGCGTCCGCTACCACGTCCTGCGCGGCGTTCTCGACACCCAGGGTGTCAAGGACCGCCGCCAGTCCCGTTCCAAGTACGGCGCCAAGCGTCCGAAGTAAGCCCCGACCGAGTGTCGGACCAGGCTGAAGAGAAGGAAACCAGAATATGTCTCGTCGTCGTCGCCCCGAGAAGCGCGAAATCCTCCCCGATCCGAAGTTCGGGGACATCACGCTGTCGAAATTCATGAACTCCGTCATGCTCGACGGCAAGAAGTCGGTCGCCGAAGGCATCGTCTACGGCGCCTTCGACACGATCGAGACCCGCGCCAAGCGCGATCCGATCGGAGTCTTCCACGACGCGCTCAACAACGTGAAGCCGGGCATCGAGGTCCGCAGCCGTCGGGTCGGCGGCGCCACCTACCAGGTGCCGGTCGAGGTCCGTCCCGAGCGCGCCCAGGCGCTGGCGATCCGCTGGCTGATCGGCGCGGCGCGCAGCCGGTCCGAGAACACCATGGCCGGCCGACTGTCGGGCGAGCTCATGGACGCCGCCAACAATCGCGGCAATGCGGTCAAGAAGCGCGAGGATACGCACCGCATGGCGGAAGCCAATCGCGCTTTCTCGCATTACCGCTGGTAACCAATCGAACGCCGGGCCGTTAGCCCGGCCTGGAGTATAGAACGTGGCCCGCAGTCATCCGCTCGAGCGCTATCGCAACATCGGCATCATGGCGCATATCGACGCCGGCAAGACGACGACGACCGAGCGCATCCTCTACTACACCGGCAAGTCCTACAAGATCGGCGAGGTCCATGAGGGCACCGCGACGATGGACTGGATGGAGCAGGAGCAGGAGCGCGGGATCACGATCACGTCGGCCGCGACGACCTGCTTCTGGAAGGCGGCGGAGGGCGAAGGCCCCGAGCACCGGATCAACATCATCGACACGCCCGGCCACGTCGACTTCACCATCGAGGTCGAGCGCTCGCTGCGCGTCCTCGACGGCGCGGTCGCCTGCTTCGACGGAGTCGCCGGGGTCGAGCCCCAGTCCGAGACCGTCTGGCGCCAGGCCGAGAAGTATAAAGTGCCGCGGATGTGCTTCGTCAACAAGCTCGACCGCACCGGCGCGAACTTCGAGATGTGCGTCGACATGATCAAGGACCGCCTCGGCGCCCGCCCGGCCGTCCTCTATCTTCCGATCGGAATCGAGGGCGGCTTCAAGGGCCTTGTCGACCTGGTCGAGAATCGCGCCATCATCTGGCTCGAGGAGAGCCTCGGCGCGAAGTTCGAATATCAGCCGATCCCCGACGACCTGAAGGACGCCGCCGAAGCCGCTCGAATGGAGCTGATCGAGATGGCCGTCGAGCAGGACGACGAGGTCATGGAGGCCTATCTAGGCGGCGAGGAGCCGGACACGGCGACCCTGAAGAAGCTGATCCGCAAGGGGACCTTGAACTTCTCGTTCGTGCCGGTCCTGTGCGGCTCGGCGTTCAAGAACAAGGGCGTCCAGCCCCTGCTCGACGCGGTTGTCGATTATTTGCCGAGCCCGCTCGACGTGCCCCCCATCCAGGGCCTGAAGCTCGACGGCGTGACGGTCGACGAGCGTCCGGCCGAAGACGGCGCGCCGTTCGCCGCTCTGGCGTTCAAGATCATGAACGATCCGTTCGTCGGCACCCTGACCTTTGCCCGCATCTATTCGGGCAAGCTGGAGACCGCGAGCCAGGTCACCAATTCGGTCAAGGACAAGAAGGAGAAGGTCGGCCGGATGCTGCTCATGCATGCGAACGACCGGGAAGACATCCAGGTGGCCTATGCCGGCGACATCGTCGCTCTCGCGGGCCTGAAGGATACCACCACCGGAGATACGTTGTGCGCCCCGGGCGCGCCGATCATCCTCGAGCGGATGGAATTCCCCGATCCCGTGATCGAGCTCAGTGTGGAGCCCAAGACCAAGGCCGATCAGGAGAAGATGGGCGTCGCGCTCAATCGCCTGTCGCGCGAGGATCCGTCCTTCCGGGTGAGCTCGGACGCCGAGAGCGGGCAGACCATCATCAAGGGGATGGGCGAGCTCCATCTCGAGATCCTGGTCGATCGCATGAAGCGCGAGTTCAAGGTCGAGGCCAATGTCGGCGCGCCGCAGGTCGCGTATCGCGAGTATCTCAAGCGGCCGGTCGAGCTGACCTACACGCACAAGAAGCAGTCGGGCGGTTCGGGTCAGTTCGCCGAAGTGAAGGTGAAGCTGGCGCCGGGCGAGCGCGGATCGGGCTTCGTGTTCGTCGATTCGGTGAAGGGCGGCAACGTCCCGAAGGAATATATCCCGTCGGTCGAGAAGGGCATGCGCGAAACCGCGGAAACCGGCTCGCTGATCGGCTTCCCGATCATCGATTTCTCGGTCGAGCTGGTCGACGGCAAGTATCACGATGTCGACTCCTCGGCGCTCGCGTTCGAGATCTGCGCGCGCGGCGCGATGCGCGAAGGCGCTCAGAAGGCCGGCATCACCTTGCTCGAGCCGATCATGAAGGTTGAGGTCGTGACCCCGGAGGACTATCTGGGCGACGTCATCGGCGACCTGAACAGCCGCCGCGGCCAGATCCAGGGTACGGACAGCCGTGGCAATGCGCAGGTGGTCGAGGCGATGGTGCCGCTTGCCAATATGTTCGGCTACGTTAATGAGCTGCGCTCCTTCAGCCAGGGCCGCGCCCAGTACTCGATGCAGTTCTCGCATTACGACGAGGTGCCGGCGAACGTCGCGGAAGAGGTCAAGGCGAAGCTCGCCTGACCGGCTAAGACTTTGAATTAATGTTTAAAAACGAGGATTAGGGAAAATGGCGAAAGCTAAATTCGAGCGGACGAAGCCGCATTGCAACATCGGCACCATCGGTCACGTCGACCATGGCAAGACGTCGCTCACCGCGGCGATCACCAAGGTCCTCGCCGAATCCGGCGGCGCGACCTTCACCAGCTACGACAATATCGACAAGGCGCCCGAAGAGCGCGAGCGCGGAATCACCATCTCGACCGCCCACGTCGAGTATGAGACCGCGGCGCGCCATTATGCCCACGTCGATTGCCCGGGCCACGCCGATTATGTGAAGAACATGATCACCGGTGCCGCGCAGATGGACGGCGCAATCCTCGTCGTTTCGGCCACCGACGGCCCGATGCCGCAGACCAAGGAGCACATCCTGCTCGCGCGTCAGGTCGGCGTGCCTTCGATCGTCGTGTTCATGAACAAGGTCGACCTGGTCGACGACCCCGAGATTCTCGAGCTCGTCGAGCTGGAAATCCGCGAGTTGCTCTCGAAATATGACTTTGACGGCGACAACATTCCGATCATCGCCGGCTCCGCGGTCGCGGCGCTCGAGGGCAAGACCCCCGAGATCGGCCATGAGGCGGTCATCAAGCTGATGGCGGCGGTCGACGAGTGGATCCCGCAGCCCGAGCGTCCGCTCGACCGTCCGTTCCTGATGCCGATCGAGGACGTGTTCTCGATCTCGGGCCGCGGCACGGTCGTCACCGGCCGGGTCGAGACCGGAATCGTCAAGGTCGGCGAGGAAGTCGAGATCGTCGGTATCAAGGATACCCGCAAGACCGTCGTCACCGGCGTCGAGATGTTCCGCAAGCTGCTCGATCAGGGCCAGGCCGGCGACAATATCGGCGCTCTCATCCGCGGCGTCGGCCGTGAGGAAGTCGAGCGCGGGCAGGTTCTCTGCAAGCCGGGCTCGATCAAGCCGCACACCGACTTCTCGGCCGAGGTCTATGTCCTCTCGAAGGACGAAGGCGGCCGTCACACGCCGTTCTTCGCCAACTACCGTCCGCAATTCTACTTCCGCACGACCGACGTGACGGGCGAGGTGGTTCTGCCGGAGGGCACCGAGATGGTGATGCCGGGCGACAACGTGAATCTGGGCGTCAAGCTGATCGCGCCGATCGCCATGGACCAGGGCCTGCGCTTCGCCATCCGCGAAGGCGGCCGGACCGTCGGCGCGGGGGTTGTCGCGACGATCACGAAGTAGTAAAGGCACGCGCAGCCGCCCGGATCGGGAAGATTCGGGCGGCTCGCTTTTTGAGTTGAGTATGGCCTCACCGGGCCGCGAGGTTCCGGGATGGTTTTGTTTGTTTTTGCCCTTCGGGGCTGGCTCTTTGCACAATCGGTAAGCAGGTTATGGAAACGCAGAACATCCGCATTCGCCTGAAGGCTTTCGACCATCGTGTCCTGGATCAGGCCACGGGCGACATCGCCGACACCGCTCGGCGGACGGGTGCTCTCATCCGCGGCCCCATTCCGCTGCCGACGCGCATCGAGAAGTTCACCGTCAACCGCTCGCCCCACGTCGACAAGAAGTCGCGCGAGCAGTTCGAGGTGAGGACGTATAAGAGGCTGCTCGACATCGTGCAGCCGACGCCGCAGACGGTCGACGCGCTGATGAAGCTCGATCTGGCCGCCGGCGTCGACGTCGAGATCAAGCTGGCCTAAGGGCCGCTGGATAAAGGGATACCGCGGAAGCCTGCTTCCGGTCTGCGTCCCCGCCGCTTCCTCCTTCGGGGCGAGGCATGAGCCCAGGCGGGACACGCATAGTTTTTGGGCTTGAACATGCCCCCGGCAATGGTGCCGCGGGGCCTCTGTCATGAGGAGTTTGGTCATGCGCACTGGCGTGATCGCGAAGAAAATGGGGATGACCCGCTTGTTCCAGGAGGACGGCCGCCACGTGCCGGTCACCGTCCTGGCGCTCGAAAATGTTCAGGTCGTGGCCCGCAAGGAAGCGGGACGCGACGGCTATACCGCGCTCCAGCTGGGCGCCGGCACCGCCAAGGTGAAGAACGTCGCCAAGCCGCAGCGCGGCCATTTCGGCAAGGCCGAGGTGGAGCCGAAGGCGCGGGTCGCGGAGTTCGTCGTCGCCGAGGACGCGCTGCTCGACGTCGGCGCCGAGATCACCGCCGACCATTTCGTCGCCGGCCAGTATGTCGACATCCAGGGCTCGACCCAGGGCAAGGGCTTCCAGGGCGGAATGAAGCGCTGGGGTTTCGGCGGTCTTCGCGCCACCCACGGCGTCTCGCTCTCGCACCGCTCGCTCGGCTCGACCGGCCAGCGTCAGGATCCGGGCCGGGTCTTCAAGAACAAGAAGATGGCCGGCCATATGGGCGCGAAGAACCGCACCCAGCAGAATCTCGAAATCGTCCGCACCGACCTCGAGCGCGGCCTCCTCTTCGTCAAGGGCTCGGTGCCCGGCCACAAGGGCGGCTGGCTGCTGGTCAAGGACTCGGTCAAGATACCGCGCCCCGAAGGCGCGCCCTATCCCGCCGGCATCCGGGCGATCGCCGAGCAGATCGAGCATGAGGAAGCTCCGGCCGGAATGGTCGAGGCCGCCGCCACCCACGAATTGCCGCCGCTGCCGGGCGCCGAGGAAGTCGCTGCCGGCGTCGCCGAGTCCGACGCCCAGGCGGACACCGGCGCGGCCGACGAGAGCAAGGAAAGCTAAGCCATGAAGGTCAAGGTTCAGACCCTGGACGGCGGCAAGCCGGGCAAAGACATCGAGCTCTCCGACGAGGTGTTCGGAGTCGAGCCCCGCGCCGACATCCTCCACCGTGTCGTCACCTGGCAGCTCGAGAAGCGCCGCGGGACCGCCCGCGGTGCCCGCGAGCGCAGCGACGTCGCCCGCACCGGCAAGAAGTTCGGCCGCCAGAAGGGCGGCGGCACCGCCCGCCACGGCGACCGGCGCGCTCCGATCTTCATCGGCGGCGGCAAGGCGCACGGCCCCCGGGTCCGCGACTTCGATCCGTCGCTGAACAAGAAGGTCCGGGCGCTCGGCCTGAAGATGGCTCTGTCGTCGAAGGCGCGGGACGGACGGCTTCTGGTGGTCGAGAATCTCGACCTCTCCGAAGCCAAGACGAAGGCGCTCAAGGCGCGGCTCGCCGGGTTCGAACTCGGCCGCAGCGCCCTGGTGATCGACGGCGACGCGCTCAATGTCGGCTTCGCCCAGGCGGCCGGAAACCTTCGCGAGATCGACCTGCTCCCCGCCATCGGGGCCAATGTCTACGACATCCTCAACCACGACACGCTGGTGCTCACGCGCGCCGCCGTCGAGACGCTGGAGGCACGTTTCAATGGCTAAGGCCGCCAAGAAGAGCCAGGTCGACATCTCCCATTACGATGTCGTCCTCGCGCCCGTGATCACCGAGAAGTCGACCATGCTTTCCGAGCATAATGCGGTCGTCTTCAAGGTCGCCGGCGACGCTACCAAGCCGCAGATCAAGGCCGCCGTCGAGGCGCTTTGGGATACGCAGGTGGTCTCGGTGAACACGATCAACGTCAAAGGCAAGACCAAGCGCTGGAAGGGCCGCCCCTACACGCGCTCGGACGTCAAGAAGGCGATCGTCACGCTGGCCGAAGGGCAGAGCATCGACGTGACCGAAGGGGTCAGGTAATGGCACTCAAGAAATACAACCCGACGACCCCGTCGCAGCGCGGCCTGATCCTCGTCGACAAGTCGGCGCTCTGGAAGGGCAAGCCCGTCAAGGCGCTGACCGAGGGCAAAAGGAAGACCGGCGGCCGCAACAACAAGGGCCATGTGACCTCGCGCGGAATCGCCGGCGGCCACAAGCAGCGCTACCGCTATATCGACTTCAAGCGTCGCAAGTGGGACATGCCGGCCACCGTCGAGCGGCTGGAATACGATCCCAACCGCACCGCCTTCATCGCCCTCGTCAAGTATGAGGACGGCGAGCTGACCTACATCATCGCGCCCCAGCGCCTCGCCCCGGGCGACAGCGTCGTCGCCGGCCGCAAGGTCGACGTGAAGCCGGGCAACGCGATGGAGCTGGGCCAGATGCCGGTCGGCACCATCGTCCACAACGTCGAGATGAAGCCGGGCAAGGGCGGCCAGCTGGCCCGCTCCGCCGGGACGTACGTCCAGGTGGTCGGGCGTGATCGCGGAATGGTCATGGTCAGGCTCAATTCAGGCGAGCAGCGCTATGTGCGTTCGGACTGCATGGCGACGGTCGGAGCCGTCTCCAACCCGGACAACCAGAACCAGAATTTCGGCAAGGCGGGCCGTACCCGCTGGATGGGCCGCCGTCCGCTGACCCGCGGCGTCGCCAAGAACCCCGTCGACCACCCGCATGGCGGCGGCGAAGGCCGCACCTCGGGCGGCCGTCATCCGGTGACCCCGTGGGGCAAGCCGACCAAGGGCGCTCGTACCCGCAACAACAAGGCCACGGACAAGATGATCATCCGGTCCCGCCACGCGAAGAAGAAGAGGTAATCCATGGCCCGCTCCGTCTGGAAAGGTCCGTTCGTCGAGCTGTCGCTGCTGAAGAAGGCAGAGGCGGCGCAGGATGCGAAGACCCGTGCTCCGATCAAGACCTGGTCGCGCCGCTCCACCATCCTGCCGCAGTTCGTCGGCCTCACCTTCAACGTTTATAACGGCCGGAAATTCGTTCCCGTTTCGGTGAACGAAGACATGGTCGGGATGAAGCTCGGCGAGTTCGCTCCGACGCGCTACTTCCCCGGCCACGCGGCCGACAAGAAGGGCAAGAGGTAAGTCATGGGCAAGCAGGCATCCCCCCGCCGAGTGGCGGACAATGAGGCGCTCGCCGTCAACACCCAGATCCGCGGCTCGGCCCAGAAGCTGAACCTGGTCGCGGCCCTGATCCGCGGTCGCAAGGTCGAGGACGCTTTGAACATCCTCCAATTCTCGCCCAAGGCGATGGCGGTGGACGTTCGCAAGGTGCTCGCCTCGGCGATCGCCAATGCCGAGAACAACCACAATCTCGACGTCGACGCGCTCGTCGTCGCCGAGGCCTCGGTCGGCAAGTCGATCTCGATGAAGCGTTTCACGCCCCGCGCCCGCGGCCGTGCCAGCCGAATCGTCAAACCGTTCAGCCGCGTGCGCATCGTCGTCCGCGAGCAGCAGGAAGCGTAAGCACATGGGTCAGAAATCCAATCCGATCGGTATGCGGCTGCAGATCAACCGCACCTGGGACAGCCGCTGGTATGCCGAGGGCGCCGATTACGCCCGGCTGCTGCTCGAGGATCTGAAGATCCGCAACTTCATCATGAAGGCGCTGCCGCAGGCGGCGATCTCCAAGGTGGTGATCGAGCGTCCGGCCAAGCTTTGCCGGGTCTCCATCTATGCCGCGCGCCCCGGCGTGATCATCGGCAAGAAGGGCGCGGACATCGAGAAGCTGCGGAAGCAGATCGGCGCGATGACCTCCAGCGACGTGTCGCTGAACATCGTCGAGATCCGCAAGCCCGAGATCGACGCCAGGCTCGTCGCCCAGGGCATCGCCGACCAGCTCGAGCGCCGGATCGCCTTCCGCCGAGCGATGAAGCGCGCGGTTCAGTCGTCGATGCGCCTCGGGGCCGAGGGCATCCGGGTCGTCTGCGGCGGCCGCCTCGGCGGCGCCGAGATCGCCCGGACCGAAAGCTATCGCGAGGGCCGGGTGCCGCTGCACACGCTCCGCGCGCACCTCGATTATGCCGAGGCGACCGCCCACACCTCCTATGGCGTGTGCGGAGTCAAGGTGTGGATCTTCAAGGGCGAGATTCTCGGCCACGACCCGCTCGCCCAGGACCGGCTGATGATGGAAGCCCAGACTTCCGGCGTCCGGCCCGCCCGCTGATTTAGGAACAAGAGATGCTGCAACCCAAACGCACCAAGTTCCGCAAGGCGTTCAAGGGCCGAATCCATGGCGACGCCAAGGGCGGCACCGACCTGAACTTCGGCGCCTATGGCCTCAAGGCGATGGAGCCGGAGCGGATCACCGCCCGCCAGATCGAGGCGGCCCGCCGCGCCATCACCCGCCACATCAAGCGCCAGGGGCGCTTGTGGATCCGAATCTTCCCGGACGTCCCCGTCTCGTCCAAGCCCGCCGAAGTCCGCATGGGCAAGGGCAAGGGCTCGCCCGAATTCTGGGTCGCCCGAGTGAAGCCCGGCCGCATCCTGTTCGAGCTGGACGGAGTCCCCGGCCACCTCGCCAAGGTCGCTTTCGAGCGCGCCGCGGAGAAGCTGCCGATCCGTACCAAGGTCATTGCCCGCCTGGGCGAGAGCCTGCTCGAGGACGCGTAAGATGGCTAAGATCGACGATATGAAGACCCGCACCGATGACCAGCTCACCGAGCAGTTGGGCGAGCTGAAGCGCGAGCAGTTCAATCTGCGCTTCCAGGCCGCCACCAACCAGCTCGAGAAGCCGGCCCGGATCCGCGACGTGCGCCGCACGATCGCCCAGATCAAGACGCTGCAGTCCGAGCGCGCCCGTGCCGCGGACTCCAAAGCTTCGGCGCAAAGCGCCGGGGCGAAGGCATAAGGAGTAGACGAATGCCGAAGCGCGTTCTCACCGGCACGATCGTGTCGGACAAGACCGACAAGACCGTGGTCGTGAATGTCGAGCGGCGGGTCAAGCACCCGCTCTACGGCAAGATCATCAAGCGGTCGAAGAAGTACCACGCCCATGACGAGGGCAACGAGTTCAAGGCCGGCGAGACCGTCCGCATCGAAGAGACGCGGCCGATCTCCAAGCTGAAGACGTGGAAGGTGATCGAACGCGTCGACACCCACGCCACGCCTGAAAAGGCCGACGTGGCCTAGTCGTCCTCCCGGACTTGATCCGGGATCCACCTTCTCCGGGAGGTGGGAAGAGAAACAAGATGGATTCCGGCATTCGCCGGAATGACGAACAAGGAAAAGGGATCAAGATATGATCCAGATGCAGTCCAACCTTGAGGTCGCCGACAATAGCGGTGCCAAGCGCGTCCAGTGCATCAAGGTGCTCGGCGGGTCGAAGCGCCGCTTCGCCGGAGTCGGCGACATCATCGTCGTCTCCGTCAAGGAGGCGGCGCCGCGCGGCCGAGTGAAGAAGGGCGACGTCCACAAGGCCGTCATCGTCCGCACCGCCAAGGACATCCATCGTCCGGACGGCTCGACGATCCGCTTCGATTCGAACGCGGCGGTCCTGGTCAACAACAATGCCGAGCCGATCGGCACCCGTATCTTCGGTCCGGTGGTGCGCGAGCTGCGCGCCCGCAAGCACATGAAGATCATCAGCCTGGCACCGGAGGTCCTGTAACCGTGGCTATGAAGATCAAGAAAGGCGACCGAGTCGTGGTCCTGTCCGGCAAGGACAAGGGCAAGCATGGCGAAGTCACCAAGTCGATGCCCAAGGAGGGCAAGGTGATCGTCGCCGGAGTCAACGTCGCCGCTCGCCACCGCAAGCCTTCGCAGACCAACCCGCAGGGCGGGATCGAGCGCCGCGAGGCGCCGCTCCATGCTTCCAAGGTGGCTCTGGAGGATCCCAAGACCGGCAAGCCGACTCGCGTCCGTTTCGAGGAGCGCGACGGCAAGAAGGTCCGCGTCGCCGTGAAGTCCGGGGAGCTGATCAATGGCTGAAGCCAAATATACGCCGCGCATGCGCGCGGACTATGACGAGCGCATCGTTCCCGCGATGATCGAGAAGTTCGGTTACAAGAACCGGCTCGAGGTCCCGCGGCTCGACAAGATCGTCCTGAACATGGGCGTCGGCGAGGCGACCCAGGACAAGAAGAAGGTCGAGATCGCCGCCGCCGAGATGGAGCTGATCGCGGGCCAGAAGCCGGTGATCACCAAGGCCAAGACGTCGATCGCGCAGTTCAAGCTGCGCGAGGGCATGCCGATCGGGGTCAAGGTTACGCTTCGCCGCGAGCGGATGTACGAGTTCCTCGACCGCCTGGTCACGATCGCGCTTCCGCGCGTCCGCGACTTCCGCGGCCTGAACCCGAAATCGTTCGACGGCCGCGGCAATTACGCGATGGGTCTCAAGGAGCAGATCGTGTTCCCGGAGATCAACTATGACCGCATCGAGAAGGTGCGCGGCATGGACGTCATCGTCGCCACCACCGCGAATACGGACGACGAGGCGCGCGAGCTGCTGCGCCTCTTCAACTTTCCGTTTCCGCAAGAGGAAGAGCAGCAGAAGGCTGCATAACCATTGTTCCCCGGCGAAGGCCGGGGTCCAGCTTGGTCCCGGCCGTCGCCGGGACACAGGACAAGAGAAGAAGAGAGCTTAAGTCCATGGCGAAACTGAGTTCCATCAACAAGAATGAGCGTCGCAAGAAGCTCGTGAAGAAATATGCGGGCCGCTATTCGAAGCTCAAGGCGATCGCCGAGGACAAGTCCCTCGACGACACCGAGCGTCTGATCGCGCGCCTCAAGATGGCGGAGATTCCGCGCAACGGTAACCCGACCCGGGTCCGCAACCGCTGCGGCCTGACCGGCCGTGCCCGCGCGAACTATCGCAAATTCGGCCTGTCGCGGATCATGATCCGCGAACTGGGCAACAAGGGCCTGATCCCAGGCCTCACCAAGTCGAGCTGGTAGGGTATAGATATGCCATTGACCGATCCCCTGGGTGATATGCTCACCCGCATCCGCAACGGCCAGCAGGCGCGCAAGGACAGCGTGACAACTCCCGCGTCCAAGCTGCGCGTGCGCGTGCTCGATGTGCTTCAGCGCGAAGGCTATATCCGTGGCTATCGCGAAGAGGCGCTCGGCCAGCATGCCGGCCTGCGCATCGAGCTCAAATATTTCGAGGGCCAGCCGGCCATCCAGCACGTCTCGCGAGTCTCGAAGCCCGGTCGCCGGGTCTATTCGGGCGCCCAGGAGCTGCCGCGGGTGCGCAACGGCCTTGGAATCACGATCGTCTCCACGCCTCGCGGCGTTCTGTCCGACGCGGAAGCGCGCGAGCAGAATGTCGGCGGCGAAGTCCTGGCGGAGGTATTCTGATGAGCCGCATTGGAAAAGTGCCGGTCGCCTTGCCGTCCGGAGTCACCGCGACCGCCGAAGGTCAGATCCTGTCCGTGAAGGGGCCGAAGGGCATTCTCACCATGCCGATGCTCGATGACATCAGCTACGGCATCGAGGACGGCCGGATCGTCGTGAAGCCGGCCAACGACACCAAGCGCGCGCGCTCCTTCTGGGGCATGCACCGGACCCTGGTGCAGAACCTCGTGACCGGAGTCACCGACGGCTTCACCAAGGTGCTTGAGATCACCGGCGTCGGTTACCGCGCCGCCGCCCAGGGCCGCAATCTGCGCCTGCAGCTCGGCTACAGCCACGACGTCAACATCGCCGTGCCCGAGGATCTGGAGGTGAAGACCCCGGATCCGACCACGGTCGAGATTACCGGGAACGACCGCCAGCGCGTCGGTCAGCTCGCCGCCGAGATCCGCCAGTGGCGCAAGCCGGAGCCCTACAAGGGCAAGGGCATCAAGTATCGCGGCGAATATATCTTCCGCAAAGAAGGCAAGAAGAAGTAGCCATGGCGAAACTCACCCTCTTCGAACGGCGCCGTCAGCGCGTCCGTACCTCGCTCCGCAAGCGCGCCGGCGCTCGCGCGCGCCTGTCGATCCATCGCTCCGGGCGTCACATCTACGCCCAGATCATCGACGATGCCGAAGGCCGCACCGTCGCTTCCGCCTCGACGCTGGAGAAGGATGCGCGTGGCTCGGCCGCGGCGACCGTCTCGGGCGCCCAGGAGGTCGGCAAGCGTGTCGCCGAGCGCGCCAAGGCGGCGGGCGTCACCCGCGTGGTCTTCGACCGCGGCGGTTTCCTGTTTCACGGCCGTGTCAAGGCGCTGGCCGACGCCGCCCGCGAAGGCGGATTGGAGTTCTAAATGGCTGACGAGAACAACATCGAAGGCACCGAGGTCCCCGCGGAGGCCGTCCAGGCTCCCGAGGCCGCTCCGGTCGAGGCTGCTCCGGTCGAGGCAGCTGCTGCGGCTCCCGTTGAGACGCGCCCCGAGGGCCGCGGCCCGCGCGGCGGCCGTGGCGGTCGCGGCGGCGGTGGCGGCGGCGGACGTGGCGGCGGCGATCGCGGCGGTGGCCGTGGCCGGCGCGACGAGCGCGGCGGCCGTGGCGGCAATCGCGACGACGACGGCGGCGAGGAGCTGATCGAGAAGCTCGTCCACATCAACCGGGTCTCCAAGACGGTGAAGGGCGGCAAGCGCTTCGGCTTCGCGGCCCTGGTCGTGGTCGGCGACGGCAAGGGCCGCTGCGGCTTCGGCCACGGCAAGGCGCGCGAGGTGCCCGAGGCGATCTCCAAGGCGACCGCCGCGGCCAAGAAAGCCATGGTCCGGGTGCCGCTGCGCGAGGGCCGGACCCTTCACCATGACGGCCTCGGCCATTTCGGCGCCGGACGCGTTTACGTGCGCTCGGCTCCGGCCGGAACCGGGATCATCGCCGGCGGCCCGATGCGCGCCGTGTTCGAGAGCCTGGGAGTCGCCGACGTGGTGACCAAGTCGATCGGCACGTCCAACCCCTACAACATGGTCCGGGCGACCTTCGAGGCGCTCAAGGAGCAGACCAGCCCCAAAGCGGTGGCCCAGCGCCGCGGCCGCAAGGTCGCCGACCTGATGGCGCGCCGCGAAGGCCTGACCGGCGCCGAGGCGTCGGCCGAAGCCGAGCTGGTGACGGAGTAATATGATGGCCACGATCAAGCTGACCCAGACCGGATCGCCGATCCGCCGCACGCCCGACCAGCGCAAGACCCTGATCGGGCTGGGCCTCAACAAAATGCATCGCACCGTGGAGCTGACCGACACCCCCGAGGTGCGCGGAATGGTCCGCAAGGTGCAGCATATGGTGAAGGTGGGCGAGTAAAACTCCTCTCCCTGTAGGGGAGAGGAAAGCCGGCGCGCAGCGCCGGCGAGGTGAGGGACCGAGGCAGGAGGCTGTCACTTACGTCGTTCCCTCACCCCGGCCCTCTCCCCTGCAGGGAGAGGGAGAAGAAGCGCGACCAAAGCGAAAGCGAGTGCAAAGACATGAAACTCAACGATCTCAGAGACAATAAGGGCGCCCGCAAGTCGCGCGTCCGGGTCGGCCGCGGTATCGGCTCCGGCCTCGGCAAGACCGCCGGCCGCGGCCAGAAGGGCGCCAAGTCGCGCTCGGGCGTGTCGGTGTTCGGCTTCGAGGGCGGCCAGATGCCGCTCCACATGCGGCTTCCGAAGCGCGGCTTCAACAACATCTTCGCCAAGGATTATGCCGAGGTGAACGTCGGAATGGTCCAGAAGGCGATCGACGCCGGAACGCTTTCCGCCGACGGCACGATCGATCAGGAGTCGCTCCGCGCCGCCGGCCTTTCGCGCGGCGGCAAGGACGGCATCCGGCTGCTCGGCAAGGGCAGCCTCACCGCGAAGCTCGCCTTCAAGGTCGCCGGCATCTCCGCCGGCGCCCGCAAGGCGGTCGAGGATGCCGGCGGCTCGGTCGAGCTGATCGAGGTCGTTCCGGCTTCCGAGAAGGCCGCCGCGAAGAAGAACAGCGTCAAGAAGCGGACCAACGCGTAAGCCCGTCATTGCGAGCGAAGCGAAGCAATCCAGTGCTGCGTCCGCGCCCGCTGGATTGCTTCGTCGCTTCGCTCCTCGCAATGACGGCTCAGGGTCCTATATGAACCCGAGCTTCTAAGGGATCGAACCAACATGGCATCCGCAGCCGAATCCATGGCTTCCAACATCAGCCTGGCGAGTTTCGCCAAGGCGACCGACCTCAAGAAGCGCCTCTGGTTCACTCTCGGAGCGCTTATCGTCTTTCGGCTGCTGAGCTTCGTCCCGCTGCCCGGAATCGACCCGCGCGCGCTCGCCAACCTCTTCGACACGACCCGCGGCGGAGTGCTCGATTTCTTCAACATGTTCTCGGGCGGAAGCCTCGAGCGGATGAGCCTGATCGCGCTCGGCGTCATGCCCTACATCACCGCCTCGATCGTCGTTCAGCTCGCCACCTCGATGTCGCCGGCCCTCGCCGCGCTCAAGAAGGAGGGCGAAAGCGGCCGCAAGAAGATCAACCAATATACGCGCTACGGCACCGTCTTCCTGTGCGCGATCCAGGGCTATTTCATCGCCGTCGGCCTCGAGGGCTGGGGGCAGAGCGGCACCGGCTCGGCCGTGCTCGATCCGGGCATGATGTTCAGGATCACCACGGTCATCACGCTCGTCGGCGGCACCATGTTCCTGATGTGGCTGGGCGAGCAGATCACGGCCCGCGGCATCGGCAACGGAGTCTCGCTGATCATCATGGCCGGGATCGTCGCCCAGTTGCCGACCACGCTCGTCCAGGTCTTCGAGAGCGGCCGCACCGGCACCATGTCGCCGCTGATGATCCTGGCGATCGTCGCCATGGTCGCGATGCTCATCCTCTTCATCTGCTTCATGGAGCGGGCTCAGCGCCGGGTGCTGATCCAATATCCCAAGCGCCAGACCGCTCGGGGCCAGATGCAGGCCGAGAAGTCGCACCTTCCGCTGAAGATCAACACGTCGGGCGTGATCCCGCCGATCTTCGCCTCGTCGCTGCTTCTGATGCCGCTCACCATCGCCCAGTTCGCCGGCAACCGAACGTCGGGCGAGAGCATGTGGGGCGACGTCCTGATCAGCGTCACCACCGCCCTTCAGCACGGCGCGCCGCTCTACATGGCGCTCTACGCGGCGGGGATCATCTTCTTCTGCTTCTTCTACACGGCGGTGGTGTTCAACCCCGAGGAGACGGCGGAGAATCTGAAGCGCTACGGCGGCTTCATCCCCGGCATCCGGCCCGGCAAAAGGACCGAGGAATATCTCGACTATGTCCTCACCCGGATCACCGTCATCGGCGCGGCCTATCTGACCCTGATCTGCCTCGTCCCCGAATTCGTGATCGCGCGCATGGGCATCGGCTTCTATCTCGGCGGCACGTCGCTGCTCATCGTCGTCAACGTGACGATGGATACGGTGACCCAGATCCAGAGCCACCTCATCGCCCATCAATATGGCGACCTCATCAAGAAGGCGAAGCTCAAGGGGAGCTCGCGCAGGTGAACATCATCCTGCTGGGTCCCCCGGGGGCGGGCAAGGGAACCCAGGCGAGCCGGCTGATCCAGGAGCGGGGGCTGGTCCAGCTCTCGACCGGCGACATGCTTCGCGAGGCGATCAAGACCGGAAGCCCGATCGGCCTGCGCGCCAAGGCGATCATGGAGGCGGGCGAGCTCGTCCCCGACGAGGTGGTCAACGAGCTGATCGCCAACCGGCTCGATCTTCCGGAGCGCTATGCCGGCTCCGGCTTCATCTTCGACGGCTATCCCCGCACCGAGGCCCAGGCCGTCTCGCTCGACGCCCTGCTCGCCGAGCGCGGACTGAAGCTCGACCACGTCATCGAATTGCTGGTCGACGCCGACGCTTTGGTCGACCGGATCACCGGCCGTTTCTCCTGCGCCAAATGTGGCGCAGGGTATCATGATCGCTACAAATTGCCGAAAATCGACACTCTTTGCGACGTTTGCGGCTCCGATCAGTTCAAGCGCCGGCCCGACGACAATGAGGAGACGGTCCGGACCCGGCTCGCCGAATATCGCGCCAAGACCGCGCCCATCCTTCCTTATTACGACGCCCGCGGCCTCGTCCGCCGGGTCGACGGAATGGCCGACATCAAGCAGGTCGAGCAGGCGATCGAGGCGATCCTCGACGGCGCCCGGATTTGACCCGCCCACCCTTCTGACGCACGATCCCGATCCGCGACTCCGGCGAACGGAGCGCAAGCGAGGGGAATGCCATGAACAGGGGAGGCGGAGTTCCGCGCGGCGACGAGCATGTCGACCTCGAAGGCTTCATGGACGGCGTCCAGCGCCGCAATCCGCACCAGCCGGAATTCGTCCAGGCGGTCGAGGAGGTCGCGCGCGACATATTCGAGTTCACCAAGGGCAAGCACGAATATCACGAGGCCCAGATCCTTCGGCGGATGGCGGAGCCGGATCGAGTCGTGTCCTTCCGGGTCTGCTGGGAGGACGACAAGGGCAATATCCGGGTCCAGCGCGGCTACCGGGTCCAGAACAACAATGCGATCGGCCCCTACAAAGGCGGGATCCGGTTCCACCCCTCGGTCAACGAGTCGATCCTCAAGTTCCTCGCCTTCGAGCAGACCTTCAAGAACGCCCTGACCGGCCTTCCGATGGGCGGCGGCAAGGGCGGCGCGAACTTCAATCCCAAGGGCAAGAGCGTCAACGAGATCATGCGCTTCTGCCAGAGCTTCATGACCGAGCTCTATCGCCACATCGGCGCCAATGTCGACGTGCCCGCGGGCGACATCGGGGTCGGCGCGCGCGAGATCGGTTACATGTTCGGCCAGTATAAGCGCATCACCAACAGCTGGGAGGGGGTCCTGACCGGCAAGGGCCTCGAATATGGCGGCTCGCTGATCCGGACCGAGGCGACCGGCTATGGCGCCGTCTATTTCCTCGCCAACATGCTGGCGACGAGGGGGCAGGATCTGGTCGGCAAGCGCGCCGTCATCTCCGGCTCGGGCAATGTCGCCACCCACGCGGCGGAGAAGATCGTCCAGCTCGGCGGCAAGGTGCTCACCTTGTCGGACAGCGAGGGCTTCGTTCACGATCCCGACGGAATCACCCAGGAGAAGATCGACTGGGTCAAGGCCCACAAGACCAAGCGCCGCGGCCGGATCTGCGAATATGCCGAGGAATATAAGGGCGCGACCTTCCATCCGGGCGGGCGGCCCTGGTCGGTGGAATGCGACGTCGCCTTGCCGTGCGCGACCCAGAACGAATTGCTCGGCGAGGATGCCCGAACGCTGGTGAAGAACGGCTGCATCGCGGTCTCCGAAGGGGCCAACATGCCGACCGACCTTGCCGGCGTTCACATCTTCAAGGAGGCGGCGATCCTTTACGCGCCGGGCAAGGCGGCCAATGCCGGCGGGGTCGCCGTCTCGGGGCTCGAGATGAGCCAGAACAGCGCTCGATTGAGCTGGAAGGAGGAGGAATTGCAGCGCCTCCTCAAGGACATCATGAACGGAATCCACGACCGCTGCATCGAATATGGCCGGGTCTCCGACACCTATGTCGACTATGTGAAGGGCGCCAACATCGCCGGCTTCAAGAAGGTGGCGGACGCGATGCTGGCGTTCGGGGTAATCTAGCGCTCGAAAGGGGAAGAGCGATGAACTCGGAAAGCTACAAGGGAAAGCCGTTTCGGGTGACGGATCCCGACGCCCGGATCCGCAAGGACGGGAAGCTCGGCGAATATGCGACGGGGCCGGACGGCCAGTTCATGCTCATCCCCAAGGGGACGAAGATAAGGATCGACGCCGTCGAGATCGTCCCGGCCGGCGCCAAGGCGGTCGTCCTCTATGTCCACGCTTTGTCGGAGGACGGGGCGACGACGCTCGGCTGGACTTCGGCCGCCAATATCGAAGGCCGGCTGATGTCGGAGACGATCGGAGCGATCCCGCCGCCGCCGGGGGCCAGCCGCTTCGGGCCCAACGCGGCCTGGGCGAAGGACAATTATCTCGGCCAGGTCACCCTGGTGCGCGTGGTCGGAACCGACAAGGAGATCGAGCATATCTCCGAGGCGACCTGCGACAGGTTCCTCGCCATGGCCGACGCCGCCCGAGCCGACGGCGTGGAGATCGGCGTCAATAGCGGCTTCCGCTCCTATCCGGAGCAGAAGTTCCTGTTCGAGGGCCGCCAGAAGGGACTGCCCGGCTTCGCCCCCGCCAACCGCCCCGGCAATTCCAACCACCAGAACGGGATCGCCTTCGACATCGACGTCAATGGCGGCGGAAGCAACCCGACCTATGTCTGGCTGGCGGCGAACGCGACCCGCTTCGGCTTCCTGCGCACCGTCCAGAGCGAGCCCTGGCACTGGGAATATCTCCCGGAGAAGGCGGCGGCCGCGCGCGGGCGGAACTGTTGCACGACCTGGGAGTGAGGCTCGATTTCGTCATTGCGAGCGAAGCGAAGCAATCCAGTGGGCGTGCGAGGCCGCTGGATTGCCGCGTCGCTTCGCTCCTCGCAATGACGGATCATTTCTTCCCGAGCACGCCCATCGCCCCGGTGACCATCGCCTCGATCCCGGTCGCGATCACCGTCTCGGCCTCGGGCGCCCAGAAGGGGCTGTGAAGCGAGGGGAGCTTGGCGGTGTCGCCGCCGGCCGAATCCCATTTGGCCTGGGGGACTCCGCCGACCCAGAAGATCAGGCTCTCGATGCTCTCGTCGGCGAGGTGGTAGCGGCCGAAATCCTCGCCGACCATCGGCGGCGGCACCACCCGCACCCGGTCCGGCCCGAAGCGGGTGCGGAAGAGGGCGGCGGTCGAGGCGCTGAGCTTCTCGGTGTTGACCGCGGCCGGAGTGAACTCGCCCTCCCTTATCGTCACCACCGGCATCTTGTCCTCGGGCACCCCCGCCGCGATCGCCTCGCCTCGGGCGATGCGCTGGATTCCGTCGAGCAGGGCGCGGCGGGTCTTCTGGTTGTAGCTTCTCACGGTCAGCAGCAGGGTCGCCTGGTCGGAGATGATGTTGTGCTTGGTGCCGCCCTGGAAGCTGCCGACCGTCACCACCGCCGCGTCCTGCGGATCGAGCTCTCGGCTGACCAGGGTCTGGAGGGTGCCGACGATCCGGCTGGCGAGAACGATCGGGTCGCGCGTATTCTGAGGCACCGCGCCATGGCCGCCGACGCCCCTCACCGCGATGTCGACGCTGTCGACGTTGGCGAAGGCGGGGCCGACCGTGATCCCGAGCACTCCGGCCGGAAGCGAGGCGCTGTCGTGCCAGGCCAAAGCGTGGGTCGGCTTGGGGAAGCGGGTGAACAGGCCGTCGTCGAGCATCGCCTTGGCGCCCTGGCCGGTCTCCTCGGCCGGCTGGAGGATCATCACCAGGGTCCCCGACCATTGCCCCTTCATCGCTGCCAGGCGCCGGGCCGTGCCGAGCCAGCCGGTCATGTGGGTATCGTGGCCGCAGGCGTGCATCACTCCGCTCTCGGTCCCGGAGACGCTCATCGCCTTGACCTTGCTGGCGAAGGCGAGGCCGGTCTGCTCGACGACCGGTAAAGCGTCCATGTCGGCCCGCATCAGGAGCACCGGGCCCGGGCCGTTCTTCATCACCGCCACCACCCCGGTCTTGCCGACCCCGGTGGTCACCTCGAAGCCGAGCTTGCGCGCCTCGGCGGCGAGCCTGGCCGAGGTCTTCAGCTCCTGCATCGACAGCTCGGGATTGGCGTGGAGCTCGCGATAGAGAATCATCAGCGAGGGCAGGTCCTGCCGGACCTGGTCGGTGAGCGGATCGGCGGCCGCCGGCGCGGCAAATGCGAGAAGCGGCAGCAGCAGAAGGCGTTTCATCGGCTCATTCCTTGGGCACGAGCTCGAGCACGTCGAGCGTGGATTCGAAGGCGGGGTAGGGGAAGGCCAGCCGCCAGCGGCGCTCGCCGATCCGTTCCAGAAGGCCGATCATGTCGCGCTGGCGATCGTGGCCGTAGCGAAGCACGCCCTGCTCGTCGCCGAGCTGGAGGGTGCCGAGGAAGACCAGCCGCCGGTCGCCGTCGGCGAACAGACGGCCGACCGGCCGCTGCGATCCGGTTAGCTTGACGAAGTCCAGCGCGCCCGCCCCGGCCGAGATCCGGCAATCGAACTGGGGATAAGCGATATAATCGAGCAGCCCCTCGCTTTGGCCGCCGACCTTGAGCACCCGGCAGCGATAGTCGCCGGCCGGCGGAGCGGCGTCCCGAAGCGCGGAATCGGGCTCGAGCAGCACGCCTTCCGCGGCGATCTCGGCCGAATGGCCGCCGGCCCGGGCCTTGGCGACCGCCCGGACCCAGGCGGTCCGCCACTTGCGCGCCCTCTCGAGGTCGAAGTCGGTGGCGATTCCCCGCCAGCCCGTCGCCGCCGGCACCGCCGCGGCGGGGCCGGTCTCGTTCGTGGTGCAAGCGGGCAGGAGCAGGAGGGGAGCGAAGAGGGGGAGGAGACGCTTCATGCGCCGACCATAGGGGCGCTTCGCCTGTTCGATCAATGCGGCCCGTTCGGTGGGTCGTCATTCCGGCGAAAGCCGGGACCTCAGGACGGAAAGTCTCGGCGGGTCTCGACGAGATCCCGGCTTTCGCCGGGATGAGGGTCCTCTTCCGGCAGCCGGCACAGGTCGATCCAGCGTTCCCCGACCAGATCGAACAACCGCTTGGGCGTCACCTCGACCGAGGTGTTGAGCGAACCCGCGGCCGGATAAACGAGGTCGAAATCCCTGAGCGACAGGTCGCAATAAACCGGCAGCTCGGTCGCCAGCCCGAACGGGCAGACTCCGCCGACCGGATGACCGGTCAGAGCCAGGGTCTCCTCCGGGCCGAGCATCCGCGGCCGGCCCCCGAGCTCGGCCTTGCTCTTCTTGTTGTCGAGCCGGGCATCGCCGCGCGCGACGAGCAGGAAGACACTGCCTTTGACCCGGACGGCGAGGGTCTTGGCGATCCGCCCCGGCTCGACTCCGAGCGCCCGAGCCGCCGTCTCGACGGTCGCGGTGGTCTGTGCCACCTCGATCAGCGGCAGATCGGGGGCGTGCTCGGCGAGCCACGCGCGGACGGAGTCGAGGCTCATCGTCTCACTCGCCGATCAGGTGAAGCGCAAGGCTGCGCCGGTGCGGCCGCCGCCTGTGCTCGAACAAATAGAGGCCCTGCCAGGTGCCGAGCGCGAGCCGGCCGCCGATCAGCGGAATGGCGAGCTGGACCTGGGTCAGGATGGTCCTGAGGTGGGCGGGCATGTCGTCGGGCCCTTCGTCGCGGTGGGCGTAAGCGGACGGGTCTTCGGGCGCGAGTCGGGCGACCCAGGCCTCGATGTCGGTGCGGACCTCGGGGGCGGCATTCTCCTGGATGAGGAGCGAGGCGGAGGTGTGGCGGCAGAAGAGGGTGAGCAGGCCTTCGCGCAGGCCTTGGGCGTCGGTCCAGGCGGCGACCTCGCGGGTGATGTCGAGCAGTCCCTGGCGGGAGGTGTGGAAGTCGAGGGTGCCGGTGGTCTGGCGCATGCGCTGCCCATATCCTCCCCATCGCGAGATGGGGAGGGGGACATGCGAAGCATGGTGGAGGGGTAATTGCGCAGGCCTGCTCCAGCTACCCCTCCACCACACTTCGTGTGGTCCCCCTCCCCACGGGCTCCGCCCGCGGGGAGGATGAGCTTGGCTTGCGCCCTGGCATTGCCTATCGCCGCGCTGAGGGAGAACTGTCGTTTCCGAAGACAAAAAGTCCAACCTGATGTGGGGCGGCCGGTTCGCCGCCGGGCCGGCGGCGCTGATGCGCGAGATCAACGCGTCGATCGGCTTCGACAAGAGGCTGTGGCGCGAGGACATCGCCGCCTCGCTCGCCCATGTCGCGATGCTGGAGACCCAGGGCATCATCCCCGAGGCCGACGCCTCCGCCATCGCCGAGGGGCTGGAGCGGATCGAGGACGAATATGCCCGGATCGGGGTCCAGGAGGATCCCGCGCTCGAGGACATCCACATGCATGTCGAGGCCCGGCTGGCCGAGCTGATCGGACCCGCCGCCGGCCGGCTCCACACCGCCCGCTCGCGCAACGACCAGGTCGCCACCGACTTCCGGCTCTGGGTCCGCAATGCCGTCGACGAGATCGATGCCGCGCTCGCCGCCTTCCAGCGGGTCCTCGTCGCCCGCGCCGAGGAGCAGGCCGAGACGGTGATGCCCGGCTTCACCCACCTCCAGTCGGCCCAGCCCGTCACCCTGGGCCACCATTTCATGGCCTATTACGAGATGCTGGCCCGCGACCGCGCCGCGTTTCGGCGCCGCACGCGAGCGGCTGAACGAATGTCCGCTCGGCGCCGCCGCCCTCGCCGGCACCGGCTTTCCGATCGACCGCGACGCCACCGCCGCCGCGCTCGGCTTCGACCGGCCCTGCGCCAACTCGCTCGACGCCGTCTCCGACCGCGACTTCGCGCTCGATTATCTGATGGCCGCGACCCAGTGCGCGCTCCATCTGTCCCGGCTCGCCGAGGAACTGATCCTGTGGGCGAGCCAGCCCTTCGGCTTCGCCATCCTGCCCGACGCGTTCAGCACCGGCTCGTCGATCATGCCGCAGAAGCGCAACCCGGACGCCGCCGAGCTGGTCCGCGGCCATTCGGGCCGGATCGCGGGCGCCATGGTCGCCCTCGTCATGACGATGAAGGGCCTGCCTTTGGCCTATTCGAAGGACATGCAGGACGACAAGCCGCCCGTCTTCGAGGCCCACGATCTGCTGCTCCTGTCGCTCCAGGCGCTCGCCGCCATGGTCGAGACGACCCGCTTCGACCCGGCGCGGATGCGCGCAGCCGCCGAGGCCGGCTTCGCCACCGCCACCGACCTCGCCGACTGGCTGGTCCGCGAGGCCGGGGTGCCGTTTCGCGAGGCGCATCATATCGTGGGGCGGGCGGTGCAGGCGGCCGAGGAAGCGGGTGTTGGGCTGGCCGAGCTTGAGTTGAGCGTGTTGCAGGCGATCGACCCGAGGATCGACGAGCGGGTCTACGGGGTGCTCACGGTGGACGCCTCGGTGCGAAGCCGGACCAGCTATGGCGGCACCGCCCCGGTGCGGGTGCGGGAGCAGGTCGAAAGGGCGAAGAAGGCGATGAACGATCCTCCCCATGCAAAGCATGGGGAGGGGGACCACCCGTAGGGTGGTGGAGGGGTAGCTGGTGCAAGCCTCGCCAAATACCCCTCCACCATGCTTCGCATGGTCCCCCTCCCCATCTCCGATGGGGAGGATAGGCTAGAGCGGAACCAGCCTCGACAAAGCCTGCCCGCTCGGCATCAGCAGATATTGCGTGGCCTTGGTTCGGACGAAGTCGGGAAGGCCGGTCACCGTCCCGCCGCCCGCCGGGCCCTTCGGGATCCGGAACTCCCGAGTCGCGCCGGGCACCGAGCGGTTGCCGATCAGGGCGTCCTGGTCGCGGCCGTGGGCGGGGAAGGCGTTGCTGAAATTGTTGCGCTGGCCCCAGGCGGCGAGGCGCATGAACTGCTCGCGGATCGAGGCGCAGACGAAGATCCCCAGGATGCCGCGGTCGACGCCGTCGTCCTTCTCGCCCTCAAGCTCCGGCCCGTAGGGCATTCCGCGCCTCACGATCTGGGGAACGCCGGTGGTCGCCGACATTCCGGACAGCTCCTGGTCGCGCGGGTTCATCACCCGGACGTGCGACGAGATCGGGCAGGCGAGGCCCTGTACGTCCTCGGCGAAGGCGAAGCCCTCCTCGCACCGGTCCGGCGCCGGCGCATCGGGCGACAGGCAGAGCGGGGTGCCGTCGCGCCAGCGGCCCATGATCTTGGCGGCGAGCAGCTCGCGCGCCTCCGCCGGCGGCAGCTTCGGGAACAGTGCCGGGGCCTTCTGCGTCAGCAGGCGCTCGAAGGCGGCGACGTCCTGATAGATCCAGCGGAACACCAGATAGGAGGAATCGCGAAGGATCGTGGCGGCGGGATCGCGGGCGGGCGCGCAGGGGAAACAATCGTCATAATGGCCGATGACGACCGATCTGAAGTCGATCGGACGCTCGGGGCTCGGTACTCCTTCCCAGGCGACCTTGCCGTTGGACAGCCCGTCGACATAGCCGAAATGGAGCCGGGCGCCCTTGCCGGCAGGCCCGAAGCCGAGAAACGCCCCGTCGAGCCGCCCGCCCGAGGCGCGCGGGATCTTCTCGCTGAGCCCCGCCGCCGCCGCTTCCTCCAATATCTCGGCGGTCCCGGTCTCGAGCTGCTTGTCGCCGACCGCGTGGACATGGACGAAGCAGCTCACCTCCTCGCCGCGGAACCGCCCCTCCCACCATGTCGATGGAGCGCTGGCGCCGAGATCGCCGATCCGCTCGGCGTCGGGCGGCGCGCGGAAGGTGCTTTCGAGCCTGGCGTAGAGATCGGGCGGGAGCAGCTGCGCCATCGCGCCCGAGGCGAAGCTCAGATTGGCGACCCAGCCGTGCGCCGTCGTCGGCTTGTTGGTCCCGAACAGGATCAGCGGCCTGATCTCGTCGACGAAGCGCCTCAGCGAGTCGGCGTCCGGCGCCGAGAAGATGAGATGCCGGACCAGCCGGTAGCCGGCGATGTTGCCGAGCACCATTCCCTGGAGGTCGTTGCTGTCGACACTCATCGCTCTTTCCCCGGTATTAGCCGCGCTATTTCCGCCTGATCGTCATGCCCGACTTGATCCGGCATCCATGAACACGAAAGCGCCTCCAATGCGAGCGACGGTGTTCATGGACCCCGGATCAAGTCCGGGGTGACGATGCTTTCCAATCGAAACCGACCGAGGCGTCACCCCTGGCTCGGCGGGGTCCCTCCGGCGGCCGCGGTAAAGGCGGCCGCCGCGGCGGTGAAGGCGGCCGCGGCGGCGTGGAGCGCCGCGGAGTTCGCCCCGCCGCCCGAAGCCGGGACGGGGGTCGCCGGGGCGTCGCCGCCCGCCGGCGTTTCGCCCCCGCTTCCGGCCAGCGATTCCTCGATCTCTCGGACCGTCCTCGGGTGATGGCTGAACAGCCAGCCCTGCTCCTCGCGCCCGTCCTCGGACCGGCCCAGCGCCTTGACGTTGAGATGCTTGGAAGCCTGGAAGAAGCTGTCCTGGTCGTTCAGTTCGTCCCAGGGCGGAGCGCCTTCCGCGAGCTCGAAGATCGGCTTGAAGACGTGCGGCAGCTCGCGGCGGAAGAATTCCGTATATTCCTCGGGATCGCCGTCGAATTCGGTGATCACCTGCAGGAACCGGTCGTGGATGACCAGCACCCGGGCGAAATGGACGATCCTGGACTTGCGCAGCGCCCGGTCGATCTCGGGCTGGATATGGTCGGCGAAGACCTCCTTCAATTTCTGAAGCTTCGCCAGCGATTCCGGATCCTGCTTCAGCGGCACGGTCATGTTCAAGGCGGTGATCATAGGTCGCTCCTTCTCTCGCCGAGCGGAAGGCCTGGGCTCTGCCGATTCAGCCGATCCCCGCCCCGAACCCGCGCCGGCCAGTGATTTTCCCTTTCCCTCAGGGAGGTAAATGGGTCCACGCCCCCACGGGAAACAGAATCCCACCGGCACAAGGCGAAGTCAATATCCGGTTATGGGGAGGGTCGTCATTGCGAGCGTAGCGAAGCAATCCAGTGCCGCTTCCGAGGCCCGCTGGATTGCTTCGTCGCTTCGCTCCTCGCAATGACGAGGCTCAGCTTCCCGCCTTGCGCGCCCGCTTGGCCGCGATCCTCAGCCTGAGCGCGTTCAGCCGGATGAAGCCCGCCGCGTCGCGCTGGCTGTAGCTCGACGAGCCTTCCTCGAAGGTGACGAGGTCCTGGTCGTAGAGCGCCAGCGGACTCTCCCGGCCGATCACCGTCGCATTGCCCTTGTAGAGCTTCATCCGGATCTTGCCGCTGACATGCTCCTGGCTCTTGTCGATCAGCGCCTGAAGCATCTCGCGCTCGGGGCTGAACCAGAAGCCGTTGTAGATGAGGCTGGCGTAGCGCGGCATGATCTCGTCCTTGAGATGGGCGGCGCCGCCGTCGAGCGTGATCGATTCGATGCCGCGATGGGCGGCGAGCAGGATGGTGCCGCCGGGCGTCTCGTAGACCCCGCGCGACTTCATCCCGACATAGCGATTCTCGACGAGGTCGAGCCGGCCGATGCCGTTGTCGTGGCCGAGCTGGTTGAGGCGGGTCAGCAATTCGGCCGGCGACAGGGTCTCGCCGTCGATCGAGACGGGATCGCCGGCCTCGAAGCCGATCTCGATCACCGTCGCCTTGTCGGGCGCGTCCTCGGGCGACATCGTGCGCTGGTGGACATATTCGGGCGCCTCGACCGAGGGGTCCTCGAGCACTTTCCCTTCCGAAGAGGAGTGGAGGAGGTTGGCGTCGATCGAGAAAGGGGATTCGCCGCGCTTGTCCTTCGAGATCGGGATCTGGTGCTTCTCGGCGAAATCGATCAGCTGCTCGCGGCTGGCATAATCCCATTCGCGCCACGGCGCGATCACCCGGATGTCGGGCTCGAGCGCATAATAGCCGAGCTCGAAGCGGACCTGGTCGTTGCCCTTGCCGGTGGCGCCGTGGCAGACCGCGTCGGCGCCGACCGCCCGCGCGATCTCGATCTGGCGCTTGGCGATGAGCGGCCGGGCGATCGAGGTGCCGAGCAGATACTGGCCCTCGTAGACGCGTGTTCGCCCGGAACATCGGGAAGACGTAATCGCGGACGAACTCCTCGCGCAGATCCTCGATGAAGATGTTCTCGGGCCGGATCCCGAGCAGCTCGGCCTTGGCCCGCGCCGGCTCGACCTCCTCGCCCTGGCCGAGGTCGGCGGTGAAGGTGACGACCTCTGCGCGATATTCCGTCTGAAGCCATTTGAGGATGATCGACGTGTCGAGCCCGCCCGAATAAGCGAGCACGACCTTCGTGGGGGGAGACGCGTTCATTCCTTGCCTTTCGTCATCCCCGCGAAAGCGGGGATACAGTTTCCCAGTCCTCATTCGCTCCGACGCTGCCTGGATTCCCGCTTGCGCGGGAATGACGGCTAGGCCGGCTCCTGCGACAGTTGGCGAAAGCGGTTCGCCATGATCCCGGCCTCGACCCCGTCGTTGACCGCGACGAACAAGGTGTCGTCGCCGCAGATCGTCCCCGCCACCTCGTCGAGCTGGGCCTGGTCCAAAGCGAGGCCGACCAGATGCGCCGAGCCCGGCGGAGTCTTGATGATCAGCAGATTGCCGGCCGGCTCGACCGACAGCACCCATTCGGCGAAGATCCGCTTCAGCCGAGCCGCCGCCCAGTCGTTGGCGCCGAGCTGGTCGGGCAAAGCGTAGCTGAGCGCTCCGCCGCGCTTCACCTTGACCGCCCCCATCTGATCGAGGTCGCGCGACACCGTCGCCTGGGTCACCGAAAAGCCGAACGCCCCGAGCCGAGCCGTGACCTCCTCCTGGCTGCCGAGCGGCTCGGCGCGGATGAGGTCGGCGATCGCCTTCTGGCGCCGGGTCCGGGCCTCGGTCATGATTGATCCTCCCCACGAGCTTCGCTCGCGGGGAGGATGAGTCGCCCGACGCCCTTCATGCTCTCACGCCCATCAGCCAGGCCAGCGCGCCCCGCGCCGTGTGCATCCTGTTCTCGGCCTGGAGCCAGACCGCGCTTTGCGGGCCGTCGATCACTCCGGCGCTCACCTCCTCGCCGCGGCGGGCGGGGAGGCAGTGGAGGAAGCGGGCGTCCGGGCAGCGCGCCATCAGCGCCTCGTCGACCCGGTAGGGGGCGAACGCCTCGCGCCGGGCGTCCGCCTCCGAGTCCTGGCCCATCGACACCCAGACGTCGGTATAGACGATGTCGGCGCCCTCGGCCGCCTCGGCGGGATCGGCGAGCTGGGTCACATGCTCGGGCGGTGCGCCGAGCCCATAGCCTTCGGGGCTGGCGACTCGAAGCTCCACGCCCAGCAGCGAGCAGGCTTCGGCGAGCGACCGGCAGACGTTGTTGTCGCCGTCGCCGACATAGGCGATCCGAACGCCTTCCAGCCGGCCGAGCAACTGCCTGACCGTCAGCAGGTCGGCCAGCGCCTGCAGCGGATGGGCTCGGTCGGACAGCAGGTTGAGCAGGGGCTTGTCGGTCGCCGCCGCCATCGCCTCCAGATCCTTATGGTCCATCACCCGAGCCGCGATCACGGCATGGTAGCAGGCCAGGGTCCGGGCCACGTCCTCGGCGCTCTCGCGGCTGCCGAGCCCGACCTCCTCCTTCTGGATGTAGACCGGGTGGCCGCCGAGCTGGACGGTGGCGACCTCCATCGAGTTGCGGGTCCGGGCGGAAGGCTTCTGGAAGACGAGCGCGACGCCCTTGCCGGCGAGCGGCAGGCCGAGGTCGGGAAGCTCGGACAAAGCGAGGATCTCGCTCAGCCCCTCGCGGCCGAGCTCGGCGACGGTCACCAGCCGAGTCACTCCGCCCTCCCCATAAATAGTGACAGTATACATTTACCGAGGGGGTGCGGGCCCGGCCGGGGCGCCGGGTAAATGTATACTGTCACTATTTTCCCGTGGGTCACCAGCTTTTCTCCCGCTTGACCATGGTGCCGATCCCTTCGTCGGTGAGAAGCTCGATCAGCAAGGCGTGCGGCACCCGGCCGTCGATGATGTGCGCCGTGCCGACGCCCGCGTCGACCGCGTCGGCGCAGGCGCGCAGCTTGGGGATCATGCCCGCGCTGACGCTGTCATGGTCGATCCGCTCGCGAAGCTCCGCCGAGGTCAGTCGGGGCACCAGGCTGGACTCGTCGTTGACGTCCTCCAGAAGCCCGGGCGCCGCGGTCAGATAGACGATCTTCTCCGCCGCCATCGCCACCGCGATCGCCCGCGCCGCCTCGTCGGCATTGACGTTGTAGGGCTGGCCGGTCTCGTCGGCGCCGATCGTCGAGACGACCGGGCTCAGCCCCTCGTCGAGCAGCCGCTCGAGCACCGAGGCTCGGACGTGGCTGACGTCGCCGACATAGCCCATCGCGGAGTCGCGCGGAGTGACGGTGAGAAGCCCGGCATCCTCGCCCGAGACTCCGACCGCGACCGGATCGTCGAGCGCTTCCCGGTTGATCGTTCCGACGAGGTCGCGGTTGATCTTTCCGACCAGGACCATCCGCACGATCTCGAGGGTCTCGGCGTCGGTGACCCGGAGGCCGTCGCGGAACTCGGGCTCCTTGCCGACCCGCCGCATCATCGCGTCCACCTGCGGCCCGCCGCCATGGACGAGGACGCAGCGCACTCCGACGCTTCTGAGCAGCAGCACGTCCTGCGCCAGCGCCCGGTCGAGCGCCTGGTCGATCGCCGCCCCGCCCAGCTTCACGACCACCGAGCGGCCGTGGAAGCGCTGGATGTAGGGCAGCGCCTGGACGAGGATGGAGGCGGTTTCGGTGGGGGACCTCACGATTTCAATCCTCCCTGCGGCGAAGCCGTGGGGAGGGGGACCACCCGAAGGGTGGTGGAGGGGTAACTGGAGCAGGCCTCGGCAATTACCCCTCCGTCATGCTTCGCATGGTCCCCTTCCCCATCGCCTTCGGCGACGGGGAGGATGAACCTGGCGAGGTCACTGCCGCGCCTCATGACGTCCTCGAATTCTCTTTGATGTAGCCGGGCCCCAGGTCGATTCCGATCGCCTGGGCCCGGCCGGTGCCGAGGCCGAGCGCGACCTCGATCTCGATCCGCTCGCCCTTCATGTGGGCGGCGACCGCTTCGTTATCATGGTCGGCGTTGGTGCCGCCCCTCGAGACGATGGTTCCGCCATAAGCGACGACCGCCTTGTCCGCTTCGAAGGCGATCCCGGCCGAACCGGCCGCCGCCAGCAGCCGGCCCCAATAAGGATCGCCGCCATACCAGCTGCATTTGACCAGATTGTTCTCGGCGATGCGCTTGGCGGCGATCCTCGCCTCGGAATCCGAAGCGGCGCCGGAGACGGTCAGGGCGACCATCTTGGTCATCCCCTCGGCGTCGCGCGCCATCTGCAGGGTGAGGTCCTCGCACGCCTTGTGCACGGCATCGGCGAACTCGCCCATGTCGGGCCGGCCGCGTCGAGCCGAGGCGAGCAGAATGGCGGTGTCGTTGGTCGAGGTGGCGCCGTCGACGTTGAGGGTGTTGAAGGTCCGGTCCGAAGAGTCGCGAAGGATCCGGGTCATCTCCTCGGCCGTGACGTCGGCGTCGGTGGTGAGGAAGGCGAGCATCGTCGCCATGTTGGGCGCGATCATTCCGCAGCCCTTGGCCATTCCGCCGAGGGTGAAGGTGGAGCCGTCGACCCGGACTTCCTTGGCTTGGTGGTCGGTGGTCAGGATCCCTCGGGCCGCGTCGTGGGCGCCGCCGACCGCCAGCTTCTTCGCGATCTTGGGCGTGGCGCTCAGGATGACGTCCATCGGCAGCGGGGTGCCGATGATTCCGGTCGAGCAGACCAGCACGTCCCGCTCCGCCACTTCGAGCGCCGCCGCGGCGGCCGCCGCCATCGCCTCGGCGTCGGCGAGGCCGGCGGCGCCGGTGCCGGCATTGGCGTTGCCGCTGTTGACGACGATCGCCGCCGCCTGGCCGCCATTCTCCGCCAGTCGGCGGCGCGAGAGCACGACCGGAGGCGCGACGAACTTGTTCTGGGTGAACACCGCCGCCGCGGCGACCGGCTTGCGGTCCTCGGTGGCGACCAGAGCCATGTCGAAGCGCCGCCGCTTGATCCCGGCATGGCAGCCGGCGGCGACGAAGCCCTGGGCGGCGGTGATGCTCATGGATAGACTCCCGCGACCGGCAGCCCGGCGGTTTCCTCGATCCCCAGCATCAGATTGGCGCACTGGATCATCTGGCCGGCGGCGCCTTTGACGAGATTGTCGAGCGCGGCGATGGCCAGCACCCGGCCGGTGCGCCCGTCGTAGCGGGCGGTGAGGTGGACGGCGTTCGAGCCCAGGGTCCATTTCGTCTGGGGAGGACGTTCGGAGACGTGGACGAACGGCTCGTCCGCATAAGCGTCGCGAAGCGCCTCGAGCGGGTCGCAGGGCCCCCGGGCGACGGCATGGCAGGTTGCGAGGATGCCCCGGTTCATCGGCGCGAGATGGGGCGTGAACAGGACCTTGCCGCCAAGCGCCATCTCCATCTCGGCGGTATGGCGGTGGGTGAGCAGGCCGTAGGCGGCGAAGCTTTCGTCGACGCTGTTGAAGTGAGTCTCCTCCTTCAGCGCCTTGCCGGCGCCGCTGACCCCGGAGGCGGCGTCGACGACGAGGCTTCCGGGCTCGATCAGCGCCATCAGCGGCTTGAGCGCGAGAATGGCCGCGGTCGCATAGCATCCGGCCGCCGCGACCGTGGCCGAAGCGGCGATGGAGGCGCGGTGAAGCTCGGGAATGCCGTAGACGAACCGGCCGAGAAGGTCCGGCGCCCGGTGCGGTTCCCGGTACCAATGCTCATAGTCGCCGGCACAATCGAGTCGGAAATCGGCGCCGAGGTCGACGAAGGGGATGCCGCGAGCGATGACATCGCCCGCGACCGCCTGCGAATGGCCGTGAGGCAGAGCGGCGAAGACCAGATCGACTCCGTCGTCCAGCGCTTCGGCTGCATAACTATTCACGGCCGAGTCCGGATAGGCCAGCGCCAGATGCGGGTGGACCGCCTCCAGCCTCTGCCCCGCCTGGCTGCTCCCGAACAGCTTCGCCGGGCACAGCCGAGGGTGCTGGGCGCAGAGCCTGAGCAATTCGGCTCCGACAAAGCCGGAAGCTCCAAGGATGGCAACGCGAATCATGGGAGGCGGGCCATGCGCCTTAATGCATAATTATGCAAGTAGCCTGTGTTTTATGCATCGCCCTTCGCGTCCGGCTGGGCGCTCTGGGCCCTGAACAGGTCGATCTTGGGCTGGCGCGAATGCCGTTTGTGGCGCCGTCGGCGCCGCGCCGCGGGGCGGAAGAGGATGATGAAGCTGGCGGCGGCGGCGATAACCAGGCAGGTGCCCAGGATAACCAGGACGTCGCCCATGATATCCTGCATCTCTTCGCCTCCCACGGGCAATGTAAATCAAGTCGTCAGCCCGTGCCAGCCCGAAGCTTCCACAGGGTGACCCTGCCGTCGTCGCCGGCCGCGACCAGCCAGCGGCCGTCCGGGCTGAAGCCGACATGCATGACGTCTTCCGGCATCCTGATCGCCTGGACCAGGGCGCCGTCGGCGACCCGCCAGAGGCGGAGCGCCTCGCCGCCGGCGCCGGCGCCGGTCAGGCCGTGCCACAAGGTGCCGAGGCCGCCGCGGGCCCGGCCGGCACTGGCGAGCCAGCGGCTGTCCGGGCTGAAGGCGAGTTTGTAGGCGTGGTTGCCGACGTCGATCCGGCGCTCCGTCTTGCCGTTCGCGGCATTGCGCAGGAGAATATTGGAATCGTCGCCGCCGGTGGCGAGCCGGCGCCCGTCCGGGCTCCAGGCAAGGCCGACCACCGCTTCCTCATGGTCGGTGAGGACCGCCAGGGCGGCGCCGCGGGCCGAGTCCCACAGCCGAGCGGTCGAGTCGAAGCTGCCGCTGGCGAGGCGGGCGCCGTCCGGGCTGAAGCGGACCTCCCAGATGTTGCGCTCGTGTCCGGCCAGGGTGAGGAGCAGCCGCCCGTCGGCCGGGCTCCAGATCCGTATCTTCCCGTCTTCCCCCGCCGCGGCGAGCCGGTCGCCGCCCGGAGCGTAATCGAGCGTCCAGACGGTGCCCCGGGCGCCTTCGAGCTTGCCGATCCGCCGGCCGGTGGCGGCGTCCCACAGCCGCACGGCGCCGTCATAGCCCGAGGTCGCGAGCCGTTTTCCGTCGGGCGCGAAGGCGATGGTGGTGGCGCCGCCGGGATGGTGGAGCCGGCGCAGCACCTTGAGGTCGGGCATATGGCGCAGGACGACCAGCCCCGAGGCGCTGGTCGTCGCCAGGATCCGGCCGTCGGCGCTGAACGCCGCCTCGCGGGCCGGGGCCTTGTCGTCGCGGAAGCTTGCGGCCGGTTCGGCGTGGAGCCGGGGACCCGTGACGGTGGGCTCCGGGGCATCGCCGCAGGCGGCGAGCAGGCAAAGGGCGAGGAAAGCGAGACGCTTCACGCGCCCGCCGATAGCATGAGGCTCAGCCCTGCGCCGAGCCGATCGACGGGTCGAGGATGAACGCTCCGGAGTCGACCGGCGCGCCGCTCCCATGCGGCGCGCCGGATACCGCCCCCGCGGCAAGCAGAAAGAAGGCGACCAGGAGGAAGAGAATCGCGCCGATGATTCCGCGCGACTTGGACACGGACGGCTTCGACGTTTCGCCCTGGGCGGTGCGCCGGGTTTCGAAAGCCGCGATTGTCGCCATTTCTTCCGCTCCTGCTCGAAGTGGTTGCAGATTAGGCCGCTTCGGCGGAGCGCCGCCACCAGCAGTACAGCCAAGTTTCGGCACAATCGGCGGGGCGCGGGCGGCCGGCCTGGGGCGCGGCGTGCGGATATGTGCGGATATGTGCGGGACCGACGCGAGGTTCGAAGATTCTTCCGAGTCGGCGTTGGCGGCTGGGATTACGATCCGTAGCGGGCAATCCGGCGGCCGCGGAGGCGCTGATCGGACGACTTTAATCTTCCCCGAGCTTGCTCGGGGAGGGGGACCACCCGAAGGGTGGTGGAGGGGTCGCTGGAGCAGGCCTCGCCAGTTACCCCTCCACCATGCTTCGCATGGTCCCCCTCCCCATCTGCGAGGGGGAGGATTAGGACGGCGCTCATGAACCCGCTTTTCGCGAACATGCCGGTCAACGTCTTCACCCGGATGTCGGCGCTGGCCGTCGAGCATGACGCGGTGAATCTGGGGCAGGGCTTTCCCGATTTCGGCTGGCCCGACGACGTCGTCGCGCGCGCCGCCGAGGAATTGATCACGGGCTCCAACCAATATGCGCCGATGCCCGGCCTGCCGGCGCTTCGGCGGGCGGTGGCCGATCATTATCGGGCGCATCAGGGGCTGGCGACCGAGCCCGACGACGTCGTCGTCACTTCGGGGGCGACCGAGGCGCTGGCGGCGGCGCTGATGGCGCTGATCGCGCCGGGGGACGAGGTCCTGCTCTTCCAGCCGCTCTACGACGCCTATGTGCCGCAGGTGCTTCGTTCGGGCGGGGTGCCGCGCTTCGTCCGGCTGGCGCCGCCGGACTGGCGGATCAGCGAGGAAGCGCTGGCCAGGGCCTTCACCCCGAAGACGAAGCTCGTCGTCTTCAACAATCCGCACAACCCGTCGTCGCGGGTGTTCGGGGCCGACGAGCTCGGGCTTCTCGCCGAGGCCTGCGTCCGGCACGATGCGATCGCTTTGGCCGACGAGGTCTGGGAGCATGTCGCCTTCGACGGCCGGCGCCACATCCCGCTGGCGAGCCTGCCCGGAATGGCGGAGCGGACGGTGAAGGTCGGCTCGGCCGGAAAGATCTTCTCGCTGACCGGCTGGAAGATCGGCTGGGCGGTGGCGCCGCCGGCGCTGGCGGGGCCGATTTCGAAGGCGCACCAGTTCCTCACCTTCGCGACCGCGCCCAATCTGCAGTCGGCCGTGGCTTATGGGCTGGGCAAGGAGGCGGGCTGGTTCGACGGGATGCGGCGGGATTTCGCCGAGGCTCGGGACGGGCTGGTTTCCGGGCTTCGCGAGGCCGGCTTTGCGACTCTGGCGGCGGAGGGAACCTACTTCCTGGGGGTCGACCTTCCGGAGTCCGGCATCGACGTGGACGATTCGACCTTTTGCGAACGCGCGGTGCGGGAGGCCGGGGTGGCGGCGATCCCGCTCTCCGCTTTCTACGCCGAGGATCCGGTGACCAGCGTGGTCCGGCTCTGCTTCGCCAAGCGGCCCGAGACCCTGGCGACGGGGATCGAGCGGATGGCCAGGGCGAGGGCGCTGTTCAGGCGGTAGGCTGTAGAGACATTCAGCAAGCGCCCTGAAAACTCCCCGTGAGGGAGGCGCCCGCCGGCCGAAGGTCGATACCGCTTACTCCCGTTCCGGCCCTATCTCGGCTTGAGCGCCGCCTCGCATCCTGTAGTCTCGCGGCGGGCAAAAAGGGGGCACAAGCATGGCGCAGGCGAAACGGGCGGCGGCGGACTCGAAGATCGTCAGGGCCGCGATCCATCCGGGCATCGGGGTCGCCCGAATCGGCAACAGCCCGGACGAATATTATATCGGGCCGGAGACGGTGACTCCGCATGAGCGCGACGTCGGTTTCTATCGGGACAGGAAGGGCGCCCTGAAGCGCGAGGGCGCCCGCTTCCGGGTCTACGGCTACAACGCCGCCGGGGAGGTGGTCCGGGAGATCGTCGCCGGCGCCGGCGACGAGGTCGAATGGACGGTCCACGTCGCCAACCGCAAGGGCGAATGGTACCGCTTCATCGCCGCGCTCGACATTCCCGACGCCGCCGATCTCCAGACGATCCTTCGCAACAAGAGCGTCGCCCCGGCCGACCGGGGCAGCCTGGCCATCGACCCCGGCCCGCGCACCGTCTCGGGCGCCTCGAAGCGCGGCGGCAAGGCGTTGCGGCTCGATACCGGCAAGTTCATGGGCAAGGCCGTCGATCTGGGCGAGATCCTGACCGACGAGGCCGGCCGGCTGATCTTCCTCGGCGGCCTCGGCGAGGCGGGCTCTCCCGACAACAGCCCGCTGTACGACCCGACCGACCCGGACAGCTACAACAATGCCGACGGATGGTATGACGACACGTCGGACGGGCCGGTCTCGGCGCGTGTTAAGATCGACGGGGTCGAGCTGGAGGCGGAATCCGCCTGGGTCATCGTCGCCCCGCCCAATTACGCGCCGGACCTCATCGCCTGGCGCTCGATGTACGATCTCCAGCGCGGCCTGTTCGCCTCCGCCGGCCTTTTCGCGATGCCGGATCCGGTCCTGTTCAGCCGCGACATCCTGCCCGTGCTCGATCGGATGACGGAGCTGCAGTGGGTGAACAAGGGCTTTGCCGGCCTGTTCGGGGCGGGCGGTCCGCTCGACTTCACCGATAAGGACCTGATCGACCGGCTCGCCGCCGTGCCCGCCGACCCGGATCACGATCCGTGGCTGGAGCTTCGGCGCAACATCTACAACAGCTTCCGGCTGGAGAGCCTGGTCGCCGTCGCGCCCGGACTGTGGCCGTGGGAATATGGCGATGCGTTCGGCAGCTTCTCGGAGGATTCGCCGCGCAACAACCTGGCGCTTCCCGATTTCCAGGCGGCCCTGATGCGGCAATGGGTGCGGGGCAAGTTCGTCGACGACCGCTCCGCTTTGTGCGCCATCCCGCCGGAGGTGGACGAATTGCCGCTCGCCGAGCGGCCGGAGATGCTCGACCGGGCGGCGATGAGCTATTGCATCGCCGACGCCTTCCACCCGGGCTGCGAGATGACCTGGCCGATGCGCCACGCCACGCTTTATTGCGCGCCGTTCCGGATCCGCCGCCGACCGGCGGGGCAGGAGGAGCGCTTCTACGGCGCCAAGCTCAACCAGCAGATCGCGCTGGGCCTCGACGGCCCGCTCTGCGGCCAGGGGCCGGGCACGATCACCCGGTACATGGCGTTGCCGTGGCAGGGCGACACCGCCACCTGCCGCTCCGGCTACGATCCCAATTACGACCCCTATCTCTCGACCTTCTGGCCGGCGCGGGTGCCCAACCAGGTGCTCGACGAGGCGGATTACGAGATCGCCATGGATAAGGAGCGGCCGCGCGCCGAGCGGCTCGCGGCCTTCCATCGCCGGGTCGACTGGGAATTTTCGGTGCTCGGCCATCTCAATTATCCGGAGGTGGCGACCAGCATGATCGAGAATTTCGACCGGCTGGGAATTGTCGAGAAAAGGCCGGGGCCGAAAGGCGATCCGGACATTCCCGAGACGGTCTACGTCTCCAAGGCGCGGCCGAAGAAGCCGGCGGCGAAGCTCAAGGCGATGGCGGCGAAGCAGGTGGAATCGGCGGACGAGACGCCCGCCACCGGCAGGCTGGCCGAGGCCGGCTGGCGAAGCGAGGAGCAGCGCCGCTCGTTCGAGTTCGTGCGCTTCCGCAACCGCCGCTGACCCGGAGCGCCGTGCGCTTCGACGTCGCGATCGCGGGCAGCGGACCGGCCGGGCTGGTCGCGGCGACCCTGCTCGCCCGCGGCGGCGCCCGGGTGGCGGTCGCGGCGGCGCCCGCCGCGCGCGGGTCGAGGCCGGGCGAGACCCTGCCGGGCGCCGGGGTTCGGCTGCTCGAGAGCCTCGGGCTTCCGGCTCCGGCCGCCGGCGGTCCCCACCGCCGACTGACCGGAATCGCCTCGGCCTGGGACGGCGAGCCGGTCGAGACCGATTATCTGCGCTCTCCCGACGGCCCGGCCTGGCTGCTCGACCGCCCGGCCTTCGATCGCGCTTTGGCCGAGGCGGCGTCGGCGGCGGGAGTGCGCTTCCTGGCCGGCGGAACCCAGGCGGAACGGCGGGACGGAGTCTGGCGGCTCGGCGAGGAGATCGAGGCCGGCTTCCTCGTCGACGGCACGGGCCGCTCCGCCGCCGTCGCGCGCCGGCTCGGCGCCCGGACCCGGATCGACCACGATCTCGTCGCCTTATGGGCGGTCGCCGAAGGGGAGGGCCCGTCCCGGCTCGACCGGCCCCTCATCGAGCGCTCCGACGGCGGCTGGTGGTATGCCGTCAAGCTTTCGGACGGCCGGACCTATGCCGCCTTCCACACCGAAGCCGCCGCCGCGGCGGCGGCGCGGGACCCGGTGGAATGGGCGGCCCGGCTGCGCTCCACCCGCTTCCTCGCGCCGCTTCTCGCCGCCGTCGCCGGGGACTTCGCGGCGCCGCGCGGAAGCCCCGCCGGCGGGTCGCGGCTCGAGCCCTGCCGGGGCGACGGCTGGGCGGCGTGCGGCGACGCCGCCATGGCCTTCGACCCGCTCTCGTCGCAAGGGGTGCTCGGCGCGATGGCGGGCGGGCACATGCTGGCGCGGGCGCTTCTCGCCGCGGACCGGGAGGCTGCGCTGGCCGACTATGAGGGTCGGCTGGGGGAGATTTGGCGGCTCTATCGCGACCGCCGGACGGCCTTTTACGGATAGCCCGTCATTGCGAGCGGAGCGAAGCAATCCAGTTCTGCGCCTGTCGCCGAGGCTGGGCTGGATCGCTTCGTCGCTGCGCTCCTCGCAATGACGGGTTTGGTCGGTTAGGAGCCGCACGATGACCTTCGACTCCACCGAAGAGACGCGAGCGCTGTTCCAGCGGCTCGGCGTGGCGCTCCCCCAGGGTGACCTCGAATCCCGGTCCCCGATCGACGGCGCAGTCATCGGCTCCGTCCCGACCGCCTCCGCCGCCGACGTCGCCGCCGCCATCGCCCGCGCCCACTCGGCCTTCCTCGCCTGGCGTATCGTCCCCCCGCCCCGCCGCGGCGAGCTCGTTCGATTGTTCGGCGAGGCCCTTCGGGAGGAGAAAGCGGCGCTCGGCCGGCTGGTCAGCCTCGAGGCGGGGAAGATCCTCCAGGAGGGGCTGGGCGAGGTCCAGGAGATGATCGACATTTGCGACTTCGCGGTCGGTCTGTCGCGCCAGCTTTACGGCCTCACCATCGCCACCGAGCGGCCGGGGCACCGGATGATGGAGACCTGGCATCCGCTCGGCGTGGTCGGAGTGATCTCGGCGTTCAACTTTCCGGTGGCGGTGTGGGCCTGGAACGCCTGCCTCGCCTTCGTCTGCGGCGATCCTGTGGTGTGGAAGCCGTCGGAGAAGACTCCGCTGACGGCGGCCCTGGTGCAGGCCCTGTTCGAGCGGGCGGCCGGGCGGTTCGAAGGGGCGCCGGCCGGGCTGAGCCAGGTGGTGCAGGGCGGCCGCGAGACGGGCGAGGCGCTGGTCGACGATCCGCGGGTCGCCTTGCTGTCCGCCACCGGCTCGACCCGGATGGGTCGGACGGTCGCGCCCCGGGTGGCGGCCCGGTTCGGGCGCACCCTGCTCGAGCTCGGCGGCAATAACGGAATGGTGGTCGCGCCCATCGGCGGACCTGGCGCTCGCGGAGCGGGCGATCGCCTTCGCCGCGGTGGGAACGGCGGGCCAGCGCTGCACGACTCTTCGGCGGCTGTTCGTCCAGGAGACGATCTACGACGCCCTGGTGCCGCGCCTGAAGCGCATCTGGGCCGAAATTCCGGTCGGCAATCCGCTCGAGGAAGGGACTCTGGTCGGCCCCCTGATCGACGAGGCGGCGGTCGCGGCGATGCAGTCGGCGCTGGAGCAGGCGCGGGCGCAGGGCGGGCAGGTCGAGGGCGGCGACAGGCTCGACGGATCCTACGTCCGGCCCGCCCTGGTCGAGATGCCGGGGCAGACCGGGATCATTTTGACCGAGACGTTCGCGCCGATCCTCTACGTCCTGCGCTACGGCGCCCTGGAGGAGGCGATCGCCGCCCATAACGACGCGCCGCAGGGCCTCGCTTCGTCCATCTTCACCAACGACATTCGCGAAGCCGAGACCTTCCTCTCCGCGGCGGGCTCGGACTGCGGCATCGTCAACGTCAATATCGGACCGTCGGGCGCCGAGATCGGCGGCGCCTTCGGCGGCGAAAAGGAGACCGGCGGCGGCCGCGAGAGCGGCTCCGACTCCTGGCGCACCTATATGCGCAGGGCGACCAACACGATCAATTACAGCCGCGACCTGCCGCTGGCGCAGGGCATAAACTTCAACATGCCATGAGCAAGCGGGTCGCGATCCTCACCCCCGACAAGACCAGCGAGGGCTTCCGCACCCGCTGGCCCGACGTTCTGGAGCGCAACGCCGCGCCGCTTCGGGCGGCCGGGCTCGAGGTCGAGGCTCGGGACTGGGCCGATGCCTCCGACCTCGCCGGGTTCGACCTCGTCCTGCCGCTGCTGGTCTGGGGTTATCCCTTCGCGCCGCTGCAATGGGCGCAGGCCGTTCGGCGCTGGGAAGGGGAGGGCGTCAGGCTGCAGAATCCGGCTTCGGTGCTGCGCTGGAACGCGGACAAGATCTATCTGGAGCATTTGGCCGGGCGCGGCGCACCGGTCGTTCCCACACGTCATCACGACCGGCTGAGCGAGGCCCGGCTCGAGGAAGCGGCTCGGGCCTTCGGCACCGACCGGCTGGTCGCCAAGCCTCGGATCTCCTCAAGCGCCTGGCAGACCATCCGCTGGTCGCCCGGCGCTCCGCTGGCGGGCGGGCCGGAGGGCGCGGCGATGGTTCAGCCCTATTTGCCGGAAATCGAGCGGTCGGGCGAAGTCTCGATGATCTTCTTCGGCGGCGCCTTCAGCCACGCCATCTCCAAGCGGCCCCAGCCGGGCGATTTCCGGGTGCAGCCGGAGTTTGACGGGATCATCACGGCCTATCGGCCCGACGCCGCCGAGCATGAGGCGGCGGCGCGGATCCTGGCCGCGGTCGACGAGCCTTTGCTCTACGCCCGGATCGACCTGGTGCGGGGCCTGGACGGGGCGCCGCTGCTCATCGAGCTCGAGCTGATCGAGCCGGATTTGTATCTGGGGTATGACGAGGGCGCGGGAGCGCGGTTCGCGGCGGCGGCGGCGGCGGTCCTCTAAGGCCTCCTCCGGTCCGACTGGTTACGGAGCCGTTATTACGGTAAGAGCGGACGGTAAGCGTAAAAACGCAAAACCCAGGGGAGTTGGATCATGAACACGCGAACTTTCGCGCTGATTTTCGGCGTGGTGTTTCTCATCATCGGGGCCGGCGGCTTCATCCCTCAGATGACCGATATGACGGCGGCGCCCGACCCTACCCTCACCATGCGCCACGGCTTCGGCCACGAGCTCGGGCTGTTCCCGGTCAACACGCTGCACAACATCGTCCACCTGATCTTCGGCGCCTGGGGCGTTCTGGCCTACAAGAGCTATGGCGGCGCCCGTTCCTATTTCCGGGTTGTCGCGGTGGTCTACGGGCTGCTGACCATCCTCGGCCTGCTCGAGCCGACTCGGACCACTTTCGGCTACATCCCGATCTACGGCTACGACGTCTGGCTGCACGCCGGGCTGGCGCTGGTCGCGGCCTATTTCGGCTGGGTCAACCGCGACACCGCGGGCGATCGAGTTCTGACGGCGATCCGGCCGTCATTGCGAGCGTAGCGAAGCAATCCAGCGGCTTAGCGGCCCGAAACTGGATTGCTTCGTCGCTGCGCTCCTCGCAATGACGAGGGACGAAACGGTCCGGCCGGGCGCCGGGCCGTTTCCCTTTTTCTTTTTTTCTTTCCACGGCTTGCCATTTCCTTCCAGGGTCCGCCCGGCCCTTGCGGCCCCGTTCAGCGGGCTTTAATAGGCTATCCCAGGATAATGACGGACTGCCACGCGGAGTTTTTTCGCGGCCGCCATCCACGGGGATAGACCATGTTCAGCCGCAGCTTTCTCGCCCTCCTCGCGCTCGGGGCCGCTTGGCCCGCGGCCGCCCAGAACGCCCCCGCCACGCCTGCCGAGCCCCCGGTCGCAGCGCCGCTTCCCGCGCCCGCGGCGCCCGTCATCGCCGCCGACTGGTCGCGCAAGGAGGCCGAGGCTCTGCTCGCTTTCGTCCAGGGGGTCGACGAGGAAGGTCTCGATCCCGCCGACTACAATCCGGCCGCGCTTCGCGACGCGATCGAGACCAAAGGCGACATGCTCGACAGCGTCGCCACCGCGACCTTCCTCAAGCTCGCCGGCGACCTCATGTTCGGCCATGTCCGCGGCGCCAACCGCCTCGACTGGTACGTCAAGGACGACAGCTGGAACGTCTATGACCAGCAGGCTTTGCTCGACCGCGCGGTAAAGGGCAATGTCGCCGAGACCCTGGACGGGCTGCTTCCGACCCATCCGCAATATGCGGCGCTCAAGGGCCTGCTCGCCGACTCGTCGGTTGATGCCAAGACCCGCGACCGGATCCGGATCAACCTCGACCGCTGGCGCTGGCTGCCGCGCGACCTCGGCTCCAAATATGTGATCGTGAACGTGCCCGCCTACACGGTCGCCCTGGTCGAGAACGGCCAGACCCTGAACCGCCGGCGCGCGGTGGCCGGCGCGCTCAAGAACTCCGACCCCGCAGCTCTCCGCGGTGATCACCGGCGCCATCTTCAACCCCTGGTGGGAGGTGCCGTCGAGCATCGCCCCCTCGGTGGCCGGCAAGAAGGGCTATGTCACGGTCAAGCTGCCGGGTGGGGGGGTGCGTTATCGCCAGCCTCCGGGCCCGTCCAACGCGCTCGGCCGGGTCAAGCTGGTGATGGGCAACCCCCACGCCATCTACCTTCACGACACCAACGCGAAAAATCTGTTCAACCGCCAGGCCCGGGCCTTCAGCCACGGCTGCATCCGCACCGAGGACGCGGTCGGCTTCGCCCAGACCCTGCTCGAGGGGACCGACTGGAGCCGCGGCAAGATCGACCAGACCCTGGCCTCGGGCAAGGCGACCCAGGCCAATCTCTCGGCCCCGGTGCCGGTCTACATCGTCTACTTCACCGTCGCCGCGACCAGCGACGGACCGCCGATGAGCTATTCCGACCTGTACGGCCGCGACGGCAAGGTCCTCGTCGCTCTGACCGACCGCAAGGGCGGAACGGCACTGGCGTCTTCGGACCGATAGGCCTTTATCCTCCCCGTCGCGAAGCGATGGGGAGGGGCACCATGCGAAGCACGGTGGAGGGGTAACTGGCGCGGACGCCGCCGGTTCGCGCGAGAACTTTCTTGAACTGAGTCAGCTACCCCTCCACCACCCTTCGGGTGGTCCCCCTCCCCATCCGCGTTGCGGATAGGGAGGATGAAGGGATCGCGGAGGAACCTGACTCTTCACATGGACGCATTCTTCGCCCTTTTCCGGCTGCTCTCGCCCGCCCGGCGGCGGCAATTCGCGCTTACCCTCGCGCTGATGCTGCTCGGGGCGGCGGCCGAGATGGTGACGATCGGAGCGGCCTTGCCCTTTCTCGCCCTGGTCGCCGATCCGGACAGCGCCCTGGTCCCGGCGCGGCTGCTCATCATGCTGACCGCGATCGGCGGCTCGCCGGTGGTGGGCGCCGCCCTCCTGCTCATCGCCGCGGCCCTGGGCGCGGCCGCTATTCGCCTCGCCTTGACCTGGGGCAGCCAGCGCTTCGTCATGGCGACCGGGCACGACATGGCCGCCGCCGTCTTCGGCCGGATGCTTCGCCAGCCTTATGCCGAGCAGGTGCGCCGCAATTCCAGCCAGACCCTCGCCGCGGTCGAGAAGGTGCAGGGCGTGGTGTTCGGCCTTCTGCAGCCGGCGATGCAGGGGCTGATCGGCGCTTTCATCGCGCTCTGCGTCTTCGCCCTGCTGCTCCGCATCGACGCCCGCGCCGCCGGCCTCGCCGCTTTCGCCGTCGTCCTGGCCTATGTGGGCGTCAGCCTGCTGGTCCGGCCGCACCTCCGGCGCAATTCCGAAGCTCTGGCCGGAACGATGGTCGAGCGCACCCGCACCGTCCAGGAGGGGCTGGGCGGAATCCGCGACATCATCCTCGACCGCTCCGAGCCCTTGTTCGAGGCCAAGTTCAGCGAGCTCGACGGCCGTTACCGCCGGGCCCAGGCGGCGACCCAGTTCGTCGCCGGCGCCCCCCGCTATGTCGTCGAGGCGGCGGGGCTGATAGCGATCGCCCTCGTCACCCTGGCGATGAGCCTGGAGCCGGGCGGAGTGGTCAAGGCGATTCCGGTGCTCGGCGCCCTGGCGCTCGGCGCCCAGCGGCTGCTGCCCTTGCTCCAGCAGGCTTATTACGGCTGGAGCCTCGCCAGCGGCAATTACCGGGCCTTTCGCGACGTCCTCGACATGATGGAAGCGCCGATCCCGCCGCCGCAGCCGGAAGCGCCGCCGCTCGCCTTCGAGCGCGAGCTGGCGTTCGAGGGGGTGGACTTTCGCTATCCGGAAGGCCGCTTCGCACTCGCCGGAGTCGGCTTCCGGATCCGGGCGGGCGAGCATATCGGGATCGCCGGACCGACCGGCGGCGGCAAATCGACCCTGCTCGATCTGCTGATGGGCCTGCTCGAGCCGGACGAAGGCGCGATCCTGGTCGACGGCCGACCGCTCGACGCCGCGACCCGGCCCGCCTGGCAGGCCGGGCTCGCCCACGTCCCCCAGGCCATCTATCTCGCCGACGACACGATCGCCGCCAACATCGCCTTCCCGCGAAGCGCCTCTGGGATGGACCCCGAGCGGCTCGAGGCGGCGGTGCGCGCGGCTCAGCTCGACACCTTTCTCGCCGGATTGCCCGAGGGGCTCGACACCTATGTCGGCGAGCGCGGGGTCCGGCTGTCCGGCGGCCAGCGCCAGCGTATCGGCCTCGCCCGAGCCCTCTACCGGCAACCGCGCCTGCTCATCCTCGACGAGGCGACCAGCGCGCTCGACGAGGCGACGGAGCGGGCGGTGCTTGCGGCGCTTCAAGGGCTGAGGGCGGATCTGACCTTGGTGACGGTGGCGCACCGGGCGACGACTTTGGCGGCATGCGACCGGCTGATCCGGGTCGAAGGGGGACGGGTGAGCGAGGGGTGACTCTTCACCCGTCCTTCAGGGGAGGGGAGTTGTGGAAGGCAAGTGAGCTCGGCCACACCCATGACCGCCAACGGTATTGAGATAGGTCAAGGACGCGTTGCGCGCCTGCGCCTAAACCGGTCCGGAACGGCCGGCGCGATGAGCCGGACATCCAGGGAGAAGCGGGATGGGCTCGGCTTTGATGGAGCGGCACCTGATCGCCTATGCGATCCTGCTCCTCGTCCTGATCGGCGTTCTCCTGCTCTGGCGCCGTAGCCGCCGAATCCGCCGGGCCCCCGAGCCCCATCTCAAGATCGATCTTCTCGCCGAAGCCGAAGAGCCATTGCGGACGAAGCCCTGACGGGTCCATCATCTATAACATGCCCGAGCGCCCACCCCTCCACCACTATCCGCCTTCGGGTCCCGCCGCCGAGGCGGCCAAGGCCGGGGGCTTCTCATTGCCTTTCTCCGCCGCCGTACAGGTGGGCGACGTGCTCTATCTTTCCGGCCAGATCGGCGCGCTTGCGGACGGCAGCCTCCCCGACGGAATCGAGGCGCAGGCGCGGCAGGCGATGGCGAATTTAGGGGCGGTGCTGGCCGAGGCGGGTCTCGGCTTCGGCGACGTCTTCCACTGCCTGGTGATGCTGGCCGACATGGACGAGTGGCAGGCCTTCAACCGGGTCTACCTCGAGCATTTCGATCCGGAGCGGCTGCCGGCGCGCAGCGCCTTCGCGGCGGCGGGCCTGGCGCTGGGCGCTCGGGTCGAGATCGAGTGCAAGGCTTATGCGGGCGGACGATAGCTGAATTCCCTCTCCTGCAAAGGCAGGGGAGGAATTGGATTCAGGGCGCCGGAGCGGGCGGGGGCGGGGGCAGAACCCAGCTTATCTTGCCGCGGACTTTGTCCGCAACCGTCGCTCCGCCGGCATCGGTCGCGGGGGTGAATCGCGCCCGCGAGCTCACCAGCGAGCAGGTCGCGCTGTCGAGGGCGGACGAGCCGCTCGACTGGGTAACCGTGCAGCCGGAGACGCGGCCGTTCGCCCCTACGTCGAGTGCGAACCCGACGTCGCCCTGCTCGCGCGCGGCCAGGGCGGCGGCGGGATAGTCCTGGTCGCCGAACAGGCTGACGAGATTAACTTTCGCACGGGCAGGCGCGGCCTGCTTTGAATCGTCGCAGGCCAGCGCATCGCTGGCGAGAAGCGCTCCGGCCAGCGCCAAGAAGCCAAGTTTCCGCATTGCCCGTCCCCTATGGTTTCGACGCGACGGAAACTGTCACGTCGGCGGCAGGCCAGCGATATGGTAGAATTACGTGCCTCTCACCGTGGGTCAGGCGAGCTTGTCGGCGTAGAGGAAGCGGCCGGGGCCCAGGCGGGCGAGGACCTGCTGGAGGCTGTTGTAGGGGAGGGCGAAGCAGCCTTCGGAGCGGCCGAGCTTGCCGTGGGCGGCGAGTTGCTCGGGCTCGGCATACCAGGCCGAGTGGACGACGATCGCTCGGCCCTCGGCGTTGCTGTTGCTCCAGTCGAGGCCCGACAGGCGAAGCGAGCGGCCGTATTTGCCCTGATAATAATCGCCGGTGCGGTAGCCGCCCTGCGACGAGGCTTCCGAGCCGAAGGCGTTCGAGAAGCGCTGGAGCTCTCCGCTATGGGCCGGATCGGAGCCGCGGCCGTGGGCGACGAGGTGGTTGCTGACCCGGCCCGAGGCGGTGTCGAGCAGGAAGAAGCGATGGTCGTGCGACGGCCGGCTGAAATCGGCGATCCCGACGACGTCGGTGTGGCGAAGCTGCGGGCGGTGGCGGTCGAAGGCGGCTCGGGCGCGGGCGAGGAGGCGGGGATCGATCACCCCGTCGACGGCGATGCGCGGGCGGGCGGCGGCCGACAATGGCTGATATGGCAGCGGCTGGATCGGCAGCGGCCTCGGCTGCGGGTCCTTCAGCCCGGCGACGATCTCAGCCAGCGTCTGGCCCTGGGCCGCCGTGGCGAGAAAACCGGCCGAAAGTCCGGCACCAAGCAATTGCCTGCGCGAGTAGTTCAAGATTTTCCCCTCAGCTCTGGAGTCATAGTTATAGCTTTTGTCCTTAAGTTCCAGTGAACTGCCGCCGCTTCATCCCATCCGTGCCGCGACTCACCGCAACATTTCGGCTCCGGTTGGTTACCGCCGCGTAACGTCGGCGGCGAAGCGTGCCGGGAACCCGACAGGCCGTGGAAGCGTCTTTGCCCGCGACATGGCCGATTTCGACCGCCTTGAATTGAAGCCCGGGCTGGCGCCGATGGAGGCGAAGCTGGTCGACGCCTTGCCCGAAGGCGAAGGGTGGCAATATGAGCCCAAATGGGACGGCTTCCGCTGCCTCGTCTTTCGCGACGGGCCCGAAGTGGCGTTGATGTCCAAGTCGGGAAAGCCGCTCGGCCGTTACTTCCCGGAGGTGGTGGAGACGGTGCTCGCCATGGAGGCGGACCGCTTCGTCGTCGACGGCGAGCTGATCATTCCAGTGGACGGGGCGCTCTCCTTCGACGCCCTCCAGCTGCGCCTCCATCCGGCCGCGAGCCGGGTCAACCGGCTGGCGCTCGAGACTCCGGCGCAGCTGATGCTGTTCGATCTGCTCTTCTCCAAGGAGACGCGCTATCTCGACACGCCGCTGCGAATTGCGGCGCCGAACGCTGGAGATCATCTACTCGGCCGAGCAGCATGACGATCTTCGGCTGTCGCCCTGCACCACCGACCTGGAGGTCGCGCGCGGCTGGCTCGACCAGGTCGGGGCGGCGCTGGACGGGGTCGTCGCCAAGCGCCGCGACGGCAGATATGAGCCGGGCGAGCGGACGATGCTGAAGATCAAGGCGATGCGGACCGCCGATTGCGTCGTCGGCGGCTTCCGCTACGGCACCAACAGCCGCGAGGTCGCCTCGCTCCTGCTCGGCCTCTACGACGACGCCGGTTTGCTCGACCATGTCGGCTTCACCTCGTCCATCCCGGGCGAGGAAAAGGCGGCGCTGACCGAGCGGCTCGAAGCTCTGGTCGAGGCGCCGGGCTTCACCGGCGACGCGCCCGGCGGGCCGAGCCGCTGGTCGACCGAGCGCACCGGCGAATGGCAGCCGCTGAGGCCCGAGCTGGTCGCCGAGGTGCGCTACGATCATGTCACCGGCCGCCGCTTCCGCCACGGCACCAAGTTCCTGCGCTGGCGGCCCGACAAGGCGCCGAAGCAATGCCGCATGGACCAGCTTCAGCCGCCGGCGTCCGGCCGACGCTCTGGCGGCCGGGCTCAAGGCGGCGTCATGACGCCGGAGCGGATCGTCGAGGGGGTAAGGCTGAGCAATCCGGACAAGATGCTCTATCCCGGAGCAGGGCATCACCAAGGGCCAGCTCGCCGATTATTATGTCGCCGTCGCCGGCCGGATGCTGCCCCACGTCGCCTTCCGCCCGGTGACGATGGTGCGCTGTCCGACGGGGCAGGAGACCAAATGCTTCTACCAGCGCCACGCCGGCTCGGGCGTTCCGGAGCAACTGCATGAGGTGACCATTCCCGGCTTCGACGAGCCCTATCTCTACATATCCGATGCCGCCGGACTGGTCGCGATGGTGCAGATGGGGGTGCTGGAAATGCACCCCTGGGGGGTCAAGATAGAGGCGCCCGACCGCGCCGACCGGATCGTCTTCGACCTCGACCCGGCCGAGGGGCTCGGCTTCGAGGCGGTGATCGAGGCGGCGAGGGAGGTTCGCGGCCGGCTCAAGGCGCTCGGCCTCGACCAGCTTCGTCAAGACGACCGGCGGCAAGGGACTGCACGTCGTCGTTCCGGTGGAGGCGACGGCGCCGTGGAAGGAGGTGAAGAGCTTCGCCAAGGGCGTGTCGGCCGAAATGGCGGCGGCTTCGCCCGGCAAATATCTGACGACGGCGGGGAAGGCCGATCGAGCCGGCCGAATCTTCATCGACTATCTGCGCAACGACCCGACCTCGACCGCCGTCGCGGCTTACTCCACCCGCTCGCGCAAGGGCGCTCCGGTGGCGATGCCGATCCGGTGGGATCAGGTGAAGGCGGGACTCGATCCGTGCGACTTCACGGTGGAAACGGTGCCGGCTTTGGTGGCGCGCCAGCGGAGCGATCCGTGGGCCGAGATGCTCGAGGTGAAGCAGGCGCTTCCGGAGGGCCCCAGGGGCTAATCGCCCTTCGGCGCAGGCACCACGACCGCCGACGGCGTCGGGCGGCATTTGCCGATATATCGGCTCGTCGTCTCGGCTTTCAGATGGACCGTGACTCCCTTGTAGTTGATGTCGCCTTCGTGACGACCCGTTACCGCTTTATGCGAGTAAGTGCCCTCCGCGATCAGGGTCCCCGACTGGTCCGCTTCCGGGAGGCGACAGCTGGAAGTCAGCGCCCAGCGTCCGTCGGCCGCCTGCATTCCGCTGAAGGTGCAGACCGGGTCGATAATGATTCCGGGCAGCCGCAGCTCTCCTTTCCCGGCGGGTTTCAGGCATTCGTTCCTTTCGTTGACGACGCCCAACTGCGCTTCGATCCGTCCCTGGGCCTCCGCGATGATGGCCGGATCGGCAGCCGGCGAAGGCCTGATTTCGGCAGCCGTCAGCTTGACGCTCGTTCGCCAGCCTCCGGGTTTCATTCCGATGGCGTGGGCAAACTCCTCCACGGAAGCCAAGGTACCCGAGGCGGCCGCGGCGGCCAGCGGGATGATGAGAGCCAGCGAGAGCGGGAGAGCCGGTCGGAACATAGGCCGATCCTACATGATCGGGGACGCGGCGACAGGAGCTTTTCCGCCTTGCCGTTGCCGCCATCCCTCCTATCTCGGCGGACGAAGGAGATCTCTTATGGCGCAAGAGCAGGCGATCCTGGCGGGCGGGTGCTTCTGGTGCACCGAAGCCGTGTTCAACGACGTGATCGGAGTGACGAAGGTCGAGAGCGGCTATATTGGCGGCAACGTCCCGAACCCGACCTACAAGGCGGTGTGCGGCGGCGGCACCGGCCATGCCGAGGCGATCCGGCTCACCTACGATTCCGACGTCATTACCTATGACGAGATTCTCGACCTCTTCTTCGCCACCCACGATCCGACCCAGCTCAACCGGCAGGGCAACGATGTCGGCACCCAATATCGCTCCGCGATCTTCCCGCTCTCGCCGGAGCAGGAGGCGGCGGTTCCCCGCGCGATCGAAAGGGCGCGGGCCGATTGGCCGGCGCCGATCGTCACCTCGATCGAGCCGGTCTCCGACTGGTATCCGGCCGAGGATTATCACCAGGATTATTGGGCGGGCGAAGGCCAGCGCAATCCCTATTGCCTCGCGATAATACCGCCGAAGCTGAAGAAGTTGCGCAAGAGCTTCGCCCACCGCGTGAAGAGCGAAGTCGCCAACGCGGACTGAGCGTGGCTCGCGCCCTCGCCTTGCTGCTGCTGGCGGCGGCCACGCCCGCCGCCGCCGCCGAACGGCCGGCCGGGAAGGCCTGCGAAATCTCGGTTGCGGCGGCGGCCGACGGCAGCTTCGCACAGGCCGGCCATGAGGCGGGTCCCGAGCGGCTCGGCCCGCTCGCCGAGCTGACCCGCCGGCGTTTCGCCGCCGCCGCTCGGCGGCTGTGCGCGTCGGGAGTCCTCGGCCCGGCCGATCTTGCCCGGTTTCGCCGGCTGGTCGTCCAGAATGGCGAGGGCGCCACCGAACCGCTGCTCTATCAGGACCCGGGGATGGGCCCGGGCTCGTTCGTTTTTCAATATGCCTTCCAGGACGGAGGGCCACCCGGCCCCGCCGCCTTCGAGCAGGCGCTCAGATGCTGGAAGCGCCCGCGAAACCGGGGTTGCGACTCCGGCGATTGATCGGAAACCCCGGCGCTGCCCGTTCACGGTCGCCGGCCACGGGTCAAACTGTCAGTGAAAACCGTACACGAAACAGTCTTGGCCTATCGGTTTTAACAATAACGTATCCGAAATAAGCCACACTTTAGCTATTGCCCCGAAATTATAATGGGTTGGAACGCTCCTCACTTGTCAGCCCGCGGTAAGTCGTCCAGCTTCTTGCCCGCGAGTCGTATTGGGGCGACTCTTTTTGGGGGGTTTCAATGAACATTCTGAAGCTGACGGCGATCATCGCCGTCGCGGCTATGGCTGCAGCGCAGCCGGCGCTCGCCAAGAAGTCGCCGCGCACCTACGTCGTCAATAACGAGGCGGTCGGCGTTCCGGTCTTCCCGCACGACATCACCGATCGTCCCTATACGGTGATTGGCGAGGTCTCGGCGAAGGTCCGCAAGGCGACCGTGTTCAGCAAGAGCGCCTCGCAGAAGAAAGTCTACAAGGAGCTCTGGGAGCGCGCTCGCAAGAAGGGCGCCGACGCAGTCATCAACGCCAATTACGGCGATTCGCACATCAGCGCGATGAGCTGGGGCCAGACCAACGCCAAGGGCACCGCGATCCGATTCACAACGTCTCCGGCATCCAACTGATGCCGACTCCCGCCCCGGCCGTCGCGGCCGGGGCGGCCTCAGGCTCCGCTTCCGGGGGGGTGGCAGATATGTCGAGTAAATTGATCATCGGGCTTGCGCTCCTGGCGTCCAGCCCAGGCATGGCCGAGGCTGCGCAGGAAGGGCCGATCGCGCCTCCGTCCGCCGCCGCTCAGCCGGAGCTGGTGGTGGCGGCGCCCGCCCCTCCGGCGGACCAGCCCGGCGCCATCGTCGTCGCCAGGGACACGATGGTCCGACTGATGGTGCTGAACGAGGTCAACACGAACAGCGCGAAGCCCGGCGACCGCTTCCTGCTCAGGGTCGACGAGAATGTCGTCGTCAATGGCGCGACAGTCATTCCGGTAGGCGCCAAGGCCTATGGCGAGGTTACTCGGGTCAAGTCCAACGGCGGGGTCGGCAAAGCCGGCTCGGTCGGCGCCAAATTGCTCTACGTAGAGCTTGGCGAGGATCGCATCCCGATCAGCGGCGAGGACGTGTCGAAAGGCCGCAAGGAGGGCGGCGGAGTGGTGCTGGCGTCGGCTATATGGGGCCCGTTTGGACTGCTCATGAAGGGCGGGCCGGGCAAGCTCAAGGCGGGCCACATTTTCAACGGCTATATCCCGACCGACCTGCTCTACGATTCGGCCACCGGCCGGTTCATCGCACCGGAAGTAAAAGTGGAGGCGGCGGTCGCGCCATGAGCGGCGGCCGAGCCCTGCTCGCATTGCTGTTGGCCTGTGCGACCGCCGGCGCCGCGGCGCAGCCCATCCCGGCCGCGCCGGAGCCGGTGCTTCGTCAAGGGACCCGGGTTCCGATGCAGACGATCCAGCGGCTCAGTTCGAAACGCGCCAGGCAGGGGCAGCGTTTTGGTCTCGAGGTCAGCGAGGACGTGCGGGTCGACGGGCTGCTGGTCATCCCCAGGGGCGCCCGAGGCGTCGGTGAAGTCAGCCTGGTGGTGGCCAAGGGGGTGATGGGCAAGGCCGGCAAGCTCAAGCTTCGCGTGATGTTCGTCGAGGTAGGAGGCCGGCGCATCCGCCTCGACGGCAGAACCAGGGACAAAGGCGTTTCCGGCGCCGCGCCCGTCATGCTGGCGGCGCCGCTGATCGGCGTGAGCGCCGCCTTCTTCACCGGCAAGAGCGCCGTCATTCCGGCCGGTTCGACCCTCGACGGTTTTGTGTACCAAGACGTGCCTCTCGCGAGGCCGGCCTTGCCGGCCGCCCTTGAGGTCGCATCGCCGGCTCCCGCGACGCCGGCGCAGGCCAACTCCCAAGCGGCGGCCGGAACCCCGAATCCGCAGTAAGTCCAGCGCGTGCGAATTGGAAAGGGGCGGCTTGGGCCGCTCCTTTTTTTGTTCAGGCGCCCAGTTTCGACAGCAGGAACGCGGCCAGGAAGCCGGTGACGGCGATGAGGCCGGCATAATCCTGGGTGCCCTCGAATGCCTCGGGGACCATCGTGTCGACGATCATCGCCAGGATCGCGCCCGCGGCGATCGCCTGGACCGCCGCCACGGCGGCCAGATCGACACCGTCGAAAACGAGATAGCCGCCCAGCGCCGCCGCCCCGGCGGCGAGCGTGATGGCGCCCCAGAGGAGGAAGACGAAGGCGGCGCTCTTGCCCTCCGCCTTCATCCCCGCCGCGCTGGCGAGGCCCTCGGGCAGATTGGAGAGGAAGACGGCGATCACGGCGACCAGCCCGATCGCGCCGCCCTCGAGCAGGCTGACGCCGATGACGATTGATTTCGGGAATGCCGTCGATCAGCGCGCCGAGCGCGAGGGCGCCGCCATTGTCCTGGTTATGGGTTTTGCGCAGCTCGGGATCGCTGCGCTTGCGATGGCGGGCGCCCCAGGCGGCGAGCATCTGGTTGCACAAGGTGAAGAAGGCGGCGCCGCCGAAAAAGCCCGCGGCGACCGGCCAGATGCCGCCCCGGCTCCACGCTTCGTCCATCAGGTCGAACGACAAAGCCGAGATCAGCACGCCCGCCCCGAACGCCATGATTGCGGCGACGAGTTGGCGCGGCATCGGCACGAACCAGCCCAGGAGCGCGCCGACCAGCAAAGCGGAGCCGCTGAGCAGGCCCCAGAGGCCGGCCTGAAGGGCGAGCGGCATCAGTCTTCGTCCCTTGGCGCGGCGGCTCTTCGGAGGCGGTCGTTGATGGCGAGGCCGATGCCTTCGTTCGGGATCGGCGCCACGGCGATGGCCCGGCGATCCTGCCCGTCGGCGCGGTGGAGGGCGTCGAACAGTCGGGCGGCGGCCTCATCGAGATTGCCGGAGGAGGAGAGATTGTCGTCGCCGCCAACAGCGCCGAAGCCGATCAGCCATATTTCGGGAGAGGGGGCGGTGACGTTCAGACCGAGGGGTTTGGCCGGGGCATAGTGGCTGCGCATCTGGCCCGGCGCTTCGATCCTCGCCTCATCTGAAAGTCGCGAATCGATTCTCTGCCTCTCTCCGGGAGGCAGCGAAGCCCAGTGCCTCGATATCCTCCAGGCTGATCGGCCCCGGCCGAAGCAGTCGCACGCCGTCCTCCTCCATCGCGACGATGGTCGATTCCAGCCCCCGTTCGGTCGGGCCGCCGTCGAGGATCATCGGGATACGTCCGCCGAGGCTGGCGAGGACATGGTCGGCGCGGGTCGGGCTGATCGTGCCGCTGGCATTGGCCGACGGCGCAGCGAGGGGGCGGCCGACGGCGGCGAGCAGCGCCTGCATCACGGGATGGGCCGGGCAGCGCAGGGCCACGGTCGGCTGGCCGGCCGTGACTTCGGCGGCGAGGCCGCTGTCCTCGCGAACCGGCACGACGAGGGTGAGAGCGCCGGGCCAGAAGACGGCGGCGAGCCTTCGCGCCAGGTCCGGGAAGCGGGCCAGGCGCTCGGCTTCGGCCAGGCCCTGGACGTGGACGATGAGCGGGTTGAACGCGGGCCGGCCCTTGGCGGCGTAGATTCGGGCGACGGCCGCTTCGTCGGTGGCGTCGGCGGCGAGGCCGTAGACGGTCTCGGTCGGCACCGCCACCGGCTGGCCGGCGCGGATCAGGCGCGCGGCTTCGGCGAGGGCCTCGCCGTCATTCGGCATCACGCGGGTGTTTTGCGCGTTCACCGGCCCGCGCTATAGCCCCGGTTCGAGCAGCGCAACGGCCCGCGAGGAACCCGATGACCTACACCCCTCCCGTCGCCGACCAGCGCTTCGTCCTCGAGCATGTCGTCGGCATCGACGAGCTCGCCAGCCACAATCGGTTCGCCGAGGCGACTACCGACCTGGTCGACGCCATCCTGGAGGGCGCGGGCGCGTTCGCCGCCGGCGAGTTCGCGCCCCTGAACAGGGTCGGCGACGAGGTCGGGGCGAAATGGTCGGCCGAGGGGGTGACGATGCCGCCCGGCTTCCGCGAGGCCTATCGAGCCTATGTCGAGGGCGGCTGGGGCACCCTGGCGGGACCGCCGGAGCAGGGCGGGCAGGGCCTGCCCCTGGTCCTCGCCACCGTCGTGATGGAGGATCTGGGCTCGGCCAACATGGCCTTCTCGCTGGTGGCGATGCTGAGCGCCGGAGCGGTCGAGGCGCTTCGACATCACGGCTCGCCCGACCTGCAGGCCGAGTGGCTTCCGAAGCTGGTCACCGGCGAATGGACCGGGACGATGAACCTCACCGAGCCTCAGGCGGGCTCGGACGTCGGGGCGCTGAAGAGCCGGGCCGAGCCGGCCGGCGACGGCAGCTGGCGGGTGACCGGCCAGAAGATCTTCATCACCTTCGGCGACCACGACCTCGTCGAGAATATCGTTCACCTCGTGCTGGCGCGGACTCCCGGGGCGCCGCCGGGGACGAAGGGGATTTCGCTGTTCCTGGTGCCCAAGATCCGGCCCGACGGATCGCGCAACGACGTGCGCTGCGTGTCGATCGAGCACAAGCTCGGGATCCACGCCTCGCCGACCTGCGTGATGGCGTTCGGCGACGACGGCGACTGCCGCGGCTGGCTGATCGGCGACGAGAATGCGGGGATGCGGGCGATGTTCACGATGATGAACAATGCCCGGCTGAACGTCGGCCTCCAGGGCGTGTCGATCGGCGAGCGCGCGACCCAGGCGGCGATCGCCTTTGCGCGCCAGCGCGTGCAGGGCGTCCGCGAGGGCCGGCCGGCGGCGATCGCCGACCATCCCGACGTCCGGCGGATGCTTCTGAGGATGACTTCGCTGACCCAGGCGGCGCGCTCGCTTTGCTATTATGCGGCGGGGCAGACCGACCGGGCCACCCTGGGCGACAGAGCGGCGCAGGCCCGGGCGGACCTGCTCACGCCCCTGGTCAAGGCCTATTGCACCGACATCGGCTGCGAGGTGGCGAGCCTCGGCGTTCAGGTCCATGGCGGCATGGGCTTCGTCGAGGAGACCGGGGCGGCTCAGCATTATCGCGATATCCGGATCGCGCCGATCTACGAGGGGACGAACGGGATCCAGGCCGCGGATCTGGTCGGCCGCAAGCTCGGGCTGGAAGGCGGCGAGACCCTGCGGCGGCTGCTCGCCGAGATACGCGCCGAGGCGGACGGACCGCTGGGTGAGCTGGCGGATGTGGTCGAAAGTGTCGTTGAAAGGCTGATCGCGATGGGGTCCGAGGACCGGCTGGCGGGGTCCTATCCGTTCCTGACCCTGCTCTCCACCCTCGTGTGCGGGTGGCTGATGGGGCGGCAGCTGCGGGCTCTGGAATCGCCAGGAATCGCCGAAGATCGCCACTTTTCGACAGCGAAGCGGGCCGCCTGCCGTTACTATCTCGAGCATGTCGTTCCGGAGGCGGGGGGGCTGGCGGCGCAGGCGGTGGCGGGCTCGGCGCTCTTCTACCCGGACGAGGCGCTGTTCGCGGACTGACCGGGTCGGGCCCGGGATGACGGAGTGGCCGATAGGGCCTCGACAAGGACGGAGCGCGCCGCCAAGGTGCGCGCGCTTCAAGCCGAGGGGTGCCGGGTGGATTTCGTTTCGATCCTGTCGATCTTCGTTCTGGCCTGCTTCGTCGGCTATTACGTCGTCTGGTCGGTGACTCCGGCGCTGCACACGCCGCTGATGTCGGTGACCAACGCCATCTCCTCGGTGATCATCGTCGGAGCGCTGATCGCGGCGGCGGCCCCCGCTTTCGAGGGGGCAGGCTCGGGCGGGCCGGGGGCCAAGTGGCTCGGCCTCGCCGCGGTGGTGCTGGCCAGCGTCAACATCTTCGGCGGCTTCGCGGTGACGGCGCGGATGCTGGCCATGTACAGGAAGAAGGAGAAGAAGGGGTGACCTTCAAACCCCGCCATTGCGAGGAGCGAAGCGACGCGGCAACCTACGCGTTCGAGCTGCCGCCGACTGGATTGCTTCGCTTCGCTCGCAATGACGGCGGTTGGGCCGATCTCGCAGCGCTTTTCCTCTTCGGGACCCCGGCTTTCGCCGGGGTGACGGTTTCGCTCCATGCATGAGGCCGCGGCGCCCCCGGCCTGGGTGATGGTCGCCTATCTGATTTCGGGGATCTGCTTCATCGTCGCGCTTCGCGGGCTTTCCAATCCGGAGAGCGCCCGGCGCGGCAATCGTGCCGGAATCATCGGCATGGGGATCGCCCTGGCGACCACGCTCATCCACTACATGCCGATCCGGGACGAGGAATTCCCGCTGCAATGGCACGAGCCCATTCACTGGGACAATCTGATGCTGATCGGAGGCGCGATCCTGATCGGCGCCGTCATCGGCCTGGTGACGGCGCGGCGGATCGCGATGACGGCGATGCCGCAGCTGGTCGCGGCCTTTCACTCGCTGGTCGGGCTCGCGGCGGTGCTGGTGGCGGGGGCGGCCTATCTCAACCCCGACGCGTTCGGGATCGCCGTCGCGGGCGTGATCGATCCGGTCAGCCGGGTCGAGATGAGCCTCGGCGCGGCGATCGGAGCGGTCACCTTCTCGGGCTCGGTGATCGCCTTCCTGAAATTGAACGGCAACATGTCGGGCAAGCCGATCCTGCTGCCGCTTCGGCACGTGATCAACCTCGGCATCATTGGCCGCGATCATCGGCCTGGTCGGCTATTTCACCACCGACCAGAGCGCCTGGGTGTTCGTGACCCTGACCGCCCTGGCCTTCCTGGTCGGCTTCCTGCTGATCATCCCGATCGGCGGCGCCGACATGCCGGTCGTGGTCAGCATGCTCAACAGCTATTCGGGCTGGGCGGCGGCGGCGATGGGCTTCACGCTCCAGAACAGCGCGATGATCATCACCGGCGCCCTGGTCGGCTCGTCGGGCGCGATCCTTTCCTACATCATGTGCCGGGCGATGAACCGGAGCTTCATCTCGGTGATCGCCGGCGGCTTCGGCGGCGACTCCGCGATCGCCGGCGGCGGCGCGGCGAGCGACCGGCCGTGGAAGCGCGGTTCCGCCGAGGACGCCGCCTTCCTGATGAGCCAGGCCGAGCAGGTGATCATCGTTCCCGGCTACGGCATGGCGGTGGCCCAGGCCCAGCATGCGGTGCGCGAGCTCGCCGACCAGCTCAAGAAGGAAGGGGTGACCGTCAAATATGCGATCCACCCGGTGGCGGGGCGGATGCCCGGCCACATGAACGTGCTCCTCGCCGAGGCCAACGTCCCCTATGACGAGGTGTTCGAGCTCGAGGACATCAACAGCGAGTTCGCCCGAACCGACATCGCCTTCGTCATCGGCGCCAACGACGTCACCAACCCCGCCGCCAAGACCGACAAGACCTCGCCCATCTACGGAATGCCGGTGCTCGACGTCGAGAAGGCCAAGACGGTGCTGTTCGTGAAGCGCTCGATGGGCGGAGTCGGCTATGCCGGGGTCGATAACGACCTCTTCTACCGCGACAATACGATGATGCTGCTCGGCGACGCCAAGAAGATGGCGGAAGAGATCGTGAAGTCGCTGGGCTGAGCTTCGTCATTGCGAGCGAAGCGAAGCAATCCAGTGCGGTCTCCGACGCCGACTGGATTGCTTCGTCGCTGCGCTCCTCGCAATGACGGGGACGCGGCGCATTCCAGCGCATTAGAGGAAAGCCCAGGCGGAAAGCCCTTTCTTCCTCCGCACTGGCCACTATGGGTCGCCGAATGCGCAAACTGGGAATGATCGGCGGCACGAGCTGGTTCTCGACCGCTCTATATTACGAGCATATCAACAAGGCGGTGGCCAAGGCGAAGGGCGGGCTGAGCTCGGCGCCGCTCGTCCTCGAAAGCCTCGACCTCGCGCCGGTCGCGGCGCTCGAGCTCGCCGGCCAATGGGACGAGGTCGGCGAGATCGTCGCCGCCGCGGCGGCGCGGCTCGAGGCGGCCGGCGCCGAGGGGTTGATCCTGTGCAGCAACACCACCCACAAGGTCGCGCCCGCGGTCGAGGCGGCGATCTCCATCCCTCTGCTCCATATCGCCGATGTCACCGCCGATCGGCTGGCCGCCGACGGAATCCAGAAGGCCGGGCTGATCGGCACCCGTTTCACCATGGGCGAAGGCTTTTTCCGCGACCGGATCGCCGCCCGCGGAATCGCTTTGGCCCTGCCCGACCCGGCCATGGCCGAGCAGATCGACCGGATCATCTTCGAGGAGCTGGCCAAGGGCCAGGTGAGCCGCAATTCGCAGCGCCTGCTCAAGACCTGCGTCACCGAAATGGGCAAGGCCCGGCAGCAGGCGGTGATTCTCGGTTGCACCGAATTGGTCCTGCTCGTCGACCCGGGCGCCAACGTCATTCCGGTCTACGACACGACCGCGCTCCACGCCGCCGCCGCCGCCCGCTGGATATTGGACGAATCTTAGTCCGAAATGGAGGAAGTCCACCGACAGGAAAAGCGGCGGCGGGAGACTAATCCGGATTCCCCTGCCAGTCCGGCCTGGCGACCTTCCGTCGCCATCGGCGATGCGCCCGGTTTTTCCAGATATCCAGCCAGCCGATAAAAAGCTAAATTGGTAATAATCTTATCCATTATGGACCAATGTGCGCCTGCAAAGGCTCCGGAATGGCGGCAATCTCCCGTGCGGGCGGCAGATCGGGGCGACAATGGCGACGGCGAGGAGTCTTGAGGTCGGCAAGGCCCAGGCGACGGTGCGACTGCAACAGCTGAGCGAGCAAGTCGGTCGGATCGCGAACGTGCTCGCGGCCTTGTCCGAAGATGAGGCCGCGGCCGCGGCGATGGCCGCGGTCGGCGCCGATCCGAATGGCGGAGGCCAGCGGCTCGACGCCGGCTTCATCCGCTCGGTCATCCGGATGCGGCGGCTCAGGGAGCATTTCTTCAAGGGCGACCTGTTCGCCGATCCGGCGTGGGACATGCTGCTCGACCTGATGGCCGCCCGGGTGGAAAGGCAGCGGGTCGCCGTCTCGAGCCTGTGCATCGCCGCGGCGGTGCCGCCGACGACGGCGCTGAGGTGGATCAAGGGCCTGTGCGACCAGGGGCTGTTCGTCCGGGTCGCCGATCCGGAGGACGGCCGCCGGGTGTTCATCGAGCTGTCGAACGAGACCGCGGCGCGGATGGAGGCCTATCTGAGGTCGGCGCAAAGGGTCGGCCCCCTCATCTCCTGAACGCCTGGAGCCCGAGGCTTGTGCGGCCGCGGCGCCGGTGGCACAGGCGCGCCGTGCGGGCGCTTAGCTCAGTTGGTAGAGCGCTTCCTTTACACGGAAGATGTCGGCGGTTCGAGCCCGTCAGCGCCCACCAGCCTTCTGTCGTTTGCGATAAGGCCTTCCGGTATAAGTTATTGGAATATAACGATTGTGCGAGTTGAGTAGTTTCCGCATTTGCGGAAGAAACTACTCAACTCTCCTAGGTCGTTCCTCACCGACAAAAAAATGGCACCGCGGCGGCGGTGCCCTGGCAAATTGTACCCTTTGGCGGAGGTGGTCAGCGTTCCGCCGGCGACAACAGCCTTTCAGCTCGTTCCCGGCACCAGCACCCTGCGAAAAACATGGGCACCTCTTTCTTACGCATCTCATGGAAGGCCCTGGAAATGGACCAGCCAGTCCGCTGTGCAATCTCGGGAAGCGTGATGATCTTCACCGCGCGGTCGAGCACCGCGTGGATCTCGTAGAGCTTGCCGGCACGCTGGCTAAAGGGCAGATCGACTAGCACCGGCGTGTCCCCCACTATGTTAAGGATTTCGAGAGCGTCCTGTTTGTGGATGGTCGTTGATGTGGGGAGATCGGCTGAGTCCGACGTATCGGCGGCGAGCCTGCGGATCGTGGCCACATCCCCTGCGTGTATGCTGATCCGTTGCAAGAGGGGTGCCTCGCCTGACGCCAGGACGAAACGGACCTTCCCGTCGAGCATAGCCGCGAAGATCTTACCCCAAGGCTTGAGCCGCCCGCCGATCGCCTGGCTCGCGAGTCGCAAGGGCACGATATTCGATCCAGCGCCTTTGGCTCGAATCTTTGATCCGGCGGAGATCAGCTCCTGGATGAAGCCAGCATAGTCCACCTCGGAGACGAAGCGTCCCTCGCCATCCAAGCTGATACCGTTCGTGCGCAACCGCCCCGTCGCGACGATCTGTTCGGCGGCGTAGAGGGGTAGTCCCATCGCCTTCGCCAACGCTGGGAAGGAAAGGCGTCCGGAATAGTCCTTAGCGAACCGCTTCAGCTCGGCAACGTCGAAGGCATCAAAATGGCCTCGGCCCAGGAGCCGAACTGAGTGCTCGGTCAAAAGGCCAGCTTCACGGGCCTTCAACAGGACTTCCGGTGACGCGCGTCCGATCGCCACTGCTTTGCGGATGCCAACCAGTTTGGGGTTCGCATCGTGGGCGCCAGATCGAGTAGGCTCTCTCGACCTGAGGCTATCGTATTTCGCGACCAACTGTGCCCAGTGCTTGCGTGAAATGCCGTCCGGACGGGCGACATCGTCGATCCCCTCGGGCCAGGCGAGCACTGCCTCTGCGGCAACGTGGACGGCTTTTATGCTCTCCCACCCGGTTGCATTCACTCCTCTCGCGAGGGCTTTGGAGACTGCGATGATCGTCTCGCAGATCGCCGATCGCTCCTGCCTTGCGATCCTGTCCGAAAGCATGGCTCGAGCACGATCTTGATGGTTCGGCAGGGGACTGAGCAGAAGGGCTGGAAGACTCAGCGCCTCCTGATAGGCGACGGGCACCGGTATAGGTTCGACACGCTCGGCGAGTGGTCTCCCGCATCCGTCGCAACAGTCGACCTTGGTCATTCGTGTCCAGCCCTGCCTCACGCCGCAACGGCAGTGAGTTTGGAGTAGGTCCCAACCTTCGACACAATATGGCAGATCGCGGATTTCCCATAACGCTCGCATATGTGACGAGGCTCGGAGCGCCGCGGGCGAGAAGCGACGCACACGGGTCTCGAACGAGAGGTCCGACAGCTCGACGCCGAAGAAGGACCGGCGTCGACTGGAGACCAGCCTGTATGTACGAGCGCGCAGCTCGGCGGAGTTTACCTTCAGAATGCGGCCGAGCGCATCAAGGTCGATTGCGTCGCTCTCGGAGATGTCGACCCTGTTGCGGAAGGTCGCGCCGGCGTGCTGGAGGATCATCCAGGCGTGCGGAATGTTGTGATTTCCGCACGCCCGGGCGAATAGACCACGGCCCGATTCCCCGAGGATTGGAATGGTCGGGTCGCGCAGCCTTTCCATGACACTCAAGCCTTTCGGAACGGGTTGCGAGCAGCAAAGCCGTGGGCGACGCACCAGGCATCGATGGCGTGGACCACATCGGCTTCGGTGAGGCTAGAACGGCCGCCGCGAGCCATTTCTTGTACGGCCGTGCGGGCCATGCCCATCAGCTGGCCCATCGTGCCGTTGGTGGCCTCGATCAGCTTTTCGGCAACCTTTGCGTCATCGAAGCCGAAAGGCTTGGTGATGATGCCATCGACGACCAGCTGCTGGTCGAGTGCAGACATCAGCCCGATCCAGAGCTCTCGATCCTCAGGATCCCACCAACTGAAGGGAGCGAGCGAGCATGGCGCGGAGAGGCGGCCGGACAACTCGAGATCGTTGGCGAAGACATCAACGGCCTTTTCGGTTCCGAGGAGAGCGACTGGCACGACGCCAGTGTCGAGGAGCAGCTTGATCGCCGCAGTGACGGCGCCGCCGAAGCCCGAGTTGCGACCGCCGTGCTGGCTCTCGTCGATGACGAGGAGCTTGGTGTTGTGCTCCTCCAGAGCGTCGACCAACTCGCGCTGGAGGCGCTGCTCGGTCTTCTGATTGACATAGCCGTAGCCGATTTCGGTCAAGGCGCTGACGAACAGCGAGCGCGCGGTGCCGGCATTGGCAAGCCGGCAGTGCACGATCGGCTTTTCGCCTTTGGGTGCCCGGGCGTTGACGCCTTGCGCGAGCGCTTCGGCGATGGTCGTTTTGCCGACACCCGTCGGGTCGAAAAGCGCCATGCCGATCTGGCGGCGTCCCTTAAGCTGCTGTCCGACCAGCATCGTCTGGTAAAGCTCGTACATGCCGAGCAGCTGGCGCGGATTCGGCAGCCGCATCTGGCTGACGCCGGACACGACTCGGGCGACCTCGCTGGAGCGCGTGTCATCGAACTCGAATGCTTCGGCAAGAGTGGGAAGCTGCGGGCGGGGCGGGAGAAGCGCTCTCCCGTGGGCCCTGGCATCGCTGTGATTGCGACGTCGCGGCGCTTTTGCGGGGGTACGATTGGCAGCCCTCTTGGGGACAAGCATGCGACTGGAGGCTGCGGCTGCGGTTTTGTTGTTGGTCACGATCAGATTTTCCACTTCATTGCACGGCTGGAAGGCGGCCGCGGGCGCTCGGGACGGGCGTTCGACCTCGTGCGCGCGGCCGTCCCACCCGCGTCTCGAGGATCCTGCCGGGAAGGCTTCTTCCGTGCGTGATGGCGGGTTGGGGTCGCAGTGCTCCTGGGCTTGGAGGATCGCATCGTGCTGGCGCTGCGGTCGGAGTCAGCCGCCCTCCCCGGCTTCCGGGGCGTCGCCTGCTCAGCGTCGATCGACGTCTCGCTTGAGAGGTCGTTTCCGATGACGTGATCGAAGGTGGAAATGTCCGGCGCCTCCACGGTGCCGTAAGGGTCCTCGTCCTCGACCTGCACGATGTTGCCGGTGACGCGGCGGAAGATTGGCGAATCCATCACCTTGCCGGCATTGCGGCGCTCACGTTCCTCGGCGGCCTGCGTGATATTCGCCTGCTGGTCGAACAGCCGCTTCTGATATTCAAGCAGGTCATCTTCAGTGATGAAAGCGAGCGCCTCCTCGCCGATTGAGGCGATGATCATGTCGTGCATCCACCTGGGCAGATCCCGGGCGTAGTCGGGCTGGTCGCACTCGAGGTCGACGTAACGCCTCTCGACGGGGTCCCAGACATGGAGCCAGAGCAAATTGTCCGGGTGGTATTTGACCTTCACCGGCACGCTGTCTGCGCCGCGCATGGAGGGACGCTTCGATCCGCGGATTCGCTCGAAGAGGGCTGCGCCCTCGATCGGGTCCGTGTAGCGGAGTCGACTGTAGCCATCGAACATCTCGATGCCGTGCGCTGTCAGCGAAACATCGTATTCGACCACGCCGATGGCGCGGACGAACTGATCGTGATCGTGGATGATGTTGACCTTGCGGCACGCCGTCGCCTTCAGAAACTCTAGCAAGGGAATGCGGCCATGGTTCCCGCTGGTGCGGCCGAGGTGGAGGGTGCAGATCGCCCGAGTGAGGAGGGTCCGGAGCCTCCCGAGCGTGGGGAGCAAATCGGGAGAGGGATCGCCCTTGTGCCAGCGGCGGAGGGGAATTGGATCGACCGAGCAAGGAAGGCCTTTGAAGGCGATGTCGAGGACCGTGCCCACTGACCGCTCCATCGCGGCCTTGTGAGTCGCCATGCCTGCGCCCGTGAAGTGAGCGTCGGACTTGGTCTCTTTCAGAGCATCGACGACAGTGCGGCCGTGATGCGCGGCGAGGTTGTCATGGGTGATGCCGTCGGCAAGATAGAAGATCGCCTTCAGCTGCGGATATTTCGCATCTAGGTCCGCCGGGATCGACTTTGGCGTGCTCGCATGCGCGATGGTGCGCAGCACGGTCGCACTGGAAGCCTCGTCCCATGACAGGTCAAAGCCAGGGATCAGGTTCCCAAAGGGGTCGAACATGTGCGTAAAGGTCGGCTGGCCGACCCAGACATCGCTACCGATGACGATTTTGGCCAGCGCGGGAACACGCGTGTCGTCCATCATGCAGTGCGAGCCGAAGTGGGTCGGCGTTTCGGACACGCCGCTGCCGCCCCACTCCGCCTCTGCGGCTTCACGATTGTAACGCGCCGCGGTTGCCGGCTTCGAGATGGTCTTCCGCTTTAGGCGGCGGAAGGCCCAGTAGCTGAGCGGGGTATAGTCCGCCTTCGGTTTTGGATATCCGATCGGCCTGCCGAGTTCATCCTTGCGGCCGGTCGGATCGCCGCGACTGATGCGCCTGAGTTCACCTTTATAGCGCACCCAGTTCTTCTTTATGTCGCGCTTTGAGCCGTGAGTGACGGCAACCCAGTGTTTTATGATCTCAACGGGATGATCGACGCGGATAGTGCGTGGTACCTTTCCCGTTCCACTGACGCCGTCGCGCAGCTTCCGGTCGCCGGGTGCCCCGCGCCCCTAAATCCAGTCGCGCAGCGTCTTGCCGCAGCGGATCCAGCGAAACCTTCGTCCGTCTTCGTCGGTCTTGTAGGCGCCAGGCAGGGCGCAGAACTCCGGATCCTCATATTGCGCGCGCTGGAAGGCTTGGAGGGCCTTGTCGGAAAGATTGCAGGGGTTCGCGTCGTAGCGCTCGGGAAAGTTCGTGCGGATATCGCAAAGCGGGTCCGCGGCTCGCGCGTCCGCCCGGTCATACTGCGCCTTGCGGCGCTTGCGCGCCGTTTCGTTCTCGAGTTCCGGCAAGCGCGGGATGAATGTCCCCTCCGCCATGAGACGAAGGATGTCGTCGGCCTTGGGCTTACGCAGGAATCCGGTTTCGCTGTCCGGCACCTCGAGCATATCGGTGCCGCCGAGACGGCGAATATGGTAGACGCCGTCCGGGTCCATGCGGTCGAGCACGTGACCGACGTCATGGATATCGGCGATGTCGCCCGGCTCGAACGAAAAAGGGAGTTCGACCTCCACGGATCAGATCCGGATCGTTCCGACCGCGCCGGCGGCGACGATCGGCGTCAGCTGGGTCGAAGGGCCGAGGGGCTCGTCAAAATCGACCGAAAAGTGGCCGCGCGCGATCGCGTATTCGACGAGGGCATCGCCGCGCAACGGGTCGTCGGGCGAGAGATGCAAGGCCGCGTCGTCCCATGCCACAGGCGATGCGGCGTGGACCAGACCTGCAAGGATGTCCGTCTCCCGGTCGTCCACGGTGAGAAACCGGCGCGAATAGACGGCACCGACGTTCGTCGCGCGGGTGCCGCGAACTTCACTGTGACCGAAAATATCCTTGTCGTAGCGGATGCACATCTTCCAGCCGCAGAGCCGGAAAATGTCACGGAACGCTTCTAGCTTGGCGCGGTAATCCGCATTGCGCAGATCCCGAGGCGAGCGTTTAACCTCGATGAGTTCGATCGTTCCGTCGGCAAGGATGTAGACGAGGTCCGGATACCATTCGATCGGCAGCCCATCCACGACTGCGGTCACTCGGAACGGGTGCGCCTGGTAATCCAGAACGTAGCCGTTGATCTCGCACATCCCGCACAGGAACCGCAGGCCTTTGCCTTCGGTGATCTGGACGCGGCTAGTCTTTCGCGAGACGAGCCTCGAGCGGAGATGCTTGCCGCCTCGAGTGATGATGGGCCGCGTAATGCCGCCGTGTTCGAGCACTTCGATCCTGGCGAGTGAGGTCAGTTCCTCAAGCCCGCGCCAGCGCGCGCGTTCCCGCACTATACGGTTGCGATCGATGACCTCGTTGATATCGCGGAGATCGGATGGGACCATCGCCATACGATCGCTCCTCAGTTCGCGTTTACGCGGGAGGTGCGACGGACCCAGGTACGACCGCTGCGGCGGCTCCAGGTCCGGGTGCGGGCGAAGGTTTCCCTGTCGATGACCCGGGCGCCGGCCGATTCGAGGTTAGGACCCCGGGCTGGCTTCTCACTCTCCAGGGCGAGCGGCGGCCACGACGGCTCCAGTGCGAGGCACTTGATCTCATTCGCCCCCACGGAGGTCGGCCCAAGCGCGTCGATGCCTGAGCTGAAGTCGTGCTCGGCCGTTTCCGGGGATGTGAAGTCGAGGTCTCGGCTGCTCACGGGCGCCTCCGAGTATGAGTTCGGGGAGGGGCTTGCGTGTGCTAGGCCTGTCGGTTGGGCGGCGTCGCGCGGCTGCGGGTCCAGGGACCTCGCCTGTCGCGCCGATTGTACCTAGTCCACCTGTCGGGGAGACGGGTCGGTGAGGCCGAAGCGTCTGAAGCTTCCGTTCCTGGCGGGTCGCGGCCGGTATTGTCCCGATGCAGCCGCGGCCAAGGCAGCCAAGCCTTCAGGAGTGTATGTAAGCGTCGAGAAGAGGCGGAAGCTGAGGGCCGGCGGCGGCGGTCTGGTTGCATACGGGGTCACTCCAAGGCTGGGGTGACCGGCATATGGAACAAACCCTGACTTACGCAAGTGTAGCTTAAAAGAGACACTAAGCCCAATTATCACTTCTCTGGGGCTGTATAGCTACGGCTGTCAACCCCAAAAATTGAGGTGCAGAGGGAAAGTTTTTTTTGAGATGTCGTATTTTTGGTCGATTCGGCGAGTTTCAGGGCAGTTTCAGGTCCCCGATTCGCGACTCGGAGACCGCGACGGATAGGTGATTCGCGGCTGCGGCTGTTCCGGCGCTTCTCGCGCGATGGTGCCGAGTTTGGCGCACAGACGCATCCCGGATTGACGGGTGATGCACAGCTCGAGCGCTTCCGGATCTCGGCCTCTCGCATGGTTGTGCTCGGCCACCGCCTGCGAGATTGCACGCGGCAGGTCGGCGGCGGCGATCTCACGACCGACGGCTTTGGTCGCCTCCCCCGGACGGTGGGTGAGGTTGGGGCGCAACGTGAGCGGCCCCAATTTATGGCCGAAAGCCTGAGTCATGGCGCGTGCACATGGGACCGGCACGCCACGGTGGCCTTCGAGGCTGATCCCACCTTCTGAAATGACCCTTTCGAGACGTCGCCACCCGGCCGTGCGGCCACGCCCCATCCGGACCGGCCGTGGGTCGTCCCCGGGAGCCGAGCGACTGAGGGCACCGAGGAGAACGCCGGTGCTCGCTTGCGGCGAAGGTGTGTGAAGGGCAACGGAATGGGCCACGATTACATTTTCCGGAACGGCGATAGCCAGCGTCACGACCGGAAGGATCGTGCCTGCGTCCGTTCGGACCGGCAGCTCGACGGCGCAGTGATCGATTATCAGTGCCTGTTCCCCGTCGGTGCCGTCGTGGTTGGAGATCCGGGCCTTCTCCATCCGGTTCCTGACCGTGCGGGAGTTCGGTGGCTTGATGCCGAGCGTTTCGCACCGCTTCCGGATCTCCTCGTCTACATCGGCAACCGGTGCGCCGGCGCCGAGCTCCGCTATGACCTGCTCGATGACGCCGAGAGTGTCTGGAGCGAGTTGGCGGCGGCGACGGGGGTGCCCGATCCTGGATAGGCTGGTATCTGGCAGCATCGATGCCCTGCGGTGTCGAACCCAGAGGCTTACGAGCTTGCGAAAGTGACTGAGGCCGATGCCGAGGCTATGGGCTAATCTCTCCTCGTCTGCTTCCTGGGGCTGGGGTAATTGCAGATATTCCTCGACCGCGGCGATCCTCGCGCGGGTTTTCTCCCACATCAGGGGATGGACGCCGGTGAGGTCCGGCTCGTCCTTGTCCATGTTTCTTCCCTCATGAAATTGCATGAGCTTCGAAGATCTTCTCTGACTGGGCGGCAGCTCGCTCACCGCCACTCGTGATGCCAGGGCAATCTTGTCGACGCGGGCGGCGCAGACTCGCTTCGCCGCTCCTCTGAAACCGGCTGCCCGGTAATCTGCGGCACATCTCGGGAACGTCCGGAAAAGCACCCTTTGGTGTCGTTGACACGATTCCGGACGTTAACCATCTCCCTTGCCGCGTGCCGCAGGAGCGGCGCGTGGGGCTTGGTAACCCCGGTCGGGATCCTCTACACCGGTCGTGCGCGGTCGGGTGGCCGTCGTGCATGTCCAAGGCTCCGGCCCAAAGACGACGGCGTCCTGTCCTTGACCGGATTACCAACACCCGGCTTCGGCCTGGTCTGCCCCCGCAACCCTAGCAGGAGCAAACCATGCACCCTGAATCCTCCGCCCAAGCTTTGTCGTTGACCCCCGCCGCCGCCTTTCATTGCATCGAGGCGGACTCCGCCGCCGGCTGGCCCGATATTGCGGCCATCGAGCGCACTTGTCCGGTGGGCCGGATGCAGCTGGGCCGCATCGTGATGCTGGCGGCGGAGACCGGAGCGAGATTCGAGAGGGATGGGATCCTGGCCGACCCGGCAGCCTGGATGGTCGCGCCGCGCCGGTTGTTCGGCGGGAATTCCGCGGTGGAAGCCTGCCGGGACGAAAGGCCCTTCTTGCGGGCGATGCTCCTGCACGGTCTTTCGGCGGGCCTGGATGCCGATCCCGAGCTCGTCGACGCGCTGGTCGCGGAGGAGCCGCCGGCGGCCGAGCCGGAGGGTCGAGGCGAGGTAAGCATACCTCGTGCTCTCTACCCGCGAATGGATCTCTATACGGCGACGATGGTCTGCGAATGCTCGTCGTCGACGTCGCACATCTTTCATGCCTGCATGGCGTTCGGGCCCGATGATGTCCTGCGCGAGCTCCGCATGCGTGTCGGCGGCGAGGCTGGCCGATGTGCCAGAGTGCGCCGGGGATTCGATCCTTCCGATCCGATTGCGGTCGAGAATGTCTCCCCGGCGATCGGTGCAGTGCTGCTCGAGGTCGCTGCCGACGCGAACTCGCCTCTGGGTCACGGGCTCAACATCCTGATCGAGCACCGCTTCCAGCATTAGCTGCTCGAGGACGCGGGCCGCCTCGGCCCCGATCCACCGGCCTCCGCCAGAAAAAAGGACCGCGCCGCTCATGCTGGGCGCGCGGCGCCTTTTGGCGTGCCTTTCCTGGGAGCAACGAGAATGATGCTGAGTGTCTCAGCCGAGGAGCTGATCGAAGCGCTTGAAGGCGATAGCGCCTACCGCGTGCTGAGGCGCGTGGCTGTTGAAGAAGGAGATGTCGGAGGGGCCGACGAGACATTGTCCACGTCCGTAGGCGCGGCTCTCGATGTCGAGACGACCGGCTTGGCGGTCGAGGCGGACCGTATCATCGAGTTGTCGATCCGCCGGTTTCGGTTCGACGCGATGGGTCGCATAACCAAGCTCGACCAGCCTTACTCATGGCTGGAAGACCCTGGGCGGCCGCTTCAGCCCGATATTAAGCGGCTGACCGGCTTGACCGACGAGCAACTTGCTGGCTGCGGGATCGACGAGAAGCGGGCGCTGGCGCTTTTGAGGTCGGCATCATTGGTTGTCTCGCACAACGCCGGGTTCGATCGGCCTTTCGTCGACGAGCGCCTGCCGGCCGCGCGGGGCCTCGCCTGGGCATGCACCTGCCGGGACGTAGACTGGCCCGAATATGGATTCGACGGGCGATCGCTTGGCTGGCTGTTGGCTCAAGCGGGTTGGTTTCACGCCGGCCATCGTGCGGCCGCTGATGTCGATGCGCTGATCACCCTGCTCCGGCACGATCTATACAACGGCTGCACCGGCTTGGGAGCATTGCTCGAGAACGCTAGGCGCCCGGGGTGGATCGTGCGAGCGGCCGGTGCCCATTTCGACGTGAAGGAGCGCTTGAAGGCGAGGGGCTATCGCTGGGATAGCGGCACTTGCGTTTGGTGGCGTGAAGTGGACGACGCGGCGCTAGAGTTCGAGCGCAGGTGGCTCGATGACTTCGTCTATCGGTCCGACCTGAGACCGCAGGCGGAGGAGCCTCAGGTCGAGGAAGTGACCTGGATCACCCGCTACTCGCGTCCGCCATTGGAGCCGATAGTGCTTTGAGAACAATGTGGAGGTTCGAGCAAGCGCGTCACTTTTCTTGCGACCTCGTCCAGGGTCGCGGCAAGCCTGTTTACCTGAGACGAAGTGCCGGCCAATTCGGGTCCGTATCGGGTTATGAGATATTCGCGCTGCTCGGCGACGGTCCATAGGTGGGCGATGGTTCGTGCCCGCAGATGCAACCCATTTGAGCTCGCAATCTGCGTGCGTTGCGCAAGATCGTGCTGCATGCCTCTAATTTGGCGTGGATCGATGCCACGATGCAGAAGCAACGCATTCAAATAGAGCTCGATGGCGTGGATTGCCGCGAGGCGAAAAGGAGCTCTGGACAGCGGGTCTTTGGGCAGCCCCATCTGCTGGAGGAGGTGCGCCGCCTTTCGATAATGGTCGGCCAGCAACCGAACTTCTTTTGCTGTCGCTAGATCGCCAGGATACGGGTTCGCAGGCTGCGTCGACATACGGTGTCGATAAATTAGCTCAACAAATGTCGAGTTAAGAAGCATCGCCCTATTTTATGAGTGCATAATTTAAAGCGCGCAGCCCATATGTTACGGCCCAATCCCCGAGGACGCACCATGACTTTCGATAGCAAAGGCGCGTTCAGGTGTACCTCTGACTAGGAGCCGCGGACGGGCTGCGACGCAAGATCCCAGTGGGTGCGGTCTCCTGGCCGTCCTTTTGATCATTTTGGTCGTCATTGGAAAATGCAGCGCCAGTGGCGACGACACGAGCTTGCGAGACCAAAATGCGAGCGCGTCGGGCGCGGCCTCTGGTCAGGTGGAAACGCGGTTTGTCACAGCGGGCGCCCTCAATTGCCGCAGTGCTGCGAGGACGTCTGCCAAGGTGGTTTCCCGCTTTTCCTTTGGAAACAGCGTCTCAGTTCGACAGGAGAAGGACGGCTGGTCGAAGATCGAGGAGGCAGGCACGCCGTGCTGGATGGCGAGCCGCTTTTTGTCGGAGAGCTACCCGGTCAGATTGGCCCAGCCGAGTTCTTACACTCCCGCGCCGCAGTCGGCGGCGCGACCGAGGCCGAGGCCGAAGAGGAGCCTGCAATGCAGTGGAAAACGTACATGCGGGGAGATGAACAGCTGTGCCGAGGCGAACTTTTATCTCGACGAGTGTGGTGTCTCGCGCCTGGACGGGGATGGAGACGGTGTCCCGTGCGAAAGCATTTGTGGATGACCGGCCGGCCGGCTTAGCGAAGGGAGCCGGGCATGCGTCTGAGTCTCTAAACGATGTCCGTCGTCACGAGCATCTGCCAGGCGTCGAGGTGTTCCAGGGAGTGCGTTTCGCCTCCTTCGCCGCTCTCGAACCAGCCTCCGCTGGCCGAAGGGGTTGGTTCCAGCTCGGCCTGAAGGCTGCTTGGGAAGATATCTCCGGCGGTGGCGACGACGTTTGCTGAAGGCGCGTCGTTGGTTGGCGTGGGGTTGTATCCTGGCGAGAAGTTCGCGTCGGCAAAGTCTGTGAAGTCGGTGTTTTGGAAAACGGCGACGGTCGCCCAGGCCGCCCCGTTGGCCGAGCCGGTCACGTCCATCTCCAGCACGGCGTCGTTGCCGTTCTGAACCAGCCGGAAGTAGCCAGCCGCGAACGGGTTGGTGCTTCCGTCCCACCCGGAGAGTATCGAGAGGAGCCCGGGTGAATCGAAATTTCGGCCATCGAGCGAGAAGACGTCGCCGCCGGCACCGGGGGTGAAGTCCGTGATCGTGATCACTCCGAGCGGAGTGTCGAAGCCCGGATTCTGGATATAGATCCGATCCGACCCGCTTCCGGTGGCGATAGTCGTCGCGGCGACCCGGCCGGCGACGACAAAGACATCGTCCCCCTCGCCGCCGTCGCCCTGCTGCACGCCGTTGAACGTGATGAGGAAGATCGTGTCGTCGCCGGCGCCGCCGAACATCTCGGTTGAGCCGCCGCTATCGCCGAGGAAGTCGTTGCCTTCGCCGCCTTCCAGGTGGTCGATACCGTCGCCACCGTTGAGCTGGTCGTCTCCGGCCTCTCCGAAGAGAAGGTCGGCTCCGTCACCGCCTGCCAGGAAGTCGTTGTCCGGGCCGCCGCGGAGGATGTCGTTCCCCGACTCCCCATAAAGCTCGTCGTTTCCAAAGCCGCCATAGACGAGGTCCGCGCCTGGACTGGCATTTACCCGGTCGGCGCCGCCGAGAGCATCGATGGTATCGGCGCCGATCGTACCTGTGAGCGCATCTGCGGCCTCGGTCCCGGTGATTGCCGCTCCGGTCGGGGCGATCCATCGGGATGGTATCCCGGTGCGAAATTGGCGCCGGCGAACAGGGCAGTGTCGGTATCTTCAAAGATTGCGATCGGTGTCCAAGCCGCCCCGTTCGCCGGGCCGGTCAGGTCCATCTCCAGCACGGCGTCGCTCCCGCTCTGAACCAGCCGGAAATAGCCGGCCGCGAACGGGTTGGTGCTGCCGTCCCACCCGGACAGGATCGATAGGAGCCCGGGTGAATCGAAATTTCGGCCGTCGAGCGAGAAGACGTCGCCATCCGTGCCGGGGGCGAAGTCGGTGATCGTGATCACTCCGAGCGGAATGTCGAAGCCAGGATTCTGGATGTAGATCCGATCCGACCCGCTTCCGGTGGTGATCGTCGTCGCGGCGACTCGGCCGACGACGACGAAGACATCGTCCCCCTCGCCGCCGTCGCCCTGCTGCACGCCGTTGAACGTGATGAGGAAGATCGTGTCGTCGCCGGCGCCGCCGAACATCTCGGTTGAGCCGCCGCTATCGCCGAGGAAGTCGTTGCCTTCGCCGCCTTCCAGGCGGTCGATACCGTCGCCACCGTTGAGCTGGTCGTCTCCGGCCTCTCCGAAGAGAAGGTCGGCTCCGTCGCCACCGAAGAGGAAATCTCGGTCCTCGCCCCCTTGAAGGACGTCGTTCCCGGACTCGCCATAAAGCTCGTCGATCCCGAAGCCGCCGTAGACGAGGTCTGATCCGGAACCGGCATTGACCCGATCGTCGCCTCCGAGAGCATCGATAATGTCGGCGCCGATTGTGCCGGTGAGAGTATCCCCGGTCTCTGTCCCGGTGATCGACGCCCCTGTCGGGGGCGATCCGTCGGGATGATAGCCTGGCGCGAAGTTGGCGTCAGTGAACAGTGTTGCGTCCGCACCTTGGAAGATGGCGACCGGCGCCCAGACCGCTCCGTCGACCTCGCCAGTGCGGTCTATCTGGAGCACCGCGTTGCTGCCGCTCTGAACCAGCCGAAGGTAGCCCGTCTCGAACGGATTGGCGCTGCCGTCCCATCCGGACAGGATTGAGAGAAGCCCAGGCGCATCGAAATTTCGGCCGTCGAGCGAGAATACGTCTCCGCCGGCACCGGGGGCGAAGTCGGTGATCGTGATCACTCCGAGTGGAATGTCGAAGCCCGGATTTTGAATGTAGATCCGATCCGACCCGCTGCCGGTGGTAATCGTCGTCGCGGCTACTCGGCCGATAACGACGAAGACGTCGTCTCCCTCGCCGCCGTCGCCGCTCTGTTCGCCGACGAACGTGTTGAGGAAGATCGTGTCATCGCCGGCCCCGCCGATCATCTCGTCCGAGCCACCGGCGCCGCCGAAGAGAATGTCGCTTCCGTCGCCCCCTTCCAGTCGATCGTTGCCCTGGCCGCCATCCAGCTGGTCGTTCCCGGCTTCGCCGAACAGCAGGTCGGCTCCGTCACCGCCGGCCAGGAAGTCGTTGTCGGCGCCGCCGCTGATGATGTCATCCCCAAACTCGCCGTAGAGCGCGTCGTTTCCGGTTCCGCCGTCGACGAGATCGGCTCCTGTACTGGCATTCACGGTGTCCGAGCCACCGAAGGCACGGATCAAATCTCCCTGGATGGTTCCGGTTATGGTCTCGCCATCATTGGTCCCGTCGATCGTGCTCCCATCGAGGATGGTCAGCATGAAGGAAGTGGCCGCTTTCTGTCCGTCGTCCTCGGCGCCGGTTATGCGAATGCTGTAATGACCCGCGTCACCATTGCCGGGTGTGCCTGAGAGGGTAAGGCTCACCGGGTCGAAGCTCAGCCATCCCGGAAGGGGCTCATCGCCGACCAGTTCGGCGGAATAGAGAATCGCGCCGCTACCGTCGTTGTCCACAACGAGGTTCGGGGGCACGCTTACAGCCACGGATTGAAGCACTTGCCCGGTCCGGTTGGGAAGGATTTGCGTCAGGAGCGGCGGGTCGTTGACTGAAGCGATGGTGATCGACACGACAACGATGTCGCTTTGCGCGCCAGCCGGATCTGAGATCCGGTAGGTAAAAAGGTCGTTGCCGTGGAAGTCGGGATCCGGTTGATAAGTGTAAAATCCTGTCACAGGATCGAGGGTCAGCGTACCGTGCGAGGGCTCTGAGACGATTTCGGATACCAGTGCGTCCCCGTCGGCATCAGAGTCGTTCGCCAGGATATCAATGGTGACGGCGGTGTCTTCGGCGGTCGCGACTGAGTCGGCCAGTGCTTGGGGAGCCGCATTCTCTGCGGCGCCGGTCAGGGTGATGGTGACGTCCTGGGTCGCCGTTCCCCCATGGCCGTCCGAAATGGCGACGGTGTAGATCTGGGTGACGACCTCCCCTTCCTCGAGGTTATCGAGGGCGGCGTCGCTGACGTCGAAATTCCAGCCCACCGTACGGCTGTTCTGATTGACCGGATCGAGCGTGAAGGTGCCCAGATAGCCGCCGCCAAGGGCCGCCGCGGTTGCGCCGTGCGTGTCGGAAAGATCACGGTCACCGAAGGCGATGACCCCATTCACCTCGTGGACCGTTGTGCCCTCGCCCGGATCGGCGTTTGTCAGTTCGGTGACCGAGCCGGTGGAGACGCTGCTGCCAGCATCGATCGTTGGCGCGTCGTTGGTGCCGGTGACTGTGATCGTGACGGTCGAGCTGGCGCTTGCGCCATGCTGGTCTTGGGTACTGTAGCTGACGACGACATCGGCGCTTTCACCGATGGCGAGATAGTCCAGAGCGCTGCCCGGGTTGAACTGGACCCGGTTGTCGATGATCGCGACACTGCCTTGACCCGCGGGTACCGAGGCTGCGGCGACGGTCAGGATTGCCCCGTCATCGAGGTCCGTGTCGTTGCCGAGCACATTTACCGTGACTGACGCATTCTCGGACGTGACGGCGGAATCGCCGTTTGCCACTGGACCGTCATTCATGCCGGTGACGGTGACGCTGATTGTCGAGCTCGACAGGGTCCCATGCTCGTCCTGCATCGTATAGCCGAGCAGGACGATTTCGGTTGCGCCCTGGGCGAGATGGTCGAAGTTGGTGCCGGGATTAAAGACGACTTGGTTGGCTACGACCGACGCAGCGCCCTTGTTGGCAGGCGCGGCAGCGGCGATCAGCGTCTTGATCGCGCCGTCGTCGACGTCGGCGTCATTGGCGAGTGCGTCGATCGTGACCGAGGTATTTTCGGTTGTCGCTGCGACGTCGGGATTGGCGACTGGCCCGTCGTTGGTGCCGGTGACGGTCACGGTTACCGTCGAGGTCGAGGTCGCGCCGTGCTGGTCGGCGATCGTGTAGGACAGGACGACCTGCTCGGTCGCGCCTTGGGCGAGATGGTTGAAATCGCTGCCGGGGTTGAATTGAACCTGGTTGCCAAAGATTGAGGCGGTCCCCTTGCCAGCGGGAACGGATGCCGAGACCAACATCTTTACCGCGCCGTCGTCGACGTCGGTGTCGTTGGTCATTGCATTGATGAGTAGTATCTGATTCTCAGTGCCGGCGGCGGTGTCTGGATTGGCGAGCGGGCCGTCATTGGTGCCCGTCACGGTGACCGTCACCGTCGAGCTCGAACTTGCGCCATGCTGGTCGGCGATCGTGTAGGACAGGACGACCTGCTCCGACACGCCCTGGGCAAGGTGGTCGAAATCGGCGCCGGGGGTAAATCTGACTTGGTTGCCGACGATTGAGACGCTACCTTTGCCGGCAAGGCTGGAAGCCGCGGTCACTGTCAGCACCGCGCCATCGTCGACATCGCTGTCGTTGGCGAGCACGTTGACCGCCAGGACCTGATTTTCGTGGCCGCTCACAGCTTCAGGGGCGGCGATGGGGCCGTCATTGCTCCCGGTGACGGTGACCGCGACGTTCGCGGAACTGATGACTCCGTTATTGAATTTCACCGAGTAGCTAAACGTGTCGACCAGGGCGGCTCCGGCTGCGAGGTGATCCAGGGCCGCAGCATCGTATTCGACTAAGCCGTTGTGAAAGCGGACCCTTGCGCCGCTCGGCAGGGTCACCCAGAGGTCACCGAGGGTTCGTAGTTGAAGGTTTCCTTGGTTCAGCGAATAGAGCTGCTTGTTGTTACCGTTGCCGTCATTGGCAAGGACGTCGATTGCAATGACGCCGTCTTCCAAAACGGAAGCAGTGTCATTTTGCGCGCGATCAGCTTTTTGCGCTGCAACTTCGCTGGCACCGACACCGTTCGCCGGCATATGTCACCCCACCTATTCGTCTGAGTCGACTCGTCGGGCCTAAGCTACTCTCTTCTTGAGAAGAGTCGATAGATCGCAGGAGATTCTAACGAAGGGGAGATTTCGTGGGTTTGATATCTAATCTGACGATGGCTGGGCTTCATCCGCACAAGCTTTACAGGAGATTTCCGTCTTTATGACGTTCCAGTGTAGGTAAAGGCCATTCGCGTAAATGGTCCGACAAGGGGGAAGCGGTGACGCCGGCGAGGATAAACATAGCGGAGGTAAGAGATCTCGCACGCCAGCTCCAGGTCTATCGGGGAGAGCCGAGTTGGGACAGCGCCAGCTCGAGTGATCCCGACGGAGAGGGCACAGGAGCCGTGGTTTTAATAGGCGCTGGGTGTTCTCGAACAGCCGGCATACCGCTTGCCGGCGATATGGCCCAAGGCATGGCCCGCCGTCTCGCGAGGCGGTTCAACGCTGGCGACGCCCAATGCGAGAGCGCCGACGACGCTCTGAACTGGCTGGTGGGCAAGGGGGAGTTGGACCCCGATGAAGTCGACGGCCAGCGTGACTGGGGCTGCCGTTATGCCGAGCTCTTTACCCGGCACTTTAAAGCAGATGGCGTCCAACGAGACATTATCAGGGGCGCGATCGCGCAGAGCGAGGGGCGTATTAACTGGGCTCATGTCTGTCTGGGTGAATTGGTTGACAAGCACTACGTGCACACGGTGCTGACAACCAATTTCGACCAGTTGGCGGCCAAGGGAATCATCCTTACTGGCCGGCTACCTGTCATCGCCGACGGGATCGAGGCGCTCACGCGGGTAGCCTCTCGCCCGGCCGATCCGCAGGTAGTTTATCTGCATGGCTCGATGCACACTTATAGCCCCCGTAACAGCCAGGGCGCGGTCAAGGAGACCAGCGATGCGCTGCCCATGCAGGGGACAATTTGGGGAATTTTGCGGGAGGCTCCTCTTCTTGTCGTGGTTGGGTATGCCGGCAAGGAGGAGGGAGTGGTCGAATTGCTTGTTCGCGCCGGCAGGGAAATGCCGAATCTAGTCGTTTTCTGGGTGGCCTACGAGCCGGATGCATCGTCCTTGAGTTTCGCGATTGAAGACTTTTTGTCGGGTCCGAACAAATTTTTGATTCCCGGTCAGGACGCGGATTCCTTTTTTGCCGAGTTGATGAGGGAACTTGGTGAGCCGATCGCCTGGATCGAGGATCCCCTTCTGCCGCTCACCGCACGTAAATTGGAGATCGCGCGTCCGGCTGTCGAGGAGGTCCATGTCCTGCTCGATGAATACGCGCGCCGGCTAGATCGAATGCGCGGGCAGGCCGAGGAATCGGCCCCAGAGGACCGCCTCGCGCGTGCTGCAATGGATACCCTCAGTGGCAGGGATGAAAAAGTTGTGGACGAGTTAGGCGATGAGCCGGCCGTCGACGCGCGAGCCGAGCGACTGTTGGCTGGCAGCTTGCTGCGTACCGGTGATGCTGCCCAAAATGCATCGCGCCTTCGCCGGAGCATTGCTCTTTGGCGTGAGCAGATAGCTAAGGGTGGGCATGACGGTACGGCCTATCTTCGTCTAGGGGATGCGCTCCAGTCGCTTGGAGACATCGAAGAGACCGCCGGTGTTGGTCCGCCGGAAGGAGACCCGGCGGAAGATCTACGTGGCGACTCTATCGAAGCTTACGGAATGGCGCTCGACGCTACCCCGCGGGAGGTCAACGAAACAGCTTGGCGTGAGGCGCGCGCCGGTTACGCGACCGCAGTCCTGCAATATGGATCCGAGGGTGCCGATTTAGCGCGGCTCGATCGGGCGATCGCTTGCCTGCGTGAGCTCTTGGAGGCCGGTGAAGTCGGCCCAGCGGCGGCGGGTCGGGCGATGATCTATGACAAGCTGAGCATGCTGCATTTGATGCGTGCCTATCGCACGGGAGAGAGGACCGATTTTCAGGATGCGATGGAGGCGAGCGACCAGGCCCTGTCATTAGCGGGTCTTGCCCACGGCTCGACCGGCACGGCAGTAATTCGGCGAAATTTTGCTGCCGCGCTTCGAGGTCTTGGCGAAAACAGCCGGGCAAGCGGTCATGAGCAGGAGGGAGTGGATGACCTTCGTCGGGCGGGTGCGCTTTATCGGGCCGCTGCGGACGAGTATCTCGCGGGAGTGCGGGATGCGGACAGAGAAGGTTCGACGACTGCGGCAATAGGGTCTTTGGAAGAGGCCAGGGACATCTTTCGTAGTATCGAATCGCATGATGAGGCGGCGGAAATTATTGCTATGCTTGCCGATCTTGGAGTGGCCGAGGCTCATCCGACCGCGAGCTGAGGGCTGCTTGCGGCCAGTGACTGGCGCGAATTCTCCTCTTGGACCGATTTCGGCGTCCAACGATGAAGCGGCCCTGCTGCTGGGCAAGATGGTGCAACCAAGAAGCGTCGAGCTTTACGTCGATGGATTGCTGAGCCAGGCCAACTCTGCAGACGCGATCGGCATGCCGTCCGCGTCGGTGAAGCATGTGATTCCGAGATAGCAAGGTGCTCGAAGACGGCCTGATTATAGAGCGCGCGAATACAATAATCGGATTCCCGATTTCAGGAGCATTGAAAATACCCCACAGCTTTCGCACCATAAATATTGGATTTTTGGATCCTGCGCGAGACTGAGCGGCTACCGTCCAGTAGCAGAGTCACAACTCTGCTTACGTTATCATAGGTCGAAAGCTTCAGCGGGCGCGGCTATCAGCGTCGATCATTGAGGATTTTTCCCTAACAATAATACGGGCTGTTTCGACTTATCTCGTTAACGCAGCGAATGGCAGGCTGGTAAGGGTGCCGGTTGGTCCCTGAGCGAGCATTCAAAGGCCCCATGTTCGAAAAAGCGAAAATTCCGGTGGAAAACTTGTTCGTGGCGGTTGAAATCGACGGATTGGGGGATTAGGGTCACCCCCCGCATAGGAGAACGAACCATGTCCGCAGCGTCTGCTTCCCTCCGTTCCGCCGTTCTCGGTGCTCGTCCGGCGAATCCGGTCCTGCAACGGCTTCAGCAGCGTGTGCTTGCCGAGGCTGAGGCGAGCGAGGTGATCACCAGCTACGACCGGATGCATCACCGTCACAGTCGCTCCTAGGGGCGGCTTCATGGCAACGGCGAGGATAACGTCGTTCCTCGTCAAGGTGGCATCGAGGTGCAACCTCGATTGCGATTATTGCTACGTATATCACCACGCCGACCAGGCGTGGCGCTCGATGCCGCGTTTTTTGTCGGCCGAGGATCGCGCGGCATTCGCAAGCCGCCTTGCGGACTATGCCGCCGAGGTCGGCCTGAAGCGGGCGGCCATCATTTTCCATGGCGGCGAGCCGCTGCTTGCCGGCGCTGCCACGCTGGTCGACTTCACGCGTGACCTTCGTGCGGCTGTCGGGCCCGCGGTCGAGCTTGAGGTGGGGCTGCAGACGAATGGGGTGCTTCTCACCGACGATGTTCTCGATCAACTGGAGGCCGAACGGATCGCGGTCTCGTTGAGTCTCGACGGGCCGCGGCAGGTCAATGACCTTCACCGCACCACCCGCCGGGGTCGTTCGAGCTTCGACAAGGTCGAGGCGGCGCTTGGCCGGTTGAAGGCTCGGCCTCAGACCTTCGCGGGCGTGATCGCGGTGATCGACGCTTCTGTTCCCCCCGAGACGTTGCTGGACTTCTTCTCGGGACATGGACCGCCGAAGGTCGACTTTCTCCTTCCCGACTCGCATCACGGCCAGCTCCCGCCGGGTCGCGAGGCGGATCCGCGCCGCTATGAGAGGTGGCTGATCGAGGCCTTCGATCTGTGGTTCGACAAATATCCGCATTTGCCGGTCCGCACCTTCGAGGCGCTTCTGGACGCGATCATGGGTCTCTCGTCGGGTACGGACGCTTTCGGGCTTGGCGATGTCAGCCTGATCACCATCGAGACCGACGGGACCTATCACGATCTCGATGTGCTGAAGGTGGTCGGCGATGGCGCTACCAAGCTCGAGGGGTCGGTCCGCGATACGCCGATCGCGGCGGTGGCCTCCTCGGCGGCGATCGCCGCACATCGCCGGCTGTTGTCCAAGGAGGGGCTCAGTCCCGTCTGCCGCGCATGCGACGTGGTCGACATATGCGGCGGGGGCTCGGTCCCGCATCGATTTGGCTCAGGCGGGTTTGAGAATCCGACCGTCTACTGCGGCGAGATGAAGGGTTTGATTGCCCATATACGCTGGCGTCTTGAGGGTGGTCTGGCGGAGAGCCGGGTGGAGGGAGCGCCGCGTGAGCTCGACGTCGACCTTGCGCGGTTCGAGCTTGCCGAGACGGCTTCGCCGATCGTGGCCGAGCTTTGGGATGAGACCTGTACCGCAAACCTGGAGGGTCTCGAGGCGGCGCTCGCGCAAATTGTCGCTGGGAAACTGGGTTCACCGGAGGTGCGCGAGCGCATCGCGGCTTTGACCGGCGACGAAAGGCGGATCCTCGCGGGCCATCCGGGCCTCACGGCCTGGCAAAGGGCGTTCCTGGCTGTTCGCAGCGGCCGGACCGTGTTCGACGTGGACGGCGTTCCGCTGACGCCTGACGTCGGTTATTTGGAAGGCGTTCTTGATCGGCCGATCGTGGGATCCGGACTGAGGGTCGGCGAGGACGACATCTGGCTGCGGGCACCCTTTGGCGCCTCGATCGAGTTCGAGGGGCCTGGGGCGACGGATCGGACGAAGCCGGTCGTCGGGGAGGCATTGCGCATTGTGAGCGAATGGCGGCCAGCCTTGTATGAGGAAATGGCGGCGATTTGCCGTGCCGTGCAGTTCGTCAGGGACCCCACCGCCCATCCCGAGAAGATCGTCTCGTTCAGCGACAACTCGGTTCCGGGGGCCCTGTTCGTCTCGGTGGTTCAGGGCGAGGGGATCATCGATCCTTACGATCTCGCCGACTCGCTGATCCACGAGCACCGCCACCAGAAGCTCTATCTGCTGGAGCGCCGTTTCGAGATGACCGAGCCCGGCGGGCTGGTGGTGTCGCCGTGGCGGGAGGACCTGCGGCCGGCATCCGGGGTCCTTCATGCGGTGTTCGTGTTCGTCGAGCTGCGGCGGTTTTGGGAGCATGTGCGCGATCGTGGGCCGGAACGGCTGAGGAAACGCGCCGTCAATCAGCTTGCTGATACCGATCGCAATTTGGCCGAGGCGTTCGCTACTCTGCGCTCCTGCCCGCTCACGCCGGTCGGGCAGGCCGTCGCCTCAATGCTGGAGAACCTGGCCTCGCATCAGTCGCTGGCCGCCTGATGTCGCTCCAAGTGCCCTTACAGAGGCTGCCGGAAGACGCCGCGGAGCGTCACGGGGCGCTGAGAGACTATTTCTGCGACAAGGATGCGGAGGCGGTTCGCCGAGGCAATTTTTGGGAGCTGAAGCTGGCCTGGCCGGATGGTGAGGAGCGGCATGTTGATCCGGCGCTCGAGACGGGCTTGCAGCTCTGGGGCGGCATCGGCCGCGGTGAGATGGCGATGGCGCAGCGGCGTAATGGTCGGGTGCTTCGGTCGCTTTACGATACCTGGACGCTGCATAGCTGGAGCGAGTGGGTAGCTCGTGCGCGGCCGGCGAGCGGCGATCCTCTGACCATTCTCCACGTCGACGATCATCGCGATCTCGCCTCGCCGCGCTTGTTCAGGCGGGACGAGGAATGGGTGGATCCGATCAGTGGCCGGACCTTCGAACTGGAATCGCCGGACAGCGTCCGATCCGCGGTGGAAAGCGGCGCGGTGGGCATGGGCAGTTTCCTGACGCCGTTCCTGCACTGGTTTCCTCAGGCCGACGTGCGCCAGCTTGGCCAGGCGCCGAAGATTCGGGAGACGACGGACTACGCGATCGAACTTGGAGTCGAAGCCGATGATCTGCTTGAGCCTGGGGCTCAACGGCCGGCGGTTACGCCCGTAAGAGCGCAGGCGGGTACTGGCCCAGGTAAGTACCGTATCACCGACAATCTGGACCGCTGGGTGGAGGATATCGGGTCTGGTCCGATCCTGCTCCACGTCGACATGGATTATTTCAATAACCGTTATGACGGCGATGGCGATTGGCGGGAGCGTCCCGAGGTGCTCGACCCGCAGATCGATGACGTGCTGCGGCAAGTGGACAAGCTGACCTCCGTGCTGCGGTCGGCCGGTTTGGTGTCATGCATCGAGGATGCCGTGATCGCCTTTTCGCCCGGCTTCTTCCCTGCCGAGCTGTGGGAAGCGGCCGATCGCCGTCTGCAGGACGGGCTGGAGGAGCTCTATGCCTGATACCAGGCGCAAGGCGCCTTCGCGGCCGCGGACGCCTACGCGGCCGACGCCCAAGCCGAAGGTCATGAAGCCGAGTCCGGACCAGCCCAAGGTTACCGCGGCCGAGGTCGAGCTCGTCCCGACCAAAGGCACCAAGGGCAAGGGCGCAGGTCCCGGGGGCCATTCCTGGATAATCCGCGCGGTTGGCGAGCGTGCTGGGGTGATCTACATCAACATGATCGACGAGCCGCCGGTCGGTAAGCACGCTTCGATCCAGATCTACCTGAACAAAAAGAGCCAGGGCCGCGGGATTGGGCGTGTTGCTTACCGGTTGGCGAGCGAGGCAAGTCAGTACGACGTCATTTATGCCCATATGCGCAAGATCAACGTGGCTTCGCGCCGGGCGGCCGAGGAGGCGGGGTACGCCGACGCGGGTTTGGCGACCGCTCAGCTGATCATGACATGGACGAGGAAACGCGGGTGACCGGGTCGTGTACCAGGCCGCGTTGGATGCGGGCCTCGGCCGCGGTCGATCTCGACCAGCTCAGATACGCGATCAGGCCGGTCATGCGAAGCCAGGTCGCTGGTCCGTTGGACCGGGTCGAGGTCCGCCGCTGGGCTCGTCGGTCAGGATTTTTCGCGGTCGTTGACCGGGACGGCTTTTTCTCGATTTCGCGCAGCGCCAGTTCCGCCCGCCGGACGCTGCGCATCGATGCCCGGCCGGGGCGGCATCTGATGGCTCTTGGGTCGGGCGCTCGGTTATCCGGACTGCTGCTGTCTCGCCGCGCGGCGCCGTAGCGAAGAGGGGTTGGACGCCTGGGCACAGGTGATCTCGAAGCGCCGGTTTGCCGGTCTGTTTCGGTTGATTGATCCGGGCGGCTATCTCGCCGGCGGGTCCAGCCTCAGCCATATACCCTGCTCGGCGCGGTGCCGGGCATCTCTGCGCATGGCGGTTGCTCTGGTTGGCGAGAAGGGCAGGAGCAGGTGTAATCAGGCGCGCTCGCAAGGCCGTGGCCGAAGGGGAGCATGCGTCCCCGCTCGGTTCTGAGCGGTGCCAGTCGCTTTCGTCATCCCCTGCCTTGATGAAGAGGCCTTTCTTGAAGAGACCGTGTCTTCCCTGGGCTTTGGTGAGACCGAGGTTGCGGCGGCCGACGACGTCTTCCTGTTCCTGGTCGACAACGGTTCGACTGACCGGACGCCCGCGATCATGGAGCGGATCGCGTCGGCCTCTCGCTTTGGATCGGTGCGGATCCTGCTGGAGCCTGAGCGGGGATATGTTCCGCCGCGGCGCTGCGGCGCACTTGCGGTAGGTGAATTGGCAACGGAGCTGGGTGTCGCGCCGGACCAGTTTCTGATCCTCCAGGCCGACGCCGACACGCTGTATCTGTCTGGCTATGCACAGCATATGTGGAGGGCGCTTAACGGGCGTCAGGGCTTGCTGCTGGAGGGGGCAAGCAAGCGGACTGCGGAATTCGACGATGCTCACCCGGAATATCGGGCCCTCGAGAAGTCGATCGACGACGCGCTGGAAGCGGCTGGCGTCGACGACGACGACGAGGTGGTGGTCGACGACAAGGCGTGCGGTTATTTGCTTTCGGATTATCTGATCTGGGGTGGCCATTTTCGGGAGCAGGACCGCTTGGGCGGGACAGTCCATGCGGAGACTACGCGCCTGTTTCTGCGGGCTAGGCTGGCCCATGGCGCGTCGAAGATCCGCGTAAACCCTGCGCAAGCACAGTCATCGAGGAGGAGGATCACCGAGGAGCCGGCGCTTCATTTCGCGACCCACGGTTTTCCGCGCGAGGATGCCTGGGTAAGAGCTTGGCGCGCGCGCCATCCGACGCGTTGGACGGTGGATGAGTTTGCCCGCAGCGTCGATCATCCCGAGGTGCAGGAAGCCTGCTTTTATCGGGGTGCGCACGAGGTCGCGCTGTTTGCGCTGCTCCCATGGGTTCTGGCTCGCGCTGCGGATCCCGACGGCTTTGATCCCGACGATCAACGGTCTGCCGGGCTACTGAGTCTGGTACCACGATTTTCGATGGCGGAGGCTCATCGCGCGGCCTGCGCTTGCCTTGACGGCAGTGCTGGACGCTATCGACGAGCACCCATTGGCCTTTCGCGCCCGTGGTTGAAGCGCCAGGACCGGCCGGTTTCTACGATGACCGCTTGCAGGGCGGCGTCACTATCGTTGGCGAAGGGGCTGCGCTGTCGACATTTGCGAGAATGGGATCGTGCTGGCAGGCGGCGTCGGGGGCGAAGGAGCGGCATTTGTGGCTTTTTCAGATGCCGGGTTCGATCGAATGAGCGCGTTTCTATGGCAACTGGTTGAATGGAGCGACCGGATTGATCGCACCGGACGGCGTTTCCGCAAGGCTTGGGCGCTCTAGCGAATCACGCCGGCGCGGAATTTGGCACTTCATTGTCGCCTCTTTCGGATCGGCAGGGCCTGGAGCTATCTTCCGTAAAAAGGAGGCGCTTGATGCTCGGGCTCGCCTCTCGTGCCGATTGGAAGCCGACTCGCCTGATGAGGATTTGCAGGATCTCATAGTAGGCGAGGAGAGCCTTGGATTGGCGCGCCTGCGGTGTTTCGCCTTCAGGCTCTAAGCCGGCTGGGGTTGCGAATCCGACTGTTTCCAGAGCCTCGTTGGTCCTGTTCGTCTGGTAGTTGCGTAGGCCGTATGGAATGAAAAACCAGGAGAGAGCATGCCTCGCGCGCCCGAGAATTGCTTTCAGGCGGGACTGCTCAAGTAGCGTTGGATCGTGATCTCGTCGGTCGTTTAGCTCAAGGTAGATGGTGGCGCACCACCACCCTAGGAGAAACATTCCAAGGCCGAACATCAACGGTGACGTCAGCACTTCCCAGGTTCGACCCAAGATCTTTGACATGTCGGGGGCAAACCCGCGTGCGGCTAACATTTCGAGGAGTGATGGCATCAGGAACGCACCTATGACAGGTGGGGTCGCAAGGCGTGCGAAGATGCCAAAGAACCTGATCATGGGTGGTTCTTTGGCCTTCGATCCTTTCAATCCCGTTATTGGCTTAGCCATATCTATTGCTGATTTATCTCCCACCCACCGTATAGGTGGATCTATTGCTTTCGGCGTAGCGGTTGGCGGCCTTGGCGTGTGGGGCCTTGGCGAAATGCGTCCAGACGCTTTCGCGCGACCGAATTCTATCTCGATGAGTGCGGCGTCTCGCATCTGGACGGGAACGGTAGGGGTGTCCCGTGTGAATCGATATGTGGATGACCGCGCCTGCTCGGCGACTGATCAGTTCGGTCGCTCGCGATGATCTTCTAGAAGCCGCGTCATTTGTTCAAAGGCTGCCACGGAGAGGGCGACGATCGCTCGGCTCATTTCGATCTCGTTATTCACCCGTTCAACCAGGCCGTGCTCTTCCATGAGATTGAGCCAGCGCACGTCGTCGGTCGCCGTCGAGGCGGCTATGGCGGCAGCAATGACCGATAGCGGTCGCGGCTCGCTGGCCGCGATGTAGAGATCGAGAAGCAGGTCCCACGCCGGTTCCCCGAAGAGCCCTGGGCCGAACGCCTGGTCGCGCATGCGGCGCAGGCGAAAGAGGCGTCGAGCTTCTTCGACGGCATCTGCGGAAGCGTTTGCGAAGGAAGGCATTGATAGTTTCCGGACTATAGGTCCATTTTGGATTATACGAATCCGCGAGGTTGTCGAGTTAAAGTCATCGCAAATGCAATAATCGTATATGTTGGTGGCCAGTGTTGGCCCGTGGCAAATCCAGCCCCGATCCTGCTTGTAGAGTCGGCCCGCAACGAAGCGGCCGCGAGACCAGGTGATGAAATGCTCTTGGCATTCCGTGCCGGCGCGGCGACATGGAACCGGATGAAGACGAGCCTGGATCATCTGCCGGACGGTAAGCAGCGAGAGCTCGCCTCGGTGGTTCGGATTCTTTTTGAGGAGTTCGAGGCGGTCACGGCGCGGGCGAGCCAGCAGTGGAAGAAGGGCGGCCGCATCCTCAAGGTGGTGCTCTACGGCTCCTACGCTCGTGGCGACTGGGTGGACGACCCGGTTGGCGGCTACAGGTCGGATTACGATATTCTGGTCGTCGTCAGTGACGAGCGATTGACGGACGTCGTGGATTTCTGGTCGATCGCCGACGACCGGCTCCTGCGCGAGACGTCCATCACCGGGAGCCTTAGCGCGCCCGTCAACTTCATCGTCCACTCACTTTTTGATGTGAACAGCCAGCTGGAGCGAGGCCGCCCCTTCTTCATCGACATCGTGGAGCATGGGACGGTGCTATACGAGGCGCAGGGCTTCGCCTTCACCACGCCGAGGAAGCTGCCGGAGGAACAGGCCAGGGTCGAAGCCGAGGCCTATTTCAACGAATGGTATCCAAGCGCGGAGCGCCGTTTCGACTTGGCGCGTACGGCCGCCGATAAGGAATATTGGAAAGAGGCGGCCTTCGACCTCCACCAGACGGCCGAGCGGCTATATCACTGCCTGCTGCTCGTTCTGACGCTTTACAGCCCCAAGTCGCACAAGCTGAACTTTCTTCGGTCGCAGGCCGAACAGATCGCTCCGGAGCTGATCGAGGCCTGGCCCAGGGGGGTAAGTTCGAGCGGCGCGCCTTCGAACTGCTGCGACAAGCCTATGTGAACGCCCGCTACTCCCCACACTATAAGATCTCCCGAAACGAGATCACATGGCTAACGGATCGGATCACAGAGCTTCAGCGGCGGGTGGAGCGCGTCTGTCGTGAGAAGCTGGGCCAGAACGGCTGAGCTGACGCGTTGCCGGACTCAAGGGCATTTCGCCACAGGCTATCACACCTGGCAATTCATCCAGCTGTGGCGGAACCGGCGAGGCTTGACTCTGACATGGTGTCAAACACCATGTGAGGGTCCACGGAAGCCGAATCGGCGGCTTCGTCGAGGAGGATCGCGCTGTGGACCCCCATCATCACGCCGGACATTGCCATCACGATCATGCCGCCAAGCCGGAGGCGGCGGCGGTGAAGGATCCGGTCTGCGGCATGACCGTCGATCCGGAGACGATGGCGCACCATCATGAGCTGGGCGGCAGGACCTATCATTTCTGCAGCGCGTGGTGCCGGACGAAGTTCATTGACGATCCGCACCGCTATCTGCATCCGCAGGCCGAGGCGCATGCTGTCGCGGACGTGCCGGTGGGCGCGATCTGGACCTGCCCGATGCATCCGCAGATTCGCCAGGTGGGACCGGGCAGCTGCCCGATCTGCGGGATGGCGCTTGAGCCTGAGATGCCGACTCTCGACGAGGGGCCGAACCCTGAGCTGATCGACATGAGCCGCCGCTTCTGGGTGAGCGCGGCTTTGTCGCTGCCGCTGTTCGTCCTCGCGATGGGTTCGGAGCTGCTGGGCTGGCACTGGTTGCCGATGCGGACGTCGGTCTGGGTCCAGCTCGCCCTTGCGACACCGGTCGTGCTCTGGGGCGGCCGGCCGTTCTTCGAGAGAGGCTGGGCTTCGCTGAAGAGCCGCAACTTGAACATGTTCACGCTCATCAGCCTCGGCGTCGGCGTGGCCTATTCCTACAGCCTCGTCGCGAGCTTGGCGCCGAACCTGTTCCCGCCCTCCTTCCACACGATGGGCGGCATAGTGCCGGTCTATTTTGAGGCGGCGGCCGTCATCACGACCCTGGTGCTGCTCGGCCAGGTGCTGGAGCTTCGTGCACGCTCGGCGACCGGCAAGGCGATTCGTGCTCTGCTCGGTCTCGCGCCGAAGACGGCGAGGATCGTGCGCGAGGACGGGCGCGAGGAGGATATCGACCTCGGTCACGTCCATGCCGGCGACCTCCTGCGGGTGCGGCCCGGCGAGAAGGTGCCGGTCGACGGCGTCGTCGTCGAGGGTCGCTCGTCCGTCGACGAATCGATGATCAGCGGCGAGCCGGTTCCGGTCGAGAAGGTGCCCGGCGAGAAGGTCACCGGCGCCACCGTGAACGGCACCGGCAGCCTGCTGATGCGCGCCGAGCGCGTCGGGCAGGACACGATGCTCTCCCAAATCGTGCGGATGGTCGCCGAGGCGCAGCGCTCGCGCGCGCCGATCCAGGCGCTTGCCGACAAGGTGTCGGCCTGGTTCGTGCCGACGGTGGTGCTGATCGCCATTCTCTCCTTCGGCATGTGGGCGATCTTCGGCCCGGAGCCGGCGATGAGCTTTGCCATCGTCAACGCGGTGGCCGTGCTGATCATCGCCTGCCCCTGTGCCCTTGGCCTCGCGACGCCGATGTCGATCATGGTCGGGACCGGCCGCGGCGCCTCGGCCGGCGTGCTGGTCAAGAATGCCCAGGCGCTCGAGCTGATGGAGAAGATCGATACGCTGGTCGTGGACAAGACCGGCACTCTGACGCTGGGCAAGCCGAAGCTAATGGCGGTCATTCCGGTTACGGGCGCCGACGAGGCTGACGTGCTGCGCCTGGCGGCCTCGCTAGAGCGCGGCAGCGAGCATCCTCTCGCCGCGGCTATCGTCGAGGGTGCCGAGGAGCGCGGCCTCGCTTTGGCTGGGACGGCGGACTTCGAGTCGCACACCGGCAAGGGCGTCAGCGGATCGGTCGAGGGCCGGCAAGTGGCGTTGGGCAACAAGGTCCTGCTCGCCGATCTCGGAATCGACCCTTCGCCGCTGATGGCCCGAGCTGACGAGCTTCGCTCCGAGGGCCAGGGCGTGATGTTCGTCGCTTTCGACGGCAAGCTGGCGGGGCTTATCGCGGTCGCCGACCCGATCAAGGACAGCGCTGCCGCCGCCATCGCCGAGCTACGCCGCGACGGCGTCCGGGTGGTGATGTTGACCGGCGACAATCAGCGGACCGCCGACGCCGTGGCGCGCAAGATCGGCGGCATCGACGAGGTCATCGCCGATGTGCTCCCGGATCAGAAACAGGCCGTGGTCGAGCGTTTGAAGGCGGCAGGGCGCCGTGTCGCTATGGCTGGCGACGGCATCAACGACGCGCCCGCACTCGCGGCGGCGGACGTCGGCATCGCTATGGGGACGGGAACCGACGTCGCCATGGAGAGCGCGTCGGTGACGCTGGTGAAGGGCGACCTCGGCGGGATCGTCCGTGCCCGGCACCTCAGCCGGGCGGTGATGCGCAACATCCGCCAGAATTTGTTCTTCTCGTTCGTGTTCAACGGGGCGGGCGTGCCGATCGCGGCGGGGGTCTTCTACCCGATCTTCGGCCTGCTGCTGAGCCCGATGATCGCCGGTGCGGCCATGGCTTTGAGCTCGGTCGCGGTGATCGGCAACTCGCTGCGGCTGAGGGGGGTGCGACTGTGAAAATCGGTCAGGCCTCGATCGAGAGTGGTGTCAGCCAGCGGATGATCCGCCACTATGAGTCGATCGGGCTGATCGGCAAAGCGGCGCGGCGCGACTCGGGGTACCGCGACTATGACGAGCGCGACATCCACACGCTTCGCTTCATCCGGCGCGCCCGGGACCTGGGTTTCCCGATCGAGGAGATCGGCAAGCTGCTCGCACTCTGGCAGGATCGGGGCCGGGCCAGCGCTGACGTGAAGGCCCTGGCGCTGGCCCGCGCTGCCGAGCTGAAGCGCAAGGCAAAGGAGCTGGACGCCATGCGGCGCTCCCTCGAGCACCTGGCCGCCAATTGCCACGGTGACGACCGTCCCGACTGCCCGATCCTGGGCGGCCTGGAAGGGAAAGCGTCATGAACATCCGGTTCCGGACCATTGCAACCGGCCGACCGGGGGCCTATTTGCGCCCCGTGCTCCTGACGCGCCTCATCCGGTTCTTGACCATCCTCGCGCTGGCCTTCTCGCCTCTCGCGACGGTCAGCGCGGCGCCGGCCTCGATGGCTCACCATGCAGCGATGGCGGGTTCCGACTCACAGATGGCCGGTCATCAGATGCAAGGCCAAGACATGGCCGCAGACGCCTCGATGGCCGCGATGCCTGGGTGCCAGGACATGGAGGGCCAGTCGAAAGATCAGCCTTGCGGATCGGGCGCCTCCGGCGACTGCGTCAAAGCCTGCGCCGCCGTCCCGGCAATCCCGGCCGTCGGCGGCCAGCTCGAGCCGCAGATCCTGAGCCATGGCCCGCAGCGGGTACCGACGCTGGTTTCGGTGCCGCACGGCCTCGTGCCGGAGGCCGCGACTCCCCCTCCCCGAGGCTTCCTGAAGATCTGAGACATTTTCTCGATTTTTCAGGAGTAGATTCGATGAAGACGATGTTTGCCGCGCTCGCGCTTGCGATTGCGCTCCCCGGTGTCGCTCACGCCCAGACGGCTCCGGCTCCTGCGCCCTCGCAGGAGAAGAAGATGGAGTGCTGCTGCGAGAAGATGGGCATGAAGATGGACTGCTGCGACAAGCACGGCAAAGCCGGTGCGGGTCAGGATGAGCATGCCGGCCACGACATGGGCCAGCATCAGCAGCACCAGAAGCCCAATCAGTAAGCAATGAAGAGCGGGGGCGGCGCCTGCGCGCCGCCTCCGGCCCTCGTTGACGCCCTGTGCGCGCTGGAAAGGCGCGCGCCCGTGAGGACGATCATGAATCAGATTTCAGTAGACCGCCGGACTCTGCTCCGCGCCGGAGCCCTTGGGACTCTCGGCCTTGGAATGCAGGGCCTGTTTCCCGCCTGGGCGCAGAGCGGGACGACCGGCATCCGGCCGGCCCTGCCGACGCTTTCGGGCGAGAATATCGCGCTTGAGATCGGCAAGAAGCCGTTCACGGTCGGTGGACGCACCCGCCATGCGGTGATGATCAACGGTACGGTGCCGGGCCCGCTGATCCGGCTCCGGGAAGGACAGGACGTCCGAATCGCGGTCGACAACCGGCTGGACGAGGACACCTCGATCCACTGGCACGGCTGCATCCTGCCGTTCCAGATGGACGGCGTGCCCGGGGTGAGCTTCCCCGGCATCAAGCCGCGAAGTCGACCTTCGTCTACGAGTTCCCGGTTCGGCAGTCCGGCACCTACTGGTATCACAGCCACTCGGGGTTGCAGGAGCAGCTCGGCCATTACGGGCCGATCGTCATCGACCCGGCCGGCGCCGATCCGGTCGCCTACGACCGCGAGCATGTGATCGTGCTGTCCGACTGGAGCTTCCTGCACCCGCACGAGATCATCACTAAGCTGAAGAAGGAGGGCGGCTACTTCAACCAGCAGAAGATGACCCTGCTAGGGCGCCTCAGTGGCGATCCCGAGCAGCGGATGCCGGCGGCCGACCGGGCGATGTTCGCGAAGATGCGGATGGACCCGACCGACATCCTCGACGTCACGGCGGCGGCCTACACCTATCTGATCAACGGCCACGGCCCGCTCGAGAACTGGACCGGCCTGTTCCGGCCCGGCGAGCGGGTGCGCCTGCGGATCATCAACGCGGCGGCGATGACCATATTCAACATCCGGATCCCTGGCCTGGTCATGAAGGTGGTCGAGCGCCGACGGCCAGAACGTACGTCCGGTCGACGTCGAGGAGTTCCAGATCGGCAATGCCGAGACCTACGACGTGATCGTCGAGCCGCCGAGGACCAGGCCTACACCTTCGTCGCGGAGGCGATGGACCGGTCCGGCATGGGCCGCGCCACCCTGGCGCCGCGCCTGGGCATGACGGCGGCGGTCCCGCCGCTCCGCGCAGCGTCCGGTCCTCACCATGAGGGACATGGGCATGGGCGGGATGGACCATGGCTCGATGCCCGGAATGGACCCTGGTGCCGCTGCGGGCGGCGCGATGGCCGGCATGGATCACGGCTCGGGCCCGGCTCAACCGCAGACCGGCGGCGCGATGGACATGAGCGGCATGAACATGCGCGACAAGTCGAAGGTGCCGCCGCACGTCAAGGTCGGCGTCGGCGTCGATGCATCGCGCCGGCGCCGGTCGATCGCACCGGCGATCCGGGCCTCGGGCTCGAGGATGTCGGCCACAAGGTGCTGACCTACCGCGACCTGATGTCGCTCGACTCCTAACCCGGACAAACGGCCGCCCACGCGCACGGTCGAGGTCCACCTGACCGGCAACATGGAGCGCTTCATGTGGTCGATCGACGGCGAAAAGATGCAGCGAGAATCCCGAGCCGATCCGCTTCGAGCGCAACGAGCGGGTGCGGGTCGTCATGATCAACGACACGATGATGACTCACCCGATGCACATCCACGGCCACTTCTTCGAGGTGGTGAACGGCCATGCCGGCAGCCATCCGCTCAAGCACACGGTGATGGTGCTGCCGGGGGCGAAGTTGAGCTTCGACATGACCGCCGATGCTCCGGGCGACTGGGCGTTCCATTGCCACCTGCTGTTCCACATGCACGCCGGGATGATGCGCGTCGTGACGGTCCGCCCGCTCGAGGGAGAGGCGGCATGAAGAAGCTTCTGATCCTGCTCCTGGCGGCCTCGGCGGCGCCCGCGCTGGCCCAGCATGAAGGCCACACGATGCCGGCCCCGCCAAAGGAAGCGGCAAAGCCGCCCCAGCCGGCCGCCGATCCGCATGCTGGTCATGTCATGCCCGCGTCGACACCGCCCGCTCCCGATCCTCACGCGGGACACGTCACGCCGACGCCCCCGGCCCAACCGGCGCCGGCCGCCGGCCCCCACGCTGGCCATGCCATGCCTGCACCGGAGCCCGCCCAGCCGGTCGATCCGCATGCGGGGCACGACATGGGCGCGACAGGTGAGCAACGGCCGGCCCCGCCGGTAGCGCCGCCGCCTCCCGGCGCACTGTCCGGCCCCGCCCATGCCGCCGATGCGGCGTACGGCCAGGAAGCGATGGCGGAGGCGCGCGAAGGGCTCCGGATGGAGCATGGCTCGATGCGAACCTACAAGGTCCTGATCGACCAGCTCGAAGCGCGAATCAGGAAGGGGCGGGACGGCTATTTCCTCAATGCGGAGGCCTGGTACGGCGGCGACATCAACAAGCTCTGGCTGAAGACCGAGGTCGAGGGCGAGGCCGGTCGGAGCCCGGAGCAGGCCGAGCTCCAGGCGCTGTGGAGCCACGCGATTGATCCGTGGTGGAACCTGCAGGCGGGCGTCCGCTACGATGTCAGGCCCGACCCGGAGCGGGCCTACCTGGTCCTCGGCATTGAGGGGCTCGCCCCCTATTGGGTCGAGCTCGATGCCGCCGCGTTCGTGTCCGAGAAGGGCGACGTCAGCGCAAGGTTCGAGGCCGAAACCGACCAGCGCCTCACCCGGAAGCTGATCCTCCAGCCGCGAATCGAGCTGGATCTCGCCGCGCAGGACGTGCCGGAGATTGGGATCGGCGCCGGCCTGTCGAGCGCCGAGGCCGGGCTTCGCCTTCGCTACGAGTTCGTGCCGGAGTTCGCCCCCTATGTCGGCGTCGCCTACGAGCGCGCCTTCGGGGACACCGCCGACTACCGCCGGGCGGCCGGCGAGAGACGCGGCGGCTTGAGCCTTCTTGTCGGAGTGAGATCGTGGTTCTGAGGCGGATGACCGCGCTCCTGTCCCTGTGGATGCTGGCGCTTGCACTCATCGCCTCGCCCGCGCTCGCCCACAAGAAAGAGCGGCACGATCAGGCTGCGGCTGCGTCCAGTCAGCAAGGTGCGGTTGCAGGCCCGGCGTCCGCCTCAGCCCCCATGGCCGATCACGACATGGCTGAGATGATGGAGAAGCACGCCGAGGATCGCTCGCAAATGTCGACCGTCGAGCGGCTCCTCGATTGGCTCGGCCGCCTGCACCCGATCATCATCCATTTCCCGGTCGCCTTCTTCCCGGCGGCCCTGTTCACGGCGATCGTCGGCCGGCGCAGGCCCGCCTTCGGCAAGCCGGTTCAGTTTCTAGTCGTCGCCGGCGGGATCATCGCGCCGATCGCGGCGATTCTCGGCTGGTTCATCGGCGGCCTGACGCTCGCCGACACCGATCCGCTGCTTCGCGCCCATCGCTGGCTGGGGACGGCGATCGGGCTCGGCGGCCTTGGGCTCGCGATCTGGGCCCTGAAGCGGCCGGAGGACGACCGGGGGCTGGGAATGGTGTTTGAACTCGCCGCGATCACCGCCGCGATCGTCGTCCAGGGCTGGTTCGGCGGCGCGCTGGTGCACGGCCTCGACCATATGGACTGGTGAGGGCAAAAAGGACGCGCGTATCCGTGCGCCTGAATCTTGTGGAAGGAGAGAGACGATGAAGACGATCTTGAAAGCCGCGCTGGCGACGATGCTGCTCGGGACGGTGGCCGCTTGCGGTCAGTCCAGTCCGGACAATGCGGCCGACGCGAACGGCCAGCACATGATGAACAACGGCATGATGCATAATGGCGTGATGAACGATGCGATGATGGACAATTCGGCGGCGGCGGAGCCGCTGAACGCCGCAAAGACGGCTCCGCCCCCGGCGGCCGCCGACGAGCCGGCCGCCGCCAAGATCGCGCCTGTCCCGCCAAAGGCGGCTACCAAGCCCGCTCCGAAAGCGAAGATTTCACCGCCGGCGCCGGCGGAGAATCCCCACGGCGGTCACGACATGAACGAGATGTAGCAGCGGCGGGCGTCGGGCAACTGAACCGGTCGCCTGCGCCCCTCCCCGGTCGGCCCTATCTTCAGGAATATCAGCTTGGCTGCTTCCCATGTCCCGTTGTTCGTTCGGCGCACGCACAAATGGCTCGCGCTGTTCGTCGGCGTCCAGGCGCTGCTCTGGACGCTGACCGGGCTTTATATGGTCGTCGTCCACATCGACATCATCCACGGCGACCACTTCATCCGCACGGCAAAGCCCCGGCCTATCGATCCGGCGGCATTGATCGACCCTCTGACGGCGGGGCGGGCCTTGCCTGGCGCTGAGGGCGTGCGGCTGCATTGGCTGCTCGACCGGCCCACCTACATAGTCTCGGCAGGCGACAGATCGGTCCTCGTCGATGCGCGGAACGGCGAGCGCCTGTCGCCGCCGTCGGAGGCGCAGATCCGCCGGCTGGCGGACCATTGGTTCACCGGCGACGAGCGGCTGGTGCGGGTTGCGCTGATCGACAAAATCCCCGGTGAAATCAGGGGCAGGAAACCGCCCGTCTGGCGGGCCGATTTCGACGGCTGGAACAAGCCGACCCTCTATTTCGCGCCCCAGACCGGCGAGCTCCTTTCCCGCCGGCACGAGCTGTGGCGCATTTTCGACTTCGTCTGGATGCTCCACATCATGGACTATGAGACCCGCGACAACGTCAACAACCCGCTGCTGCGCGTCTTCACCTGGGCGGCCGTCGCGATGGCCCTCTCCGGCGCCTGGCTGCTGGTCTACAGCTTCCCGCGCCGCAAGCGCGGGAAGGCGCAGCCATGAGCCTCTCAGCGCCTCTCCTGCGACGGATCCACAAGTGGATCGGGCTCGTCCTCGGGCTTCAGTTCGTCATCTGGACGGTGAGCGGGGCCACCATGGCGCTTCTCGACATGGACACGGTCGCGGGAGGCAAGGCGCGGGCTGCCGCGACATCGCCGGCTCTGCCCGTCGGAAGCTCGGCATGGTCGCAGGTTCAGCGGTCCCTCGGCGGCCACGCAGTCACCGGCGTGGCGGTCCGCCCGCTCTTGGACGGCCATGTGATCGAGGTGGCGACTCCGGCTGGCATTCGGCTCTTCGACGCCGGTGACGGCCGCACTGTCCTGGTCGACGAGTTCCTCGCCCAAAGGGTGGCTGTGGCAGGCTACGCTGGCCGCGGCAGGGTCGCGTCCGTCGCGCCGCTACGCGAGGCGGGGTTCGCCGTGCGCGAGCATAAGCTGCCGATCTGGCGGGTCGACTTTGCCGATGATGCGAACACCAGCTTCTACGTCTCCGGCGAGACTGGCACGCTGCTCGAGCGCCGCAACGATACCTGGCGGATATGGGACTTCGTCTGGATGCTTCACAACATGGATTATGTGAACCGGACCAGCTTCAACCATCCGCTGATCGTGGCGCTCGCCTTCGGCATCATCTGGCTCGCGATCACCGGCGCCTGGTTGCTCTTCAGGACCAAGTGGAAGCCCGACCTGCGGCGGTTCGGCCGGCTTCGGCCAAGGGGCCCGCGCGCAAGCTGATCGGCATACCCGCGGGCGTCAGGTCAGCCGGTGATTGGCCGAGAGGAAGGTCCCCTCCGGACTTATAAGGACGTAGAGCACGCGCTTGGCGCGGTTGCGCTCGGCGAGGTTCTGGAAGGTGACGACCCAATACTGGACGCCGGCGCGGGTGCGCAGCTCGCTCTTCACGATCTGCGCCTTCGACCAGGTCGCCGGCAGCTTCGCCTGGGTGACGAGCCGGACCACCAATTCCTGCGCGATCTCCGTGATCGGCCGGCGCTGCGGACGGTATTCGTCGTCGTGTCCGCCCGGATGGGCGAGGGCGGGAGCGATGAGACTGCCAACGGCAGCGGTGAAGGCAATGAAAGCGAAGCGCATGCTAATCTCCTGAAAAGTCGTGTATATTCTACCGGGCGGCAATGAACGGATCCTGAGGCTAGCTTCCGACCTTGGCGAACTTCTGGAATGTGCCGCTGGCGCTGACGGTGACAGTCACCGGCGCTTTGGTATTGTTGCGCCAATACCAGCCGTGGGTGCCGTTGAAGGGCGCTCGGAACTTGCCCTTGGAACCCGCCGAGCTTCCTTTCTCGAAGCTGGTAAATTCGTCGCCTTTGGCGGGAATCGGCTCGCCGTGCAGCTCGAAGCGGATGACGGGACCGCCGGTCGACCAATCGTAGGTGAACTCGTCCCCGGCGTTCATCGTCGCCTTGACCTCTTCGCCCTGGCCGGGCGCAAGTGTGAGCTGGACGCGCCCAGCTGATCCGCCCGGAGCCGGAGCGGAAGATGCGGGTTCCGGATCCAGTGTGAGGTCGCCATTGTCGGCCGCCGCCGTTTCGGCTGCAGGCGCAACCCCGGCCGCCTTGGCAGCATCTCGCTTCATCTCGCCCATGGGGGTGAGACCGATCACCCGGCCCCAGCCGGTCGGATCGATGCCATATTCGGCGGGGAGAACGGTCGTGACCAGCAGGACCGCGGCGACCCCCACGGCGATGAGGGTGGCGCGATTGAGTTGCGCTTTCGATGGGAGCTCGTCGATGGCGGGGGCGTGGATGGGCTCTTCCATGGATCAGGCTCCTTCGAGAACGAAATATCCGGCCAATTGGTAGCCGAAGAGGATGAAGCCGGCCGTCATCAGCACGGCGTTGGCGGTGAAGGCGTGGCGGCGGAAGCTGGGGGTCCAGCGCCAATAGCCCATGGCGATGAGGATCGCTCCGAGAGCGAGCATCTGGCCGATCTCGACGCCGACGTTGAAGGCGAGGAGGTTGGCGACGAGTCCCTCGCGGCGAGAGCGAGAATCCTGGAGCTTGGTCGCGAGGCCGAAGCCGTGGAAGAAGCCGAAGATCAGCACCGCCGCCTTGGTGTTCGGGCTGGAACGCCGAACCAGCGTTCGTAAGCCGCCCATGTTGTCGAGCGCCTTGTAGACGACCGAGAGGCCGATGATCGCGTCGACCAGGTACGGGCTGACGTGAGTGCCGCCGAGCACGCCGGCGAGCAGGGTGGTGCTGTGGCCGATCGCGAACAGGCGTCACATAGGTCGCGACGTCGCTTCAGCCGGTAGAGGAAGAAGATCACGCCGAACAGGAACAGCAGATGGTCGTAGCCGGTGACCATGTGCTTGGCGCCGAGGTAGAGGAAGGCGCCGATCTGAGGGCCGCTGGTCTGCTCGATATAACCCTGGTCGCCCTCGGCGACGCCGTGGGCGAGCGCCGTCCCCGCGGCGAGCAGGAGAATGGCGAGCGTGCTGCCCCATCGGGCGGCTGGGCGCAGTCGGTGCCAGGTCATGCTGTTCCTTTGCCTTTAAGCGGAAATGGAGACTGAAAGCGGGCCGGCAGCCGGAAGCCTTCCCGAGCGATTCGCAGGTAAATGGCCGGCAGCACCAGCATGTTGAGCGCGGTCGAGCTGGCGAGGCCGCAGAGGATGACGATCGCCATCGGCGCCTGGATCTCGCTGCCCGGCTCGCCCATGGCGAGGGCGAGCGGGACCAGGGCGAGGCCGGCGGCGAGCGCGGTCATCAGGATCGGCACCAGCCTTTCCTCGGCGGCTCGGCGGACGGCGGCCTCGAGGTCCGTCACACCCTCGGCCTCGCGAAGATGCTTGATGTGCGAGATCAGCATGACTCCGTTGCGGGTGGCGATCCCGAACAGGGTGATGAAGCCGATGATCGTCGCCACCGACAGCACTCCGCCGGTCACCCACAGGCCGATGACTCCGCCGACCAGGGCCAGCGGCAGGTTGAGCATGACGATGGCGGCGTCCCGGCTGGAGTGGAACGCCTGCCGCAAGAGCAGGAACATGCCGATGAGGACCACCAGCCCGAGGGCGAGCAAGGTCTGGGTTGCTGAGGCGGCGCTCTCGAACTGGCCGCCAAGCTCGATTCGGGCACCCTGCGGGAGCGCGATCGGCGCCAATGTCTCGCGAATGTCGTCGACGACGGCGCCGAGATCGCGGCCGGCGACGTTGGCAAGGACGAGCTGGACCCGCTCGACGCTCTCTCGCGAGATGGTGTTGGGTCCCTGGTCGCGCACGACATCCGCGATGGCGCCGAGCGGGATGAGGCGGCCGTCGCGGGTCGCGACCAGCATCGAGTCCATCATCCCCTCGCCACCGACCAGCGCCGGGTCGTAGCGGACGACCACGTCGGTGATGACAGGCCGCTCGACCAGGGTGCCGACGGTTTGGCCGCCGATCGCCGCCCCGACCGCGTCCGCCGCTTCCTGTACCGTCAAACCGGCCTGCGCGAGTTCGGCCCGGCGGAACTGAAGGCGCAGATAGGGCACCTGCGCCTGGGTGTCGGTCTGAACGTCGACTGCGCCCGGAACGGCGGTCACGCGCCGCTGAACCTCGCTAGCGAGGCGGGTCAGTGTCGCGGGGTCCGAAGCGAAGATCTTGACCGCGATATTGGCGCGGGCCCCGGAGAGGATGTGGTCGATGCGGTGCGAGATGGGCTGGCCGTAGATCGCCTGGATGCCGGGGATTCGGGCGACGTCGGCCCTGAGCCCGGTCAGAAGCGCCTCGCGGTCGCGCCCGCCCGGCTTCAGCGTCACCTCGATCTCCGAGGCGAACACCTCCTGCGCATGCGGGTCGCCAGGCGCCCGGCCGGTGCGGCGGGCGGTCGTCACCACTTCTGGCTGGGCGAGGATGGCCCGCTCGACCTCGGCCGCCACCCGGTCCGATTCGGCGAGCGACGTGCCCGGCAGGGTGGTGATGTTGACGGTGAGGCTGCCTTCGTTGAACTCCGGCAGGAAGGCCCGGCCGGACAGAGCGAGGCCAACTGCCGCGACCGCGACCAAAGCGACCGCGCCCAGTGCGAGCGCCCGCCAGCGGGGCAGCAGCCGCTGAAGGAGCCGCCCGTAGCGTGCCTTCAAGCCATGGACCCAGCGCGGCTCGCGGCCGAGGGCGCGCTCGCTTCGGGCGAGCACTTCGGCGCCGAGAGCGGGCGTGAGGGTTAGCGCCACCGCCAGGCTGGCGAGCAGAGCGACACCGTAGGCCAAGGCCAGCGGCTGTAGGAGACGGCCCTCGATTCCCGACAGGCCGAACAGCGGCAGGAAGACCAGCAGGATGATCAGCGTCGCAAAGATGATCGAACCCTGCACCTCGATCGTCGCGTTGCCGACGATTCGGAGCAGCGGCGTGCGTTCGGGCTCGGGCTTCGCCCGTTCCAGGCGCAGGCGCCGGACGATATTCTCGACGACGATGATGGCGTCGTCGACCAGCACGCCGAGCGCGATGGCGATTCCGCCCAGGGTCATCGTGTTGATGGTGCCGCCGACGAGGTTGACGGCGAGCAGGGCCGAGACGACCGAAACCGGGATCGCCGCCAGGGTCACGATTGTCGCCCGCCAGGACGCGAGGAAGACGAGGACGATGATCGAGACGAGGATGAGACCCTCGACGAGCGCCTCGGTCACGTTGTCGATCGCGCGTTCGATGAACTGGGATTGGCGGAAAACGTGGGTTTCCAGAACAACTCTGCGCGGTAAAGTGCGCTGAATCTCGGCGAAGGTCGCATCCAGCCGCTTGGTCAGGTCGAGCGTGTTGGCGCTGGGCTGCTTCTGGATGGCGAGGATCACCGCCGGCTTGCCGTTGAAAGAGCCGGTGCCGCGCTTCAGCCCCTCGCCGATTCGGATGTCGGCGAGGTCGCGGGCGAGGACCGGGAGGCCGCCCTGCTCGCCCACCACGACGTCGCCGAACTCGGCCGGCGTCCGCGCCCGGCCGACCCCTTCTACCAGCACTTCCTGGCCACCCTCGACGATCACGCCGGCCGAGCGGTTGGAGCTGGCCTGCCGCACAGCTTCGATCACCTGATTGACGCCAACTCCGCGCGCGCTCATTCGCGCCGGATCGAGCAGCAACTGCACCTGCCGTTCGTCCCCGCCGATGGTCATCACCTCGGCGATGCCCGGAATGGCGAGGAGGCGACGGCGGATCGTCCAGTCGGCGAGGCTCTTCAGCTCGGCCGGGGCCACCCGGTCGGAGCGGAGCGCTACGAACATGATCTCGCCCATTACCGACGAGGCAGGGGTCATCACCGGGGGCGGAACGTCGTCGGGTAGCGCCCCGGCCGCCGAGATCAGCCGCTCCGAGACGATCCGCCGAGCCTCGGGCGGAGCCGTCTCCCAGCCGAACTCGAGCGTGACGACAGAGAGGCCGGTGGCGGAGTTGGAGCGGATCCGGCGAAGGCCCGGCGCCCCGTTAAGCGCCGTCTCAAGCGGGATGGTGATGAGCTGTTCGGCCTCGGTCGGCGTATAGCCGCGGGCGTCGACCACAACGACCACGGTCGGAGCGGTAAGGTCGGGCAGCACGTCGACCGGGGTACGCAAGGCGGTGAAGATGCCGAACAGGACGAGCAGCACCGAGAGGGCGTAGACGACGGGTCGGTTGTCGAGCGACCAGCGGACGAGGCGTTGGATCATGACCGGCGGCTCCTAATGGGCATGGCCTTCGCCGAAGCTGGCGGGCGAAGCGGCGGCGGCGCGCACGGATGTGGCGCCGACCGTCACGACCCGCTCGCCGGGCCGGACGTCGCCGCGAATCTCGACAAAGTCGCCGCTGCGGATTCCGATCTGGACCAGCCGCCGTTCGAACGCCTCGCCTTCGACCTGGACGTAGACGACCGTCTGCCCGTTCTCGTTGATCACGGCGCTGGCCGGCACGCTCAGAGCGCTGCGGCCGAAGCCGGTGCGGAGCCGCCCCTGGAGGCGCTGGCCGGGGCTTAGGCCCATGCCGGAGGAAGCGAAGATCACGTCCATCATCCGGGTCTGCGGATCGACGACGCTCCTACCCTGAACGAGCCGGAGCTGGTTCCCGACCGCGAGAGTGGCGTCGCCGCCCGGGCGGACCAGGTCGAGACCGCCCGGCGTGGTGATTGCGCCCGCCTGCGCCTCGGGCACATGGGCGACGAGCCAGATCCGGTCGGGATTGCCGATCCGCATCAGCTCCGCCCCCGCCTGAACGCTGCCGCCGCGGACCAGCGAAGAAGACAGGATGCGGCCCGAGATCGGCGCGACCAGCGGCACGCCCGCCCCGCCACCACTCAGGGCGGAGCGTCGACTGGAGGCGGCGGAAGCCTCCGCCTGCGCGAGCCGGAGTGTGGTCTGAGCCTCCTGCAAGCGCCGCTGAGGCACCGCTTCGGCGCGATAGAGGCGGCTCATCCGGGCGACCTCACGCTGCGCGGCTTGGACGTTTATCCGGGCGCGCGCGATGTCGAGGTCGAGGGTGGCGAGGTCCTGGCCGACGCCGAGCTGGGCGGAAAGAGTGGCCAGCACCTGGCCCGCGCGGACGATCGTTCCGGGGCCGGGCACCGACGCCCCGGTGCGGACGATGCCCGCGACCGGCGCCGCTACGATCGCCTCGGCGTCAGGCGCAAGCCGAACGTCCACCGTCACCGGCAGGGTCGCCTCCAGCGGCCGAAGCACGGCTGGCGCGGCGGCGAAGGGGATTCGCCACTGCGCCTCCTTGGTGAAGGGGATGAGGCCGGGCAAGTCCTCCTGCTCGGGATTGGCGCGCTTCGCCTGCTCGCGTGTGCCGTAGATTGTGACCGGGCCGAGATCGTGGACGCTGTTACGTCCCCGCGCCGTCAGCCGAAGTACCAGCCGCGCAGGGCCTGCCGCCTTGGGCGTCAGCTTCGGGCGGAAGATGCCGGGCGTGTCCGAGACGCCGATCGCGACCCGCTCGACCTGTCCGCCAGCCCGCACCAGCTCGACGACGAGTTGGCCTTCGTTGATCGCGCGATAGTCAGGCAGCCACGACATATGGGCGGCGAAGCTTGTCTCGACGCCGACCACGAGCGGGCGGTACTCGACAAACATCTCGGCGACGCCGGTGTAATGGGTGACGGCAACGGAGGCGCCGCGCGTCTCGTCGACGGCCGGAGCCTGTGCTTCGGCCTGGTTGGCGCCCTCGCCAGAACCCGAACAGCCGGCGGCGAGGAGGAGCAGAGCCGTCGCTCCCAATAGGTCTTTGCGCATCACTGAGTCCCCCGTGCGAGGTCGAGTTCGATCCGCGACTGGATGACGCGCTCGAGCTGCTGGACGATGTTGAGTTCGGCGTCGCGGGTGGCGCGATAGGCGTCGACCAGCTCCAATACATTGCCTTCGCCGCCCTCGTAGGCGGCCTCGGCGATCGGCCCGAGCCGGCGGGCGTCCTCGGCCGCCTGCTGGACCTGCTCGAGCGCCGCCGCCGCCGCCTCGCTGCGCGCCTCGGAGGCGGCGACGGCGGCGCCGATCTCCTGCCGCGCAAGGCCAAGCTCGGCCTGCTGAGCGCGAAGCCGTGCCCGCGCCTCCGCGACCGTCGCCCGGCCGCTGTCGAAGATGGGGACCCGAATACCGATCGAGGCGGCCGGTCCCGTCGCTGAGCCCCCGTCGCCGGAAACCCTCTTCAGCCCCGCCCCGATGAGAAGATCGGGCAGCCGGGCGCGCTGGGCCGCCCGCACCCGGTCAGCAGCGGCGGCAAGGCGCTGCTCCCGCGCCAGCAGATCGGGCCGGGTGGCGCCTTCCGGCGGGGATGCGACGCCGGATACGAGCAGCGTGAGAGAGGCGGCGGTCTGCGCCTGACCGACGCCTGTCAGCGCCGAGAGCGTCGCGCATCCGGCCCTCAACTCGCCCATTTGCACCAGCGTCTCGGCTTCGGCGGCGCGCGCTTCGACCCGGAGCCTCCTGAGGTCGTAGACGGCCGCATCCCCGGCATCGGCGCGGGCTGCGACGATCCGCTCCGCCTCGCGAAGCCGCTCAGCAAAGCCGGTCATGACGCGGAGGCGTTCTCCACCCGCGGCGCAGGAGGCATAGGCCCGACGGACCTCCGCCACCCAAGTCTGCCGGCGCCGGGCGGCCTCCGCCTCGACCGCCCCAACCTCGGCTCGAGCCGCCGCCCTGAGGCTGGAGCGCTTGCCCGACAGGTCGATCGGCTGGACAACTCCTACCTGCCACTCGGTATCCGACCGGCCGCTGCCTGAGACGGATTCGCGACTGACCGTCGCCTCCGGATTGTCGAGGCTTCGAATGCCTGAGACTCGCGCCTGGGCCTCGTCGCGATTGGCCTCGCCAAGGGCGGAAAATTCAGGCCGCTCCAAAGCGCGCTCGACCGCTTCGCTTTCGGTGATCGGCGCGGCAGCGAGAGGCGATGCGAAGGCTGCGATCCCCGCGACAAATGCGGAGGCACCGCGCAAGCGGCTGCGAGAAATGTGGGAAGACATGGACTTGCTCCGACTGAACGACGAAAGGCGGGCCGCCCGAAGGCAGCCGACCCGAATCGATTCAGACGGTTCGCGGAGGTCGTGCGGGTGGAGGCTCGATGAGATCGACCGGAGCGGCGACGGCGAAGGAAGGCGGAGAAACACCTTCGAGCGCCGGAAACACGGTTACTGGCCCGTTGCCCAGGATTGCGCTGAAGGCGGCCGACAGGCTCGGCATGTGGTCATGCCCGCCATTTTCCTCGTCCTGCGCCGGCGCCTGGCTATCGTGGCCATGAGACACCTGCACTCCATCATCAGCATGATGGTGATGCTCGTCGACCGCGACGGGGCTGGCGATGTGGCTTATCTCATGGGCGTCCCAGGCCGTCGCCGGTGCGGTCATACCGAACGCCATCGCCGCGAAGGCGAGCATGTTCAGAAGGATTCGAAGAGAGGTCACCACGGCGATGGATCCTAGCCCGTGGCCGGCCGCACCGCAATCCTGTCGCTGTTCGAGACTGTTGATGAAGGCAGCAAGGTAGCGCAATCGCTGTTGGTAACCGCGCCGACGGAGGTTGATCGAATGTACTATCTGCTGGTCAAGGCGCTCCTCTCCGGGGCCATAATCGCCGCCGTCTCGGAGATCGCCAAGCGGAGCCCTGGCTTCGGCGCCCTCGTGGCGTCGCTGCCGCTCGTCTCTTTGCTTGGAATGATCTGGCTGTGGCGGGATACCGGCGATCCGGTCAGGATGGCGGCCCATGCCGAGGCGACCTTCTGGTTCGTGCTCCCGTCGCTGCCGATGTTCCTGCTGATCCCGATCCTGCTTCGCCAGGGCTACTCGTTTTGGGTGGCACTGGCGGCCGGCTGCGCCCTGACGATCCTGCTTTATCTCGGCATGACGTGGCTCGGGCCGCGCCTCGGGATGAGGATTGGTTGAACGAGACATTCCTCCCGAGCCGTGACCTGTCAGCCGTCCGAGGACGGGACTGAGGGCGGAGGGAAGAGATACAAGGCGGCCAAGGCGGCCATCGCGGCACCGATCGCCTGCGCCGCGACGAAGGCGGGCACGTCGCCGAGCGCGATGCCGGCGAAGCTGTTCGACAGCGACCGCGCCACCGTAATGGCGGGATTGGCGAAGCTGGTCGAGGACGTGAACCAGTAGGCGGCGGTGATGTAGAGGGCGACGCTGGCCGGGACCCATTCAGGGCGATGGCGGACGGTGCCGAGGATGGTGAGGACGAGCCCGAACGTGGCGAGGGCTTCCCCGGCCCACTGGCCGAGGCCGGTTCGGGCCTTTACCGAGATCTGGATGATCGGCAGGTCGAACATGAGGTGCGCCGTCCAGGCGCCCAGTATGCCGCAGACGAGTTGTGCGGCGATGTACGCGGCGGCGTCGAGCCATGCGAGCTCGCCTCGCGACGCGGCGACGAGACTGACCGCGGGGTTCATGTGCGCCCCGGAGATCGGTCCGAGCATGGTGATGAGGACGAACAGCATCGCCCCGGTGGCAAGCGTGTTGCCGAGCAGGGCGACGGCGACGTTGCCGCCCGCAAGGGCCTCGGCCATGATTCCGGAGCCGATCACCGTGGCGAAGAGGAAGACGGAGCCGATGCCCTCTGCGGCCAGCCGTCGTGGCAGCGGGGGCGCCGCTTCAGTCGGCACTAGCGGGCTGCCCCGGTTCAGACCGGCTGATCTCACCTAATCTGTGGCCGAGATTCATCCGGTCGATCGAGTCGAGCGGCAAGGCCAGGAAGAGCGAGATGCGGCGCTGCAACTGGTGATAAGCCTGCATGAAAGCATCGCGCTGACCCGGTCCTTCGACGGCGGCGGGATCGGCAATGCCCCAATGGGCGGTCATCGGATGGCTCGGCCAGATGGGGCAGGTCTCGCCTGCGGCGTTGTCGCAGACCGTGAAGATGAAATCGATCGGCGGGGCGCCCGGTCCGGCGAACTCGTCCCAGCTCTTCGAGCGGTGGCCGGCGGCGGGGTTGCCCAGACCGGTCAGCACCTCGAGCGCCATCGGATGGACCTCGCCCTTGGGGAAGCTGCCGGCCGAATGGGCAACGAACCGGCCCTGTCCCTCGCGGTTGAGAATCGCCTCGGCCAGGATCGAGCGAGCGGAATTGCCTGTGCACAGGAAGAGGACGCTGTAGACGCGCTCGCTCATGGTCTTACCCGCAGCAAGCGGCCGGCGCCGCCTTCTCGGCAGGCATGGCCGGAGCGCAGCAGCTCGTCTCGGAGGCATTGTCGGAGAGGGCGTTGAGCGCTGGGCTGTCGCCGTAGACGGTGGCCTCGCCGTTGGTGAGGAAGGCTTCCCAGACGATGCCGTCCGGATCGGCGATCCAGCTTTTCTCGGACTGGGCGTAGCAGCAGGTGGTGGCGCCTTCCTCCAGGACCGGCCGGTCGGCCGCCTTGAGGCGGCCGTAGACTTCGGCAAGCTCGTCGCTGCTTTCGACCTGAATGCCGAGATGCTTGATGCCCTTCTCGGCATGCTGTCCGGTGGAGATGGCAAAGTTCACTCGCGGGTCGTCGAGCATCCACTTGGCGTAGTCGCCCTTGGTGACGGTCGGCTCGGCACCGAACAGGGTGGAGTAGAAGCCGATCGAGCGGTCGAGATCTTCGACGCCGACATGGACGTGGAGGCGCTTCATGCGGATTTCCTTTGTGGCGGGGTGACAGGGGCAGCGGCGTCGCAGGCGGCTTCGGGCGCGCAGGCGGTCCCGCCGCAGCAATTCTCGGAGAGATAGCCGACGAGGGCGTTCATTGCCGGATAGTCGGCACGGTAGACGAGCGAGCGGCTCTGGCGCTCCTGGGTAACCAGCCCCGCCCGACGAAGCTGCGCGAGGTGAAACGAAAGCGACGAGTTCGGCACCTGGAGCGCATCGGCGATGGCGCCGGCGGGCATGCCGCCCTCGCCGGCCTGCACCAGCAAGCGGAAGAGTGCCAGGCGGTGTTCCTGAGCGAGCGCACCCAGAGCGGTAACGGCCGAATCGGTATCCATGGCGACGTCCTTTCGAGATTTATGGAACTATCCCGAGGCGGCGTCGCTCGTCAATCGATATTTCGATGAATATCGAAACTTGGCGTTGGATGCGGCCTCAGGGCAAATGTTCGTGCGGCGGCGGTCGCCTGTGCTGGGCCCGTCGAACCGCTTCCTTGTCCTCGTCGCAGAAGGCGAGCTGCGGCAGGCTCCAGAATGGCGAGGCTTTGGCGCGGCAATCTCGCTCCGCGTCGGGGCGCCCTATAATGACGAGCGCCGCGAGAACCGCCAGCAGCCAGGCCCAACGGCTGATCCGAGCCCATTTCGCGCCTCCTCCGCCGGCTGCAATGGCGATGTTGGTCAGGGCGATGGCGATGATGAGGGTGCTTAGTGTCAAAATGGCGCCGATCGGGCCGTGCAATGTCCAAGCGTAAGCCGCGACGGCGAGTGCGCCCAGCGCATGGATACGGGGCTCTTCGCGCCCGGTTCGGAAGAGATCGAGCGGAGATGGGCGAGCACGGGAATCCCTGCTCATTGATTGTTTCCAATCATATCCTGAGATTTTTCTGCTGCGGCCGTCGTGGCGGCCAGCTCACGGCGATCCTGCGAGGTAAGAAGCGCTTCGCAGGTTGACGTCGCGACGAGCGGTTGCGGACCTCGTCGGTCGGAGAGCTGGTCGACCTTGTTCCATGATCGCTGCTGCTCGGGCGCGGGAAGCTTGCGGAAGAAAATGCTCGATCTCGCCCTCAGCGTCTCTTCGTCGGCGCGGGTTTCCGCGGTGCGGGCGAGGTGAAGAGCTTCGGCGGCGCACAATATCTCCGGGGCGGGCAGCTTCGGCTCCGGCTCCGAGCACGCGCCCAGGAGCAAAGCGGCGAGCGCCCCCAAGGGGGTCAGTCTAAGCATTCGAGCCTCCAGTGGTTCGGATCAGGCGCCGGGGGACTATCCTGCCGTCCATTTCGGCGATCTCGCCTTTTCGCCTCAGGCGTTGGAGCAAGCCGGGGAAGGCTCGGCGGGCGGTCGGGAAGTCGCCGCCAAAGAACGCTCGGGCAGCTTCCTCGAGGGCTTCGCGACTGACGCCTTCCGACCGGGTGGCGAGAAAGTCGCGGACGAACTGGACCAATTTCCCGCGGCTCCTGCCGTCGGGGGTGCCTTGCCACCTGAGCGGCGTGGAGGCTCTGTCAGCAGGCTGCGGCATGCTCAGCCGTCCCGCCGCGAATGGCGAAGCTGATGATCGTCATCGACGTAGCGAATGACCGCCATGGTCGTTGCCCCGGAATTGATGGTAGAGGGACCGGCGCTTGTCGCGACCAGTCTCTATTGGGCCGGAATCGGACCTCGATCGTGGGAGGCGCGGCGCATGGCCACGGGTCGGTTTCGGGCGAGTTTTAGAAAATGCGCGGAGGCGGTGTCGTGGCCTCGGGGCCGAGGCCCTCGGCGATAGCGTCCGTGACGAGAGGCTCGACGCGCGACTTTACCTCCGGCGGGGGTCCGACCGCGTCGCTGCCGACGGGTGCGCCAGGGACGGCCATCGAGCAGTGGCCATGGCTGCGCGGCTGGCCGTTCTGCGATTTGCTCTCGCCCTCGCAATGGCCGAGGCTGATCGTCAGCTCGAAATCGTGCAGGCTTGCCGCGACAGCACCGCCGGCCGCTATGCGCAGCGGCGCCAAGAGCAGCATGAGGATCGCGATCGCCTTCAGGACGCTGCTTGCGGACATCTCGGCAACCTAGGCTGGTGTCATGGCGGGGACAAGAAGGCGTTGCGAACGGCCAGCCAGGACCCGTTGAAACTTGGGGGTGCCGGCGGTATCTTGCGACCATGGCAAAGTGCCTCCTTCGATTTTTGAGATGGAATGCTGCCGCAAAGACAAATCGAGGCCGATGGACTGTTGCGAGGTGTACGGACGCGGCAAAGGCGGCCGGAACGAGCATTTCGGCCACGCCATGGATCAGCAGCCGAAGCCCTACCATTATGGTAGCGGGCAAAGACGAGGGGTGACGGTAATTTCCAGGATAGTTTTGGCGACCGCGGTGACCGCCGCTCTGGCCGCTTGTGGTCAGGCAGGCAGCGAAAATGGGCAGGCTAATCACTCAACCGCCGGCCACGACGCCAGCATTGCCGAGCCCGCCGATCCCTATCCGGAATCCGAGATGAGGATGCACGACGCGATGACCGCCGCGGTCGGCGCGGACGTCTCCGATACTTGGGTGAGGAAGATGATCGAGCACCACAAGGGCGCGATCGCGATGGCGGACTTCGAGGCCGCCCACGGCCACGACGACCGGGTCATCCCCATCGCCAGGCGGATGGCGGCGAAGCAGCGGCAGGAGATCGAGGAGCTGCAGCGGCTGGTCCGCCGGGACGCCGCGCCTGATCCCGCTTCGGCCCAGCCTTACCGTGACGCCGAGAACCGAATGCACCGCGCGATGATGGAGGCTAAAGGATCGGACTCGTCCCATACCTTCGTTCGCAAGATGATCCCGCATCACCAGGGCGCGATCGCGATGTCGCAGATCGTGCTGGCGCAGGCGAAGGACGAGCGCGTGGTCACCATCGCCCGCCGGATCATTGCCGATCAGCAAGCGGAAATAGGCGAGCTGCAGGCGATTTTGAGCGGTGCCGGCGAATATGCGCCGGCTCCAGCCGCCCCCAAGCCGGAAGTCCAGGCGCCTGCGGCGCCGTCCGCCAATTCGCAAAGCTGAGGCGACCGCTAAGACGGCTACTTCGCCATGCTGTTTCTGCTTCTTCTTCCCGCTAACAATGGACGCGTTTGCGGCGTCCTGTGCCATGGCGCCGTCGCGGGGCTTGCGCGTGGCACCGCAGTGCGGATGGGAGTTGCCTTCGGTGCGGCTCAGGCGCTCATGCCGCTCATCGGCTGTTTCGGCGCCAGCTTGCGCTGGGCAGTACGCCGAGTGAAGGGCAAGGCTGGTGCTGATCGCCGCTTAGGCTGTGCGCGGGCCGAACAGGATGATGGCTGTGCCTCCGAGGCAGACGGCAGCGCCGATCATGTCCCACCGATCCGGTTTCGCGCCTTCTATGGCCCACAGCCAGGCGATCGCCGCGGTGATGTAGACGCCGCCGTAGGCGGCGTAGCTGCGGCCGGCATGTTCGGCCTCGACGAGAGTGAGGAGGTAGGCGAACAGCGCCAGCGCGGCCATGCCGGGGATAAGCCACCAGGGCGACTTGTCGAGCCTCAGCCAAGCCCAGAAGGCGAAGCATCCCGCAATCTCCGCGAGAGCAGCTCCGATGTAGGCGAAGGCGGTCATGATGGCGGTGTCGCACCGATGCTGAAGGCCGGCAATGGGCCGAGGGCGAACGGTCGCTGCCTGTAGGCGCGGCGCGACGAGCAGCGAAGGCGCTTGCAGGGACTATTCGGAGGGCGGATCCCGCTCATAGACATAGGCGGCGCAGCCCTCCAGGAAGGCCCAGCTGGAACCGCGGCACTGGCCATCATCGCCCAGGCTTTGCTTCATCGCCCAGTCGTAACCGGCTCTGTGAGTGTCGCAGCTGCCCGGACAGGGGAAGCCGCCAAAACCGTTGGTCGCTTGGCTGTCGCGACGGGCGTCATAGGCGGCGTAAGTCTCTCCTCCTTTGCTGCCGCCGATGTCGACGCCGGTATGGAACAGGTCGAGACCGCCGAAAGATTCGTCCGAATGAGGGCCGCCATAGCCGAATGTGTCTTGAGCCGCGTCGCGCAGCGTCTGGTCCATGCTCGCGATCGCGATGATGAAGGCGAAGACGACGATGCCCATCGCCACAACGAATAGCCAGGATCGATCACGATCGGGTGACATCAAATCCCGCCAATGCTAAATTTCCTTTCGCTTCCCGGCCACTTTGTGCGCGTCCTTGAGGATGTCGAAAGCGCCCTTCAGGGCGATCACCGCGACCACCGCGCCGACGACGAGGTCCGGCCAGTTGGAACCCGTCCACAGGACCAGGCCGCCGGCGACGAAGATGCCGCCGTTGGACGCGAAGTCGTTGAAGCTGAAGGTGGTGGCCGCGCGCAAATTCACGTCCTTGTGCTTGAGGCGCACGAGGAGCCAGAGGCAAAGGGCGTTCGCCACGGCGCCGATGATGGCCATGATTATGATCGTCGTCCCAAGCGGCTCGCTGCCGCCGAAATAGCGACGCACCGTGTCGGCCAGCACGCCGGCGGCGAAAACCAGAAGCAAGATGCCGGAGACCCGCGCGGCGCCGGTCTTCCAGCCTTTCCCGCGGCCGATGGCGAGCAGGCTGATGGCGAAGACCAGGCTGTCCGCGGCGCTGTCGAGGGCATTCGCGATAAGCGCGCTGGAATCTGCGATGAGCCCGGAAATTGCGAAGCCGACCGTCAGGCCGAGGTTCAGGGCCAGCACGATAAGGAGCGTTCGACGCTGCCGTCGGTCGTCGGGTCCGAGATCGTGTGCTTCGCTCATCGACCGGCTGCTTGCGCCGGTGTCACCTGCCGGGGTCGTGGGGAGGATTCCCGAAATGCCAGGAGACGCAGCGCGTTGAAGACGACCAGGAGCGTCGAGCCCTCGTGTGCGATGACGGCCGGCCCGATCCCGAGGCCCAGGATGGTGGCCGGAAGCAGAAGAGCCACCACGCCCATGCTGACGAAGACGTTCTGGCGGATGATCCGGCGTGACTGCCGGCTCAGCGCGACGGCAAAGGGAAGCTTCGCAAGATCGTCGGCCATGAGCGCAACGTCGGCCGTCTCGAGAGCGACGTCGGAGCCCGCAGCGCCCATCGCGATACCGACCGTTGCGTTCGCCATCGCGGGGGCATCGTTGACTCCGTCGCCGACCATCGCGACTTTCTCTTGAGCCTTGAGCTTCTTGATCGCCTCGACCTTGTCCTCGGGCATGAGATCGCCCCAGGCTTCCTCGATACCGACCGTCCGAGCGACGGCCTGGGCGACGCGCTTGTTGTCGCCGGACAACATGATCATTCGCCGGATGCCGAGCTCGCGAAGCCGCGCCGTCGTCTCGAGCGCGGCTTCGCGCGGCGTGTCCATGAGGCCGATCGTTCCGAGATACCGGTCCGCGCGCCGCACGATCATGATGGTGCGGCCTTCGCCACGGAGCCTGTCGGCAGCCTGCTTCACCTCATCCGGTAGCGGTGCGCCGCCGACCTCCGAGAAAAGCTCGTCGCGGCCGATATGGACGACGTCCCCCTCGACCTGCGCCTCGACTCCGCGGCCGATGATCCCGCGGACGCCCGACGCGGCGGGAACGGAGCCCTTCAGCCGCGCCTTGGCGTCGCGAACGATGGCGCTGGCCAGGGGATGGTCGCTCTGGCTCTCGACGGCCAGGGCGATTGCCAGAAGCTCCTCTTCGCTTGCGCCCGGAGCGGGAACGACGTCGGTGACCCGCGGCTTTCCTTCCGTCAGGGTGCCGGTCTTGTCGAAGGCGATCGCGCCCAGGGCGCCGAGATCCTCAAGCGCGGCCCCGCCTTTGACCAGCACCCCGCCGCGGGCGGCCCTGGCGACGCCGGACAGGACGGCGCTCGGCGTGGCGATGGCGAGCGCGCAGGGACTTGCCGCGACCAGGACGGCCATGGCCCGGTAGAAGCTGTCGCGGAAGGGTTCGTCAACGACGACCCAGGCGAACAGCAAGAGCACGACGAGTGCCAGCACGCTCGGCACGAATATCCTCTCGAAGCGGTCCGTGAAGCGCTGTGTCGGCGATTTTTGGGTCTCGGCCTCGCTGACCATCCTGACCACCTTGGCCAGCGTCGAGTCCGTGGAGAGTCGAGTGACGCGAACGGCCAGGGCCCCCGAGCCGTTGATGGTCCCGGCGAAGACACGCGAGACCGGGGGCACCTGGTCCGGCGAGGCAGCGGCAACGGTCGCGTCCGTGACGGGCTGCTTGTCGACCGGCATGCTTTCCCCGGTGACGGGCGCCTGGTTGACGCTGCTCGTGCCCTCGATGACGAAGCCGTCGGCGGGAAGCCGCTCGTTCGGCTTGATCACGACCACGTCGCCGATGGCCAGCGCCTCCACGGGCACCTCTTCCGTGGTGTCACCGCGGCGGACGATAGCTGTTTGCGGGGCGAGCTCCGCCAGAGCCTCGATCGCGCGCTTGGCGCGGCCCATCGCATAATGTTCGAGCGCGTGGCCAAAGCTGAAAAGGAAGAGCAGCAGAGCGCCTTCGGCGAATTCGCCGAGCGCCGCAGCGCCCGCCGCGGCCACCAGCATGAGCGTGTCGATCTCGAACCGCCGCAGGCGGAGGGAATCGTAGGCCTCCCGGAGCGTGAAGAAGCCGCCGAAGAAATAGGCGCCCAGATAGAGGCCGGTCGACACGATCTCGGGCGCCGATCCCGTCCAGGAGAGGAGAAAGCCGACCGTCAGAAGCGCTCCGGAGAGCAGGGCGAAGATCAGCTCCGTGTTGGGGCCGAATATGCCGCCATGAGCGTGCTCGCCATGTTCCGAATGGTCGTGCTTATGGTCGCGGTCGCCGTGCGGAGCCTCTGCGTCGGGCGGACCTCCGACCGGGGCTGGCTGAGGCGTTACCGGGGCGCGGGACGTGACTCCGATGTCGGCGAGCGCCTTGCGGATCTGCGTTTCGTCGATCCTGTCCCGGTCATATTCGATTCTCAGAGCACCGCTTGCCGCCGCCTCGGCCTCGACCACGCCAGGGAGCCTGCAAAGATGTTCGGCCACTGTCCGGGCGCGGCGTTGATGCGCGATCCCATCCATCTGCCAGAGGAGGTGGCCGAACCGGGAGGTCAGGGAGGCGCCCGATGCGTGGGCTACATTCATGATCCGGGGAAGGCTGATAACCTCGGGGTCATAATGGAGGCAGAGCTTGGCCGGTTCGTCGCCGGAAGCGGCGACGACATGGGCCTCGCGCACTCCGTCGCGAGCCTTCAGGTCGGCGACCAGCCTGGCGACGCAGCGGTCCGCTTCGTCCGGTATCCCGGGAAGGACAAGGGGCAGGTCCAGCCGCACGCGCTTCGTCATCCGTCAGTCTCCTCGGAAGTATCCCGGCCGCGGCCGCAAGACATTGCCCTGTGTCATTTCGCGGGCAGGGGGCCGCCCAAGTCCTTGATGTCGTCATAATCGCCCACTTCGTGCCGCTTCGAGCGAACCCGGAGGATCAGGTGGCTGATCGCCGGAAGGACGAAGAGGGTCAGCAGCGTCGAGGTGATGAGGCCGCCGATGACGACGATGGCGAGCGGCTTTTGCACCTCCGCCCCGCGGCCGGTCGCGATCGCCATCGGAACGAAGCCGATGGCCGGAACGATGCCGGTCATCAGGACGGCTCGGACCCGTTCCATCATTCCTTGGACGATCGCTTCGTCGACCGGCATGTCCGACTGGATCCGCTGCCGGACGCTCGTCATCACGACGAGCCCGTTGAGAACCGTAACTCCGGAAAGGACGATGAAGCCGACGGCGGCGGAGACGGAGAAGGACAGGCCGGCCAAGGCGAGCGCGAAGACTCCCCCGCGAGCCCCAGCGGGATCGCCGAATAGACGGCGATGGCCGGCCGGACGCTGCCCAGCGCCATGAACAGGAGAACGAAGATCAGCACGAATACGACCGGAACGACGATCGCCATACGTCGCGACGCCGCCTGCAAATTCTCGAACTGCCCGCCCCATTCGATGAAGGTGCCGGTCGGTAGCCTGACCTCCCGCTGGACCTGCTCCTGGGCCGCCGCCACGTAGGAGCCGAGGTCGCGACCCCTGACATTGGCCTGGACGACCACGCGCCGCATGCCGTTCTCGCGGCTGACCTGGTTCAGTCCTTCCGAATAGCCGAAGGTGACGAGCTCGCTCAGCGGAACCGCCGTCCTCGGGCCGCTGCCCCCCTCGCCCAGCATGACAGGAAGGGCGCCCACCGCCGCGAGGTCGTCGCGGGCGAGGTTGGGCATTCGAACGACGATGTCGAAACGCCTGTCGCCTTCGAACACCAGCCCGGCCTCGCGGCCGCCGAGGGCGGCGGCGACAGTGTCGGTGACGTCCTGGACCGTCAGGCCGTAGCGGGCGATTGCGTCGCGGTTGAATTGGACGTCGAGCGTAGGAAAGCCAGCCGTCTGCTCGACGCGAAGGTCCGCCGTGCCCTCGACCTTGCCCATCGCCGCCGCGATCTGCGCCGCGGTTCGGCCCAGTTGCTCGAGGTCATCGCCATAGACCTTCACGGCGATGTCGCCTCGGACGCCGGCGATAAGCTCGTTGAAGCGCATCTGGATGGGCTGAGTGATCTCGAAGGCGTTGCCGACCAGCCCTTCCATCTTGGCCTCGACCCGCGCGATGATGTCTTCCTTGCTCTTTACGCCTTCGGGCCACTGGTCCTCGGGTTTGAGGATGATGAAGGAATCCGACGCGTTCTGCGGCATCGGGTCCGTCGCCACCTCGGCCGTTCCGGTCTTGGAGTAGACGTAGGCGACCTCCGGCAGCGACGAGACGGCCTTCTCGACCAGGATCTGCATGTCCTTGGACTGGTCGAGCGAGGTCGACGGAACGCGGATCGCCTGCATCGCAAGATCGCCTTCATCCAGCGTTGGGATGAATTCGCGGCCGAGCATGCTGAAGATCACTCCGGCGAGGACGAAGGTGGCGACGCCGCCGCCGATCCACGGCCATGGCCGGGCTACGACCCGGCGTAGGACCGGCTCGTACCGCTCCTTCGTCCAGGCGATCGCCTTAACTTCCTTTTCGGCGACCTTGCCGCGGATCAGGATCGCCACCATCGCCGGAACGAAAGTGAGCGACAGGATGAACGCACCGGCCAGGGCCAGCATGACGGTGATCGCCATCGGCGAGAACATCTTGCCCTCGACCCCCGTGAAGGTGAGCAGGGGCGCGAACACGAGGAAGATGATCGCCTGGCCGTAGATCGTCGGCCGCACCATCTCCTTCGATGCCTCGAATACCTCGTGGAGCCGCTCGGTGAGGGTGAGCAGTCGGCCTTCGTGGTGTTGTCGTTCGGCCAGCCGTCTAAGGCAATTCTCGATGATGATGATCGAGCCGTCGACGATCAGGCCGAAATCGAGCGCGCCGAGGCTCATCAGATTGCCCGACACTCCAAAGGCGTTCATCCCCATCGCCATCATCAGGAAGGACAGTGGGATCACCAGGGTGGCGATCAGGGCCGCGCGGATGTTGCCGAGGAGCCAGAACAGGATCGCGACCACGAGCAGAGCGCCCTCGACCAGATTCTTCTCGACCGTCGAGATGGTTGCATCGACCAGTGACGAGCGGTCGTAGACGGTCCTGATGACGACTCCGGGCGGCAGGCTCGTCTTAACCTGCTCGAGCTGTTCGGACACGGCCTGGGCGACGATCCGGCTGTTGCCGCCTGCAATCATCAGAACGGTTCCGATCACGACCTCGCGCCCGTTCATGGACGCGGCGCCTGTCCGAAGTTCTCCGCCGATCCGGACGGTGGCGACGTTGCCGACGGTGACCGGGACTCCGTTGCGCGAGGCCACGGCCGCGCGCGAGATTTCGTCGAGACTTCGAATTCGGGCATCGGCCCTGACCAGGAAAGCCTCGCCGCCCCGCTGCACGAAATTGGCGCCAACGGAGATATTGGCCTGCTCGAGCGCCTCGGCCAGCTCGGAGAACGAGACCCCGTAGGCGGCCAGTCCGGCTGGCGTCAGGCTCGACCACGAACTGCTTCTCAAACCCGCCGATCGAATCGACGCCGGCGACTCCTGGCACGCTTCGAAGCTGCGGCCGGACGATCCAGTCCTGCACCGTCCGCAGATAAGCCGGCCTTGGCGACGTCGTCGGTCAGCCGCTCGCCCTCGGGGGTGAGGAAGGACCCGTCAGGCTGAAAGCCCGGGCGGCCCGGGATCTTTGGAGAGCGGGCAGTCGCGGTGCGGTCGAAGTCCACTGACCACATCAGGACTTCGCCAAGGCCGGTTGAGACTGGCCCCATCTGCGGCTCGACACCCTCGGGGAGGCTCTCCTGCGCCTGAGTCAGCCGTTCGGCCACCTGCTGGCGGGCGAAGTAGAGATCGACATGCTCTTCGAAAACGGCCGTCACCTGGCTGAAGCCGTTGCGGGAGATCGACCTCGTATTTTCAAGTCCCGGGATACCGGCCAGAGCGGTTTCGACCGGGAAGGTGACCAGCTTCTCCATGTCGAGCGGACCGTAGGCGGCGCGCAGACGTGTTGATCTGCACCTGCTTGTTGGTGATGTCCGGCACGGCGTCGATCGGCAGCTTGAGCAGCTGGAACGCCCCGTAGAGCGCGACCGCGAGGGTCACGATCACAACAGCCCAGCGGAAGCGGATGGCGGAGTCGAGGAGACGGTCGATCATTGCAAAATCAGTCCTTTGGTGCGCGGCCGGCCAAGGGCCGCGCTCGGGAGAATTCGGGGCGCTTGAGGCTCAATGCTCGGCCTCGCTCGCGCCGAGCTGGGACTTGAGAGCGAAGGCGCCGGTCGTCACGATCACGCTGCCGGGCTTCAAGCCGTCGACGATCTCCGCCCTGCCGCCGCTTCGGGTGCCGACCGTCACGGGCGTCACCTGGAAGCCGCCTCTAACTTGCACGAAGACCACATCTCGGCCCTCGACGGTCTGCACGGCGCCCTCCGGTACGACGATCCGGCCGTTCGTCGCCGAGCCTCGAGGCGTGATCCTCACCCGCACCGCCTGGCCTTGAGTGAGGCCGGCCGGAATGCCCGCCGGAGTAAGCACGATGGTGGCCGCACGGCTCTCCGGATCAAGGGACGGCGTCGATGAGCGGACCACCGCGTCGACGGTGCCCCCGCCGGGCAGCTCGATCAGCGCCGGATCGCCCGGCCGGATACGCTGGGCCTCGGCGGCGGGAACCGCGGCCTCGATCTGAATTCGGTTCGGGTTGGCGACCTCGAACAGCTCGGTGCCGGCGGAGACGTAGGCGCCCAACTCGGCTTCGACCTTGGTGATGCGTCCCGGGATCGAGGCTTCGCACGGCGATATGCCGCCCGTCGCAGGTCACTCCCGCGGCGCCGAGGGCCGCCTGGGTGCGGGCGAGTTCGGCCTGGGCCTGCGCATGCGCCGCCTGGGCCGCCTCGAGGTCCTGCCGAGCCGTGATCTTTGCGTTGAACAGCCGCCGCTCGCGGTTGAGTGCGGCGCCTGCCGCCTGCGCCCGCGCCGCGGCGGAGGCGCGTTCGGCGACGATGGTCGCCGCGTCGCGGCTCTCCAGGAGCGCGACCGTCTCGCCGGCGCCGACCGGATCGCCGAGACGCTTGAAGATTCGGGTGAGCGCTCCGTCGGCTCGTGCGGTCAGCGAGGATCGCCCTTCCGGCGGGGCGGCGACCGTCGCCTGGGATATGATCTCGGCGCCGATCGTGCCCGCGCTCACGGTCTCGGTCCGGATGCCGGCCGCGGTCATCCGCTCCGGGGTCATCGGCACCAGGCCTTCCGGCCCGTGCTCTTCCTCTTTGCCGTGCTCCTCTTCGCCAGCCTCCGCCTTCACCTCGACGGAAGTGGAATCGTTGCCCGCACGGCCGACTGAGCAGCCCCCCGGTCGCGGCAAGGAGAGCTATCCCGGCGCCACCAGCGATCAACTTCTGTCTGCCTGTTGGATTGAACTGCATCTCTGGTTCCTTATTGTGCGCCGATGCGGCCGAGTTCGGCCGTGGCAAGGGCGAGGGCGAGGCGGGCGTCGATCAGCGCCGCCTGGGCGTTCCGATAGGCTTCTTGGGCGTCGAGCAGTTCCAGCAGGCTGGCGCGGCCCTCCCGATAGGAAAGCTGGGTCAGGCGAAGCGCTTCGGCGGCCTCCGGGACGGCGGCGCGATCGAGCGCTCCGACGCGAGCCTCGGCGGCAGCGACATTGGCGATAGCGTTCTGTCCGCGCACCCGTGCCGAAGCCGCGGCGCTGGTACGGCGCGCCTCAGCGGCGATGACATTCGACCGGGCGGCGGCGATATTGCCCTGGTTGCGGTCGAAGACAGGGAGCGGCATCGAGAGACCGGCGACCAGGCCGACATCGCCGGTTTCCCGGACGTGACGGATGCCGAGGCCGACGGCCGGGTCGAGCTTGCGCGCGACCTGTTCCTGCCGAAGGTTGGACTCGGCGATCAGCCGTTCGGAATCGGCCAGCCGGACCTCGAGGCTCTGCTCCGGATCGACTATCCTCGGCTGGAGGTCGAGAAGCGCTCCGACGACCGATGCGGGAGGGGTGCTGACCCCGAAGAGCGAGGCGAGCAGGCCTCTCGACGCCGCCTCTTCCGCGCGCGCGCCCTCAAGCTCCGCCACGGCCTGGGCGGCGGCGGAACGCGCTCGAAGCGCCCTCAAGGGCGGCTCGCGGCCCGCGTCGACGAGTTCGCCGGTAATGCGCGCCAGTTCTCGCGCCCGTTCCTCGTTTTCCACGGCGAGCCGAAGCCGCTCGCGGGCGGTAACGGCGCGGGCGAACTGCTCGCGGATCTGCTGGCCAAGGTCGGCACGGGCGATCGCAAGCCTCAGGCGCGCGGAGACCAGCTGAGCGCGGGCAGTTCCGACCCGCGACTGCCGACGGCCGCCGAGGTCGAGCCGCTGGTTGACCGCCACCGTCGTCTCGGTTCCCCGGAAGCCCCTCAGCTCACCGGTGCCGAGGAAATTCTCCACCTCGACAGAAATCTCGGGGTTGGAGCGGAAGCCCGCCTGCCGGATCCGCGCATCGGCGGCCTGCACTTCCGCCTGCGCCGCGATGATCGCGGGTGACCTTGCTTCAGCCTCGTCCAGCGCCTGTGCGAGAGTAAGGCTCGGCGGCAACGGGCCGTCCCGCGGCGTCAGCAACGGCAAATTGGCTTGGGGCGCCGGCGGCGCGGGCGGTCCCGCGCGTTCGGTCACGACCGGCGAGCCGACGCGAGGGCTGGCCGGCGTCGACACCTGCGCCGACGCGGCCGACCCGAGGGCCCAGACGATTGCCGCGGCGGAAGCCGCGACACATACGGATTTCATGATTGGAGAACTCCTGACGGCACGAGAGGTCCACCGTCCCGGAGGCGGCGGACTAGCTGCGTGTCGTCAGGCGATCGGAGGGCGGAGCGCTCGGCCGGGTTCGAGGCCGGGCAAGCCCCGCTTGGCGCGCAATGCCGGCCGACCCTCTTCGCCCGAGGCAATTTGCGCCCCATCGAACGTGGCCGGTACGGCGACATGATGGCCGCTGCATCCGCCATGATGGTGAGGGGCGCCCTTGTCGGCATCGGCCGGGACCTGGTCCCGGTCGCCCTCGAAATGGCCGGCCGAGTTGGAGCTCACCTCGATGCAGCCAACCGCCTCCGCGGCATGCGCCGCCGTTCCCGTAAAGACGAGAACGAAGAGCATCAGAGTGCCGACAAGGTTGAGGAATCGCCGCATTGGCCGCTCCCTAACAGCAATTCGTCGCAAAAGGAAAGGCTCGCGCATCTGCTTTCACTTCAGCCATAAGAATTGTTCTCACCTTGGAGATGCGTCGTTGAATCGTCTCGCCGATGGCTGTGAAATCCGCTTCTAGACGCGTGCGGCATTGCTTCGGTCGCTGCCGAGTTGACCGCCTTGGATTTCCTGATTGCCTGCAAGCTCCACGCCGCTCAGCGGGTAAGCGTCCAAGGCGTCGGGCCGGCACCGAGACGAGTAGTCACTTGCCGATAGGGGCTGAGTTGCGCCTCAGCCCGCATCTGGCTTATCCAGTACTGGCGAGTTAAGCCCCAGCCCCCCGCACGCGAGAATATGGAATGGAACTCGATCAACAGCAGCGCGGTATCGTTCTCCGGAGTCTTGCTGCGTTCGTGGTCGCCGCCGCCGTGCTCGGCGCCGGCTATTTGTGGTTTCCGCCGAGCTTCGTCGGTGTCGGATCCTCGATGAGCCTCGCCGAGAGCATAGCCTTCGCTCTGAAATGGGATCTCTTGATCTTCCTTTGGCTTCTGGGCTGCATACAAGTGGCGGCTCGGACGCGTTTACCCTCCCCAGGGGACCGGCCGGACTCGGCCTCCGCGCCGCCTAGGCCGGCGACCCTTGTTCCCAGCGCTGTGCTCCAGAACTCCCTTGAGCAGACGGTGATCGCCTCGGGGGCGCATTTGATCCTCGCCACGGTGCTGCGCGGGCCGGAGCTGGTCATCATCCCCTTGCTGGTCTTGCTGTATCTGATCGGTCGGATCGGCCTCGCCGCCGGCTATGCGAAGGGCGTGGTCGGTCGGGCCTTCGGAATGGCGCTGACGTCAGCGTCCGCCGTTGCGGGCTATGGCATCGCGCTCGTCCTGGTCATCGCTGGGCGGTGACATGCAAGGAACGGCGCTGCTCGGTAAACGGCAAGGTTGAGGCGACAAGCCTGCCCCAAAGAGCGTTGGGCCGTTGCGCCGAGGCAGGTCTGGGACACTTCGATGAGTCCTAGACGTGCATCGGGTGGCCTTGGCGCCGGGTGTGGAGAGCATATCAAAGCCCTCGGCGACGCCGCTTAAGCTGCGACGCAGCTCAGCGTCCTGGGGAACGACGGCGGCGTCGACTGCGCTTGCCGAGACGATAACATCAGCGTAGTTTCCACTCGCCGTCGGAGTCTTGAACAGCTTCGCCGGTGCACCACGCGTGCCGAGCACGGACCGCTCATGTCGGGCGGCCCACGAAATACAAGAGCCCTCACGGGCGAATACGTGGGGCGCTCTGCCTCCGTGCTCGAGCGTGTTCTCCACCCGGCTCCCCGGGCGGCGGTGCTGAGCACGGGGTCGGGGCGCATCACACAAAGGCTCCTTTCCCCATTCGCCCCTCTTTTGGGGAGATGCCGTCGGCCGTCTGCCGTCGGCTAGCGAGGGACCGTGGGATGAAGCTGATCGCCCTTTTACTGATTGCAGCCGCCGCTGCTGAGGCCGCCCCTGCTCAAGTGCCTCTGGTGACATCGACGGCAAGGGTGACCGCGCCGTGGAAAGTCGCCGGCGTGGGGCTCGGCATGAGGCCTGCCGAAGTAAACGCTGCGTTGAGGGCGGCGGGCTACTCGCTCCATTATCGCTACACGGGCCGCTCCTGGCAGGGCGAGCTGGCGAGCCAGGTTTCTTTTTTGCGTGCAATCAAGATCCCGGCTGGGGCTGAGGTCGTTCGAAAGGAAGATTATAAGAAGGGGCAGGAGTTCATCCAGGTTGAGTATCTGGTCGGGTCGGCCGGGCCCTATGTGTCTCAGGTCCGTTACCGGATCAGCTCCGAGGCGATCGAAGCTGAACGGTTCAGGGATGCGGCTTTGAGTCGCTACGGCCGGCCTTCGCTCAGCTGGGATTGGGAAAGCCTCTATTGCTCGGCCGGCGAGCGGCAATGTTCGAGGACCGGTTCGCTGGCCACGAACCAGCTTCCCAACCTCACCGTCTACGTCATGGACGTGATGAACCGCAGCCTCGAGCTTCGCCAGGGGCAACGGGCGGACCGCGCCTGGGAAGCTGCAGTGAAGGCGGAGGTCGAGCGCCTCTATCCCAAGAAGGACAGGCCCTCCTTCTGATCTCCGCGGGAGGACTCTCACGGTGGAAAGGTCGCTGACCTTGCCCGGGGACGGGCTCCTGGTGCCTGACTGCCGGAACGAGGACGTGCGGCGGTGCGTGGTGCATCAGGAGTGGCTCGAGCGGATTGTGCCGAGGACGGTCTTCTGGGCGTTGTTCGGGACAGCTCTTCTGATGCTTTTGAGCCGGTATGGCTGGAATGTAACCGGGGGTGTGCTCATAGGTGCCGCGGGCGCATGGATCGTCGCGCGGCTTGCCGTAGCGATCGCCGTCGGCGTTTTTCTGAGGCCGAGCCGCAATCTTCGTTTTCGCTTCGCGGCGAAGAAGCTGGGGTCGAGGCTTAGAGCTGCTGGGGATCTCAGCTCCCCTCCTTGTACCTGGTACACGGGATCCCCGGGCGCCTTTGCGCTGACGAAGGGAGGCGAGCTTCTTCTGGCCGACCGGTCGAGCGGTTATCAGCTCCTTCGGCTGACGCCGGACCTGATTGCCGATGTGTCGGTGGAGCGGGAGGTCACCCAGGTGACCCAGACCCGGCATAGCGGTCGAACGGTGATCGGCGGCGTGGGTGGCGGTCTCTTCGGCGGCTGGGTGAGCGGCGGCCGGTCGACCTCTGTGTCCAGCGAGGTCGAGGAGGCTTATCTGGAGATCCGATACCAATTGGAGGCCAACGGTTCCGTTGCTGTTGCGGTAGTGCCGTTCGGCGCTGATCGGCGGGCCGCGGCCTCGGCCTGCGCTATGATCCGTCGTGCGGGAGCGGCCTAGACGATCGATTTTGTCCGACCGGGCGGCGTTGGCCTCTCGGCGGCCGAGCGGAGGCTCTGTGCGGCCGGGGAACTTGGTGTCGTCGGGTTGCGCGATGGATAGTTGCTCGACCCGCATCGCGGTCAGGCACTGCATTTCAACGCGCCGCGAAGCAAATTCAGGAAGTGAGCTCGGCTTCTGGCAGGCGCGTCTGCGCTACCGGCTCGGGCCTTTGTCCCGGTGGCGCGCTGCAAGGGCGAGTTCATAGGCAAGTTCGGTTCGATACTCGTCCACTCTCTCGCGCATGGCTGTGAGTAGAGCCTCTTTGTCCTGAGGCGCATCGGTTAGGAGGGCTTTGAAGCCTGGATCGGTGAGATGGAAGGAGGCTGGCGAGAGACGGTCGAGGAGGTGGTCGGTGCTGAGATGCCTCTTCCGCTCGTCCATTGCGGTGAGGATATCGTCGATGGTCCGGTCGCGGCGGTCGAGGAAGAACCACAGGTCGTAGAGGTCGCGACTGGTTTTGCGATCGAGGACCAGCGAGTCCTTCAGGGCAAAGACGCTGTCGGGATCGAGGACCTTGATCTGTTCGAGCTGGAGCGGATGGGCTTGCTTGTAGACATCGAGTTGCGCCCGGCTGAAGGGAGCGAAGAAGGTCACCTTTACGTTGCCGATCTGCCAGTCTTGCTGCGTTTCGTTGAGATCCAGGCCGTCGTTTTCGGCGTCGAGGAGTGCGGCCTGGTCCGTGATGAGCTTGGGCTGGATGTCTCCGGCGAGGCTTTTGAGGAGTTTCTCGATCTGTCGTTGCGGCAACTTGCCCTGGGTCCAGGCGAGATCGAGATCTTCGCTTTCGCGATGCCTTGCCTGGAGGGCGAGCGCGGTACCACCGATCAGCGTGAAGCCCTGGACTTCCTCCAGAGTTTGAAGCCGTCCGAGGAGCTTCGCTGTGCTTTCAGGCAGGGCGTCGAAGTGCAGCACGCTCGAGGCCTTTGAGAACCGGGTCCCAGATGCGGGCGAGATAGGTCCGGCGGAACGCCGGCAGATCGGGTTCCAGCCTCGCTTTGACGTCGACGACGGCATCGAGGCCATAGCTGAGGATCGTTTGCGTGAGATCGTGGGTGGTGGGCCGCTCGAGCACCATGGCAATGATCGTCAGCGGATCATTGAGGGATGGGTTGGACCAGGCGCGATTGATCTCCAAAGCGGGTGCTGCCGGCTCTGGTTTCGAGCCTCTGATACTGGGACCGCGCGTCTGCTGCATGTCTGATCCGTATTCCAATTTCCGCACCTAGTATATGCATTGCCCGTTGTACGAACAATCTGAGGCAGTCTGCGTGGCGCTTCGATGCAGTCACGCAACTTGCCTGAAGCAGGCAGGCATCGCTTGTCAGCCAAACATCGTGCCGTTCACGATCTCGCTGATTGCGTGGCCTCGAAAAGATCGCGGCAGCGTCCATTTGCCGTAGCGGGATCGGACGGTTTCGCCGGGTGCGTAGCGTCCAGGGAGGAGCCGCTCGAGCCCCGGAATCGAGCCGAGGATTGGGGTAGGCCTCGCCGCCAGGGCGCGATGGCCGGCATTGGGGTTCTTGGGCTGAAGCGCCGCTTTGAGTCCACGTGTCACCGCAGGACCTTTCATCTTGGAGGCGTAATGGAAGTCTCACGAAAGACTCCAGGAGAGGAACAGGTACGCCATAGCCAGTGTAGCGATTCCTATTAGCTTGCAGGTCAAGCCTTCGGTCGTAAGGAGGATGAAGAAGCCGAGGAATGCGAGCAGAAAGCCGGTGAGGAGAGCTGTAGCATGAGTGAATTTTTCGCTGGACTGATGGGCCAGGACAGCTTGCTCAGATTTATTGCTGTTCTGTTTGCGATTGCTCTTGTGCTGGCTAAGGTCGTGGCTTCGGCCGTCGAGCGGGACAAGCTGCGGGCTTCCATTCGTTTCGTAGCTGCCGACAAGCGGGCTCGTGTCGGCTGCGACGGTGCTTCTATCAGGGTTGGCGATCCACAGAATTCTGAATGCTTGACTTTCAGGGTGTCGAATATCGGTGCCGTGACTGCTGCCGATGTCCGCATTCGGATTGTCTTGTTCGCGGGAAACTTGGTTCTGGGCCGCGCTGAGCGCTGGTTCCCGGTGATTGGCGGGCGAGCGGAATGTTCGGTCGAAGTGGGCCTGACCGAGGTGGAAAGCGGAGTTGACGAGATGATGCTCGAGTTCACCTATCGCGATTTCGGGGATGTGCAACGCAGGGAATGGGAGGGACGGACCTGCGCGGGTTTGGATGCGGGGTGGTGCCCCGTTCGCGTCGGCCTCCTTTCCCGGATGTGGTACTTCCGTCGCGTACGCGTGCGAAGGCTGTAGGAGTTGGCCTAATGCGCGCTCAGGGCCTGCGTAAGCTGCGAGTAGTGCGAGTAGCAGATATTTCATCCTCGGCGACCTTTTGCCGCCGCTAACCTCATGTTTTTCTTATTCCTGTGAGGTTTCACAGGCAGTTCACGGTGTATCTTCAGCTGTCGGAAAGGAAGTGGTTGACGGCTTGATCTGAAGGCCTCCGCCTCGACTGGATCAGGTTCGCAGGAGTGCAAGTAGGCGCCGAAACTCGCCATCCGGTGAGCTGCCTTTCCACATGTTAACGAAGCGGCAAATGACTTGGAGATCGTTCTCTCTGTAGTGTCCGTCGCTGTCGATGCGGTCAAGCGAGGCGAGCATTGCGGGATCCTCGCAATTGCCGAGCCAGCCGAGCGGCAGTCCGGTGAGTGCGCAAAGGCTGCCCTGTCGTTCGATCAGTGCCTCTATGATCCGTTCCAGCTCCTGTCGGCTATGATGGATTTGCTTATCTTTTCGGATGGAGGTGACGATAGTGCCCGATTGTGCCGCGGCGGTCGCCGCGTGCTCTGCCATGGTGAGGATAGATCGCCGGCGCGCGCTTGCGTAGCGGACGGTGCCGGGACGGGTGCCTCCGCCTGGCTGTCCCTCCTCCATTCGAATGAGCATCCAGCAGAAGGAGTGGGCATCGATGTGGCAGGCGTCGGCGAAGCCGGCGAGTTCGAGTTCGCGTCGCACCTCCTCAAGCGCTTCGTTATAGGCGAGATAGTTCGGCCAGGAGCATTGGCCGCTGGTGGTGAGGGGGATGCCGAGGCGTCGGAAGGCTTCGTCGAAGGTGCGTGGTGCGATTGGGGCAAAGCGATCGTCGTCGATAAGGAAGAAGAGATAGGCGGGGAGGGCGTAGCCGTCGCCGGCGATGCCGCGAAAGCGCTCGAAGAGGTTGGCTGGATCACCGTCGCTGGCAAATGCATCGAAGAGCCATCGCTCGATGCGTCTGCGGGCGTCTGCGCGGCCGCGGGCGGCGAGGAAGACGGCGTGGGCGACGGTAGGGGGCCGTAGCGTCCATCCCAGGGCACGAGGTTGTTTCGCTGCTGTTCGTTGCCGCCGATCTCGATCGCGCTGATGGCGCGTTCCAGGATGGCGCCCGTGCCGATTTCCGATTCCGTCCACTCCGCGGCACTGAGCCGCGAGAGGGCTTCAGCCCGTACGCGCGCCTTATAGCCTTCCCAGGCCCGCGCCGCGCCGTCGTGGAATGAGGTGAAGGACCCGTCGCCGTGGCGGGGGTAGATTTCGTCTCTGAAGCGTCGAAGCTCGCGCTGGAAGTGTGGAATGGTCATGAGCTTGTCTTGCCTTGTGCTGGCCAGCCGCCGCAAGTGAGCTACCCGGTGCCCGGGCGCGAATCGGTGAAAGGTCTTCGAGCGGATGTGGAGTGATCGAGAGAGCCTGGATGATTTCCTTAACTTCACGGAAGTTGCGGAGCAGGTCGCAGAGCTCGCCTCACGTCCGGAGATGCTGCCCATCTCGATCGGCGTGTTCGGGACCTGGGGTACCGGCAAGTCGACTGTTCTGAAGCTCGTGTCCAAGGCGCTTGCGGCGAGAGAAAAACCGCCGCTCGTCCTCGAGTTCGATGCCTGGCTTTATCAGGGGTTCGACGATTCCAAGGCGGCCTTGATGGAGGTCGTGGCCGAGACCTTGCTCGAGGCGGCCAAGGCTGACGAGCCGCTGACCAGGAAGATCAAGAGTTTCGCCTCCAGGGTGAACTATTTCAGGGCGATTGGGCTGGCCGCGGACTTTGGGATCGGAATGGCGTTTGGGGTGCCGCCAGGGCTTTTGACGAAGGCCGGAGGCGCGATCTCTTCACTCGTTGCGGGCGATTTCGAGAAGCGGGATGCAGACGAGCTCAAGGGGGCTGGCAGGGAGGCCGCCGAGGGGTGGTCGAAGCTCGTAAAGCCTGAGGAGGCACGGACTCCGCCGAAAGAGATTGCGGCGTTCCGCAAGGAGTTCGGGGAGATTCTCCAGGGTCTGGACCGGACGCTCGTCTTGTTCATCGACAATTTGGACCGGTGCCTGCCCGACGTCGCTATCGGCACTCTCGAGGCGGTTCGGCTGTTCCTGTTCATGCCGGGCACGGCATTTGTGGTTGCCGCGGACGAGGATATGATCCGTCACTCCGTGTCCCGCTACTTCCGTGATCCGGACAATACGCATGTGAGGGATTACCTCGACAAGGTGATCCAGGTGCCGTTTCGGGTTCCTCGCGTCGGGATCGAGGACGTCCGCGCTTATATGTATTCGCTGTTCGTCCAGCTCACCGTGCCTGCGCGTCTCGGCGACGTGCAGAGCGCGCTTCTGGAAGCGCTTCAGAATGGTTGGCGGGGTGCGACGTTCGAAGCTGCTCAGATCGATGAGCTTGCCGGCCGGCCGGAGGGTCTTCTGGAGATGCTTGGGACGGCGGATCGCCTGGCCTCGATTCTGGCCGTGGCGCCCAACATCGGCGGCAATCCAAGGATCATCAAGCGGCTCTTGAACGCAGTGCTTCTCAGGCGGTCGCTGGCCGTGTCTCGCAAGATGAACGTCGACCTGGCGACGCTCGCCAAGCTCGCCATTTTCGAGCGGGGGACCGACGCTGACGCGACGCAGGCTCTCTACACTTTGGTCATGGACGGCGACCCCGTCGTTTCCAAGCTGCTCGTGCCTGCGGAGGAGCTGCAGGGTGAGGAGCGTCCAGCCGCGCCGTTGCAATGGCGCCCCTATGAGGCTTTCATCGATCAGTGGCGGGGGCTGGAGCCGAAATTCTCCGATCCTGCCGCGCTTCAGCCGGCACTGTTCCTCAGTCGGGACGTCATGGCTCCGGCTGTCCGCCGGGCGCAGGGCGATGCGGTTGCGACCGCGGTCGAGGCGCTTTTGCAGGTCACGAGCATGAACAGCCCGGTCGCGGCTGAGCTGATTGCGGCTCTCACGCCCGACGAGCGTGGGCAGGTAATGGCCGGCTTGGTGGGCCGGCTTCGCGAGGGAGATTGGACCCAGCAGTTGCCCGGCATTCACGGTGCGCTGTTGCTGGGCGAAAGTTCGGAAGTGGCGCGGCGCCAGCTGCAAGCTCTCATTGACGATCTGCCGCAGGAGACGATGCATAAGGGCATGCTCTTTGCCTTGCGGAAGAAGAATTATTTGGAGAGCAAATAGTGGGAACGTCGCAGTCGAAGCCGAGCACGCCGGGCGGCGGGTCGCTGATTCCGCCTTGGGCTGATCAGGATCCTCCGCAGCCCGATCAGCCGCAGCCGCAAGCCCCACCGGGTGTGCTCCCGGAAAAGCCGTTCATGGGGGTGAGGCGGGCGCTTCGCACTTATATGGAGACCGGGGACCGGGCGGTCGGTCGCCGTGCTCTCGGGCGCTATGCTCGAGCCGTGGGCGGCGGGCGCGGTTCGGCTCGGCATGCCCGAGCCGCTCGGACCGGCGGATCTGCGATCGCAGCGTTGGCGGCGGTAGCCCGGGCGGGCGGCGCACCGGTAGTTGTCGACGGCTTCGACTTGGGCGCTTTGGCCGGGCTTCCACTGGAGGATGCGATCGGAGCGATTGTCGATCGCTTTTGTCCGCCGGGCATTCTCGACGAGGACATTGCGCGCGCGGCGATTGCGGAGGCCCTGTTCGCCGCGCTGGACGGCGCCGCCGACTTCGATTTGGCCGCGATCAACGACCATGCGATCGTTGTCGCAACGGCCTGCTTCATCGCGGAGGCTCGTATTTGCGTCTGTCGCGGCTGAGCAGGCCCAGTCCGCCAGCGAAGTTCCTCCCGACATGGCAGTTCGGCGAGAGAACGACCTCAGGGCTCTGGTCCGCGAGGTTGCCGACCAGGTCGCGGTTCCGGTCGTTCAGGGGGCAGGAGCGGCCTTGGATGCGCAAACGATGGAGGGGCTGATCTCGCAGATCACGGCCGAAGTCTATGAGGAGATGGCCCGGTGGACCTGACCGTTTATGCCACCCCCGATGGGGCCGAGGCTGCGAGGGCGCATCGCCGTGCCAATGCGATAGGCGTCCATCTGTACGCTCGAGGAACGCCTGATTTGCCCGGGGTCGGCCGGCACCTCGAATATCAGGCGCGACGGATGCTGCTTGGCCCTCCCAGCGTTCCGGCTTGGGATTTTTTGTCGCTGGCGCTGGCGGCCTTTGCAGCCGACCGCTTTGTTGTACGTGCCGGCTCGCCCAATGGCTGGACTCGCGTGATCGGGCTGGATGTCGCGCTGCATGACCCCGCGCCCTGGCAGCCGGTTCGTGTGCAGCTGGAAGCGGCGCTGCGGTTTCTCACCGGCGACGTGTGGCTTCTGACGCTTCGCGAAGGCGGCAGGGCGCCTCCGGCGGTCCAGGCGCGTCTCCATGATCGGGATGCTGTCACTCTCTTCTCGGGAGGCCTCGACAGCTTCCTGGGGGCTTTGAGGCTTCAGTCGCTGGGCCGGCGGCCGTTTCTGGTCAGCCAGGGCTCGTCCAAGGAGGTGAAGCCGCAGGTCTACCTGGCCAATGAACTGGGGTTGCGGGGCCACAGGTTCGACGGACGGGCTGCCGAGCAGTGGCGAAAGCCCTACGAGGGATCTACTCGGAGTCGGTCGGTTCTCTTTTTTGGTTACGGCGCGATCGCCGCGACCGCTGCTGGCCTTGCCGAGGTCTGGGTGCCTGAGAACGCCCTCATTGCGATCAATCCGCCTTTTACGAGCCGCCGGGTGGGTTCGCTGAGCACTCGAACCACTCATCCGCACTTCCTGGAGCAGATCAACCGGATCTGGGCGGATGCTGGCGTCGATGCGCGGCTGGTGAACCCGTTCTTTGGGACTACAAAGGGAGAGATGCTGGCTGCGGCTCAGCATCCCCGCCTGGCCGATCTTGCCTCCCGCTCCTATTCCTGTGGGAAGGGGAAGCGCTGGAATGGCCAGTGCGGGCGCTGCGTGCCGTGTCTGATCAGGCGCGCCTCCTTTCACGCGGCCGGCGTGCCTGATCAAACCCAATATTACACCCAGCTCGATCGAAGCGCCAAAGCGGATGACGTTTTGGCCGCGCGCCAGGCCGTTGCGCGCCTGGCGGCTTTCGATCGGCGTCGATTCGAAGCGTGGGTGCGGTCGGCGGGTCCGCTTCCGGCCGACTCGCGGGCGCGTCAGGACACGATTGCCGCGATCGGACGGGGCTTGGCTGAGCTCCGGGATCTGTTCAGTGGGGTGCGATGGCGCTGATCGATCTGCACTGTCACCTGGATCTTTACCCGGACCCGGTGGCGGTCGCGCGGCGCGCGGCTGATGATGGTGTGTATGTATTGTCGGTGACGACGACGCCGAGTGCTTATGCGGGGACACTGGCGCTGGCGCCTGAAGGAAGCCGGATTCGAACGGCTTTGGGATTGCATCCGGAGCTGGCGGCTTTGAGGCGGCACGAATTGGCGCTGTTCAAGCGATTGCTGCCCAAGGTGCAGTATGTTGGCGAAGTGGGGCTCGACGGGTCGCCGCCCCATCGGTCGACGTTGGACATCCAGGCGGAGGTCTTGCGGGAGATACTCGATGCCTGCGCGGCGCTGGGTGGGCGAACCATATCCCTGCACAGCCGGGGCGCTGCCGAGATGCTCTTGGACTTGCTCGAGTTCGAGCCAGGGGCCGGCCAATTCGTTCTCCATTGGTTTTCGGCGAAGCCCTCGATCGTGGCGCGGGCCGCGGCGCTCGGCTGCTGGTTCTCCGTTGGGCCTTCGATGCTCCTGACGAAGGCTGGTCGCAGTGCGGTGGAGGCCATGCCGCCAGAACGCCTGTTGCCGGAGACAGATGGTCCATTCGGTATGCTGGATGGTGTCGCTCTTCTTCCCGGGGGTGGCGGGCGCGTTTATGAGCAGCTCGCGCAGCTATGGGGGAGGTCCCTGCAGGACGTTGATGCAGCGGTGACTTCCAATTTCCGTCGGCTGGTTGCGCTCTCTGGCTAGAGGCCTGCTTGGCGCGCGGGCCATCAGCGAAGGCGGTGATCGTAGTGCGGCCATAGCTCTTCGTCGGGTACGTGGATGATCGCTTCGATCTGCGAGGCGGGTACCGGTGCATAGAAAATGAGGGCGCAGCCCACTTCGAAGCTTTCTGTGTCGTTGTCTCCGGTGGCCAGCCACCAAGCGAGCGCGCGGATCAGCTCGGCAATGAGGTTGGGCTCGTTGCCGGTTTCACCGTGGGGGTTTGCCGCGGCAAGAGCCGACGCGCCGGTCACCCGGATTCGGACGAGCGCGCCGTATCCACGTCGCCGGTTCTCCTCATGACATTCCTCGCCGAGGAGATAGTTGGCGATCTGGTGCTCGAATTCTGAGCCTTCGACGAGATAGTGATTGCAGCCTCGTACCAGGCCACTGCGCGAGAGAAGGGCATGCACCGTGCCGGCACGGCCGCCGCCGTGCCGGGAGACCTGGTCGATCGCCTCCGGTACGCGTGGGGCGAGTTCGGGCCAGCGCGGGTGAAGCTTGAGGAATTCGGCGATCGCCGGGCCCCTTTCGCTTGGAACGAGCAGGCGAAGCCCTTCCCGCTCGATCGAGGCGCGTTGTGCCTCGTTGATGCGCGTGCCGTGATAAACGAGGACATCGCGCTTTAAAATCCAGTCGCGGACGGAGTCGACGATAGTCCGCTGGTCGACACGCTCCGCCAGGGCGAGGCGGGCGCTGATCGGACCCTCGGGATTTCGGGAAGCGATTCTCTGGCCGATGTCGTTTGGGAGCTTCGGCGCCAAGTGGTCGTAAATGTCCGGGAGCCAGCAAGGTCCATCGTCGAAGTCGAGGTCGGTTTCGGTCATTCCGCCAATAAGGATGCAGGTGCGCTGCTTTGCAAGATATGGTAGTGGCCACCCATGACCGAGCCGATCGAGCGCTGTATCTGGTGTCTGAAGCCTATCCGCAAGGGCAGCGAGGAGCATGTCCTGCCCGACGCTCTTGGCTGCCCCCCGCATTTGGTTCTTGGCGTCGGCGTGTGCATGGCCTGCAATAACGGCCTTGGTCATGTCGACCAGGCGTTAATCCGGCAGTTTGAGATCATGGCCTTCGTTCACGGCGTGCGCCGCAAGAAGGGGAAGGCGCCGGCGATCAATATGTGGGCGCCGATCAAGGGGCGGTATGTCGGCGGGAAGCCCGAGATTCATTTGAATGCTGGGCCGCAGGTCGTGGAGTCGGATGGGCGGCGATTGACGGCGGCGAGCCCTGCTAACGGAATCACCGATGTCGTGTTCGACACGCCGGCAGCGGGTGAGGAGGCAACGGTCGGGTTCAGGCAGGAGCTGGGCCGTGAGCCGAAGCTGGCGCGAGCGCTTCTCAAGGTCGCGCTCGGATCGGTCGCGCTCAACTGGGGCCTGTCCTTGGCCCGCGATTCGCGGTTTGATCCGGTACGCGCCTTCGTGCGCAAGGGCATCGGCGACTTCGACATCCTGTTGACGCAGGGTCGGCCGGGCTGTTCCCATCATGTCAGTGCACCGATGCTCCGGCCGGGTGACGAGCTGCCACTGGTCGACATTACGTTGTTCGGCATCGGGTTCGTGGTCGACACCGATCCGGCGCAGGCTGGACTGGCCATGCTGCGTCAGGCTTTCGAGCAGGACGGCGGCGCCGCCTGGATGATCCTGCCGAAGGCTGCATAACTGGGATGATCAGGCGCTAGGCTGCAGATTACCCGGATGCCGCGCTGAGTGCGAGTTCGACGAGTTGCCGGCGGATCCGGCGTTGCTGCTCACTTTGAAAAAAATGAGCGGCTTGGCGTGAAACGACACGGTGCAATCTTGCGGCAGCACCCCTCCCGGCCACCACCCCGGTCCTTAAGCGGCGCGTTTCTTAGGGAGGCGATGACAATGGCCTCTACTCAATTGCAAAAATCTGGAAGCCCTTATCGCAAACGACACCTTCGCTAAAGCTTCGGCCGGCGAGCCGGCTCCCCCGTCATCCCGGCGCAAGCCGGGACCTCAAGGAGTGAAGGCTTCTGCGTTCCTCACCCGCTGGGATCCCGGCTTGCGCCGGGACGACGCCTAGAGCGGGATGCGTAAAACCTGGATCGTCACCCCGGGCTTGACCCGGGGTCCACCTTCTCGCTGACCGTCGTGGAAAAAAAGGTGGATGCCGGGTCAAGCCCGGCATGACGAGAGGCTGCAGATTTAGCGCCCGATGCTCTAGAGATTCCGTACCAAGGTCGTCGCCATGCCCATCCAAAGCGGATCGGCGATGACGATCTGGCGGTGGCCGCCGCCCAGCGGGAGGAGGTGGAGCTTGCCTTCCTCACGGGCGATCAGCCGGCCGAACAGGAAGCGGCCGGCGGGACGGGGGACGAGGACGTCGCGGTTGAGGGCCCGGCCGAAGGCTTCGGGGGCGAGGCGAAGGCACCAGATCTCGTCGCCGCTGCGATAGTCGCCGACGCTCGCTTCGACCGCGACCGCCACCATGTCGGGCTCCGGCCGCGGCGGCAGGACGACGCTCGACCGGCGCGGGGCCTGGGCGCCGTCATGGCCGAGCAAGGCGGCGAGCGGAACATCCTCGTCGCGATCCGCGAATTCGATGAGGTCGGCCGCCTCGACCCCGAGCGCGTCCGCGATCCGGTTGAGCCAGGCCAAGGAGACGGTGCGGGTCCCCGTCTCGAGCCGGCCGATCGTCTGCGGCGTGGTCGGAGGATCACAGCGGTCGGCCACGTCCTGAAGCGTAAGCTTCTTCGCGCGACGAACATCGCGAATACGAGTGATCATGCCAATTTCCCCACAAACGCATGCGAATTCATGATTTCACTTTCCTACATACTTGCCGACATGGCAAGGTTCTCTAAATGTTCCGAATCGGGAGGGAGTTGTGAAGACCGAGAAAGTGAGGCGCAATCGGCTGCTCGCCGAACGGCCGGTGCCGCAGGATGGGGCCGAGCGGGGCAAGGGACGGCGGCCGGCGGCGCGTTCGGTGACGGTGAATTTGGCGGAATCGCCGCTCGGCTGGCTGCGTTCGCGCGGCCATGTCGGCGAACGCCAGTTCGCCGCCGGGGAGCAATTGCGAAGCGACTGGGAGCGCTCCGGGCTTCCGCCGAGGGTGACGATGCGCTGGGATTCGCCGCCGCCCGACCGGAACCCGCGCGGCCCGGCCGGCCCGGCGGCGACGACCCACGTCCAGATCGCCGCCCGCCGACGCTTCGATTCGGCGGTGAAGGCGCTCGGCCCCGGCCTTCGCGACATCGCCTGGCGGGTGCTGTGCTCGGGCGAGGGCATGCGCGAGGCGGAGACCGCGCTCGGCTGGCCGGCCCGGGCCGGCAAGCTGGTGCTGATCATGGCGCTCGACCGGCTGGCGGACCATTACCGGCTGCGGTGAGGACTGGCGCGGGCCCGGCGCCCTGCCAGGCTCGGCGCTCCTCTCGGAGCGACAATTTTGGGGTCCCCCTCCCCACCGCTGCGCGGCGGGGAGGACTTAGGGGCGGCTGAGCCTCGTCATCAAGATCGCGGCGCGCCTGGCCTGGCGGGGGATGGAGGCGAGGTCGACCGTCTCGCCGGGCGCATGGGCGCCCTGGCCGGCGGTGCCGAGGCCGACAAGGCCGGGGACGAGATGGGCGACGAAGCCGATGTCGCCGGCGCCGCGCTTCAGCGGATCGAACTCGCCCATTTCGGCGAGGCCGAGGTCGCGGTTGACCGCGTTGAGCCGGGCGAGGAGATCGCGGCTCGCCGGAGTCGGCGCCATCGGCGGATAGGCGCCGTCGTCGAAGGCGATGTCGGCATCGCTTCCGGCGAGGTGCCGGCCGACGATGTCGCGCATCTTCGCGATCACCCGCTCCTGCTGATCGAGCGAGAGCGCGCGCAGATCGCCGCGGGCGATGGCGATGGGCGGGATGATGTTGGTCTTGCCGGTCGCGGTCGCCCGAATGAGGTCGCGGTCGAGCTCGGCGGTGGCGCCGCCGGCGACCAGGCCGACGTTGAAAGTGAGGTTGGGCTCGGGCAGCTCGGCCCGGAAGGCGGCGAGGATCCGGGCGAGCTCGTAGATCGCGCCGTCGCCCATGTCCTTCGAGAAGATTCCGCTCGAATGGCCGGTCCTGCCGCGCGCGGTGACCTGCCAGGAGGCCGAGCCGCGGCGGGCGATCGAGCCCATGTCGCGGCCCTGCTCCCGGGCCAGGCCCTCGAAGTCGAGGGCGACGATCGGCGCGGCCGGCGGCGGCGATCAGGTCGCGCCGGGCGATGGCGATCGGATTGCCGCCATCCTCCTCGTCGCCGGTGAGGACGATCTCGATGTCGGCATCCTTCAGGGTGCCGGCCGCCTGCATGGCGCGAAGGGCGGCGACCATGACGGCCATGCCGCCCTTGTCGTCGCCGACTCCGGGGCCTTCGGCGGTGTCCGGGTCCTTGCGGGTGAAACGCTGGAAGGGGCTGTCCGGCTCGAACACCGTGTCGAGATGGCCGATGAGAAGCATCCTCTTGCCGCGGCCGCTGCCCTTGTGGACGGCGACGATGTGGCCGGCCCGGCCCGCCTCCGCCATCGGCACCCAGCGGACCGCGAAGCCGAGCGGCTCGAGCTCGGCCCGAATCATCTTGCCCACCGCCTCGACTCCGGCGAGGTTCAGCGAGCCGCTATTCTGGTTCACCAGCCGCTCGAGCAGGGCGATCGTGCGATCCTGCTCGGCCTCGACGGTTCGGACGATCTTCTGCTCGGCGGGGCCGAGCTTCGCGGCGGCGGGGGCGGCGAGGAGGGCGAGGGCGAGGAGGAATAAGCGCATGAGGGACCTTTCTTGTCCTCCCCATCTATCGCGAGATGGGGAGGGGGACCAGCCGTAGGCTGGTGGAGGGGTAGATGCCGTGAAACAAGAGGGTTTTCCGGGAACCTACCAGTCCCGCGCCAATTACCCCTCCACCACATTTCATGTGGTCCCCCTCCCCACCGCTTCGCGGCGGGGAGGACAAGGGCGGACCCCCGTGCTAGGTTTTCGAGATGCGACGCTTGCTCCTTCCCCTCGCTCTTCTCCTCGCCGCGCCGGCGGCCGCCCAGGAATGGCGGATGGCGCCGGAATATGACGTGCTGCTGACCGCCTACGACATCCAGCCGGGCGAGATCAGGCTGAAGGCGGGCGAGCCGGTGCGGCTTCGCTTCGTCAACAACAGCAACAAGGGGCTGCGCTTCTCGGCCGGCGGTTTCTTTCGCGAAGCCCGGCTTCGGCGGCGCGATTCGGGCCTGGTCAAGGGTGGAAGCGTCGAGGTGCCGGCGCTGTCGACCCGAACGATCGTGCTGGTGCCGAAGGCGGGGCGCTACAAGGCGGCCAGCGCCAATCTCCTCCACCGTCTGCTCGGGATGAGCGGCCGGATCATCGTCGAATAGGAGTTTCAAGCGATGGCCAAGGGCGACAAGAAAGCCAAGAAGGACAAGCTCAAGATCCCCAAGCGGATCGCCGGGGTCAAGGTGTCGAAGGCGGTGCGCCAGGCCGGCAAGAACGCGCTCAAGCTGGCGGAGCAGCCCGCGGTCAGCGAGACGGTGGCGGCGGCCCTGCTCGCGGCGGCGGCCGCCCTTCGCGATTCCCCCGCGACGAAGAAGGCGGCCGGCAAGGCCGGGAAGGACTCGGCCGGGCTCGGCGATTCGCTTCGCAAGATGGCGCTCGACATGGCACGGCGGACGCTCGACGCCTGGGAATCGGCCGATTCGAAGCCGGCCTCCGCGCCCCATGAGGACAAGGCCGGCAACGGCTGATCGAGGCTGAACTTACCCCCGTTATCCTCATTATCCACAGGCGGATTCGCCTTTCGCGAATCGGCGAAAGCTGACAGCTTCCCAGACGTGGCCGGAAAGGGCGGCGGACCGGAAACGGACCTCCAAACTCGAAGGCCGCGATGCCCCAGGCCGAAGGCGCCGTCGCTCCCCCAAGGACGCTGGCGCTCTGAAGCGGAAGGCGGGAGGCGGACGAAGCCGCGCCCGCATCGGCGCAAGCCGATGCGAGGCGGGATTTCACGAAACTTCCCATGGCAAGGCCGGGAGGCTCGTTCGCGAGCTTCGAAAGCGGAGCCGAACCGGCGAAGGCCGCGGGAATCGCCCCGCGGCTCGAGCCTGGGAGACGGGGAAGGGCTTCGGCCCCAGCCGCGACCCGAAACGGGGTTCGTCGAAGAGGCTTCGGCCTTGGCAGACGGGCTCCGGGAAAGCGGCAAGGCCTTCGGGCGGCGCCGCGATCCGAAAGGGGATTTCGAGGGGCTTCGGCTTCCGCGAGGTTCCTCGAAGGACGGGACGGCCTCGGCCCAGCGTCTTTCGGAAGGGCGACCGGGGAGGTTTCGGCCTCGATGCGAGCCCTGGAAAAGGCACGGCTTCGGCCGGGCCGGATCCGCCAAGGGAAGCGAGGGTCAGGATCTCGGTCCTGCCCAAGCGACCCGACGGGGATCGGCGAGGGGCCTTCGGGCCTCTCCCGTGACCCACCGGGGACCGAACGGGGCTTCGCGGCCTCGCTCCGGACCCTGGAGGAAAGCGACTCGGGCCCTGTGTACGAGGCGCGATCCAAAGCCGCCCAGCGAGAGATGGCCTCGCCACCCAGCGACGGCAGTCAAAGCTGGGACAAGTGGGGGCCGGTGGCGACACCGGCCCCCATTATGATTCCGGCCGCCCCGTTTTGACTGCCTTGGCGCTTCTTGCGCCTTTCCTTCCAGCGCCGTGACCGCATTATTTTGGAGAGAAGGCGCGAAGGTACAAGAAAGAAGGGGCCGGGCGGATCGACCGTGGCGCGTCCTTGCGGTCGCCGGAGGGTTTCTGGCCTTCGGCCGGAGACCTTCCCTTCTCCCTTGTACCTTCGTGCCTTCTCTCCGAAAACGGGTTCGCGCCGAGCTCGAAGTCCCTCCCTTGATCCGCCTTGCCATTGTGTCATGATGCTCCGCGGGGAGGGCGAGGCGATGTTCCTGAAGGGCGGCAAGGGGCGCGGCGGGCCGGGGCAAAGCGGCGGGACTTTCTCCTATATCGGAAGCGAGGTCACGGTCACCGGCGACATCGCGACCGAGAGCGAGCTCCATCTCGACGGCAAGGTGATCGGCGACGTCGGCTGCGGCGCCCTGACCCAGGGCCTGAGCGGCGAGGTCAGAGGCAATATCAAGGCCGCCGAGGCGCGGCTCGCGGGCCTCGTCGACGGCGCGGTCGAGGCGGCGACCCTCATTCTCGAGGCGAGCGCCCGGGTGACCGGCGACGTCCTCTACGAAAGCCTCAGCGTCGCCGCCGGGGCCGAGGTCGACGGCCGTTTCAAGCGCCGCCGCGGCGGCGAGGACGGGGCCAGGGCCGCCCGGGCGGAGCCGCCGGGGCCGACGCCTCTGTTCGGAAGCGAGGCCAAGGCGGCCGAGGCGGCGGAATAAGCAAGGCGGGCGCTCGCCCCGGCGAACCCGGCGCCGCCTTCAGGGTAAATACCCTCCTAACCTCGACCGGCAAGGTGGCGCTAAGCCCGCTCGTTCAGGGTCTCGCCCGTCATGGCGGGGATCGGCGAACATTTCGGAAAGACGGGCCGGCTCGCGGCGGCGGCCGCGCTCGCTTTGGCCGCGCCGCTTCTGATCGGCGGCACCGGGCGGCTGACCAGCCTCGACGAGCGGCTTCTGGCGGCGCATAATCGCGAGCGGTCCGCCGCCGGGATCCCCGCGCTCGCCTGGGACCCGGCCCTGGCTGCACAGGCCGCTTCCTGGGGCGGCGAGCTGGCCGCAAGCGGCGCGTTCGAGCACGATCCCGACGTCGACGAGGACGATCCGCAGGGCGAGAATCTGTGGGCCGGGACGCGCGGCGCCTACGCGCCCGAGGAGATGGTCGAGGGCTGGGTCGAGGAGAAGAAATATTTCCGCCCCGGCCGCTTCCCCGACAACAGCGTCACCGGCGATTTCGCCGACGTCGGCCATTACACGCAGCTGATGTGGCGCGAGAGCGACCGGGTCGGCTGCGCTCTGGCGCAAGGGGCCGAGGAAGAGGTGCTGGTCTGCCGCTACCGGACCGCCGGCAACGTCGTCGGCGAGCGGCCCTTCTGAGAAAATCGGTGTCTGCCTTCTGAACCCTTCGGTGCCAGGCACCGAAGGCTAAGCCTTGAAATGAAAGGTGACGCCGGGGCTTGGTGGCGGAATTCGGTGCCAGGCACCGAAGGCTAAGCCATTGAGATCGAAGGGCGCGCGGTGGCGCTTTTTGGGGGATTCGGTGCCAGGCACCGAAGGTTAAGTTGTTGAGATAGAAGGGCCCGCGGTGGCGCGTTTGTGCGTTCAGCGGGTCAGCAGCTTTTCGGCGGCGCCGGCGACCCGGTCGGGCTCGACCCGGGCGACGGTGGCGACGAGTCGGTCGGCTTTCTCGAGCTTTTCGGGAGTTGCGGGCGCGGCGGCGTTGGCGAGGGCGAGGCGCTCGATCAGGGCGGCATCGGGCTGGGGCGACGGCTCGGGCGCGTCGGCGCAGGCGGCGAGCAGGAGCGACGTTACGAAGGCAAAACCAAAGCTTTTCATCGCCATGCATAACGCTCGGAATTCCCGGAAGGATGCAGGGGCGGCTGGGGCAGGCGCCTCTCGGGACCTTTCACCCCGGCTGTGACCGCATTTTTTTTTGGAGAGAAGGCACGAAGGTACAAGAAGGGGGCCGAGGGGGTCGGACGAGAGATCCTCGCCACGGTTGAAACGGTTCGGTTCCGCCGAAGGCCGCCCAATCCTTCTCGTACCTTCGCGCCTTCCCTCCAAAAAAAACAGCGCACGGCCTCGGAGGAGAGGCGCCGATCGCCCCGAGGCTTGCCTGAGGCGGCGAAGCGGGTCAGCATAAGGCCGCGTTTGTACCGGGGCCGGGGGAAAGTCGGGATGGCGGGATCGGCGAAGATCGACCATGCGCTGGAGCGGCTGGTCTTTTTCTCGGACGCGGTGTTCGCGATCGCGATCACCCTGCTCGTCATCGAGCTCCACCCGCCGCATCCGCCCGAGGGGTCGCCCGACCGCGCTTACTGGCTCGCGCTCGCCCATCTGTGGCCGAGCCTGCTCGGCTTCTTCATCAGCTTCGCCGTCATCGGCCTGTTCTGGATGGGCCACCACCGCGCCTTCGCGCTCGCCGGCCGCTACAGCCCGAAGATCCTGCCCTGGAACATGGGGCTTCTGCTCACCATCGTCTTCATGCCGTTCGTCACCGCCTGGCTCGCCCAGAATCTCTACGCTCGGCCGCCGGCCCTGCTCTATTGCGGCGCGATGCTGGCCGCCGCCGCGTTCAACGTGAAGGTGGTGCGAACGGCGACCGGACCCGACATGGTCGACCCGCGCACCAGCGCCGAGGACATCGTCTATGTCCGACGGCGCTCGCTCAGCGTCCTGCTCGGCGCGGCCTGCGCGGTCGCATTGGGCTTCGTGCTTCCGCAAATGGCGCAGGCGGGACTGATCACCATCCCGCTCTGGCGGCGGGTGCTGACCCGGGGGGCGAAGGCCGGGTGACAGCGGTCCTGCGTGGGCCGCGACTCAATTCGGGCAGAGGGCCAGACCGAACCGACCTGCGCGAATCGGTCGATTCGCGCCGTAGGATTCGGGCAGGCCCGAATCGGCCCGAAAACGGCCTCGAAAAAATAAAGTTTTTTTGAAAATGACCCCGAAAAATAGGATTTCGGCGCTCGAGTAGCCGGCGCAAAAAATCGCGGTTTTAATATAGCTGGAGGGCTCAAAAAATAGGATTTCACCGGAGCGGTACAAAAGGCTTGACAGCGTCACGCTGCTCGGGTATCTTTTAGTCACGCTTCGGAATTGTAGCTGGAGCAGATCGAACAGCCGGCGCGGGCGTTTCCGCGGCCGGCTTTTTCTTTGCGCGCCGCGCTGGGCGCCGGCGAGGCCGGGCCCGGATTTGAAGAGCGGGCGCGCGGTTCGGCCGTCATGATTTTCGACCTGATTCCTCCCCGGCAAAGGCCGGGGAGGAATTCGTCGCGGGCATGGCGGCCGGTTTCCATCAGGGAGGGTGAGATGAACGGCACGGACGATCCGCCGCGCAGGGAGAAAGGGCAATTCGCGCCCCGGAGCGGCGACTCAAATGCCGCCCCGGAGGCGCCGGCGACGAGGGGCCGAGGCAAGCGCTCCGCGGCGCTCAAGGCGACGATCAAATGGACCGCGGAGATGCTTTCCGATTTCAACCGCCGGAGGGGGGGCAAGGGCTGATGATCGAGCGTTACGCGCACCTCAGCGAAGAGGAACGGGCCGAGCGCTTCTCGCCGGCCGAGCGGATCGCGATGATGGATCCGGCGCAGCGCCGGGCCCTGCTGAAGAGCCTGTCGCGGCCGATGAAGGAGGCGCTCGGCGGCTGGCATGGTCAGGCTCGGCCGGGACAGCGGCCCCCCGAAGGCGACTGGCGGATCTGGGTGATGATGGGCGGGCGCGGCTACGGCAAGACCCTGGCCGGAGCGCAATGGGTGCACCAGCTGGCCGCGGCCCCCGGGCTGCGCATCGCCCTGGTCGGTCCGACCGAGGATGAGGCGAGGGCGGTGATGGTCGAGGGATCATCGGGAATCCTCGCCTGTGCGCCGGATCATGCGCGGCCCGGCTGGGAGCCCTCGCTCGGGCGGCTGAGCTGGGCGAACGGGACCCAGGCCTTCGTTCATTCCGGTGCCAATCCGGAAGCGTTGCGCGGGCCCGAATACGATTATGCCTGGTGCGACGAGCTCGCCAAATGGGCCCGGGCCGGGGCGAGCTGGGACAATCTGATGTTCGGGCTTCGCCGCGGAGCTCTGCCGCGGGTGCTGGTGACGACGACTCCGCGGCCGACGCCGCTGATGCGCAAGCTGGCGGCGCTCGGCGACATCGTCCTGACTCGCGGCCGGACGGCGGACGCGGCCTTGTTGTCGCCGAGCGTGGTCGACCATCTGACCGGCCTTTACGGCGGGACCCGGCTGGGGCGGCAGGAGCTGGACGGGGAGCTGATCGAGGACGTCGAAGGCAGCTTGTGGCCGAGGGACCTGATCGAGCGGTGCCGAGCGGAGGCCGTCATTGCGAGCCGCGGAGCGACGAAGCAATCCGGCTTCGGGGCGTGCGACCAAGGCCCGGCTGAATTGCTTCGCCGCGCTCGCAATGACGGCTTCAGGCGGGTCGTGGTCGGGGTCGATCCCCCCGTTTCGGCGGAGGGCGATGCTTGCGGGATCGTCGTCTGCGCGCTTGTCGACGACGACGTCGCCTATGTCGTCGCCGACGCCAGCGTTTCGGGCCGAAGCCCGGAAGGATGGGCCCGGGCGGTGGCCGGGGCGGCGCGCGAGTGGGGCGCGGACCGGGTGGTCGCCGAGGGCAATCAGGGCGGGGCGATGGTGGCGAGCGTGCTTCGCGGCGCCGATGTCGACCTGCCGGTGACGATGGTCCACGCCAGCCTCGGCAAGTCGGCCCGGGCCGAGCCGGTGGCGGCCCTGTTCGAGCGCGGCGCGGCGAAGTTCGCAGGCGCCTTTCCAAGCCTCGAGGACGAGCTCGCCGGCCTGATCGCGGGCGGCGGCTATGAAGGGCCGGGGCGCTCGCCCGACCGGGCGGACGCGATGGTCTGGGCGATGACCGAGCTGATGCTCGGGCGGCGAAAAGCGGAGCCGCGGATCCGGCGGCTTTAGACTGTCCCCATGTGAAGGACGGAGAGGGGGACAGGTACCGGTACCTGTCCCCATTGGAAGGAGAAAGGGGACAGGTACCGGTACCTGTCCCCATGGGAGGCGATCATGAAATGGTTTGGGCGGAAGGCGGCGCCGGCGGCGCGGCCGTTGTTGAATCGCGCTTATTCGGGCGCGGCGGGGGCCGGGGCGTGGCCCCGCAATTACGAGGCGCAGGCGCGCGAGGCCTATATGGGCAATCCGGTCGCCCAGCGCGCGGTGAGGCTGGTGGCGGAAAGCGTCGCCTGGGCGCCGGTCTATGCGGCCGACGGCGAGGTGGGAGCGGGGACGGCGGCTTCGGCGAAGGCGCTGGCGCTGGTCACGCCCGCGCTGCTGGACTGCGCCGCGGCGCAGGTGCTGCTCCACGGCAACGCCTTCGTCCAGATCCTGCTCGATGCCGAGGCGGCGCCGGCGGAGCTGTTCGCGCTGCGGCCGGAAAGGGTGGCGATCGAGGCGGATTCGGGGGGCTGGCCGGCCGCCTATGTCTATCGGGCGGGAGCGGTGAAGGCGCGGCTCCCGGCGCTCGACGGGCTCGGACGGCCGAGCCTCGTCCATATCAAGGCGATGCACCCGCTCGACGACCATTACGGGCTCGGCTGCCTCGGCGCGGCGGCGGGGGCGGTGGCGATCCACAATGAAGCGACGCGCTGGAACAAGGCCCTGCTCGACAATGCGGCGCGGCCTTCGGGCGCGCTCAGCGTCGAGGGCGAGGGGAGCCTGGCGCCCGAGCAATATGACCGGCTGCGCGAGGAGCTCGAGCTTCATTTCGCCGGAACCGCCAATGCCGGGCGGCCGCTTCTGCTCGAAGGCGGGCTGAAATGGCAGGCGATGAGCCTGACTCCGGCCGACATGGACTTCGCCGGGATGAAGGCGTCGGCGGCTCGGGAGATCGCCTTGGCCTTCGGGGTGCCGCCGATGCTGCTCGGGCTTCCGGGCGATTCGACCTACGCCAATTACCGCGAGGCCAACCGGGCGCTGTGGCGGCTGACCGTGCTTCCGCTCGCCGACAAGTTGCTGGGCGCGCTTGCGGCGGCGCTTGCGGCCTGGTGGCCGGGGCTGAAGCTCAGGCTCGACGTCGACCAGGTGACGGCTCTGGCCGAGGACCGCGAACGGCTGTGGGCGCAGGTGACGGCGGCGGACTTCCTCTCGCGGGAGGAAAAGCGGGAGATGCTGGGGTTTTAAGGAAGGGTTTCACCCAAAGGACCAAAGAGGCTGCGGCCGTCACTTGGGCCTGAACCGGGCGATGAGCTTTGGTTGAGCGACTTCGTCGCTCCTTCCTCTCGCGCTTGGCCGAACGGGCGCGGCAGTCGAACGGCTCGGACTTCTTTGGTCCTTTGGTGCTTTGGGTGAAATTCCCTCCCTTCCAGGGAGGGGAGGAGGGAGGAGAGGATGGCCGAACGGGACGATAAGATGCTCGCTTTGCTCGTCGCTCAGGCGGAAGGGCAGGGGGCGGGACTGGTTACCGTCAGGGCGCTGGTCGAGGAGGCGAGCGAAGTGGGCGCGGGGCGGGCGCTGGCGGCGCTGGGGCTGAGCGACGGCAAGGCGCGGCGCGACATGGACGAGCTTCGCGAGCTCCTCCAGGCCTGGCGCGACGCCAAGAAGAGCGCCTGGCAGGCCGTGGCGAGCTGGATGGTCCGGATCCTGCTGGCGCTGCTCGTGCTCGGGATGAGCGTGAAGCTCGGGCTGATGGATCTGCTCAAATGAGGTTCGCGGGCTATGCGGCGATCTTCGACCGACCGGACCGGGGCGGCGACGTGGTCCGGGCCGGGGCCTTCGCTCGGAGCCTGAAGCGGAGGGCGGGCGCGGTGCCCCTGCTGTGGCAGCATGACGAAGCGAAGCCGGTCGGGCGGATCGAATATCTTCGGGAGGACGGGCGCGGGCTTCGCGTCATCGCCCGGCTTTCGGCCGGAGCGGCGGGGCGGGCGGCGGCGGCGTTGTTGAGCGAGGGCAAGGTGGCCGGGCTGAGCTTCGGCTACCGGATTCGCAAGGCGGCGGGGGCGGCGCCGCGGGCGCTGGAGGACGTCGAGCTGGTCGAGATCAGCCTGGTGAGGGTACCGATGCAGCCCAGGGCGCGGGTTCACGCGGTGGAACTCCCGGCGTCCGACTGATCGCCGATCAAAACAGGGAAGAAGATGGATTTCCGGCTTTCGCCGGAATGACGGGCACATGTGTGCCTTTGGAGCGAGGAGGAAATGACATGCTGGAAGTGAAAGCGGATCCGCTGGAGGCGTCGTTCGAGACGCTGGAGCGGGACGAGGGCGAGGTCGCCGAGCTGCGCGAGGAGATGGCGCAGCTGAAGAGCCGGATGGACGCCCAGGCGGTGGCGGCGGCTCGGCCGGCGTTGAGCGGGGGCAGGGGGGCGGGATCGCCCTTCGCCGACTCCTATCTGAGGAAGGGGCTGGAAAGCGGGGTCGAGCTGAAGGCGATGGCCGGAACCACCGATGCCGCCGGCGGCTATGCGGTGCCCGAGGAGATCGATGCCGAGATCGGCCGGCTGCTGACCGCGATCTCGCCGATCCGGGGAATCGCCAACGTCGTCCGGGTGGGAAGCGCCGGCTATCGCAAGCTGGTGACGGCGGGCGGCACTCCGTCGGGCTGGGTCAGCGAGACGGCGGGGCGGCCGGAGACGGCGACCCCGACCTTCATCGAGGTCGCGCCGCCGTTCGGCGAGCTCTACGCCAATCCGGCGGCGAGCCAGGCGATGCTCGACGATTCGGCCTTCGACGTCGAGGCCTGGCTGGCGAGCGAGATCGCGACCGAGTTCGCGAGGGCCGAGGGTTCGGCCTTCGTCGGCGGCAACGGGGTCAACCGGCCGAAGGGCTTCCTGGCCGGGCCGACCTCGACCCAGGCGGATTCGGCGCGGGCGTTCGGGACCCTGCAATATCTGGCGACCGGCACGGCGGGGGCGTTTCCCGCCACCCATCCGGGCGACAAGCTGATCGACCTCGTCCAGACGTTGCGGCCGCCCTACCGGCAGGGCGCTTCGTTCGTGATGAACTCGGCGACGGCGTCGATCATCCGCAAGTTCAAGACCTCGACCGGCGGCTTCCTGTGGCAGCCGAGCCTGGTGGCGGGGCAGCCCGACAGCCTGCTCGGCTATCCGGTGGTGGAGGCGGAGGACATGCCCGACGTCGCGGCGGACAGCCTGTCGGTGGCGTTCGGCAATTTCCGGGTGGGCTATCTGATCGCCGAGCGGATGGAGACCCAGATCCTTCGCGATCCCTACACCAACAAGCCGTTCGTCCACTTCTACGCGACCAAGCGGATCGGCGGGCAGGTGGCCAATTCGGAGGCGATCAAGCTTCTGAAGTTCGCGGCGTAGGTCCGGATGGGGACAGGTACCGGTACCTGTCCCCAGGAAAGAGAATGGGGACAGGTACCGGTACCTGTCCCCGGCGGAGACCTTCGGGTGGTCCCCCTCCCCACGCGGCAAAGCCGCGTGGGGAGGTTAAGGAGAAATATCATGATCGAGGGCGAGGCTTTGGTCCTGCCGCCGGAGGCGGCGGGGGCGGCGAAGGCGTTTTTGCGGGTCGAGCGGGCGGACGAGGACGCGCTGATCGCGGGGCTGGTCGCGGCGGCGGCGGAGCTTTGCGAGGGCTTTGTCGGCCAGGCCCTGCTCGCCCGCTCGTTCACGGAGACGATTCCGGCGAGCCGGCAGTGGCGGCGCCTGGCGCGCGGGCCGGTGCGGGCGATCGCTTCGGTCGAGGCGCTTCCGGGCGAGGGGCCGGCGCAGGTTCTGGCCGCCTCGGCTTACGGGATCGACATCGACTCGCGCGGCGACGGCTGGGTGCGGCTGACCGAGCCCGGCGAGGCCCGGCGGATATCGGTCGGCTACGAGGCCGGGCTGGCCGGCGACTGGGACGACCTTCCGGCGGCGCTGAGGCAGGGCGTGCTCCGGCTGGCGGCGCATTTCTACACCCACCGGGCGGCGGAAGGCGGCCGGGCGAGCGAGCCGCCGGCGGCGGTGGCGTCCCTGTGGCGCCCGTTCCGCCGGATCCGGCTGCGCTGAGAGGAGGGGATCATGTTCGAACGGCTGATGCTGCACGGAGCGGCGCTGGCGCGAAGGGCGGCGCTCGAGCGCCGGGAGGCGCTGGCGGCGGCGCTTCGCGACGAGGCGCCCGAAGGGGTGCGGGTGAGCGAGGAGGAGGAGGAGGTGGCGCTTTCGGGGCGCGGGCTCGAGCGGCGCCATGCACTCGACCCCGGCCTGCGCTGGCTTCTTGCCGGGAGGCGGCGGTGAGCGGGGCCGGAGCGGCGCTCCGGGCCGCGGCGATCGAGACGGTCGAGGCGCTCGATCTGGGCGGGGTCTATCCGGGGCCGCCGCTGCAGGCGGCTTTCCCGCACGCGCTGGTCGAATGCGGGCCGGAGACGGACTGGGGCCACAAGAGCGGGCGCGGCCGCGAGGTTCGGCTGGCGGTGATCCTGCGCGACTCGGGCGAGCGGCCGGAGCGGGCGCAGGCCTTCGCCGAGGCCGTCGAATCGGCGATCGCGGCGGGGCTGGTCGTCGAGGGCTGGCGGCTGGTCACGTTCGTGATGCTGCGCCGCCGGACCGTCGCCGAGGGGCGCGGCGGCAAAGCGGGCTGGGCGGTGGCGATCGACTATCGCGCCCGGATGCTGGCGGAGTGAGGGATGTCCCCTTCCTTGCAGGGAGGGAAGCTCTATTGCGGCTTGGCTTCCGGGAGGCTGGCCTTGAAGGTCTCCACGGCATTTTCGTGGATGTAGCCGATCTCCTCGGTCGCGTTCCGCTCGGCCGTGGCTCGGGCGATCTTGGCGGAAACGTCGCTGGCGACGGACGCGGAGCGGAAGGCGGTTTCCTCCATCTTGCAGGCGGTGGCGAGCTTGGCCGTGAAAGCGGCCTCGTCCGCGCCCTCCTTCACCTGCGCTCGGGCGAAGCCGCCGAGGCATTTGGAATAGCTGGTGCGGGCCGAAGCGAGATTGCCCTGGGCGGACGCCATGAGCGCAATGAGCAGCACTTGTGAAATCATCCCGAGTTCCAGTGCAACAATTTGAGACGAAGGGAGAATATCGATGGGCGCGGAAAAGGGAAGTGCCTTTTTGCTGAAGGTTGGAAATGGTTCAGAACCGCCGGTTTTTTCGACCGTCGCGGGGATGCGGACGACCCAGATGTCGGTCAACGGCGAGGCGGTCAACGTCACCAGCAAGGATTCGGGCGGGTGGCGCGAGCTTCTGTCGGGGGCGGGCGTGCGCTCGATCTCGGTGGCGGCTAGCGGAATCTTCACCGGATCCGCGGCTGAGATACGGGTCAAGTCGAACGCGCTCGCCGGCCAGGTCGACGATTACGAATTGAGCTTCGAGAGCGGCGAGCGATTGCGCGGCCGCTTCCTCGTCGCCCGGCTCGATTATTCGGGCGATTACAATGGCGAGCGCAATTACGCCTTGAGCCTGGAAAGCTCGGGCGCGGTGGTGACGCTGTGAGCGCGGCGGCGAACTCGATGCGGGGGGAAGCGGCGCTCGTCGTCGGCGGCGAAACCGTGAAGCTGCGGCCGAGCTTCGAGGCCCTGGTGGCGGCGGAGGAGGAACTGGGGCCGCTCTTCGGCCTGGTCGAGCGGGCGGCGGGCGGCGGGCTCAGGGTCGCGGAAATTGCGAGCCTGTTCTGGCATTGCGTGGACTCGCGGCCGGAGGGACTGACCCGGGAGCGGATCGGTGAAGGGATCGTCGAGCGGGGGCTGGCCGGAGTGACTCCGGTGCTCAAGGTCCTGCTCGGACAGATATTGCAGGGTCGTGGAGCGGTTTAGCGAGAGCTCGGCCAGGCTGGCGGGGCTGGCGGGGGCGCTGCTCGGGTGGCGGCCGGAGGAGTTCTGGCGGGCGACTCCGGTGGAGCTGGGGGCGGTTCTGGAGGCGATGGCGGGGGAGGGCGGGGAGCCTGCGGAACGGGCCGATCTCGAGCGATTGATGCAGCGTTTTCCGGATTAGGGATCGTCATTGCGAGGAGCGAAGCGACGAAGCAATCCAGCGAGCCTTGGAAGGCCGGTCTGGATTGCTTCGCTTCGCTCGCAACGACGCGTGGGGAGGATTTATCGTGGACGAGGAAATCGAGCGGCTGGTGGTCAGCGTTCGGGCCGATACGGGCGCGTTCGCCCGGGACGTGGCGGAGATGAAGGGACAGCTCGAGGGGCCGCTGGCCGAGGGGCTGGAGCGGGCCGGGCGGGTGCTTGAGAACGCGCTTCTGCGTGCGGTTCGAACCGGCAAGATCGGCTTCGACGATTTGAAGAGCGTCGCCCTCGCGGCGATGGCCGAGATTGCGCAGGCGGCGATCCGCGCCGGCCTCCGGGCGGCGGCGGGAGGCGGGAGCGGAGGCGGCGGAAGCCTGCTCGCCGCGGCGGCGCAACTGCTTGGAGCCCTGGCCGGAGCGCCGGGGCGAGCGACGGGCGGGCCGGTCGCACCGGGGCGGCCCTATCTGGTCGGCGAGCGCGGGCCCGAGCTGTTCGTGCCGACCGCCAGCGGCCGGATCGAGACCGGGCGCGGCGGCGCGCGCGACATCCGGATGAGCATCATGGTCAGCGCCCCGGCGGGCGAGGCGCCGCAGGCGCTGGCGCGGTCGAGCCGGCAGGTGGCGCGGGCGGTGAAGCAGGCGCTGATGCGGGTCGAGGATTGACGGCGACGCTGGCCGGCGCCGCCAGGAAGATCAGGGCGCTCCAGACGACAAGGAAGACCAGCAGGATTCGATGAACCTTCGGCGAGCGCCACAGGACCAGGGCCAGGAAGGGCGCGAGCACGAGAAGGACGCCTGGTGCATCCGCCCAGGCGGGTTTCCAGCCGAACAGGGCAAAGTCCGAAACGTAAGCGGAGATTTTCGAGAATGTGAGGACCGCGAATATGGAGCGCGAGTTGGACGCATAATATTCGTCGAGCGACGCCCAGTCGTCCGGCTCGGACGGAAACATGATCGTCGTCACGAAGACATAGGGCAAAGCGACGCAAAGCACCGAAGCGAGCGCGATCGGGCCCATGTTCGCTATCTCCTGGCGGCCCCACAGGCCGAGCCAGAAGCGGGAGATGTCGAGCAGCAGGAAGGCGGCGAGCAAAGGCGTCAGCCAGCCGATCCCGGCGCGGCGGCGGGTCTGCCACATCGTCCCGAAGCCGCGCGCGACCGCGGCCACGGCAAGGCCGATGATCAGGGTGAAGAACGAGAAATAATATTCGAAAGCGTTCATGCGCGCGGCCCCCGTAGCGGCAGCTTGTCACAGGCAAAGGTGGCTGTCGCGATTCTTTGGAGAGCCCGCGCAGCTCGGATGCCGACTGGATTCCCGCTTTCGCGGGAATGACGAGTGGAGCGCGGGAGTGACGGGGACATCGATATGGGACATTGGCTGGCGCCGCCGGGGGCGGCGAAGCAGATCGGGCATGTGAAGCGGTTCGACGCGGGCTTGTGGACCGTCAATTTTCCGCGGCCGATGATGGCTTCGGTGGTGACGACCGGGGCCAATTCCCTGCGGGCGGACTGCGTCTTCTACAAGGCCGACGACCTGGCCGGCCTGATCTGGGAATCGGAGGACCGGTTCGATCATCCCTTGCTCGCCTACGAGACGAGCCGCGACTTTCGCGGGTGCCGGCTCGCCTTCCGGTGGCGGAGCGGGGGAATAAGGGCGCTCGATGCGGTCGACGGGCCGACCCTGACGATCGAAGGGCGGGATTCGGCCGGAGCGGCGCGGAGCTGGTACGTTCGGCTGTGGAATTATTCCGACGGGACTCCGGAAGACTCGTCGATCGCGCTCGACTTCGCAGCGCTCGCGGGCGGCTGGGAAGGCGAGGATCCGGTCTGGGCCGGGGACGTCGACCGGATGTTCGTGTCGATGGCGGCGCCCGGCTACACGCGCGAGGATTCGCCGCTTGCCGCACCGGCCGAAGGCTGGGCGGAGCTGAGCGAGATCGCCTGCGACGGCGCCGGATCGGTTCTGGCGGCGGGCGACACGATAGTGCCTGAACACCGGCTGCGGATCGCGACCGGCTATGACGACCTCTACCATCTCACCCCGGCGCGGGTGCTGAGGAACGTTCTCCAGCTCGGCTATCGCGGGGCGATCAACCATTATGTCGGGATGAGCCATTATTTCCGGCTCGAGGCGAACAGCGGAGGCTATTACATCAGCCTCGCCGGGGGCGTGCTCAACGCGCCCTGCGCGGCCTGGCATGCCGACTTCGCCGAGCGGGCGAAGGCGCTCGGCTTCGAGCTCGATCTGGTCGCTCTCCTACGAACTGCTCGACCAGCATGTCTGGGGCGACTGGAAGCAAAGGGCGCAGGACGGGTCGCCGGCGCTGACCGGCTGGTCGCCGCCCTCGACCTTGCTGTCGCCGGCCCATGACGGGGCGATGGCGTATTTGCGGCTTGCGGCGCAGGCCTTCGCGGGCCTTGCGGTCACGGCGGGGCTGACGATGCGGTTCCAGGTCGGCGAGCCCTGGTGGTGGGTATTTCCGGACGGGCGCATCTGCCTCTACGATGCCGAGGCGGTCGACCGGCTCGCGCCGGTGCCGATCGCCGACGCGCGCGGGCCGCTGACCCTGGCCCAGCAGGCGACACTCGACGCGGCCGGGACGGTGCTTGCGGAGTCGACGGCGGCGCTGGTGTCGGCGGTCCGAAGCGTCGCGGCGGATACCGAGGCGTTGCTTCTGGCCTATCTGCCGACGGTGCTGGACGGCCCGCACCTCAAGCGCGCCAATTTGCCGCAGGATTGGGAGAGCCCGGCCTTCGACGTGCTTCAGCTCGAGGATTACGACTGGGTGACCCGCGGCAGTGCCGGTGCCAGCGCGCTCGGGGTCGCCGCGGCTCAGGACCGGCTCGGCTATCCGCCCGAGCGGCAGCATTATTTCGCCGGCTTCGTGCTGACGCCGGAGGACAAGGCGCAATGGCACTCGATCGCCGCGGCGGTCGAGGCGGGCCGGGCGCGTGGCGCGGGCGAGGTCTTCATATGGGCGCTGCCGCAGGTGCTTCGCGACGGCTTCACCTGGTTCGATCTGGGAGACGGGGACATGGATGCTTTCGACGATGTGCGTTTTCCGGTGGCGCTTGGGCGGGAGGCCAGCGTCGAGCCGTCCTTCTCGACCGCGGTGGTCACCGGCGCCGGCGGCGGCGAGCAGAGGAACAGCGACTGGGCGGACGCTCGGCTTCGCTTCGACGCCGGGCCGGGCGTTCGCGGCGAGGCCGACCTGCATTCGCTGATCGCCTTCTTCCGGGCCCGGCGCGGCGCGGCGCAAGCCTTCCGGTTCGAGGATCCGTTCGATCACAGCTCCAACGGGATGACCGGGGCGCCGGGGCCGGCGGACCAGGTTCTGGGGACCGGCGACGGGGTCCGCACCGACTTCGCGCTGGTGAAATATTATGGCGGGCAACGGCGGCGGGTCACCCGGCCGGTGGCGGGGTCGGTTCGGGTGTCGGTCGCGGGCGTGGAGCGGGTGAGCGGGTGGACGCTGGGGCCGCTCGGAACCTTGAGCTTCGAAGAGGCGCCCGCGGCCGGGGCACAGGTCGCGGCCGGATTCCGGTTCGACGTTCCGGTGCGCTTCGCCGAGGACCGGCTCAGCGTCAGCCGGGCGACGTTCGAGGCGGGCGAGATCGCGTCGGTGCCGCTGATCGAGGTTCGGGAAGGGTAGATCCCTCGAACGACACTCTCCCGCGAAAAGCCGGGAGAAGACGATAAAGGAGCTTTGCCATGCCTGCCTTTCTCGAAAGGGCGCTGACCAGCCTTGCCTTCTGCTGGCGGGTGGAGCGGCGGGACGGGGCGTGCCTGGGGTTTACCAGCCACGACCGGGACCTCGTCATCGCCGGGCTCGTCTACCGCTCGACGCCCGGCATGCTGCCTTCGGCGGTCTCGGTCTCGGACGATTTCGACGCTTCGACGCTCGACGTGAGCGGAGCGCTGACCAGCGATTCGATCGGCGAGGCCGATCTGGCCGCCGGGCGCTGGGACCGGGCGGCGGTGTCGCTGTTCCTGGTCGACTGGGAGGATCCGGGCGGGGAGAGGCTGGCGCTCGCCCGCGGCGAGCTTGGCGACGTGACGGTGAAGGCGAACGGCTTCGAAGCCGAATTGCGCGGCGCCGCGGCCTTGCTCGAGCGGGCGGTGGCCGAGCAGACCTCGCCCGAATGCCGGGCCGAGCTGGGCGACCGCCGGTGCCGGGTCGCCATGGCGGGGCGGGTGCTCGTGACCCGGGTAACGGCGGCGCCGGCGGAAAGCGTCGTGGTCGTGGCCGAGGCTCCGGGCGAGCCCGGGGCCTATGCGTTCGGCCGGCTGCGCTGGATCGGCGGGGCCAATAGCGGGCTTGAGAGCGCGATCCTCGCCTCGGAGGGGACCGAGCTGAGCCTGCGGGAGGAGCCGCCCTTCGCGGTCGCCGCCGGCGACCTCGTCGAGATCGTGGAGGGTTGCGACAAGAGCTTCGCTACCTGCGGCACGCGCTTCGCCAATGCCGAGAATTTCCGCGGCGAGCCGCATCTGCCCGGAATGGACCTTCTGACCCGTTATCCCGGAGCCTGACATGAGCCTCAGAGGACATCGAATCGCGCGGCGGGCGCGGGCGTTGGTCGGTACCCGCTTCCGGCCGCAGGGCCGCGACCCCATGCTCGGGCTGGACTGCGTCGGCGCGGCGGCGGCGGCGGCCGAGATCCCCGCCGGCCGGCTGCGGAAAGACTATGCGCTTCGCGGCCAGCATCTGGCGGCGATCGAGCACGAATTGTGCGACCTCGGCTGCCAGCCCGTGCCCGTGGAGCGAGCGGTGGCAGGCGATGTCCTCGTCTGCGAGGCCGGGCCGGCGCAATTCCATATCGTCGTTCGCGCCTGGGACAGCTTCGTCCATGCCGATGCCGGCCTTCGCCGGGTGGTCGAACGGCCGTTGCCCATACCCTGGCCGGTGGCCGGCGCGTGGCGTTTCTTCGAGGGAGGATGAAAATGGCGACCCTCGTCCTCACCGCCGCCGGGACCGCGCTCGGAGGGCCGCTCGGCGGCGCGATCGGCGCCCTGATCGGGCAGCGGATAGACGGCCGGCTGTTCGGGCCCAAGCCGCGCCAGGGGCCACGGCTCGGCGAGCTCGCGGTGCAGACGTCGAGCTACGGAAGCCAGATCCCGAAGCTGTTCGGGACGATGCGGGTCGCCGGGACGGTGATCTGGGCGACCGACCTCAAGGAGGAGAGGTCGAAGAGCGGCGGCGGCAAGGGCCAGCCCAAGACGGTCAATTACAGCTACTCGGCGAATTTCGCGGTGGCTTTGTCCGGCCGCGCCATCGTCGCGGTGCGTCGGATCTGGGCGGACGGCAAGCTGCTGCGCGGCGCCGCCGGCGACCTCAAGACCGCGACCGGCTACCGGCTCCATCTCGGCGGCGAGGACCAGCCGGTCGATCCGCTGATCGCGGCGGTCGAGGGCGCCGGTTTGGCGCCGGCCTATCGCGGCATCGCTTATGCCGTGTTCGAGGACTTCCAGCTTGCGGATTACGGCAACCGGATCCCGTCGCTCACCTTCGAGGTGGAGGCGGATTCGGGCGCGATCAGCGTCGTCGCGGTTGCGGCGGCGCTCGGCGGGACGCTGGCGGAGCCGGGCGAATCGGCGGTGCTGGCCGGCTATGCGGCAAGCGGGGACAGCGTCCGCGCCGCGATCGCCGCGCTCGCCGAGCTGGAGCCGCTGTCGCTGATCGACGACGGCTCTGGGCTGGTGCTCGCAGGGAGCGCCGGGCTTCCCGCACTGATTTCGGACGGCGAGCTCGGCGCGGCGGCGCCGGGGGCGGGGGGACGGAGCGAGTGGCTTAGGCGAAGCGGGGATTCGGTGCCGGCGGAGGCGAGCCTGGCTTATTACGACCCCGCCCGCGACTATCAGACCGGGCTTCAGCGGGCGAGCCGGCCGGGCGCGGCGCTGACCAGCGACCGCCGCGCCGTCGCCGCCGCGCTCGACTCGGCGACCGCCAAGGCGCTGGCGGCGGGGCGGCTCGAAAGGCTGTGGGCGGCGAGGCGCTCGGCCAGGCTGCACCTGTCATGGGCCCGCCTCGGGCTGGCGGCCGGGCGCACTGTCCGAATCGGCGGGCGCTCCGGCCTGTGGAAGATCGCGCGCTGGACGCTCGACCGGATGGTGCTGACGCTCGAAGTGACCGGCGTGCCGACGACCGCCGCGACGGCTCCTGGGGAGGCGAGCCCGGGCCGCCTGGTCGATCAGCCGGACAGGCTCCACGGTCCGACGTCCCTGGTCCTGCTCGACTTGCCGCTCCTGACCGAAGAGCTGCCGGGCCGGCCGCGCCTGATGGTTGCGGCCGCCGGGGCGGAGCCGGGGTGGCGCCGGGCCGAACTGATCTCGAGCTTCGACGGCGGGGTCAGCTGGGCGGCGGCCGGGACGACGGCGCCGGCGGCCGTCCTCGGCGCCGCGCTCGAGGTGCCGGCCGCCGCGGGGTCGGCCTTGATCGACGAGCGCGGCCAAATCGAGGTCGAGCTTCTCAACGAGGCGATGTGGCTCGAGAGCCGAAGCGACGTAGCGCTCGCCGACGGCGCCAACCTTGCCTTGCTCGGCGAGGAGCTGATTCAGTTCGGAGTCGCCGAGCCGCTCGGCGGGCGGCGCTTCCGGCTCTCGCGCCTTCTGCGCGGGCGGCGCGGGACGGAATGGGCCGCCGGCCTGCACGCGCCGGGCGAGCCGTTCGTCCTGATCGAGGCGGAGAGCCTCGCATTGGTCGAGGCGCCGCTCGGGTCGCTCGGCGGCGAGGCGCGGCTGCTCGCGCAAGGCCTGGGCGACCCCGACGGCGTGCTCGCGGTCAGGACGGTGACGGGGGCGGCGATGCGCCCGCCGACTCCGGTGCACCTGCGCGCCGACAGGCTCGCCAACGGCGACCTGGCCTTGAGCTGGGTCAGGCGGAGCCGCTCCGGCTGGGTCTGGCTGAGCGGAAGCGACACCCCGCTCGGCGAAGAGGCTGAAAGCTATCGGCTGACCCTGGCGGGCGCCGGCTTCGAGCGGAGCCTGACGGTCGCGGCTCCGGCCTTTCTCTACACCGCGGCCGAGCAGGCCGCCGACGGACTGGCGGGCCCGCTCACCCTGGAGGTCGTCCAGCTCGGAACCTCGGCGCCATCGCGGCCCGCAACGCTCGTCACGGATTGAGGAGGATCATCATGGCCGACACCACGCCCCGCTTCGCTTTGCCCTTCATCCTTCCGGGCCAGGCCCAGAAGGAGCTTTTCCACAACGAGGCGCTGGCCCGGATCGACCTTGCGCTCCACCCCGCCGTGGAGGGCCCGCCCGCCGCCGAGCCGCCGCCGGCGCCGGCGGAAGGCGAGTGCTGGATCGTCGCTCCGGCCGCCGCCGGCGACTGGAGCGGGTTCGACAATAAGCTCGCGATGTGGACGACGAGCGGCTGGCGCTTCCTGGCGCCGCCGCCCGGGACCAGCGCCTGGAACAAGGCGGCGGCGGTGCCGCTGCTCTGGGACGGGTCTCAGTGGCGGGAGGGGGAGCTGGCCTGCTCGGGTCTGCTCGTCAACGGCGTGAGAGTCGTCGGCGAGCGTCAGCCGGGAGTCGCAAGTCCTTCTGGCGGAACGATAATCGACGATGAGGCAAGGGCCGCGATCGACGCTCTGACTGCGGCATTAATGTCACACGGATTGATCGAGTGAGCAATTTGCTTGCGGCCATGAAACCAAGGGAGCAGAGGGTCGTTTGCCGGCCGTCTGACGAGGGGCTTCAACGATTCGCTAAGCGACTTACTGAGGCATTTCGGCAACATTTGTGGGGATAAGCGTGCTTGCGCGGAAACTCCGCTTACCGTATTGAGTTCATGGTCGTTCCCGTAGGGACGCAAGAAGAAAGGGGAAAGTTTATGCGGAAGCTCGCCATCGCAATGGCGCTTTCATCCACCCTGCTCGCCACTCCAGCTTTTGCGCGCGATGGCGCGATGTACGTTGGTGGCGAATTCGGTGCGATGATCGTCGAAGATATGGACATCGACGTCGGTGCCACGAACAACGCCATCACGGTGAACCATGAATATGGTTATGACGGTGGCATCTTCGTCGGTTACGATTTCGGTGCGTTCCGGCTGGAGGCCGAGGCCGCCTATAAGAAGGCGGACCTCGACGACTACCAGACCACGATCAGGCTTCCTCTGGAAGGTGCCCTCTTCGCGGCGGGCCGCGACGCCAACGGCAGCACCAGCGCGCTCAGCTTTATGATCAACGGCATGCTGGACTTCGGCGACGATGACGGAATTTCCGGCTTCGTCGGCGGCGGTGTCGGCATGGCGCGGGTCAAGGCGAACAACTACCGCAACTTCGCCAACGCCACCCCCTTCCTCGACGGCTCCGATTCGAAGCTGGCCTGGCAGGTCTTCGCCGGCGTTCGTCAGGCGATCAGCGACAATATCGACGTGACGGTGAAGTATCGCTTCTTCAACGCCGACAAGGTCGAGCTTCTCGCCTTCAACGGCGCGGAGAGCGAGCTCCGCTTCCGTTCGCACAGCCTTCTCGGCGGTCTGACCTTCAACTTCGGTGGCGCCGAGCCGCCGCCGCCCGAGCCGGAGCCCATTCCGGAGCCGACCCCGGTTCCGCCGCCGGTCGAAGTTCCGCCGCCGCCGCCGCCGGCGCCGTGCGTCGCGGGTCCGTTCATGGTCTTCTTCGACTGGGACAAGGACGAGATCACTCCGCAGGCTTCGGCGATCCTCGACAACGCGGCTTCCGCTTATCAGACCTGCGGCCAGGCCCAGGTGATGATCGCGGGCCACGCCGATCGTTCCGGTTCGGACCAGTACAACGTCGGTCTCTCGCAGCGTCGTGCCGCGAACGTCCGTTCGTACCTGGCCGGCAGGGGCATCCCCGACGGTGTCATGACCACGGAAGCGTTCGGCGAGAGCCGGCCGCTGGTCGAGACCGCCGACGGTGTCCGCGAGCCTCAGAACAGGCGCGTGGAGATCACCTTCGGACCCGGCTCCGGCTGGTAAGAAGGGGGTTCGCCGCTTCGGCGGCGCAACGCCAAAGAATAAGGAGGGAGTCGGCTTTCGGGCCGGCTCCTTTCTTTTTGGGAATGGGCATAGGGGCCGGCCCCGTCGTGTCGATTCAGTCGAGCGCCGCTATCCCCCTCTCACGCGAAAGGCGGGAGAGGGGTTGGAAGCCCTCTTCTCGAAGGCCAACGCGGCCTAATGTCCTTGTCGCCCGGAGCCATGGCGGGCTAAGTCGCCATTCCTCTCGCCAGCCAAGGATCCCCGATGCGCATCGCGATGGTCGGTACCGGCTATGTCGGCCTGGTTTCCGGCGCCTGTTTTTCCGACTTCGGGCATGACGTCGTCTGCGTCGACAAGGACGAAGCCAAGATCGAGGCGCTGAGCCGCGGGACGATGCCGATTTTCGAGCCCGGTCTCGAAGGCCTTGTCGAGCGCAACGTTCGCGGCGGCCGTCTCTCCTTCACGACCGGTCTCGAGGAGGCCGTCGGAGAGGCCGAAGCGGTGTTCATCGCCGTCGGAACGCCATCGCGGCGCGGCGACGGCCATGCCGACCTGAGCTACGTCTTCGGCGCCGCCGAGGAAATCGCGCGGGCGCTGCGTGGCCCAGCGGTCGTGGTGACCAAGTCCACGGTTCCGGTCGGCACCGGCGACGAGGTCGAGCGGATCCTCCGCGAGACGGCGCCCGGCGCCCGCGCCTGGGTTGTTTCCAACCCCGAATTCCTTCGCGAGGGCGCCGCGATCGAGGATTTCAAGCGGCCGGACCGGATCGTCATCGGCACCGACGACGAGGAAGCGGCAGAGGTGATGCGGGAAATCTACCGGCCGCTCTATCTCAACAAGGCGCCGCTCATGTTCACCGGCCGGCGCACCGCCGAGCTGATCAAATATGCCGCCAATGCCTTCCTGGCGACCAAGATCACCTTCATCAACGAGCTTGCCGACCTGTGCGAGGCGGTCGGCGGCGACGTCCAGGATGTCGCCCGGGGCATTGGGCTGGACAACCGGATCGGCCCGAAATTCCTCCATGCGGGCCCGGGCTATGGCGGATCCTGCTTCCCCAAGGACACGCTCGCGCTGCTCAAGACGGCCGAGGATCACCAGGCGCCGCTTCGAATCGTCGAATCGGTGGTCAAGGTGAACGAGGCCCGCAAGCGCGCGATGGGGCGAAGGGTCGTCCAGGCGCTGGGCGGCGAGGCGCGGGGCCGGATCGTGGCGGTGCTCGGCCTCACCTTCAAGCCGAACACCGACGACATGCGCGATGCCCCGTCGCTCAGCATCGTTCAGGCGCTTCAGGATGCCGGAGCGACCGTCCGCGGCTACGATCCCGAGGGCATCGAGCAGGCCCGGCCGATGATGCCGGACGTCGAATTTTTCGACAGCCCCTATCGGGCGGCGGCCGGAGCCGACGCCGTCGTCCTCGTCACCGAATGGGACGTGCTGCGCGCTCTCGACCTGAAGCGCCTCGCCCGCGACATGGCGCAGCCCGTCTTCGTCGACCTGCGCAGCGTCTATCCCCCCGAGGACGTCGAGGAGGCGGGCCTGCGCTGGTTCGGAATAGGGCGAGCGCCGCGCGGCTGAACGGCGGAGCAACCGCGGGCACGCCGGAACGTTCACTCCCTTGAAGAGGAGAAAGAGGATGAGGCTTGCTCGATGGGTGATACCGGGCTTTTCGGCCCTTGCGCTCGCCGCCTGCGCCAGCGACGGCGGCGCCGATGACGGCATGGACGCAGCCGCCGACCCCGGTCCGCCGGCGGCGGTCTCGACCGTCGGTCCTCCCCGCCTTACCGCGGACCTGCGCGACTCCGAGGGGCGGACCCGCGCCCGCGCCACGGCCGAGACGTCGGGCGACAGCCTGAGGATAAGGGTCGAGGCGGTGGGGATGAGCCCGGGCGCTTATGGCGCCCACCTCCATACCATCGGCCGCTGCGACCCGCCCGGCTTCGAGACCGCCGGTCCGCACTGGAATCCCACCGGCCGGATGCACGGCAAGGACAACCCCAAGGGGATGCACAAGGGCGACCTGCCCAACCTGATGGTCGGCACCGACGGCCGGGGAAGCTTCGAATATACGATCCCCAATGCCGGCCTGTCGGGAATGCTGCCGACCTCGCTGATCGACGGCGACGGCGCGGCGGTGGTGATCCACGCGGCGCCCGACGACTTCCGAACCGACCCCTCGGGCAACAGCGGCGCGCGGATTGCCTGCGGAGTGCTGGGGTAGCGTCTTATCCTCCCCGCGCGCGGAGCGCGTGGGGAGGGGGACCGCCCGAAGGGTGGTGGAGGGGTAGCACAGGCCTCGCCAGCCACCCCTCCACCATGCTTTCGCAGGGTCCCCCTCCCCATCTTACGATGGGGAGGATGTTTCAGATCGCTTCCCCAGACTCCCGCGCCCGGTCGATCTTGCTGGCTTCGAGCTCGGCGATTCGGCGCGAGGCGATCCACAGGGCGACGAGGGTGAAAGGCGGGACCACGTAAAGGGCGAAGATGCCGGTGGCGAGGTCGCCGGAGATGACCGACATCTTGCCGGCGAAATAAGGCCCGAGCGCCAGCCCGACCATCGTCGTGCCGAGCACGTAGGTCGCACCCGCGGTGGCGCGCATGCGCGGGATGACGAGATCCTGGAGGGTGGCGACCGCGGCACCGACCCAGGCCGAGGCCAGCATGTGGGCGATGGGGTTCACCCAGTAGAATGCGGCGAGGCTGTCGGTGGTCAGAAGGAAAGCGACGAAGGGGATGGGCAGGATCACCGACAGCATGTTGACGAAGATCCGGCCGCGCGGGTCGCGCTGGCGCCACAGGTCCGAGAGATAGCCGCCGATTATGACTCCCGCCGCGGCGGAGAAGGCGGCCGACCAGCCGATGATGAAGCCGATCTCCTCCTTGGCCTTCATCCCCGAGAGGAAGCGGGCCGGCTCGAGCGCGCCGCCGTAGAAATTCTGTTCGACATAATGGGGGACCCAGAAGCTGGTGGCGTAAGTGACGAAGGAGATGCTTCCAAACGCGATCGCCAGCATCACCACGACCGGAGTCCCCCAGATCAGGCGGTAGACCGGCGGGTCGCGGAACTTGAGCGACTGGACCCAGGAGAAGATCGCGTAGACTCCGAGCCCGTAGGCGCCCCATTGCGGCGCGTCGCCGGTCAGTCGGTAGAGGCCGTAGGCGGCGGCGACGATGAGCGCGAGCGCGATCAGGTTGAGGCGAAGGGCGCCCGGGAAGCGTGAGACGCTGAGCAGGGTCAAAGGCGGCAGGATGGCGACCAGCTCGCGACCGAATTCGCGCCAGGCGTTGGGCCTGACGATCGGCTGGGGAAGACCGTCGGAAGCGCCGCGTTGCGGCTCGCGCAGGGTCAGCACCCACAAAGCCAGAAGCAGTCCGGGAATGCCGACGGCAAGGAACGCCGCCTGCCAGCCTGCGAGTCCCAGCGGCGCCGCGGCGGCATCCGGATAGGCGCTGTTCCAGCGGGCGACGACGAACCCGCCGATCGGCAGGCTGAGCGCGCCGCCGATATAGAGGCCGCTCGAATAGATGGAGAGGGCCGTCGCCCGGCGCTCCTTGGGGAACCAGTCGGAAATCATCGAGTAAGCCGCCGGCGACGCGCTGGCCTCGCCGATGCCGACTCCGATGCGGGCGGTGGCGAGCATCGCGAAGCTGTTGGCGAGGCCGGAAAATGCGGTCATCGTCGACCAGAGCGCCAGGCCCATCGCCATCAGCCGGCCGCGATACCAGCTGTCGGCGAGCCGCCCGAGCGGGATCCCGAACAGAGCGTAGAAGACGGCGAAGGCGGTGCCGTAGAGGAAGCCGATCTGGGAGTCGGACACCGAGAGGTCGCGCTTGATGTCGCCGACCAGGATCGACAGGATCTGCCGGTCGATGAAATTGACGATGTAGACGATGACGAGGACGAACAGGGCGTACCAGGCATAGGCGCCGATGCGGGCGGGCCGGGCTGGGGCGGGTGAAGCGGGATCGGACGCCATGAGCCCTCTCATTGTACTTTACGTCCGCCAGTGGCTAGCAGAGCGACGCGCTTTGGCAAGGCTACGCCCATGAAGAGCTCCGTCCTGTTCGTCTGCCTCGGCAATATCTGCCGGTCGCCGCTCGCCGAGGCGGCTTTCCGGCGCGAGGCGCAGCGGCTCGGGCTCGACGTCGAGATCGATTCCGCGGGCACCGGCGACTGGCATATCGGCTATCCTCCCGATCCGCGGGCGGCGGCGGTCGCCGCCCGCAACGGGATCGACATCTCCCATTTCGAGGCCCGGCTGGTGACGGCCGGGGACTTCCGCCGCTTCGACCATATCGTCGCGCTCGATCCCAACAACCTTCGCGACCTCGAGCGGCTTCGCCCCGCCGACGGCAAGGCGGAATTGTCGCTGCTGCTCGACCATGTCGACGGGCGGCAGGGGCAGGCGGTGGCCGATCCTTATTATGGCGACGACAGCCATTTCGACGCGGCCTGGACCGACGTCAGCGCCGGCGCCGAGGGGCTGGCCCGGAAGATTGCGGGCGGCGGGTGACGGCCTTCGCGCGCCGGGTCTCGGCCCTGACCGGGGTGGCCGAGGATCGGCTCGAGCGGCTCTCGGGGGGCGACCTTTCCGAGGCCCTGCTGCTCCGGCGCCCGGACGGGCGCTGCTCGGTCGCCAAGCGCGACCTTTCCGCCGGCGCCGAGGCGTCCATGCTTCGCGCCATCGCCGCGGCCGGCGTCCCCGCCCCCCTGGTCGAGGGCGAGCATGACGGCGTGCTTCTGCTCGAGCATGTCGCCAACGACCGGGTGTTCAGCCCCGCCGCCTGGGCCGACATCGGAGCGGCGCTGAGGCGCCTGCACGACCATCAGGGGGAGCAATATGGCTGGCCGGCCGATTACCAGATCGGCACGGTGGCGCTCGACAATCGCGAGCGCCGCGACTGGCCCGGCTTCTGGGCGGAGCAAAGGCTGATGGCCACCGCAAGCGTGCTCGACCGGCCCTGGCGGGAGCGGGTCGGCGCGCTGGCGCAGCGGGCGGGCGGGATCGCTGCGCCGGCGCCCCGGCCCGCTTTGCTTCACGGCGACCTGTGGGCCGGCAACATCCTCGTCGCCGACGGCCGCCTCGCCGCCCTGATCGACCCGGCCTGCTATCATGGCGACGCCGAGGTCGACCTCGCCATGCTCACCTTGTTCGACACTCCGGGCGACACCTTCTGGGAGGCTTACGGTCTCCTCGAGCCGGGCTGGGAGGATCGGCGCGCTCTCTACCAATTGTTTCCGGCGCTGCTCCACCTGCGGCTGTTCGGGGACACTTATGCCGGGATGGTCGACCGACTGTTGTCGCGGCTGGGGTCCTGACGAATATCCTCAATCCAGACGGTAGCGCTCAACGACCTCGTAGAGCGGCCCGTCAGGGGTGAAGCGGCTCTCGTAGAGGTGGAATTGATCGACCGCGAAGGGCTCGCTGGTGATTCCGCCGGAACGCTCGATCAGGCTCTGCACCGGTCCGGCGCCGCGGGGGAGGCGGGCGAGGGTGACGTGCGGCATGTAAGCGCGCCGGTCCGGCTCCACCCCCACACGGACCAGCGCCTGGTCCACCTTCTTGTGAAGCGTCCGGACCGGCGCCTGAGGGGCGATTCCGGCCCACAGGGTCACCGGTTCGCCGCGGCGGTCGAACGCGCCGAGGCCGTTCAGGGCGATGGCGAAAGCGGGGTAGTGGACTCCGCTCAGGGCGGCGTCGACGTCGCGCGCCATGTGCCGGTCGACCTCGCCGATGAAGCGCAAGGTGAGGTGCAGCTGGTCCTCGTCCTGCCAGCGCGCGCCGGCGACTCCGCCCATCAGGTCCAGGAGCCTGGCCCGGACCTTTGGCGGCGGCCGGACGGCGACGAACAGTCGGTGCATGGCCCGCCTTTAGCCCAAGCGGCTCGTCTGCGTACCGGTTTTCCTTGAATCCGGGGGCCTTTCCCACGATATTACCGGGAGCGGCGACGGGTTTTCGCCGCCAAAGGAGAGACTTCAAAATGGCTAACGGATTTGACCCGCGCGCGACCGCATCGCCGCACACGGCCGACACGCTCGGCCGCGAGAGCGTCGCCTACGACGCGGGCCTGCGGTCCTACATGCTGTCGGTTTACAATTATATGGCGTCGGGCGTGCTGCTCACCGGCGTCGTCGCCCTGCTGTTCGCCCGCTCGGGCGCGGCGGAGACGATCCTGCTCGGCCCCGGAATCCTCAAATATGTGATCATGTTCTCGCCGCTCGCCTTCGTGATGGTGCTGAGCTTCGGAATCAACCGGCTCTCGACCGGGACGGCGCAATTGCTCTTCTGGGCCTTCGCGACGGTGATGGGCCTCTCCATGGCCTCGATCTTCCTGGTCTATACCGGATCGTCGATCGCGATGACCTTCTTCGCGACCTCGGCCGCGTTCCTGTCGCTCAGCCTCTACGGCTACACGACGAAGCGCGACCTCTCGGGCTTCGGTACGTTCCTGATCATGGGCGTGGTCGGCCTGATCGTCGCTTCGCTGCTCAATTTGTGGTTCCAGTCGCCGGCGATGACCCTGGCGATCAGCGCCATCGGCGTCCTGATCTTCGCGGGCCTCACCGCCTACGATACCCAGCGGATCAAGAGCATGTACGCCTATGTCGCCGGCACCGACATGATCGGCAAGACGGTGATCATGGGCGCGCTGTCGCTCTATCTCGACTTCGTCAACATGTTCACCTTCCTCCTGCAGTTCCTCGGCAGCCGCGACTAAGCGGCGGCTCCAGGTCGGAAACTCGGAAAGGCCCGGCGGAAACGCCGGGCCTTTTCTTTATCCTCCCCGCGCGGAGCGCGGGCAGGGGGACCATGCGAAGCATGGTGGAGGGGTCATTGCCCAGGCCTCGGCAGCTACCCTCCACCACCCTGCGGGTGGTCCCCCTCCCCATCTGCGATGGGGAGGATTTAGGCCGCCACGAACCTTCCGAAGAAGTCGAGCGTCCGCTGCCAGGCGAGCTTCGCTGCCGCGGCGTCGTAGCGCTCGGCGGACGTATCGTTGTGGAAGGCGTGATTGACGCCCGGATAGACGTGCGCCTCGACCGTCTTGCCTGCCGCCGTCAAAGCGTCGCGCCACGGGAAGCCGGTCTTGTTCACCCGCTCGTCGAGCCCGGCATAATGGAGCTGCATCGGCGCCTGGACCTGCGCTGCGAGTGCCGGGTCGGGGGCCGGGCCGTAGAAGGGCACACCGGCATCGAGAGCGCTCCCGGCAGCGACCGCGATCCGGTTCACCATGCCGCCGCCCCAGCAGAAGCCGACCGCCCCCGCCTTGCCATTGCTTCCCGGGAGCGTCTTGAGAAGGCGAAGGGTCGCGACTCCGTCGGCTGCCGCAAGGCCGAGATCCAGCTTGCCGATCGCTTCACGGGCCGCATCCTCGTTCGCCGGAGTCCCCCCGGTCGCCGACAGGAAGTCCGCGGCCACGGAGCGATAGCCGGCCACCGCCAGGCGGCGGGCGACGTCCTCGGTGTGCGCGTTGAGGCCTCGATTCTCGTGGATGACGAGCACCGAGCCGAGCGGGCCCGTCGGGCTGCGCGGCTCGGCCTGATAGCCTTTCATCGTCCTCCCGCCGCCGACCGGCCAGCTCATCCGGCGCGTCCGAATTCGTTTATCCGTCTCGGCGATCAGCGCCGCGGCGGCCGGGTCGGCGGCGATCGAGGCGAGCAGGACCGAAGCCGCGGCGGCGCTTCCGGCGAGGCGGGTCAGCTCGGCCATGAAGGCTCGGCGGTCCATGCCTTCGTGGGTGAAGCGGTCATAGAGGGCGATGGCGGCGGCGCGCAGATCGGACATGTCAGGATTCCTCCGGTTCGGGCCGGGGCTGCTCCGGCATCAGCGCATCGTCCAGCGCGCGCGCCCGGATGGCGGCGGGCCGGCCGCTGAGCCGTCCGAAATATTCCTCGAAGACCGGTCTCTTGTCGATCGAGCCGAACATCATCCCCCAGCCGATCTGCGAGCCGACATAGACGTCGGCGGCGGTGAACTGCTCTCCGCAAATATAGGGTCCCGAGCCGATGCAGCGCTCGAGCGCGTCGATCGTCTCCTCGAAGCTGCCATAGCCGGCCATCATCTTCTTGTCGGCGGGGGCGAGCAGTCCGAGCGACTTGGCCGTCACCGCCGCCTCGACCGGGCCGGCGGCGAAGAACAGCCAGCGATAATAAGGCCCACGGCGCGGATTGCCCGGCGGCGGCGCCAAGCCGGCGTCCGGGAAAGCGTCGGCCAGATAGGCGCAAATCGCGGCGCCCTCGGTCACCACCGTATCGCAATGCTTGATCGCCGGCACCTTCCCCATCGGGTTGATGGCGAGATATTCGGGCGCCTTCATCGTCGTCCCGTAGTCGAGCAGCATTGTCTCGTAGGGATGGCCGACCTCCTCCAGCATCCAGCGCACGATCCGACCGCGGGACATGGGGTTGGTGTAGAAGGTGAGGCTGTCGGTATCGGACATGGCGCGGCTCCCGTGAGTCAGGCTCCGCCCATATCGTCACTCCCGCGAAAGCGGGAGTCCCGTCATTGCGCGAAGCGAAGCAATCCAGTGCGGCCGCCGAGCCCCACTGGATTGCTTCGTCGCTTCGCTCCTCGCAATGACGGGGAGGGGGTGGCCCTCCCCGCTAAACCCTTACGCCTGCTCTTCGGGCTGGCCCTGCTCGCCTTCGGGCTGGGTCGGTTCGGCTTCGGGTTCCACCGCCTTCTTGCCGCGCTTCTTGCTCGGCTTGGGCGCGGCGGCGACGATCTCGAAGCTGGGGGCGTCGTCCTTGATGGTGACCTTGACCTCGCCGCCGTGGATGAGCTTGCCGAAAAGCAATTCCTCGGCGAGCGGCTGCTTGATCTTCTCCTGGACGAGGCGGCCCATCGGGCGGGCGCCGTAGAGCTTGTCGTAGCCGCGCGACGTCAGCCACTTCCGAGCCTCGTCGTCGAGGTCGATATGAACGTTGCGGTCCGCCAGCTGGAGCTCGAGCTGGAGGATGAACTTGTCGACGACCCGGGCGACGACCTCGGTCGGGAGGTAGCTGAACGGAACGATCGCATCGAGGCGGTTGCGGAACTCCGGCGTGAACATCCGCTTGATGGCTTCCTCGTCCTCGCCCTCGCGGGTGTTGTTGCCGAAGCCGAGGCCCTCGCGCGCCATGTCGCTGGCGCCCGCATTGGTGGTCATGATCAGGATGACGTTGCGGAAGTCGACCGTCTTGCCGTGATGGTCGGTCAGACGCCCGTTATCCATGATCTGGAGGAGGATGTTGAACAGGTCGGGATGCGCCTTCTCGATCTCGTCGAGCAGGAGCACGCGAGTGCGGATGCTGGTCGACGGCGTCGGTCAGGAGGCCGCCCTGGTCGTAGCCGACATAGCCCGGAGGCGCGCCGATCAGCCGCGAGACCGAGTGGCGCTCCATATATTCGGACATGTCGAAGCGCTGGAGCGGGATGCCCATGATCGAGGCGAGCTGGCGCGCCACCTCGGTCTTGCCGACTCCGGTCGGGCCGCTGAACAGATAGGAGCCGATCGGCTTGTCCGGATCGCGCAGGCCGGCGCGGGAAAGCTTGATCGCCGAGGCGAGCCGGTTGATCGCCGCGTCCTGGCCGAAGACGACCCGCTTCAGATCGCGGTCGAGATGCTCGAGCGTCTTCTTGTCGTCGGACGAGACGCTTTTCGCCGGGATCCGGGCGATGGTCGAGATGACCTGCTCGATCTCCTTGGTGGTGATCGTCTTCTTGCGCTTGTTGGGGGGCACCAGCATCTGCATCGCGCCCACTTCGTCGATCACGTCGATCGCCTTGTCGGGCAGCTTGCGGTCGTTGATGTAGCGCGCCGAAAGCTCGACCGCCGCCTTGATCGCGTCGGGCGTGTATTTGACCTTGTGATGGTCCTCGAACGCGGTGCGAAGGCCGGCGAGGATCTTGATCGTGTCCTCGATCGTCGGTTCGTTGACGTCGATCTTCTGGAAGCGCCGGAGCAGGGCCCGGTCCTTCTCGAAATGGTTGCGGAACTCCTTGTAGGTGGTCGAGCCGATGCAGCGGATCGTCCCGCCCGAAAGGGCCGGCTTGAGCAGGTTCGAAGCGTCCATCGCTCCGCCGGACGTGGCGCCGGCGCCGATGACCGTGTGGATCTCGTCGATGAACAGGATCGAGTTGGGCAGCTTCTCCAATTCGTTCACCACCGCCTTCAGCCGCTCCTCGAAGTCGCCGCGATAGCGGGTGCCGGCGAGCAGCGAGCCCATGTCGAGCGCGTAGATCACCGCTTCCCTCAGCACTTCGGGAACGTCGCCCTCGATGATCTTGCGGGCGAGGCCTTCCGCGATGGCGGTCTTGCCGACTCCGGGATCGCCCACATAGAGCGGGTTGTTCTTCGAGCGCCGGCACAGGATCTGCACCGTGCGGTCGACCTCCGGCCCGCGGCCGATCAGCGGATCGACCCGGCCGCTCAGCGCCTTCTCGTTCAAGTTGACGGTGAACTGCTTGAGCGCGCTCTCGTTCTTCTTCTTGCCCTCCTCGGGCTTGGATTCCTCGACGCCCTTGACCTCCTGCGGCTCGGACGCGGTCTCGCCCTTGCCGACGCCGTGGCTGATGTAGCTGACCGCATCGAGACGGCTCATGTCCTGCTGCTGCAGGAAGTAGACGGCGTAGCTCTCGCGTTCGGAAAAGAGGGCGACGAGGACGTTGGCGCCGGTCACTTCGTCGCGGCCCGACGACTGGACGTGGAGGATGGCGCGCTGGACGACCCGCTGGAACCCGCTGGTCGGCGAGGGGTCGGTCTGGCCGTCCACCTTGAGCGCTTCCAATTCGCTGTCGAGATAGGCTCGGACCGCCTCGCGAAGCTCCTTCAGGTCGACCCCGCAGGCGCTCATCACCTTGGAGGCGTGGGCGTCCTCGGTGAGCGCGAGCAGAAGGTGCTCCAGCGTCGCATATTCGTGCCGGCGGCCGCTGGCTTCCGCCAGAGCGGTGTGCAGGGTCTGTTCGAGTTCGCGGGCGAAGGAAGGCAAGTCGGTTACTCCTCAAAGCCCGCGAAATTCACGGACTACACGGTCTCAATGTCGGCCTTCGCACCGCCGTCATCAAGCGCACCTCCAAAAAAGCTGGGGAAAAGGCCGAATGTTCCCCAACTCCGGTCATTTCTTGAATAGCTGTTCGGCACTTGCCCGGTGATTAACCGCGGCGTCGATCTTCGAGCGCACCCGGGCGATCTCCGCCTCGAGCGCTTCGATCCGGGCGTGGAGCTCGTCGACCGACAGCGGATCGAGGTCCTGCCGCCCGAGCAGGATCAGCGGATCGTCGGGCTTGCTTGGAAAGAGCTCGTCCAGGTCCATGGCCGGCAGAATCCCCTTTCCGCATCCCGCCGTCAAGCCGAGGGGCTTGCGCCGGCGCGCTTTCGGCGCGAGGCGTGACCGCATGGACGCAATCCCAGAGACGATGCCAGAGACGATGACCGCCATCGATCCGGCCAGGCCGGGCGGGCCGGAGGTGCTCGAGCCGGTCGAGCGGCCGGTGCCGAAACCGGCGGCCGGCGAAATTCTGATCCGGGTCGAGGCGGCCGGGGTCAACCGGCCCGACGTGATGCAGCGCCTCGGCTTCTACCCGCCGCCGCCGGGCGCTCCGACCATCCCGGGGCTGGAGATCGCGGGCACCATCGTCGGCGGCGATCGCGCGGGGGAGCGAGTCTGCGCCCTGGTCGCGGGCGGCGGCTACGCGCAATATTGCATCGCGCCCGAAGGCCAGTGCCTGCCGGTCCCCGCCGGATTCTCGATGGTCGAGGCGGCGGCGCTGCCCGAGACCTTCTTCACGGTCTGGACCAACCTCTTCCAGCGCGGCGGCGCCCGGGCCGGGGACACGATCCTCGTCCATGGCGGCACCAGCGGCATCGGCACCACCGCCATCCTCCTCGGCAAGGCCTTCGGCCTCACCGTCATCGTCACCGCCGGTTCCGGGGAGAAATGCGCCCGGGCGCTGGCGCTCGGCGCGGCGCACGCGATCGATTACAAGGCCCGGGATTTCGTGGCGGAGGTGAAGCGGATCACCGGCGGCGCCGGAGTCGCCGTCGTGCTCGACATGGTCGGCGGCGACTATGTGCCGAAGAACCTCGACTGCCTCGCCGAGGACGGGCGCCATGTTTCGATCGCGGCGCAACGCGGAGCGAGCGTCGAGATTCCGATCTGGGACGTCATGCGCAAGCGCCTGACCCTCACCGGCTCGACCCTGCGCGCACGCTCCGCCGAGTTCAAGGCGGCGCTCGCCGACGAGCTTCGCCGCGAGGTCTGGCCGCATCTCGAGGCGGGCCGGATCCGCCCGGCGATCGATTCGACCTTCCCGCTCGACAAGGCGGCCGACGCGCACCGGCGAATGGAAGCCGGCGACCATGTCGGGAAGATAATTCTGGTGGTGGGTTAGAGTCCGTCCCCACCTCTCCGTCATTCCCGCATACGCGGGAATGACGGAGAGGTCTCAGGCGCCGTGGAGGGCGGCGATCCGCGAGGCCAGCCGGGCCAGTTCGGCGCGGAGCGACGGCGGGCTCAGGACTTCGATTTCCTCGCCTGCCGCCATCAGGGCCAATGCCGCCTGGGCGTCCCCTTCGATCGGCAAGGCAAGCTCGGTCCATCCCTCCGAATCGACCTCGCCGGCCGCCGCCGCTTGTGCCGCATAGGCGCCGAGCCCCCTGAGCCGATCAAGCCCGGTCGCAGTCGCGCGCAGAGCCGCCATGCGCGGGCGAAGCTCGGCCTCGAACCGTTCCAGGGACTTCGACCAGTGGCTCGCCAGGTCGAAATCCCGCGGGCGCTCGAACTTGGTGTCGGCGATCGCGCAACGCGTCATGTTCGCGACCTTGAAGGTGGTCGTCCTGCCGCCGGCGGCCGCGACGCAATACCAGGAGCCGGCTTTCAGAACCAGGCCGAGGGGTTCGATCCGCCAGTCGCGCACGCCCTTCCAGCTTTCATAGCGGATTTCGACGATCCGCTGATCGAGCAGCGCGCGCGCAAGGCTCGGCAGGAAGGGCACCGCCTCCTCGGCGCGGTACCAGTCGACCGGGTCGAGGTGGAATCTCGCGCCGATCCGCCCCGCGCCCTCGAGCGACGGGGCGGCGAGCGAGGCGAGCAGCTTGTCCCTGGCCCGCTGCGCCGCTTCGCCGAGCCCGAGGGCGGCCGCCGGCCCGGGCAGCCCGATCATCAGCATCGCCTCCGCCTCGTCGCTCGACATTCCGGTCAGCCGGGTCCGGTAGCCGTCGAGCAGCTGGAACCCGCCGCCGGGCCCGCGGTCGCCATAGACCGGAACGCCTGCCGCGCTGAGCTCGTCGACGTCCCGGTAGACGGTGCGCTCCGACACCTCGAACTCCTCCGCGAGCTGCCGAGCCGTGAGTCGGGTTCGAAGCTGAAGCAGGATCAGGATCGCGAGGAGCCGGCTGGCCCGCATAAAATCTCTCCGGTCGTCGATACCTGACGGATATTGTCAGTTATTAGGCCTTAAGGTGCAAGCTTCGGACAACAGGCGGGGATTGGAATGCCAAGATCAATCATTGGACGGCGGGCCGTGCTGCAGGGTGCCGCCGGTCTGGCACTGGCCGGAATCGCGCTGAAAGGCGCGAGCGCGACGGAGGTCGAGGCCTACGGCAAGCCGGGCGATTTCGATTTCCTCACCGGGGAATGGCGGATCAGCAACCGGATGGTGAAGCCCGGCACCCAGGACGAATGGATCGAGTTCATGGGAGAAGCGACCGTCTGGTCGATCCTCGCCGGAGTCGGCAGCGTCGAGGAGCTGCGAATCCCCGCCCGCAATTTTTCCGGGATGGGGCTTCGGCTTCTCGACGTCGAGAAGCGCATATGGTCCGATCATTGGGTCAACTCGAAATCCGGCGTGATGACGGTTCCTGGCCAGACCGGCCTGTTCCGGAACGGCGTGGGCACGTTCGGAGCGGACGACGTGGACGGCGATACTCCGATCAAGGTCCGGGGCGTGTGGGATCGGATCACTCCGAATTCCTGCCGCTGGTTTCAGGGCTTGTCCCGGGACGGCGGCAAGACCTGGCGGGACACGTGGTTCATGGACTGGAAAAGGGCCTGACGGGGCCGGGTCCGGTTTGACGAAAGGCCTCGCCCGGTCCTTATGGCGAACGCGTCGCCCGGAGCCCCAGACCATGCCCAGCCTTATCCTCCACGAATATTCGCAGTCCGGAAATTGCTACAAGATCAGGCTGACCGCGGCTCTGCTCGGACTGTCCCTGGAGCGGCGCGAATATGACATCCTGAAAGGGAAGACCCGGACTCCCGAATTTCTCGCCACCGTCAATCCGAACGGCCGAATCCCAGTGCTCCAGATCGGGGAGCGCTTCATTCCCGAGAGCAATGCCGCCTGCTTCTATCTCGCCGACGGCTCGCCCCTGGTGCCCGGGGACCGGTTCGATCGCGCCGACATGCTTCGCTGGATGTTCTTCGAGCAATATAATCACGAGCCCAACGTCGCGACCCTTCGCTTCTGGCTCGCCTTCGTCGGCGAGGAGCGGCTGAGCGATCTCCAGCGCAGCCTGTTGCCCGGCAAGCGCGAGTCGGGCGACTCGGCGCTTCGGCTCATGGACGAGCATCTCGCCGAGCGCCGCTTTTTCGTCGGCGACCGTGTCACCCTCGCCGACGTCGCGCTCTACGCTTACACCCATGTGGCGGAGGAGGGCGGCTTCGACCTGTCGCTCTACCCCGCGGTCGCGCGATGGCTGGAGGCGGTGGCCGAGCAACCCGGCTACCTCCCCATGGCATCCTGATCCGTCATTGCGAGGAGCGAAGCGACGAAGCAATCCAGCGGGCCTCGGAGGCCACACTGGATTGCTTCGCTTCACTCGCAATGACGAAACAGCCGGGCTTACTGGACGGCGATCGCGACCAGCAATCCACCGACGGCCAGGGCACCGATGCCCAGGATCACGGCGGCGCCCGTCAGCACCTTGTCGCCTGTGCTTTTGCGCTTTTTCCTGGGCTTGTCTTCCTGAGCGGCTTGCGACGACTCCGGCGCGTCGGCCGCGATAAGCGCCGGCGTCTGTCCGTCGCGAAGGTCCGTGCGCTCCATCGAGGTCAGGGTGCCGGCCGGTTGCGCCGCCGCTTCCCTGCGCGGCATCTCGGCAGCCTGCGCCGGATTGGCGGCGGCCGGGAGCTGAGTGGCGGCCAGCGCCGCGATCATCACTATTTTCATTGTCCTTGGCCTCTCATTCACTCTGGTCGCCGATGTAGTCGAAGATCAGCAAGCCGCCGACGATGATGACCGCGCTGGCGCCGACCGCGATCCAGCCCGCGGTCGAGAAATTCTGCTTTCGTCCCTCCGGTCCCGGTCGACCGCCGGCAAGCTGCGAGACCGGGCGGCCCGCCAGGCTCAGGTCGAGCTTCGAATCCCCGCCGCTGAAACCGAGCTCCGCCCCCTTGGCGAAGCGGAGCTGGCCGGTCTCGCCGCTGCGCAGGGTCGAAGTGAGCGCGAGTCCGGCCTGCGCCTTTTCACGGCCACCGCCGAGCGGCACCCGCAGCCTGGCGCCGGCGAAGGCCGAGACCTGGTTGGGCGTGCCGGTCCGGTCCTCATGCAGCTCCGCCGCCATGGCCGGCTGCGTCGCCGGCAGGACCTGGGCGGCGGCGACCAGGCCCGCGATCAGAAATTTTCTCATTCAATATTCCCTTTCTGGAGCCGCGCGGACGCGCGGCCGAGTTCATCGAGCTTCAATGACGAAGATGCCGGGAGAGCCGGCTCCGGATGTGGCCTTCGAAAAAAAAGATCGATGGGAGGATTGGCTGGTCCCGCTTCTCCATTCGCCTTGCCCTGAGCGGCCCGCTGCACTAGATCGCAGGCAACGTACGGCCGCTCCGGGAAGGGGCGGCCCTTCTTGTTTTTGGAGACGCCCGTGGTTCAGCCGCTCATGCCCCATGCGACCGCCGCCTGGCTGGTCGACAACACTTCGCTCACCTTCGAGCAGATCGCCGAATTTTGCGGCCTTCACATCCTCGAGATCCAGGCGATCGCCGACGATACCGCCGCGACCAAGCTGACGGGGCGCGATCCCATCCGCGCCGGCGAATTGAACCAGGACGAGATCGACCGCGGCCAGAACGATCCCGGTTACAAGCTTCGCATCCTGAAGGAGCCGGACCAGACCCGCCGCACCAAGGGCCCGCGCTACACGCCGGTCTCCAAGCGCCAGGACAAGCCGGACGGGATCGCCTGGATCATCCGCAACCATCCCGAAATCTCGGACGGGCAGATCGGCAAGCTGATCGGCACCACCCGCACCACCATCGCCGCGATCCGCGACCGCAGCCACTGGAACATCGCCAACATCCAGCCCAAGGATCCGGTCACGCTCGGCCTCTGCTCGCAGCGCGAGCTCGACGCGATCGTCGCCAAGGCGGCCAAGGCGGCGGGGATCGAGCCGGCGGCGACGGACCACAGGCTGGCCGGCGACCGCGAGGCCCTGATCGAGGAGCTGCGCCGCGAACGCGACACCGCCGCCCGCGAGGCCGAAGCCGCGCATGCCGCCGAGGAAGCGGGCGAGACCGTCGCCCCGCGCGAGCCGACGGCCGATGACCTCTTCAAGAGCTGAGCCCGCCACTCCCGACGTTTCCCTCACCGACCCGGGCGAGGCCTCCAGCCAGGCCTATGAGCATCGGGGCCTGACCTATCCGCTCGGCCGCCGCGGCCCCGATCCGGGGGAGCTCATCGTGCTCGCGGACGGGGTGGGCTGGGCGAGGCTGCCCATTCCGGGCTCGCTCAGGCATATCAACATCTGGGTGCTGGAGGACGGCGACGGCGTGGCGCTGGTCGACACCGGCCTCGACATCCCGCCCTGCCGCGAAGCCTGGGAGGCCTTGTTCGCCGGCCCGCTCGCCGGCCGAACCGTCACCCGGGTGATCTGCACCCATTTCCATCCCGACCATCTCGGCCTCGCCGGCTGGCTGACCGAGCGCTTCGCGGTCCCTTTGTGGATGACGCGGGGCGAATGGCTGTTCGGACGGCTGCTTTCCGTCGACGTGCGCGAGGCGCCGCCACCCGAGGCCGTGGCTTACTGGCGCTCGGCCGGCTGGGACGAAGCCCGGATCGAGGCCGAGGCCGCGAAGGGCTGGGGCCGCTTCGCCTCCGTGGTGAGCCCGGTCCCGGTCAGCTTCGTCCGGATGGAAGATGGAAACCGACTGACGATCGGCGTCCGGACCTGGCGGGTCCTCGTCGGCAACGGACATTGCCCGGAGCATGCCTGCCTGATCGACGACCAGGCCGGCTTGATGATCGCGGGCGACCAGGTTCTGCCGAGGATCACGTCGAACGTCTCGTTGAGCCTCAGCGAGCCCGAAGCCGACCCTTTGGGCGACTGGCTGGCCTCGATCGAGAAACTGAAGGGACTGCCCGACAGCCTTCTCGTCCTCCCCTCCCACGGCGAGCCCTTCACCGGCCTCCACGCCCGCCTCGACGCGCTCGCTCACGGCCACCGCGACCGCCTCGATGCTCTCCATTCCAGGCTCGACTCGCCGCATCGCGCCGTCGATTGCTTCGGAGTGCTGTTCGCCCGCCAGATCGACGACTCGATGCTGGGACTCGCCACGGGGGAAGCGCTGGCGCATCTGCGGCGGCTGGAGGTGGAGGGTCGTGCCGTGCGCGACTTGCGAGACGGGGTTCACTGGTATCGAGCTCTTTGACGCGGTAGCCACCGATGGCTATAGTGAGTGCATGAAGCACGTCTCGATCAAGCAGGCGAAGGACACCCTGCCCGCTTTGGTTCGCGAGGTTGAGGGCGGCGCCCACATCGTCATCACCCGCAATGGCAAGCCGGTTGCGGAGGTTGTACCGCATCAGCAGAAGGCCGGGCTCAATTTCGAAGCGCTAGAGCGATGGAAAAAAGAGCGCGGGGTGGACAGGATTATCACCTATATCGCGCCGGACTTCGACGACCCGCTGCCTGAAGACTTTCTGAGCACGCCCGGTCCATCTTGATTATGGCCGTTCTGGTCGACACCCACATCCTGCTGGAACTATTGGGCGACGGTGCCGCCCCGAGTCCGAATGGGTCGAGCAGCCGGTCTTCGCCAGCGTTGCCGGCCTGTGGGAGATCGCGATCAAGGTGCGCCAAGGCAAACTCAAAGCGGATGTCCCAGTCGCGGAGATCGAGGAGAGTTTCATAGAGCTTGGTGGTGCTTGGCTGCCAGTCTCCGCCGACCACGCCGTCGCCGAGGTCGATCCCTGGCCCGACACTAACGACCCGTTCGACCGGCTTCTGCTGGCCGTCTGCCGGATCGAAGGCCTGCGCCTCGTGACCCGAGACCGCAAGCTTGTAGATCATCCGTTGGCCTGGAAGCCGGCAGCGGGTTGATTCCGCGCTTCGCCCGGCTCATTGCTCCGCCCATGTCCGACTCCCCCGAACCCATCTCCGAGCTCTCCTTCGAAGCGGCGCTGAAGCGGCTCGAGGAGATCGTCCGCCGGCTCGAGAGCGGCGAGGCGTCGCTCGACGATTCGATCGAGCTCTACGGCGAGGGCGACCGCCTTCGCCAGCAATGCGAGGCTCGGCTCCAGGCGGCGCAGGCGAAGATCGAGAAGATCCAGCTCGGCCGCGACGGCCAGCCCGGCGGCACCATTCCCTTCGACGCCGACTGAGCCGCCGCTGGTGGCGGACGCCTCGCTCCTCGAGCTCGCGTTCGGCCAGGTCCGGGCGGAGGTCGACGAGTTCCTCTCCGCCTTGCTGGCCGTGCCTCCCGACCCGCGGGCGAGGCTCTACGAAGCGATGCGCTATGCGGCGATCGGCGGCGGCAAGAGGCTTCGCCCCCTGCTCGTCGTCGCCGCCTCCGCCCTCTTCCATGGCGCGCGCGAGCGCGCGGTCCGGGTCGGTGCCGCGGTCGAATGCATCCATGTCTATTCGCTGATCCACGACGATCTTCCGGCAATGGACGACGACGATCTGCGCCGCGGCAAGCCGACCCTTCACAAGGCCTATGGCGAGGCGACGGCGATCCTCGCCGGCGACGCCCTCCATGCCCTGGCCTTCGAGATCCTCGCCGGCGAGGCGACCCACGAGGATCCGTTCGTCCGGGCCGAGCTGATCGCCGAGCTGGCCCGGGCGGCGGGTCCGGCCGGAATGGCGGGCGGGCAGATGATGGATCTCGCCGCCGCCGACGAAACGCTCGATCTCGCCGCGGTCACCCGCCTTCAGCAGCTGAAGACCGGCGCCCTGATCGGCTTCTGCCTGGAAGCGGGCGCGATCGTGGGGCGAGTGCCGCCCGACCGGCGACTCAAGCTGCGCGGCTATGCGCGCGACGTCGGCCTCGCTTTCCAGATCGCCGACGATTTGCTCGACGAGGAAGGCCAGGAGGAGAAGACCGGCAAGAAGGTCGGCAAGGACCGGGCCAAGGGCAAGGAGACGTTCGTCACCCTGCTGGGGCACGACCGCGCCCGGCGACAGGCCGAGCTTCTGGTCGATCAGGCGGCCGACTATCTCAAGAGCTACGGCGCGGAGGCCGACCTGCTTCGGGCGATCGCGCGCTTCGCGGTGGAGCGGGACCATTGACCCTCCCCGTCATTCCGGCGAAAGCCGGAACCTCGTCGAGGAACGGCTCGGCGGACGAGCTGAGGCCCCGGCTTTTGCCGGGGCGACGGGGAATTAGATGAGGACAGGCGTCTATCCGGGCACGTTCGATCCGATCACCCTCGGCCATATGGACATCATCCGCCGCGGCGCGAAGCTGGTCGACCGGCTGGTCATCGGAGTCACCACCAACCCGTCCAAGTCGCCGATGTTCTCGGTCGAGGAGCGGATGGCGATGGTGAGGCGCGAGCTTGCCGGCCTCGGCGAGGAGATCGAGGTCGTCTCCTTCGATTCGCTGCTGATGGATTTCGCCGAGCGGCAGGGCGCCTCGATGATCGTCCGCGGCCTGCGCGCGGTCGCCGACTTCGAATATGAGTATCAGATGGCGGGGATGAACCAGCAGTTGAACGATCGGATCGAGACGGTTTTCCTGATGGCCGACGTCTCGCTTCAGCCGATCGCGTCCCGCCTGGTCAAGGAAATCGCCCTCTACGGGGGCGACATCGCCAAGTTCGTTCCGGAGGCGGTGGTCGCGGACGTCGCCCGCCGGGTCGAGGCGCTGGGCCGCAAAGGGTCTTGATCCGGCGCCGCGCGCCGCGCAATATCGCGCTCGAGAAAACGGATTTATCCGGGGAAATTCCTAAACATGCGTATCATGACTTTGCTGGCCCTGCTGCTCGGCCTGTTTCTTGCCGGTTCCGCGGCGGCGCAGGCGCCGACGGTTTCGCTGGCGCCGCCGCCCGTCGACCCGGAAAACACCCTGCTTCTCGACCTGTCGAGCGGCGGGCGGGTGGCGATCCAGCTCAGGCCGGACATCGCTCCCAATCATGTCGCCCGGATCAAGGACCTGGCGCGCAAGGGCTTCTATAACGGCCTCACCTTCCACCGGGTGATCGAAGGCTTCATGGCCCAGGGCGGCGATCCCGCCGGCGACGGCACCGGCGGCTCCCAGCTCCCCGACCTCAAGGCCGAATTCAGCGGCCTCCCGCATGTGCGCGGAGCGATCGCGGCCGCCCGCCCGGGCGCTCCGGAGGGGGCCGACGCCGCCGCCGCCGCCGCCGCGCTGAACGGCGCCAACAGCCAGTTCTACATCATGCTTGCGCCGAGGCTGGCGCTCGACGGGCATTACACCGTCTTCGGCCGGGTGATCAGCGGCATGAACTTCGTCGACGGAATCGAGAAAGGCGAGCCCCCGGCCAGCCCGAGCCGGATCCTGCAGGCGTCGGTCGCCGCCGACCACAAGGCGCCGCCGGCGCCGGGGCAGGTCTTCGCGGCGCCCGCCGCGGCCGGCCCCCGGTCCGGCCATGCCGCCGCCGGCCCCGCGGTTCCGCCGCCGCCGTCGATCCGGCTCCCCGAATCCAAGCCCAAGCCGCCGCCCAAGAAGAGCCGGTAAGCCGCGGGATGCGAGTCGACGCCTTCGACTTCGCGCTGCCCCCGGACCGGATCGCGCTGAGGCCGGCGAGCCCGAGGGACTGCGCGCGCCTGCTCGTCGCCCGCGGGGCCAGCACCGAGGATTGCGAGGTCCCCGACCTTCCGCGGCTCCTTCGCGCCGGCGATACTTTGGTCTTCAACGACACACGGGTCATCCCCGCCCAGCTCGAGGGCCGGCGCGTGGCCGTCGCGGGCGGCCCGCGCAGCGGGCCCGGGGCCCGGATCGGCGCCACGCTCCACAAGCGCGAAGGGCCCCGGGAATGGCGCGCCTTCGTCCGCAACGCCAGGCGGGTCCGCGAGGGCGACCGGATCGACTTCGGCAGCGGAGTCGCCGCACTCGCCGGCGACAAGGGCGAGGACGGAAGCCTCCTCCTCGCCTTCGAGGGGGACGAGCCGGTCGAGCTTCTGCTCGAGCGCGCGGGACGGATGCCGCTTCCGCCCTATATCGCCGGCAGGCGCGAGGCGGATGCGCGCGACTCCGAGGATTACCAGACGATGTTCGCCGCCGAGAAAGGCGCGGTCGCGGCGCCGACCGCCGCGCTCCATTTCACGCCGCGGCTGATGGCGGCGCTGGCCGAGGCAGGGATCGGCCACGAGACGCTCACCCTCCATGTCGGCGCCGGCACCTTCCTTCCGGTCAAGGCCGACGACACGGCCGACCACAAGATGCACTCCGAATGGGGCCGGATCGACTCCGCCGTCGCCAGCCGCCTCAACGCCGCGCGGGCGGCGGGCGGGCGCCTGATCCCGGTCGGCACCACCTCGCTCCGACTCCTCGAAAGCGCCGCCGACGAGGAAGGGCGGGTGAGGCCCTTCGAGGGCGACACCGCCATCTTCATCACGCCGGGCTACCGCTTCCGCGCCACCGACGGCCTCATCACCAACTTCCATCTGCCCCGCTCGACCCTGTTCATGCTGGTCTCGGCGCTGATGGGGCTGGAGGCGATGCAGGCGGCCTACGCCCATGCGATCGGGGCGGGGTACCGCTTCTACAGCTATGGGGATGCCAGCCTGCTGCTGCCCTGAGCGCCGGCCGGTCGTTTCCGGGGGGAAAACAAGTGACAGTCACTGGCGAGGGTTAAACCTCGGTAAGGGGACAGGTACCGGTACCTGTAAACCTCGGTAAGGGGACAGGTACCGGTACCTGTCCCCTGCCATTTCTGTCCCTGGCGAGATAACCTCGGTAAGGGGACAGGTACCGGTACCTGTCCCCTGCCATTGTGTCCCCTGCCATTTTGTCGTTGGCCGAGGCGCGGGGCGGGTATGCGTGCGCCGATGCCATGTTCGCTTTCGCAAAGCTCCGGGTGATTCCAGCGAGGCGAAAAGCGGTCATGCTTTGCCATCGCCTGCCTCAGCCCCGACGTGCAGCGCTCCTTGTCCAGTCGCCCGGCCCGTACGCACTCCTCGACGGAGAAGCAGACGTCGACGGCAATGGGCGATCGATGGTCGCCGACCAATGGACGCTCCTCTTCGGGGGCCGAGCAAGCGGCCGCCAGAAGCGCGACGATCAGGGTGAAGCGTGAGATTGGCCTTCTCGACCACAAACTCAAATAAACATTTTCATGAGGACGATATACCATTACATACAAGGTAACTGTAAGACGAGAGGATCGGACGCAGCCATGAAGCGGATATCGGAAATATCGGCGGCGGCTGCGGCGGTTACGCTTGCGTTCGCCGCCGTCGTGCAGGCGCAGCAGGCTCAGCCCGATGCCCCCCGTGCCACCGAAGCGGAAATCGCCGCCTCCGCGGCCGTGAAGCGCCTCAAGGAGCTGCTGGAGGTGGTGAACAGCGGCGACGCCGCCGGGATCAAGTCCTGGGTCCAGGCGGCCGCTGCGCAGCCCGGGCCGGTCCCGGTCGCCGTCACGCTCAATCTTTATCACCGCAGCCGAGGGCTTGATCTCGTGCGCGTGGAGACGGTGGAGGGCAATGGCATTGTCGCGATCCTTCGCAACCGGCTCACCGGCGACGAGCAGGCGCTCGCCCTCGAGGTGGAGCCGCAGGCGCCGCACCGGATCACGGTCATGTACGACGCGCCTTTCGAGCCCCCCGCCGCTTCGAGCTTGATCTCCGAGGAAGCGCAGCTTCGGCAGATCGGCGCTTGGCTGAAGCGCCTCGGCGATGCGGAGGTTTTCTCCGGGGTCGTGGTGATCGCGAGGGACGGCAAGCCGGTTTTCTCGCAGGCCTATGGCTATGCGGACCGGGACAGGAAGATCGCCAACACGCTCGACACGCCCTTTCTCCTCGGCAGCATGAACAAGCTTTTCACCGGGCTCGCCATCGGCCGGCTCGTCGAGCAGGGGAAGCTCAGCTACGAGGATCCGCTTTCGAAGTTCGTCCCCGATTTTCCGGATGCGGAAAGCGCCAGGCGAATCAAGATCAAGCATCTGCTGAGCCACACCTCCGGGCTCCCAAGCTTCGACCCGGCTTTCTCACCGCCCGGCGATCACACGGTCACCGTCCAGACGATCCTCGACTCGGTCGGCAGGAAGCCGCCCCAGTTCGAGCCTGGAACGAAATGGTCCTACAGCAACACCGGACTCCAGCTTCTCGGCCGGGTCATCGAGGTCGTCACCGGCCAGGATTATTACGAATATGTGCGCAAGAACGTCTATCGGCGGGGCGGGATGCGGAGGGATCCGTTTCCCGATTACAGTCGGGGCGCCGTGGCGATGGCCCAGCCCTACGAGATCGAGTGGGATGACGGGCTCCGGCCGCGCTGGGCGAACCAGATGGCGATAACCACCCGCCGCGGCGGCCCTGCCGGCGGCGGTATCGCCTCGGCGCTCGATCTCGTCAGGCTGGGCAACGCGATGAAGTCCGGGCGGATCGTCAAGCCCGCGACGCTGCGCCTTCATGCCAGCGCGAAGCCGGAGCTTGCGACGCAGCATTATGGCTACGCCTTCGCGGTGCGCGCGAGGATGGCGAATCGTCCTCTCGTCGGCCACGGCGGCAATGCACCGGGGCAGTGCACGGAATATGGCGCGCTCACCGACACCCCCTACACGATCGTCGTTCTTTCCAATCTGACCGGGGGCACCTGCATGTCGGTCACTGGAAAGATCCTGCAGGTCCTGCGGCCGACCAAGCCGCCCGCCGCCTGAGATCGAAGCCGGCGGGATTGGCGGCCCGATCGAAAAACCGGGACATGAAAAACCGGGACATGGCCGGTGCCAGGCACGTAGTTACCGCGAAGCGCCTTTCCCTTCGATCCCGAATAGGAATGCGGCTGCGCCGCGACGACCCCTTCGACCGCCCTCACCCTGGCGACCCGCTGGGCGGGCCGACAGCCGGGCTCGAGCGGCCTCACTCGGCAGTGTCGAGCTTCGCAAGTCGGGCACGGCTTGCCACCAGCAGGTTCGCGACGAAGTTCGAGCTGGTCGATACCACGGATTCAAGATCGATCTCGTCGAGGTCCTCGCCACTGATCCGGAAGCTGGTGACGATCTGTACGGCGACATCGGGGAATGGTTCGGGGCCCTCCCAGAACCGGAAGCTTTCATGCTCCGCGAAATAATCCGCGGGGATCTGCTCGATCTGATGGTGTGGCGCGAACCATTGGACGGCGTTCGCGCCCGCCGTGCCCGGCTGCAGTTCCCAGTGCTTGGCCTCGTTCGAGAGCAGCTTGATTGCTTTCAGATATGGGAGGAAGGAGCGATGCTGCTCGCGGGCGGCCGTGAAAAGGTCGGTCCATTCGGCGCCGATATACGCGCAGGCCTCGGTGATACGCTCTGCGAACCGCGTATCGTCCACGGTGATCGGGAAATAGAGATTGCCTTTTTTTCCGGTGTCCGCCTGACGTCGAGCCGTCGCCGCAATGTGGTCAAGCGCATGGACCAAGTTATTAGCGATGTCGGCGATTATCGGTTTCGTCCGCCGCAAGATTGTACGGTCGACGACGAGTTCGGCACCATGAGTTGCCTCGTCGGGAAGCGCCACGCGCCGTACGTTCCACAGCAGATTGGGGCCGGCACCGACGAGGCTGCCGAACTCGCGCCGGTGCGCCTGAGCGCGGTCAAAGAGCAATTGAGCATCGTCAAGGGGATCGGCGCCGGTCACGCAAGGCCTTTACCTTTGGCGACGTTGCGCCGCCACATCCGACGGGAAAATAGTGACAGTATACATTTATCGGAAGATGCCGGGCGGGCCAACCGGCTGTAAATGTATAGTGTCAGTGGTTTCCCCCTGTTTTCCCCTGAATGGGCCGGATCGACGCCGCCGTCGCCGAGCGCCTCGATCGACGCCGGCCCGCGGGCGGCCTACAATTTTTTGAGTTTGGTGACGGTGTGGTGGGTCGCCAGAGTTAATCCGAGGTTCGCCAAGCCATCGATGAAATGCTGTTCGAAATTCGTATGAGATCGATCAGGCAATGAGAGGGTACGCTCGAACACTGGCTGGCCACGCTCGGAAATCACCACTTCATAATCAAACAGATGGATTCCAGTGTGATAACCGCTCATTTCACTTCCCCCGCTTCTGTGAGTTGTTACGCCAACGCCATGCAATATCTTTCCCGATGCATTTGCGCAATCGAAACGAGGTCGGAGCAACATGGCCAGAGGGTTCGATGGGTAGCAAACGGGGTAGGAGGACCCCTTCCACGCCGCAGGCACCCTTGGCCCGACCGCACGCTATCGGGGACATCCGCGAGTCCCGATCGCGAAGGTCGCCAGCGTCCAGGCGGCGCGCGTCATCAGCCATTTCCAGCAAGTCATTGCGGATTAAGCGCTGGATCATCCGTGCCAGGCACGTAGGGCGCGGGCACCGGCTACCCGGGCCCTCACCCTGCCGCTTCGCGGCTGTCCCTCTCCCCTGGAGGGAGAGGGGGTCGGGCTTTGGTCTCGTGAGCCGAAATTGATCCGGTTCGGTCCTTTCATTGACGAATAGGAAAACCCCTACGACATTCCTATCCAGGCCGATGATCGAGGGAGTGGGTCAGTGGACGAGGGGATCGGGAGCGGGAAGCGGGCTTATGTGCGGCTCACGGCCGAACAGCGGGCGCGGTTTCTGGCGGTGCTCCGGGAGACCGGGAACCGGAAGGCGGCGGCGGCGGCGATCGGGGTGGAGCCGAGGTTGATGGATCAGCGGCGGGAGCACGATCCCGAGCTGGACCGGGACTGGCGGGACGCGGCCGACGCGGCGCATCGGGGGCTTGCCGCCGCGACGGGGCCGTTCGACTGCCCGCAGGACGGCCGGTTCAACACGATCCGGCGCGGAAAAGGAGGGCGGCTGCAGAGGGTCGCCGCAGGCGACGGGCGGTGGACGGCGGGGGTGGAGAAGCGCTTCCTGGCGGTGGTCCGGCACTATGGAAGCGTCCGGGCCGCGGCGAACGCCGTCGGCTTTTCGGAAGGCGCGGTCTGGGACCGGCGCCGTAAATGGCCGGCCTTCGCCGAGAAACTGGAGCAAATGCTGGACGAGGCGGAGCTGGAGCTCGAGTTCCGGATCGCCAGCATGGGCAGCGACGTCGTTCCGGCGGACGACGGGGCGGGGCCGGAAGAGAGCGAGTTCGCTCCGGCGCCCGCTCTGCCGTTCGATCCCGACTTCGCGATGCGGTTCCTGAAATGGCGCGAGGAGAAAAGGCGCGGGCGGGGGCGCTGGGCGCCGAGCGCGAAGCCGCCGTCGATGGAGCAGGTGACCGAGAAGATCGTCCGGCGGGTCATGGCGATCAAGCGGCATCGGGAGCGGGGCGGGGAGTGAGGGGGGATTCCCCTCTCCCTGCAGGGGAGAGGGGTTCAGGGGGGAGTGATGAGTGACGGAGTGATGAGTGACTGTCACCGGCGGGCGGTCGAGGCGCTGGAGGGGCTGGGCGAGGAGGATCTTCGGCTGGCCATCCGGTCGCTCAGCGAGGCCGAGCGCCTGGCCCTCGAGGCCGACTGGCCGAGCTGGGCCCATTCGGGCCAGATCCCGGCCCAGGACGATTGGCGGGTCTGGGTGCTGCTCGCCGGGCGCGGCTTCGGCAAGACTCGCGCGGGCGCGGAATGGGTGTCGGCCTTTGCAAGGGCCAATCCGGGCGCGGCGATCGCTCTGGTCGGCGCCAATCCGGAGGAAGCGCGGGCGGTGATGGTCGAGGGCCGCTCCGGCCTGCTTGCCGTCGCTCGCGAGGACGAGCGGGACAAGATGCGCTGGGAGCCGAGCCGGAAGCGGCTGACCTTCGCCGGCGGCGCCGAGGCGTTCGTCTATTCGGCCGCCAATCCGGAGAGCCTGCGCGGACCCGAGCATCACATCGCCTGGTGCGACGAGCTCGCCAAGTGGCGCCGCGGGCAGGCGGCGTGGGACAATCTGCGTCTCGGGTTGCGCCTGGGCGAGAAGCCGCGGGCGCTGGTGACGACGACTCCTCGGCCGGTGCCGGTGCTGAAGCGCCTGCTCGGCCTCGAAGGGACGGTGCTTTCGGGCGGGGCGACCCGGGCCAACCCGCATCTGCCCGACGACTTCATCGCCGCGGTCGAATCCGCGCACAAGGGCACGAGGTTCGGACGGCAGGAGCTGGAAGGGGCGCTGCTCGACGATTTCGAAGGCGCCTTGTGGACTCGAGACCTGATCGAGACGTCGCGAATAGTGACAGTCACTAGTGACTGTCACTATTCGCGGGTGGTCGTCGGGGTCGATCCCCCCGCCTCGCAGGGCGGGACGTGCGGGATCGTCGTCTGCGGCCTCATGGCGGACGGGAAGGTGCACGTGCTCGCCGATTGCTCGGCGGGCGGGCTGAGTCCGAACGCCTGGGCGCGCAGGGCGGCGGACGCGGCCCATGCCTGGGGCGCTCATCGCGTGGTCGCGGAGAAGAACAACGGGGGCGAGATGGTCGCGGAAGTGCTTCGCGGCGCCGATTCAGGGCTTCCCGTCACCCTGGTCCACGCCAAGGACGGCAAGGAGACGAGGGCCGAGCCGGTCGCCGTTCTGTTCGAGACCGGCAGGGCGAAATTCGCCGGCGCCTTTCCCGAGCTGGAGGACGAACTGGCCGGCTTCACTCCGGCGGGCTGGCAGGGAAACGGGGCCAGCCCCGACCGGGCCGACGCGATGGTCTGGGCGATGACCGAGCTGGCGGTGAAGCCGCAAAGGGCCGAGCCGAGGATTCGGAGGCTCTAGCGTTCGCCAGGGAGTGGGGAAGGAGGAGGGGTCGGCAGGGTGAGGGCGATGGTGTAGGAGCGCCCCGCATGCCCGCCCCCCGCTTCGCTTTCTCCATCGCCGCCACCGACGGCGCCGCCCGGACCGGAACGATCGCGATGCGCCGCGGCGAGATCCGGACTCCGGCGTTCATGCCGGTCGGGACCGCCGCCACGGTCAAGGCGATGAAGCCCGCCGACGTCCGCTCCGCGGGGGCCGACATCCTCCTCGGCAACACCTATCACCTGATGCTTCGCCCCGGGGCGGAGCGGGTGGCGCGGCTGGGCGGGCTGCACGCGTTCATGGGCTGGGAGCGGCCGATCCTGACCGACAGCGGCGGCTATCAGGTGATGAGCCTGTCGGAGCTGGCCAGGGTTACGGAGGACGGGGTGGCGTTCAGGAGCCATCTCGACGGCAGCCGGCACATGATCAGCCCGGAACGGTCGATGGAGATCCAGCGCCTGCTCGGCTCGGACATCGTCATGGCGTTCGACCAGCTGGTGCCGACGACCTCGACCCGCGAGGCGCAGGCGGCGGCGATGGAGCGGTCGATGCGCTGGGCGAGGCGGTCGCGCGAGGCGTTCGATTCCGGCGAGTCGCATGCCGAGGGCGCGGCCTTGTTCGGGATCCAGCAGGGCGCGCTCGACGAGGGGCTTCGGCGGGCCTCGGCCGAGGCTCTGACCGGGATCGGCTTCGACGGCTATGCGGTCGGCGGCCTCGCCGTGGGGGAAGGGCAGGAAGCGATGTTCGGCTGCCTCGATTTCGCCCCCGCCTTGCTTCCCGCCGACCGGCCCCGCTATCTGATGGGGGTCGGCAAGCCCGACGACATCGTCGGCGCGGTCGAGCGGGGAATCGACATGTTCGACTGCGTCCTTCCGACTCGCTCGGGCCGCACCGGCCAGGCCTTCACCGCTTGCGGCCCGCGCAATATCCGCAACGCCCGCTTCGCCGAGGATGAAGGCCCGCTCGACCCCTCATGCCCGTGTCCGGTCTGCGCCTCCTGGTCGCGCGCCTATCTCCACCATCTCGTCCGATCGGGCGAGATATTGGGGGCAATGCTGATGACAGAGCACAATATCTGGTTTTACCAGGGACTGATGAGCGACCTTCGGGCGGCCATTGCGGAGCGCCGCCTGGCCGCCTTCGCGGCCGATTTCCGCGACCGTTACGGCTCCGGCAAGGCAGGCTAAGGGTTGAAAATTTGAGGTTTCTCCCCATTTAGGCTAGAGAGCGGCCTGGTGGAAATTCCAGATCTTCGGCGCGACGAGGGACCGGTTGGCCGGCCTCGCGCTTGCCATGGATCGGCGGCCGCAATAGAGCGCCCGTCCTTTCCGGAGTAGTTGATGTCGCCCAATGAAGCCGTGTTGCGCCGTCCGTTCCTGCCCCGGCTTCCGGAGCTCAGGCACTGGCTCGCCTCGGCCGTACTGGCGACCATGGCCGCGCTCTATCTGATCGCCGGGCTCAGCGTCGCCTGGTTCGAGCCGGCGAGCGCCACGCCCAATGCGCGACTCGGCGGCACCGCCCGAGGCATTCCCGGCCTCGGCATCCCGCCCCAGCCCGAGCCTCTGCAATTCCGCGAGATCGCGCCCCAGGACGCGGTGGCGATCAACGCCGCGGTGGCGGTCTCGACCCTGCCCAACCCCGCCGCCCGGCCGTTCGGAGTCGCCTTCGCGACCCCCGCCGACCGCCTTCGCGCGGTCGAATGCCTGACCGCGGCCGTCTATTACGAAGCCGCGGTCGAATCGACCGACGGCCAGCGCGCGGTCGCCCAGGTCGTTCTGAACCGCGCCCGCCATCCCGCCTATCCGCGCACCGTGTGCGGAGTCGTCTTCCAGGGCCAGGAGCGCGCGACCGGCTGCCAGTTCACCTTTACCTGCGACGGCGCGCTTCGCCGCACCCCGTCCGCTTCGGGCTGGGCGCGCGCGCGCCAGGTCGCCGAGGAAGCGCTCGCCGGCAAGGTCTACGCCCCGGTCGGCTGGGCGACCCATTATCACACCAACTGGGTGGTGCCTTACTGGAGCTCAAGCCTGGTCAAGCTCGGCAATGTCGGAACCCACATCTTCTACCGCTGGGAAGGCGGCTGGGGCAAACCGGCGGCGTTCCGCTTCGGCCCGGGCCGGGTCGAGCCGCAAATCGCCAAGATGCGCAGCCTGACCTCCGATCCGACGACGCTCGCCGACGCTCCGACGATCGACGAAGCCGCGGCGCTTGCCGCCGCCGAGGCCGCCGCGGCCGCGGAAGTCGGCACCGGGCCCCAGGCTCCGGGAAGCATCGACAGCTTCGCCCGCGCCGTGCTTCGCCGCTACGAGCCGCCCAATGCCGAGGCGTCCACCAAGGCCGTCCAGGTGCGCTCCGGCAAGCCGATGTCGGCGAGCACCCACTGGGCGCTCTCCGGACTCCCGCAGCAGCCGGAGACCGGCGCCGCCGCCAAGCCCGCCGCTCCGGCCGCGGCCAAGCCGGCGACGCCGACGGCCGAAGCGCCGCCCAAGTGCCTCGACGGCGTTCGCCGGGTGCTGAGCGGCAAGGCGGTTTCGGAGAAGACCCCGGGCTGCTGAGGACGGGTTACCGCTTCAGCGCGAACCTCTGCAGCTTGCCGGTCGCGGTCTTCGGAAGCGCGTCCACGAACTCCACGTCGCGCGGATATTTGTAGGGGGCGATCGCGGCCTTCACATGGTCCTGAAGCTCGCGGGCGAGCGCCTCGCCGGGCGCCCGGCCCGGAGCGGCGACCACATAGGCCTTCACCCGCTGGCCGCGCTGCTCGCAGGGCATTCCGACCACCGCGCATTCCTGCACCGCCGGATGGGCGTAGAGGGCGTTCTCAACCTCGGGCGCGGCGATATTGTAGCCGGCCGAGACGATCATGTCGTCCGAGCGCGCGACGTACCAGAAATAGCCGTCCTCGTCGGCGCGGTAGGTGTCGCCGGTGACGTTCCAGCCCTGTTGGACGTAATCCGACTGGCGCTCGTCGTCCAGATAGCGGCAGCCGGTCGGCCCCTTGACCGCCAGCCGGCCGGTGCCGTGGGGCAGGCGCGCGCCGCTTTCGTCGAGCACGCAGGCGCGGTAGCCGGGGACCGCCCTGCCGGTGGCGCCGGGGCGGATGTCGTCGCCGGAGGCGGAGATGAAGATGTGCATCATCTCGGTCGCGCCGATGCCGTCGATGATCTTGAGGCCGGTGGCATCGTGCCAGGCTTGCCACGTGGCGGAGGGGAGATGCTCGCCGGCGGAGACGCAGGTTTGCAAGGTCGCGAGCGAAAAGCCCTCCCCCTCGATGGGGTGAGCGACCCCGTCAGGGGTCGCTGAGGTGGGGGTGGGGGTGGCGGAATAAGCGCCTCCTTTTCCACCCTCACCCCTCCCCAATCCCTCCCCATCGAGGGGAGGGGCTTTAGCGGCGTGCTCGCCTAGAATTCCCAGCATTGCCTTGTAGGCGGTCGGGGCGGTCGCGAGCGTCGTCACCCCAAATTTCGGGATCGCCTCGAGCAGCGGCTTCGGCCCCGGCTGCTCGATCGTCACCGCGGCGCCGCCGAAGCGCCAGGGGAAGATCAGAAGCATTCCGAGGCCGAAGGTGAAGGCGATCGGCGCCGAGCAGGCCCAGCGGCCGCCCGGCTCCGGCTTCAGCACGTGGCGGGCGAAGCTGTCGGCGGGGGCGAGGATGTCGCGGTGATAATGGACGCAGCCTTTGGGCCGGCCCGTCGTCCCGGAGGTGAAGGCGATCAGGGCGACGTCGTCCCGGCGGGTCTCGACCGGCGCGAATCCGGGCCGAACCGACTCCAGCCTCTTTTCGAGTCGGCCGCCGCCGGAATCGCCATGGTAAGTGAGGAGCGACCGGATCAGCCCGGTCTCGTCGGCCGCCTTCATGAAATCGCCCAGGAAGCGATCGTCGACGATCGCGTGATGGATCCGCGCCCGCTCGAGGATCGTCGCCACCTCGCCCGGGCGAAGCACCGGCATGGTGGCGACGACACAACCGCCGGCCTTGAGCACGCCCAGCCAGCAGGCGAACAGAATCGCTCCGTTCGGCCCGCGCAGAAGCACCCGGTCGCCGGGGATGAGGTCCTCCTCCTCGGTGAGGAGACGCGCGATTCGGTCGCTGAGGTCGCGCATCTCGCCATAAGTCCAGCGGCCGCAATCGTTGACGACCGCGAGGGCGTCGGGATCGCCCTTGTCGATCAGCTCGACCGCGGCGTTGAGCCGCTCGGGATATCGAAGCTCGGGCAGGTCGAACAGGAATTCAGGCTGCGCCTCCGGTGGGGGCAGGCGGTCGCGGACGAAGGTGTCGAGGTGGGCTGTCACTGCCCTCACCCTCCCACCCGGCTTCGCCGGGCGGGCCCCTCCCTCTCCCCTGCAGGGAGAGGGGTTTTTTCGTCCCTCTCCCTGCAGGGGAGAGGGACAGGCGCGGAGCGCCAGGGTGAGGGCGCCGCCAGTCTCACCATTTCGGAACCACCGCCGTGGTCTCGATCTCGATTCGCGCCCCGGGCTCGACCAGGGCTCCGACCTGGACCACCGCCATCGCCGGGAAGTGGCGGCCGATCACCTCCTTGTACGCGGCGCCGATCCCGGCGAGGCCGGACCGATATTCGTCCACGTCGACGACGTACCAGGTCATCCGGACGATATGCTCGGGGCCGGCGCCGTCCTCGGCGAGAATGGAGAGCGTGTTGAGCAGGATCTGGCGGAGCTGGCCGGCGAGGTCGGGAGCGACGATCGTCCCCGTCTCGTCCCAGCCGATGATCCCGGCGGTGAAGATCATCCGGCCCTCGGCGGAGATGCCGTTGGCAAAGCCGCTGGGCCGCGGCCAGCCGGGGGGAAGAAGCGCTTTCAAGTCCGATACTCCGCGAGATGGGCCCTTGCGATCACCACTTTTTGCACTTCCGACGCTCCCTCGTAGATGCGCAGGGCCCGGATCTCGCGATAGAGCCGCTCGACCGTTACGCCCCTCGTCACGCCCAGGCCGCCGAACATCTGCACCGCCTTGTCGATGACGCTCTGGGCGCTGTCGGTGGCGTGGAGCTTGGCGAGCGCGGCCTCGCGGCTGTTGCGCCGGCCCTTGACGTCGCGAAGCCAGGCGGCGCGATAGACGAGCAGGGCCGAAGTCTCGACGTCGAGCACCATCTCGGCGAGCTTGGACTGGGTGATGGCGTTGTCGGCCAGGGTGCCGCTCCCCAGGCGCCGTTCCAGCGCCCGCCTCGTCGCCTCGTCGAGCGCACGCCGGGCGAAGCCCAGAGCCGCGGCGCCGACGGTGGTTCGGAAAATGTCGAGAGTCGCCATCGCCAAAGCGAAGCCGCGGCCGCGCTCGCCGAGCAAGGCGGAGGCGGGAAGGCGGGCGTCGGTGAAGCGCAGAGTCGCCAGCGGGTGGGGCGCGATCACCTCGATCCGCTCGCTGTCGTCCAGACCCGGCGTGTCCCGGTCGACGATGAAGGCGGAAATGCCCTTCGCTCCGGGCGCTTCTCCGGTTCGGGCGAAGAGGATGTAATAATCGGCGATGCCGCCGTTCGAGATGTAGGTCTTGGCGCCGTTGAGCACCCAGGCGCCGTCTTCCTCCTCGGCCGTCATGTCCATCGAGGCGACGTCCGAGCCGGAGGCGGGCTCGGTGAGCGCGAAGGCCGCGATCTTGTCGCCGCGCGCGACCGCGGGAAGGTAGGCCGCCTTCTGGGCGTCCGTTCCGAACAGGCTGATCGTGCCCGAGCCGAGGCCCTGCATCGCGAAGGCGAAGTCCGCAAGGCCGTTGTGGCGGGCCAGGGTCTCGCGGATCAGGGCGAGGGTCCGAACGTCGAGCCGGCCCGCTTCGTCGGGAACGCAATGGCGCAGCCAGCCGCCGTCGCCGAGCTTGCGGACGAGGGTGCGGCAGGCTTGGTCGAGGTCGTCGGGCTCGTCGTCGGAGAGCTCGGCCTCACACCATTGCTCGAGCTTCTCCGCGAGCGCGCGGTGGCTGTCGTCGAAGAACGGCCAGTCGAGGAAGTCCTTCATGGTCCGTGCCCTCACCCTGCCGTGCCCTGCGGGCCCGGCTGTCCCTCTCCCCTAGAGGGAGAGGGGTTGGTGTGGGGCGATCCCCCCTCTCCCTGCAGGGGAGAGGGAAATGCGGGCGGCGAAGCAGGCCGCGAGGGTGAGGGCAGGGCGTTCGCGATGACGGTGAGCACTCCGTCCAGGTTCTCGGTGATCTCGTTGTTCCAGAAACGGAGGGTCCGCCAGCCGGGACTGGCGAAAGCGCGCTGGCGTCGGACGTCATACTCGGCATCATCCGCATGCTGACTTCCGTCGGCCTCCACCACCAGCCGGGCGTCGGGGCAGGCGAAATCGGCGATGTAACCGGCGAGCCACATTTGCTTTCGGAACTTGGCCCCGGCGAGACGGCGGTCGCGTAATTGATTCCAGAGCAGGCGCTCCTGAGGGGTCATGTCGCGGCGAAGGCGGCGGGCGCGTTCGAGTTTGTCGTAGCCGGGGGGCCGTCTCATGCCCTCACCCTGGCGCTTCGCGCCTGTCCCTCTCCCCTGCAGGGAGAGGGGTTGGCGTAGGCGCCCTCCTCCACCCCTCTCCCTGTAGGGGAGAGGGAAATGCGGCCCGCGCAGCGGGGCGCGAGGGTGAGGGCGGGACTAATCACCCTTGAACTCCGGGGTCCGCTTCTCGGCGAAAGCCTCGAAGGCGCGCTTGAAGTCGTTCGTCGCCATGCAGATCGCCTGGGCCTGGGCCTCCATCTCGATCGCGGTCTCGAGGCTGACGTTCCATTCCTGGTTGAGCTGGGTCTTGGTGATCCCATGCGCGAAGGTCGGGCCGGAGGCGAGGGTGCGGGCCAGGGCCTGGGCCTCGCCGAGCAAGGCCTCGCTCGGCACCAGGCGGTTGTGGAAGCCCCAGCTTTCGCCTTCCTGCGCGGTCATCGCCCGGCCGGTGAAGAGCAATTCCGCGGCCCGGCCCTGGCCGATGATCCGGGGCAGGATCGCGCAGGCGCCCATGTCGCAGCCGGCGAGTCCGACCCGGGTGAAGAGGAAGGCGGTCTTCGATTCCGGAGTGGCGAGGCGAAGGTCGGAGGCCATCGCCACGATCGCTCCGGCGCCGACGCAGATTCCGTCGATCGCGGCGACGATCGGCTGCGGGCAGGCGCGCATCGCCTTGACGAGATCGCCCGTCATCCGGGTGAAGTCTAGCAGGGCCGGCATGTCCATTTGCGTGAGGGGGCCGATGATCTCGTGGACGTCGCCGCCCGAGCTGAAATTGCCGCCGGCGCCGGCCATCACCACCGCTTTCACGTCCCGCGCGTAGACCAGGGCCCGGAAAGTATCGCGAAGCTCGGCATAGCTTTCGAAGGTGAGCGGGTTCTTCCGCTCGGGGCGGTTGAGCGTGACCGTCGCGACTCCGGAGTCGAAGGTCCAGAGGAAGTGCTCGGGGGCGAAGGTTCGAGGGTTCATGCGATCTCCACGGCCTCACCGTTCCGCTCCGAGACGACGAGGTCAAGCACCGCCGCGGCCACCTCTTCCGGGGCGATCAGGCGTCCCGACGGGTTCAGCCGGGCCAAATCGGCTCGCGCCGTCTCTTCGCTTCGGCCGGTCTTGGCGGTGATGTTCGAGACCGAGCGGACGGTCATGTCGGTGTCGACGAAGCCGGGGCAGACCGCGTTCACCCGCAAGGTCCCTCGCGCATATTCGGCGGCGAGCGCCCGGGTGAGGCCGACCGCGCCGTGCTTGGCGGCGATGTAGGGCGAAGCGTAAGCGAAGCCGTGGAGTCCGGCCATCGAGGCGATGGTGACGATCCGCCCGGACGGGGCGGCGAGCAGATCGGGCAAGGCGGCCTGGCAGCAATGGAACATGCCGTCGAGATTGACCGCCAGCATGTCGCGCCAAAGGGCCGGGGTGACCTTGGCGAAAGGAATTCCCGCCGCGGCGCCGGCATTGTTGACGAGGATGGTGATCGGCCCCTGCGCCTCGCGGGCAAGCGCGAAGGCGCGGTCGACCTGGGTTCGGTCGGTCACGTCGGCGGGGGCTACCAAGGCGTCGAAATCGCCGGAGCAGACTTCCTCCAGGGGCTCGCGGCGGCGGCCGACGAGGGTGAGCTTCGCACCCTCGGCACCGAGCGCGCGGGCGATGGCGGCGCCGATTCCGGTGCCGCCGCCGGTGATGATGGCGTGGTGGCCCTGGAGGCGAGTCACAGGCCCTCACCCTGGCGCTTCGCGCCTGTCCCTCTCCCCTGCAGGGAAAGGGGTTTTTGACGTTCCTCTCCCTGCAGGGGAGAGGGACATGAGGGCGGCGACAGCCTCACGCCTTCATCTCCGCTTCCCGCGCCAGGTTGCGCGCGAGCTGGGCCATTCCGCCGAGATATTGGGGCGGCACCCGGACTCCCCGATAATCCGCCGCGGCGGCGGCGCGCAAAGTCCACATCGGGTCGACAAGGTGGGGCCGGGCGAGCGCGACCAGGTCGGCGCGACCGGCGGCGAGGATCGAGTTGACGTGGTCGCTCTCGTAGATGTTGCCGACCGCCATGGTCGCGACCCGTGCTTCGTTGCGGATCTGGTCGGCGAAGGGGGTCTGGAACATCCGGCCGTAGACGGGCGCGCAATCGGCCCAGGTCTGGCCGGCCGAGACGTCGATCAGGTCGGCGCCGGCTTCGGCGAAGGCGCGGCCGATCAGCACCGCCTCGTCCGGAGTGACGCCGGATTCGCCCATCCAGTCGTTGGCGGAGATTCGCACCGACATCGGCCGGTCCGCCGGCCAGGCCGCCCGCATCGCCCGGAAGACTTCGAGCGGAAAGCGAAGCCGGTTTTCCAGGCTTCCGCCATATTCGTCGGTGCGCCGGTTGGTCAGCGGGGTGATGAAGCTGGAGAGCAGATAGCCGTGGGCGGCGTGGAGCTCGACCATGTCGAAGCCGGCATCGAGGCCCATCAGCACCGAAGCGACGAACTGCTCGCGCACCGAGTCCATGTCGGCGCGGCTCATCGGGGAAGGAATTTGGTTCCGCGCCGACCAGGGCATTTCGGACGCGGCCATGATCGGCCAGTTGCCGCTGTCGAGCGGGACGTCATAGCCTTCCCAACCGACTTTCGTGCTGCCCTTGGGGCCGGAATGGCCGAGTTGGAGGCACAGCTTCGCCGGGGTGCTGGAATGGACGAAGTCGACGATCCGCTTCCAGGCCTCGACATGCTCGGGGGCGTAGAGGCCGGCGCAGCCCGGGGTGATCCGCCCTTCCGCGGAGACGCAGGTCATCTCGGTATAGACGAGCCCGGCGCCGCCCTGGGCGCGGGTGCCGTAATGGACGAGGTGGAAATCGTTCGGAACGCCGTCACGGGCCGAATACATCGCCATCGGCGACACCACGACCCGGTTGGCGAGGCCGAGGCCGCGAAGCCGGTAGGGCGCGAACATCGGCGGGGCAGGGTCGGCGACCGGAACTCCGAGCGCCCTGGACTGGAACCAGCGCTCGACCCCCTCCAGCCAGGGCCTGTCGCGCAGGCGCAGATTTTCGTGGCTGACGCGCTGCGAGCGGGTGAGCAGGGAATAAGCGAACTGGATCGGCTCGAAGTGGAGATAGCGTTCGAGGGTCTCGAACCATTCGGTCGAGTTGCGGGCGCTGTTCTGGAGCTTGAGCACCTCGACCTGCCGCTCCTCCCGATATTCGCCCAAAGCCGACTCGCGGGAGAGGCCGGGCCGGTTGAGCACCTCGGCGAGCTTGATCGAATCCTCCAGAGCCAGCTTGGTGCCGGAGCCGATCGAGAAATGGGCGGTGTGGGCGGCGTCGCCGAGCAGGACCAGATTGCGGTACGACCAGCGCTCGCAGATGATCCGGCGGAACTGGAGCCACGCTTCCGGCCCCTTGAGATGGGCGGCGTTGGACATCAGGGCATGGCCGTCCAGGTAGCGCTCGAAGATCCGCTCGCACAAGGCGATCGCGTCGCTCTGGTCCATCCGGTCGAAGCCGAGCCGCGCCCATGTCTCCGGAGCCATCTCGACGATGAAGGTCGAGAGTCCGGAATCGAAGCGATAGGCGTGGGCCCAGACCCAGCCCGCCTCGGTCTCTTCGAAGGCGAAGGTGAAGGCCTCGAACACCTTGTGCGTCCCGAACCAGAAGAATTTGTTCTTCCGGACCTGAACGTCGACTCCGAAATGGGCCTCGTAGGCGGTTCGGATCCGGCTGTTGGCGCCGTCGGCGGCGATGACCAGGTCGTAGCCGGCATAGGACTCCAGGTCGGCGCTCGCCTCATGCTCGAAATGGAGGTGGACCCCGAGCTCGCGGGCGCGCTCCTGGAGGATGTTCAGCAGCCGCCTGCGGCCGATGCCGATGAAGCCGTGGCCGGACGAGCGCATCGTCTCGCCATGGATATGGACCTCGATATCGTCCCAATGGGCGAATTCGCTTTGGACGATCGCGCCGGAGACGGGATCGTTGGCCATCAGATTCTCGACCGTCTGGTCCGAGAAGACGACTCCCCAGCCGAACGTGTCGTCGGGCCGGTTGCGCTCATAAAGGTCGATGTCGTGCGCGGGGTCGCGCAGCTTCATCGAGATCGCGAAATAGAGCCCGGCCGGTCCCCCGCCCAGGCAAGCGATGCGCATCGCTTTCTCCTCTCGCGGGAGAGGTAGAGCGGCAGGGAAGGGGAGGCAAGCCGTTCCCCGGCGAAGGCCGGGGCCGGCCCGGCTAAGGCTTGTCGGGCTTGTTCGGGTCCGGCTTCTGGTAGTCCTCCTCCTTCTCCTCCTCCTGCGACTGGCCCTTCTTCCTCTTGCCGCCGAGAAGCACCGCGCCGCCGATGACGGCGCCGACGGCGGCGGCGCCGAGCAGGGCGTCGCGGGTCCCGTGGCCCTTCTTGCCGCCGCCGCCGCCGCCGGGCTCGGCGGTGGTCCGGAGCAGCGACTGCAGGGCCTGGAGCCCCGCCGCCGAGATCGGGAACGGGCCGATCGGCGGCGCCCCGACGCGGGGCGCATAGAGCGCGAGGCCGGGGCTGTCGAGCGTGACGATGCTGGCGCCGACCGTCACGTCGATCGCGCCTCGGCGCGTGTCGCCCTGCGTGCGCGGGCCCGGGCCGCGAAGCACGATCAGCGACGCTTCTTCCTTCTTCGCCTTGATCTTGCGGCCGACCGCGGCCTCACGGCTTGCGATCTCGATCGCGTCCTCGCCGACCACGCCCTCGAAGATGGTTCCGCGAATGCCGATGGTGGCGACGGGGGTGCGCACCGTGACCGGCCCGGTCGGGCTCCGGAGAGGGCGCCCGGACATGAAGCGGAAGGCGCCTTTCGTGACGCTGACTCCGGTCGACCGGCTGTTCTTCGCCGGATCGTAGACGAACCGGTCGACGGCGACCCGGGCGTTCGCGCCGACGGTGAAGGTGGTTCGGTCGAGCAGCAGGATCTGAAGCTGGCTCGATGCGGCGGTCCTCACCTCGTCGTTGAGGTTCACCCGCTCCCGAACCACGGCCGGACGCGCCTTCTTCGTCCCGGCGCCGACGATCACCACCTTGTTGCGGACCGCCGCGTTGACCCCGACCGCCTGGGCACAGATGGGCGAGGCGGCAAGGCTCGCGGCCGCGACCGCCGCGGCGGCTTTGCCCAGGAGGCCCGGCTTCATCGCCTCTTTCCCCGCCTCGGCGGAGCGGGCCGCGGCACCGGCCCGCAGGCCGCGGCGACCGCGGCCCAGTCAGAGTCGGCGATCGGCTTGCCGGCGAGCAGGCCCAGCTCAAGCTCGGCGCCCTGGCGATCGTCGACGAAGCACAGGAGGGCGACGTAGAGGAGGCGGGGCGGAGCGGCCTCGGGGTAGGTGAAGAGCACCCGCTCGAGCGTGGCGAGCGCGCCCGGCAGGTCGGAGGCGCCGATCTGCCGGCGGGCGAGCGTCATTCCGGTGTCGAGCCGCTCGGTCGCGGCCGCCAGCGCGTCGGGCGTGTCCTGCGCCCGTGCGGCGGACGAAAGCGTGACGGCGGCCAGCAGGGCGAGCGAAAAGCGCAGCATCTTGACGGTCATAGGCAGAGTCCCGTTCGGGCAGCCTCATTTGACTAAGGGCTATCATTCGCTCACCCTCGCGGCAACTTCATTCAGCGCCGGGACGAGCAGGGGCCCGGCGCGAAAAGGGCGGCGGGCACCATGCTTGGCATCGGGCGCAGGAGGGCAGCGACGGCCGCGCGCCGATCGATCATCACGCTCGCCGGGGTGGCGGCGGTGCTGATGGTGGCTCTGGCGAGGCTCGCCGCGCCCGCTTTGTTCGACCAGGCGAGCGGCCTCGTCTTCGATCGCTATCAACGCCTCTCGCCAAGGCCTTACGAGGACGCGGGCGTGCGCGTGGTCGACATCGACGACGAGAGCGTGCGCCGCCTCGGCCAATGGCCGTGGCCGCGCACCGAGCTCGGCGATATGACCGCGGCGATCGCCGACGCCGGTGCGAGCGCGATCGCGTTCGACATCGTCTTCTCGGAGGCCGACCGCACCTCGCCGCGCTTCCTCGCCGAGCGGGAGGCCCGGCGGGGGACGCCCGCGGCGCAGCTCGCGGCGCTTCGGGCCTTGCCCGATCATGACGAAAGCCTCGCCGCGACGCTCGTCGGGGCGCGTTCGGTGCTCGGCTTCTTCCTGACCCAGGACCGCCCCGGCGCCTCCGTTCAGCCGAAGGCGGGATTCGGAGTCGCCGGCACCGATCCGGGGGCCAGCCTCACCGATTATTCGGGGGCGATCCTGCCGCTGGCGCCCTTCCAGGAGGCTGCCACCGGCCTCGGCTTCGTCTCGATCAGGACGGACGGAGACGGCATCGTTCGGCGCGTTCCGCTGGTCGCTCGGGCGAACGGCACTCTGGTTCCGTCGCTTTCCGCCGAGGCGCTGCGCGTGGCCCAGGACGCCGGCGGCATGACCGTGAGGAGCAGCGACGCGAGCGGCGAAACCAATGCCGGCGCTCCCGAAATGGTCGAGCTCAAGATCGGCGAGTTCCAGGTCCCGGTCACCGAGCGGGGCGAGATGTGGATCCACTACACGCCGCCCGCGCCGCAGCGCATTGTGCCGGCGTGGAAGATACTCCAGCGGCAGCTCGCGCCCGCGGAAATGAAGCGGCTGTTCGAGGGTCGAATCGTCCTGATCGGCGCCGGCGCCATCGGCCTTCGCGACCTCGTCGCCACTCCGATGCGCGACCGCGAGCTGGGCGTCGTCATTCACGCCCAGGCGGTCGAACAGATGGTGCTTGGGGATTTCCTCGAACGGCCGGACTGGGCGGCCGGGCTCGAAATAGCGGTCCTGCTCGGCGCCGGCCTCCTCCTCGCTTTGTTGCTTCCGTCGATCGGCGCCTTGCCGGGCGCGCTGCTGGCGGGCGGGCTGATGTCGGCGGTGGGCGGCGGCAGCTGGTACGCGTTCAAGGCGAAGACACCTGCTGATCGATCCGACCGCGCCGATGCTGGCCCTGCTCGCTCTGCTACGTGGTGGTGACCCTGTTCACCTATCTGCGCGAGGAGAAGCAGCGGCGCTACATTCACGGCGCCTTCGACCGCTACCTCTCGCCCGAGCTGGTCCGGCGGATCCAGGACGATCCGAGCCGACTCGAGCTCGGCGGCGAAGTGCGCGAGATGACCGTCCTGTTCTGCGATATTCGCGGCTTCTCGCACATATCGGAGCAGATGGGGCCGCAGGAGATCATCCGCTTCCTGATCGCCTTCCTGACTCCGATGACCGACCTCCTCCTCGCCCGCAAGGCGACCATCGACAAATATATCGGCGACGCCATCCTCGCCTTCTGGAACGCCCCGCTCGACGATCCCGACCAGCATGAAAATGCCGCGCGCGCGGCGCTCGAGATGATCGAGCGGCTCGAGCGGCTCAACGCGACGATGCCGACGCTCAAGGACTCCTCGTGGCCGGGGCGGGTCGAGATCGGCATCGGCCTCAATGCCGGGCCCTGCTGCGTCGGCAATATGGGTTCCGCCCAGCGATTGTCTTATTCGCTGATCGGCGACACGGTGAACCTCGCCTCGCGAATCGAGGGGCTGACCAAAGCCTATGGCGTGCGCATCCTGATGGGCGAGGAACTGGCCCGGGCGCTGCCGGGCTTCGCGACCGTGGAGGTGGACCGGGTCCGGGTCGTCGGGCGCGACAAGCCGGCGACGATCCATGCCTTGCTCGGCGACGGACGCCTTGCCCGCACCCCCGCTTTCGTCGCCTTCGCCGCCCGTCACGCCGCGCTTCTGGACGATTATCGGGGCCGCCGGTGGGACGAGGCGGAGCAGGCGCTCGCCGGGAATGAGGAAGCGGCGGCCGGTTACGGCTTGGCCAAGCTCTACGCCCGCTACCGAGCGTCGATCAGGTCGTGTCGTAAACACCCGCCCGGCGAAGGCTGGGACGGCGTCACCGTCGCGGAGACGAAGTGAGCAGAAGTCCCTCTCCCTGCAGGGGAGAGGGGTTTCGCTAGCGCGGCGCGCCGATGGGGTTATGCTTCCCTCATGACGGATGGAGACGCATGGGCGCGCTGGTGAAATGGGCCGTGGCGGGGCTGATGCTCCTCGCGCTGATCCTCGTCCCGTTCCTTCTGTTCGAGGGGCGGGTTCTCGGATTTGCCGGCGGCCTGATCGGGCCCGGCGCTCAGGCCGGAGCGCTTCTGGCCCTCCTCATCGTCGCGCTGTTCGCCGGGGACGTCTTCCTGCCGGTGCCGTCCAGCCTGGTCAGCGTCGCCGCGGTGGCGCTGTTCGGGTGGGCGGGCGGCCCCTTGATCTGGATCGGGATGACGATCGGCTGCGGCCTCGGCTATTGGCTCGGAAGCCGGGCCGGGCGGCCGCTGGCAGAGCGCTTCATCGGCCGGGAGGAGGTCGCCCGCGCCCGGCGCATCGCCGCGAACCTGGGACCGGCGACCCTCGTCCTGACCCGTGCGGTGCCGGTCCTGGCGGAAGCCTCGACGGTCGCCGCGGGCCTGGCGGCGATGCCGGTGCGCCGTTTCCTGCTCACCACCGCCCTCGCCAATGCGGGCATCGCACTCGTCTACGTGGCGTGGGGCGCCGCGGCGGCGGGCTCGACCGGATCTTTTGTCATCCTGTTCCTGGCCGCGATCGCGGTCCCGGCATTCGGCTGGGCCGCCCTTCGGCTTTTCACCCGCTTCCGAACGACCTGAGCGAGGCAAAAAAAAGGCGATTATATACTTTGCAAACATCAAAGCGGAAGGGCCGGGTTTTACCCCGGCCCCCGATCATCGCGGCTCACCCAGAGTCTTCGCTAGGATAGGCGCTCAGTCCAGACACACCGCTTGACCTGTTGGCGGCACACCGGCCTTTCACCGGCTCTCCACGTCAACTCTTCCGTTCCACCTATCTGGTCGTCCCGGGAAGTCGTGGTTATCCCTCCACCGCAAAGGGTTGATCCGGTCGGCTCGTGAGAAGCCAAGTGAAAAGCTTCAAAGCGAACCTCCTTTCGCCGCCGCTTGTGGCGGTAGCGTCTAGGTAGGGTGCAGCCAACCCACCTTCAATCGCATCCCGAATGCTATTCGTTGGCGAGAATGTAGCGGAGCGCTCGGCCGCCTATAGCGATGCCGATCAGCCATAAGCTGAACTCAATAGCGTTGGTCCCATCGCCGACATCTACGAAGCTCAGCGCTATCACGATAAGGACGAATCCCGCCCCAGCAATTGCGAAGCTCGCCCAGTGCAAAACGCGGCCGATCCGGACGATCATGCTGCTTTCCGCCGTAGCTGGCGGCCAAAGCCAGCGCGGCATTATGCGGCCTTATCGCCAGATGGCTTCTGCCGTACCACCTTCTTCAGCCGCTCGTCCCATGCAGCCTCATCCTCGTCGCAACCCAGCTCGCGGGCGGCGGCCTTGAACTTGTCGCTCTGGGCCTGATCCTTGTCCATCGGCCCCTTCTTATCGCAACGAGGCCGGGTCCGCCAGAAGCCGCCTCGCCTTGTCCATGCGCTGCCATCGTGGCAGTTTATTTCCGACTAAGTCGGAAATTGGAGGGCGGCGCGGAATGGCAGAGAAGCCGCCCACGGCAGAAGAGTTCGAGGCCTGGCTCCACCCGAGCGACGTGATCGAGTACTATCATCAGCAGCGTGAACTCCACCCGAGATCGCTTGCATCCGGTATGTTGGCAGACGGCCTATTGCGAGCGGCCGCACGGCAGCTGATCCTAAACGGCCGGGACCATGGGTTGGCGCTAATCCCGAAAGATACCTGGTTGCTCGCTGGGGAATCGGAAGTCTGGTCCGAGGGAAATTTCAGGTTCACGCACGTTGGCGCGAAGGGGATCATCAGTATCAATGCTTATGACGTTCGGATCGATCCGGACATTCAGACGCTGCCAACGCCGGAGAAAGTGGTCGCCCCCCCACCATCTGCTTCTCCGCCCAAGGAGAAGGCTCCAAAAGGTGGTAGGCGTCCGCGCTTGAACGGAGAGCCGATCACGCGCGTAGTGAAGCGCTTGCTTGTGCTGCCGGCATCCGAACTCGCCTCCTACAAGGTCGAGGTTCTGGCAACCGAGCTGGCGGCCGAATATGAGGTCTCGGGCATTCGTCCGCCTCACTACGACAACATCAAAAAGGACGCATCCGGCATCCTGCGCGTTTTGCGAGAGGGGGGCGCAACTTAGTTGCGCCCCTATACGCCCCCTACCGCCAAGGCCCGCCGACAAGCCACCAGATCGACAGGGCCCGAGCTGGTGCGGTGGAAGCCTTGCTAAGCCGGAAGCCCCGGGTTCGATTCCCGGCGGGTCCACCCGAATGCGGAGAAGCCGCCGAGCCCTTGCGGGATCGACGGCTTCAACCGCTGATGCGGAAGCCTGCTAAGCGCGTTCGCCTATAGCGGAAGCTCCAGTTGTGGTCCATCCTCTTCGTCGCGAAGAAACCAGCGGTGCGGCTTGGTACGCCAGCGTTGAGTCCCTTTCGGCACTGAATAGATCGGCTTCTGATCAGGGTCAGATACTAGTGCTATAGGTGAGGCGCTTGCCGACCATGCCCCGGATAGCCTGCTCGGACCGCTCCCGGTCATCGAAGCCGTTGGCGACCCGGTTGTTGTAGCGGAACTCGAACTCGGCAACGTAGCGGTGAAGGTGCTTTTTGGCGCAATGCTGATAGACGCCCCGCATCCCGCGCTTGAAGATCGAGAACGCGCCTTCGACGGTGTTGGTATGGATCTGGCCTCGGCCATATTCGCCCCGCGAGTGCGAAACAAAATCGTGCTGGGCGAACGACCGATTGAGGAATTTGTACTGGCCCGCTTCGTCGGTCATGACGTGCGCTTCATAGTGGATATTTTCCTCTAGGATCGGGGTCAGGTCCGCCGCCCGGAGCGAGTCGACCACCATGCACCGCGAGCGGCCCGAGTTGCGGTCCACCAGCGCGAGAACCTTGTGCTTATGGTGGAAGCCCCGGCCCTTCTTGTCGCCCTTCGGCTTAATCGTCCGGTCATGGCCGATGAACGTCTCGTCAACCTCGACAATGCCGCCGTCGCCGCCGAACGGGGCGAGGTCGCCGGAGCGCATGGCTTCGCGGATGCGATGGGCGAGGAACCAAGCCGTCTTGTAGGTGACCTCCAAAACCCGGTGAAGCTGATGGGCCGAAATCCCCTTCTTTGAACTGGTCATCAGATAGACGGCTTGAAGCGCCTTATTGAGCGGGAGCCGGGCGTGCTCGAAAACGGTGCCGACCTTCACTGTGAACTGCTTTTTGCAATCGCCGCAGCGCCAGAGGCCGAGCCGGATACGCTTCGCCGGGTTGGCGGTTACCTTGGTGATCCGGTCCACCCCGCCGCAATGCGGGCAGGCTTTCCCGTCCGCCCAGATGATGCGCTCAAGGTGCTCGAAAGCCTTGGCTTCGTCGTGAAATTCGGGGCGGGAAAGGACGGACATTCGGGTGCTCCTGATGTGCCATTTTCACAGCATTTTGGAGCGTGTTTGCAAAGTATAAATCGCCAAAAAAAAGGCTCCCGCGACGGCGACGCCGCGGGAGCCGGAAAGAGGCAGCCTGGATCAGACGAACAGGAAGTCGCTCACCGTCAGGTTGACGCCCTGGGTCACGATCGTCAGGTCGGCCATCCCGTCATTGTTGACGTCGACGAAGATGTTGCCGTTCGAACCGAGGGTAACGTCGCCCATATCGATACCGAACGCCGCCAGGTCGATCTTGTCCTGGCCGCGCTTGAAATCCGCGATCGAGTCCAGACCGCCGAGGCTGTCGAGGCCGAACCGGAAGATGTCCAGGCCGTTGTCGCCCCTGAGGCTGTCGTTGCCGGCACCGCCATTGATGACGTCGTTGCCGTTGCCGCCTTCGAGGACGTCGTTGCCGAGACCGCCGAGGAGAACATCGTTGCCGTTGTCGCCGCTGAGGCGATCGACGCCGTCGCCGCCATCCTGCTGATCGTCGCCGTTGCCGCCTTCGAGGCTGTCGTCGCCGAGACCGCCGAGAAGGCCGTCATTGCCGTTGCCGCCCTTCAGGGCATCGTTGTCGGCTCCGCCATCGAGTTGATCGTCGCCGTTGCCGCCGTCGAGCAGATCGCTCCCGGCAAGACCGCTCAGGCGATCGTTGCTGTTGCCGCCGCCGAGCACGTCTCCGAAGTTGCTGCCCTCGATGCCTTCGATCGAAATCAGCTTGTCGCCGGCCGCATAGCCGCCGCCGAGGTTGCCCGAGAGGTTGACGTTCACTCCGGACGTCGATTCGCGGTAGCTGACCGTGTCGAAGCCGGTACCGCCGTTGATCACATTGGCGACGGCGTTGGCCACGATCAGATTGTCGAGCCCGTTGCCGGTGCCGTTGGCGGCGGAGCCGGTGAGGATCAGATTCTCCAGATTGGCGCCCAGCGTGTAGCTGATGCCGCTGGACACGGTGTCGATGCCCTCGCCGAGCAGCTCGGTGACCGAATCGCCCGCCGCGTCGACGAAGTAGGTGTCGTTGTCGGTGCCTCCCGTCATCGAATCGTTGCCGACTCCGCCGTCGAGGCTGTCGTTGCCGCTATTGCCCTTCAGCGTGTCGTTGCCGCCGTTGCCGGTGAGGATGTCGTTGCCGGCATTGCCGGTGAGCACGTTGGCGACGTCGTTGCCGAGGATTGTGTCGGCGCCGGAGCCGCCGATCGCATTCTCGATGGTGACGCCATAGGCGATTCCGAAATTGTCCATCAGGCGGCCGACGGTCGGATTGGCGAGCAAAGCGGCCATGTTCGAGGCGTAGGTCGTCGGATTGAGGGCGGCGATGCCCACGAGAGCGCGGTTGGCGTTGACCTGGGCCAGCGTCGGAGCGGTGTCGTAGGTGACTCCGCCGATGCTGGAGAGCGAGCCTTCGTGAAGGTCGATCAGCTGGGTCGTCGCGAAGCCCGAGGTATCGATCGTGTCGATGCCGCCGGCATCCCAGATCGCGCCGACCGGGGCCGGGGTCAGGACGAAGTCGTACGAGTCACGGCCGGCGTTGCTGTTGAAGCCGTAGACCGTGTCGCCGGTCCGGGTGGTCATGTCGGCGCCGTAGATGCGCTGGGCCGCCAGGATGTCGTGGATCAGCGGAGCGCCCGCGTAAGCGGTCGTCGACAGGTGGAAGTCGAAGTGGCGGGCACCGGGGACGGAGTTCGCCTCGAAGTAGGACATGATCGAGTAGGCGCGGGTGTCCTGGAAATATTCGGCGTTGACCGGATAGGTGATCGAGAGGCCCGGAGCCGCGTTGTAGGCACCCGGATGCGAGAGGCCGAGCGCGTGGCCGATCTCGTGGGCCATCGTCTGCATGCCGTAGCGGCCCTCGTCGAGCTGCAGGTTGGTCGCCTGGCTCAGCGAAATCCAGACGTCGCCGCCGAGGTCGAGGATCTGCGCGTTGATCGCCGGGTTGGAGGTCAGGACGGGGCGCGGCACATAGGCATAAGCCTGGGTGGTCGGGGCGCTGGCGAGGTTGCCGAAAGCGATGTCGGCGGAGTTGATGTCGCTCTCCTGGAGCGAGACGGCAATGAGGTCGTCCCAGCTCTGCAGCGCCTCGCGGGCGGCGTCCTTCTGGGCGGCGTTGAACTCGGCGAAGTTGAAATATTCGGAGAAAGCGAAGCCGTTGGCGCCGACGAAATAGACGTAGCCGTTGTCCTGGAGGCTCTGCTGGCTGGTGTGAAAGCCGAACTTGATCACCGACAAATCGGCGTCGCTCTGCGGGCCGGCCTGCGGGCCGCCGTGGAAGCCGCCGCCGGTGCGGTTCAGATAGGCCGCGATCTGCTCGGGCGTCCAGATCGGCTTGCCGTTGGCGCCGGTGGTGCCGCCCTGGGGATCGACGGAAATGTGGTCGGTTTCGGTCTCGTCGATGCCGTGGCCGGAATTCTCGATGGTGATGTCAGACAGGTTATAATTTTGCGACATTGGAATACCCCTCCTAAAAGGCATTGGTGATTAGCGAATGGGTCGTGCACCGGCCGGGCGATTCAGCCACGGCAGGGTTTCGGACAAGGCGGCGCCCAGCGCGGCCTCGAGTTCGGAAGATCGTCCGGAAGAACCGGCCATCGAGACCGCCCGGGGCGGCGCCGTGAAAAGCATCGGCGCGTTCGAATTGCGATACGGGCGGATCGAGAAGGCGAGAAGGCCGCTGTGGACCGACGCCTGGACGAGCAGGGTCACGCTGTCCGGCGAAAGCACCGCCGGATCGCCCGCGGCGATGATCCCGACCGGGGCCGGCGAGCCCGCCGAGGCCGAGTCTCGAACCTTGTTGCAGATGCGGTTGTGAAGGGCGCCGTGCTCGACGCCGGAATCGGTCTGGACGAGGCACAGGACGTTCACGCGCGCGACGTCGCTCCAGATGAGCGCCGGGGTCGAAGCCTCGGCCGTCGTCGTCACCGGCGCTCCGCCACAGGCTGAGAGCAGGACGAGCGCCGTGCAGGCACGCACAAATGATCCGACAGATTTCATGGCTTAATGCCCCACGGCCCCGCCGGAGAAACCTTCTTTGCCCGGAAGGTGCCCCTGCTAAGTGGTTCGCGTAGTTAGCGAATTTTGATTCGTCAATTCCCGATTCAGAGACTCTTAATATTTATCCTCCGCTTATCGGGGAAATAGGTCAACCTGACGCAAAATGAGCAATCCCGGTCGTTGGACAGAATGCCGGCCTCCCGATGCTGGGCCCGACCCCGTCGTCCGCGGGAGAGAATGGCTTGCGCCGCGCCCGCCATCGGCGCTAGTCCGCGCGGCCATGGGCGTTCTCAAAAAGCTCTTCACCTGGTGGGACGGGGCGACCCTGACCACCTCGCTTCACCTGCGCCGCCACGGCCGCCAGGTCGGCAGCGATTCCGACGGCAATCTCTATTACGCCTCGAAGAAGGGGAGCCGCCGCTTCGTCTCCTACAAGGGTGCCAACGATCCCAGCCGGATACCGCCCGAATGGTATAGCTGGCTTCACCACCAGATCGATGGAGTGCCTGACGAAGCGCTTCCGCCGCCCCCGAAATTCCTCATGGAGGCGGAGCCCAATCGCACCGGCACCGCGCTCGCCTACCGGCCCTCGGGCGCGCTCGAACTGGGCGCCCAGCGTCCGGCGGCGAGCGGCGACTATGAGGCGTGGACTCCGGACCAGGCATGAGGCTCCCGCTCGGCGCCGTCCTCGTCCTCGCGGCCGCGCTTTCAGGCTGCGGCCGGGGTACGGAGGAGAGCGCCGACGGCAACCGCCAGGCGGCCGGCGAGCCCCGGACCGTCGACATCCCGCAGACCGTGTCCGCCGTCGCCCCCGGGACGACTCCGATGGCGGAGCGGGTGGCGGTGCTCGGGATCATCAACAAGCGCAACGGCATCTCGCAGCAGATCACGCTCAGGCCCGGCCGGGCGGTGAGGGTCGGCGACGCGATCGTCAGGCTGCGCGCCTGCGAGACGACCGCGCCGTGGGAGGTGCAGGCGCTGACCGGCGCCTTCGTCCAGCTCGACGTCCGCAATCCGCAGGGCCGCTGGCAGCGGGTCTTCTCCGGCTGGCTCTACAAGGAGACTCCGTCGCTCAACGTCGTCGAGCATCCGATTTACGACGTCTGGCCCAAAAGCTGCGCGATGACGCATCCGGAGGCCGGCGAGTCGACGGTTCGAGCGGCGTCGGCGGCCAGCAGCCGGTCGAGCGCTCCGAATTCGACTCCGGCCCGCCGTGCCTCGGAGCCCGAGTCACCGGCCCCGGTCCCGGTCCCGGCGCCGTCCGGAGCGGCTGCCGACAGCGCCGAATCCAACAGCGCCAGATAATCTTCCTGGGTCACCTCGACCGCGCCGAGGCTTCGCAGATGGTCGGTCATGAACTGGCAGTCGAGCAGCCGATAGCCGCCGACCTTCAGCCGCGCCACCAGCCAGGCCAGCGCCACCTTCGACGAGTCGCGGCGAACCGAGAACATGCTCTCGCCGAAGAAGGCGGCGCCCAGGCTGACCCCGTAAAGGCCGCCGGCGAGCTCGCCTTCGCTCCAGCATTCGACCGAATGGGCGTGGCCGCGCTGGTGGAGGCGGTGGTAGCTTTCCTCGATATCGGCGTTGATCCAGGTCTCCTCGCGCTCGGCGCAGCGCCGGACGACCTCGGCGAAGGCGGTGTCGCACGTGACTCGAAATTCGCCGGAGCGGATCGTCTTCCTCAGCGAGCGCGCCAGGCGGAAACGATCGAGCGGAAGGATCGCCCGCCGCCGCGGCTCGACCCAGAAGACCTCGTCCGCGTCGCGGCTGTCCGACATCGGGAATACCCCGATGGCATAGGCGCGCAGCAGAAGGTCCGGATCGATCGCCGCCATTACAAGGGTCTAGCGAGGCCGGACGCCGGACAGAAGCCGGCGATTGACCCGGATCAGAGGATTTCCCGGACTTTGTCCCGGGGCCGGCAAAGCCGGGCGCCCTTCTCGGTCTCGACCAGCGGGCGTTCGATCAGGATCGGATTGGCGGCCATCGCCTCGAGCACGGCCTCGTCTCCCGCGTCGGCGAGGCCGGCGGCGCCCGCCTCCTTGAGTCTCAACCCTTCGGCCGGGCTGAGGCCGGCGCGAGCGTAGACCCGGCGCAGCTCGTCGCGGGAAGGCGGGGTCTTCAGATATTCCACCACGGTCACGTCGGCGCCGCTGTCCCTGAGGATCTCGAGCGTCTTGCGCGAAGTGCCGCAATTGGGATTGTGCCAGATCGTCGCCTTCATTTGCCGGCCTCTTAAACTACAAGAAGAGCCATCCTAGCCTGGCGCCCGAGCCGCTGAAAGGCGCGATCCGTCATGCGCTACCGCGTAGCCGGACGAAGTCGACGCAGGCGCCTGCCGCTCACCGCGAAGCGGCACCCTAATTCCCTTTCTACGTCGCGCCTTTGCGCCGTTGCGCCTTCTCTCAAAAAACAGTCGAGCACGTCGCTTGAAGGGAAGGCGCTGGATGCTTCGGCGCCGGGTCCGCGCTTTGCACTCGGTCGGAGTTTTTCGCCTGCCGGTCGGCCGCCTCAGCACCCGGTTTTTAAGAGAAGGCGCAACGGCGCAACGACGCGACGTAGAAAAGTGAAAAAGAAGGGATGCCCGCTTCGCGGGAGGCGGAATTCGGGCGCGCGGGTGTGTCCGCTGGAGACGGGGGAAGAAACGGCCGGCGCGTCTTTGTCACGGGCACCCGGGGTTGCCCTCGCCGGTTGATCGGGACAACTCGGGCAGGGTTCCTGCTTAGCGGCAAATGAGAACAAGCCAGGAACATTATTGCGCATCCCGGCGGATGGCGAGTCGCGACAGGCTCAGGCTTGCGGCACCGCCACCCGGGCGAGATCGCTTTCGTCCGATGGCACCAGGGTCATCACCTGCGGGCAGCGCAGGCAGGCGGGACGGCCGATCTCGGCATACCAGCGGCAGGTCGGCCGGATCTGGCAGGAGGGCAGGGCCTCGGTCACTTCCGGGAGCATCTCGGCGATGCGCTTGCCGAGGCTGCAGCAGCCCTTGTCGAACTGCGCGCAGCGGCCTTCCTCGCAGCGGGCCGCGTAGCGGAAGACCTGGGTCGGCTTGAGATCGCCCAAGCCCTCGAGCATCTCCTCGGTGACCGCCGCATCGGCCTTCAGATAAGCGACGCGCGGCTCATCGGGAGTCCCCGCGACGACACCGAAGATGCGGGCGTCGACCATGTCCGGCTGGGCGCTGGGACAGGATAAAGGGGCCGCTCGGTCGGCCATCGGTCGCGGCCGCCTAAAACTCGCGCAATATCGGCACGTTGGGCGGCTCGAAGAAGCCGCAGATAATCTGTCGCCCGACGCCGAGCACCGCCGGCTGCACCTTGAGCCCCGATTTGCCGAGCTCGTCGGTGATCGCGGTCGCCAGCTCCTGGCCCTGCGCCAAATTCTTGGCGACCCGGCCGACCAGCTCCCACTTCACGATCACCGCGCCGGCCGGATCCGCGCCGCGCACGGTGGCGGATTTCACCGCCGCATCGACCACTCTCGCAAGATCGCGCGCCGAGACGAGCTTCGAACCTTTTGTCGGGGTAATCGCCATCATCGTCTCCTTTGCGAGCCAGATGAGTCTTGATCCCGATCAAGGTCTCACAGGGTCGGAGGAGGGTCAAGGCGCGGCCCGGGCGCTATTGCATCCACTTCGGATACAGCTTTGCCCACGGCCGGGACTGTTCCCCCCAACCCTCAGATCGCCTTCAGATATTCGAGCAGGGCTTTCTTCTCGGAGTCGCTGAGGTCGGTTCCGTAATCGTGGCCGCAGCGGCTTTCGCCCGACTTGAGATCGTCCTCGCCGCAACCCCGCGTGTTGCGCTCCTCCGCGCCCGGAGCCTGGTTGCGGGCGAGCCCGACCAGAGCCGTGTCGTAGCGATTGCCGACCTCGAACTTGTCGGGCCGGTTGCGCGGCGGCTTGAGCAGGTCCGCGAGCGTCGGCACGGAACCGTTGTGGAGATAGGGCGCCGCCGCCCAGATGCCGTGCATCACCCGGGATTCGTATTTGATCGGGCCGGCCTTGCCGCCGCAGGCATCGGGCGCCGCCGGCTTGTAGGTGGCCAGCAACTCGTCCGCCGCCGCCTTGTGCTTCTTCGACGTCACAACCGCGCCCTCGGCGCTTCCATATTTGAACAGGGAAACTCCGAAAGTCTGCTGGAAGATCGATCCGATCACGGCGACTCCGAGCAGTGCGAACGTGTCGGCGGTGGCGCCGATCGCGGGCCCCACCGGCGCCTTGACCCCTTCGAACACGCCGCTCTTCACGGTCCGGTGGAGAATGGCATATTCGCGCGAATCGGTGCCGACGTCGCAGAGCGGAGTGGCCCAGGTCGAGCTGGGCGGAATGAAGCGGAAGGCGCCCGGCCGTTTGCCGTGGCATTCCGTGCAGCCGCCGTCCTGGGTCCGGCGCTCGTAGATCCTCCTGCCTTCGGCGGCGAGCCCGGAGTCCAGCGGCCACTGCCAGCGCGGCGGGCCGATCTTCCGGACGAGATTCTCGATTTTTTCGAGGCCTTTCCACTGCGCCGAATTGCCGGCGAGGAAATCGACGTGGCCACCCTGGCGGCTGGGCCGGAAAATCCCGAAGACTCCGTAGACCTGGCCGAGGTTGCGGGCCATCGCGAAGAGATCGTCGCCGTTCTTGGAAAAGCCCGGCCACTGGGTCCGGTCCTGCTTCGGCGCGTTCCACAGGAAGGGATAACGGACAGGCGCGTCGGCCAAAGCGATATTCTCGGGGATGAGGAAGTGCGGGGCCGGCCCGATGTCCATCCCGACCAGCCGGTTGTAGATCATGGAGACGGCGTCGAGCCGGCCGAGGCCCCAGCCCTGCGGCGGAAGCGCCCGGGTGACCAGCGTGTGCTCGCGAAGATGGTAGTCCGACACCTCCTGCTTGAGCGCCGCGACCCTGGCCGGAGGCGCTCCCGGCCCGAGCACCTGCGCCGCGAAGGCCGCGAACGCGGCATCGCTGGCCAGCACCGCTCCGACCCCGGCGTCGAGGTCGACCAGCAAGGCCTGGAAGTCGACGATGGCGGGGCCGCCGTCGACCCGATATTCGGTACCGCCGACGGCGATCTGCCGGGTGTGGCAGGCGGAGCAGTTCATCGCCAGCCAGGGCTTCTGATCGTAGCTGCCCGTCATGAAGCCGACCGGAAGGCCGTTCGCATTGGCCGGGTTGGCAAGATAGCCGTAGCGGGCGAGCCCGTCGCCGAGGAACGGCGCTCCATCGGGCGCCTTCAGAGCCTTCGCCCAGGCATAGGGAATGAGCCGCGAACCCTGGTCGCGCGTGTAGAAATCGGCCCGCGCCGCGGGCGTCCAGGAGGAGCCCTGGTCGAGCCAGACCGGGCCGGCGGCCGGTGTGGCTCCGGCGGTGCAGGCGAGCGCCGCGACGATCAGCCTGCGAAAAGTCGTGAATCGAGTGCTGCGCATGTCCGGCCCCCCAGTCTTGCGGATGAAACGCACTAACGCGGGACTGCCCGGTCCCGCGATGCGAAGCTAACATGAGCGGCGGCGGTCCTCAAACCTATTGGTGAGGCTTGGTCCGATCCGGCGCAATTATTCCGGCGCGCCCGGGTTCGCGCGCTCACGCTGCTTCACCTTGCGGACCTCGGCGAGCTGGCCCTTGAGGATGGCGAGCGCATCGGCCTCCTCGCGGCTGAGGCCCTCGAGCGGCACATGGTCGATCAGCACCTCGAGCGCGTCGCCGATCCGACCGAGCTGGCGCCCGTAGCTTCCGACCTCGTCGAGCACCTTCTGCTCGATGTCGGGCCGCGGAGTCTGGCCGAGATTGACGTTGACCAGCCCGAACTGCGCGCCCTGGTTCATGAAGGTCCAGGGGTTGATCGCCTGCCACAATTTCTCGGGAGCGACGGAGAATTGGAATTTGCTGTCGGTCATTCTTTCGGTTTCTTCGGATCGATGTGCATCAGCGGCCGGAGTTCGCGCCGTCACTTCGTCCACCGCGAGGGTGAAGCACTGATCGGGCCGCTTCTCGCGGCAGTCGGTCGGCGGCGCGGGGTCGTTGACGCCGCGCACGGTCAGGGTGAGGAATTCGCCGGCGGAGCTGCCGTTGATCGTCGAGGTCCTACCCTTCTGGGCGATGATCTGCATGTGGCTGAAGCCGGCCGCCTTGACGATCTCGGCGGCCCGGTAGGCGGCCATGTTGCGGCCGAACCCCGATTCCGCAATTCCGTTCGAACGGCCGGTGACCTTCCAAATGCCCGGCTCGACCTGCTTGTCGCTGTAGCCGCCGAAGATGTAGCTCGGCCGGTATTTCGTCGCTGTTCCCGGGCGTCCCGAGCAGCCCGCAAGCAACGCCGCCGCCGCCAGCGCCAGGATCGGATTGCGAATCATCATCTAGGCCTGCTCCCTCGCCAGCCACTCCTCCAGCCACTTGATCGTATATTCCCCCGCCAGGAAGTCGGGCTCGTTGACCAGCTTCTGGTGAAGCGGGATGGTCGTCTTCACGCCCTCGATGACCATCTCCTCGAGCGCGCGCCTCAGACGCATGATGCAGCGTTCGCGGGTCGAGCCGTAGACGATCAGCTTGGCGATCATGGAGTCGTAATAAGGCGGCACTTTGTAGCCGACATAGAGGCCGCTATCGACGCGGACGTGCATTCCGCCCGGCGCGTGGAAGCCTTTGACGGTGCCCGGCGAGGGGGCGAAGGTCTCCGGATCCTCGGCGTTGATCCGGCATTCGATGGCGTGACCGCGGAACTGGACCTGTTCCTGGGTGCAGGAAAGGGGCTCGCCGGCGGCGATCCTGATCTGCTCGCGGACGAGGTCGATGCCGGTGATATATTCGGTGACCGGATGCTCGACCTGGAGCCGGGTGTTCATCTCGATGAAGAAGAACTCGCCATTTTCGTAGAGGAACTCGATCGTCCCGGCGCCGCGATAGCCCATGTCGGCCATCGCCCTGGCGACGATTCCGCCCATGCGGTCGCGCTCCTCCGGCGAGATGACGGGCGAGCCCGCCTCCTCGAGCACCTTCTGGTGGCGGCGCTGGAGCGAGCAGTCGCGCTCGCCCAGATGGATGGCGTGGCCCTTGCCGTCGCCGAACACCTGGAACTCGATATGGCGCGGATCGCCGAGATATTTCTCGATATAGACGGTGTCGTCGCCGAACGCGTTCTTCGCCTCCGAGCGCGCCTGGCTGAGCTGGCTGTCGAGCTCGTCCTCGGAGCGGACGATCTTCATACCGCGCCCGCCGCCGCCCGAAGCGGCCTTGACGAGCAGCGGGTAGCCGGTTTCGGCCGCGACCGCGCGCGCTTCCTCCGGTCCCTCGACCGGGCCGTCGGAGCCGGGCACCAGCGGCAGGCCTAGCTTGGCGGCGGTGCGCTTGGCCTCGACCTTGTCGCCCATCACCCGGATATGCTCGGGCTTGGGGCCGATCCAGATGATGTTGTGGAGCTCGACGATCTCCGCGAAGCGGGCGTTTTCGGAGAGGAAGCCGTAGCCTGGGTGGATGGCGTCGGCATGGCTGATCTCGGCCGCAGAGATGATCGCGGGGATGTTGAGATAGGAATCCGCGGCGGCCGGCGGGCCGATGCAGATCGCCTCGTCGGCGAGGCGCACGTGCATCGCCTCGGTATCGGCGGTCGAATGCACCGCGACCGTCTTGATGCCCATTTCGTGGCAGGCGCGGTGGATCCGAAGAGCGATCTCGCCGCGATTGGCGATGAGGACCTTTTTGATCGGCATCTTATTCGAGGATCACCAGCGGCTGGTCGTATTCGACCGGCTGGGCGTCGACGACGAGCACCTGGGTGACGGTGCCCGAGCGCGGGGCGACGATCGGGTTCATCACCTTCATCGCCTCGATGATCAGCAGGGTGTCGCCTTCCTTCACGGTCTGGCCAGGGGAGACGAACGGCCTGGCGCCGGGCTCGCCGGCGAGGAAGACGGTGCCGACCATCGGCGACTTGACCGCGCCCGGATGGCCGGCCGGGGCGACCGCGGCGGCGGGCGCCGGCGGCGCGGCCGGAGCCGCGGGGGCGGCCGCCGGGGCAGGGGCCGGCGCGGCGGCGACCGTCACGTTGCGCTTGACGACGATCTTGCGATCGCCGTCCTCGACCTCGATCTCGGTCAGATCGTTCTCGTTGAGAAGCTCGGCGAGCTGGCGCACGAGATCGGCCTCGATCCGCATGCCGCCTTCCGGGGCGCCTTCTTCATCGCTCATTTCGAAGTCTCTTTCTAAGCGGTCCGGAGCCTCGGCCCCGAAGGCGGGCTTCCTGTCAGAGACGGGCCGCCGCGTCCAGAGCCAGCAGATAGGAGAGGGGGCCGAAGCCGGCGATCGTGCCCCGCGCGGCCGGGGCGATCAGGCTCCTCCGCCGGAAGCTTTCGCGCGCCTGCGGGTTGGAGAGATGGACCTCGATGACCGGAGTCGAGATGGCCTTGACCGCGTCGTGAAGCGCGACCGAGCTGTGGGTGAAGCCGGCGGCGTTGAGGATCACCGCCTTGGCGCCCTGCGCCTGCGCCTCGTGCAGCCAGTCGATCAGATGCCCTTCATGATTGGACTGGCGGATCTCGACCTCCACCGCCAGCTCCCGGGCGCGATCCTCGAGCCGGCCGGCAATCTCGTCGAGCGTGTCGGAACCGTAGATTTCGGGTTCGCGGCTGCCGAGCAGGTTGAGATTGGGCCCGTTCAGCACGTAGATGGTGGGTGGCCTGGCCATGGCAGGCGCTATAGGGCCGCCGCCGAAGGAGCGCAAAGGTGGACGAGACGGCTTCGATCACGGTCAACGGCGAGCCCCGCCGGGTGCCGAAGGGCATCAGCGTCGCCGATCTCGCGCTCGAGCTCGGGCTGGAGCCGAGCCGGGTCGCGGTCGAACGCAATCTCGAGATCGTGCCTCGGTCGACCCTGGCGCAGGTCATGGTCGAGGACGGCGACGATTATGAGATCGTGACGTTCGTCGGAGGGGGTTGAAGCGCATCCAGTTCCCCGGCCGTCGCCGGGGAACATAGAAGCCAGGTTCAGACGGTCGGCGGGATCGCCCAGAGCGGGGTCGGCAAACGCGCTCCGTAGGCGCGCGCGATCCGTTCCACCTCGTCGAACGTGGTTCCGATCGCCTGCTCGGCTTTCGACAGCTCTTCGTCCTCGAACCGGGACTCGCTCCGCCCGCCGCGGGCCTTTTCGACCGAGTCCGCAAGGCGCGCCCAGGCCAGGACGTGGGCGCGGTAGGCCGTCCAGAAATCCTCCGGGGCGCGGCCCCGCCGGACGCTCGCTATCGCATCGGCGACCTCGCGTTCGCTGAGCTGCGAGGTGTCGACATTGTCCGCCGCGAGGATCCGCTCGATCTCCACCCGGCTGACGTCGCCCCGCACCACGATGTCGGACTCCGGGGCGGAGGCGGCCGCGGGAAGGGGCCATGCCAGAAGCGCCATCAGGGCCAGCCGAACCCATCTCATTTTCATCCTCCAGACGTCTCGCACGAAACGGACGGCTTACGCCGAGCGCGATCGGCACTATATCGCGGGTCCTGCACTTCAGCGAGCGGATCCAGGAACGTGAACGCAGAAAGCCGAATAGCGACGATTCCTGAGGATCAATGGTCCGTCGCCGGCCGCACCTTCACGTCGCGGCTGATCGTCGGCACCGGCAAATATAAGGATTTCGCGCAGAACGCCGCCGCGGTCGAGGCTTCGGGGGCGGAAATCGTCACCGTGGCGGTCCGGCGGGTCAACATCTCCGATCCCAGGCAGCCGATGCTGATGGATTTCATCGACCCGAAGAAAATCACCTATCTGCCCAACACCGCCGGCTGCTTCACCGCCGACGAAGCGGTGCGCACGCTTCGGCTGGCGCGCGAGGCGGGCGGGTGGAATCTGGTCAAGCTCGAAGTGCTGGGCGAGGCCAAGACCCTCTATCCCGACATGCGCGAGACTTTGCGGGCGACCGAGACCCTGGCCAAGGAGGGGTTCGAGCCGATGGTCTATTGCGTCGACGATCCGATCGCCGCGAAGCAGCTCGAGGACGCCGGCGCGGTCGCGGTCATGCCGCTCGGAGCGCCGATCGGTTCCGGGCTCGGAATCCAGAACCGGGTGACGATCCGGCTCATCGTCGAGGGCGCCGGGGTGCCGGTGCTGGTCGATGCCGGAGTCGGCACGGCGTCGGACGCGGCGGTGGCGATGGAGCTGGGCTGCGACGGAGTGCTCATGAACACGGCGATCGCCGAGGCCAGGGATCCGGTGGCCATGGCCCGGGCGATGCGGCTCGCGGTCGAGGCAGGCCGGCTCGCCTATCGCGCCGGCCGGATGGGTCAGCGCCGCTATGCCGACCCCTCCAGTCCGCTTGCGGGTCTCATCTGACGGTGGGCACGGAACCTAACCCAGATTGTCACGTTCCATGAAGCGGTTGAGCCTCCACCGGTCACGCGGGGCTCCCATGGACGCCTCAGCCCCACGTCGCTGGGGCGTCCTTTTGTAAGGGACCGAACAGAGGGGAATAGAGAATGAAGTTCATGTTGAAAGCCGCGCTCGGCGCGGGACTGCTTGCGCTCGCCGCCTGTGGCGGCCAGGGCGACGACAGCCTTGGCGACAATGTCGCCGACAATGCCGACGCCGTCGCCGACAATCTCGAGGACATTGCCGACAATACGACCAACGAGGTCGTCGAGGACCGGCTCGAGGATAAAGCCGACGCCGTCCGCGAGGCGGGCGAGGACAAGGAAGAGGCGATCGACGACGCCGACGTCAACGCCGCCACCGTCAATAAGATGTAAAGTCGCGCTTTCTCCTTTCGCGCGATCGGGCGCCCCGGGGCGTATCTTCCGGGGCGTCTTCTTATCCCTCTCCCTGTAGGGGAGAGGGAAAGGCCGCGTCAGCGGCCGAGGGTGAGGGGCTGCCGGCGCTCTCTACGTACGACGGGGCCTCACCCTGGTTCGCTTCGCGAACCCGTCCCTCTCCCCTGCAGGGAGAGGGTTTTCTTACTTCAGCCGCTCGATCCTCTGCGCCGCCTCGTCGAGGATGGCGGCGATTTCGTGCAGGCGTTCCTCGCCGGTGTCGTCGGCGGTGACCCGGTGCCAGAGGGCCGAGAGCAGATTGCCGACGGCGCGCTGGATCGGCCGGCCGCCGGCGCGGCGCTTGCCTTCGCCGGCGCCGGTCAGCCGCTCGAACAAGGCCTCGACCTCCTCGGCGCGCTCGGCGAGATGCGTCTCGCCCTCGGGGGTGATCGCGAAGGCCTTGCGAGTGCCGTCCGCGGCCGCTTCCTGGATCAGCCCCATGTCCTGGAGCATGGTCAGGGTCGGATAGACCACGCCCGGGCTGGGCGCGTAGCTGCCGTGGGTGAGCTCCTCGATCGCCCGGATGAGGTCGTAGCCGTGGCGCGGCTGATCGGCGATGAGCTTGAGGAGAACGAGCCGAAGCTCGCCCGATTCGAACATCCGCCTTTTGCCGCGGCCGCCGCGGCCGCGGCCGAACTCGGCGCTCCAGTCGCCGCCTTCCCAGCCGGCGCCGCCCCAGCCCTTAGGACCGAAGCCCATCGCCATCAGGCCGGGAGGGATGTCGCGAAAGCTGAAACGGGGTCCACAGCCAATCCTCATGTCATGTCTCCACTCTATCTAGAGCTAGCTTAGATATATCTTAGACCCATCTGCGTCAAGAGGCTCCCCGGCGAAGGCCGGGATCCAGCCGTCCCGCCGGCGCCGCTGGCCCCCGGCCTCCGCCGGGGAACCGCTTTCGCTCCGGCTAGACCGGGCCTAGAAGCCCGCCATGGCCGATCTGTTCGCCGGCGATCCGCCGCCGCCTCCTTCGCCCTCCGCCGCGCCGCCGGACAGTGCGCCGCTCGCCGACCGTCTGCGGCCGCGCGCGCTCGACGAGGTGGTGGGGCAGGACCATCTCGCCGGGCCGGAAGGCGCGATCGGGCGGATGGTGGCGGCGGGCAAGCTCGCCTCGATGGTGCTGTGGGGGCCGCCCGGAACCGGCAAGACGACGATCGCCCGGCTGCTCGCCGACGCCGTCGGCATGCGCTTCGTCGCCATCTCGGCCGTCTTCTCGGGCGTCGCGGATCTCAAGAAGGTGTTCGCCGAAGCGCGCGAGCATGTGAAGATGGGACGACAGACCCTGCTGTTCGTGGACGAGATCCACCGCTTCAACCGCGCCCAGCAGGACGGCTTCCTGCCCTATGTCGAGGACGGCACCGTCGTCCTCGTCGGCGCCACCACCGAGAATCCCTCGTTCGAGCTCAACGCCGCCTTGCTGTCGCGGGCGCAGGTGTTGATCCTGAACCGGCTCGACAGCGCGGCCTTGGGCAAGCTGCTCGACCGCGCCGAAGAGCTGGTCGGGCGGCCGCTGCCGCTCACCGCCGAGGCCCGGGACGCGCTCGTCGCGACCGCCGACGGCGACGGCCGCTTCCTGATCAACCAGGCGGAGACCTTGTTTTCGGTCGACCTGCCGGAGCCGCTCGACCCCGCCGGCCTCTCGGCGCTCCTCCACCGCCGGGTCGCCGGTCTACGACAAGGACCGGGAGGGCCATTACAACCTCATCTCCGCCCTTCACAAAGCGATCAGGGGCTCGGATCCGCAGGCGGCGCTCTACTATCTGGCGCGAATGCTGACCGCGGGCGAGCAGCCGCTGTTCCTGCTGCGCCGGCTCGTCCGGGCGGCGGTCGAGGATGTCGGTCTCGCCGATCCCCAGGCCCTGGTCCAGTGCATCGCCGCCAAGGACACGTATGACTTCCTCGGCTCGCCCGAAGGCGAGCTGGCGATCGCCCAGGCCTGCCTCTACCTCGCCACCGCGCCCAAATCGAACGCCGTCTACGTCGCCCAGAAGGCGGCCTGGCGCTCGGCGCGCGACACCGGCTCGCTGATGCCGCCCAAGAACATCCTGAACGCCCCGACCAAGCTGATGAAGGACGTCGGCTACGGCAAGGGCTACCGCTACGACCACGATTCCGAGGGCGGCTTCTCCGGCGACAATTACTGGCCCGAGGAAATGACTCCCCAGACCTTCTACACGCCGACGGACCGCGGCTTCGAGAAGAAGGTCGCCGATCGGATCGCCTGGTGGAACGAGCAGAGGAAGTTGCGCGATGCCGAAGGGGATTAGGCTTGCCCTCGCCCTGCTGATCGGAGCGGCTCCGGCCGCGGCCCAACAGCCGCCGCGAGAGCCCGCGACCTACGACCGCGCCATCGCGGCGGGTTACAAGGCGCTCACGCTGTGCGGCGGCATCTTCACCGCGGGCCGCACCCGGGCGCAGGTCGAGGCGCTGGAGCTGAAAGGCATCTATCCCGAATATGACCGGCTTCTGCCCACGCTCGACGCCGACGTGAGCGAAAGCTGGCTAAGCGTGCTTGTAGATTTCGACCCGGCCTTGCCGCCCCGTCGCGCCGATTGGGGTCTCGGCGGCTGCACCATCCTGCCGATCGGTTGGACCGAACCTCGCCGCTTCAGTCCCCACGGCGGCCCCGCCCCCGGCCTCGTGCCGGCCGATCCGCGCAAATGGCCGCTCGGGGATGCCGGGATCGCGCCCCGTCCCACCGCGGCGCTCGCGAAGGCCGTCGCGGGCGCCTTCCCGGCGACCGGCCCCCGGACCACCGGAGTCGTCGTCATCGCCGACGGCAAGGTCCTGGCCGAACGCTACGCCGAAGGCTTCGGGCCGTTTACTGCCTCCCGTACCTGGTCGGTCGCAAAGAGCATCGCCGGCACCCTGGTGGGCCTGTCCCGGATCGATCCGCAGAAACCCGCCATCATCCCGGAATGGCAAAGCCCGGGCGACCCGCGTTGGGAAATCACCTGGGATCATTTGCTGCGCATGGCGAGCGGCCTGCACAGCGACTCCGCCGGCAACCGCACCGATGCGATCTATTTCGGCGGAACCGCGGTGACCGAGCAGGCCACCGGCTGGCCGCTGGAAGCGGTGCCGGGCACCCGCTTTCGCTATTCGAACAATGATATTCTCCTGGCGGTCCGCGGCTTGCGCGCGGCCCTCGGCGAACCCGGCTCGGTCCTTGGAGGCGCCGACTATGACGCCCTGCCCCAGCGGCTGTTCGTTCCGCTCGGAATGAAGCACACCGTTGCCGAGGCGGACTGGAAGGGCAATTACATCCTCTCCAGCCAGGTCTGGTCGACAGCGCGCGATCTCGCCCGTTTCGGCCTTCTCTACCTGGATGACGGCGTCTGGAACGGCGAGCGCCTCCTGCCCGAAGGATGGGTGAAATATGCGACGACGCCCTCGGGCCCGCAGCCGGACGGCGAGTTCGGCTACGGCGCCACCTTCTGGCTGATGAATACGTCGCCCGGAGTTCCGGCCGACACCTTCGCCGCGTTCGGCAATCGCGGCCAATATGTCGTCATCGTTCCGAGCCGCAAAACCGTCATCGTCCGCCGCGGCGAGGATCCGGCCGGGGCCCGCTTCGACGTCGCCAAATTCACCGCCGAAATCCTCGCGGCGCTCCGGTCATGAAGGATTGGGACCAGGCCGTCGCCTTCGCGCTCACGCTTCCCGGAACCGAGCTTTCGACCAGCTACGGCAAGCCCGCGGTCAAGGTGAACGGCCGCGCCTTCCTCTACACCGGGCATGAGGCCGAGACCTCGTTCGGGGTCGCCATCGATCTCGACACGGTCGAGATGCTGAAGGAGACCGACCCCGCCACCTTCTGGCAGACTCCCCATTACGAGGGCTGGCCGGCGGTCCTCATCCGCTACGACAGCGACGATCCCGACCGCGTTCGCGACATCATCGAACGTTCGCACGCCTGGACCGCCGCCAAGCCCAGGCCGAGGCCGCGGAAGAAGAAGTGACTCCGCATTTCACCCGCTTCGCCGCGATCGACTGGTCGGGCGCGAAGGGCCGCAGGCACAAGGGCATCGCCATCGCCCTTGCCGAGGTGGGGGAGGGGGCGCCCCGGCTGGTCCGGCCCGACCATGTCTGGTCGCGCACCGAAGTGCTCGAGTGGCTGCTCGCCGAGGCGGCGGCGGGGCCGACCCTGTTCGGCTTCGACTTCAGCTTCGCCCCGCCGATCGCGGAGCGCGGCGAATATCTGCCGGGCGAGCCGGGCGTCCCTTCGACGGCTCGATCATTCTGGGCCTATGTCGAAAGCCGGAGCGACGACGAGGACCTCGGCGCCGCGAGCTTTCTCGAGCAGGCCCACCGCCGCCATTTCTATTTCGGGATCGCCGACGGCGAGAAGGCCCGCTTCATGCATTTCCGGCAATGCGACGCCCGCCTCAACGCCCAGGGCGGCCGCAAGACGGCGAGCGCCTACGACGCGATCGGCGCCGCCCAGGTCGCCAAGGCGAGCTTCTCGGGGATGCGGCTGCTCCATCGCCTGGGCGGCAAGGTCGCGATCTGGCCGATGGACGCGCTGCCCGAGCACGGCAGCGCCGTCGTCGAAATCTACACGCGAATCTACCTGCGCCGGGCCGGACTCAGCGGAACCAAGCTTCGGACCCGAGCCGGTCTCGATTTCGCGCTCGCGGCGCTCGGCAGCCGTCCTGCGCGCCTTCGCTTCGAGCCGAACGACCACCAGACCGATGCCCTCGTCACCGCCGCCGGAATGCGAGCGCTCGCCGGAGCGGAACCGCGCGCCTTCGCGCCCGATGGCCTGACCCCCGGGCTCGCCCAAAGCGAAGGCTGGACGTTCGGGATCCTTTAAAACCCCTCTCCCTGCGGGGGAGAGGGAGGGGGCCGCCGCGCAGCGGTGGGAGGGTGAGGGCTGACCGACCCCGATTACAGACCCTCACCCTGGCGCTTCGCGCCTGTCCCTCTCCCCTGCAGGGAGAGGGGTCAATCCGCCGCCGGCTTCCCAACCGGCTGGGTCGCCGATTTCGGCATCCGCGCTTCCAATGGCCCCAGCCACGCGTCAACTCGGCTGCCGATGCTCACTTGCGGGTAGGACGGCTCGTATTTCTTGTCGGCCTCCCATTCGCCGACCAGCCTGAGCGCCTCCGCCGACGCGGCGGCGAGCGGCTGGGGCTTGCGCAGGGCGCGGTTGATCATCGCGTCGCCGAAGAAGGTCCAGTCGTTCTCGGCGGTGCAGCCGAACGAAGGACGGCTCGCCGAGGCGGCGGTGAACAAAGCGGTCGTGTCGCTCCACAAAGCGGGCACGAACGTCCCGGAATAGCAGGCGGAAAGGATCAGCAGGCGGTTGCGCAGGCGAAGCTCGTCGAGCAGGCCGGCGAGCCGGGCCGGGGTGAGGATTCCATAGCCCTGGTCGCCGTCATGATAGGTGATTCCGTAAGGCGCGCCATGAGCGGTGGAATAGAGGATCAGGACATCCTCGCTCGGATCCATCAGCTCGGCGATCCGAGCCAGCGCGAGGATGAGGGTGTGGATCGATCCCATCGGCAAGGCGGCGCCGTTCCGACCGTCGCCGCCGGCGAGCACCAAGGTCCTTCCGGCCGCGTCGAACCGGCGCGACAGCACCTTGCCGGCCTCCCGGGCCTCGCGCCCGAAGACCGGATCGCTGTCGAGCCCGATCGCCAGCACATAAGCGTCGACGACACCCCGGCGGTGTGGCGCGAGAGCGGCCAGCGCCGCGGTCAGCCGGCGATGCTCGGCCAGCTCGGCGCGGGCGGCCCGGCCGCGTTCGAGATTGGGCCCGAGGTCGAGGCTGGCGCTGAGCTCGGCGGTGTTGGCGCCGGAGACGAGGGTCGGCCACTGGCTCTTGTGCTGCGGCGGCCCGGCCGGCTGAGCCGCGACCGGCGCCCAAGCCAGCGCCGCCGCGACCATCGCCGAGAAATGAGTCGAGAAACGCACGCCATCCCCCGCCGCCGTCCGCCGACTACTCTCGCGAGCGGGGCGCGCGGGGTCAACCGGGGTTCGGCGACCCTGGGGCTGGACCTTCGGCCGCCGATGACCCATTTGGGCGTTGGGCCGGGTTAGCTCAGCTGGTAGAGCAACCGCCTTGTAAGCGGTAGGTCGTCCGTTCGAGTCGGACACTCGGCACCATAACCGGACTTCGTCCGGGATCATTTTGCCCCCGAAATGGTTATAGGGTCAGCCGCAGATCCAATGGCCATAGCCAACGGTTTGACTGCTATACCTCTTCATTCTATCCATCCGACGGCAACGCCGATCCGAAATGGAGTAAAAATCGGTTGTCCCTCGTCAGCGATCTGAAAGCTGCCCAGCGCCACGACGGCCTCGCCGTCGTTCAGGATTTCGTGACGGCGGCGGCCAGGGTCGGAAGCATGGCGGATCTGCGCGGGTCCATCGAAGCCGCCGTCCGCCAGCTCGGCTTCGATTATTTCGCGATCGTCCACCATGTCTGCTTCGGACGTCCGGCGGGCGAGCATGTCCGGCTCACCAATTATCCGCTCGAATGGGTCGGCTACGTCCGCGAGCTGCCCAAGCTGACCGATCCGGTGGTGAGGGCGGCCGAACGGATGTCGAGCGGTTTCAAATGGGACCAGCTCGATTCGCTGCTCAACATGACGGCGGCCGAAGCGGATTATATGCGCCAGGCCGCCCGTCACGGGATCTGCCAGGGTTATACGGTGCCCAACCATGTTCCGGGCGAGACGTTCGGCTCCTGCAGCTTCGCCGTCCGCGACTCCAAGCCCTTCCCGGAGGCCAGCGTGTCGGCCGCCCAGGCGCTTGGGAGCTTCGCGTTCGAGGCCGCCCGCAAGCTGGTCAAGCAGCGGCCCGGTGAAATCTATCTGCAGCCGGCGCCGCTCTCCGACCGGCAGCGCGAATGCCTCTTGTTCGTGGCCCGGGGCAAGAGCGATTCGGTGATCGCCGACCTGCTCGCCATCCGGCCCAAGACGGTCAACGAGCATATCGAGGCCGCCAAGCGGCGCTATTCCGTCGCGACCCGCTCGCAGCTGCTGGTGCGGGCGCTGTTCCGCAGCGAGATCTGCTTCTCCGAGGTCATCGACTGAGACTCCGTCATTGCGAGGAGCATAGCGACGAAGCAATCCAGTGGGCCTCGAAGGCCGTGCTGGATTGCTTCGCTTCGCTCGCAATGACGGGGAAGATCAGCGCCGGCTCAGGCCGATCCGCAAGGTCCCGCGCGGCCGGCAGTTCGGCCAATGGTACCAGCGCGGCACAGGCCCGGGAGCGGGGACGAGCGCGTGCCCGTCCAGAAGCGACCTCAGCAGGGCGCGGATCTGAAGATAGGCGAAATTGGCCCCCAGGCAGCCATGGGCGCCTCCGCCGAAGGGAATGAACGCGAAACGGTGCCGCCCCGCCGAGCGCTCGGGCGAGAAGCGGAGCGGATCGAATCGGCCCGGTTCCTCCCAGATCTCCGGCAGCAGGTGAGTCAGCATCGGATTGACTCCGGTGATCGTGCCCTCGGGAAAGGCATGGCCGCCGAACTCGAACGGCCGAACCGCCCGCCGCCAGAGAACCGGCGCTCCCGAATTGAGCCGAAGCGATTCCCTGATCGCCCATCCGGCCTGCTCGCACCGGTTGAGGTCGGCCATGTCGATCGAGCCCGGATCGGGGACGAGTCCGCACAATTCGTCGCGCACCTTCCCCTGCCAGCCGGGATTGGCGGCGAGATAGTATAAGGTGGCGACCGTGCCCGAGGAGAGCGTGTCGAACGACGCGGCCACGACGAAGACGAGATGGGCCATCACCTCATCGTCGTCGAGCAGCCCCGCATCCCGCATCCGGCACAGATTGGCGAGCAGGTCGGTGCGCTGAGGGGCGACGAACTCTTTCAGCATGGGCCGGATCAGGCCCTCGACATGGCGCTTGGCCCAGGCCGCCCGCCTTTCCGCCGTCCCCGGCAGGGCCCAGGGCACCACCGCGGCCGCGGCGCGCATCAGATAGCGGAAGGCGAGCAAATCCTCCCGGCTCGCCAGCGCGGGATCGCGGCCGAGGAAGGCCGCATAGCCGTTCGCGAAGCTGAGCTGCTGGGCGAGCTCGTAGACGTCGAGCGACCGTCCCGACCAGCGCTCCAGCACCGCCGCGTTGTTGCGGGCGAAGATGTCGAGATAGGATTGCAGCTGTTCCTGCTTGAAGGCGGTGGCGACGAGCTTGCGGTGCCATTGATGGTTGGCGCCGTCGCGGAGCAGCAGCCCGCCCTCGAAATGGCGGCCGAAAACGGGTTTCCACCCGCCCTCGGCCGAGAAATTGCGGGCCTCGTCGAACAGCACGAACTCGTTCGCCTCGGGCCCGACGAGCTGGACGTTCCAGCTGCCGCAGGCGTGGAAGCGGTGGATCGGCCCATAGGTGTCATGCATCCGCCGGGCGAAGGCGAGCGGGTCGAGCACCGCTTCCGGCAGGATTCCGAAGAAGGGCAGGCCGCGCTTGCCCGGGACCGATTCGAGGTCGCGGCCGCGCACGCGCGGAAACGCGCGACGGAGCGCCGGCGGCTTCTCGCGGTGGGCGACGGGTGGCAAGAAAGGTGCGGTCACGAGGGCTCCTGTGGCCGGGGACCTACACGTGCCCGGGCCCGCGACCCCACCCGGTAACTACCGGGGTGTGATTCTCGGAGCGAATGGCCGACTTGGAAGGGGTCGGAGGCTGAAGCATGATAGATTTGGTTCTTCCGGAAAGTCGTCTCGGCTTTGCCGCGGCGCTCATGGAGATGCACCATGACCGGAAGCAGGTGTTTGTAGATCGGTTCGGATGGCGTCTGCCGGCGAAGGGTAGCTGGCTGGAGGTCGATCAGTTCGATGATGATTATGCGATTTACCTGCTCGCCAGATCTTCGGAAGGCCGCCATCAGGGGTCAGTGAGGCTTCTCCCGTCCTCACGCCCCCACATGCTGAGCACTCTCTTCAGTAATCTCTGTCCGGCCGGGGTTCCGACAGGCGATGATTGTTGGGAAATATCACGTCTCGTTACCTGCCCAGCGGACGCCTCCGGCACCACCATTCTTCGAGTCCATCGCCTGCTTGCCCTGGCGCTGGTCGAGTTCGCACAGTCGAACGGCATCCGCCGCTATACGCTCGTCGCCGAGGCGCACCGAGTCCCGGCCCTGCTTTCGGTCGGCTGGCCGGTGACTCCGCTGGGTTTGCCCACCTGGATCGACGGCGAGCAGCTTCAGGCCTTGCAGATCGACCTGCCGCCGGGCACACTGTTGGAAATGCGCAGCCGATTACGGATAGGGGATCCGGTGCTGCGCATAGTGGAACCCATTCGGAGAGCCGCGTAATGGTCGCACAGCCGACGGGCAGGCACGGGCCCGAAGACGCGAGCAGCCTCGCCACCGAGACCGAGCGAATCATCCTCGAGATCGAATCGCGCCTGCACAGGCTGATCGAGACGTCGCGCCGCGAGTCGGGCCCGGCGGCGCAATCCTCGGTGCTGGCGGCGGCGGCGGAAGCCTGTGCCGCGCGCCGAAGGCTCTACGCTTTGTTCGGCCGGCGTCTGTTCTGCGATCCTTCCTGGGACATATTGCTCGAATTGTTCGTCAGCACTCTGGAGGGCCGCAAGGTCACCGTCTCGACCGCCTGCATGGCGGCTTGCGCTCCGACCACGACGGCGCTTCGCCACATCGCCTATCTCGTCCAGGAAGGGCTGGTCGTCCGTCGTCCCCACCCGGCCGACGCGCGCAGCACCTATCTCGAGCTCACGCCTCAGGCGATCACTCGCCTCACCCAATATTTCAGCGAGTCGAACTGACCTGCGGATAGTCGCGCTGGATCGAGTCGAGCGCCATCGAGACATAGGCGGCCGCGCCGTGCAGCTCCGCTTTGTCGAGCAACTCGAGCAGGTCGTTGAGCCGGGCGTTCAAGCCCTCGAGCTGGTGGCGCGACTTTCTCGCTTCCGAAAGCTTCGAGTCCATCCTTGGGCCTCCCCTTCGATGCGCAGGTCCCTCCGGATCATCCCCGAAAGAGCGCACCCTTCGCCTGGACGCGTCCCATCGCGTGCCCATGGCCAGAAAGCCCCTGCCGCCTCCTTACGCGAACGTAAGCCGCGCGAAAAGGGGGGCGCTGCGACTAGTCGATCCGTTTTGAACCAAAGCCTCGGGTTCAGGCCGCACCCGCCGATCGGCTGGAGGGCAGCGGCGCGGGAATGACGAAGAATCCTCAGCCGCCCGCCGACGCTTCGTCCAGGCGCGCCAGCTGCGCGGGAGTCAGCTCCAGCGCCATCGCTCCGAGCAGTTCTTCGAGCTGCTCGAGCGTTCGCGCGCTGGCGATGGGCGCCGCGACGGCCGGCTGGGCGGCGACCCAGGCAAGCGCGATCTGGCCCTGAGTCGCTCCGGTTTCGGCGGCGATGTCGTCGAGCACGGCGAGGACGGCGGGGCCCTTGCCTTCGACATATTTGGCCATGCGGTCGCCGCGCACGCTCTTGCCGTAATCCTTCTCGCTTCGATATTTGCCGGTGAGATAGCCCGAGGCGAGGCCGTAGAAAGGCAGCACTCCGACCTGCTCGGCGAGGCAGAGCCGTTGCAGGCTGCCCTCGAGCTTTGCGCGCTCGAGCAGATGATATTCGTTCTGAAGCACCTCGTAGCGGCTCGTCCCCATGTCCCGCGCCAGCGCAAGCGCCCGTCCAAGCCGCTCCGCCGTGAAATTGGAGGCGCCGAGGACCCGAACCTTGCCGGCCCTGACCAGCCGGTCGAAGGCTTCGATCACGTCCTCCATCGGCGTGTCCGGATCGTCCTGATGGGCGTAGTAAAGGTCGATCGCCTCGACCCCGAGGCGCTTCAGCGACGCTTCGGCGGCTTTCTCGATCCGCCACGGCTCGAGCTTGCCGCCGCCATGGCGGTGGAGCATTCCGACCTTGCTGGCGATCAGCACGCCTTCGCGCGATCCCCGCCGCTTCAGCCATTCTCCGATCAAGGTCTCGGATTCGCCGCCCTCATGCCCCGGCACCCAGGCCGAATAGACGTCCGCCGTATCGATCATCGTCCCGCCGGAGTCGACGAATCGGTCGAGGATCCGGAACGCTTCCTCGCCGCAAGCCGTCCAGCCGAAGACGTTGCCGCCCAGCACCAGTCGCGGAGTTTCCAGCCCGCTGCGGCCGAGGCGGCGTAGGTCAGTCATCGATAAGCCTCCTTCAACCATCCCCCAGGCGTCCCCGCCGTGCTTCCAGTGCCTCGATCGCTTCCCGGACCCGCTGGGTCTCCCCCCTCGGAATGACCAGCACCGCCCGCTCGGTGGCGACGATGACGAGATCCTCGACTCCGAGCGCCACCACCACGGGGCCGTCCGAGCGCACCAGGCAGTTGCGGCTGTCCGGAGCGACGACGTCGCCGGTGAGAAGATTGCCGTCGCCGTCGACCGGGCCGAGCGCGTGCAGGGCCTCCCAGCTGCCGATGTCCGACCAGCCCATCGCGGCCGGGACCACCGCCACTTTCCGAGCTTTCTCCATCAGCGCCGTATCGATCGAAGCGGACGGAGCGGCGGCGAAATCGCCCTTCACCGCCGCGAGCACCTCCGGCGCATGTTGCCCCAGCGCCTCCAGCAGGGCCTCGCGGGCGAACAGGAAGATGCCCGCATTCCAGTCCCAGCCGCCCTCGGCGACCCAGGCCTGCGCCGTCGCCCGGTCGGGCTTCTCGGCGAACCGGGCGACGCGCCAGGCGCCGTCGGCCAGCGCCTCGCCGCGCTGAATGTAACCGTAGCCGGTCTCGGCCCGGTCGGGCGTGATTCCGAACGTGACCAGCCAGCCGTCGGCGGCGAGCGGCCGGGCCGTCGCCACGGCGGCCCGGAAGGCCGTCTCGTCGTCGATATGATGGTCGCTCGGCATGATCAGGAGCAGCTCGCCCGCATCGGCCGCAAGCGCCGCCAGGGCCACCGCCGCCGCGGTCCCGCGCGCGCAGGGCTCGAGCACCAGCCGGGCGTCGGGCACTTCGGCGCGCACCGCCAGCGCCTGCTCCCGGGCCGCGACCACGATCGGCGCGCCCCAGGCCTCGGCCCGCCGGGCGGTCGCCTTCAGGAGGCTCTCCTCGCCGGCCAGCGCCAGGAACTGCTTGGGCCGCCCCGCCCGCGACAGCGGCCAGAGCCGGGTTCCGGCGCCGCCGGAAAGGATGACGGGCCTGATCGCGGGGAGGCTCATGGGAAGGCGGTGTAGCAGAGGTCCGACGCGACGCCACCCCGGAGAGGGGCCTCAGGTGCGGACGATCGCCTCGCCCATCTCCAGCGTCTTGCCCCGCGTGACGATGACGATGTCGCCAAGCTTCGCCGACTCGAACAGTTTCTTCGCGAAGGCGACCGGCACGGCGACGCAGCCGTGCGTAGCATAGCCCGGGGCGACGCTGTCGCTGCCGTGGATCGAGATCCCGTCATTGGTCATCCGCATCATGTAGGGCATGGGCGCGCCGTAGAGGTTGGAGACGTGCCTGGCGTGCTTCTGGCTGATCGGGAAGGCGCCGAGCGGGGTCGGCTTGTCGTCGCGGCCGTAGAGGATTGCAGCGGCGCCGATCTCGTAGCCGCCGCGGAAGATGGACAGCACCTGCGCCTCGAGGTCGACGGTGATCACGATCGGGCCGTCGGCCGGAGCACCGCTCTCGTCCCAATGATAGGCGCCCATCCTGAGCGGTCCGGGGATGTCGAGGATCCGGCGCACGACAAAATCGGGATCGACGGGCGCCGGCGCGGCGGCGGCTAGGGCAGGGGCGGGCGGGGCGGGGCGAGCGGCGGGCGCCTCGGCCGCCGCCGGGGCCCGAGCGGGCTCGTCGACGACCTTGAAGCCGACGGCGAGCAGGACCGCTCCGGCCAGCAATGCCGTCCCGATTCGCGCCGCCATCGTCCTTGCCGCCATCGTTCTGCTCCAGCCGCTTCGAGGCCTGTCGAAGCTTGCCAATGTCGCAACCGATCCCGCGCCGCCATCCCCCGATCGGGCCTGTGCCGGCGCGGGACGGCCCAGCGGCGAGAGGCTAAGGCCCGGGGCAGGGGCGCGTCGGGGGGAAAAGAGGCGCCTCCGAAGCCGGGGAGGCGCCTCTCGTACAGGGCGTCAGGGGGGCGCCGCGAGGCAGGACGCCCGGTGAAGCCGTCGGTTCCAATTTCCAAGGACGCCCGGCGCGTCGCCCCCCGCGCAGCGCCGGGCATCCAGGTTACGGGCCTGGCCCGCGCCGACTCGCTCCTGACGGAAGCGGCCGGCGGCTTCGAGATTGATCCGATTCCGGAGGTTTCGCAAGCGCTTGGGCGGGCCGGCCGGGACCGCCGCTCTACCCTTTGTTATCGTTCGGGAATCCCGTGGGCCCGTATCAACTTAAAACTGGATTTCACCCCGGTGGGTATGATATTGGAGGTTTACCAAGAGTTGGAATGGCTTCCTCTCGTGGTGGGGGCCGGGAAGTTTGCTTCCACGGGCTGCCCGGTCCCCTTACCCGCCGACATCGCCCCCCTTCCACGGCGGCGGTGAGCCGAGGTCCTTCGGCTCGGGGCGGGTGATTTCCCAATTGGCGCGCTCGAAATGGCCGGCGATATGCTCGGCGACGGCGCCGTGGACCTGCGGCTCCTGATCGGGATCCTGCCGTTTCTCGAGCGCGGCGAGCTGGTAATTTTCGAGCGCCCGCCAGATCGGCTTGGGCATGACCCGAAGCCAGACCCGGATCGCCCGGGCGATCTCGGCGGGGGTGACGGTGATTCGTTCGTCCATATGAGAACAAATAGCGAACAAATGTGTCGGAGCGAAATGCAATTTACGGATATTTCGCCGGCCGCTTCCCCTCCGCCGCGGCAAAAGTTAAATCTCCCTCATGTGCAACCTCTTCCGCCTCCGAAGCACCGAGGATTTGAGCCGCCTGTTCGACGCCCGCCCGCTCGAGCTCCCCTTCGAGGCGAAGAGCGACATCTACCCCAAATATGAGGCGGTGGTGGTCAGGAAGGAAGGCGGCGAGCGCCGGCTCGACTGCATGGCGTGGGGCATCATCCGGACGATGCCCGGCAAGAGCGGCAAGCCGATCAAGAAGGCGATCACCAACGTGCGCAATCTGGAAAGCCCGTTCTGGCGCTCGACCCTCGCCAATCCGGCCCAGCGCTGCCTCGTCCCCTTCACCAGTTTCGCCGAGCCGCGCCCGGGCAAGGATCCCGGGACCGGCCGCCCGGCCAACTGGTGGTTCACGATCGAAGGCGAACCCTGTTGCGCTTTCGCCGGCATCTGGCGCTGGAACGAGGACCGCGCCCGCTTCGCCTTCCTGACCTGCGAGCCCAACCCCCTCGTCGCCCCGCTCCACCCCAAGGCGATGCCGGTCATCCTCCAGCGCGAGGATTACGACTCGTGGCTCGACGGCGAGGCGGCCGACGCCTGCGCGTTGGCGCAGCCCTTCCCGAGCCAGCTGATGCGGGTGGCCTAGGGTCCGAAAATCGCTCCGCGTCAGCCGGCGAGGCTTCACTCGGCGGGGGGTGCTTTGGTGCCATACGGTCAACCTGCCCACAGCGCCGAGAACAGCCGCTCCGAATCGGCCTCGTCATTGTAGAGGTGCGGCGTGATCCGCATCCGCTCGCCGCGTAAGGAGACATGGACGTCGGCGGCCGCCAGCCTCTCCTCGATCCCTTCCGGCAAGCCGCCGGGAAAGCGCACCGAGAGGAAATGCGGCGCTCTCCCCGACTGCCCGGTCACGCCGCGCTCGCCGAGCCGGGCCTCGATCCCGGCGGTCATCGCTCCGAGCGTTTCCGCGACATTGGCGACGCCCCAGTCGAGCAGCTGGCGAATCGCCGCGCCCGCCACCGGCAGCAGGGCGAAATTGGCCCGCTCGCCCATGTCGAAGCGCCGGGCGCCGGCGGCGAAGCCCTCCTCGTAATCCGACAGGCTTCGAAAATCGTGGGCATTGCGGCGCACGATCCACGCTTCCTCCAGCGGCCGCCCCTTCTGGTGGCGCGGGGCGACGTAGAGGAAGCCGAGGCTGTAGGGACCGAGCAGCCACTTATAGGCGGTGGCGATCAGATAGTCCGGGTCGACCGCGGCGAGATCGAGCGGCAGCGCGCCGGTCGACTGGGTGGTATCGAGCACCAGGGCCGCGCCCACCGAACGGCAGCGCCGCCCGATCGCCTCGACGTCGATCATCGTCCCGCACACCCAATGGGTATGCGGCGCGACGACCAGGGCGGTGTCCCGGTCGATCGCCTCGAGAATCGCGGCGCTCCAGTCTCCGGTCTCCGGCCGCGCGATCGTCACGACCCGCGCCTCGGCGCGCCGGGCCAGCGCCCGCGAGGCGAGGATTCCGGAGGGAAAGTCCTCGGCCAGAGTGACGATCTTCTGGCCCGCCGCCACCGGCACGTTCGCCATCACCGTCGCCATTGCGTAGCTGACCGAAGGCACGATCGCGACGTCGTCGGCCTCGCTCCCGATCAGCCGGGCGAACAGACCCCGCACCACTTCCGATTCATCGAAGAAATGCTCGGCCCTGACCTGCCAGGGATGCGCCTTGCGTTCCAGCCCCCGCCGCCCCGCCTTGATCGCCGCCCGGCTGAGCGGCGACATCTTGGCGCAGTCGAGATAGGCCGTCCCCTCCGCGATGTCGAAGAGGGCGCGCTGGCAGGGGAGGAGCGGCATCAGGCCTTGGCTTTGCCCTTCCCGTCCGCCGCCGCCGGAGCGGCGCAGGCCGGGCCCGTCCGCCGTCCGCTGATCTTGCTGTTCATGACGAAATCGCCGTCGCCCGGAAGGAACGAGGTCGCGGTCGCGGTGCCTTCGAGGCTCTCGCCGGTATAGGTGCCCTGGACCGACACCATCACCTTGCCCTCGAGCGCCTCGCGCTCGCATTCGAGCGACAGGTTGATGCGGTTGCCGCTGATGTAGCGGTCCTTATACTCGCACTCATAGCCGACCCCGGCGAACATCTCGGCCGGCGGCTTGTCCTCCTGACCCGCCTCGATGCAGGCCGGCGCCGACGCCTTGTCGCCCGCCGCCGCCTTGAGCGCGGGGGTCGCCTTGTCGGTCGAGCGGAAGTCGCTGACCTCCGAGCTGATCTCCCACTGGCCCGCCTGCATCGCGGCGGCCGCTTCGGCGGCCTTGTTCTCCTCGCCCCCGCTCGAGCAGGCGGCGGCGGCCAGGCACAAAGGTACGATGATCAGTCCACGCATCCCCAATCCCCCTTTTGTTATGGCGGGACGCTAGCGCGAAAGCGGAGGAATGACCATATACCGGCCATGCCGATAACAATCAGGACCGGCCTCGAAGAGCCGGAGACGGGGCAGTCCTTCGTCCCCCACCGCCCGAAGCGGCCGGAAAAGGCCGAAGGCGGCCGGAAGCTCAGGATCGTCTCCGACTACGAGCCGGCGGGGGACCAGCCCGCGGCGATCGGCGAGCTGGTCGAGGCCGCGCGCCAGGACGAGCAGACCCAGGTGCTGCTCGGAGTGACCGGTTCGGGCAAGACCTATACCATGGCCAAGGTGATCGAGGCGCTTCAGCGCCCGGCCCTCGTCCTCGCGCCCAACAAGATCCTCGCCGCCCAGCTCTACGGCGAGTTCAAGAGCTTCTTCCCCGACAACGCCGTCGAATTTTTCGTCTCCTATTACGATTATTATCAGCCCGAGGCCTACGTCCCCCGCTCCGACACCTACATCGAGAAGGAAAGCTCGGTGAACGAGGCGATCGACCGGATGCGCCACTCGGCGACGAGGGCTTTGCTCGAGCGCGACGACGTCATCATCGTCGCCTCGGTCTCCTGCCTCTACGGAATCGGCTCGGTCGAGACCTACAGCGCGATGACGTTCACTCTGAAGAAGGGCGATACGGTCGACCAGCGCGAGATCGTTCGGAAGCTCGTCGCCCTCCAGTACAAGCGCAACGACCAGGCCTTCGCCCGCGGCAATTTCCGGGTGCGCGGCGACAGCCTGGAGGTCTTTCCGTCCCACTATGAGGACATGGCCTGGCGGATCGCCTTCTTCGGCGACGAGATCGAGGAGATCGTCGAATTCGATCCGCTGACCGGCAAGAAGATCGCCGCGCTCGACTACGTCAAGGTCTACGCCAACAGCCATTATGTCACGCCCGGCCCGACCCTGAAGCAGGCGATGGAAGCGATCCGCCACGAGCTGACCGAGCGGCTCAAGGAGCTTCACGCCGAAGGCAAGCTGCTGGAGGCGCAAAGGCTCGAGCAGCGCACCAATTTCGACCTCGAGATGATCGCCGCCACCGGCTCGTGCGCCGGAATTGAGAATTACAGCCGTTTCCTCACCGGCCGACTGCCGGGCGAGCCGCCGCCGACCCTGTTCGAATATCTGCCCGAGAACGCCCTTCTCTTCGTCGACGAGAGCCACCAGACCGTGCCGCAGATCGGCGCGATGGCGCGGGGCGACCATCGCCGCAAGATCACGCTCGCCGAATATGGCTTCCGGCTGCCCTCGTGCATCGACAACCGCCCGCTGCGCTTCAACGAATGGGACGCGATGCGCCCGCAGACCGTCGCCGTCTCGGCGACCCCGGGCCCGTGGGAGCTCGAGCAGACCGGAGGCGTGTTTGCCGAGCAGGTCATCCGCCCGACCGGGCTCATCGATCCGCCGGTGGAGATCAAGCCCGTGGAAGATCAGGTGGACGACCTGATCAACGAAGCGAGGATCACCGCCCGCAACGGCTACCGCACCCTCGTTACCACCCTGACCAAGCGGATGGCCGAGGATTTGACCGAGTTCATGCACGAGGCGGGTCTGAAGGTCCGCTACATGCATTCCGACGTCGAGACCCTGGAGCGTATCGAGCTGATCCGCGACCTCAGGCTCGGAGTCTATGACGTGCTCGTCGGGATCAACCTTCTGCGCGAGGGCCTCGACATCCCCGAATGCGGCCTCGTCGCCATCCTCGACGCCGACAAGGAGGGCTTCCTTCGCTCCGAAACCTCGCTGATCCAGACGATCGGCCGAGCCGCCCGCAACGTCGAGGGCCGGGTCATCCTCTATGCCGACCGGACCACCGGCTCGATGGAGCGGGCGCTTCGCGAGACCGACCGCCGCCGGAGCAAGCAGCTCGAATATAATGCCGAGCACGGCATCACTCCGACCACGATCAAGCGCAACATCCAGGACATCCTCAGCCACGTCTCGAACCGCGACGGAGTCATGGTCGACACCGGCGACGAGGACCGCCCCCACCTCGTCGGCCACAACCTCAAAGCCTATATCGCCGACCTCGAGGCGCGCATGCGCAAGGCCGCCGGCGATCTCGAATTCGAGGAAGCCGGAAGGCTGCGCGACGAAATCCGCCGGCTGGAGGCCGACGAGCTCGGAATCCCCGACCACGAGAAAAAGGCGCCGCTCCTGGGCCATTCGACGGAGGGCAAGCCCGGCACGCGCAAGACCCGCTTCGGCAAGCAGCAGGCGATCAGGATGGGGAAAAGGATGGGCGGGCGCTAGCCTCGCAGTCAGGGCCCGTAGTCAAGAATGGGATGCGGGATATTTGACTGCGTGATATGTTCCGGGGCGGGGAGGGATTCGTCATGGGGCCGGCAACGGATCTTGAATTTGAAGACAAGTTCGACGCCGTCTTCAAAGCGGAACTCGACTATGTCAGGGACCGCTGGAATAAAAAGCTCGAGCGGCGGTCCTGGTGGCGCGGGGGGCTGAAGAGCTTCTCCTCGAGCGAATTGCGCGGGCTCGCTTTGTCGGGCGGAGGCATCAGGTCCGCATCCTTTTGCATGGGCGTGGTCCAGGCGCTTCACGTCGAGCGCATCATCGATCGCCTGCATTACATGAGCACCGTTTCGGGGGGTGGGTTTACGGGATCCTCGCTCACCTGGTTCCTCTCCCGGAAGGGGGAAGAGTCTTCGCGGTGGGGAACGCGCAGGGATAATTTCCCCTTCTGCGGCGGCGAGGCCGTGGCCGTTCGCAATGCGCAGGAAGAGCCGCCTCAACGGACCAGCGCTCCGATCGATGGCCGCAAGGTGCTCGACTTCATCCGCCAGCGCAGCTCGTTTCTCGAGCCGGGCGCCGGCCTCACCAAGATTTCCGCGGCCGCCATCGTGCTGCGCAGCCTGTTCGTCTCGCTGGCCGGCTTCGGCCTTCTGGCGGCGCTGTTCTTTCTTCCGCTGCTGGCGCTCGATCTCCTCGACCGCGGCGGGCCGCACGAAATCTGGTCCCGAATTCCCAAGGAGCTGAACTGGCCGTTGGCCACGGTCGCCGCCGCCGCTTCAATCCTCGCTTTAGGCGCCGTCGCCTATTCGCTCTTCACCCCCCTGCCGATCGGCGAAAAAGCCAATTACGGATACCGGCGCGTCTACCAGATCGTCTCGGGAACGGTCCTCACAATTGGCCTCGCGGCTCTCGCCCTCGCCCTCGTCTTCGAGATGATCCTCTTCATCACGGAAGGCCGCGCGGTGGCGGCAAAGCCCAACTTCAAGGACCTTCCACTGCTTGCGACCATTTGGGCCGCGGCCGGCGCTGGAGGCGGCTTCCTGATCAAGAAGCTTCAGGGGGCGGGCAGCGGTCTGCTGGTGCGTCTCGCCATGTGGGTCGTCCCACCGATCTCGCTGCTCCTTCTCCTCGCCGCGCTCGGCGCCGCGGGCTTCATGATCGCCGATCAGGCGATGCGCGGCGACTGGTGGATTGCGCTGGTCGTGGCCACCTTGATCTATTGCCTCTACACCAACATCAACCTGACGGGCCTTCACCGCTTCTATCGCGACCGGTTGATGGAGACCTTCATGCCGGATCCCGAGAGCATCGAGAAGGATGCCCCGGCCGGGATGACGAGCGCGGATTCGATGAACCTCGCCGACATTTGCGGCCCGGACGATGACGGTCCCTACCATTTGATCAACGGTCACGTCGTGCTGATGGGCGCCCGGGAGGCACGCTTCCGCAGCCGAATGGGAGACAGCTTCGTGATGTCGAGACTGTTCTGCGGCTCGGAAGCCACCGGCTATGTGCGAACGATGACGTGGCTGAAGAAGCGGCGGTTCGTCCTGGCGCGACCGGTCGGCTCGCTGAGCTTGCCGACGGCCATGGCGATCTCGGGCGCGGCCCTGAATCCGAATGCCGGCGGCGACGGCCAGGGAATCACGAAATCGCCCGCGGTGTCGGCGTTGCTCAACCTGCTGAACCTGCGTCTCGGCTATTGGGTGCCTTCGCTTCGGCCTGGGCTGTTCGGTCGGGCGCGTAGCCACTGGTGGCCGCCCAACTTCATCTTCCCGGGCGTGATCCAGGGCCTGCTGGGCCTGTTCCATCATGAGCGGGGGAACTGGCTGGAGCTGAGCGACGGCGGCCATTTCGAAAATACCGGGGTCTACGAGCTGGTCAGGCGGCGCGTGCGGACGATCATCTTCGCGGACGGCTCGACCGATCCGGAAATCGCCCTGCAGAGCTTCGCCAACGTGCTCGAGAAAATCTATATCGACTTCAACGTCACGGTCCATTTCGATCCGGATGAAAAGGCGCTGCATTTCACCAATCTGATGAAGGGGACCGGGCAGCCCCGGGATTTGGTCGCCGAGAAGCTGCAATTCGCTCAGGCCGGCTATGCCGTAGGCACGATCAAATATCCCGCGGTTGGCGACAAGCCGCCGGAGACCGGTCATCTCATCTATATCAAGTCCACGATGGTCCGGGAGCTTCCGGTGGCGCTTTACTCCTACAAGGCGACGAACCCCCTCTTCCCCTCGGAATCGCTCGCCGACCAGTTTTTCAGCGAGCAGCAGTTCGAGGCTTATCGAGCCCTCGGCTTCGCGCTCACCCGGGCGATGGCGCGTACTTCATCGGGAACCCCTTGGGGTGAAGCGATGAGCGCAGCCCCTAAGGAACCTCCAAGCCGCGACTAGCCGGAGGCGGCGGCGCGCCCGTCAGCGCGTCGCCGGCAGCAGCTTCGGATTGCGAAGCAGGGCCGCCGACACCAAAGCCACCAGCAGGCCGACCGGGAAGATCTCGACGAAGGTGAGCGGGAAGCGGAACAGCGGGTTACGGTAGCTTTCCGCCAAATCGCGCATTTCGGCCGCCTTGGCCGCGATCGCGGCCGCGCTCTCGCCCCTGGCGCGCATGCCTTCGAGCATTCCGGCGCCATATTCCGTAATGATATCGCGGCCCGAGGCGGCCAGATAGGCTTCCCAGCCGATCGCGTAGATGAGGCCCGCCACCACGGCGATGCCGAGGCCGAGGAGGAAGGCGCGGCCGAAGCGGATGATTCCGCCGCATTCGACGTCGCGGTAGCGCTTCACGCCGACGAAGATCAGCGAGAGCGCCGCCAGCATGATCAGATAGCCGATCAGCATCGAAGTCGAATCGTGGCCGGTCAGGTCGAGGGCGATGGTCGCGGTCATGAGGCTGATCGCGATGGCCCCGGCGATGGCCCCGTAGATAAGCGTGTATTTCATGATGCCTCTCCCCGTTCTCGTTCGGCTCGGACTTAGCGCGAGCCGCGCCTCGCGCCTATCGCCCGAAAGGGTGATTTCGCCCAGGTCCGGCTAAGGAATGAGGCTCAGCCACCGCGCCTTTTCGATCGCCTGCACCCGCCGAGCGACCTCCAGCTTCTCGTAGACTCGAGCGACATGGGTCTTGATCGTGTTCGGCGAGATGGCGAGCGTGCGCGCCATCTCCTTGTTGGACTGGCCCGACGCGAGCAGCGCCAGTATCTCGCATTCGCGCGGGGAAAGGCCGAGCGATCGAATCGCCGCCTCGTTGCGGACGAAGGCGTCGGCCCGCGGCTCCGGGGTCAGCCTGCGCCCGACCCAGATTCCGAGCCCGACGAAGCCGGCGGCGAGCAGGGCGATGTAGATTTCGGTCGAATAGGCCCGCGTGACGTAGCGATATTCGAGCCACTGGAGCAGCCCCGCGCCGAGCGCCAGCGCGAGCGCGTAGAGGATGATCGTCCGCGCCATCCCGGCAGGCTGCCAGAAAGCGGCGGGCGAAACCAGCCGATGGGGTGACGCGGCGGCCATCGGCCCCTATCTCGCCCCGATCATGGCCGCCCCCGTCCTCGCTTATGAAAATCTCGGCCTCATCCAGGGCTCCGGCTGGCTGTTCCGGGGCATCGACCTGTTCGTCGGGGCGCGCGACCGGCTGGCTTTGATCGGCCGCAACGGCGCGGGCAAGACGACCCTCCTGAAATGCCTCGCCGACAGAATCGAGACCGACGAGGGCCGGCGCACCATCCAGCCCGGGATCAAGGTCGTCCTGCTCGAACAGGATCCGAAGGTCGACGATTTCGCCACGCTCCGCGAATTCGCGCTCCACGGACCGGACGGGCCGGCGATGCACGCGGTCGATGCCATCGCCGACCAGCTGGACATCGACCTCGACCGACCCGCCTCGACCGCCAGCGGCGGCGAGCGGCGGCGCGCCGCCATCGCCCGGGCGCTGGCGCAGGCGCCGGACGTGCTGTTGCTCGACGAGCCGACCAACCATCTCGACCTCGCCGCGATCGAATGGCTCGAGGACTGGCTCGGCCGCTATACCGGCGCCTTCATCGCGATCAGCCACGACCGCACCTTCCTGAGGCGCCTCACCCGCTCGTCGCTCTGGCTCGACCGCGGGACCGTGCGCCGGGCCGAGATCGGCTTCGGCGGCTTCGATGCCTGGACGGAGCAGGTCTATGCGGAGGAAGCGCGCAACGCGGAGAGGCTCGACGCGAAACTGAAGCTCGAGCTTCACTGGCTTCAGCGCGGAGTCACCGCCCGGCGCAAGCGCAATCAGGGCCGCCTGGCCAAGCTTCACGAGATGCGCGCCGCCCGAGCCGCGATGCTCGGCCCCGCCGGAGCGGCCAAGCTCGGCCTCGCCAACGACGATGTGAAGACCAAGATGGTGATCGACGCCCAGAAGGTCGCCAAGGGCTTCGACGGGCGGGCCATCATCCGCGACTTCACCCTGCGCGTCCAGCGCGGCGACCGCATCGGGGTCGTCGGCGCCAACGGCACCGGCAAGACCACTTTGCTCAAGCTTCTCACCGGCGAGATCGAGCCGGACGAGGGCAAGATCGCCCGCGCCAAGACCCTTCAGGGGATCATGATCGACCAGCAGCGGCGACTGCTCGATCCCGACAAAAGCGTCCGCGACATCCTCGCCGACGGCGGCGACTGGGTCGAGGTCAGGGGCCACAAGAAGCACGTCCAGGGCTATCTCAAGGAATATCTGTTCGATCCCAACATGATCGACGCCCGGATCGGCACCCTGTCCGGCGGCGAGCGCTCGCGCCTGCTCCTCGCCCGCGAGTTCGCCCGCCGCTCGAACCTGCTCGTCCTCGACGAGCCGACCAACGATCTCGACCTCGAGACTCTCGACCTGTTGCAGGAGGTGATCGCCGATTATGACGGAACCGTCCTCATCGTCAGCCACGATCGCGACTTCCTCGACAATACCGTCACCATCACCCTCGGCCTCGACGGCTCGGGCAGGGTCGACATCGTCGCCGGCGGTTACGAGGATTGGCAGCGCAGGCGCGAGCCGGCGGCGGCGGCGAAAACCTCAACTGCGCCCAGGCCGGCACCGGCGCCTCCCAAGCCCCAGACCAAGCTCACCTACAAGGACCAGCGCGACTACGACCTCCTCCCCGACCGGATCCACGCGCTCGAGGCGCAGATCGCCCGCGACGAGGAAGCACTGCACGATCCGGATCTCTACACGCGCGACCCGTCCCGCTTCGCGGCGCTGACCGCCGCGATCGACAAGGCGCGAGCGGAGCGCGACGCCGCCGAGGAACGGTGGCTGGCGCTGGCGGAAAGGCTTGAGGCGCTGGCAGGCTGAGGCTCGTCATTGCGAGGAGCGAAGCGACGAAGCAATCCAGTCTACCCCGGAGGCCGCACTGGATTGCTTCGCTTCGCTCGCAATGACGGAGCTACCGGCAGGTCGACCCCGGCCCCTCGTCCAGATCGAGGCAGCGGCCGTCGATCGTGCCCGCCGGAATCGTCACTCCGATCGTCGCCGCGAGCGTCGGCAATATGTCGGCCGTTTCCACCGCCAGCGACTGTTCGAACGGCACCGCCCCCTTGCGCCAGAACAGGATCGGCACCCGCCGGTCGTAATCCCAGGGGCTGCCGTGGGTCGAGCTATAGCCCCGGCTGGTATCGAAGATCGGAGTCACCCGCGGCTTCAGGAGCACGATGAAGTCGCCCGAGCGCTCGGCGTCGAAGCTGGCCCTCGCGCGCTGGATCAGGCTCCACGTGTCGGGCGGACCCGAGGGCCCGGGCGCCGCCGCAAGCTCCGCCTTGGTGAACACCGCCGCGACCTGGGGGTGGCGCCTGTAGGTCGCGACCGCCTCGCGAAGCGCCCGCGCCCGCTGCGCGGCGGTCAGCTTGCGGTCGATATACATGTCGCCGAACGCGCCGTCTCCGTACAGCACCTCGCCGGGCAGCTTCAGCCTGGCGGCGAGCGCCTTGGCCATGTTGCCCGCGTTGAGCGCCGGATCGACCCGGACCGCGTCGCCGGCGGCGTGGTCGCGGTGGCGCTCGGGTATGTCGTGACCGCCATGGTCGGCGGTCAGCATCACCAGATAGTCGATTCCGGTCGAATCGAGCGTTCGGAAGAAGCCGCCCAGCGCCTCGTCGAGGGCCATCAGCTGGATGCACATCTCGCTGCCCTGGGTGCCGAAGGTATGGCCGACATAGTCGGTGGCGGAGAGGCCCAGGATGAGCAGGTCGGTCGCCGCCCCCTCGCCCAGCTTCATCTCGCGACGGAGCGCCTCGCCGAGGTCCAGGGTCGCTCGGTCGAAATCGGGCGAGGCCCGGAAGCCGTTCTTGTCGTCGGCTTCGCGGGCGAAGCGGCCCGTGCCCACCGGCTTGCCGCCGCCGGCGACTGCCACCGCCCGGCTGTGCGGCTCGCAAAGGCGGGGAAGATCGCGGGCGGGCCGGGCTCTCGACAGTTCCTCCTTCACGCCGTCATTGGCCTGCGCCACCGACCGCGGCGTCGCCGGGGCGCCGGGATTGACGTAGGCCCTGGCGTCGTGATCCCACCACCAGCGCTCGTCGGGGCGGTAGCCGCCCATCATGATCGCCGCCCGGTCCTTGCCCGCGACGACGGCGACCCGGCTCGCCGGGTTGGCGCGCTTCATGTGATCGCCGAGCGCCGGGACCCTGAGATGATAGGACGAGACCGTATATTGGCCGCCCGTGGAGCTGCTTCCGGGGATCCGCGGATCCTCCGAGCAATAAACCCCCTTGTCGTCCCGGGAGAGGCCGAGGTTGAACCAGTTGTTGGCGATGATCCCGGTCCGCGCCGGCCGCGAGCCGGTGAGGATGGTCGAATGGCCCGGGCAGGTCTCGGTGGCGTTGTGGCCCTGATAGCCGTTGGGAAAGACGATGCCTTCGGACAGGCGCTGGAGGCCGCCGTCGAAATGCTGGCGATACTGGGCGAACAGATCGGCCGAGAATTGATCGACCGAGATGGCGACGATCAGCTTCGGCCGTTCCGCCGAATGGGCCGCCGCGGCGGCGAGAGGAAAAGCGAGCAGAGCGGCGAGGCGGGCCATTTTCATGAGCAATTCCCCCTGTGATCGTGTCGCTGCCTCTACATCGTCGGCGGCTTTGAGCAAGGCCCAACAACCGGCTCGACTTGCCCCGGAAAATTTGCGAGCCGACTCGAAAAAGGGGGGAATATGGATTCGACCGACGCCGCCGACCTGATCGCGGAAATCCACGAGGACCGGGCCGAGAGCCAGGCGGCGGAAGCCTTCCGAAACCGAGCCGCCTTGATGATCGCGATCATGGCCGCGATGCTCGCCGTGGGCGGGCTCGGCGGCGGCAACGCGACCGACGACATGATCGAGAACAACATCAAGGCGAGCAATACCTGGGCCTTCTACCAGGCGAAGAACGTGCGTCGGACGATGTACGAGATCGAGGCCGGGAAGCTGAGGGCGTCGCTCGCCAACGGAAGCGTCGCGCCCGCCGAACGGGCGTCCGCCGAAGCGCGGCTCGAGGATTACGAAGCGACCGTCGTCCGCTACGACAGCGAGCCCGACCCGAAGGACCCGTCGAAGGGCGAAGGCAAGAAGGAGCTTTCCGCCCAGGCGGCGCGCTACGAGGCGGCGTTCGACAAAGCGGCGCAGCGCGACAATAATTTCGATTTCGCCGAGGTCCTCCTCCAGCTCGCTCTGGTGCTGGGATCGGTCGCGATCCTCGCCGTCAACCGCTGGATCCTGATCACTTCGGCCGCCCTGGGCGTGCTCGGCGCGCTCCTGACCCTGAACGGCTTCCTGCTGCTGGTGTAATTCGTCCTCCCCAGCGCGGAGCGATGGGGAGGGGGACCATGCGAAGCAGGGTGGAGGGGCAGCAGGCTCGGATGGTGCGAATCTGGAGTGAGCGGCACAGGCCTGCGCCAGCTACCCCTCCACCACCCTGCGGGTGGTCCCCCTCCCCGCCGCTTCGCGGCAGGGAGGACGAGTGCTTCACCCCTCCCGCGCGTCGTTCAGGTGTGCCCTGATGTCCTCGTCCGTCGGCGCGCCCTGGGCCGCCTGCTCGAGCAGGGCAATGCCCTTCACCCGGTCCTCGCCGCTCCTGTACAGCAGCCACCCAAAAGTATCGGCGGTCACCGGGTTGCGCGGCTCGAGCGTCCAGGCGCGGCGGGCGAGTGGGAGCGCGCGGCCGTAATCGCCGGTCTCCGCATAAGCCCAGGCGAGATTGTTGAGCAAAGTCGTGTCGTTGTTGCCGAGGCGCTTGCGCACCTCCTCGTAGAGCGCGATCGCCTCCGGCCAGCGCTTCGCCTGCAGATAGGCGTTCGCCGCCACGGTCTGGGCGGAGACGTTCTGGGGATTTTGCTGGAGGAACAGGGTGAGCACCTTCGTTGCCCCCGCGTCGTCGCCGGAATTGCGCAGCGCCTCGATCAGCCGAAGCGCCACCGGCTCGTTGAAGGCGAGGTTCGCGGCCCGGCGGTAGGCGGCGGCGGCGGCGGCATAATCGCCCTGGATGGCCAGCGCGTCGCCGACGAGGACATGGGCGTCGGGAGCGCCGGGCGCCGCCGCCTGGAGCTGCCGGGCCCGCTGCAGCGCCTCCGGGCCGAGCCCACGGCCGAGCAGCGCCCGGATGAGGACGACCTGAGGCGCGGCGGAGTCGGGCCAGGCGTTGGCGTCGCGGCGAAGCGCCGCAAGCTCGCCGTCGCCGAGGGGATCGTCGAGCGCCGCGGTCGCCGAGGTCCGCGGCGTCGCGGCCCGGCCGAGATAGCGCGTCGCCGCCGCTTCGTCGCCGAGCCGGGCATAAGCCTTGCCGATGATGCTGAGCGTGTAGGCGTCGGCGTCGGCGCGATCCGCGAGCGGCCGCAAGGTGGCGACCGCCTCCCGCGCGTCCCCGCTCTGCCAGTGCGCCGAGCCGAGCAGGCGCCGGACCTTGAGATTGCCGGGCTGCGCCTTGAGCAGCCGTTTCAGGGGTCCCAAAGCGAGCGCCGCATTGCCGGTGCCGAGCTCGATCGTTCCGGCCAGAAGCATCGCCGCCGGGCGATTGTCGAAGGCGCCGCCGGTGCGCCGATAGAGGCTTCGCGCCAGCGCGTAATCGCGGCCGCGGGCGGCGAGCATGGCCTGGAGGTAATAAGCCGAGGGATTGTTGGCCGAGACGCTGAGGATCCGCCTCGTGTCGGCCAGCATCTCGCGGGTGCGGCCGAGGTCGCCCAAAGTGGCGGCGCGCTCGATCAGGACGGCCGTGTTGGCGGGGTCGATTTCGAGCGCCCGGTCGAACCAGGGCATGGCCGCGGCGAGGCCGTATTGGCCGCGGGTGAGCTCGCCGCGCAGCCTCAGCGCCGCGACGCTGCGCGGCGCCAGAGCGACGGCGCGGTCGGCGGCCGCGATCGCTCCGGCCGTATCGCCGGTGACCCGGCGGAAGTCGGCGATGTCGGTCCACAGCGCCCCGTCCTCGGGCGCCGCCGCCAGTGCCCGGTCGAAGGCCGCGGCGGCCTCCTCCAGCTTGCCGGTCAGCTGATAGGCGCGGCCGAGCATCCGCTCGGCATAAGCGGCGTGGGCCGGGCCGGCTTTGCGCGCTTCGATTCCCGCGCGCTCCGCCTGGCCCTGGAGGAGCAAAGCGTGCGCCAGCCAATGTCCGGTCTCGCTCTCGGACAGGCCGAGCGCATTCGCCCGCCTGATCTCGGCCTCGGCCGATCCGCCGTCGCCGAGCAGCAAATAGGTGCGGGCCTGTGCCAGCCTCAAGCTCTTATTGTCCGGCTCGGCCTTGATCGCGTTCAGGAACTCGATCCGCGCGGTTCGCGGCTGCCCTTGCGCCAAAGCCTGCAAGCCGCGCTTGTAAGCGCCGTCGGCCGACTCCGGCCCGGCGTTGGAGCAGGCGGCGGTGCCGAGCAGGAGCAGGGCGGTCAAGAGGGCGCGAGCGGTCACGGCTGAAGGTCGTATTGCTTCATCAGGTCGTAGAGCGTCGGGCGGCTGATCCCGAGCAGCTTGGCCGTGCTCGAGATGTTGTTCTCGCTCCTGGCCAGCGCCTGGCGGATGGCCCGGCGGTCGGCGAGCTCGCGCGCCGACTTGAGGTTGACCGGAAGCGCCGCCTCGGTCCGGGCCTCGAGGTCGAGATCCTCCGCCGAGACCAGCTTGCCGTCGGCCATGATCACCGCCCGCTTCATCCGGTTCTCGAGCTCGCGGACGTTGCCGGGCCAGGGCCATTCGTCGATCGCGGCCAGCGCGCCGGGGCTGAGGCCCTTGACGTGCGGGTTCATCTCGCGGGCGAAGCGATGGAGGAAATGCTTGGCGAGAAGCACCGAATCGCCGTGCCTTTCGGCGAGGCTGGGGATTCGAACGACGATCTCGGCGAGTCGGTAATAGAGGTCCTCGCGGAAGCTGCCCGCCTTGATCATCTCGGGCAAATCCTGGTGGGTGGCGCTGACGATCCTCGTATCGACGGCGATCGGCTTGCGGCCGCCGATACGCTCGATCACCCGTTCCTGGAGGAAGCGAAGCAGCTTGACCTGGAGCGGCAGCGGAATGTCGCCGACCTCGTCGAGGAAGAGGGTGCCGCCGTGGGCGAGCTCGATCTTGCCTTCGGTGGTCTTGATCGCGCCGGTAAAGGCGCCCTTTTCGTAGCCGAACAGCTCCGCCTCGAGCAGATTTTCGGGGATTGCGGCGCAATTGATCGCGACGAAGCCGCCGCCGGAGCGGTTGCTGGCCTGGTGGAGGCCGCGGGCGAGCAATTCCTTGCCGGTTCCGCTCGCGCCGAGCAGCATCACCGAGACTCCGGTATTGGCGACCCGCTCGATCGTCCGGGCGACCTTCTGCATCTCGGGAGCGCCGGTGATCATCGTTCCGAGCACGGTTCGGTCGTCGCCCACCTGCTCCTCGAGCTTGCGATTCTCGGTTTCGATTCCGTGCAGCTGGAAGGCGCGGCGGACGATCAGCCCGAGCTGGTCGATGTCGACCGGCTTCTGGTAGAAATCATAGGCGCCGGACGCGATCGCCCGAAGCGCGCTCTCCCGCGCGCCGTGACCCGAGGCGACGATCACCTTGGTCTCGGGCTTGAGCGACAGGATCGTCTCGAGCGTCGCGAAGCCTTCCGTGACTCCGTTGGGATCGGGCGGCAGTCCGAGGTCGAGCGTCACCACCGGCGGCTCCTCGGCGCGCAGCAGGTTGATCGCCGAATCGCGGTTCGAGGCGACCAGCACCTCATAATCGTCATAAGCCCAGCGCAACTGCCGCTGCAGCCCCTCGTCATCCTCGACGATCAGCAGTTTCGCTCTCGAATCCACGGTCATGCGATTTTCCGTTCGAATTGGGTAAAGCCGGTCTCGCCCAGCGGTAAAAAGACGGTGAAACGGCTGCCCTCGCCAGGGAGGCTGTTCACTTCTATTCGTCCCCCCATCGCCGCGATCAGGCTTCGCGCTTCGAAGGCGCCGACTCCGAAGCCGTTCTCCTTGGTCGAGGCGAAGGGCTGGAAGAGGCGGGTACGGATGAAGTCGGCGGACATGCCTTCGCCGCGGTCGACGATCTCGATCGCCGCCTCACCGCCCCGCCGGCTCCAGCGGATCCTGATCGGCGCTCCGTCGGGGCTGGCGTCGATCGCGTTCTGGACGAGATGGGCGATCGCCTGCTCGAGCCGGACCGGATCGGCGACGGCGGCAAGCGCGCGATCGCCTTCGGCCTCGACCGGATGGACCCGCCGCTTCACCTCGGCGACGGCGGCGACGGCCTGTCCGACCGGGACGGCGCGCACCGGCTCCGCCTCGACATTGTTGTTGCCGCGGTGGAGGCGCGCCAGCAGGTCGTTCATCTTCTTGACCGAGCTTTGCAGGGTCGCGATCATGTCCTCGCGGAATTCGGGCTTGTCGGCATGCCGCTCGGCGTTGCGGACGACCAGGCTGAGCTGGCTGACCAGATTCTTGATGTCGTGGATGATGAAGGCGAAACGCCGGTTGAATTCATCGAACCGCCGGGCGTCGGCGAGTGAATCCTGGATGTGCGCTTCCGCCAGATAGGTCGCCGCCTGGATCCCGACCGTTCGGAACAGGTCGAAATCCTCCCAGTCGAGCGGCCGCCGGACGAGCGGATGCTCGAGCAGGACCAGCCCGACGAGACGGTCGCCATGGATGAGCGGCACTCCGGCCCAGAGGCTGTCGAGGCCGGCCAGCGGCGCCGGCACCCGCACCTCCGCCTCGTCCGTCCGAAACAGCCCGGCGCGCAGCCCGGTGAAATCGAGCACGTGTCCGCTCTTCTCGAGAAAGCCGATCAGCGCCGCGTCGTCGGCGCTCGCCTCGGGCAGATCGTCGCGCCAGTTCCAGCGGGCGGCGAGGCTGAACCGGCCCCCCTCCGGCACGAGCAGCAGGCCCGAGGGCGATTCCGCGATGTCGGCGATCGCCTTGATGATCCGCTCGCCGAGCGGTGCGTCGCCGCCGACGGTGCGGGTGAAGCGAAGCCATTCCTCACGATAATCATACCGGTGCTCGAAGAAATGCTTGGCGACGATCACCCGCGACCAGGCCCGCATCCGTCCGGACGGAAGCAGGATCACCGCCGCGACGGTGATCGCGAAGACGAGGCCGACCTGGCCGATCCGGACCCAATTGCCGCCGACCACCTCGAGCGCCCGGCTCGCGGTCATCATCAGGATGAGGTAGCCGAGAATCGCGATCAGCGACAGCGACTGGAAAGTGGCCGCGCGCGACAATCGCATCCGCCAGCGGGCGTTGCGGCGGCTGGCCAAAGCGAACAACGGCACCAGCATCGACAGGATCGCGCCGCGCATCGCGTAGAGGTCGTCGACCGGGCCCCGGGTCAGCCAGGCCACGGTGTAGAGGTGAAGGTCGTAGGCCCACATTCCGGCCAGAGCGATCATCGGCAGCCGGATGCCCCAGCGACTCTCATGCGCCGCCTGGCCGTAGAGATTGTGGACGAGGACCAGCGAGCCCGCGGCGATGGTCAGGCCGATCACCTGCTGGGTCGAGCTCAGGGCGCCGTAGAGGATCGGAGCGCCGGCGAATTGCGGAGTGACTCCGGCGAGGGTGAGCTGGAGTCCGATGACGCCCGCGATCGCCGTGTAGACGATCTTCACCCCCTGCTGCCCGCGCTCGTCCGCGGCCCGGCTGACGATCGCGTACATGAAGCCCAGAAAGGCGAAGTTGCGGGTCGCCTCCGCTATCCCGCCGCCGAGGCTGTGCGGCCCCTGGAGCGCGATGAAGATCGCCCAGGCCGACGTCACCGCGAAGGCGGCGACGAGCCGGCGGTTGCCGCCATCGTCGTTCCACCGCCGCAGCTGCCAGAGCGCCAAAGCGCCGTAGAGCAAGGCGGCGAGCGCATGGGCCCAGAAGCCGAGCAGGACGATCATCGCGCCCCCTCCGGAAACAACACCACCCGAACCGTCTGGAGGAGGATCAGGAGGTCCAGGAACGGGGTATAATTTTTGGCATAGTACAAGTCGAACTCGAGCTTCTGCCTCGCGTCTTCCACGGACGCGCCATAGGGGAAGTTGATCTGCGCCCAGCCGGTGATCCCGGGCTTCACGACGTGGCGCTCGGCATAATAAGGAAGCCGAGCCTCGAGGTCGGCGACGAATTGCGGGCGCTCGGGTCGAGGGCCGACCAGGCTCATCCTGCCGGTCAGGACGGTCCAGGCCTGGGGAAGTTCGTCGATCCTGAGCTTGCGGATCACCGAGCCGACCCGGGTCACCCGCGGATCGTCCTTCTGCGCCCACACCGCCTTGCCGCCGACCTCGGCGTCCTCGCGCATCGAGCGCAGCTTCACCAGCTCGAAATTCTGGCCGTAGAGGCCGACCCGGCGCTGGCGGAAGAAGGCCGGGCCCTTGCTCTCAAGCTTCACCGCGAGCGCGGTCAGGAGAATGAGCGGCGCGAAGACGAGCAGGATCACCGCCGAGACGATGATGTCGAACAGCCTCTTGCCCGCCGCCGACAGCCGCCGCCCGGACGAGAAGCCGTCGGAGAAGATCAGCCAGCTCGGATTGACGCTGTCGAGGTCGACCCGGCCGGTCTCGCGCTCGATGAACGAGGAGAATTCGTTGACATGGACCCCGGTCGTCTTGATCCGGAGCAGATCGGCGAGCGGAAGCGCGTTGCGCCGCTCCTCGAGCGCGAGCACCACTTCCGACACGCGCAGCCGGACGACGTGCGCGGTCAGATTGGCGATGTCGTCGCGGTTCGGAGCGTCGGGAACCGCCCGCGGCCCGTCGTTCATCCCGACATAGCCGGCGATGACGAAGCCCGCCCCTTCGGTCAGCGCCAGAGTCTCGAGCCGGGCCGCGCGCGGTCCGGCGCCGAGGACGAGGATCCGCCGCTTGAACGCCTCGCTTCCGAGCGCCCGCCCGAACGCCAGCCGGGCGACGAACAGCAGGACGAACGCGAAGGCCATGGCGTAGAGCAGGTTGGAGCGCCAGAAGGTCACCGCCGGGAGCAGGAAGAAGACCAGCGACAGCAACAGCACCCCGAGCGAGATCGCGACCACCAGCCGGGCCGCGGCGAGCCGCATCGAGCGAAGCGCGTCGACCCCGTAGGCGCCGACCCCGACCATGGCGAGCTGGAGAACGATCGCGAAGGTGAGCAGGTGCGGAAGCCGGTGAACGTCGGGATCCGCCGCTCCGGCGATCTGCCACAGGCGCAAAAGCCACCCCGCCTCCCCGGCCGCGAACAGCAGCAGGAAGTCGATCACGCCCAGCATCAGGACGCTGTGGGGGACGTAATGCTTGAACAGCCTGACCAAAGAGCGCTCGCCTCTTCGAGTGTAAAGTCTACCGACAGGCTTCTAGTGTCGCTCAAATTGACAAAGAAAGCGTGAAAACCGTCGGCTTCGCCTCGCCAAGGCGCGCTCGGGCCTGTGGCGCGAAGACGAAATCACGGCCATGCGGGACATCGAAGCGCCTGGCTCGAACCTTCGCCGACTGAGGACAGGCCGGCGTGCCGGCCCGTCGTTCACCCAAAGCACCAAAGGACCAAAGAGGCTTCGGCCGGCGGGATTTCGCCCGGGCGACGCAGTCGCTCCTTCAGGGCCGAACGGCCGGCAAGCGGCCGCGAAGGTTTGAACGCTCCGGTCCCTTTGGTCCTCTGGTGCTTTGGGTGAAACCGATTCCCGAGCGACAGTCGAGTCCAGGCTGGCGGGTTGCATTTGGAACAAAACAAGAATATATGACGTGAATTCCGCGGCGGGTCGTTGGAGGCTTATGTGTTCGAAGTCACTTTTGTCATCGTTCCGCCGGGCGGCGGCGAGGCCGAGTACAGCCTGCAGATGAATGTCCCGGCGCTTCCGCGCGAGGGCGACTACGTCACCGTCATGCGCAATCGCGAGGGGCCGGTCGCCGGGATCGATATCGGCACCGAGGATTTCATCGTCCGGCGGGTATGGTGGGCCTTCAACTACCCGGACGACGGCGCCTTGTACCATGAGGCCGGCGAAGGCCCGGTCGGGGAGGTGAGCGGCACCGTCACCATCGAATGCGAAATCGCGAAGGGCCATTACTCGTCCGAGCGGCATGTAAGGGCCTGTGGTCCGGAGGCCAGGACGTTCGAGCCGAGCGCCTATTAGTGACTGTCACTCTTTGCCGAGCGCCTATTAGTGACTGTCACTCTTTGCCGTTGATCCGGCGCGGGAGCTTGGCCGGAGAGCCTGGAAGCGGCGGGAAGGCCGCTTTTGGTTCGCACAAAGGTCACGAAGGCACGAAGGGGCCGTGCCGGCGACGAGCGCGGAGCGCCGCTTCCTGGTCCGGTTCGACTTCGACGCTGTGCGGGGAAATTAGTGACAGTCACTAGTGACAGTCACTTTTTGCCGACGGGCGAGGCGGCGGGCGTCGCTTTTGATCGCTTTCATGTCGGCTTCGTCGCCGAAGAATTCGCCGCAGCGCTCGTCGAGGGCGAGATCGAGCTTTTCGACCAAGGCGGGGAGGTCGGGCGCGAGGGGGAAATTGGTGACTGTCACTAGTGACAGTCACTTTTTCAGAGAGCGACCCCAAGGCGAGGACGTTCGAGGCGAGCGCTTATTGATCGCTGGGCGAGGACCGCAGCCTGACCGAGCAGGCCTGTGCGGGCGGACGTGCGGCAATCGGTCTCACGCAAAGCCGCGAAGGCGCACAGAGGCCGGAGTCTGGCCCACCTTCTCTGCAGAAATGCCGACCCCGACTTCCCTCAGTCTACTTCGTGTCTTTGCGGCTTTGCGTGAGCCAAAATCGGAAGCAGGAGCGGCGGCGGCGAGCAAAGAAAAATGGTTACTGCCCCTGATTTGCCGGGTGAAACTGTGACTGTCACTCTTTGCCGTTGATCCGGTGCGGGAGCTTGGCCGGAGAGCCTCCGGAGCGGCGGGAAGGCCGTTTTTGGCGGAAAGTGACTGTCACTAGTGACAGTCACTTTCCCCAAAGGGTCAAGATGGGAGGCCATCCGGTTCCGGAAGACCGGATTCGCTTACGATACGAACGATCGTTGAAGCTGCTTTTGCCCGCGATCACGCTCTGCGATCGCGCAGTCCTGTTCGACAACAGCTATCGCTCGCGGGAAAAGGGCCCGATTTCCCTAATTCCCTTTTGCGAGTTTCGCCGGGACTGGACCGACAGGCCCGGGAATCTCTCCTGGACGACAGTGAACGCGGATGTTCCATTTTGGGCTTATCGCGCCCTCCCGGATATGTTCGACCCCTGAAGCGATGCGTCGAAAGTCGGCCGAGAGGCTGTCGGATAACGCTCGACGCCGCCCCTCAAGAGGCGGAAAGTGACTGTCACTAGTGACAGTCACTTTTTCCGGTGCGGAGCGCTCCTTCCTTGGCGGGTTCGGGCTCGACGCCGTGTCGGGAATGGCCTGCGGCGCACGCCTTGGCGCGGACTCTTCGTGCCTTCGTGCGAACCCAATTTCGATCGGCTGAGGCGGAAAGTGACTGTCACTAGTGACAGTCACTTTTTCCGGTCGGACCCGCCGCCGGGCCCAGCGGGTCCGGCGAGGTCGAGCCTGGCCTGGCCGCGTTTCGCGAGGACCCGGTCCTGGTAAATGGGGACAGTATCCATTTTTTCGCGTGCGCTTGACCCCGCTTCCGGAGCGGAAAATGGATACCGTCCCCATTTTAAGGGACTGTCACCCGCTCCTGGGAGGAACGCCCAGGGCGGTTTCTGTAGGAGACGCATGTTCCGCTGATGTTCTATACCGCGCACAGGAAAATGACCCGCAAGCCCGCCACCCCCCGCCGCCCCTACGTGCGCTTCACGCGCTGGCGAAGGGCGCATTTCTTTCGGGTGCTGGAGGAGACGGGGCATGTGCAGATGGCGGCCGCGGCGGCGGGGGTTTCGCTCGGGTGCATCTATCGGCTGAGGCGGGTGGAGGCGGGGTTCACCCAGAAGATGGTCGCGGCGGTCGGGAAGGCGGATGCCCGGCTGGCGGTGCAGGAGGGGGGACAGTCACCGGTGACTGTCCCAAGTGACTGTCCCGGCCAGCAGGCGCTGGTGATCCGGCGGGGGATCGGCGGGCGGCTGAGGGTGATGGCGGCGGGGCCGCGTTGGTGGACGGAGCGGCACGACGCCCTGTTCTTCGCGCATTTGCGGGCGACGGGGAGCGTCGCCGCTTCGGCGCGGGCGGCGGGGTTCACGCCCAAATCGGCGTGGAACCGGCGCGACCGGCTGCCGGGCTTCGCCCGGGCGATGGACGAGGCCCGGGAGGATGCCGACCTGGCGCTCGAATTCCAGCTCTCCGTCCAGGCGCAGGGCGGCAAGGGCGACGATTATCGCGCGGGGGCGGAGCCGGGAGTCGATCCCGAGCAGGCGATGCGCACGCTCAGCTTTCGCGAGAACCGCAAGCGCGGGCGGCATAAGCCGCGGCGGGCCAAGCCGCCCGGGATCGAGGCGGTGGTCGAGAAGATCGAGCGCAAGGTGCGGGCGATCAAGCGGCATCGCGAGCGGCCCGGGCCTTCTGGAAGGCGGCAAAGGCCCGGTCCCGAAGAGTGACCCTCTCGTCATTTCCGGCGAAAGCCGGAAAATCCGTGAACGTGGCGGTGTCAGGTTCGACAACGACGGTGTTCATGGATCCCGGATCAAGTCCGGGATGACGAGCAAGGGGCATGGCGCAGACAGCGCCTAGCGGCGCTCGGCGCGACCGCTTATGCTGCCCGCCAGCGGGAGTAGGGAAAAGGGCGTAGCGGCTCGACCCGGTTGGAGATTAGAGTGACTCGGATTCCCGGGGGGTTTTGAATGCGCATCAAATGTCTTTTGCTGGCCTGCACCCTTGTCGCCGCGCCCGCCGCGGCGGCCGATTTCGCCGACTCGATCAAGGCCGATTACGACAAGCGCCTGGGCGCGATGTTCGTCGATTTCCACCTCAATCCGGAGCTCAGCTTCAAGGAGAATCGCACCGCGAAGATCCTCGCCAGGGCGCTTCGCGCCGAAGGGGCGACGGTGACCGAGGGCGTGGGCGGGACGGGCGTGGTCGGGATCATGAGGAACGGGGACGGGCCGACGGTGCTGGTCCGGGCCGACATGGACGGGCTTCCGGTCGAGGAGAAGAGCGGCGTTTCCTATTCTTCCAGGGTTCGCCAGACCGGAGTCGACGGGCTCGAGATGCCGGTGATGCACGCCTGCGGCCACGACGTTCACATCACTTCGCTGATCGGCGCCGCCCGCCAGCTGGCGGCGGCGAAGGACCGCTGGCGCGGCACCATCGTCTTCATCGCCCAGCCGGCCGAGGAACGGGTCGGCGGCGCCAAGGCGATGCTCGCCGACGGTCTCTACACCCGCTTCCCCAAGCCCGATTACGCGCTCGGCTTCCACGTCAATTCGGGGATGCGCACCGGCACGGTGAGCGGCTCGGACTCGCTCATGTACAGCTCGGCGGACAGCGTCGACGTCACCATCCACGGCGTCGGCGCGCACGGCGCCGCCCCGCAGAGCGGCAAGGATCCGGTCTATATCGGCGCCCAGCTCGTCACCGCGCTTCAGTCGATCGTCAGCCGCGAGGTGGGGCCGCTGTCGCCGGCGGTGATCACCGTCGGCTCGTTCCACTCGGGCACCAAGCACAACATCATCTCGGACCGCGCCGACCTCCAGATCACCGTCCGAGCCAATGACGAGGCGGTGCGGCACCAGCTGCTGGCGGCGATCGAGCGCATGGCCAAGAACATCGCCCGGGCCAACGGAGTCGCCGAGGATCGCCTGCCGGAGGTGAAGGTGTCCGAAGGCACGCCCACGACCAGCAACACGGCCGCGCTCGCCCAGCGGATCCGTTCCGCCTGGCAGCGGTCGCTGGCGGCGGGAACGGTGGTCCCGTTCGCGCAGGAAAGCATGGGCGCCGAGGACTTCACCTATTTCGTCCAGCCCGAGCTCGGCGTGCCGGGCTTCTATTTCCAGGTCGGAGGAACGCCGCAGGCGGCGTTCGACTCGGCGCGGGCGGGCGGGCCGCCGGTGCCGTCGCACCATTCGCCCCTGTTCCGGATCGATCCGGAGCCGTCGATCCGGCTTGGAACGGAGGCGATGACGGTGGCGGTGCTCGACCTGTTGAAGCCGGGAGCCTCCGCGTCCGGCCACTGATCACAAGAGGGGAAAGACCATGAAGACTCAGATGTTGATGACCGCCGCCGCGCTGGCGCTGGCCGCGTGCGGAAGCTCGGACAAGAGCGGCGGCGGCTCGGGCGTCAGCCTGCAGCCCGGCGAATGGGAAATGAAGATGGAGGTGGTCGACGTCAAGGCGGAGGGGCTTCCGGCCGGCATGGCCGACGGCATGAAGAAGAGCGCCAGCAGCACCACCAAGACCTGCATGACTCCGGAGGAGGCCAAGGGGCCGAAAGGCGACATTTTCGCCGGCGACAAATCGGGCAGCTGCAAATCGGAAGGCTTCAAGTGGGAAGGCGGCCGGATCCAGGGCAAGACGACCTGTCCGGGCCAGGGTGGAACCGGCCAGACGGTGATGACCATGGACGGCCGCTACAGCCCGCAGAGCATCGACATGACGATGAAATCGGAAACCGACCTGATGGGCAAGCCGATGACGATGGAGATGCGGGTCTCCGGCAAGCGGGTCGGCGAGTGCCCGGCCGCGACCAAGGAAGGCTGAACAATGATCGGCTATGTCACGCTCGGCACCGACGATCTCGACCGAAGCCGGGCCTTTTACGACGCCCTGTTCGCGGAGATCGGGGCGTCGCGGCTGATGGAGATGGACAGCGGCTTCACGCTCTACGGGACGGGCTGGGGAAAGCCCGGAGTCGCCGTCACCCGGCCCTATGACGGCGAGCCGGCGCGGGCCGGCAACGGCAACATGGTGTCGCTTGTGGTGGACGGGCGCGACAAGGTCGACGGTCTCCACGCCAGGGCGCTGGCGCTCGGCGGAAGCGACGAAGGCGCGCCCGGCCTGCGTGGCCCGGAAGGGGACCGGGCCTTTTACGGCGCCTATTTCCGGGATCCGGACGGCAACAAGTTCTGCGTCTTCCGGATGGGCCCCGAATGACCGGCCGCCGCGGTTGAGGATCGTCGTGATCGTCAACCGCGGCGGGGGTTCCGCGGGCGAAGCCGAGCGGCGGATCCGCGAGGCCTTCGAAGGCACCGGGATCGACCCGGAGATTCGGCTGGTCGACCCCGCCGAGCTCGAGCGTCACTGCGCCGAGTGCGTGGCGGCGGGCGGCTCGGCGGCGCTCGTCGCGGCCGGCGGCGACGGAACGATCGGCACCGCCGCGGGGGCGGTGGCCGGCACCGGCGTCGCGCTCGGGATCCTGCCGATGGGAACGCTCAACCATTTCGCCCGCGATGCCGGCATTCCGCTCGATCTGAAGGCGGCGGCGGCGGCGATCGTCGCCGGCCGTACTCGGCAGGTCGACGCCGCCGAGGTGAACGGACGATTGTTCGTCAACAACAGCGCGGTCGGGCTCTATCCGGCGCTGGTGAGGGAGCGCGAGGCGCAGCAGCGTCGCCTCGGGCGGAGCAAGCGCGCCGCGATGCTGGTCGCGGCGGCCCGGGGCCTGTGGCGCTTTTCGAGCCGGCGGCTGACCCTTCGAGTCGCCGGGCTCAAGGCGCCGGTCGACACGCCTTTGCTCTTCGTCGGCAACAACCGGTACGAAACCGGCCTGCTCGGCCTCGGCCGGAGGTCGGCGATCGACCAGGGCGAGCTCTGCCTCTACGCGCCGCTCGCCCGCTCGCGGCTCGGTTTCGCCTGGCTCTGCCTGCGCGCCGTCCTCGGCCGTCCGGATCGCCAGCGCGACTTCCTGACGCTCGACGGGATCGAGGAAGCCGAGATCGGATCGAGGCACGAGAGGCTGATGGTCGCCGTCGATGGCGAGGCGCTGCCGATGGAGACTCCGCTCCGGTACCGGATCAGGGCGGGAGCGCTGAAGCTTATCGTGCCCATCGAAGATGGGGAGGGGGACCCCGCGTAGCGGGATGGAGGGGTAGCTGGCGCAGGCTTCCGCCAGTTGCCCCTCCACCACCCTTCGGGTGGTCCCCCTCCCCATGCGCTGCATGGGGAGGATCAAGGGACTCTGAAGCTCTTCCCCGTTTCCGTCGTCACGAACCGCTCCGCCGCGATCCCCCGCGCCTTCCTTGCCTCGGCCAGGCGGCGGGGCGGGTCGTCGATGCTCTCGAAAGTGAGCTGGAAGGTGCCCCAGTGGATGCCGAGCGCCATCCCGGGCTTCAGAGTCTCGAACACCCGCATGGCCTCGGCCGGGTCCATATGGTTGGCCTGCATGACGTCGCGGGGCTCGTAGGCGCCGACGGGGAGAATGGCGAGGCGGAAGGGGCCGTGCCGGGCCGCCTCCACCGCCCAGCTCCCGTCGCCCCAGCCGGTGTCGCCGGCGAAGAAGAGGCTGCCGGCGTGCGTCCGCACGGCGAAGGCCGACCATAAGGCGCGGTTGCGGTCGGTGCCCCATCGCGCGCCCCAATGGTGGTTGCGCAGGACCGTAACCTCGGCGAGCGGCGCCGGTCCGACCGGACGGCTCTTCCAGGCCTCCAGCGCGGCGCCCTCGACGACCGTGCCGGCGCCCCAGTCCAGGGCCTCGGCGCCCGCGCAACGGCCGCAGTGGGTGTTGGCGTGGCGCGCCGGGATTCCGGCCTGGCGCAGGATCGAGTCGTTGCCGAGGCTGGTGACGATCACCGGCCGGTCGCGCTCCCAGAGGCGTTTCAGAGTCGCAAGGTCCATATGGTCGTAATGATTGTGGCTGACGAGGACGAGGTCGATCTTCGGCAGGTCGTCGAAGCGCACGCCCGGCGCTCGGGCGCGCTTCGGGCCGATGGAGGAGAAAGGCGAGGCGCGCTCGGACCAGATCGGATCGGTGAGGATGTTGAGGCCCGCGGTCTGGACGAGCACGGTGGCGTGGCCGATCCAGGTGACGAGCATTTCCTCGCCCTCGACCCGGCGCGGCGGCACGGTCGGAGTGACCGGGACATGCTCCGGCCATTGCGCCCGCTCGTTCGAGCCGATGAAGCGGTTGATGAAGCGGGCCGGGCCGCCATGGGCGACCGGGGCCGGCCCCGGCGCCGGATTGAAGAAGCGCTCGCCGTCGAAATGGCCCGAGCGGGGGCCTTCATAATAGACACGGTCGAGGAAAGGCGGGACCAGCGACGGCGCGAAGCACAGGCCGACCAGGAGGAAGAGCAGGAGGGTGCCGAGGCGCCGGAGCCAGGTTCGCATCTCCGCTTCCTAGCCGCCGCCGGGACCGCGGCCAATCAGTTCGGATCGATTCCGAAACGGCCGGCCGCGCTCCGCTCGACATGCTCTTCGTGATAGAAATCGAAATATACGGTCTGGCGGCCCGGCACGAAATCGCCGCAGTCCAGAACGTAGCGCTCGGTGATCGTGCCGTAAGGGCCGATTCCGCCCGTGCTCCGTGAACCGACCACGGGGCGCGACTCGTTCCCGCAGCGAAGGCGGCCGATATAGGCGCGCGCACCTTCGGGACCGCCTACTCGGACCGGATTTTCAACCGAACCGAGCGGATGGGCCGCGGCCGCGGCCGCGATCTGCTCGGCCTCGGCCAGGGGATCGAGCGGCGTTTCCTGGCCGAGCACCTGGTCGGGGCTTGCCGTTCGGGCGCCGAGCTTCTGGGCGCCGGCGGGGGCGGCCAGCAGGGCGGCCGCGGCGGTGAGGACGAAGAGGATGCGCATGTCGCCGCCGCTAAGGCCTTAGGCCCGAAAAGGAAAGTGGTGGAGCCGAGCTATTCGAGTTCGAACGAGACCGACAGGCTGATGGCGACGCTCTGCTCGCCAGGATCGACCGATGTGGAATCGGCGGCATTGGCGCGCGCCGACTGGCGCATCATGATCACCGGCGGGGCGTAATTGGCGCCGGCCTCGCTGATCGAGAGGATCCGGCCGACCTTCTTGCCGAGCGCCCTGGCGTAAAGCTCGGCGCGGGTTCGGGCGTTGGCGAGGGCCAAAGTGCGCGCCTCGTCGAGCGCCGCTTCGGGCTTGTCGATGGCGAGCATCGGGCCGTTGATCTGGTTGGCGCCCTGGGCGACCAGGGCGTCGAGGATCTTGCCGGTCGCGGCGATGTCGCGGAACCTGACCGAAACCTCGTTGCTGGCGCGGTAGCCGACGATCTGCGGATTGTTGCCCTGCGCGTCCTGCCGGTAATCGGGATAGAGGTTGATCGCGCTGGTCTGGATGTCGCGGTCGGCGATCCCGGCGCGCTTCAGGGCGGTCCGGACCGAGGCCATCTGGGTCGCGTTCTGGGCGAGCGCGGCGGTGGCGGTGGGGGCGACGGTGACCACGCCGGCGGTGATCCGGGCGACGTCGGGCACCCGGCTGACCTCGCCGGTGGCGACGACGTCGAGGCGGGTGCCGTCGAGGAGGATCCCGGCCGCGGGTTGGGGCTGGGCCGCGGCGGGCGCGAGCGGCAGGGCGCAGAGCGCCAGAGCGGCGCCGAGGATCAGGTTACGCATTTAAAGATACTCCGGTACGTTTCGGTTCCGGCCCTTCCAACGCCGAAGCGCCTGCACCGTTGCTGAACATTGTCCGTCATTGCGAGGAGCGAAGCGACGAAGCCATCCAGCGGGCGTTCGCCGGCGCCGCTGGATGGCTTCGCTTCGCTCGCAATGACGGGAAATGGGGACAGATACCGGTACGTGTCCCCATGCCCTTTACGTAAGGGGGGACAGGTACCGGTACCTGTCCCCATTCCTTTTCGGTTGACTGGGAAGGCTTTAGCTGGGAGTTGAAGAAGTGATGACGACCGCAGCCACCCGCACCGGCGCCTTCCGCGCCTTCTCCGCGCCGGCCGCTGCGCACGCCTGGCATTGGTGGTGGGATCCTTCCTCCGCCGCGGCGCGCGACCATCGATGGTGAACCGGATCCTCTAAGAATCCGAATCTCTCCAGCAAAGGCCCGCCGCTCCCGGCGGGCCTTTTCTTTTGCGCCCCGATCCAGGAATTCCCCATGTCCACCCAGCCGAAATACGCCCTTCCCGCCTCCGAAGCCCCGTCCGTCGATGCGGCGCTCGCCCGACTCTATACGGGCGAATCGCTCGCTGAAGCCGAGGCGGAGGCGCTGTTCGCCGAACTGGTCGCCGGCCGGCTGCCCGAGCCCGCCGTCGCCGCCATGCTGATCGCGCTCCGACTCAAGGGGGAGAGTGCCGAGGAGCTGACCGGCGCCGCTCGCGCGCTTCGCGCCGCCGACGCCGATTTCCCGCGCCCCGATTATCTGTTCGCCGACACCTGCGGGACCGGCGGCGACGGCTCCGCCTCGATCAACGTCTCGACCGCGGTCGCCTTCGCCGCCGCCGCTTCGGGCCTGCCCGTCGCCAAGCACGGCAATCGTTCGGTCACCTCGCGCTGCGGCTCGGCCGACGTGCTCGAGCGGCTCGGCGCCAGGCTCGACGTGAGCGCGCAGGTATCCCGAAAGGCCCTGGACGAGACCGGGATCTGCTTCCTGTTCGCGCCCCTCTACCATCCCGGCCTGCGCCACGCGGGGCCGGTCCGGCGGATGCTCAAGGTCCGAACGATCATGAACATGCTCGGCCCCTGCCTCAATCCGGCGGAACCCGGAGTTCAGCTCCTCGGAGTGGCGGATCCGGCTCTGCTGGAACCGGTGGCGAGCACGCTCGCCGCCCTCGGCGTTCGCCGGGCGCTGGTGGTTCACGGCTCCGGGCTCGACGAAATCGCCCTGCACGGCGAGACCGAAGCGGTCCGGTTGCGCTTCGGAACGCTCGAGGCGGTGACGATCCGGCCCGAAGACGCGGGACTGGAGCGGCGGCCGGTGCAGGTTCTTCGCGGCGGCGGCCCGGAGGAGAATGCCGAGCGTCTGAAGGCGCTGCTGATGGGTTATGGCCTCGCCGCCGAGACCGAGGTGGTGGCGCTCAACACCGGCGCCCTTTTGCTCACCGCGGGCCTCGCTTCCGATCTTCGCGAGGGCGTCGGGATGGCGCTCCAGGCGCTGGCTTCGGGCGAAGCCTATCGCCGGCTCAAGCGGTTCGTCGAGGCGACCCATGGCTGAGACGATTGGAATCCTCGCCGAGATCGTCGCGCGCAAGCGCGTCGACGTGGCCGAACGCCTCGGCGGTCTCGGCCTGGAGTCGGCCGAGCCGACCCGGCGCAGCCTCAAGGCGGCGCTGGCGCGGCCCGGGGCGCGCTTCATCATGGAGGTGAAGCGCGGCTCCCCGTCCGGCGGCGCGATCCGTCCCGGGGCCGACGCCGCAGCGCTCGCAAGGGCCTATCGCGGCGCGGCGGACGCGATCAGCGTCCTCACCGATTCGCCTTATTTCGGAGGCTCGCTCGAGGATCTGCGCGCGGTCCGGAGGGAGTTCCCCGGGCCGATCCTGGCCAAGGACTTCATCGTCGATCCGCGCCAGGTCGCCGAGGCCCGGCTGCACGGCGCCGACGCCGTGCTCGTCATCCTCGCGGTGCTCGACGACGACGAGGCGGCGGCGGCGGTGATGGCGGCGGCCCGGCGGCTCGGAATGGACGTGCTGGTCGAGGCGCATAGCGCCGCGGAGGTGGAGCGCGCCGTTCGGCTCGGCGCCGACATCATCGGGATCAACAATCGCGATCTCGACACCTCGAAGGTCGATCTCGCAACCACCGAGCGTCTCGCCGGCCTGGTGCCGGCGGGCACTTTGGTCGTCGCCGAATCGGGCATTGCCGGCCGCGCCGATGTCGAAAGGCTGGCCCCCTTCGCCGACGCTTTCCTGGTCGGATCGTCGCTGATGAGGGCCGAGGACGTCGGCGAGGCGGCGCGGGCGCTCGCCTTCGGCCGGGTCAAGGTCTGCGGCCTGACCGACGGCCATGACGCGGTCATGGCGGCCGAGCATGGCGCGGCTTATGCCGGCCTGGTCATGGTGCCGAACACGCCGCGCGCCGTCAGCTGTTCGCGCGCGGAGGCGATCGCCGAGGCGTCGCCGATCCCGCTGGTCGGGGTCTATCGCAACGAAAAGCCGATGCAGATCGCTTATGGCGCCCGAGCCCTCGGCCTTCGCGCGGTCCAGCTCCACGGCGACGAGGACGCGCTCTACATAAGGGCGTTGCGCACCCTGCTCCCGGACGAGACCGAGATCTGGGCCGCGGCCGCGGTCGGCCGCGAGGTGCCGCGGCCTCGGCCCGGCTCGGACCGGACCCTGTTCGACAGCCAGATCGGCGGCCGGTCGGGGGGCACCGGGATCGCCTTCGACTGGTCGCGGCTCGAGGGCCGCGCCGACCTCGGGCGATCGGTGCTCGCCGGCGGCCTGAGGCCGTCCAACGCCCGCGCCGCGGCCCGGGTCGGCGCCTTCGCCCTGGACGTCGGCTCCGGCGTCGAGATGGCGCCCGGGCGCAAGGACGCGGGCCGGCTCTTCGCCTTCTTCGAAGCGTTGCGCCTTCCGGCGCGGGGGGAGGCGGCGTGACCCTTCCCGTCATTCCCGCGCACGCGGGAATCCAGACTGATTCCGCATCCCGCACCGACGCCGGCTGGATCCCCGCTTTCGCGGGGATGACGAGATGAGGCTGAGCGGCCGCTTCGGCCGCTACGGCGGCGCCTATGTGCCGGAAATCCTGGTGCCGGCGATCGAGCAGCTCGAGGCCGCCTTCCTCGATGCTTCGCAGGATCCGGCCTTCCGGGCCGAGCTGGACGGGCTGCTCGCCCGATATGCCGGGCGGCCGACCCCGCTCACCCGCTGCCGCAACCTCGGCTCGGAGCGGGCGCATATCTATCTCAAGCGCGAGGACCTGCTCCACGGCGGCGCCCACAAGACCAACCAGGTGCTCGGCCAGGCGCTGCTCGCCCGGCGGATGGGCAAGAGCCGGCTGATCGCCGAGACCGGCGCCGGCCAGCACGGCGTCGCCACCGCCATGGCCGGAGCGCTGTTCGGCCTCACGACCCGGATCTACATGGGCGCGCACGATGTCGAGCGGCAGAAGCTCAACGTCTTCCGGATGGAGCTGATGGGCGCCGAGGTGGTTCCGGTGACAAGCGGAGCGCGGACTCTCAAGGACGCCATCAACGAGGCGCTGAGGGACTGGGCGGCGAGCTTCGAGGACACCCATTACCTGCTCGGCACCGTTGCCGGCCCGCATCCCTTCCCGCTGATGGTGCGCGAATATCAGCGCGTGATCGGCAAGGAAGCGCGGGCCCAGATCCTGGAAGCGGAGGGCCGGCTTCCCGACGCCTGCATCGCCGCGGTCGGCGGAGGCTCCAATGCGATCGGCCTGTTCGCCGACTTCCTCGACGACGCGGGCGTGAGGCTGATCGGCGTGGAAGCCGCCGGGCGCGGGCTCGACGGCGGCGAGCATGGCGCCACCCTGCTGCGCGGCCGGCCGGGCATCCTCCACGGCGCGGAGACCTATGTCCTGCAGGACGAGGACGGTCAGATCGACGAGAGCTGGTCGGTCTCGGCCGGGCTCGATTATCCGGCGGTCGGGCCCGAGCATGCCCACCTCATGGACAGCGGCCGGGCGGATTATGTCGGGGTGACGGACCGCGAGGCGCTCGACGCCTTCGCCCTTCTGGCCCGCTCGGAAGGGATCATCTGCGCGTTCGAATCCGCCCATGCGCTGGCCCAGGCGCTGAAGATGGCGGAGGCGGCGGAAGCGGAGACGCTGCTGGTCGTCAACCTTTCGGGCCGCGGCGACAAGGACATGGAGCAGGCGCGCAAGCTGCTCGGGGCGGCCCAATGACCCGCTATTGCGCGATGTTCGAGCGGCTGCGGGGGCGGGGCGAGGGCGCGCTCGGCGCCTTCGCGATGCTCGGCGACCCCGATCCGGCGACCAGCGCTTCGATCCTGGACGCCCTGGTCGAAGGCGGGGCCGACATGCTGGAGGTCGGAATCCCCTTTTCCGATCCGGTGGCCGACGGGCCGGTCATCCAGGCGGCGGCGGTCCGGGCCCTGGCCGCCGGCACAAGGACCGCGGACTGCTTCCGGCTTCTCGGCGATTTCCGCGCCCGCCACCCGGACGTGCCGGTCGGAATCCTCACCTACGCCAATCTGGTGATGGCGCGCGGGCGGGAGGCCTTCTACCGGGCGGCCGCCGAGAGCCGGGGTCGACAGCGTCCTCGTCGCCGACGTCCCGCTGATCGAGGCGGATCCCTTCCTCGCCGCCGCCCGCTCGGCCCGCGTGGCGCCGGTGCTGATCGCCGCGCCCAACACGCCGCCGGAGCGGCTGGCGCGGATCGCGGCGGAAGGGGAGGGCTATACCTATTGCGTCGCCCGGGCCGGGGTCACCGGCGCCGATGCCGAAGTGCGCTTCGCCGGCGACGTGATCGCGGCTCTGATCGAGAAGGAGGCACCCCCGCCGGTGCTCGGCTTCGGAATATCGAACCCGGAGCATGTGCGCCTGGCCCTCCGCGCCGGCGCCGCGGGTGTGATCTCGGGTTCGGCGATCGTCGGCCGGCTCGCTCGGGGCGAGGACGTTGCGAGCCTTCGTCGCGGAGATGAAGGCGGCGACGCTTCGCTGATCCTCCCTGTCGCGAAGCGACGGGGAGGGGGACCCTGCGAAGCATGGTGGAAGGGTATCTGGAACAGGTCCGCGCAATTACCCCTCCACCAGGCTTCGCCTGGTCCCCCTCCCCAAGCTATGCTTGGGGAGGATTTACCGACGCCGGGCGATCAGTCGGTAGATGAAGAGGATGATCAGCGCTCCGATGACGGCGGCGATGAAGCCGGCGCCCTGGTTGCCGCGGTCCCAGCCGAGCTGGTGGCTTAGGAAACCGGCCAGCAGGGCGCCGCCGACGCCGAGCAGGATGGTGACGATGCAGCCGCCCGGGTCGCGGCCCGGCATGATGAGCTTCGCCAGCCCGCCGGCCAGCGCGCCGATCACGATCCAGCCGAGGAAGCCATAGTCCGCCAGCAGGTTCATCAGTCGCTCCTTACCCTCGCTTGCTCGTTCGCGGCTGTACCGCTTTCGAGTGGCCAAACCCCAACAAAAAATGTAGAGCCCGGTTCCGCCGCGTGGGGGCGTGCGGCAGATTAGACTTGAGACAGGTGCTATATTCGGCTAACACAGCTGCCGAAGCGGCCTGCCGTCCGGTGTGGGGAAAGATGAGAGTTATGAATTTCGAGTCTCGCAAATGGCGCGGTGGAGCCGTCGATAGCGAGGTGGTCGTCGTCGACGATGAGTCGACCGTTCGCCGCCGCCGCCGCAACATCATCCTTGCCGTGGTCGCTTTGCTGGTCCTGGCCGTCGCCGCCTGGTTCCTGTTCTTCCGCGGCGGCGACGAGAAAGCCGCGGCGGCCGAGGCCGCCAAGGCCGGGACGCCCGCGGCCCCCGCGGTCAGCGTCATCGTCCCCGGCCGCCAGCAGGTCGCCCGCACCATTTCCGCGACCGGCACGCTGGCGGCGTACCGCGACATGCCCGTGGGCGTGGCGGGCGAGGGCGGAATGATCGTCCGCGTACTGGTCGAGCCGGGCCAATGGGTCGGCGCCGGTCAGACGCTCGCCGTCATCGAGCGTTCGGTGCAGTCGCAGGAAGCGCAGCAGCTGGCCGCCAGCATCGAAGTGGCCCGCGCCGACGCACGGCTCGCGCAGCAGGAGCTTCAGCGCGCCCAGGCGCTGGTCTCGCGCGGCTTCGTCTCCAAGGCGGACGTCGAGCGCCGCATCGCCACGCGCGACGGCGCCAATGCGCGGGTCCGGGTCGCCCAGGCGCAGCTCGGCGCCTCGCGCGCCCGTATCGGGCGGCTCGACATCCGCGCGCCTACCGCCGGCCTCGTTCTCGATCGTAAAGCGGAGGCCGGTCAGATCGTCAGCGGCGGCTCCGGGGCGCTGTTCCGGATCGCCCAGGGGGGGCAGATGGAGTTGCTCGCGCGCCTGCCGCAGACGGACCTCTCCACCCTCTCGGTGGGCGTGCCTGTCACGGTCACGCCGGTCGGCTCTCAGCAAAGCTACCAGGGCTCGGTCAGGCTGATCTCGCCCATTATCGACCCGCAGACCCGCCAGGGCGAGGCGCGTATCGCAATCCCCTACAACCGCGAGCTCAGGCCCGGCGGCTTTGCCTCCGCCGCGATCAGAGCGGGCGCGACGGTCGCGCCGCTTCTGCCCGAATCCGCGGTCCTCACCGACGATGCCGGCACCTACGTGCTGATCGTGGCCCCGAACAACACGGTCCAGCGCCGCGCCGTCCGAATCGGCACGGTGACCGACAAGGGCGTGGTGATCGCGGACGGCCTCAACGGCGATGAGCGCGTCGTGCAATCGGCGGGCGCCTTCCTCAACCCGGGCGAAAAAGTGCGTCCGCAGCGGGCGGTCAGTCGTTAGACCGCAGGTCGATTGGGAGTTGGTGAACGATGCGTAACATCTCGGCCTGGGCGATCCGGAACCCGGTCATTCCGCTCGTCCTGTTCACCTTCCTGCTCGCCATGGGCCTGCTGGCCTTCATGCGGATGGACGTCAACCTGAACCCGGACGTCAGCGTTCCGGGTGCGAGCGTCTCGATCAGCCAGCCCGGCGCGGCGCCGCCCGAGCTCGAGATCCAGATCACTCGGCGGGTCGAGGCGGCGGTTCGCGGAATCGAAGGCGTCACCGAGATCAACTCGTTCATCCGGGAGGGTAACAGCAACACCTTCATCAGCTTCGAGATCGGCACCCCGATCGACCGCGCCGTCACCGACGTGCGCGACGCGGTGGCGCGAATCCGCGGCGACCTTCCCGACGGAATCCTCGAGCCGCAGGTCCAGCGCGAGGAAAATGACGACTATCCGGTCGTCTACATGTCCGCCGAGAGCACTGCGATGACGGTGGAGCAGCTCTCCTGGTTCATCGACGACACGATCAACCGTCGGCTGATGGGCGTCGAGGGCGTCTCGATCGTCAGCCGCACCGGCGGAGTCAGCCGCGAAATCCGGGTCGAGCTCGATCCCCTCCGGATGCAGTCGCAGGGAATCAGCGCCGCGCAGGTCAACCAGCAGCTCCGGGCGATCAACGTCAATGCCGCCGGCGGACGCGCCGAAATCGCCGGTTCGGAGCAGTCCGTCCGAGTTCTCGGCAGCGCGCTTACCGCCCACGCGCTCGGCGAGACCCAGCTTTCGATCGGCGGCGGCCGCACAATCCGTTTGAATTCGATCGCGAGCGTTCGCGACCAGTGGGCCGAGCAATCCAGCTACGGCATCCAGAACGGCCGCCAGGTCGTCAGCTTCATGGTCCAGAAGGCCAAGGGCTATTCCGACCTCAACGTCTACAACGATGTGATGAAGCAGCTGAAGGACCTCCAGAAGGAGGACCCGCGAGTCAGCTACACCCTGCTCTTTACCCCGGTCCAATATATCGAAGGCCAGTATGAAAGCTCGATGCGGGCGCTGGTCGAAGGCGCTCTCCTCGCGGTCGTCGTGGTGCTGCTGTTCCTTCGCGACTGGCGCGCCACCTTGATCTCCGCGATCGCGATCCCGCTCTCGGCGATCCCCGCCTTCTGGTTCATGGCCATGCTGGGCTTCACGCTCAACATGGTGACCCTGCTGTCGTTGAGCCTCGTCGCGGGAGTCCTGGTCGACGATGCGATCGTCGAGATCGAGAATATCGTCCGGCACATGAGGATGGGCAAATCCGCCTATCAGGCCTCGATCGACGCGGCCGACGAGATCGGCCTCCCAGTCGTCGCCACCACCTTCTCGATCGTCGCGGTGTTCCTGCCCGTGGCGATGATGGGCGGGATCATCGGTCAATATTTCATCAGCTTTGGCCTTACCATCGTCATCACGGTCCTGATCAGCCTTGCCGTCGCGCGCATGATCACCCCGATGATCGCGGCCTACTTCCTGAAGGCGCACGGCCCGGCCAAGCATGGCGAAGGCTGGCTGATGGACAAGTATCTCGACCTGCTGCGCTGGACGCTGCGCAACCGATGGAAGTCGGTGATGATCGGCGCCCTCTGCTTCGCCGCGCAGATCGGCGTCTTCATCATGCTGCCCAAGGCGTTCCAGCCGGAAACGGACGAGGACACGGTCCAGGTCGCCATCGAGATGCCGCCGGGCTCGACCCTCGACCAGACCCGAGCCGTCGCCGACCAGGCCGCGAACCTCGTGCGCCGCGAGGGAGACGTCGAATCCGCCTTCGCCTCGGTCCGGGCCGGCAATTCGACAATCTATGTTTCGCTGAAGGACCAAGGCGCGGGACGCGAGCGGACCAGCACCGATTTCGAACGCCAGGTGGGGCCCCTTCTCCAGGGCATTGCGGATGCGCGAGTGACCTTCCGCGCCCAGAACAGCGTCGGCGGCCGTCCGATCGCGGTCCTGCTTGCCAGTTCCGATCCGATCAAGCTGCAGCAGGCGGCACTGAAGCTCGTGGAGGAGATGCGTCGGCGCCCCGAGCTGGTCTCGCCGCGTATCGCCGGCGACCTGAGGCGCCCGGAGATCACGATCACCCCGCGGCTCAACCTGATGGCCGACATGGGCGTCACCACCTCGGCGATGAGCCAGGCGATCCGCACCGCGACCCAGGGCGAGATCGACCAGGCGAGCGCGCGCTTCTCGCTCTCCGACCGCCAGGTGCCGATCCGGGTCGCGCTCCAGGAAGATTCCCGCCGCCAGCTCTCGACGATCGAGAACATGCCGGTGCCGACCACGACCGGCGGCTCGGTTCCGCTCAAGGTCGTTGCCGAGATCGGCTTCGGAGCCGGTCCGGCGCAGATCCAGCGCTTCAACCAGGAACGCCGGATCCTCGTCGGTGCTGACCTCATCCCGGGCGTGGTCGACAAGGAAGCGATCATCGAATCGCTGCCGGTTCTCAAGAATCTGCCCGAGGGCGTGGAACGGGCCCGCTCCGGCCAGCAGCGGGAAGAGGCGAAGCTCATGTCCGAGTTTCTGGGCGCCCTGATCTCCGGCACCTTCCTCGTCTTCGCCGTGCTGGTGCTGCTCTACAAGCGCCTGATGGCGCCCTTCGTGAACATGGGCTCGCTTCTGCTCGCGCCTCTGGGCGGCTTCCTGGCCCTGTGGGTGACGGGTCATGCCGTGTCGATGCCGGTGCTGATCGGGATCCTGATGCTGTTCGGTATCGTCGCCAAGAACTCGATCCTGCTGCTCGATTTCACGATCGTGGAGATGCAGAAGGGGGTACCCAAGGACGAGGCGATCATCGATTCGGGCCACAAGCGCGCCCAGCCGATCGTCATGACGACGATGGCGATGATCGCCGGCATGGTGCCGACGGCGTTGTCGCTGGAAGGGGACGCCAGCTGGCGCGCGCCGATGGCGGTGGTGGTGATCGGCGGCCTGCTGCTCTCGACGCTTCTGACCCTGGTCCTGGTGCCGGCCTCCTTCAGCCTCGCCGACAGCTTCGAAAAGTGGCTGGCGCCGAAGGTCGGGCGCCTCATCACCTACCGGGGACCCAAGGATCACGCCCCCGATCCGGCGCAGCAGCCCGCGGAGTGAGGCGGGCGCTCGGCCGGGCCCCGTTCGAGTCCCGGCCGCGGAAGTGAACCAACATGCCCGCCCGGCGATTGACCCGCCGATGAACCCCGCCGAGCCGTCCCACGCCAGTCGATCCGCCGCGCAAGCGAAGGACCTGCGCACTATGCGCATCGTCGCGACCGGCATGCTCGTGGCGATGGCGGCCCTGTTCCTGGTCGCGAACGGCCTCGACGAGGCGCATCCCCCCTTCGCGTTCGTCAAGGCCTTCGCCGAGGCGGCGATGGTCGGCGGCCTCGCCGACTGGTTCGCGGTCACCGCCCTGTTCCGTCATCCGCTCGGCCTGCCCATCCCGCACACCGCGATCATCCCGCGCAACAAGGACCGGATCGGCGCGGCGCTCGCCGCCTTCCTGCGCGAGAATTTCCTGATTCCGAAGGTGGTCGCCCGGCGCATGCGCAACGTCGACATCGCCGGCGCCATCGGTCGTTTCCTCGCCAACCCGCCACCCGAAGGGCGGCTGAGACAGGGCGGCTCGCGGCTGATCGCCGATTTGCTCGAGGCCCTCGACCAGGAGCGGCTCGGCGGAATGGTCAAGTCGGCGGTCGCGTCGCGGATCCGAACGCTCGAAGTCTCGCCGCTGCTCGGCCAGACGCTCGAGGCGGCGATCACCGAGGAGCGGCATATCCCGATCCTCGACGGAATCGTCACCTGGGCGGGCCGGACCCTCGACGCCAACGAGGATCTGATCCGCAAGATGGTGCACGACCGCGCCAATCTGATCATGCGCCTCGCCGGTCTCGACGAGAAGCTCGCCGACGGCATCGTCGACGGACTGAGGCGCCTCACCATCGACATGGCGATCGACCCCGCCCACCCGCTTCGCGCCAAGGCCGAGGAGGCGCTCGCCGCTTTGGCCTGGGACATGCGCTTCGACCCCGAGATGCAGGCCAAGGTCGAGGGCTGGAAGAACGAGATCATCGCCAACAAGGCGGTCACCGACTGGCTCGGCGGCCTCTGGGAGACCAGCCGCGCCGCCCTGCTCCGAGCCGCCCGCGATCCGGACGCGGCGATGGCCGGACGGTTCGGCGAGGCGCTCAAGCAATTGGGCGAGACTCTCCAGCAGGACGGCCGGCTCAACAAGGCGATCAACCAGTTCGCCCGCCGCCTCGCCGTCGGCACCGTCGCCACCTACGGCAGCGGCATCGTCACTTTGGTGTCGGAAACGATCCGCGGCTGGGACGCCCGGACGGTGACCGACCGGCTGGAGAATGCGGTGGGGCGGGATCTTCAGTATATCCGGATCAACGGGACCTTGGTGGGCGGGCTGGTCGGGCTGGCGATCCACACGGTCGAGGTGCTGGGCTGAACCGTCATTGCGAGCGAAGCGAAGCAATCCAGTCAGCATGGGCCAGCGGGGACGGTACGGCTGAAGCGGGGGACAGGTACCGGTACCTGTCCCCTCGTCCTTTCCCCGGGACAGGTACCGACGCGGTACCGCTGTCCCCTCGTCTCAGCCGTCGCTGGAGCGCTCGACGTCCGCCCCCACGGCCTGGAGCTTCTCCTCGAGCCGCTCGTAGCCGCGGTCGAGGTGGTAGACCCGGTGGACCTGGGTTTCGCCCTTCGCGGCGAGGCCGGCGAGGACCAGGCTCATCGACGCCCTGAGGTCGGTCGCCATCACCTCGGCGCCGACCAGCCCCTCGACTCCGCGCACCACCGCCGAGCGGCCGCGCACCTCGATCTCGGCGCCCATCCGGTTGAGCTCGGGGACGTGCATGTAGCGATTCTCGAAGATCGTCTCGGTGAGCAGGCTGGTGCCCTCGGCCAGGGTCAGCATGGCCATGAACTGGGCCTGCATGTCGGTCGGGAAGGCGGGATAGGGGGCGGTCGAGATGGAGAGCGGCTTGAGGCTTCCGTCGGCGCTGACCCGAACCCCGTCGGCGGTGTCCTCGACGATCAGGCCGGCGTCGCTGAGGCCGGAGAGGATGGACGGCATCGTCTCCTTGCGGGCGCCGACCAGCTCCAGGGAGCCGCCGGTGATCCCGGCCGCGCAGGCATAGCTTCCGGCTTCGATCCGGTCGGCCATCACCGCATAGGTGGCGCCGTGCAGCCGGTCCTTGCCTCGGATCGTCAGAGTGTCGGTCCTCAGCCCCTCGATGTCGGCGCCCATCGCGATCAGGCATTTGGCGAGGTCGGTGATCTCGGGCTCGCGGGCGGCGTTCTCGATCACCGTCTCGCCCTTCGCGAGGACGGCGGCCATCAGCGCATTTTCGGTCGCGCCGACCGAGACGAAGGGGAAGGTGATCGTTCCGCCCTGGAGCCCGCCCTTGGGCGCCTTCGCCCGGACGTAGCCGGCCGCCACCTCGATCTCGGCGCCGAGCGCTTCCAGAGCCTTCAGATGAAGGTCGACGGGGCGCATTCCGATCGCGCAGCCGCCGGGCAGCGACACCGTCGCCTCGCCGGCGCGGGCGACGAGCGGGCCGAGGACGAGGATCGAGGCGCGCATCTTGCGGACGATGTCGTAGGGCGCGACGGTCGAGGCGAGGTTGGAGGCGCGCAGGGTCATCACCCGGCCGAACTCGTCGGGGCGAGCGCCCTCGACGGTGGTCGAGACTCCGAGCTGATTGAGGAGGTGGCCGAAGCTGTCGACGTCGGCGAGGCGCGGCAGGTTCCTCAGAGTCAGCGGCTCGTCGGTGAGGAGGGCGCAGGGAAGCAGCGTCAGGGCCGCATTCTTGGCGCCGGAAATGGGGATTCGGCCCTCGAGGCGCTTGCCCCCGCGGATGATGATGCGGTCCATGTGGGTCCTTCGATGCGGGCCTTCGCCAAGCTCAATCCCTACTCAGGATGAGCGGCCGTGACTATCCTCCACCGCTCATCCCGAGTCCTTCGATACGAGCCTTTGCCTTCGCTCAGTCTCTACTCAGGATGAGCGGTTGGGGCTGTCCTCCACCGCTCATCCTGAGTAGCCGGTGAGCTTGGCGAACCGGCGTATCGAAGGACGTATCGAAGACGAGGCTACGCCTTCTCCAGAGTGCACTGGAGCGGGTGCTGGTTCTGCCTCGCGAAGTCGATCACCTGGGAGACCTTGGTCTCGGCGACCTCGTAGCTGAACACTCCGCACACCCCGACTCCGCGCTGGTGGACGGCGAGCATGACCCGGGTCGCGTCCTCGATCCCCATCTTGAAGAACGTCTGGAGGACCTGAACGACGAACTCCATCGGCGTGTAGTCGTCGTTGAGCATCAGCACCTTGTAGGGCGAGGGCGTCTTGGTCCGGGTGCGCGTGCGCGTGGCGACGCCCAGGCCGGGGTCGTCGACGTCCCCGCCCTTGCGCTCATCGGCCGCCGTGATTTCATCCCACATCATCACCATGCCCTAGATATGGCACGCAGCCACTTTGCGGCAAGAGCTTCGCTTGGCCATCGACGCTAAAGCTCAACTGTCCGTCGCGGTTCCCGCCACGCAAAAAGGGCGGCCCCCGCGGGGGCCGCCCTTACTGCACCAGCTGGCGCTGCGGCTTACTTAGTAAGCGGCGACGGCCTTAACGCGCTCGGCGGCGACCGAGTAGCGGCTGGCGAGAGGCTCGGCGACATCGCCGGCGAGCTTGATCATCGTCTCGGAGAGCTTCGAGCTCTCGCTGACGAAACCGTCGAACGACGTGCGCGCGAAGTCGCTCTGAAGACGGAAGAAGTCGGTGGCCGACTTCACCTCGGTGAAGCTCTTCAGGGCCGCGGAAGCGCCCTCGAAGCTCTTGCGGCTGTACTCGGCGACTTCCTGGCCGACGGTCTCGAGGCCCTTGGCGACGATCTTGGTGGAGGCGACCATCGCCTCGACGTTGCCCTTGGAAAGCTCGGTCATCTCTTCGGCGATGCGGGTGTTGCGCTCGATCTGGGTGCGGGCGCGCTCGTTGACGTCACCGAAGACGGCCTGGAGGCGGTCGGCGACCTGGGCGGTCTCTTTCTTCATGATGCGGGTTCCTTCGTTCTGGATGCGGGTGGTGGTGGCAGTCGCGGCGGCGACGGTGCGCTTGGCCGGGCGGCCGACCGGACGGCCGACCTTGCGGGCGGCTTGGCGGCGCGGCGCTTGGCGGCGCGGGGCTTGCGGGCCGGCTTGGCGGCCTTGGGTCGTGGCGGCCTTGACCACCTTGGCGGCGGCCTGCGCCGGAGCGGCGGCGGCCTTGGCGACGGCGGCCGGAGCCTCGGCCTTCGGAGTCGAAGCCGGGGTGGCTTGCGCCGTCGGGGTCTGGGTCTGCTGATCGGCCATTGGGTGTTCCTTTAGATCTATGCTGCGATGCAACATAGGTGAGTCGGCCGTTCGTTTCAAGGAAAAAATGTTGCGGTGCAGCAAGCCCGTGATTTCGGCCGCTCCCGAAGGCCGGACTAGGCACGCGCCGCCGCCTCCTCTACAGGCGCCCGGTGAATATCCGCATCTGCTCTCCGGTGCACGGCGATCCCCGCGCCGGCTTCGCAGCCTCCCTCGTCGCGCTGGTCATCCGGTCGATGAAGGAGGGCATCGGCCTTACCTGGGGTCTTCAAAGCTCGTCCTCGATCGTCAATTCCCGCCGGGCGCTCGCCCAGGAGGCGCTGGAGCGCGGGGACGATTATCTGTTGTGGGCCGACGCGGACCACAGCTTTCCCGAAGATGCGCTGCTGAGGCTGCTGTCGCACGGCCTCGACATCGTCGGGATCAACCAGCCGCGGCGGATGCTTCCGACCGGGCCCACCACGCTCGGGCTGGACGGCAAGCTGGTCTGGACCACCCGCGAGATGGCCGAGGCCGGGCGGGTCGACGAGGTTGCGCATGTCGGCTTCGGCCTCACCCTGATCCGAAGCGAGGTGTTCCGCCGGATTCCCCAGCCGTGGTTCGCCACGACGATGGGTCCCGACGGCTATATCGACATGGGCGAGGACGCCTGGTTCTCGGGAATCGCGCGGAAGGCGGGCTTCCGGATCCATTGCGACCATCGCCTGTCCTGGGAAGCGAGCCACATCATGGAGCTGTCGCTGACCAACGAGGTCGCCGCCGTCCAGCGCGAGGAATTCTGCCGGGCGCGGGGGCTGCCGGTCTAGGACTTGCCCGTCATCCTAGCGAAAGCGGGATGACGGGGTTACCGCGCCCTGACATAACTCCCGGGCGCATCCTCGATCGCCTTCAGCTTGCCCTTGCCGGGCGCTCTCGCGCCCTTGGCCGGGACTTTCCTGCCGTTCTGGGCGCCGATCCAGTCGATCCAGTCGGGCCACCAGCTGCCCTTGTGCTCGGTGGCGCCGGCGACGAACTGGTCGAGGCTCGCGGCCTTCCCGTCATTGGTCCAATATTGATATTTCCGGGCCTCGGGCGGGTTGACGACCCCGGCGATATGGCCCGAGCCGGCGAGGACGAAGCGAAGCGGGCCCTGGAAATAATGGGTGATCTTCCAGACGCTGGCGGGCGGGGCGATATGGTCCTCGCGGCCGGCCTGGACGTAGGTGGGGGTCTTCACCTTGTGGATGTCGATCGGCGTGCCGTCGACGACCAGCTCGCCGGCCCGGACCAGTTTGTTGTCGCGGTAGAAGTCCTTAAGATAGGCCGAATGCCATTTGGCGGGCAGGTTGGTCGTGTCCGAATTCCAGTGGAGCAGGTCGAAGGGGGCGTAATCCTCGCCCATCAGATAATTGTTGGTGACGTAGCTCCAGATCAGGTCGCGGCCGCGCAGCATGTTGAAGGTGGCGGCCATGTAGCGGCCGTCGAGATAGCCCTTCTCGGCCGAGATCTGGTCGATCAGCTGAAGGGTCTCGTCGGCGACGAAAAGGTTGAGGTCGCCGGCTTCCGAGAAATCGACCTGGGCGGTGAAGAAGGTGGCGCTGGCGACCTTGTCCGCCTGCCCACGGGCTTCGAGCAGGGCGAGGGTGGCGGCCAGGGTGGTGCCCGCCACGCAATAGCCGATGGCATGGACTTGTCCGACCCCGAGCAGATCGCGAACCGTGTCGATCGCGTCGACCTGGCCTCGAAGCACGTAATCGTCGAGCGTCGTTTCGGCGAGGCTCTCGTCGGCCGACTTCCAGGAGACGACGAAGACGGTCAGCCCCTGCTCGACCGCCCAGCGGATGAAGCTCTTCTTCGGATTGAGATCGAGGATGTAGAAGCGGTTGATCCAGGGCGGGAAGATGATCAGCGGAGTCTCGTGAACCTGATCGGTCGTCGGGCTGTACTGGATGAGCTCGTAGAGCGGGGTGCGCCTGACCACCTTGCCCGGAGTGACGGCGATGTTGCGGCCGACCTCGAACGCCTGCGGATCGGTGTGGGTGAGCTGGCCCTTCGAAATGTCGCCGAGCATATGCTCGAGGCCCTTCAAGAGGCTCTCGCCTTTGGTCGCCATCGCCCGCTCGAGCACCAGGGGGTTGGTGGCGGCGAAGTTGGACGGAGCCATGGCGTCGACGAAATTCTTCGTCACGAAGCGCAGTTTCTCGCGCTGCTTCGGATCGACGCCCTCGATCGTATCGACCGAGCCCAGCAGTCGCTCGGAGACGAGCAGATAGCTTTGCCGGATCATGTCGAAGAGCGGATTGTCGCGCCAGGGCGCGGCGGCGAAGCGCCTGTCCTTGTCCGCTTTCTCGCTCGAGCTCGGTCGCCGCCGCCTCGCCGCCGAGCGCGCGCTGCCAGATGGCGAGGCCCTGGGTCCACAGCTCGGCCTGCTGCTCGGCGATCTTCGCCGGATCGGCGAACAGGTTCAGCCAGGGCGGCTGGGGCGCCTTCGGCTCGGCCGCCTGGGCCTCGCCCATCGCCTTGGCGACATGCTCGAGCATCATCTGCTGGGCGCGCCCCATCACCCAGGTCCATTGCTGCATCTCCTCGAGCGTCGGCAGCGGCGGGGCCTCGGGGGCCTTGGTGTCGGGGTCGGCCATGATCGTCTCCTGTCGCGGCGCTCTCTAGGGAATGTCCGGGGCGGGGGAAAGGTTCGGTGGGCGCGCGGTTCGTCATCCCGGCGGAAGCCGGGATGCATGAACACCGCGGTGTGAACATCCGGACGGACGTGTTCATGGGTTCCGGCTTTCGCCGGAATGACGGAGGTGGGGCGGGCGCGCGGGTGCGTCCGCTTGAGACGGGGGAAGAAACGGCCGGCGCGTCTTTGCCACGGGCACCCGGGGCTGGACGACTTGGTTTGCTTTCGTCGTTACTCGAAAGCGTCCAGACTTTATGTCGAAGAGCCGCCGGGTCCCGTTGCCTCGCTTTTGCGAGGCTATGGTGGCACCGGCGCCGCCCCTTGTGGGGGGCGGTGCCGCCGTTCGGTGCCTTGGGCAGGCCTTCGCGCTTCCTTCCGTCCGGGGTCGCTGGCCCCGATTTGGAGGAGACCTTCGGGCCGAAGCCTTCGATCCTCTCCTCACGCCCTAAGCCCGGGCGCCGGCTCTTCACGCTCTGTGCCGCTTCAGGTCCTCACGGAGGACAATCGCTGTCACGGCTCTTCGGGGTGACGCGAGCTCAAACGTTCCCGGATGACTTCGCGCCGGCCGCCGGCTTCGAGGCGAACCCCCGACCGGATTCCCGCCCTCGCCGGTTGATCGGGACGACTCGGGCAGGGTTTCGATATGGCATCGGTGTGAGAACAAGTCAAGAACATTTATGTGCTGGGCTGTACGGGGTCAGCGGCCGTCGCGAAGCCGCGGGCGCCGCGGCCTTCAGGTTTCAACGCAACGACGCAAAGACGCAACGATGCCCAGGCGAAACATACGACCTGCGCGCTTCTTCCAAATCGGGCGTAGCCCAACTCATCTTCGATGTCTGGAAGTTGGCAACGCCCCTGTGAAGCGGCACGGCATCGTTGCGTCGTTGCGTTGAAAATTGACTGGCCTGTGGCCGCCGAAGATTAGCGCCGGATGCTCCGCCGTCCCGGCTTTCGCCGGGATGACGAGGCGCTTAGGAGAGGCCGATGACCGACTTTTACCGAATCCGCCGCCTGCCGCCCTACGTCTTCGCCGAGGTCAATGCGATGAAGGCGGCCGCTCGCGCCCGGGGGGAGGATGTCGTCGATCTCGGCATGGGCAATCCCGACGGGGCGCCGCCGGCCCATGTCATCGACAAGCTCGCCGAGGTGGCGCGCAACCCTCGGGCGCATCGTTACTCGGCGTCGCGCGGGATCGCCGGGCTGAGGAAGGCGCAGGCGGCTTATTATGCTCGGCGCTTCGGGGTCGAGGTCGATCCGGAGCGGGAGGTGATCGTCACCCTGGGGTCGAAGGAGGGGCTCGCCAACCTCGCCCAGGCGATCACCGCGCCGGGCGACGTCGTGCTCGCGCCCAACCCCTCCTATCCGATCCACCAGTTCGGATTCATCATCGCCGGCGCCGCGATCCGCTCGATCCCGGCGGCGCCCGGGCCGGACTTCTTCGACAGCCTCGAGCGCGCCGTGCGCTTCACCGTGCCCAAGCCCAAGGTTCTGGTGATCGGCTATCCGTCCAATCCCACCGCCTACACCGCCGATCTGCCCTTCTACGAACAGGTGGTGGCCTTCGCCCGCGAGCACGATCTGTGGGTAATCAGCGACCTCGCCTATGCCGAAATCTATTTCGGAGACGCGCCGACCCCGTCCATCCTCCAGGTGCCGGGGGCGAAGGACGTGGCGGTCGAGTTCACCTCCCTGTCCAAGACCTATTCGATGGCGGGCTGGCGGATGGGCTTCGCGGTCGGCAATGAAGCGCTGATCGCGGCGCTCGGACGGGTGAAATCCTATCTCGATTACGGCGCCTTCACGCCGATCCAGGCGGCGGCGACGGCGGCCCTGAACGGGCCGCAGGACATTATCGAGGCCAACCGCCGGCTCTACAAGGCGAGGCGCGACTGCCTGGTCGAAGGCTTCGGCCGGGCCGGCTGGGAGATCCCGCCGCCCGAGGCGAGCATGTTCGCCTGGGCGCCGATCCCGGAGGCGTACCGGGCCCTGGGCTCGATGGAGTTCGCCAAGAGGCTTCTCGAGGAGGCGCATGTCGCGGTCAGCCCCGGCGTGGGCTTCGGCGAGGAGGGCGAGGGGTTCGTCCGGATCGCTCTGGTCGAGAACGAGCAGCGGATCCGGCAGGCGGCAAGAGGGGTGAAGAAGTTTCTGGGGGGCTGAATTCCTCCCCGGGGATAGGGGACAGGTACCGGTGCCTGTCCCCATTTCCTTTACGTCAGGGGGACAGGTACCGGTACCTGTCCCCGAGACTCTGGAGGTGAGAAGTTTGCGCGCGAGCCTGCAGGCTCGGCTCCCAGTTACCCCTCCACCCTGCTACGCAGGGTCCCCCTCCCCGTCTGGCGATGGGGATGAAGCGGGGGCCGCCTCCGCCAGGACTTCACGCTCCGCGGCCGGGTCCGGCTTGAAGACGGAGCGGTCGGAAAGCCAGCCGGCGGCCTGGTCGGAGAACATTCCGGCGAGGATTCCGATGCCGCCATAGGCGATGAGGTTCTGGGCCGAACCGCTGGCGTTGGGGCCGGCGAGGACGGCGACTCCGCTGAACATCAGGACGAAGACCCCGAGCGCGATGAGGCCGCCGAGCAGGATCCGGCCGAAATAGGATTTGGTCCGGGTGAATTTGTAGCGGTTGTCGGGATAGACGAACAATATGAGGGTGATGAGCAAGGCCCCGAACAGGCCCGAGACCGAGGCGAGGATGATCCCGGTCAGCGCCGGCGGCACGTAGACGAGCTGCTTGGCGAGCGGCCACCGGCTTTCCTCGAACACCTTGAGGACCGCGATGATGTCGCTGGAGCGGGCGGCGGTCTCGAGCTGCTTGTCGATGCTGTTGCGTGCGACAAGCAGGATGTCGAGCCGGTCCTGGATGTCCTGCGCGTCACGCTTGAGGCCGGCATTGTCGTCGAGCGACTTCTGGACGGCGCGCTGGCCAGCGAGCACCTCGGCTGCCACCGGCTTTATCGCCGGATTGGAGAAGCGGGGGTCGGTGGAGCAATGCTGCGTTGTCACAGCCGCCGCGACCAGTTCCGCCGGAGTCGGCGTCTCGCTGGACGCCGCCGTCGCTCGAGCGCAGCCGACCTCCGCGAGCCGCTGGAGATCCTCGCGCAGGTCGTCGGCATGGCCGGCAAGCTCCTGCCCCGCGGCCTGAAGCCTGTCATTGGCGCCGCGCAGTTGTTCGGTCGCCTGCTTGATCGCCTGGCTGTTCTGGCCGACGACGTTCCTGAGGCTCTCCTTGCCGAAATAATAGCGCACCGCGACGCTGTAATCGTAGCCGACCGCCTCCTTGGTGAGCGCGTCGTCGACCTTCTGCTGGGCGGTGGCGACGAGCAGGACGACGATGAAGACGTAGGTGACGGCGACGGCGACCAGCGTTCGAGCGGTCCAGTGCGCGAGCGTCCTCGCCATGGTGAGGCGGTTCGCCGGCTCTTTCGGTGCGGTCGCCATGTTCATTCTCCCCCCGGAGGTGCGGGCGATAACCGTAAATCGCTTACGAACGGTTGTCGCCCCGTCATTGCGAGCGAAGCGAAGCAATCCAGTGCGGCCTCCGAGGCGGGACTGGATTGCTTCGTCGCTTCGCTCCTCGCAATGACGGAAGGGGGCAAATGCCCCTGCGCTCCCGCGCTCGACTTTGCCTGGGGGCTCTCGTATCGCCGCCGCGACTTCAATCGGAGGATGATCCACAAGATGGTGAGCGCAAGCCACGTTCTCGACCGGGTGCTGGTTCTGGAGATGGTCCGGGTGACCGAAGCGGCGGCGGTCGCGGCGTCGAAGCTGATCGGCCGAGGCGACGAGAAGGCGGCCGACCATGCCGCCGTCGAGGCGATGCGGGCGGCGTTGAACACGCTCGAGATGGACGGCACGGTGGTGATCGGCGAGGGCGAGCGCGACGAGGCGCCGATGCTCTTCATCGGCGAGAAGGTCGGCGCCGCACAGGGCCGCGGCCCGAAGATCGACATCGCGCTCGATCCGCTCGAGGGGACGACGATCACCGCCAAGGCGGGGCCGAACGCGCTCGCCGTCCTGGCGATCGCGGAGGAGGGCGGCCTCCTCAACGCGCCCGACGTCTATATGGAGAAGCTCGCGGTCGGGCCGGGCTATGCGGAAGGGGTGATCGACCTCGACCGGAGCCCGACCGAGAATATCCGCTCGGTCGCCGCGGCCAAGGGCGTCGACCCGTCGGAGATCATCGTCTGCGTGCTCGACCGGGAGCGCCACCAGGGCCTGATCGCCGAGCTTCGCGGGCTCGGCTGCGGGATCGTCCTCATCCCCGACGGCGACGTCGCAGGCGTGATCGCGGTCACCGATCCGGACACGACGATCGACGTCTACATGGGCTCGGGCGGGGCTCCGGAGGGCGTCCTGGCGGCGGCCGCCTTGAGGTGCGTCGGCGGCCAGTTCCAGGGCCGGCTCATCTTTCGCAACGACGACGAGCGCGCGCGCGCCGGCAAATGGGGGGTGACCGACCTCGACCGGGTCTACAAGCTCGAGGACCTCGCCAAGGGCGACTGCATCTTCGCCGCGACCGGAGTCACCGACGGCTCGCTGCTCGAGGGGGTGAAAAGACGCCGGCATACGATCACGACCGAGAGCGTGGTGATGCGGGCGAGCACCGGGACGGTGCGCTGGGTGCGGGGCGAGCATCGGCTCGAGCCGGGGACGCGCTGATCCCGCCCGTGGGGACAGGTACCGGTACCTGTCCCCTGTGACGTGCGCCGGGGGGACAGTTACCGGTACCTGTCCCCTGTGACGTGCACGTAAATGGGGACAGTTACCGGTACCTGTCCCTATCCTGCATGGTCTGTTCCTATCCTGCATGGTCCCCCTGCCCGAGAAGTCTCGGGGAGGATTTTGGTCAGCACAGGCTCAGCGCTTCGCCGTGCAGCGCGATGCTCGCCGGCAGGGTTCCGACCGGATCGCCGTCCGCCTGGACCGGAAGCGGCAGGTCCGCTTCGGCCGTCAGCGCGGTGCAGGTGAAGGCGGCGGCGCCCGGCAGGCCCCCGACCGCCTTGCCCCGCCACAAAGCGAGCGCGAAGCGGGCGAAATCGCGGCGGCGGGCGCGGGTGAGGGCGACGACGTGGAGCAGGGGCTCGGCGGTGCTGGCGGCGGGGGCGAAGCTCCACGGGCCGGCGAAATAGCGGCCTTTGGCGACATAGAAGGCCTCGCAGACCAGGGTTCCGCCGTCCCACGACAGCCGGATCGGAATCCGGCGCCAGCGGGCCAGGATCCGGGCGAAGGCGATGGCGTAGGCGAGCTTGCCGATCCGGGCCTTGAGGGCAAGCGAGACCTCGGCGACGGCGCGGCTGTCGGGGCCGACGCTGGCGCAGGCGAGGAAGACGCCGTCGTTGAGCGAGGCGGGGTGGAGCAGCGCGCCTGAATCCTCGGCGAGCAGTCGGAGCGCGTGCCCGGCCGGGTCGAGCGGGAAGAGCCGCTCGCGGTGGACGAGGTTGACGGTGCCGGCCGGATAGACGCTGAGCGGGAGCCTTCGGCCGCAGCGGGCCAGCGCCAAAGCGACGTGACGAAGGGTGCCGTCGCCGCCGACCGCACAGACATGGCTGGCCTCTGCTTCGATCTCGATCGGATGGGCCGGGCCGCATTCGGAGAGCAGCACCCTGGCGCCCTCCGCCTCGAAACCGGCCCGAAGCGCGGCAAGCCGGTGCGGGCAGTGGCCGCCGGACGTGCGGTTGTAGAAGAGCTGGACGATCGGGAGCGTCATCGGCGCCCGCTGTAGCACGGGTCGGCTAAATCCCTATTAAGCGGGCGATGCTCGCATGTCCCCGTCATCCCGGCGCAAGCCGGAACCTCAGGACGAGAAGTCCCGGCGGGTCTCGCCGGGGTGACGGATGATGGGCGCCGCGGTCTTCTTCGCAATCCTGTTCGCCGCCGCGCTCCACGCCGGCTGGAACGCCCTGGTCAAGACCGGGCTCGACCGCTTCTCGTCGATCCTGTTCCTCGGCCTGGCGCAGGGGACGATCGCGCTCGTCCTGCTGCCCTTCTTCGGTCTCCCGCCCCGGGCCGCCTGGCCCTGGGTGCTGGCGGGATCCGCCCTCCACAGCGGCTACAAGCTCGCCTTGATCCGCGCCTACGGCCATGGCGATCTCAGCCAGATCTATCCGCTCTCGCGCGGCACCGCGCCGCTGATCGTGGCGGTCGCGGGCGCCCTGCTGCTCGGCGAGACGATGGAGTCGGCGAGGGCGGCGGCGGTGATCGCGATCGCGGCCGGGATCCTGCTGATGGCGGGGCGGGGCGGGCTCACCCGCGCCGGCCTCGGCTGGGCTTTGGTCACCGCCGGCTTCACCGCCGCCTACACGCTGGCCGACGGGATCGGCGCGAGGGTCGCGGGCTCGGCCTCGACCTTCATCCTGACCATGATCGTCCTCGACGGAGCGATCATGCTCGCCTACGGCCTCGCCGCGCGCGGGCCCGCCGTCCTCGCCGCCATGCTTCCGGCCTGGCGGCCGGGCGTGGCCGCGGGCGCGATGTCGCTCGGCGCCTACTGGATCGCGATCTGGGCCTTCACCCAGGCGCCGCTGGCGATGGTCGCTGCGCTTCGGGAGACCAGCGTCCTGTTCGCCATGCTGATCGCGGTGATTTGGCTCAAGGAGAGGCCGTCGGCGCAGCGCTGGGCGGCGGCGGGCCTGATCCTGGCCGGCGTGGCGCTGATGCGGATTTAGGAATGGGGACAGGTACCGGTACCTGTCCCCATTCGAGAATTTACTTCGGCAGCGATACCGCGTCGGTCACGTGGATGACTCCGTTGGACTGGTAGACGTCGGCCTGGGTGACGGTGGCGCGGCCGCCTTTTTCGTCGGTGAGGACGACCTTGCCGCCGACCAGGCGCGCGACGAGGGTTCCGCCCTGGACGGTGGCGAGCCTGGCCATGCCGCCGCCGGCCTTGATCTTGCCGACGAGCTGGGCGGCGCTGACCCGGCCCGCGACGACATGATAGGTGAGGACGGACTGGAGCATCGGCTTGTTCTCGGGGCGGAGCAGGGTGTCGACGGTGCCGGCGGGAAGCCTGGCGAAGGCGGCGTTGGTCGGAGCGAAGACGGTGAAGGGGCCGGCGCCGGAGAGCGTGTCGACGAGGCCGGCCGCCTTGACCGCGGCGACGAGGGTGGTGTGCGCCTTCGACTGGGCGGCATTCTCGACGATATTGCGCGACGGATACATGGCGGCGCCGCCGACCATGGGGGTCTTGGCGGCGGCGAAGGCGGTCGGGGCGGCGGTCAGGGCGAGCAGGGCGGCCGCGTAGGGGGTGAATTTGCGCATGGGGACCTCATCGTGAAGGGGGGAGGTCGAGGCGGTTAGGCCCGGCGCGGCGAGGCGGCGATACGGACGTAAGGCGGTAGCGAGCGAGATATCCTTGCTACCGGCGCAGCCGGTGGGGAGGATCTACAGCCCCGCTTCCACGGCCAGCCTTATCGCGTCGGCGGTGGTCTTCACTCCGAGTTTGTCGAGCAGCAAGGCGCGGTGCATCTTCACCGTCTTCTCCGACAAACCGAGGTGCCAGGCGATCTGCTTGTTGCGCTGGCCGCCGGCCATCTCGGCCAGCACCTCGCGCTGGCGGGGCGAGAGGGCGGCGGCGAGGCCGGCGGCACGGCGCTGGCGCAAGGCGAGCGGCGCCGCCGAGCCGGCACTGACTTCCACCTGCGAGCCGAGGAACCAGGCGACCTCCCCGTCGGCGCCGAACAAAGGCGCGATCAGGACGGCGTTGCGGAAAGGTGAGCCGTCTTTCCGGTAATTGAGGATCTCGGTCAGCGACGGGCGCAGATCGCGCAGCGCCTGGCGGATCCGCTCGGTGAGCCAGGGCTCGGTGTCCGCTCCGGCGAGGAAGCGGCAATTGCGGCCGACGATCTCCCGCTCCCCGTAGCCGGTGAGCGCGCAGAAGGCGGCGTTGGCCGCGACGATCGGGTTGTCGGCAAGGCGGGGGTTGCTGAGCACGGTGGCGATCGGGCTGAGCCGGATCGACCCTGCCAGTTCCTCTTCCTCCCGCCGATGCGCCGCGTCTCCCGTCATGGCGACAGGGTAAAACATATGTGGATAGAAGCGAGAAGGGCGATTCACGCGCGACTCGCAATGGGCTAGGCTGGCCGCCATGCTCACCCCGGCCCATGTCTGCGGAGTCTCCCGCTCGATCCTCGGCCAGCCCTGGCGCTGGCGCGGCTCGGCGGCCGACGGCCATGACTCGGCGTTCCAGCCCGACGATCTGATCGACCAGCTGCTGATGGCCCGGGGAGTCGCCCGCGAGGCGCTGGCGGCGCACCGGCTGCCGACTCTTCGCGGCTTCATGCCCGATCCGTCGCTGTTCAGGGACATGGACAAAGCGGCGGAGCGGCTCGCCGACGCGGTCGAGGCGGGCGAGGCGGTGACCGTGTTCGGCGATTACGACGTCGACGGAGCGACCTCGGCCGCCCTTCTGGTGCGGCTCCTGCGCGGCCTCGGCTCGGCGCCGAGCGCTTATATTCCGGACCGGCTGATGGAGGGCTACGGCCCGTCCGGCGAGGCGCTTGTGCGGCTGGCCCGGGAGGGCGCCCGGCTGATCGTCACCGTCGATTGCGGCGCCCAGGCGTTCGAGGCGCTGGCGATGGCGCGCGAGGCGGGGGTCGACGTCATCGTCGTCGACCATCACAAATGCGCGAGCGCTCTGCCCCTGGCCCTGGCCCTGGTCAATCCGAACCGGCTCGACGAGGCGGCGGAGGCGGCGGCGCACGGCCATCTCGCCGCGGTCGGGGTCTGCTTCCTGCTCGGCGCGGCGACCCTTAGGGTGCTTCGCGGGCGCGGCTTCTTCGCCCGGCGCGAGGAGCCGAAGCTGATCGATCTGCTCGACCTGGTCGCGCTCGGAACGGTCGCCGACGTCGCCCAGCTTCGAGGGCTCAACCGGGCGTTCGTGACCCAGGGGCTGAAGGTGATGGCTCAGCGCCGCAATGTCGGCCTTTCCGCCCTCACTGACGCGGCCCGGCTGACCCGGGCGCCGAGCTGCACCGATCTCGGCTGGGCGCTGGGCCCCCGGATCAATGCCGGGGGCCGGGTCGGCAAGTCGGACCTGGGGGTAAGGCTGCTCACCACCGACGACCCCGCCGAGGCCGAGGCGATCGCCGCCGAGCTCGATCGGCTGAACGAGGAGCGGCGGGCGATCGAGACGGTCGTCTGCGAATCGGCGGAAAGCCTGTGCGGCGGCCAGGGCAACAGGTCCGTCATCGTGGCGGCGGGCGAGAGCTGGCACCCGGGCGTGATCGGGATCGTCGCCGGACGGCTCAAGGAAAGGTTCAGCCGGCCCGCCATCGTCATCGCTCTGGGCGAGGACGGGCTGGGCAAGGGCTCGGGCCGCTCGATCGGCGGGGTCGATCTCGGCGCGGCGGTGATGGCGGCGAAGGATCTCGGACTGCTCGTCGCCGGCGGCGGCCATGCGATGGCGGCGGGGCTCACCGTCGAGCGCGGCAAAGTGGAGGCGCTCGGCGACTTCCTCGACGAACGGCTCGCGGCCGACGTGGCGCGGAGCCGCGACGACCGGGCGCTCCTGCTCGACGCGGTGCTGGCACCGGGCGGGGTCTGTCCCGATCTGTGCGAGGCGCTGGAGGCGGGCGGGCCTTATGGCGCCGGCTGGCCGGCGCCGCGGGTGGCGGCCGGGCCGGTGCGGGTGATCAAGGCGGACGTGGTCGGCAGCGGCCATCTGCGCCTGATCGTCGCCGGCGACGACGGCCGCCGGATCAAGGCGATCGCCTTCCGGATGGCGGCGAGCCCGCTCGGCGAAGCGATGCTTGCGGCGCCGCCGCACCGCAAGCTGTGGGTGGCGGGCCGGGTCAGGAAGGACGAATGGGACGGGCGGGTCGGCGCGGAGCTTCACCTCGAAGACGCCGCCTGGTGCGATTGACGCGAGGCGCTACGCCACTTAAGTGCCGCGCTTCCGCCGATGGCCCCATCGTCTAGCGGTCTAGGACGTCGCCCTTTCACGGCGAAAACACGGGTTCGATTCCCGTTGGGGTCACCAAGGCGATGAAAAGGTGAAGATGTTGGGCGACAATAAAGTTCTGACATCGACAATAAAGTTCTGACATTGACAATAAAGTTCTGACGTCAGGCGAAGCGCATAGGCAGGGTCGCCGACGACTGCTCGGCCCAAAGAACGGGCCGACGTGCGCCTGGGCGTTGCTCGGCTTTTCCAGTAAGCGGACCGATTCGATCGGCAGAGCCGCCGTTTAGGCTCGCCTTTTGGAAATGCAGCAGCGTAGCGGTGCTTCCCGAAAGGCCTTGCGCCGCCTACTCCACCACGTCCGGCTATTGAGGCCGAAGCCGGATGGTGGAGAATAGGGATGCGAGTCAGGCGACTATCGATCTCGAACTTTAGGGAAGTCTCCACCGGCGCTGTCGACTTCACAGGCCACACCCTCCTCGTGGGCGGAAATAATGTGGGGAAGTCGACCGTTTGCGAGGCGCTTGATCTCGTTCTTGGCCCCGAGCGGCTGTTTCGTCGCCCGGTCGTCGATGAGCACGATTTCCACGTTGCGGCTCATGCGGCTGGCATCGAGTTCATCGGCGATCCAGTGGCAGACTGGAAGACCGCCCGGCGGCTGCTGCAGGACATACCGGCCTTGGCCGAGTTGTTTCGTGAGGTGCGCCTCGTGCGTCTTTTTCGAGCGAGCGACGCTCTGGCGTCGGGGCTCGGGACACGCTGGCTCGAGTCGAGCAGCTATCTGGGTGCAAGTGATTTGGTGAGGCGGATTCTCGAGCAGGAGCGGCTTATCTCCGCCGAACGGGATCCGCAGGGCTGCATATTGATGAACATCCACAAGGCGAAGGGAAAAGAATTTGACGGCGTGGTGCTCGTCGAGGGGGGCTTTCAAATCGGGTTTTTTCGATGATCGAACTGAAGGCCCACCCTTCGAGCGGAGCCGCCGTCTTCTTCGCGTGGGGCTGACGAGAGCCAGAACGCTCGTGACGATCGTTCGTCCTCAGAACGCGCGCGCCCTGGTCGACTGACGTCACTCAGGCGAATAGCCGCTTTCTGTCCGGGTACATCGTCTCGACTTTCCGCGCCGGCGACTGCTAACCTGTTCATGAGGGGGCGTTATCGTGACCGCGGCCAGGGAAGCTCAATATCTGTTTGGGACGGTACCGGCTGACCTGTTCAAGGTCCTCGCCGGTCGCTCACGTTACTTTTTCGCGGATCTCCTTGCGCATCTGGCTGACGATCTCTTTGGTCATGCGGGTGAGATAGCGACGCGTAGGCGGGTGCACGAGGCGATTGCCGAGTTCATAGACCGAGCTGGTCGGGCCGTTGTGGCGGCCGAGCTCGTCGAGGAGGGCGTCTCCGTACCGTCCGGACCCACGTACGTCACAGCATATAATCGCCTGGTCGAGACCGGTTGGCTCGTCGAGTATCGGGACCGCTATCGCAAGGTGGTGGACTTTGATCCCTCGGCCCGCCTCTTGCTGCAGACGCTCCTCGACATTCGCAACGGCAGGCTTCGCTCCTATGGCGGCGCGGTCCTGAATGTTTTGACGCTTCTTGAGTCGGTGGAGAATGACCCGCTCGCGAAGGCGCTCAATGTGCGGGAGGCAGCGCTTGCGGCGCGAGGCTTCATGAACCATCTTCGCACCGTCGCCAGCACAATGCGCAGGGTCGAGGACCTCATCATGTCGCAGCCGACGGCTGCGGCACTCGTGCGCCGATTTGTGACCGATTTCATCACCGCGACGGTCGTCCAAGACTATCGCAACTTGCATGCTCGAGAAAGCCCGTTCCGGTTTCGGAGTAACATTATCGCGACTGGTGACAAGTTGCTTGAGAACGACGAAGCGTTAGTGCTGGTGGCGGAAGGTTGGATTCGGGGCGGAATAGCTACCGACGTCGGAACGGCACACGAGGAGATCATTTCGGATATTCGACAAACTATGACGGTGTTCGCGTTGATCGACGATCACGTCGGTGACATTGAGGAAACTACCTTCCGCATCGAGAAGCGAATGACCAACGTCGTGCGCTTCAGCGACAGGATGGCGACAGTAACGACTGATCGTCTGCTGGTGGCACTGGGGCTCCTTGGTAGTTCCGGTCTCGCGCCGGATACCGAGGTTGCCGCTCGGGTACGCGTCTTGACCGAGTCCCTCCCACTATCTGCGGCCCAAATGTATATGCCGGCGCGACGGCGCTCCGAGCCGGCGGAGCGGGTGGTTGAGGTACGGGAGCCTGACCCTGCGTTGGTACGGTATCTTGCGGCTCTCGATGCTTTTGACGAGCGGGTAAGAGTGACCCCGGCCCGCCTCGCCGCCTATATCGATCACGCGATGGCGCAAGGGGACGAGGTGGTCGCAAGGGATCTTCCTGTCGAGAGCGTCGACGACTTTCTCGCGTTTGAGCGTCTGCACGAAGCGGGGCTCGCGCCTCTTGATGGACGCTACATTTATGAGGAGCTGTCGGAGCAGGTGGCCAACGACTGGGTCGAACGGAAGGATTTCGTGATTAGGCGAAAGGCGACGGCCGATGGCTGAACTGCGCGAGGTGGCCGCGATCCTCGAAACCGGCGTGGAGGAGGAAGATCTGCAGTCTGCGCTGCAGGCGATCCTTTTCCATCAGTGTCTCTATCAGGATTGGCCGCACGCGCCGGCTTACCGCCTCCTCACCAGGCATTTTGCCCATGTGAAGCCGATCTTGGCGGCTTTCGGCTATCGCCTCGTCCATCATCCGGCAGCTCAGATGCTTACGGTCGAAGCTGCCTCTGTCGTTTACGGAGTGCAGATGGCGCGGATGCGCAAGGATGAAACGGTGGTGCTGCTTGTCCTACGCCTTCTCTATGCGGAGGGGATTAGTTCGTTGGACGAGCAGGGGCGCGTCGAGGTCACGACCGACGATGTCCATGATCGTTTGCGGACGGCCGGAGAGGAGCCCCCGTCCATCCAGAGGTTGCAGGACATCCTGCGGGCATTCCAGCGCAAGGGCATGGTTCGGGTCGGCGATCGAGACCCTATCGAGCAGCTCATCGTGGTAACCATCATGCCCGGCATCACGGTCCTTGTTCCGGACGTCTACGTCGAAGCCGTCATCCAGTGGCTTGAGCAGCGTGCAGAGGAAGAGAGGGAGGCCTCCGCCGAGGAGAAAGCCGATACGGAATCGCCAAGCGCGGCGCTCGGGCGGCCGGCAAGCCTCCTCGATCACGTTGCGGCTCACAGGGCAGCGCTCGGAACCGATAGCGCAGCAGAGAGCATAGTCGCGGAGCAAGCCGCCGATTTGGCGGAGAATTCCGATGCATGAGCTGCAACGGATCATCCTCAAGGATTGGGGGCGGCTGGACCCGCAGGATATCGAGGTGCGAGGCACCGTGGCGATCCTGGGACCGACGGGTGCGGGAAAGAGCACCATCGTGGACGCATTGCAGGTGATCGTAACCGGCGCCAGCAGCCGCTACTTCGACCTGAATAAATCTACGGGCGGGCATAATCATAGGACGATCCGGGAATACTGCTTGGGCGCCGACGATCAGATATCGCCGGGCGAGTTCCCGCGCAAAGCGGCCGAGACGCTTCTCGCGCTCGTTTTCAGGGATCGGGTGCGCGGCGAGGCGATCACGATCGGCTTGCTGTTGTCTGCCAACGAGGCTGATGCGAAGCACGAGGTTCGATCAAGGTTTGTAGCGCCTGGGCTCGCCCTGTCCCTGGGACAGCTGACCGACTTGCGCTCGGACGGCAAGACCGTCGTGGCGAGTAACAGCCGGATCATTGAGCGCCTGAAGGGGCTATGCTCCGCCGTTCGATTCCATTCGACCGCAATGGCGTACGTCGAGGATCTTCTCCTGGCGATGCGGCCGAGGGGCGCTTCTCCGGATGCTCGACAGGTGCTGCGCAACTTCAAGGAATCGATTGCTTTCGAGCCGATCGACGATCCCACTCACTTTGTACGAACCCACATGCTGGAGGAGGACAATATCGATGTGGAGGGCCTGAAGGGGTCGATCGAACGCTATCGCTACCTAGAGCAGGAGGTCCTGCGGCGGGAGCAGCAGCTCGAGGAGATCAGCGAGGCCCGTCGTCGGCTGCAGAACTGGGCTCAGCACGCGCTGAAAGTTAATACGCTTGCCTTTGAAGTGGCGCATGCGGAGCGGCGCCGCCTCGACCTGGTCCTCGCCCGGCTGGCTGACCGGCGGCAGGAAATCGGTCGTATCATAGAGCGCGAGCTTCATTTGAGGCGCAACCATGAGCAGGCCATCCGCCAGCTCGAGGATGATATGCTCCGTCAGCGCCGCCTTTTGGCGGATGCACCCCAGGCTGATCGGATTGCCGGCCTCGATGCAGAATCTCGCTCGGCGAGCGAGGCTCGAACAGTAGCGCGGAGTGCCGCCCAGCGACGGCTGGGTCAGCTGTTGAGACTCGCTGCTCTTGCCGATCGACGGGACCGGGTCCCGATTTACCTGGGCGATGCGCTGGACGCGCTCAGAGACCTCGCGCAACTGGCCAAGGGAAAGTCGGTCGATGAGCTTGGCCGGCACGAGACAGAGCTCGTCGCTCTGGAAAGCCGCGCCATTCGCTTGGCCGAAGCGGAGCAGAGCTTCCAGCATCAGCTCGCCGCGTTGTCAGTGGCCGCGGAGCGTCAAAAGGCCAATCTGGATGAACTGGAACGGAGCCTTGAGGCAAGCGGCGAAGGCCCGCTTCTGTCGCCGGCCGTGCGCAGCTTCATGGCGCTTCTCGCGAGAGAGGGAATACCGGCAACGCCTCTGCCGGATGTGGTGGACGTGACGGATCCGGCATGGGCGATGGCTTTGGAGATGCTTCTGGGGCCCAACCGTGAGGCTTTGCTGGTTCCGCGGCATCAGCTCTCGAAGCCTATTCGATTCTGTACCGGGAGCGCAGGGATCTGCATCAATGCCGGCTCGTCGATACTCGCAAGACCGCTCGGTGGCAGCGGCATGCATTGCCGGCGGGTTCGATTGCAGAGATCATCGAAACTACATCGGACGATGCTCGGGTCTTCATCGAGAGTCGGGTCGGGCGGACATTGCGCGCCGAAACGGACCATGATCTCGAACATATGGACCAGGCGGTTACCCGTCGAGGAAAGACCGCGCAGGGGATGTCCCTGCGCGTTTACCGAGACATCGTTCCTATCCTTGGAAGGACGGCCCAAGCTTCGGCACTTGAACAGGCCCGGCGCGATTTTGCTGAACTTGCTGAGACGCAGCGGGCGACCTTAGCAGATCGGGATGCGCTACAGACGGCTCTCGGGGCTATTGCCGCGGCAGGCGACGACGCGCCCAATGCTCTGGCAGATGCGCTGGCTAAGCTGAGCGATGCCGAAGCGACGCTCCGTGGAGTTGAGCGAAGCCGACAAACTCTGGAGAGTCCGGAGGCTGCGGCGATCCGATCTGAAATTTCCACTCTCGAGAGCGCAATCAAAGGCTATCGAGAGGAGATTGTCGAGGAGATCGCGCCTCGCCTCGAGGCACTGCGAGCTGAGGATACGAAGCTTCAAATCGAGGAGAAAACCTCGGAGATGAAGCGCGGCGAGCATCGCGAGGAGGAGGAGTGGAGAGAGGTCCTGGAGAGCGAGGATCCGCTTTGTGGCATTATCGAGTTCCTTGAGCACGAAGAAGGCATTGCGGCCGCCCGTAACCGGGTAGCGGTCGCTGCGGAGATGCCGCCTGCTGGTCGCGATCCGGTGGCGGTCCTCGCGTCCCATGTGGCGGCTTGCCGCCTTGAGGCGGAACCGTTGCCGCGGCTTGCCGATGAAAGCGCCCGCAGGGGTAGGAGTGCCTGGAGTCGGTTTATTCAGGACCATCTAGCAACGTCTCCGCTGGTAGAGCCAGACGACTTGGCGATGCTGAGGTGGGCGCGAACGAAGGAATTGCAGCTCCAGGACGACGAACTTCGTCGATTCCGGGAAGATTTCGAAGACGCGCGCAAGAAGATGGAGGCAGATCTTACCGAGGGGCTGATTAATCGGCTTTCCGATAAGTTCCAGAAGGCCCGTGCTCAAATCGACCGTTTGAATCGGAGCCTCGCGGGCCGGCGGTTCACCGGCCAGACCTACGCCTTCCGGTATCATTTGAATGCGGCACTGAAATCTATCCACGCGCTCGCCGAGGCGATAGCCCAGGAGCCGCAAAAGGGGCTCGCCGTTCTGGAAGATCCCGACGTGGATCCTCGAGCGAGGGCAGGTCTGAAGGAACTTGAGCGGCGCCTGTCCGACGAGTTTTTGGTGAAGGATCTCCAGGACTACAGGCGATTCTTCGACTTCGACCTGCACATGACGAATGATCGGGGCCAGGAGACGACGCTCAGCCGGCGTGCCCAGACTGGGTCTGGTGGCCAGAAGCAGGCGCCCTACTACGTTGCGGTCGCGGCCGCGATGGCCTCGGCCTATTATCCCAAGAGCACTGGTGTCGAGCCTGACGGCCTCGGGTTGGTCGTCTTTGATGAGGCGTTCAACAATCTTGACGCGCCGAATACGCGCGCGTTGTTCGGCTTTTTTGCCGACCTCCATCTTCAGGTCGTGGTTGCCGCACCCGACAAAGTCCGGGCGATGTTTCTTGAAACGGTTGAAACCGTCGTGTCGGTAAACCGAAGACCCGATACGCTCGAGCCGGTGGTCACCGTCACTCACCCGTTGAGTCGGGCCCGGGAGGCACTCGCCGAGATAAATCCCTTGAACCTCGGCATGGAGGCATTCCGCCCGGTCGAGCAGGCGGCGGAGTGAGACGCGAGGTTGACGGGAGTCGGCTTTTGGGCCTGCTCCTCGATAGTCTGGAGCCGGCGGGGCGAGGGCGGGCGACGGATCTCGGCGAGGCCGGCGATGGAGTTTGCCAGTCCTGGCGAACGAAGTGCTCTTTATGACACGCTGCGAGCTGCCGAGGCTGCCGGCGCCGTGGCTTTGGAGATGGACCGCGATGCTCCGCATTTGATTGCGCGAGTGACCCTCCGTGACGCCGCTGCTCTTTACCGTCACGTTGGCCGTAGCCTGAAGGGGAGATCGTTGAGGAGGCGCTCGCTCGTCTGTTGCGAACTAGCGTTGATACGGAAGAAGCGGAGGGCCTCCGGGACCTCCTCGTCAGCGCCTGGCGCGGGGGGCGATCAGCGGCAGGACTGTCACCAGCGAATCTTGAGGAGGCGGTCGGCTTGCTTCGGGCCGCCGACGGGGCGCTTGCACGGATCGCCGGCGGACGCTTGCCCTGAGGACTCGCTCCGCGCGCCTCCTCGGCGACAGCAAGGCGCTTGAGCGGGCAATGCCGAAGCTTCTGGCGCTGTTGCAGCAGGCCGGCCGGCTGGACCCGGCGCTGGACCGCGAGGAGGCGGTACGTCTGCTGGGGCTCGAATGTGCTGAGCCGATCGTGGAGTGGCCGGGCCGCTTTAGGGTTGGCGGCGCGGACGTTGGAAATTGGCCATTTGTCGAATTCTGCCAGGACCTGATTCGGACCTCGATGCGTCCAGTGCGGTTTCGCTGCTGACGATGAGAATCTGGAAAGCTTCAACCGGCATGCCCGTAGAACTCGCCGGATCGACGAGGCTGTGATCTACCTTGGGGGGTTTCCCGCGGCCTCGGTCGTCGATGCCGTTCGACGGGTGGTAGATTCAGCCGAGCTTGGGGAGGTGCACCATGGGGAGATATCGATCCTGGAGGTGTTGCCATCGCACGGTACCTTGAGGAGAAAAATCGAACCATCATTGCGCCTGCACTTAATGACGCCTGAGATCGCGCGGCGATACGGACGTCCAGCCGAGGCGGCTGTGCTTCGAGCGCCCGTCCCGGTTGAAAGCTCGCTCGCCGACCTCGCGCGATATCTGAAGGAACCCGGGGCTCAATGGCTTGAGCAGGAGTGTCTGGACCCCGAGCCCGTGCTGCGACCAGTCTAGCTCAGCTCCGCCAGCGCGACGGCTGGAAGGTTTCTCTCCGGAATCCAGCCTATTAGCGCACGCATCAAAGCCGAGGCACTAGCCTAGTCTGGCCGCCGGAGGAAGGCGAGTATGCTCTCCTTGATCTCGACCAGAGAGTCTTCGAAATCCAGTCGGAGACGGCCCCCGAAGTCTGAGGGGAAAGCAACGCCTTTCTGGACTAGCAGCAACGTCCGTCGCAGCGTGCTGGTGCGGGCGGCGACGAGACCGAGTTTTGAGGTAGATGTTAGGCAGGCGTCGTCTGTTGGGGATCACTCCCCTCAACGAGTTTCTCGTCGCGGGTGATCAACGTGATAATCTTGCGACTGGTCGGGGTTTTTGCGATTAATCCTTTCCATTAGGTCCCGGTCGAGAATCTCGCCCATTTCAAGCAAGTTGGGGCTCGAGGCCACTGTCTCTGCAAATGTCTTGGAGGAGCAGGAAGTTAGCCTCATCGAACCGCTCGCCGCCATAGCTGACCCCTCCCATGCGGGCGATGATGAAGCTTTGTGAGCCGGGAATCCACCTTCCGTCCGGAAACAATACCATCTTGACCGTGTGGATGATGACGCTGGGCACCTGCTGCTTGTCGATCCACATGATCCGCAAGTCAGCCCGATTGATCGAGGCGGCCCTGGCTAACTTGCTTGGAAATCAGGAATATGGGAAACCCATTATTGTCACGGTATGAATCGTCCTCGGAGGCGATCGTCCGGATCTGTCTCGCATAATCTATTCCGACTAAGCCCTTCTTCGCATGCATCAGGTCGATGAGCGCGAAGTCGTAACGCTGCTTCCTGAACTGCGCCAAGAATTCGGCAGGGTCTTCGTATCCTCGTTGCTCATTCCACACCCTCGTTGAGGAACTCGGCACTTAGACGATTGTAGAAACTCTTCATTTCAAGATATGCAGATTCTACACCTCGATCTAGGTCGCCCCATACGATGCCTTTCATTCGAATTCTCCCCGAGGTTCGTACTTTCCCTCTCGGCTCGATGCGGATGGAAAACTCGCTTTCTCCCTGTTCCTCGTGGATTTCGCAGTCGAAGTGATGAAGCCTCCTCCGATGGTCCTCTATGGTGGTCATTCTCGCGGACCTAGCTACGCGCGGCGCGCCGTCGCTATGGAAGACGATCGACGGGGATTCCCAGTCGTCGTCATATGAGACCACGATCCGGCCGATGACGGGTTTCGGTCCAGCCGAGTCGTGCGCGTGGCGGAAAGAGTTGGAATATTTGAAGTTGGAAACAAAATTCTCGAGTGCCATGAGTAACAGACTGGGGTCGCACAGGACGTAAATCTGGGCGAGCTTCGGATCCTCGGGCCAGCTCAACTCTACGGAGAATCGGTCGCGGTCGATGCCCGTCTGCTCTGCTATCCGTGCGCAGCCGGCGTCCACGGCTTCGGTGAGCAGGGCGCCGAGATTGCACTCGAAGCTGCCAACGAACTGGAAGAATGCGCTTGCCGAAGGGGCTGCGGTGCGCGATCCCTCCAGGCCGTTCCCGGCTCTAATGTTCCCCCAGACGTGCTGTAGTATGCGCTCGCAAATGACCGCGATCTCCTCGATCTCTGATCGGATGACGGCATTGCGGCTGCGGATGAGTTGCGAGATTTCGGTCAGAGCTGCGACATGGGCGTCCAGCTCCTCGTCGTCTTGGCCGACGAAGTAGCGGGTCCATTCGTCCGTCTCATAGCATTCCCTGATTACGCGTTTCGCCTGCCATGACAGCCGGCTGAGGCGGGACGCGGCGTAAATAAGGCCGTTGAGCTCGGTCAGAAATTCGAGCCTCCTTGCCGCTATGTCGGAAATCGACCTCCGAACGATCGCCAAGGCATTCTTCGACTAGCTGCAGGAGCTTCTGAGGCGCTCGGCGAAGCGTGAAGAAGCAGAAACTGTGGCGCGGCTTGGGCCAGAATATCTCGCGTCGAACGGCCGCCAGACACTCGCCAGTGCTGACTCGTTCTTCGACGGTGAGCGCGTCGATCATCCCGGACAATGCGGCAATCAGCGACATGATCACCGACTGGTCCTGCCGCTCGATTTCGCCGGCCGGCGCGAGACGCCTAACCAGCTGAATGTTCGGGTCGAATATCTCTTCACCCCTGGCGGCGCGGCTCACGCTCTCGCGAATATGTTCGAGGGCGTCGACCAGCCCTCCCTCCTCGGTGTCGGTCTGGAACGTTGGCTCGAGCATGTGCGTGGCAAAGGTGAGCGCATAGCCCCAGGCGATATCGCTCAGCCGACCGAGGGTGGCGAGACCCAAGGGGTCGCTTTGGAACTCGCCGAGCAAGGCCTTGACCCGTTCGATCACGGGATTGGAAGGGTCGTCGGCCGAGTCCTCCTGGCGCTCGGATCCGGTGATGAATTGCGAGAAGAGCGCAACTCCGACGAGCAGGTTGCGCTCCTTGTCGATGGCGGCCAGGATTTCATCCCGAACTTCACCGTCGGCGAGGTCCGGGCTCTGCGCTAGCTGGAGCCTCAACAGGTTGTTCTCATCCAGGCCGAGTCGGCTGATGGGTGGCTGGTAGTTTAGGCTGCCGTGTGGGCGGTGCCAGTTATATTGGTGGAGCCATCGCGGCAGCTCGGCTTTGCGGTGATCCGAGGTTGGGTAGGCTTGGGCGTAGGCCCATTCCCTGAGGCTGGTCTGGATGAAGCGCTCGGCCTTGCCGTTGGTTTTCGGCGTGTAGGGCTTGGTTCGGATATGCCTGAGGCCGAGGGTCTTGCAGGCCGGCGCGGAAGGCGTCGCTACGGTAGCAGTGTGCTGTCTTTGCCTTGGTTATCACGCGTGCGACGGTTATGCCGAGGCCGGCATAGTAAGCGATCGCGGTGTGGAGGAAGGCGACGGCGCTGGTCGCCTTCTCGTCGGGCAGGATCCGGCTGATCGCGACGCGCGAGGCGTCGTCGATGCAGACAGGACAATATTCCCAGCCGACGTGGGAGCTGCGGCGGCCTGGGTCGCTGCGCTGGGCGCGATCGCCGGTGATGCGGTGGCCGACCTGGTGGAAGCGGCCGAGCTTCTTGATGTCGATGTGGATGAGCTCGCCGGGGTGCTCGCCGTTCGTATCGGCGGACGGGCTCCGCGGGCTCGAGCGCCTTCATCCTGCTGATGCCGAGGCGCCTCAGCACCCGGCTGACGGTCGCAGCCGAGGCGCCGATGGTGATGGCGATGCGCTTGCCGGTCCAGGCGCTGGCGGCGCAGGGCCTCGATCTGCTCGATCGTCTCTGGCGGCGTCGGCCGGCGTAGCTGGTGCGGCCGGGACGAGCGATCAAGAAAGCCCGGCCTCGCCTTCGGCTCGGTAGCGCGCCACCCACTTGGCGGACCGTCCGGATCGACACGCCCATGTCGGTCGCGACCGACATGGGCTGACCGGCGCTCTATGAGCACGCGCCGCACCAGCTCGGCTCGACTGTGCCGCGTCAATCGGGCATTCTGGTGGATGTTCATCCGGCTCTCCCTGGGCACCTGAAGCTTAGACAACCTCAGTCTGCTCGGCCCGGGCCGGATGAACAACCTATGGAAACCTCACAGCTAGCGCGCCGCGGATTCGCGAATCGACCACGCGCAAGGCCTGCGCAAACCCTTCCGAAAGTCGCTGTCGGACCGGCGCCGCTCCCAGCGTCGCGGGGTCGGCGAGCAGGTAGCGATAAATGGCGAACAGCGAGTTCTTGCCGAGATCGAGGCGGTTTATCAGGTCGATCAGCGGGCCCGGGTCGCGGTCCATTAGACTGCTTCTCGCCGCCATGCAGACCCTGACATCCTCCGTCAGGCCATCCGCGTCGAGGGGCCGGCTCGCTGACGTTTCCCGGATCGGCGCCAGTTCGTAGACATCGCGCGGCTCGAAATATCGCAGGTCCGAGCGGGATAGGGAGGCGAGAACCTTGGAACCGCACCGATCCCAGAAACGACGGAACTGGGCGTGGGCGAGGGCCTCCATGGTGGCGAGGTCTGGTGTCGACAAATCCCACAGGCGCAGGATGGAAATCAGCTCGAAATGGCTATCCAATTCCGGATCGCCGGATACCAGCTCGATCGGCGGATCGCTTGGGCTGGCGCGAAGCCGGAGGACCCTGGCAAGAAAGCTCGCCGAAGCGGGCGAGGTGCGATTGACGATGCACAGGATCGTCACCGACGGGCACCCGTTCAGCGTCAGGATCGCGGAGAGCCACCGCACCGTCTCGGTCGACTGGATCGATGAAAGAAGCACGATCGCTGGATGGCCCCGCACACTTTCGTGCTTGCTCAGCAGAAAATAGGCCGACGATCCCTCGAACTCATCGACCTTTGAGAAAAGCACATATTTTAGATCGAATTCCTGCTCCGGGCTCTTCCCCAGCACGGCCATCAGAAGATCCCGATTCTCCTTCGAGGGTGTAGATACCAGGACCGGCTCGGGCAGGCCGTCCGCAGCGGCCTTAGCAATGCGCTCGCGAATGACGTCCCGGATAAGCTCAATGTTTCTGTGGACGATCGAATCTATGTTCAAATAGGCGGTAAACCGGTCGTTGCCGGTCCGGTAATAGCCGAGCCGAAGCTCCTCCTGGCGTGAAATCGGCAGGGCTTCGTCTTCAAAGTTGATCTTGGCCGCCGAAAGCGGATCCGACCGCAACTCAGTTTGCGCCTGCGGCAGCAGGGTTGTCGGATCCATCTGAATGGAGGACTGCTTGCCGATGCCATGAAGGCCGCGCGCGGTTACGTCGATGTCCAGATAGGACCTGAACGGCAGCGACAGCTTGTCGACCTGAAATGCGAGCTGGCCGTCGTCCTTGCTAACGATCCGGCAACGTTACCGGTCAGATCGTGCACCAGCCGGATGGGCAGCATGATGGCCACCACCGTCACGTTGTAACTTTGCAGGAAGCTCAACGTATCTTCGATCAACCGTCCGACGAGCACGACGTCCGTGAAGATGAGCGGCTCGCCGGCCCTTAAGCGAGGCGAGATGCTCAGCGCGGAGTGGCAACAGTGGATAATTGCAGAGATATTCCAGGCGCAGGCCCTCGGCAAGTTGTCGGGGACGCATCCCCGCCATCGGCGGTACGCCCGTCATGGTCGATCCGACGACCATCTGAGCGCCCTCGGCTGCGCAGATGCGCAGCAGCTCTCGCGAGGCAAGTCGGGTGGCTTGGTCGAACAGGTCGACATTCTCGATCAGTGGCCACATCGTGACGAACCGATCTTGGTGACACCGCTGTGAGTTTGAAAGAAGTCGGCCGGCGGGTCGTGATCGCCGGCGAAACGGGTCAAGAGGCGTTGAATTCGCACTGAGAAAATCCGCCAGCGGAACCGACCGATCGGGCTCGTCCGCAAGAGCGCTCATTTCATCTGAGAGATCGAGGCCTCCCGCTCGCCCAGCCAGGTTCCTCCGCCCATCCGGTGATGATGGTAGCCGCGCGCGACGGACCGAAAGCTTTCGGTCTGTTTCCAGCGCTCATAGCCGAGCCGGATGTCTTCCGCAGCTATCTGCTTGTGCGCCGCGGTGGTGGCGATCATCTGGCTGAGGCCCCGGGCGAGCTTGCCAATTCGCTTACGATGGATTTTCTCGCGCCGCCAAACAGGCATTCCTTGGACGTCGTTCTCGATAATTGTTTGAACCCTAGCCAAGTTGAACGCGTCCTCAAGCGCCTTAAGCAGGGGCGTCGCGATCTCCTTGCTACGTTGCTTCAGAACGAGCTCGAATTCCGTTCTGGCATGATCGCGCGCGCTGAACTTTACCTTCGCCTCCCAGCTGAGATAATGGACTACCTTCGAATGGTTCGGCGATTCTGTCAACAGCACGCATAATACGGCATGTTTGCATGGCGTCCTGTCCGCATGCGTAGCTCGGAGACACGGCACGATCTTGATGACTGGGATGCCATGCTTGCCGGGCTCAAAGAGGGTTTCGTAGCTCGCGGGCGAATCTATTCGCAGCGAGATGTGCCTATGATAGAGGACATGCGTCTCTTTAGCATGGGGTGCACGTGCCGGATGACAGGGATATCAGGCGTGTCTTCATTGCTTCGGTGAACCGTGAAGGGCGCATCGAGGGCGATGAGCGCTACTTGGAGCTTCGCTCGAAAATTAGAGCGCTTGAGTTCGAAACCCCACTCTATCGATGGATTGCTGAATTCGAGGACGAAGAACTGCCAACCCGCGGGTGGAGATCGATTATCGACACCTGTGTGCGCGAACTCCACGCGTCCGATCTGATGGTGGTTCTCCTATTTCGGCGGCTAGGCTCGGCAGTGGAGATAGATGACCTCGGGCCATCGCCGGCGACCTATCTTGAGATCGAGCTTTTTCATGCGAGTCTAAAGCGTCTTCCGGTCATCTTCTTCGAAGCGGATGACTTTGAGCCGGACGAGCGGCTAAAGGCGATGATCCGTCTTTTGAAGCGAATAACGCACCCTACGCAGTGGGTGTCTGGCAGCGAACGGGAGATTGAGCGGGAGGTAATCGAGACGCTCCGCTATATTGCCAAGGAGGGGCAGCTGCCCCAGCGTCTCAACGGCTTTTGTGACGCGCTCTCTGACAGCCGTTCGTTTCTTCGAGTCAACCAGGAGGTCGAGTCTACCCGCCTCAGCTTCCTCCATGATTATGCGCCGGGCGCCGCTGGAACGGTATCCCTCGATCGGGTCGACCTACTTCTCAAAGAGGCCGATCAAGCCTCTGGTTCGGGTGAAAGCACGTATGCCGACCAACTCTCGCGTCTGTGGCTCGCCTTGCGGGACCTCGCTCAGGAACCGGTCAATCACATTGATCGCGAGCTCGCGGATCGGTGGATCCGTCTCTGTGAACTGTGGACAGGTTCCGCTGCTTGGCTCCACCTTCATGGGCCGCTCGAGCTAGGAGTGCTCGCCACTCTCCACACGCGGGTGGAGCTGAGGCGCGCCGGGTTCATAGAGGAGCCTAAATTTCCTTATGGTGCCTTCGCCAGCGAGGCATATTCGATAGCGAAAATCTCCGATCGGCGTAACTGGCAGCGCCGGCGGTTCGAGGCGGCGCGCTTGCTCGCTACGAGGCAGGTTGCAGTTCAGGCTCAGGATCCTTCCGGAGCGTTCGGAATTCGCGCCAGTGCGACGATGCAATTGGCTAGGCTCGGCCGTCCCTGGCTGATCCCCGAAGGCCTACTGGATTATCGGCGTATGTGGCGAACCCGACAGAAAATCGGAGCTTCCAGTTCTGAGATCGGCGAGGCGTTGGTCGAGCTGGCGTATGCCGAATTCATGGTGGGACGCCACTTGCCGTGGCTGCGCCGGGCCGCGCTCGCGAAGCTGCGAGAAGGCGTTGCCTTTATGGAGGGAGATCATCCGCACCTCAGGGCAGGATTTGTGAAGCGCGCCAAGCTGAAACTCGCTGACGGTCTGCAGATGGCTGGGCTATTGGAAGAGGCCCACACCCAACGCGATGCGCTAGCTGTGAGCTTTCAATAGGTTGTCCATCCGGTCCTGAGCGAGGAAGCTGAAGTTGCGAAGCTCAGCAATCCCGGAGGACCGGATGAACATCCACAAGAATGCCCGCCTGACGCCGCATGGTCGAGAGCTGGTCGGCGCGTGCTAGTCGAGCGGGCAGACGCCGGAGGCCGCCGCACGGCCGCAGGCGTCTGCCCGCGGACGGCGCGCAAATGGGTGGGCGGTTCCGGGCCGAGGGCGTCGAAGGCCTGCAGGATCGCTCCTCGCGACCGCACCGTCTGCGCCGAGCCGACGCCGCCGACGATTGTCGAGCAGGTCGAGGCGCTGCGCCGCCAGCGCTGGCCGGCAAGCAGATCGCCGCCGAGCTGGGCATCTCGCCGGCCACCGTCAGCCGCATCCTCAGGCGCCTCGGCCTCAATCGCATCGGGGCCCTCGGAGCCGGCCGAGCCGGTCCGCCGCTACGAGCGCGAGCATCCCGGCGAGCTGATCCACATCGACATCAAGAAGCTCGGCCGCTTCGAGAGCGGTCGGCCATCGCATCACCGGCGATCGGCCGCCGCACGACCTGACGGCCGAAGCGCCGCGGCAGCGGCTGGGAGTACGTCCACGTCTGCATCGACGATGCCTCGCGCCTCGCCTTCTCCCAGATCCTGCCCGACGAGAGGAAGGAGAGCGCCGTCGCCTTCCTCAAGGCCGCCGTCGCCTACTACGCCAGCCTCGGCGTCACCGTCGCGCGGGTCATGACCGACAACGGCTCCTGCTACCGCTCCAAGGCCTTCCGCAACGCCTGCAGCGCCTCGGCCTCAAGCACATCCGCACCAGGCCCTACACGCCCAAGACCAACGGCAAGGCCGAGCGCTTCATCCAGACCGCGCTCCGCGAATGGGCCTACGCCCAGGCCTATCCGACCTCAGACCGCCGCGCCGCCGAGCTGCCGGTCTGGCTGCACCGATACAACTGGCATCGTCCGCACGGCGGCCTAAAATCCAAAACACCCATCAGCCGCCTCGCCCTCTCCGAGGACAACCTGTTGAGGCTCCACAGCTAGCTCCTTTCGCCCGAGCTAATGGCTTGCCGCTCGACTGATCTCCCCATCGGCGCTGACATATCAGCACCTCCCTGCTACAGGATCCCCAACTCTCGGAGGGATCATGGCGCGCAAGGTGTTCTTCAGCTTTCATTATGATCGCGACGTCAGGCGGGTGGTCCAGGTCCGAAACTCGTGGGTGGTGCGTGCGCAGGGCGAAGCTCCACCCTTTTATGACAAGGCCGAGTTTGAGGAGGCCAAGCGGCGCGCCGGCGGTATCGAAAAGTGGATCGAGGATCAAATGAAGGGCACCTCCGTAACGGTGGTGCTGTTTGGTGCCGAAACTTACGATCGGCCTTGGGTGCGACATGAGATTAAGCGGAGCTACGAACTCAAAAAGGGTATGCTCGCGATCGACATCCACAGGGTAAAGGATCCGCAGCAAGGCGCGGATTTTCAGGGCAAGAACCCTCTAGATTATTGGCAGGGGAACCAAGGCGGTAGGAAGGTGGGCTTGAGCAGCATCTATCCCACCTACGATTGGGTGGTCGACAACGGCTACACTAACCTGTCCGCTTGGATCGAGGCGGCAGCGAAGGCTGCTGGCCGATGAGGCTTCGATGAGCCTGTACGAAATCGCGATCCTCGGATCCGCGTCGCACGACAACCAAGTCAGGTTGACCGAGACGATCCGTAGCATGATCGAAGATTTCGACCTAACCCTAGCCAGGACGTTCTGATCCACGATTCTCCGACAGTCGGCCACCGCGATAAGGGAGCCGCGTTCGCCGCCGTCTATTTTGGCGGGGTTCCCCATGTCGATGCGGACGTGGCGCAGGAACTGGTGCGGTCCAGTGCACCTATCATTCCGACCATCGCTGCGGGCGGCAATTTCGGCACCGAGGTTCCAGACATCCTTCAGGGTGCGAACGGTCTGGCCCGTCGCAATGATGACCCGGAAATAACCGAGCTCGCGGCGGCAATTCTCGAGGTGGTTGGTCTTCTGCGCCGGCAGCGGAGGGTTACCGTCAGCTACCGGAGGGTCGAAGTCCACGTCGGCTGCTCTGCAGCTGCATGATCTTTTGATTTCTCGAGGGATTCGACGTGTTCCTCGACGCGCACGAACATCGCCCGGGAGACCCATTCCAGGACGTCCTCTGGCACCGCCTCGTCGACTGCGACGTCATGGTGATGCTCAGCCAATACACCCGCCTATTTCGAAAGCCGCTGGACACGGCAGGAGATCGGGCGCGCCCGGGCTAAGGAAATCCAGGTGCTTCTCGTCATCTGGCCGGGGAACAAGCCCACGAAGCTCACGGGTCTTTGCAGAGACAGTTTACCTCAACGCGGCCGAGTTGGAGGGGCCGACGGGGCCGATTATCGCGCCAACCGCGGAGGCGATCGCGTTACGGGTTGAGCAGCTTCGGAGCCGAAGCATCGCGGCTCGGTACATGTCAATCACTGGGAAGCTGCGTGCGGACGTCGAGAAAGTCGGCGGCAAGGTCGAGGGCATCGGGAGGCATCGGGCGATTGCGGTCAGGCTTTTCGACGATCGAAGTTTCTGGGCGTACCCGGTGGTCGGCATACCCTCCGCTGAAGCGCTGAACGACGTGGCCGGCAAGGCTAAGCGAGCCGACCACGGAGAGGCTCCGATCCTCGTCTACGACCATATTGGTATTCGTGATGCCTGGTCCGCCCATCTTCGGTGGCTCGACGAGGAAATCAAATCGGTGCGCGCCATCAAGGTGTCGGAGGCGGGCTGGGAGCTCGTCGGGCTCGCAGGGTAATGGGCGAGACAATCTTTCTTTCGGCGAGTGTCCCAGACCCAAAGCGGGCACCACAATACGCGGCCACAGCCGACACGGTGGCGATAAACGCGGCTGTGTCCGGCTGGTTTATGTAACGCTTGGTCGCCGGCCCCTGGTCTGGGGCGGTCATCCGGCGATCACGCCAATGATCCTCATGGCAGCCGAGGATGTGAATGTGGACTACGGTCGTTGGGTGCGGCTGTATCAATCCGATTATTTCAAGGATGAGTTTCCCGAGGACAACGAGCACTTCCAGAATGTCACTTTCACCGCCGATGTCGAAGGGGACCGCGAGAAGAGCCTGAAAGTTGATGCGGCAGCGGATGTTCTCGGAGCACAGCTTCGCGGCAGCTGTGTTCATCGGCGGCATGGGCGGGATTGTGGACGAGGCTTCGAGCTTTTCACCCAGGCTCAGCCGGAGGCCATGGTAGTGCCGGTCATTTCGACAGGAGGTGCGGTCCTCGAGGTCGAGGACCACTTGGTGAGCTTTCGGCCGAGCTGGTCGATGGTGCGCGGGTGTGTTACGGGGTCCATCGTCAGCTCTGTATCTCACCACGCCGAGGAGCGCTTCCGGATCCCAGAAGATGAGCCCTCCAAAGTTGCCGATCGGTATTGGCAGCTCAAGGGGACGTAGGGCGGAGCGGCGCCAGGGTGCAGGATGTTTGACCCGAGGATTACGGCTTTTGGCCGCATCAGAGCTTCTTGGCGAGAATTCCATAACTGGTGTCACCCGGTTCCCAAGCCGCGAGATCGCCCGTGTTCGCCACGTCGAGATGCCTGTAGAGTCCCAGATACTCGTTTCCGGTGGATTCTGCCACCGGGGTCACAAGTCGTGACAACGAAGATCGCGTCTAGGTCTTTGACGCCGTCGGTGTATCCGATCTCCAGTGGGCACCACTTCAACTCTACCGAATTCGGCGTTGCCAGAAACATGAAGAACTCAGCCCGCTGGATGCGCTCTTTAATTTTCGCTGCTGTGGTGCTGTTCGGCGAGGACGGCATACTGGTGTCTTGCCAATCCACATACGGATCCATCCCAGCGTCTTGCAGATACGCGATGAGCCCTTAAAGTAGCGCTGGTCGTCGTGCGAATGGCAGATAAAGATCGTTCTGCGGCCGGCTGCGGCGGCCTCCGTAATCGTGGCTGCCTTTTCAAAGGTTCGCCTGGAAGCTGCCTTTGCAAGGTTTTCGAGCAGTATGGGCATTGGTCGTTACCGTTAAAGCTGGAAGCTAAGTTCTGGTCACTTCGGGGCTAGCCGCGGCTCCTGTTACGGCCGCTCATTTTAAAAAATGAGCGGTCTTGGCGGTGTGGCCCCGTTTGGGTCATTTCTAGTCTGCGCATGGATCAGGGTAAAGCTGAGTGTCAGGCCGAGCGGAAGCTGTCATCGGGCGTTCGAAGCCGAGTTTCGATGGCTCGTGAGTGGACGGGGACGTTCCAAGGTTCTATTCCTGTTCTATGGCTGATAACAAGTCGGGCTGGGAAAAAGGTGAACGCGGGTGCTTCCGTCAGAGTACATGCGCGAGCGTCGGCCCGAGATCTATTCTGACACGACGGACCGGGCAGCCTACCATCTCGATGCGCCTCAGCTCGAGTATCATCTCGAGACGCTGACCCAGCGAAACGAAACTCACAAATTCGAGGTCTTCTGTCGCAAGCTGTGCGAGAAGGCCATTTGCCCCAATGCGAACGCCCAGGCAACGTCGTGAACGGCTCGTGGGCACTGGTTCAGGAGTTCGCGTCATCTGGTCTAGCGCGCCCTGTGAAAGCGTAAGGATTGCACGGTTGATATCGGCGCTAGCCGACAACCGCATTTGTTGCACCCAAGGTCTTATTGTGTCCGGCGGGCTGGCTTGGGGCAATCAATTCGAGAAAATCAGCTCTCGGCAGAATTTTTCGTTCTCAATGAACTCCAGGGGAATATGAGAGACGAATGTGGTCCACGATCTTCTTGGTCATTCTGGCTATTGTGGGCGCCGTGAGCCTCGTCACTGCCGTAGAAGTTGGTGCGCCGTGGCCGAATATCCACAAGAGACGCTTCGCTGGGTTTGGTGGGGCTAGTGCTCGTACCGTTCGTGGCGGGGTTGTTGTGGCTAGCTGGCAGCAATGGCGATCAGAGAGAAGGCTATTGCCAGGTAGAGGTAAACATAACCGGAGGCTTCGGCAAGTGGGTTTCTCCGCTGATCGCCAGGGCGGCGCCACAACTGGCGAGACTGAGTTGCAGCGCAATCGCCAGGGCCAGCCTAGCTATACCGTTCGGCAGAAGTGCGTTCCAGGCTCGTCGCAGATCGGCTCCTTGCCGGTCTTCGTGACCATACTGACGTTCTTCGCCATCTTGTCGATTGGTTTGCTGACCCACGCCACTGCAACGGGTGAGCGCGATACGGCGCGGGCAAGGATCGTAATCGATTTGCCCAACGTCACTTCGGGAATGGTGCGTCTGGTAAATGTCGTGTTGAGCCCAGGGTTCGTTATCGGTCTCGGTACTTATAAGGAGGGCAAAGCGGTAGCTGCGAATCGCTGGACGGGGCTCAACGGGTTGAGTTCGGCTGGTGCCCCCTGGCGAAGACAGCGCCGTGGAAATCCCCCTGGATTTGGGCCCACTGGCCGAAGACGCCTCCCTGGTCGTCTTGGTCCGCTACCGGGATGGTTACGGGGCGAAGTGGGAGGCTTGGCGCGTCTTTAAGATGACCGCGGCTCAAACTGTAGCCGTCGAGGAGGACGGCGAGCGCCGAAGCCGCGGATAGGAGCCACGTTGGCATAGGGACGTGTTTCCTCACCCCTTGGCGGGGCGATCCTGATCGTTCTGCAATTCCCTTTTTTCGTGAGCCGGGCTCTCAGGGCCTGGTTCGTTCAGGGGGCTTGGAGGCCGTCTCCTGTGTCTTTGGCCGATGCGGTGTCGATGCTATGGGCGTCCCTCAGGAGAAAATCGTGATCGAAGACCTTCGGGTGGCCAAGACGGCGAACTTCTTCCGGCTCAATCGCCGCCTGAGCGCGGCTGCCGTCGCGAAGCTTTTCCGGACGATCCGGGCGGGGCACGCCAATCCGTCGCAAATCATTTCTCCGAAAACCGGATTGCAAGTGGGCCCGCCCGTTGGTCGGCGCTTTCCTTCCTGTATGACCGCCACCGAGTCTTCCTTCGCAAGGAGGCCGATGTGCAGGAACGTGTCGGCGATTCCTGCTTCTGGTCGAGCACCGCGGTCATGCGGCGATATTCAAGTCGGGGCTCGAGGTTCCGGCAGGGTTCGCAACTCGTTACCTCGGGCGGGTGCCCGGCGAGCGCGTCGATGTAGCCGTCGCTCGGCAGGACGCCATCTTCGAGAAAATACGGCTTCGGAACACGTCGATTTCGAAGCAGGCGATGCGCAACAAGACCTTCGAGGCGGATGACCTGCGCGATGTCATCGGGCCGGCCGGTGCCAGCCGGTATGCGCCCCAGGGCTACAGGGTGCGGTGGGGCGAGGATCACTCTTCGACGACGCCGAGCACGGGCAGGACGCAGCGCTCCGATCGCGTGGATCACCTCACCCTGGTCGAATACGCCAAGGGCGTGATCGACGAGTTGGCGGCTGGCGCCGGCGATCCGTCGCCGTTCATCAGGACCTTCGCCAGGTCGGTCGATCTCGCGAGCATTGAAGGGGTGGCACGGCCGACGACGTTCGCCGTCGATGTCGCGGGGGTTTCGGACGCGCTTTACGAGCGCGCCGATATCAGGTTGGTCCGTCAAGACGGCGAGGCCTTCTGAGATCGCCAAGGCTGAGACTGATCTCATTCTGGCGGAGTTGAGCGTTGCTCTGGAAGTGAGGGGGCGCGGAAGAAGCCGTTACTTCGCGACCCGGCCGGGGCCGAGGTGGGTGCGATCGCCCTCAACAAGGCTCGGGTCGCGTTGCGCGATCTCCGGCTGCCGCTGAGCGCCGAAGTGGAGGTGGAGGCCTCAGCCGCTCCGCTCGGCGACGATCCGAACCGTATGTCGCTGCGCCGGTACATCGATCGGCAGGACGGTTTCATCCTGCTCTTCGACCAGCTGCGTTACGCCTATATCGACGGGACGTTGTTCAGGGATGATGCGCTGGTCGACGGCGGCGCGGATTTTCTTCGTTACCTGCGGCCTGAGCCGCTCTTGGCGGCGGTCACCGACGAGAAGGGAACCTTCACCGCGCAGCACACCGAGTTCGATGCGAACCGACGTCGGCGTTGTCGTGGCGGCTGTCGCCGAGGGCGATGAGGTTCTCGTCTGCGATGATCTGGGTGATGAATGGGCGGATTTTATCGGCCTCAATACCTCGAACAGCCCGCCGAGGATCACTTTCTATCATGCGAAGCGCGGCGGCCTGTCCCTCGGCGCGACGCCTTTCCACAAGTCGGTCAGCCAGGCTCTAAAGAACCTTCGACGCATGACGCTTCCGCCCGAAGCGATGGGTGGAAAGATCAACGGCTGGCAGAACCTCTATATCAGCGGCAAGGGCGTTCACACCGCCATCTCCCGGATCATCAGGGGCGATCCGGCTGCGCTGGCGGCTGAGTTCGAGCGGGCGCAAATGGCGCCCGATGCGATCCGCCGGGTGATGATTGTCACGTCGTCGCTCAGCAAGGGAGCGGTGGCTCAGACCTTGGCGCGGATAAAGGCGGGTCATAGGCCGGACCCGTATTTCGTGCAGCTCTACTGGTTGCTGCTGTCGTTCTTCTCAGCATGCACCGACATGAATGCCTTTGGCTACGTAGTCTGTCGCGAATGATGGCTCGATTTCATCGTGGTCCCTATGGAAGCCGCTGAGGCCGACGTGCCGCGTCCGGCCCGAAATCACTTCGGATCCCCTTAGCCTAGGTTGCCAAGCTGCAGGGCCGCCACCCGCGCGGAGCCGCTGTCGGAAACCGTGACCATGACATATTCGGTCATTCTAAAGCTGGCCAAAGGTTTGAGAGGTTTCCGCCGCTTTTCCTTCCCCCGAGCTAACCTTAAGCAACAGCTTCCCGTGCCCCGAAGCGTACAGAAACAAATCACCAAGAGCTCGGTGGCAGGTTGGTGATCCGTGCGCGGGTCAGAGGAGTTCCCCGAGACCCTTCCGTCTATCAAATAGCGCAGTGTCGGATTGTCGCCAATTCGGACCTATTCTCGCTAGTGAAACGCGACCGTTCGCCAAGCTGCCGCGGGGGGAACGGATGAACTCGCCTTCGCGTTGATTGCAGTTTTCGCCATGTCGGCAATTTCACACGGTGAAGCATGAATGCCGACCCCGCTTACGGCCTGTTTCGGCGTGAGGTCGTCGAGCGTCGGGCGAGGCGGCTCGAGGGGGAGGTCAGATCTCGCCGTGCCGATTTCCTGGCAGGTGGTCGGCTATACGCTGCTGTTTGCCTTGTCCTGGCCATCGGCTTCCTTGCCATGGCGAGCCATGCCCGCGCGCAGGTCGTTACGGCACCATCACGCTGGACAAGGGCATCGTTCCCATCACGCCCGCGCGACCAGGCCAATTGCTCGCGATCAGGGTCGTGGAGGGGCAGCATGTCAGGGAAGGCCAGGACCTCGCCTGGCTGGGAAGCGAGGAGAACCTCGCCAACGGGCGCCAAGCGCCTGTCCGCTCGGTCAATGCAGTAAAAGCCCAGAATTCGGCCTTGGTCGAGCAGGTTGCTCGTATCGACAGCGCCGCCGCCGCCGATCGGGATCGACTAGCGGGAAAAATCAGCAGCCTCCGCCAGGAGCTGGGCAGCGTCGAGGAGCAGATCAGGTCTCAGGAGCGACTGCTCATTCTTGCAAAGGGCGATTTCGATCAGGTCAAAAGCATCTCCGGTCGCGGTTTCGTAAGCCGGCGCGACGTGGATCTGCGGGAGGCCGCGCTGATCACTCGCCAGCAGCAGCTCGAACAACTGCGGCAGGCCCGGTCTCTGAAGCTCGGCGAGATAGAGGATGCCCGAAATGCGATGGTCCAGGCAGCGGAGATCGCGGCGGGGCAAAGCGCGGCGGTTCAGGCTAATCCCCCAGCTCGAACGCAGCCTCGAGGAACTGGAGCAGCGGGCAGGATATAGGCTCACCGCGCCAATTGCCGGAACCGTCACAAGCGTAGCGGCCAGGGTCGGTCAGCCGGTCGGCAACGGCTCGACGCTGATGGCGATCCTCCCCGCTGGCGCCACCTTCACGGCGGAGCTGGAGGTGCCGACGGCCTCCGCCGGCTTCCTCGAGGTGGGTCAGGAGGTCCAGCTTCTGATCGACGCCTATCCTTACCAGCAGTTCGGAGCGATCGAAGGGCGCATTGCACTTCTCCCCCGCTCGGCGGTCAGCCGACCTTCGCCCGACGGCACCATGAAAAGCGTTTATTCGATCGTGGTTGCGGTTCCTCGACCGTTCATCCAGGCCTTCGGGAGGCGCCACGAGCTACGCGCTGGAATGGGCGTCACCGCTCGCATCGTGACCCGGCGGCAAAGCCTGCTCCAGACGTTGTTCGAGCCTGTTCTCAGCCTCGGCCAGAGCTAGCAAAATGTGGGGTGGGATCCATCGCACGCGCGTGCGTCTGGTGCAGCAGGTCGAAACGGGTGAGTGCGGCCTGGCTTGCCTGGCCATGGTTGCGGGAACGCATGAAACCGAGGTCGACCTCGGGACGCTTCGCCGCAGATTTCCACCATCGCTGAAGGGAGCCACCTTAAGGGCCTCGTCGCGATCGCCGACGCGATGGGCCTTGCGCCCCGGGCATTGAAGGTGCCCCCGGGACAGCTTGGCAACATCCACCTGCCCGCCATGCTGCACTGGGACCTCGACCATTTCGTCGTGCTGGAGCGGGTCAAGCGAGGCAGAGCCCTAATCCATAATCCCCCCGGGCATTCTCGATGGCATTCTCCGGAGCAGGTTTCGAGCACTTCACCGGCATTGCGCTCGACTCCGGCCGACCACGGCCTTCCAGACCGGCAGGCATCGCGGACGGCTGCGCCTGACCGATCTCTGGAGCCGGGTTACGGGCGCGGGGCGCTCCATTGCTCAGGCGATCATCCTGTCTTTCGTGCTCCAAGCCTACGTGCTCGCGGCTCCTTAGTATCTGCGGGTTGTCGTCGATGAAGTCCTGCCGTCGGTGGACCTGGATCTCCTTATCGTCCTGGCGATCGGATTTGCTCTCTTTGCAATCGTGAATGCCGGCGTCGGCCTTCTTAGATCGCACGTCCTGCTCGTGGTCGGCACCGCCCTGAGCTTCGGGATTGGCGCGAACGTCGCCCGAAAGCTCTTCCGGCTACCCATACCCTGGTTCGAGAAGAGACGTGTCGGCGACGTCCTCTCCCGCTTTCAGTCGATCAAGCCCATTCAGGACGCGCTTACGCAAGGCGCCGTGGCAGCGATCCGGACGGCCTACTGGTATCCTAGTCATCATCGTCATGTTCTTTTCAGCATGCCGCTGACCTTGATAGCGCTGGGTTCATCGGACGGTTATGCTTTCGTCCGGGGGCTACCTTTCGTGTGCAGCGCGAGGCCCAGGAAAACTCCATCGTGGCGAGCACCCGCGAGCAGTCCACTATCGTCGAATTCCCTCCGGGGCATCGTGTTGCTGCGGCTCAGCAATCGAGAGGCGCACCGCCACGCCCACTGGCAAGGCCACCTCACTTCGGCGCTGAACGCGCAGATGCGGTCGGCCCGGATCGGGCTCTGGCAGAAGGCCGCCAGCGCGTTGCTCTTCGGCCTGGAGACAGTTCTGGTCGTCTATATCGCGGCCCGGGCAATTCTCGCGGCAATTAAGCCTCGGCATGCTGTTCGCCTTCATGGCCTATCGTCTCCAACTGCAGGAACGGGGAGCTGCGCTGATCGACCAGTTCTTCGTTTTTCGAATGTTGGACCTGCACATGGAGCGGATCTCGGACATCGCCCTGTCGGATGACGACCCGAGCATCGCGAGCGGCTTCGGGCTGGGGTTGCCGATGAAGGGGGACTGCCCTGCGCGATCTGCGTTTTCGCTACGATGCGATGGAGCCGCTGGTGCTGGACGGAGTCAATCTGGACGTCAAGGCGGGCGAGCATATCGCGATCACTGGGCCGTCCGGCGGCGGCAAGTCGACGCTACTCAAAGTCGTGCTGGGCCTGGCGGAAGCGGAAACGGGCGAAGTTCTCGTCGACGGGCTGCTGCTAAGGGATTTCGGGCTCAAGAATTTTCATGAGCAGGTCGCGGTCGTCCTGCAGGAGGATGTGCTGTTCGCGGGCTCTATCGCCGAGAATATCGCGCTGTTCGACGACACGCCGGACATGAGCTGGCTGGTCGAATGCGCGGTAGCCAGTGCGATCCACGAAGATATAGCCCGAATGACGATGGGTTACCAGACGCTCGTCGGCGAGTTGGGAAGCGCATTGTCGGGCGGCCAGAAGCAACGTGTTCTGCTGGCCCGCGCCCTCTACCGGCGACCCAAGATCCTCTTCATGGACGAGGGCACCGCCCATCTCGATGTGCGTACCGAGAAGATGGTCAACGAGGCGATCAGGTCGCTCGGATAGCCCGGATCATTGTGGCGCACCGGGCGGAGAACGCGCCTGCGCGGATCGGGTGTACTTGCTCGAACGCGGGCAGCTGCACCCGGAGATATCGGAAGCGGTCGAGGGCAGATCGTGCTCCGACGACGTCGTGGCACGCTGACAACCGACCCTCTCCCGAGGCTCGGGTTCCTTCAGTCCTGCACCTGATAGCGAACCGGCTGATCGGGAAGCATCAAGCTGGGCGGGCGACGGCCGGCTTCGACGATCACCTGATCAAGGGGTACCGCGTTGGAGGGCGCATCTTTCGCAAATGCCTGAACCAGGCGTCGCCCGAATTGGGGAAGCAGCGGCGAGGTATCGCCTTCGGGCGACGGCCCTGGCTATGACCAGTCCGGCCGCCCCGATATGCATATCGTGCGCGGGTGCGCCGCCTGAAGGTCGACCGCCCCGCTATATTGGCCGTACACCAGTGGCGACCCTTTCTCGAGAAGGATCGCGGAACGCGCCCGCACGGCATAGCTCGCGATTCGGTGAGCCTCGCGACCTGACCCCCTGTTGGCGGTTTCGTTGAGGGTGGCCTGGTCGATGGTCAGCGGATCGACCCGGCCATCTCTTCCGACGGGCCGCCATCCACTCCACCGCCGCACCGCGCCCGCCCGGCAAGGGGGCTTCGGCAACATGGCTATGGCCAACGAAGACCAGAAGCTTGGCTTTCGGTTCACGCGAAAGAATGTTCAGCAGGTTCTGCGCCTGACCCTGCTCCCGATCCGCCTGCGACTGCGCAGAGCCGCCCTCCGGAACATGCTCGTAGGTGGCGGTGCGGTACCCGATCCGGATCGCTTGCATGATCACGTCAGCGAAGACCGGGTCCTTGGTGTAGAAGCCGGCATCGAGCGCCACCGCATTACCTCCCAGCAACGGGGCGGACCCAGGGAGCGTGGCTCCGCTCCTGTTGCTGAGAGCCTCGACCGCCAGCAGCGAATATCCGAGAGGGCGAAGCGCTCGTGAACCTCAAGCCCGAACGCCCGGCCTCTCGAGGTGTCATGCGCTTCGTTTAGAATGACCACTCTTGTCTTGCGCGCACGTTTCACGATCTCGGCGATCGCGTCCATCCGCGAGGCCTGTGACAGTCTTGCCGTCCAGGCAGGATCCAGGGGCGTGCCGCCGGTTCGGGCATCGGGCGCTGTTGAGCAAATGCCGTCCACTCCGGCGAAAACCCGCGCTTGACGCCAGGTCTGAAGACCAACGCCATCTCGCACCTCGCCAGCCGCGCCGACCGCAGCTGCCCGGAAACCCTCCAGCGCGGCAAGGTATTCACCGCGGTCGAGAGCCGCCATATTGCTGTCCTGCATCTCGACCGCGAAGGTTGCCGACGGGCTGTAGATCAGACCACACAATAGCAATACGCGCAGGAGCCGGACACGCGCATGGGCAGCGGAGAGAAATAGGCCAGTCACGCTAATCACCTCCAAGCCTGCGAAATCCTGAATTTGGATAAATAGCGCCGGAGACGATTGAAGCCTATGGTATTTGGGGCCGAAATGGGCGATGTTTAAAGGGATGCATACGTGATCGAGTGGAATAGCGTCGACGACCTTCGCCTGGTGGAAATACCCGGAACCGGGAGGGACTGGTACTTGCAGGGCTCGAAGGCTGTGGCCCGTGCGAAAAGCTCCTGGAGGTCGTCAAATTGGTCAAGCCGCGCAGGCCTGCGATGGAAGTGGTGGCAGCAAAAATACCCCATGGTGGCGGGGAGCGGGGGATCGAGTAATTCTAGCGGGTGAGAAAGTCAGGCTTTTCCCGTCCTCGTCGGTACATGCGACGGCTCGGTGGTATTCAGGCGATACGGCATTGCGACCAAGTCAGGTCCGATCACCGCAAAGTCAATTGAAAGCGCCTTTAGCCGAGCTGGCCTGCCTGCGTTTGACCCTTCGTGAATACGCCAGATCGGACCTAAGCTTAAGCCTGGACAACCCTCGACGAAGGACGCTGTGCATATCCGCAATGGATGTAATTCCGCTTGTGGGTCTGTCGTCTAACCCGCAACTTCGCCTGCCTCCTAGAAGATCGCGAGATCTCCGAATGGGGTGACGGTCCGGGGGAGATTAGACAAATCGTGCACCCCCCTCATTCTAAATGGAGATGGCCAATGAAACCCTTTGTGTTGAAGCAGCACGACGCCGAGCTTGGGCGTATCGAAGAGCTGCGGGCTGAGGAACTTGGCGCCGTGAGCGGGGCGGGACCGCTGATGTGCGAATGTCCGGGCGGAGGACAGGAGGACATCACCATAACCGCTGGCGGCGGGCCTGCCCAGAACGACGGCTGCCCGTAAGCCATGCTGCTGCTGGGTAGGCAGAAGGCCTATCCAGCATCGGTCATCCGTAGCCTAATCGCACCCTCGCTGCCGCCGGGTAGGCGAAAGCCCGTCCAGGACATGGCCACGCTTGCCCCTCATCCGCTCTGCGCCGGGATACCCTCATGCCTACGATCTTGATGCTGGGCACTATGCGGGATCCGCATATTCAGCGCATTTTCGATGAGCTGCGCAGCCGCAACCGGCTCCAAGTAGAAGTGCTCGACTTCCGCTCGACGATATTCGAGATGAAGTTCGAAAGCGACGGCGCCTTCTCACTTGTGATCGATGGCCGCCCGCTCCCTGAGGATCTGTTCGTCTTCGACCGGGCAGTGCTGATACCGGCGCCCTTTTATCCCGTCGGCGAGGACAGCGCGATGGGCTTCGGCGCCGAAGAGTGGCGCGCGCTTTATCGGCTCCTGACAGCCTTGTACAGCGACCGAGTGCTCAACTCGCTCCGGTCTCGCGAATGCCTCGTCAAGCCGTTCCAGCAGATCGTCGCCGCCCAATCCGGTCTGAAGGTCCCTGAAACGCTTCTGACGAATGGTCGGGTCGCGAGCCTCCGGTTCGCGGATGCCGCTCCAGGTCATCTGGTGATGAAGTCGCTCTCCGGCATGAAGGCGCGGCTCGCCTACGAGCGGGACATCATCCCGTACGACGTGATGACGATGCGTGTGAACACGAGCGACATCGAAGGCGCCACCGATGCGGCTCGCATTCTGTCCGCACTTCCTCCAGCACGAGATCAAGAAGCAATACGAGCTGAGGGTGATTTGGGTCGACGGCGTGGTCCAGGCGTTCAAAGTCGATTCCCAGCAGTTGAAACCTCGGAAACCGATTGGCGATGGGCGGGACAGGAATTGCCGTTTGAGCCGTTCGAGTTAATCATCAGGTCGAGCGAGCGATCAGCCGCTTCATGAAAAGCCGGGCTTCTTTTCGGGCAGCGTCGATCTGGTCATCGACGTCGAGGGGGTTCCGTGGTTCCTCGAATGCAACAATCAGGGTGCCTGGGCCTGGCTCGACAATATCGTCGACGGCGCTGTGACGCGCTTGTTCGCGGACAAGATTATCGCTCGTGCGCTTCAGGGACTCGGTGGAGTGGACCCGGCCTTAAGAGTCCTCGCGGCTGGTTAGGCTTGCAGCAACTGGTACAAAACGGTAGTATAAACAGCCATTAAATTGCCTAGAGTAGCCCTCCCGTAGGGGGCACGACCACGCAATACCGATTGACACTTGACGCGCTGTGGCGGCCTCGCCTGAGGGCTAATTCTAGCCGACAAAGCAAGCAGCACTTTCCGCAAGACGCGATGCCGCACGACGACGCGGTAGCCGTCCGATCCTGGCCGGCAGCGGACTGACAACTCTTGGTCGCCGGGACACGAAAGCGGATGCCACCTGAGCCTTTAGGGGCCGCGCAAAGGCGGTCTCCCCTACCTCTACTATGCCGCCATCCCCACAGGCGTCGGCGCGACTTCGATCACCTGGCCCGTCGTCATCATTACGATCAGCCCGCGCGTCGCGCCGGTCATGTCGAGATAGGCGCGGACCTGCGCGCCGTAATGCTCGACCGTCGCGCCATCGGGCGCGACGTCGCTCTTCCAGTCGATGACCACCACCGGACGGTCATCGCCGCCCAGCGTCAACGCGTCCGCGACGCCCACCGTCGCGATCAGGCCCGTGTCCTCCTCGCGCACCGCGTAGACGGGGAACTCGGCGAGCAGGCCGGCACGCAGGGCGGCGACCTCCGCGACCGCCAGGGTACGCGTCACGCATTCGCCGAGCTCCTCCGGGCGAGAGACCCCCCGTAGCGTCGTCGGCAGGCACCCTGCCGAGCGCGCGCACCAGCTCCGCCGCCCGTGCGGAAAGCTGCTCGGGCGCCTCGTCCACCTCCCCGGTCAGCACCTCCTCCATAAGTTTGTGCAGGATCAGCCCACGCTCCCGTCCGCCTTGGACCGGCGCAGGCGCCTCCAGCACCGGCCGTGATGCCTCCTCGTCACCTGCCCAGACCTCGGCCTCCTCCGTCCGCATCACCCGCCCGCTCGCATCCTCGTCCCTGCTGGGAGCCAGCCAGGTGAGGTGCGCCTGGCGCTCGACAATGCCCGCCGCCTCTTGCGCGAAAGCCTCGCGCGTCTGCCCGTTCGTCACCCCCGCGGCCGCCTCGCTGGCACCTGTCGGGAGCCCCGTGGCATCGAAGGCGGGAAGGTCGGGAAGGAGCAGGTCGACCACGCCGATCCACGCGCCCTTCTGCGGTGCGACGTCGAGACGCGGCAGCAGCAGGAGCTCGCACGCACGCGTCGCCGCGACATACCAGAGGCGGACGCGCTCGCGGTCGAGTTCGTCCTTCTCGGCCTGCCTCGCGTCATCGTAGCCAGTCGGCGCAACGCCGAGCACCGGGCAGTATAAGGTACTGGTATCGCGATCCACGATCGCGGTGTCCCCCGCCACGATACCCGTCATGGTGTTGACGGGGATCACGACCGGCCACTCGAGTCCCTTGGCCGCGTGCATGGTAAAGAGCGCAACCGCCTCCTCCTGCGCGTCCGGCCGGCCCTCCACAGCCTTCTCCTCGTCCTCCCACGCGGCGGTCATCGCCTCGGAGAAGGCACGCAGGCCGCGCACGGCGTATCCGGCCGACAGGCTCAGGTAGAGGTCCACGTTTGCAAGCGCGCGTTCGGCTTGTCGTCCATGACGATCCAGGAGGACCGGGCGAACCCGCATCACGTCCACCGCCTGCGACAGCAGATCGTGCGGCGTCGTGGAGTTGACCCGTCGACGCAGCGACTGGAGGCGCGCGATTACCTCGCGAGCCAGTGGATTGCTGACGGTGGCCGTGTCGACGCCAAGCCCAAGACGCGGGATGCGATCGGGCTCCTCCTCCGAGCGGGGAAGGTCGCGGACGATGTCGAGGAGCTCCTCCTCTGTAAGCCCGACGAGCGGACCACGCAGGAGGGCGCCGAGCGCGAGCGTGTCGCGCTGGTCTGCCAGCACGCGCGTTAACGCGATCAGGTCCTGAACCTCCTGGCGGCGGAACAGCCCCTTCCCCGCCTGGGTTGCGACAGGGACGCCGTGTCGCTCCAGCGCCTCCTCGTAGCGCCACAGGTCGCGGCTGGTCGGCGCGAGCAGCGCGATGTCGCCGGGACGGCAGGGCCGTGGCGCGCCGACCTTGCGGTCCTGCACCATGTGGCTGCCGATCAGCCTTGCGCAGATCTCGCCCACCGCCTCGGCCTCGGCGTCGCGCTGCCGCTCCACGTTGGCCTCACCGTCCTCATCGGCGGCGGCGACATCGACGGCCGCGACGCAGATGCCGCCGCCCGGGTCGCCGTGGAACGCGTCGAGCGGCGTGAAGCCCGGCTGGCCGTTGGCCGACAGCGCGGTCTCAAAGCGCTCGTTCACAAACGTCAGGATCGAGCCGCACGATCGGAAGTTGGTGGAGATAGAAACGAGACCCTCCGCGTCGTGAGCCGCGAACGCGTCGCGTGCACGGACGTAGGCACCGACGTCGGCACCGCGGAAGCGGTAGATCGCCTGCTTGGGGTCGCCGACCAGGAACAGCGCGCCCGGACGGATGCGGTAGCTCGTCCAATCGGCGGGATTGTCGCCCGGATCACCGCACAGGCGCCAGAAGATTTCGGACTGGAGCGGATCGGTGTCCTGGAACTCATCAACCAGCACCTTCTCGTAGCGCCGGCCCATCGCCTGACGAACGGGCTCGTGATCCCGCAGCATGTCGCGAGCCGCGTTGATCAGATCATCGAAGTCGAGCTGAGCGCTGGCGCGCTTGTGCGCCGCGTAGCGCTCAAGCATCGGCCGCGCCTCGGCGATTAACGCGGCCAGCACATGGCCGGCCGCCGCCTGGAGAAGATCCGTCCACGCAGCGCAGCACGTGAGGTAGAGCTCCTTGGCCTCATCGTGGAGCTGGTTGCCTTCGGCCGTCGAGCGACCGGCCAACTTTGCCGCCGTGCCCCACTTACCCTTCCTCGAATAGGACAGGAACGCCCCGGCCTTGGTGCAAAGATCCGGATGCGGCCGAGAGACAAGAAGGCCGACGAGGCCCGCCGGCGTCGCCGCGGCCCCCCCCGACGGAAGCGCGGCGGACATCTGCGACATCAGCTGCGCGATCGCGCTGGTCTCGGGCTCGATCGCGACCGCGCCGTTCAAGAAGGCCGAGAGGCCGGCGGAAGCCTGGCAGAAGGCATCGAGACGGCCGGCAAGCGGTTCCGTCGCCGGCGCCACCAACTCGCGGCGCCGGCGTAGCTTCTTCGCGATCGTGTGCATCAGCGCGATGGTGGCGCCGTCGGCATGCAGCACCATCTCGGCCAGGATGCCGCCTTGCCCCTCCGACAGGCGCTCGCGAAGATGCGCGTCAACGATCTCGAGGAACACTAGGTCCGCCAGGCCGCTGTCCATGACAGCTGCGCCGGGGTCGATGTCGGCCTCTACCGGAAAGGACTTGATGAGCCGCCCGCAGAAGCCATGGATCGTCGAGCAGGTGATCTCGTCGATCGCCGCGCTCGCGTTGGCCAAGTTGTCGCGCTGAGCCTGGGACAGCCCGGCGGGGAGGCCGACACGCAGCTCGGCCGCTACGTCGCCCGCCGCCAGGGCGTCGACGAACTCGCGCACGCGGGTGAGCAACTCACTGGCCGCCAGCTCGGTGAAGGTCACGGCAGCGATGGAGCGCGGAGGGACGCCCTCGGCCAGCATCGCCGCGACGCGCCCCGCCATGACCGCGGTCTTGCCGGAGCCGGCGCCGGCCTCGACGAGGATGGAGCGGTCGTGGCAGCTGATCGCGTCGCGGCGCGCGCCGTCGTCGTTGAGGATCGTCACTTCCGGCATCATTCGGCCTCCCAGACCAGAGTGGCGTCGCCGAGGCGCTCGGCGACCTTGGGCGACTTGCGCTTGCAGTAGGTTGCGGCGGCATTGGCTGGCAGGGCGAAGGCGAGGTCGTCGTAGGCGCCACCGGTATCGGGTCCGGGCAATGCCGCCCCGCTGGCCAGTGAAGCACGGGCCGAGACCAAGTAGCCCGTCACTTCGTCGAGCACGCCTACGGGGTCGTCGAGCTGGAGGTCCAGAGGCTCACGCGGGTAGAGGAGCGAGGCGATGATATCGACGTGCTCGCCCAACAGTTCCCTGACGGCGAAGGCGTAGAGGCAGCGCTGCAGCTCGCTACCCTTGTTGAGCCGGATCGCTTCCCGCGGGGCCTTGCCCGTCTTGTAGTCCCGAACGAGCGCGCAGGTGCCGTCGCCCGACACGTCGAGGCGGTCGATGTAGCCCGAGATGGCGAAGTCCGTACCGGGAACGATGACATGCGCCTGCGGATCCCAGGGAAGCTCTGCGTCCGACTTGCGCTCGGAACCGCCGAATGGGACTTCCGAATAGGACCGGCCGCCGGGCATCTGCTCCTCGCCAAACGACAACGCGCGGACGGAAACGGTCTGCGCCTCGATTAGCGTGCGGCCCCAAATCACCTGCGGGGGCACGGGACGCTCGCTCTCCCACTCTGTCGCGACGTCGACGGCCGCCGCCGCGACCGCCGCCTCGATGGCCGGGCCGTCGGCGCCCGCAAGGCCACCCGACGGCTCGAGGCCGCGGAGCGCGCGGTCGAGCACGGCGTGGATCAGGTTGCCGTTCTGAAGGGGGTCTAGCACCAGCGGCTCGGCGCTGCTCTGCGGCGCCTTCCAGCCGAGTGCGTACTTCCATACGAAGTTGAGCGGGCTGCGCAGCAGCGCCTTGAGCGAGCTCGCCGACTGCAGCCGACTGAGCGCCTCCAGAATGATCGGATGATCAGGTCGGACAAGTCCGTCATGCGGGGTGGCCGCCTCCATGCGCCAGTCGCGCCAGCACGCGCGGGCGCTGGAGGCCTGCGCCTCCACGGCGAAGTCCGCGGGGCGGGCCATCAGCCGGTCTGTCTCGCTGAAGGCGTGTGCCGGCACTGCGTTGCGACGCAGATACGTCTCGTCTCCGAACCCGGCGAGTAGCGGGCTCCGCCCGAGAAGGCGCCCGTCGCTATCGCGGCGGCCGCGAGAGAGAACGACCTCGCCGGTCGTCGTCGCGAGGATCGTCGCGAAGTCCCGGCGGTCAGCGAGCGTGACGGGTAGCGGATCGAACTCGGCTGTCCGGATCACGTGGTCGGGGATGAGGCGATCCTCGGCGATACTGCGCGGCCAGCGGGACGAGTTTAGGCCGATCAGTCGGACGTACGGCCGCGGGGAAGCCGCGAGGGCGCTCGCGGGCATCCACGCGACGGACACGCACGCCTCGAGGCCATCGTCCTGCTTCAGCATCTCGAGCGTGATGTCGATGGATGTGGCGGGACCAGCCAGGAGCGCCTTGCGCCAGATCGACAGTGCGCGCCCGGTCAGAAAAGCCGCGCCGACGCCGGCGGCCCCACCAATCCCCTGCTCCAGCAGGGTCACCGCGTCGCGCAGCTCCTGGGTGTGATCGATGCCGTCAGGCCAGTCCGAGGCGGAGAGGCGCGCGAGAAGACGGTTCCATGCTGCGGTCGTCGAGAGCGGAGCGTCGGTAGGAAGAACGCCCAGCCAGTCCTCCGGCAGTGAGGCGAACGGAGCGGACTCGCCGCACAGCGAGGTCAGACGACGGATACGGGTCTGCGAGATACCGCGGACCAGGATGTCGGCGAGCGCCGCCGCCGCCTGCCCATCGCGCGTGGTCACCGTCTGGACCCCATGGACGAAGTGCAGGTCGACGTTGGCATCGGCCCGCAGCGTCACGAAATGGTCGTCGTAGTCCGCGGGGGACGTGGTGGCGATTGCGATGTCGGCGGGCGCGACGCCCGAGGCGAGCAGGTTTCGCGCCCAGCGCATCGCCTCGACCGCCTCATGATACGCCGTTGCGGCGCTCACCACGGATGTCGCCGGCGTCGCGGAAGGTGCGCTGGTGACCGACACGCCATCACCGAGCCAATCCGGCACCGAACGGGGGCCAGCCGACCAGCGCACAGGCACGTGCTGCGCCAGCAGCGCGAGCAGCGGACGCCAGCACGGCGACAGCTCGGTGAGGCCCTCGATCTCGACCGGGCCCAGCACGGCCGGGGCGTGCGCGACGCGGGCGGTTGCCAACGCGACGATATCCGCGGGCCGCATCATCCCCCGGGGAAGCGCCGTGAGCACGGCGGCCTCCAGTCGTGCGACCGCATCGAGACGCGGGTGCTCCGCCGCGCGTTCGCCGAGCTCTATGCCAGCACGCCAAGTCTTGTGCAGCGTGTCCGCCGCCGCCCCGACCATGCCCGGGAGCAGCTTGATGCTCTCGAGCTCGCCCATCGCTGTGACCGGCAGCACCGTCTGGATAGCCTCGCGCAGGCTCTCGTCGTCGATCGGCCGGACGAAGCCACCGGCAAGCCGCACCGCCGCCTGCTCGAAAGACATAATCTGGACACCGTGACGGCCCTCGCGCGCGGCTTTGAGGCGCGCACCGCGCATTGCAAGCCGGCCGTGGACGACCAAAGTGGAACGGCTAACCATGTCCGGTCTCGCTTTCATACTGCGCAGCGAACGCGGGGAATTTACGAAGCTGCGCCGCGCGGGTCGTTTCGTAGATCACGGCAACACGTTCACGTCGAGCCACCGCGCATAGGCTCTGACGTCGATCATCGGTACGGTCGCCTTCTCCTGAAGCCGTGCGATTAGCTCGAACAGGAAAGCGGTCGCCGGCTTGGCCATCGGCGTCAGCGTGCCGCATCCCTCCTCGTCACAGGAGAATATGCCGTGCGCTGCGACGCAGCCCAGGTCGAGCCGGTCGTTGGCGTCGCCGCCCGTCAAGGCTTTCACGAGCGCGTCGCCCAGACCGGGCTTCCAATCGCTCTCAAAAGTGAGCAGACCGCCGAGGATGTGCTGGAGGGGCTTCGGCGGGTAGACCCCTCCCGCGTGCGGGATCGGGAGGCTGGTCCGATGCAGCGCCCGGACGCTCGCCACCTTGTCACGCGCGTAGGCGGCCTGTTCCGCGTTGATCGCCTGCTTGGCCTCGAATACCGCATAGACGCATTCCGCCGGAATTACCGTCTGCCCCTGGAATCTAAAGATGAAGGGCGAGTACTGGCGATCGAACACCACCACGTCGATCTGGTCACTAAACGTTCCCTCGCTGTCGACGACGTGTGCGGAAGCCGCCTGATAGCGCTGCGGCAGGTAGGTCTGGAGGAGTTCGAGCCACACGGCCTCGCTCGCGTCGCCCTTGGTGCCGGGGTGTCCGAACGCCTTTCGCGCCCGGGCCAGCCGTTCCTGAATGTCGTCGTGCAGTTCGGACAGGAGCGTCTGGATGGACCAGCCGTTACTCATTTGGCGTTTCCCAGTAGCTCATCGCGGAACGCCGGCGTGGCCTTCATCGCCTTGGCGATCTGGAGGGCGCGCGTGCCCTCGACCGCCCGATCCGGATAGGCGTCGAGGGCGATCGCCGGCAGCAGGCGTTGCGTCAGGTCCGAGAAGGTGAAGCCGGGTTCCCTCCGCGACGGCCCCGTCGCGTCGACAATCGCCTGAACCTGGCCGCGGCTCATGCCGAGCGGGCTGAGCTTCATCGAGAGAATATGCGCGCGCTGCTCGTCATTCGGGCGCGCGAAAGCCATGATATCCGCAGCGCGCCGGCGCACTGCGGGATCGAGCGCGTTCAACCGGTTCGTACACATAATCACGGCCGCAGGCAGCCGCAGATTGGCTAGCCGGTCGATGCCGCGGATGAAGGCGTTGACGCCGGCGCGATCCTCGTGGTGCATCTGCGCGGCCTCGCGCGACTGGGCCAGCGCGTCAGCCTCGTCGACCAGCAGGATGATCCCCCCCTTGGCCTTGCCCGATCCCTTCAGCCGGGTGCTGGCCTGAACGGTGTGCTCGAATGCCGCCGTGAGCAGCTGGGTCATCTCGCCGACGCGTCCCTGCCCGCGCGTGGCGAGGCTCAAGGGGAACAGCGTAAGCTCTATGCCCTCCTGCCGGGCGACTGCATCCCCGATCGTTTCCGCGAGCTCGGTCTTCCCCGACCCGACGTCGCCGGCCAGGATGACCAGCGGCGGCCGACGAAGCACGACGTCGAGCAGCGCACGCGCCTCGGCGGCGTGGAAGCGCTCTGCCCACCTTTCCAGTCCGTGAGGATTGACCAGCAGGCCGAGGATCTTGGCGAGGCGCGACTTCTGGTCGTCGAGGCCAACGAGCCGCGCGAGCCGCTCCTGCGGATCGAAGTCGGGATAGGTCTGGCGCCGCTCGAACAGTTCGTCGAGCCCGGGCATCGTCTGCATCAGTAACTCCTCACGCTTGACCGGTCGAGCGTACGGCCGCCAGCGGAATAGGTGCGGTCAAAGTCGAGGTAGCCGCTGACCGGCGGCTCCGAGCCGCTCGTGCGGAAGATCGGCAGGCCGCCCTTGAAGGCGTCGCGCTCCGCCTGCGACAGCCTAAAGAACGCGTCGCTGTAGGTCATGAAGCTGGTGAAACTGGCCCCTGATACGTCCTTACCCGGCCTGATCTTCCCCGGATCGTCGTCGTTGGCAGAACCGCCCGCCAAGTCGCGCGCGGCATACTTGAGCGTCGGCTCGATCCACGAGCCGTTGCGCTTGAAGCCGTAGGTCACCGTGCCGAGATAGCCCGCCTTCATCATCGCCACGGCCTCCCCCTCGTATTCGGCGATCTCGCGGTCGGAGGGCCAGCCGTAGAAGCGCTGGATGCGCTTGTAGGGCGGGAGGAACAGGAGCCAGGCGCCGCGTTCCTTGAGGATCGCTTTGGCCTTTTCGCTTTTGTGCGAGGCGAGGTTGTCGAGGATGACCACGTCTCCCGGTTGGAGGGTCGGGGCGAGCTGGGTCTCGACCCAGGTATCGAAGATCTTGCGGTTCATCGGTCGATCGACGAGCCACGGCGCGGTGAGGCCGTCGCATCTCAGAGCGGCGATGAAGGTCTGGGTGGCCCAGTGGCCGAACGGCGCGCTCGCCTTCACCCGCTCGCCGCGGCGGGCCCGGCCGCGCAGCCTCGTCATTTTGGTGGTCGTGCCGGTCTCGTCGACGAACACCAGCCGCTCCGGCTCGAGGCTCATCCGGGGCTGGCGGTCCTGCCGCCAGGCCTGCCGCGCCTCGGCGACGTCAGCGCGATCGGCCTCGCTCGCCAGCAGCGTTTTTTTTAAAGCTGTAGCCGGCCACCCGCAGGAAGCGCGACAGCGATGCGGGATCGACCGTCACCTGCCGAGCCTCGAGCAGCCGGGCGGCGAGCTCGGGCATGGTGATGTCCTTGTCCAACTCCACCCAGCCGATCAGAAGCTCGCGATGCGGCGCCAGCTTGCCGCCGCCGGGCGGGCGGCCTTGCCGCGCCGGCGCAAGCGAGCCCGTCCGAGCCATGCGCTGCGCAACCCGAACCCCCGTGCTCGCGCTCACCCCGAAGCGGCGCGCCGCCGCCCGGCGAGACCCGCCGCCCGATATCTCGCCATAAATGCGCTCGCGAAGATCCCCCGAATACGGCTTGCCCATGATCCACCTCCAAACACGGTGAATCACAAACCACCCCCGAAAGGGAATCCCCCGCGATTCACTTTTGAGATCCGACGCTCTAGTACAAACGGCCACGAACGAAGGACTCGACGGGGCGTCTAAGATACTGTTATTTCACCACTAATCGTCCAAAGTGCCCCCTCCCGTTGGGGTCACCAGGCTTCGTCAGGGCTTACAAATCCATTCGACCGAGACGATCCGGTTCCCTGGAGTTCGAACGAAACCTGGATCCCGAATCCTTTGCCTCTCGAAGCAGCGACGCGAAATGGTTGAAGCTTGGGTGGGATCTCGCAGTTCATAGATACCCGCCATGCCGGCGACTAACCATCACCCCCGCCATGATTTGCTCCGGTAATGCTCATGTTCACCTCCAATCGAACATAATCATCAGCGCACGGTGAAAAGACTGCGGTCGAGCACCTTGCCGTCCGCGGCGACCAGGGCCAGGCGGTGGGAGCCGGGGCCGGGGAAGACCATCGGTCCCTCGGCGGCGGCGCCGACGTCGCGATTGTCAAGCACCAGCCGTTCGCCCGCCGACGCTCCGACCGCGGCGAGATGGATACGCTGGCGCGGCAGCGGGATGTCCGGATCGAGCGCGTAGACGGTGCCGGAAACCGGATTGGCGATGCGCGGGCGGCGGGCCGCCGCCGGCGCGCTTTCCACAACGGTCTGGGCGGTGCCGCGCAGGAAATATTCCGAGCGCGGCGGCTCGGTTCCGTCGGCGAAGACAATGGCGCGCGAATCGACCCCGGACGGGCGCTGAGGTGCGCGGCCGGGCCGGTCGCGATGAAGCGCCAGCATGACGTCGCGCCAAATCGGCGCGGCGCCGCTGGTGCCGGAAACCCGGCTCATCGAATCCCCTTCGGAATTGCCGATCCAGACGGCGACCGTGTAGCGGTCCGAAAAGCCGATGCACCAATTGTCGCGCATCCCCTTCGAGGTGCCGGTCTTGGCCGCCGCCCAGAAGGGCAGCCGAAGCGCCGAATCGAGCCCGAAGGTGACGGCGCGGGCGTCGGCGTCGGCCATCATGTCGGCGACGATCCAGATGGCGGCCGGATCGGCGACCGCCTTGGCCTCGCCGGCGGGATCGCTCGCGCGCAAGCGCAGCGGACGGTAGCGGCCGCCGTCGGCGAGCGCCCGATAGGCCGCGGCCTGCTGGATCAGGGTCACTTCGGCCGATCCGAGCGCGAGGCTATAGCCATAATATTCGCCCCCTTCGGTAAGGCCGCGATAGCCCATGTCCCAGAGGCGGTCGCGAAACTCCTCGACTCCGTCGAGAAGCAAGGCGCGCACTGCCGGCACGTTCAAGGATCCGGCGAGCGCGGTGCGAACGCTGACCGGGCCCCTGAAGCTCTTGTCATAGTCGCGCGGCACATAGAGGCCTGAGGCGGTGTCAAGCTGCACCGGGCTGTCTTCGAGGATCGAGGCGGCGGTGATGAAGCCCCGCTCGATCGCCTGGCCGTAGAGGAAGGGCTTCAGGGTCGAGCCGGCCTGGCGAAGCGAATTGGCGTTGTCGACGGCGGGGGCGGTCGAGGCGCCGCCGACGCCGCCGACATAAGCGAGCACTTCCGCCGTGCGGTTGTCGACGACGATGACGGCGCCGTCGCGCGCCCGTTCGCGGCCGAGGCCGATCAACTGGCGGCGAAGCGCGGCGGCGGCGAGCGCCTGAGCTTGCGGGTCGATCGTCGTGGCAACGGTCTCGCCGGGCTTTTTGAGGAGACGGTAGGCGAGGTGCGGTGCGAGGCCGGGATCGTCGGCGAGACGGCGGCCGGGCCCGGTCATGGCTTCGGCGAGCGCGGTCAGCATGCTGCAGTCGGCGATCCGCCCGAGCCGGCAGGCACGGCGGGCGACCGCGGTCGGCGCGGCCTGCGGGGCGGGGAGCAAGGCGGCGAGCAGCAGTGAATCCTCGCCGCTCAGGGCGTCCGGCGCTCGGCCGAACAAAGCGCGCGCGGCGGCGCCGATGCCCTGGGTCTCGCCTCGGAAGCTGGCGAGGTTGAGATAGGCTTCGAGTATCTCCTCCTTGCTCCACTCGGCCTCGAGGGCGCGGGCGGCGCGGGCCTGACGCAGCTTGGCGCCGAACGAGCGGGCGCCCGGCCCGCCCAGCTCGGGCGCGAGGAAGCCGGCGAGCTGCATGCTGATCGTGCTCGCCCCGCGCGCCCGGCCGCCGCGCAGAGTTGCCCAAGCCGACCCGACGAAGGCGCTCCAGTCGACTCCGCCATGGGCGGCGAAATGCCGGTCCTCGGAAGCGACCACCGACTCGCGGAGCGACGGGGCGATCCGCTCCAGCGGCACCCAGGGGAGTCGGCGGACGGCGAAGTCGATGCGGACGGTCTGAAGCAGCCGGCCGTCGCGGCCTCGAAGCCAGGCTTCGCTCGCCCGCCAATCGCGCCGGGTCTGCTCGTAGCCGGGCAAGGGGGGCGGTCGGGTCCAGGCGGCGAGGCCGGCGAAGGCGAGCAGCGGTATGAGGAGGCACAGGATCGGGCGGCGCCGCAGCCAGGCGAGAGCGGCGAGCACCTAATCCTCCCCGCGCGTGAAGCGCGCGGGGAGGGGGACCACCCGAAGGGTGGTGGAGGGGTAACTGGCGAGGCCTGTGCCTTTACCCCTCCACCATGCTTCGGGTGGTCCCCCTCCCCATCTGCGATGGGGAGGATTCACGGCTCCACCACCATCGGCCGGTTGGGGAGGGCCGCGTGGATTTCGGGGGAGTACATCGCCTCGACCCGGGTCGGCGGCAGCAGGAATCGGCCGGACCCGTTGACTCGAAGGGCGTATTCGACCGTCGTTCGGCCCTGGGGCAACCAGTCGAAATAGCCGCGCCAGGAGTCGTTGCCGCGCTCGATGTAGCTCGGCCAGCCGTCGCCGCCGTTCGCCTGGGCGGCGAGCAAGGCGGACTGGCCGCCGCCGCCGCTGATGATCGAAGCTCCGGCGGGCACCGGATCCTCGATCACCACCCAGGTGCGGTCGACCGGCGCCTCGACCGTGATCCGAACCTTGAGCACATCGCCCGAGCTGAGCCGGTCCGGCCGCTTGCGCTCGAGGAAGGTGATCTGGCGGCTGATCCTGTAGCCGGCGAAGGCGGGGGCGGTGAGCGGCACCGCGGCGCGCACCGATATCGTCGCCCAGGGCGCCGGCTGGGCGCTGTGCGAGAGCAGGAGCGAGGCCGGTCGGGCCGGCAGCGGGAAGCTCATCTGCGCCGGGGGCGGCGACCTTCCGCCGAGCGGCGGCCGGACCCAGGTCCCGGTCTGGGTCAGGCCGAGCAGCCGTCCCGTGGTGATCCCGGTCGCGGCACTGGGATAGGCCGCCTCGAAGCGCCTGACGGCGATCGTCCCCCAGGCATTGGCGGGGGTCGTGTCCCAATGGCCGCGTTGCTGGCGCAAACCGACCCCGATCATCATTCGCGGCGCGTCGGTGGCCCAGCCCGGGCGGCCGATCGCCGCGAGCAGCGCCTTCAGCGCCATTTCGTCGCCGCCGATCATCATCCACCAGGGAGCGACCTTGCGGTCGACCAGGTCGAGACGGGTGCCCTCGTAGACGATTCGGCCGCGCAAGGCGGCTTCGGCGGCGGCGCGGCGCTTGGCGGCGACTCCGGGGACCTTGTCGAGGGTCACCAGCCAGTCGGCGAGGATCGCCGTCGGCATGTCGGCGACGGGGATGGCGGACTGGCCGATCATCGCCTCGGTCGCGGCGCCGTTGCGCGCGAGCGCGGCCAAAGCGGCGAGGCGAAGCAGCCGCATGTCCGAAGGCCCCTCATTCTCGTCGTCGAGGCGGCCGTCGACGACGGCCTTGAGCGCGTCGAGCAGCTTCTCGCGGCGCTCCTTGGGCCATTCGAAGCCGGCCTCAGGCGTGATCGAGAGGGCGTAAGCGGTGAGCGCCACCGATCCGCGCATATAGTCGCCCGGCCAGTAGCGGAGCAGGCCGTTGCGGTCGGTATAGGACGGCAGGTCGCCCATCATCGCCGCCCAGGCAGCGCGGTCGTCGAGCGCTACCGCCTTGGACAGCCTCTGCTCGAAGCAGCCGTAAGGGTAATAAAGCATGTAGGCGCGCACGCCCGCAAGCGAGGGCGAGGGCGAGTCGCTCAGCGCAACGTCGATGCTGCCGCGGCCGGGCAGGGCGCCGGGCGGCGGCGCGACGGGGAAGGGCGCGGGGCCGATGCGGAGGAAGGTCGCGGCCCAGGTCTCGACCGGGACGGCGGGCACGACCTGCTCCTCGACCTGGACCTTGTCGGTCGAGCGGCCGTCGGAGGTCCGCACCGAGACCGTCCAGCGCAGAGTGTCGACATTTTCGGGCGCGGTCAGGCGCCAGGTCACCGGAACGGCGCCGCCGGCAGGGATCGTCACCGTCTGCGGTCCGCCGGGCGCGGGTCCCGGCTCGAGCTCGGCGCTGGCGGTTACGGTCATCACCTTGTCGGTGCCGTTCCTCAGAGTGAAGGTCGCGCCATATTCGTCGCCGGAGCGCACCAAAGGCGGCAGGCCCGGATAGATTGTGAGGTCCTGGACGGTTCGGATCGTGGCGCTTCCGGTTCCGAACAGGTCGCCGCCCGCGGTGGCGATGGCGACGAGCTTGTAGGCGGAAAGGGAATCGGCGAGCGGCACGTCGACCTCGGCGCGGCCCTGAGCGTCGAGCTTCACTCGGCCGCGCCACAGCAAAACCGGCTTGAAGTCGGTTCGGATGAGGTCGGTGAGGTCGGCGCCGCCACCGCCGCCCGCGGGCAGGGCCTTGCGCCCATAATGACGCTTGCCGACCACCTGCATCGCCGCGGTCGAGGTGATGACCGACAGCGGCCGCTCGCCCATCATGGCGTCGAGCAGGTTCCAGCTTTCGTTGGGCGAGAGCTGAAGCAAGGCCTGGTCGACCGCCGCGAAGGCGATTTCGGCGGATTGCGGCGCCTTGCCGTCGGGGCCCAGCACCTGGACCGAAGCCCGGACATGCTCGCGGACGCGGTACTTTTCCCGGTCGGGGCGCACCGCGACATTGAGCCGGTGGCCTTCCCAGCCGACCTTCACCTTGGTGATTCCGATCCGGTAGGCCGGCTTGGCGAGATCGACCAGAGCGGTGGGGTTGGCGATCCTGCCGACGACGGGAATCTTCCATCGCTGAGCGAACTCGGCGAGCCACACGCGCCAGTTCGCGACTCGTCCGCGGACCGCCATCACCGAGATGAAGACGTCGGGCGCGTAAGCGCCGGGCAGCTTGACGTCGACGACCGGATCCTTGCCCGAAAGCTCGGTCACGAACGAGGAGAGCACGCCCTCACGCTCCACCGTCACCAGCACCGTCGCCTTGCGGAACGGCATTCTCACCTGGACATGGGCGGTGGCGCCGCTGCGATAGGCCTTGGCGTCGGCGATGATGTCCATGCGGTCGCCATTATCGCCGCCGAACCACCATTCGCCGTCGCCGGCGAGGTAGAGGGAAGTGACCGCGCGTGCCTCGTTGCCGTCCTTGTCGCGGGTGGTCGCGACCGCGATCACCTCGCCCGAGACTTCGGGATCGAGGCGGCATTCGGCGAGGCCGTGATCGTCCGTGGTGGCGGAGCAGGCGGCGGCGATTCGCTCGGTCCTCACGACATTGTCGAAGGCGTAGAAGCCGCCGATCAGCCGCCGCCGCGCCGAGATGATCTCGCGGGTGTAGAGGGCGATTTCGACCGGCTGGCCTCGGACGGTCCTGCCGTCGAGGCCTAAGGCGGCGATCTTGAGGCGCATGTCGCCGGAGCGCTGCACCCAGCCGTCGGGCTTAAGGCCGAGGCGGATCGCGGAGGTGTAAACGGGGATTCGAGTCGAGGCGGTGAGAGTCTCGCCATTGGCGTCGGCATAGTCCATCTCGACGATCAGCCGCACATTGTCGTGAAGGGCCGGCATGTCGAGCGGGGTCCTCAGCGCGCCGTTCGAATCGAGGGTCAAAGGCAGAGTCGAGGCGTCCGGCATCTGCGCCGCTCCGGAATCGTTGCCGTCCTCGTCCAGGGCGACCGTGCCCTCGCGAACCGCGGCGCCGCCGAACGACCAATCCTCCCAGCCGTCGGGACTATCGCCGAGCAGCTCCCAGGCGGTGCGCAGCTTGACCGCCGCGCCGGCCGAGCCGCCGCCGGACAAATAGCCGACAAAGAGGTCGAGCGGCAGCTGCGTCGGCTTGACCGACGGCGTTCGCGGGCCGCTCACCGACGCCCGCATCGTCGGCAGCCGATATTCGTCCACCCGGAAGGACTGATTGGTGTAGAGGGTCTGACCGGAGGGAGCGTCTTCGTCTTCGGCGCCGGCCTTGCGCGGCTCGGCACCCAGCTTCACCTGGATGTCGTAATCTCCGGCCGGAGCTCCTTTGGGCGGGGCCCACTCATTTTCGCCGATGCCGCCCTCGTCGAGCGTGAGCGGCAGCTCGAAGCTGGTCGGCGAGCCGCGATGCTGGAGCACGAGGGTGCCCGAGAGCGTTCCGCCGGAGCGGAAGCCGGTCGGAGTCGGCGCCCGGTAAATATGCTTCATGTGGATCGTCTCGCCGCCGCGCAGCAGGGTACGATCCAGGATAGAATGGAAGACCGGCTCCTGCTCCGACGAGCCGTAGGGCAGGTCGAAATCGTAGGGTCGGATGCCGTCACCCCAATTGGTCAGGGTGAAGGAGAAGTCGCCTCCCTTGCGCGCGGAGATCATCAGCGGCGGAGAATCGTCGCCCAGGTTGCGGCAGTTGGAGCGGGTCGAGGGCATCGGCAGGCCGCCCGTCACCAGCAGGCGTCCGGACTTGTCGGTGGTGCCGGCGGCCAGCGCCTTGCCGGTGCAGCTGTCGGTGATCCGGACGGCGGCGCCCGCCACCGGCTTGCCCTTGTCGAGCGACGTCACCCAGGCGAGCGAGGCCGACCGGCCCCATTTGAAATGCACCGCCATGTCGGTGACCAAAGCGGCGGCGTTGACGTAGCGCGTCGCCGGGCGGCCGAGCAGGACCCGGCCGAGGGCGGGACTGGCAAGCTCGACGACGTAGAAGCCGGGCTTGACCAGCGGCACGCCGACCACCTCGAACTCCTTGCCCTTGCCGGGGAGAGCGAGATTCATCCGGCTCGCGCCTTCGGCGCCGGCGAGCAGCGCCTTGGTGCCGGTATAGTTGACCTCGCGCGGCTTCTCCTCGGTGCCTTCGTCGCGGATGTCGTCGTTCTGCGCGTCGTAGACCCGGCGCACCCAGTCGGCGATCTCGGCGTCGCCCGCCTCGATCCGGGCCGCGGCGCCGGCGATCCCTTTCACGTCCTGCCCAAGCTCGGGCTCGACTCCGCGCACCGTGACCGGGAGCACTCCGCCTTCTTTCGCTTCGAGGATTCCGAAGGGGGCCGCGAACTTGACCAGCGGCGGAATCGAGGCGATCTCGAAGTCGAGCGGGAAGCGGCGGGCATTGGCGAGCGGGCGGCCGCTTTCGTCCCTGATGCCGTCCGGGACGATCACCTTCGCGGTGATGGCGGGCGGCAGCGGCGCCTTGAACTCGACCTCGGAAATGATCGGCTCGCGCCCCACGTCGACCGGGGCGAGCAGCTTGCCGCCGCCGACGTCCAGGCGGACGGCGAGCGCCTGCGCCCGTGACACCGGCGCGCTGAACTCCACCTTCACCGCCTCGAGCGGATTGCAGCCGGATTCGACATTGACCCGCGGACAGCTGAGCCGGGCCGTGAACTCCTTGCGGACCGTGAAATCATACCGCCTTTCCTCGCCCGCAATGCGGCCGCCGGGGGAGCGGATCGATTTGCCCCAGACCAGGGCCATGTCCCGTCCCGGCGGCAAGGGTCTCCGGCATTTCAGGGCGACGATATTGGCGAGCGCGGCGGCGCGGTCCGCCGCATTGTCGGGAAGGTCGCGCGGAAGGCCCGCTTCTTCGAGGAAATTACGGCGGGTCCAGCGGCCGCCCATCTCGGTCAGCACCCGGCCGGCGACGTCGCCCGGGAGCAGATCGACCGCGATCCGTTCGCCGATCCCATCCACCGCGCAATAGGCGCCTCGGGCTATCGAGGCGCGGTCGACCGGGCCGTTGACCGCGACGATGAAGGTCTGCTCCTCCTCGATCCCGTCCCAGCCGTCGCGCGGGAGCACGGCGCGCGGATAGGGGCCGCCGCTGTCGATGGTGAAGCTGCTGGTTCCCCTCACCTCCGCGCCTCTGAGCGTTTCCAGCCCGTCCTTCAGCTCCGCGGTGCAGGTGATTCCGCCGGGCAGCGGCTTGGCGAACTCCCAGACGAAGGTCTCTGGATCGACCCAGCGGCCTTCGCCCTTCACCGCGCAGGTCATGCCGATGGGCGTCGAGCCGCGCCCCAGCGGCGCCATCGGCTCCGAGAATCGCAGCGTGAAACGGGTGATTGCAGAGCCGTCGGTGCCAGTCGTGGCGGTGACGACGGTCGGAGCCGTGTCGGCCGAAGCCGTAATCGGCACCAAGGCCAGCAAAGCCGCAACTCGATACAGCCAGCCCCGCATCCCGCACCTCCCGAACACCGGGATGATTGCATGACTTGGAGGGGACAGTCTAGCGGTGAAACGAGATATTTTTACGACGAATTGAAAAGCACGACGGGGTATTGAATACGATCAACCGCGAGTCTGGCCCGAGCCTCGAATCTGATATTTGAAAGAGGTCAGCTGCTCGGCGCCGACGGGTCCGCGCGCGTGCAGGCGTCCGGTCGCGATCCCGATTTCCGCCCCGAAGCCGAACTCGCCGCCGTCGGCGAATTGGGTCGAAGCGTTCCACATCACGATAGCGCTGTCGACCCGGGCGAGGAAGGCTTCGGCCACGGCTTCGTCCGCGCAGACGATCGCTTCCGTGTGTCCGGTACCGTAGCGACGGATGTGATCGATCGCCTCGTCCAGACCCGCGACGATTCGGACGGCCAGGATGGGCGCGAGATATTCAGTCGACCAGTCCGGTCTCGACGGCGGCCTCCATCGGCGCATGCCGCCTGGCTTCCGCATCGCCGCGCAGCTCACATCCCCCAAGGACGCCGGCCAGCCGCGGAAGCAGCGCAGGCGCGATTGCGCGGTCGACCAGCAACGTCTCCGTCGCGCCGCAGACCGAGGTTCGGCGCATCTTGGCATCGGCGACGATCCGAAGGGCCATGTCGAGGTCCGCGGAGGAATGCACATAGCTGTGGCAAAGGCCCTCGAGGTGCCCCAGCACAGGCACCTTCGAGTCGCGGACGACCCGCTCGACCAAAGCGGCGCCGCCGCGCGGGATCAGGAGGTCGATCGCACCGGCAAGCCCTTCAAGCATCATTCCCACCGCGTCGCGGTCCGACGTCGGCACGATCTGGATGCAGTCTTCCGGCAATCCCGAGTCCGCGAGCCCGGCGGCTATGGCGCCGTGGATGGCAAGGCAGGACCGAAGCGCCTGCGACCCGGGCCTGAGGATGAGGGCGTTGGCCGAACGCAGGCAGATCGCCGCGGCGTCGGCGGTGACGTTCGGCCGGCTCTCGTAAATCATTCCGATGACACCGATCGGCGTCCTCACTCGAGCGATGTCGAGACCGTTGGGCCGCGACCACCGCTCCATCTCCTCGCCGATGCCGTCAGGTCGCACAGCCAGCGCATGCAGCGCGCTCGAGATCGCCTCGAGCCCTTCGTCGTCGAGGCGCAGGCGGCCTTCGAGGTTCGTCGCGGCGGCCATGTCGGCCGCATTGGCGTCGAATATGGCCGACGATCTCGCACGAAGGGCGGCGCCGGCGGCGGCGATCGCCGCGCTGCGCTGCTCCGCCGGCGCCAGGCGGAGAGTCTCCGCCGCGGCGCGAGCCCGGGCGCCCATCGCGTCCATGGCGGCTCGCAGGGTCACAGCATCACCAGATCGTCGCGATGGATCAGTTCGTCCGGCCCGGCATAGCCGAGAAGCTCGGCGATGCGGGCGCTGCCGCGCCCTTTGATCGTCCGGGATTCGGCGGCGCCGTAGGCCGATATCCCCCGGGCGACCTCACGGCCGTGGCGGTCCAGGATCCTGAGGCAGGCGCCTCGGTCGAACTCGCCGTCCACCGAGACGATTCCCCCGGGCAGAAGGCTCTTTCCGGCGGCGAGCGCGGCCACCGCGCCGTCGTCGATCGACACCGAGCCGCCGGGCGACAGGGCGCCGGCGATCCACTGCTTATACGCCTTGCCCGGCAAGCCCGTGGCGGCGACGAAGGTCGATCGGGCGCCCGCCGTCAGCCGCGCGATCGGCTTGTCTTCGCGTCCGGAGGCGATGACGGTCGCACAGCCGCAGGCGCTTGCGATCCGCGCCGCCTCGATCTTGGTGCGCATGCCACCGGAACCGACTCCGCCGGCCCTGGCGCCGGCGGCAAGGTTCGAAATCCCGTCGGTGACCGAGCCGATGAACGGGATATGCTCCGCCCCCGGGGTGGTCGCGGGATCGGCGGCATAGAGACCGTCGACGTCGGACAGGAGAATGAGCAGGTCGGTTCGGATCAACTGGGCGACCCTCGCGGAAAGCCGGTCGTTGTCGCCGAAGCGCAGCTCTTCGGTCGCGACGCTGTCATTCTCGTTGATCACCGGCAGGCCGCCCTGGGCGAGCAGGACTTCAAGAGTCGCGCGGGCGTTGAGCGAGCGCTTTCTCTGCTCCGTATCCTCGAAGGTGAGCAGCAGCTGGGCCGTCGGGATCCCATGCGGCGACAAAGCCCGTTCCCAGGCCTGCATCAGCAAGGCCTGCCCGGCCGCCGCCGCCGCCTGCTTGAAGTCGAGCCGCGCCGAGCGCTTCAGACCCAGATGCTCCCGGCCGAGCGCCACCGCGCCCGACGACACGATTACGATCTGCTTCCCGTGGGCCCGGAGCGCGGCAATGTCCGCGCCGAGGCCGGCGAGCCACGCGTGGCGTACTCCAGCGCCCGACTTTTCGATGAGCAGCGACGAGCCGATCTTGACGACAATCCGGCGCGCTCGCTCGATCGCCTCGGCGGCTGTCGTGACCAACTGGAGGGACGTGTCTGTCATCGCTCCCAGCTATGTGCCCCTATTGCATCGCACAATAAAGCCGCCGCGATATCGAAAAGGGATTCGTCAGCTACTCTTTGCGGCATTTTTTCGTTCGAATTCATATGTTTGAGCGCCGCAGCGGTCTGGCGGACCAAAATAACGCTAAACTAAATATCGAATTTCCCGATTGACACTTCAAAGGCGGGGACGAGGCGCAGTGCTCCTCCCGTTCGGGGAGGGCGTGTTCGATGGTTGCAATCTTCACCGGGGCCGGGGCCGGCCTCGAGCGTGGATCGGGTTCGATGCTGGGCGGGGCCGGGCTGCTGGGCTCGGCGTCGCTGGGCCGCAACGGCGAGCAGGTGGCGGTCAACGGCTTCACCGGCAACCTTCTGATCAGCCAGCGCGACGAGTTCCTCGTCGGCCGCGGTCCCGATCTCGCCATCGCCCGCACCTACAACAGCCTCGGCGACATGTCCGACGACAATGCCGACAATTGGCGCCAGAGCACCGACCGCCGGGTCTACGGACTCGCCGGGACCCTGAACGTCGCCGGCAGCACCGTCCGCCGGGTCTCCGCGGACGGCTCGGACATCGTCTATGCGTGGAATGCCGCGGCGAATGCCTACACGACCACGGAAGGGGCCGGAACCTTCGACAAGCTGACCTCGTCGGCCGGGGTCTGGACCTGGACCGACGGCGACTCCCAGATGCGCGAGACCTATGCCGCCTATAACAACCTGTGGCGGATCGCCCAGCAGATCGATCCCGACGGCAACGCCCTCAGCTTCACCTATACCGGCGCCAATCTCACCCGGGTGACCACGGCCGACGGCTCCTACACCGACTATAGCTGGTCCGGGAACAACATCACCCAGATGGTGACGAGCTATACCGACCTCGCCACCAGCACCGGCAAGACCCTGACCCGAACCCGATATTTCTACGATGCCTCGAACCGCCTCACCAGCGTCAAGGTCGATCTCAGCCCCGAGAATAACGACATTGCGGACGGCAAGGTCTACGTCACCACCTACACCTATGCCGGCACCTCCCGGCGGGTCGAGTCCATCGCCCAATCCGACGGCTCGCTGCTGACCATCGGCTACGATTCGTCGGATCGGGTGACCAGCCTCACCCAGACGGCCGCCCCGGGCGCCACCCGGGTCACCACGATCGCCTATAACGGCACCTATACGCTGATCACCGACCCGACGCTTCAGGTCACCCGGCTCGACTATTTCCCCGACGGCGCCCTGGCCAAGATCACCGCACCGCCGGCTCAGGGCGGCGCCGTTCAGCAAACCACGCAGTTCGAATATGTGGCGGCGACGGCCGTGGCGGCTCCGCTGATCAATTCGTCCGGCTCGCAGATCGCCGGCGGCACCGTGACGAAAACCACCGCCACGGGGTGGGCCAACCAGATCGCCTATAGCGACCAGCTGATGTCCGGCGCCGCCACGGTGCAGTTCAAGTTCGACGATCCGCACGTGGGCGGCAAGCTCCAGCAGGCGGGCCTTTCGACCTTTGCGAACCGGGCCGTGGCCGGCACGGGTTGGGCCGACGGCGGTTTCGCGGCCGCACTGTATTTCGACGACACCAGCGGTGTCATGGTGTTCGACGGCGTGGAGTGGACCCGCAAGGCCATCACCGGCGTCTCCTCCGACGTCTGGACGATCTCCTATGACGGGGCGAAGTTCGACTTCCTGAAAAACGGAGTCCTGTTCCATTCGCGGGCCGCCGCCGCGAACCTCGGCCTCGTCTTCAAGCATCGCGCCTACAGCCAGAGCGCGGTCTGCCGGGACATCAGCTTCAGCACGCTCGCCGGAAGCTGGGCCAACGGCAACTGGACGGCGGCGGTGGCGGCTCCGCTGACCAATTCGACCGGCTCGCAGATCACCGGCGGCACCGTCTCGAAAACCGCCGCTACCGGTTGGGCCAATCAGATCGCCTATAGCGGCCAGCTGATGTCGGGCACCGCCACGGTGCAGTTCAAGCTCGACGATCCGCAGGTGGGCGGCAAATACCAGCAGGCGGGCCTTTCGACCTTTGCGAACAAGGCCGTCGCCGGCACCAATTGGGCCGACGGCGGTTTCGCGGCCGCACTGTATTTCGACGACACCAGTGGTGTCGCGGTGTTCGATGGCGTGGAGTGGACCCGCTTCGCCGTCACCGGCGTCTCCTCCGACGTCTGGACGATCTCCTATGACGGGGCGAAGTTCGACTTCCTGAAAAACGGAGTCCTGTTCCACTCGCGGGCCGCCGCCGCGAGCCTCGGCCTCGTCTTCAAGCATCGCGCCTACAGCCAGGGCGCGGTCTGCCGGGATATCAGCTTCAGCACGCTCGCCGGAAGCTGGGCCAATGGCAGTTGGGCGGGCGGGGGACGGCATGTCTCCAAGGTCACGGACGCGCTCGGCAATTCCAGCACCTACGGTTATGATTCCAACGGCAACGTCGCCACCGTCACCGACCGGCTCGGCAACACGACGTGGCGGTCCTACGGCGCCAAAAACGAACTGCTGACCGAATGGCGTTACGGCTCTTATTATTGGGACAGCGCCGGCCAGCTCAGCACGCGCTACGTCTACGATGCCGAAGGCCATCTTCGCTACACGATCGGCGCGGACGCATCCGTGACCGAATATCGCTACTCGGCGGCCGGCGACCTCGATGTCGTCATCGAATATCCCGAGCAGCATTATACCGGCGCGCTGCCCTTTCCGAACTCGACGGCGACCGAGGCGCAGCTCAACGCCTGGCGCGACGCGCTCCCCGACCGAAGCTCGACGAAGATCACCACCAACCAATATGATGCGCGCGGCAATTTGATCCAGGTCAATCGCCACACGACGTCCCTGGTGAACGGAGGCGCCACCGCCGCCGGCGGGATCAGCCGTGCTTATTATACCTACGATCAGGCCGGCCAGCTGCTGAAGCAGTTCGTCGATGGCGAGCTTGCGGAGACGTTCGTCTACGACGGGCTCGGCCGGGTCATAACCTCAACCGATGCCAACCAGGGCACGACGAACATCGTCTTCAACGATTCGGCGACGCAGACGGTGGTCACGCTGGCGAACGGCTACGTGAAGACCTCGACCTACAACAAGGCCGGGAACCTCCTCACCGAGACTCAGTCGGGCAGCTACGTCGCGCCCGGCACCGCCACCAGCAAATATGACAAGCTCGGCCGGCTTCGCCAGGTCACCGACGCCTCCGGCTTCAACACATATTTCGTCTACGACAAGGTCGGTCGGCTCGTCGCCGAGGTCAATCATCGCGGCGACCTCGTCGAATATAAGTATGACGCCAACGACCGGCTGGTCGCCACGATGCGTTACATAAACGGGGTCACCGGCGCCAACCTCACGACCCTCGCCAATCCCGATTCCGCCATCGAGATGTCGACCCTTCGCCCGGCCTGGCATCCCTGGGACGTGTCGAGCTGGACGACTTACGACAAGGAGGGCCGGGTCACCTCGACGATGGACGGAACGATCCGGACCTACGAATATGACGCGTCGGGCCGGCTGGTCAGAACCGTCGCTTATCATAACGGCCTCGACTGGAACCAGATTCTCGCCTTCCAGGCCAATCCGCCGGCTACGCCGGTCATCCCGACCGCCGATGCCCGCGACGTCGTCACCCGCATCTTCTACGATGCCCTCGGGCGGGAGTCCGGGAGGCTCGACGGCGAAGGCTATTTGACCTTCAATGTCTACGACCTGGCCGGGCAGCTGGTCGAGCGGATCGCCTACTTCAACCGGTCGGACCCCGCCTATCGGGCCACCGGCGTGGTCGGCGCGCTGATCGCGACCCAGCCGGGCAGCGACAACGACCGCCACACCCATTTCGCCTACGACGCCCAGGGGCTGCTTCGCTACGAAGTCGACGCGCACAATCAGGTCGTCGAATATAATTACAATGCCGCGAACAAGCTGATTTCGACCACCCGCTATGCGGGCAGCATCGCCGCCACGACCGACTATACCTGGGACAATGTGAAGGCGCTGGTCACGAGCTCCGGCCTCGCCTCGGCGGCCGCCACCCGCCGAAGCTGGAACGTCTACAACGATTCCGGCCTGCTCTCCTACGCGATCGATCCGGAAGGCGCGGTCGCCGCCTATTTCTACAACAATAGCGGCCAGGTGACGAAGACGGTGCAGTTCGCCGTCGCTCGGCCGACGTCGACCTGGCCCGACTCCAGCACGATGAATGCCTGGTCCGGCGCGCAGAATGCCAACGCGGCCAATCGCGTCACCCGCTTTTATTATACGGCCGCCGGGCAGCTCAAATTCACCGTCGACGCCGAAGGCTATATCAGCCGAACCGACTATGACGGGGCCGGGCGGACGATCGGCCAATATCGCTGGGGCAATCCGGTCTCGGTCAGCGATTCGACGACCATCGCCAATGTCGACGGGCTCCAGGGCGGAGTTTGGACCGGCGAGTTGTACAATTACGAGTTCGGAGGCCCGCTCACCGACGTCTACAACGCCGAAGGCGGCTGGTACCGTTACAATTATTTCCAGACCGGCCTGAAGATAATGGAGCTCAACGTCTGGGCGGACTCGAACTACACTTACTACAATTACGACAATTTCGGACGGATCGCCTCTCAGACCAACGCGACCGGAACGGTGGAAGGCGGGTTCGTCCAATATGCCTATGACGGCCTGGGCAACGTCAAGACCGTCACCGACGCCCGCGGCTACGCCACCAACCGCACTTTCGACAAGCTGGGGCGGGTGCTGACCGAGACCGACGCTCTGGGCGGGGTGGTCGCTTACGAATATAGTGCGTTCGGCGAGGTGACGAAGGTCACCGACGCGCGCGGTTTCGTCACCACCAAGGCCTATGACCGGCTCGGCCGGCTGGTCAGCACCACCGACGCGTTGAGCAACGTCACCACGAACAGCTACGACGTCTTCGGCGACCTCTTGACCGTCACCCGCGGCGCCGCCACGACCAGCTTCGACTATGACCGCCTCGGCCGGGTGGTGAAGACCACCGACGCCGAGGGCTATTACGAGCAATATACGCTCGACGCCTTCGGCAACCGGATCGCCGTGCGCAACAAGCTCGGCGGGATCGTCGCCAACAGCTTCGACCGGCGCGGGCTGCTCGTCGCCGAGATCCTGCCGATGTCGTCGGTGAATTCCGCCGGCACCGTCGTTTCGAGCGTCGTCACCAACACGTTCCAAGATGATTCGAACGGCAACCGCACCCGGAAGATCGAGGCGTTCGGCCTCGCCGAAGCGCGCACCACCACCTATTTCTACGACCGCCTCGACCGTCTCGTCGAGACCCGCGGCGACGCCGTCTGGACGATGAATTCCGACTGGGTCAATTCGACCGTCGCGACTCCGAGCGAGAAGCTCAAATACGACCAGCGCGGCCGGGTCACCGAGCGCACCGACGCGCTCGGCGGGCGGACCCTTTATTATTACGACCAGATGGGCAACGTCACCGCCGAGATCGGCGCCGTCTTTAAACTCGCTGCCGCGATCTACCAATCGTCGCTGAGACGCAGCTAGTTCCGCGTAAATACGCGGCGAATACGCAAAAAAGCCTCCCCTGCGAACTTCACTCGAGTGTCGAAACGGTCGAGTATCGCGCGTACGGACGATGAGGTTGATCGGCTCGTAACACCCACTATAACGCATCCTCACTCTTCTTCACGACCGAAGCGCCAGCTTCATCATCGCTGCGGCCTCCATAATATCGGAAAGGTAGTCTTGATATTGGCCAAGGCCCCGAATTCACCCCGTCGACCGAATTGTCGGAAATCAGCTTCGAATGGCGCGAACCTCACGCGGCCTTTCCCAAACGCAGTTGGCCAAGGCCTCGAAGATCTCCTTCCAACAGGTAGAAAAATACGAGAAGGCCACAAACCGGGTGAGCGCCAGCCGCCTCTTCGAATTTGCTACCGTGCTTGGCGTGGACGTCGCCTACTTTTATCGAGGCACCGGGAAGCTCGAAGATAGAACCCGTCGATGCCGGTCCTTTTTTCGACATCTCGCAGATAGATGCGGACATTATTCGCACGGTCTCGCAAATTTCCGGTGCCCGCCTGAAACGAAGCCTCCTGGAATTGATTTCGACCTTTCCGTCAGTGTCCGTGGCGCAAAAGCGAAGGACGCGGCTCCGCAAATGAGCGCGTTGCCGAACGTATCATTCGCTCGAACGCCTCAGTGTGAGGTCAGTGGGTTGATGCTCTCGTCCACGATCGTGGCCTGCATGTCTCGCCAAGCATGGGTTTGGCCGCATTCAACACACTCATAGACGAGCCCAAGGCCTGGAAACTTCGAGAACTCCTTCTCGTTGGTTTCGATTCCCGTCGAAACGTAACGACGGGAGGTCGGGCAGACTACCCAGACCACACCCATCTGACCTCCCCCTCACCCGATCGCGTCGCGCTGACCATCGCATTTTTGGACAAGATGCGAAACGGGCCCTTCCGAACATTGGGCCGCTCGCGGCGCACGTACGGCGCAAGACGTCTTGGTTTGGAGATTGGCAACGTGTCGGCGGACCGATTCCGATTGCCCCCGGCGCCTTTCTGGCCGATTACAGAGCGGCTTTTCGGAAAATCACAAGCTCGCGGATCTAGGTGCGAGCCGAACCGAACGGAGGGGGTCGATGGCTTTGGTAAAATACATCCAGTCGGCGTCCGATATTCCTGCCAAAGAAAGATACGTGGTTGTTCAATTCGGGGCGGCGAAGAAGGAAATCCGGCATTCCAGAGGCGTGATCATGATCGTCGCCGAAAACCCGCCAGACCAGCCAGGGTGAATTCCTTGCAAGCCTCGATCGCGCTCAACAGCCTCGCGGAAAAAGAGGGGGATTCCGACCATCTACGCAATCGATCGCCGAAAGGAGAGCCGGGCAAAGGTGCCCAAAAGGGCTTGGACTAAGCAGAAAACCGTCAGGCAAATGTGACCCGTTGAGCGCAATCTGGATCTTAAGGTCATTTTTAGGGGCTAAGCCTATTGTCCGCAAGGGAACCGTTCCCATGCAAGGGCAAACGATCTATGGCGAGTCCAGAAGCGGCACGGGGCCGCTCGATTTTTCCGGCATTTCGGCAGCCGCGAATTTCGCCCCGGCGTCCAACCGGAGGGCTCCAATGCCAGGATCCCGGTCGGCGCGCTGATGCGCCCCCTGCAGCTCGAGAACGGCAGCACCCCCAATCTGCCCAAAAGCATACTGACCCTTGGAAGCCTCGCCGTCGCCGCAACCATTCTCTGGGGTTTAACGACCCGGGTAAATGAGCTGACCGTTGCGCCCGGGCAACTTCGACCCGTCGGATTCATTCATTCAGTGCAACACGTCGAAGGCGGTCAAGTCGCTGACATCCTGGTCAGCGAAGGACAGAGCGTGCAGAAGGGTGAACCTCTGGTTCGCCTGGAGCCGGCGCAGGCCACCGCTGACCTCAATCAACTTGAGTCGCGGCGCGCCGGACTTTCTTTGCGCATCGAACGGATTTCGGCCCTGGTTGACGGTCGCGCGCTCGACTTCGGTCCATCCCGTCAACTGTTCCCGGACATGGCGAGGAGCGAGACCGCCGCCTATGATTCCGCCTTGGCGGAATACCGCAGCGGGCAGAAGTCTCTAGCTTCGCAAATCAGCCAGCGCTCGGCGGAGGCAAATGGCTTCAAGAGCCAGGTCCAAAGTCTCAAGCGCCAGCTGGGCTTTCAGAATGAACAACTGGCAATGCGCGCGGGGCTTGTTGCGCAAGGTTATGTGTCGAAATCCGACTACGCCGAACTTCAGCGGGCCGCCGAGAAAACCAATGAGCAACTGGTTTCAGCCACCGGACAGATGGAAACGGCGATCGAGGCCGGCAAGGAGGCCGAGGTCAAGCTCGGCGAATATCAAGAGACGTTCCGTCGTCAGCTTTCCGAGGAGCGCACAAAAGCGACAGCCGAATTGGCCGAGCTGCGCGCTTCCGCTCCAAAACAAGAAGACCGGGTCAACAGACTGGTTGTCCGCTCGCCAATTGCTGGGGTGATCCAGGAACTCGCACCGAAGTCGGTTGGGCAAGTCATGCGGCCGGGGGATGTTATCGCTTTAATTGTTCCGACCGATCAGGAAATGATCGCGGAGGTTCAGATTCCACCACAAGAGATCGGTCACATCAAAACCGGTCAATCGGCGGATATTCAAATCTCGACGTTCGACTCGGCTCGTTTTGGAAAAATTCCGGGAATTATTCAAAGAATTTCAGCGGCGACATTCCAGACGCAAGAAGGGGTGCCGTACTACAAGGCGGTCATCAAACTCGAGCGTGACTTTGTCACCGTTTCGGGAGAGCGCCACCCACTCCTGCCCGGCATGGTCGTCCAAGCCGAGATCGCCACGGGATCAAAGAGCCTCGCCGCCTACCTGCTAAAGCCGATCTACAACAACTATTCGACGTCGTTCTCGGAGCGTTGATCCGCAGGGAGGCGTGCGCACGATGTCGAGAGGCCCAATTCCCGCCCGGTTAGGCGGCGCCGATGATTTGCGGCATTATCTGCTCCGGTTTGCCGTCATACTGAATCAAGCCATCATGCAAATAGACTAGCCGGTCGGCGATATTCATGTGGCTCGGCCGGTGGGTGACCATGATGACGGTCGCCCGACCGCGTAACATCTCCAGCTTCTTCAGGAATGCTTCTTCGCCAACGTGATCGAGATTGTTGGCGGGTTCATCGAGAAGATAAATCGGCACGGTTTTGACCCAAGCACGCGCCAGGAGAATGCGTTGTTTGAGTCCTGGCGGCAGCTTCGCTGCCAAGTCGGCCTTCAACCACGTGTCTACTCCCTGGGGGAGCACGGAATCATAGTCGTGGATGCGGGCTTCAACGCACGCTTTGTGAACTTGCTCGTCAGTTGCCAAAGGCGACGCCAGACGGAGATTCTGTGCGATCGTACCATGGAAGAAGTCGAAGAAGTCGGGGACGAACGACAGGTTTTGGCGTAGCTCGCCCGCATCGATCTGACGAATATCAACACCGTCAACGTGAATCGTCCCTCCCTGCGGCGCGTAGAGCTTGGCTATCAGGCGAAGCAGCGTCGACTTGCCGCCGCCACTTGGCCCGGTGACCGCCACCAACTGTCCGGCCGGGATGCGTAACGAAATCCCGTTCAGAGCAGAATCGGACGTGGAAGAGTACCTGAAAGACACGCGGCTCACGGCAACGTCGCCGCGCATCGTGTGGAAGAGCGGCGGCAAGAACTCCGGGTTCGCGCTCTGGCGCCAGGCGGAACAACTGGTTGGCCTGGCGAAACGCGGCAAATACCTGCTGCAATCGGTTGAGATTGACGAACGCCGACTGCACCGGATTCATGAAGCGCCAAACGATGGCCATCGTCGCGATCAAACCGCCTACCGAAAGATTGCCGGCGATCACAAGCTCCAGCCCGAGGAAGAGCGTCCCAAGGCCGGCGAGACTCGCCAGCGCCTGAGAAATGCTCGTGATGTAAAGGTTGAGTTGTTCCGCGCTGGCATGGCGACGCGCGAACTCGAGTGCAACAGCGTCAACTCGTCCTTGCCAGACGTTCGCCGCGCTGCTCTCGTTTATGGTGCGGTGTTTTGTAACCGTCTCGAGCAACAGGCGAAACATTCTCTGGCGACTTTCGCCGACCATCGCAAATCGTCGACGCATCACTGGCAAACTGACGATCGCTAGCAAGGAGAGACAAGCCACGAGCCCAAGCGGGGCCCAAACAAGCTGGCCACCAATCGCGGCGATGGCGACCAGAGCAATCAAGACAAAGGGAAGGTCGAGGAGCGCGATCGCCATCTGTCCAGAGAACAGGTCGCGCAAATTCTCGAACTGTCTCAGTCGCGTGATCTGTGCGCTGACGGGACCGCGTTCGGTCAGGGAAACCGGCAGATAGAGGACCCGTTCCAGCGCCTTTGCCCCGGTAATCACCTCCCAGCGCGCGCCCAGGTAAGAGAACGCCCGACCGCGGATCTCGCGAAATCCAAATTCAACGGCGAGCGCAATGCAGATTCCGACAAGCAGGCCCACCAGCATTGACGGAGACTTCGTCGCGATCGCGGTGTCGTAGACGGCCAGAATGAACAAGGACGGGAGGAGTGCCAGCGCATTGATGATCAGGCTGACCAAAAGCAGCTGGGCAATAGTGATGCGAAAACGCTTAACCAGCAGCCCTGCCCAACTTCGGCGGGTGAGGTCACTCTGCTCCGCGGCACTATCAATCGGCCGCAGCAGGTAGGCCGTTCCGGATTGCGGCAAACGGGTTATCGCACTGGTTCTTCCGGTCTGGCTGTCAAAAGCTTCGACGCCGTCGCCGCTCCTGGCGATAAGGACGAAAATGCTTTTGCCGTCCCGGCTAAAGAGACACGGCAGTTCGAGCGTCGAGAGAGTGTCCGGCGTAACGGCAACCGCAACCGTTTGGAACTTCAGGCGCACCAACACTGCTCGCAGTGCCTCGACGTCGTCGATTGCCTGCATGTGCGGCATCGCTTCAATGAGGCGACTTTTGTCGCCGCGCCAATTCAACGCCCAGAGTATTTGGGGAAGACAGGCGCCGGGTCCCTTCTCCCAGTCCGCCTCATTCACCGACTCTGACGAAAAGGCATCGGTGAGGAGACCCAGCTGGGCATGCACGGCGTTCACCCGCAGATCGGCGGGCTGAAACGGATCTGGTGGGGGCGTCGACGGATCACCCATGGTGCGATCGGGGAGTTGTCGGTGTTTTCATCGCGTCGAATTCGGCGCTCACCGGAGTAGCGGAGAGTTTGCCCGCCTCCAGCGTGTAGACACTGTCGGCGATGCGTAGAAGCGAAGGCCGCTCGGTAATCAACACAGTGGTCACTGAACCCCGGATGGCGCGTAGCGCCTCGCGAAGCAATCGGTCCGACTGCATGTCGAGTCCGGCATTGGCTTGGTCAAGGATCAGAACTTTGGGCCGTCGCGCCAGAGCTCTAGCGATCATGATGCGGTGAGCAAAACTTGCCGGGAGCTCTTCGGCGATGCTGTCAGAGATGAAGGTTGAGTAGCCTTGCGGAAGCCGCTGGATGTCGACTTCCAAGCCAATCAGACGCGCCGCTTTGAGGCTGGCCTCGACTTGAGCCCCGCTTGAACGGAAGAGCGAAATATTGTCGAGAACGGTCCCTTCAAACAGTGTTCGCTCCTGCCCGACCAGAGCGATATGCGGCCTGAGGACGGAGCCGTGTTCGCCGTTGAGGTCGTAGCCATCGATGGAGATGGTTCCCGCCGTCGGTTTGACTTCGCCGGCAATGAGCCTCGCCAAGGTTGATTTGCCGGCGAGGTCGAGGCCGATGATCCCGCAAATTGAACCCGCCGCAACATTCAGATTGAGAGACTGCAGAACGGCACCGCTACCGTCCGGATAGGCAAAGGTGAGGTCGGCAACCGAGATGGCGCCCTTGATCTCGATCGAGGCGTTTGAGTCTGACCGGGAGCGCGTGCGGCAGCGCGAGCACATCAGCAAGTCTGCTCCGCGCTGTATCGACAACGACTTTTTGGCCGTGCACGGCGTACAGTCTGAGGATCGGTTGGACGGCGCGGCCTGCCAGCATGGTGCACGCCGCCAGAGCACCCACCGACAGGGTGCCCCCGATGACCAGCATCGCGCCGTAGCTGACCACGCTGACCAGCACAAGGTTTGCAAAGAGCGTGTTGAGACTCTGGTTTGCGTTGGCGATGACAAGGTTATCGTACGAATTCTCGACGGTCGTCCTTTGCAGGCGATCATATCGCCGCATGATCAGAGGTTCGGCCGCCAGGAACTTTATGGTGCGGATGCCGCGCAGGATTTCGATCAACAAATCGGTGCGCCGGTCTTCACCCTTTCGCCGGCGAACGGTAATCGCTTCTTCGCCGAGGGACCGGCGCAACGCCAGCGGCGCCAGTCCCGCCGCCATGGCAATTGGGACGAGAGCGATCGAACCGCCAATGAGATACATCAACCACACAAAGAGACAGGCAAAGGGCAAATCAATCAGCGCCAGGCGCGACTGGCCGGTGTGGTAGCTCCGCAAGATTTCGATCGATTGAATTTTGTCGAGTAACTCGCCTGCCGAAGACTGGTTGACGGAAGACGATGGCGTCGCCAACAGGCGCCCAACAGTGCCGGCCACTACGCGAGATTCGAAAGTCACGGTCAGTTGGCTTAGCGCGGCCACTCGGGCCATGCGCATCCCGGTCTCAAACACTATGGCGATTGACGCTGCGGCCACGAGCAGCGTGAACGTCCCCATCGCCTGGTGCGGCAATATCCGGTCGTATGCCTGCAGTATCGTCAGCGGCACGGCCAGCGACAGTAGGTTGATCGCCAGTGTTGCCACCCAAATTTGCCAACCGAGACGCGGTTCGGCGTCTCTGATTTCTGCAAGCGCGACGTCCTTCGCGCCGCGCGGCGGTTCGTGCAGGGGCGCGGCCGAGAGCTTGTTCTTTCCCAGCTTGGGGCGAGCGCCGAGGCTGGCTCGACCTGTCAACCGCATGACTTATGGGTTTCCGTTGTGCACACCTGCACGCCTGTTTGGGCCTGAAATCTTAGGTTTTCGTTAACCATGCCGGATCCCCGGCCCGGGTTTCGCGGGATCGCGGCGCGGTCAGGGTGAAGAACGCACTAACGACGAGCCTTCGATTTGAACCGAAAACGTCATGTCGATTTAAGCCGCAGGTGAGAGAATTCGCCGGTCTGGGATGGTGTTGATCGACCGGAATTGGTGGCTGCTGTGAGCGAGTTGGAAACGCCTGCGACCCCGCAAGCAGTTGGGGCGCGAAAAGCGAATGACTATCAATGGGACGCCGATCGGGCGGGCCCAGCACACCTCGCTAATCCGAATATCCATGAAGGGTCGCACGCGGCGGATGCTATCGTCGCCGCCGAGACAATCGCCGCAATCGATCCCCGCACAACGACTGAAGGCAACGGTTCCCTTTTGCCGGCGGTGGATGATCGGGCGGGCCCCACAGCTGGGGCCGGTTCCCATGAGACTCTGCGCCGCCCTTTTAGCGGTAGGCGACGCGACCGGGGCGGCTGTCGCCAGCCAGCTTCAGGCCACGCAGGCCTTCCTGTTGGGCGATGCGAACGCCCCCGCGCCGACCTTGATGGCGAGCGCCATCGTGCCGACGGCGTTCCTTGCGCCGGGCGAAACTAACGGCGTTGCGCTGGCGGAAAATAGTCAGCCGATCGCAAGGCTTGATACGGCGGTTACCGATGAGGACAGCGCCGTCTCGGGGAATGTCCTGTCCAACGACAGCGACTCCGATGCTGCGGATGTTCTCCGCGTTTCCTCGGTCAACGGCAACCCAACCAATGTCGGTGTTGTCGTTAGCGGTACCTACGGCGACCTGGTACTGGATGAGGACGGCGATTGGAGTTACACCCCGAATGCTGCCGCCAACGCGTTGGCGGCCGGCGAGAAAGTGAATGACACTTTCTCCTACGGCATTGGCGACGGTCATGGCGGAGGTGCCACCGCGAGCCTCTCGATTGAGGTCGTTGGCATGAATGATGCGCCGGTCGCGGTTGCCAACACGGCGACGGCGCAGGAGGAGGTCACCACCTCGGCCACCGGCAACGTGCTTGCCAACGATACCGACGTCGACAACGGCGACACCAAGACGGTGTCGGCGGTCAAGGGCGTCGCCGGCAACGTCGGCGTCTCCGTCGCCGGAACCTACGGCACGGTCACCATCAATGCCGACGGCAGCTATACCTACACCCTCAACAACGCCAGCGCCGCCGTCCAGGCTCTGCGCGCCGGCCAGACCGTCACCGACAGCTTCGCCTACACCATGCGTGATGCCGCCGGTGCAACCAGCTCAACCACGCTTGCCGTCGCCGTTACCGGAACCAATGACGGACCAGTCGCGGTCGCCAACACCGCCGCCGTCCAGGAAGACACCACCACAAAGGCGACCGGCAACCTGCTCACCAACGATACCGACGCCGACAGCGGCGACACCAAAACCGTCTCCGAGGTCAATGGTGCGGCGGGCAGCGTCGGGACAGCAGTCGCCGGCGCCTACGGCACGGTCACCATCAATGCCAATGGCAGCTACACCTACACCCTCAACAACGCCAGCGCCGCGATCCAGACACTAGGCGCCGGCCAGACCGTCACCGATAGCTTCACCTACACCATGCGCGATGCCGCCGGTGCGACCAGCTCGACCACGCTTGCCGTCACCGTCACCGGCAAAAACGACGGACCGGTCGCGGTTGCCAACACGGCGACGGCGCAGGAGGAGGTCACCACCTCGGCCACCGGCAACGTGCTTGCCAACGATACCGACGTCGACAACGGCGACACCAAGACGGTGTCGGCGGTCAAGGGCGTCGCCGGCAACGTCGGCGTCTCCGTCGCCGGAACCTACGGCACGGTCACCATCAATGCCGACGGCAGCTATACCTACACCCTCAACAACGCCAGCGCCGCCGTCCAGGCTCTGCGCGCCGGCCAGACCGTCACCGACAGCTTCGCCTACACCATGCGTGATGCCGCCGGTGCAACCAGCTCAACCACGCTTGCCGTCGCCGTTACCGGAACCAATGACGGACCAGTCGCGGTCGCCAACACCGCCGCCGTCCAGGAAGACACCACCACAAAGGCGACCGGCAACCTGCTCACCAACGATACCGACGCCGACAGCGGCGACACCAAAACCGTCTCCGAGGTCAATGGTGCGGCGGGCAGCGTCGGGACAGCAGTCGCCGGCGCCTACGGCACGGTCACCATCAATGCCAATGGCAGCTACACCTACACCCTCAACAACGCCAGCGCCGCGATCCAGACACTAGGCGCCGGCCAGACCGTCACCGATAGCTTCACCTACACCATGCGCGATGCCGCCGGTGCGACCAGCTCGACCACGCTTGCCGTCACCGTCACCGGCAAAAACGACGGACCGGTCGCGGTTGCCAACACGGCGACGGCGCAGGAGGAGGTCACCACCTCGGCCACCGGCAACGTGCTTGCCAACGATACCGACGTCGACAACGGCGACACCAAGACGGTGTCGGCGGTCAAGGGCGTCGCCGGCAACGTCGGCGTCTCCGTCGCCGGAACCTACGGCACGGTCACCATCAATGCCGACGGCAGCTATACCTACACCCTCAACAACGCCAGCGCCGCCGTCCAGGCTCTGCGCGCCGGCCAGACCGTCACCGACAGCTTCGCCTACACCATGCGTGATGCCGCCGGTGCAACCAGCTCAACCACGCTTGCCGTCGCCGTTACCGGAACCAATGACGGACCAGTCGCGGTCGCCAACACCGCCGCCGTCCAGGAAGACACCACCACAAAGGCGACCGGCAACCTGCTCACCAACGATACCGACGCCGACAGCGGCGACACCAAAACCGTCTCCGAGGTCAATGGTGCGGCGGGCAGCGTCGGGACAGCAGTCGCCGGCGCCTACGGCACGGTCACCATCAATGCCAATGGCAGCTACACCTACACCCTCAACAACGCCAGCGCCGCGATCCAGACACTAGGCGCCGGCCAGACCGTCACCGATAGCTTCACCTACACCATGCGCGATGCCGCCGGTGCGACCAGCTCGACCACGCTTGCCGTCACCGTCACCGGCAAAAACGACGGACCGGTCGCGGTTGCCAACACGGCGACGGCGCAGGAGGAGGTCACCACCTCGGCCACCGGCAACGTGCTTGCCAACGATACCGACGTCGACAACGGCGACACCAAGACGGTGTCGGCGGTCAAGGGCGTCGCCGGCAACGTCGGCGTCTCCGTCGCCGGAACCTACGGCACGGTCACCATCAATGCCGACGGCAGCTATACCTACACCCTCAACAACGCCAGCGCCGCCGTCCAGGCTCTGCGCGCCGGCCAGACCGTCACCGACAGCTTCGCCTACACCATGCGTGATGCCGCCGGTGCAACCAGCTCAACCACGCTTGCCGTCGCCGTTACCGGAACCAACGACGGACCAGTCGCCCTCAGCATCACAAACTCTTCGGCTGTCGAGAACGCGCCGACGGGTACGGTTGTCGGCTATGCCACGCCAATTGAGGCGGACTACAACGACACGCTCACGTATTCGCTTGTCGGCGCCTCTGGTCCCTTCGCCATCGGTGCGACGAACGGCATCATCACCGTCAATGGCGCTCTCAACTATGAAACCGCCCCCTCATACAACCTCACTGTCCGTGTCACGGACAGTGCAGGCCAATACGCCGACCACATAACCACCATCAACGTGATCGATGCGATCGAGGGTTCCAACAGCGCCGAGACCTTGACCGGGACCTCGGGCGACGACCTGATCTTCGGACTAAACGGGAACGATGTGATCACCGGCGGCGGTGGCAATGATCTCATTGTTGGCGGCGTCGGCGCTGACAACATGGATGGCGGCACAGGTGTCAATACCTTGTCGTACATGACGTCGAGCGCGGGAGTAAACGTCGACCTCGGCACAGGCGCCGTTTCCGGCGGCGACGCCGCCGGTGACACGATCGCAAACTTCGCAAACCTCACAGGCTCGAATTCCGCCGACATACTTACCGGCGATGGCGGCGATAACGTTCTGTTGGGGCTCAACGGCAACGACACCATCACCGGAGGCGCGGGAACCGACACGATCGAGGGCGGTGCCGGGAGCGACACTCTTAGTGGTGGGAACGACGTCGATACCCTGTCATATGCGAGCTCCAACGCCGGCGTTGCGGTAAACCTTGCCACCAATGTCACCTCGGGCGGACACGCGGCTGGCGACTCAATCACAGGCTTTGAGAACGTTCTCGGCTCCAACAACAACGACACGCTGACAGGCAACTCGGGTGCCAACATCCTTTGGGGCGCCGGCGGGAACGACACACTCCGCGGAGGTCTTGGTGACGACAGGCTAAATGGTGGCGCCGGCCACGACCTGTTCACCTATCAGGTCGGCGACGGTAACGACATCATTGACGGCGGCAGTGGCGCCAGCTGGGTCGATACTATCCAGATGCTGGATTCTGCGGGCGGCAGCAATCTCGTCTACAACGTTGACTGGACCGTTGTGCTCTCCTCGGGAACGATCGACAATACCGATGCGGCAAACGGCGTGATGACGTTCAGCGCTGACGCGGACGGAACGATCAACTTCACCGCGGGCGGCTCCATATCGTTCAGCGACGTTGAGCGGCTCAACTGGTAGCCAGCGCACTGTAATTTTGCAGATTACCTAAAAATGGGTTGCCTTCCTCTTGCGGCCGCCCATGCGCTTGAGGCGAGTAGGTCCTAAGCCGTCGACTCAACTCATCCAGTTGCCACCGTCGACATTGAGCGTTTGTGCGACGACATAGTCAGCGTCGGATGAGGCGAGGAACACCGCGGCGCCCGTTTGATCGTCTGGTACCCCCATGCGACCGTAGGGAACGGCCTCGCCAACCAGGCGTTTCTTCTCCCCGATAGGGCGATTCTCGTGTTGAGCAAACAACGCGTCGACTCGATCCCACATCGGGGTGTCAATCACACCCGGCGCTATTCCGTTCACGTTGATCCGGTATTTGATCAAATCGAGGCCCGCTGACTGCGTCAAGCTGATGACCGCTGCTTTCGTCGCGCAGTACATCGACACGAGCGCCTCGCCGCGACGGCCGGCTTGCGAGGAGATGTTGATGATCTTGCCCCCTCCTCCGCGCCTGACCATGTGGGCTGCGACCGCTTGAAGCGTGAAGAAAAGCCCTTTGACGTTGACCTCGAACAATGAGTTATAGCTGCCGCGGGTCACGTCAAGAATGGGCGCCATATCAAAGATGGCAGCGTTGTTGACCAGGATGTCGATCGACGGACTCCTTGCAGTCACCGCCTCAATCAATGCCGCGATGGAGGGCTCCGAGGTTACGTCGAGCGCCACGGCGTAAGCTCCCTGCCCGATTTCAGTTGCCACCTTGGCAGCCCTATCCCGATTGCGATCCGTCACGACAACGATCGCGCCCTCCAGAGCGAACCGTTCGGCGATAGCACGCCCGATACCGCCGCAAGCGCCGGTGATGACTGCGGTCTTACCTTCGAGCTTCATAGCCACTGCCCCTCGCCCACTTTGGTCGGTGCCAATTTCTGCCACGGTCAAAGGTTGTCCGGTCGCTGCTATTTATCCCGGCCAGACTGGCATCACTCCGGCGCACCGCGTGGTACAGTGTCGACGAGGTGATGGGGCAAATCAAATGGCTAGAAGTGCGCTGGCGGAATTCGGGTTGGCTGCTGTGTACATACAGGCAGCGGCGCCATCTGCGTCTAAGGGAACGGCGAACCATTGGGTGGTTCAGATAACGAGCAGCGATGGTGAGACACGGTGTCTTGAGGCAGACGACGCGGATTCGGTCGCAGTAGCGCTCACCGCAATAGGCGAACACGAAGAGGCGCGCATGGTGGAAGATGCCGCCCACAGGGTGCGTGTCCGGAACGAGCCGCCTTCGCCTTGGTCGCTCGGGCCTTAGCCCTTTTTTGGGTCCGCTCAGGGCGAGGTGGCAGTCGTTCTGCCCGTCTCAACCGGCCTGCCCTGGATAGCCAGGGTCAATACGGGTTCCTCGCACCACGACTGCGACAGTTGTTACCATGTGTCCCCTGAACTCGGGGCACCTTGATCAGTGCCGATAAATTCCGTCCAAGAAATCGTCCAGCTGCGCCGCATCCTGCAGAAACTTGCCGGTCGGCTGCGCCCCTACAATGTCTACTTCACTGCCCTGCTAATTTTTGCCGGATCGCGCGTAGTCGTGGCGCTCGGCGTTGTCTTCGGTACGCTGCTTGTCCGCGTCCCGGACCCCACGAAATCGGATGCTGGGACCGGCTGGTACGATCGCTTGTTGCGATGGGATTCTGGATGGTATGCCGCCATCATCAGCGAAGGGTATCACTTCAGCGAAGACCCGTCGCAAAAGAGTTCGACGGTTTTCTATCCGCTCTATCCTCTCGTCTCCAACGCGGTGCGTTCCGTTTTTGGGGTCAGCCAATGGTTCGCGCTTCTGATCGTGGCGAACCTTGCTTCGCTGTTGGTGGCGCTTCTGCTGACAAGATTTGTCAAGGACGAGCTCGGCGACGAGATAGCGCTGCTGTCCTTAGCTCTTTTTTGCTTCTTCCCATCATCGCTGTTTTTGTCCGCCGGATATCCTAGTCGTTGTTCCTTGCGTTCGTGCTGCTCAGTTTTATCCTGTTAACCCGCAGAAAATTCATCCTCGCCGCCGTGATGGCCGGACTGTCGTTGGGCACGCGATCTGTCGGCATCGTGATGATCCCCGTCATCCTGTGGGAGATGTGGCAGACGGCAACAGTGCCTTTGTCACGTCTGCTGCCGAGGATGGCGCTTTGTGGTTTCCTGGCGGCCTCCGGCCTTCTTTTCTATATGGCCTATCTCGGAATGAGATTTGGACACCCGTTCGCGTTCGCCACGGCACAAGCAGGCTGGCACGAGGGAACGTTTCTAAGTCGGTTCATCGACGCCATAGCATTGGGTCCGTTCTGGCGGATGAATTGGTGGCTTGCCGGATGGTTTCCAGTTTTCGTGGGTTTGGTGATCTGGTCGTTTCGTCATCTACAATTCGCGGTGTCGCTTTACGGGCTCGGCGCGCTGCTGCTGCCGTACGTTACCCTCGGCATCACCAATTCCATGAACCGCTTCGTGCTGACATGTTTTCCCGCATTCGTGACCGCGGGATCCTATGCAAGGGACGCCCGTGGCTTACTGTCGTGATAGTCGGCATCTTGGCAGCCTTGCTCCTTGCGACCGCAGCGCTGTTTTCGCAATGGTACTGGATGGGGTGATAAGCCGCATCAAATCGACAGCAACACCTATTGCAATCGGATTCCGCCAGAACAGATCTTCAACTGTAAGTTCGCGCAAAGACAATGCTTTTGACATGAAAAACTGACGCGGAGTTGTTCGCGCATTCGCAAATCACCGGCAGCCGCGCGAAAAGAAGTCTCTTGGATCTCATTTTTTTGCGGATTTCGTCAGCGTCCCTGCGGTAGGAGCCGCCGCAAGCGTGTCCGCAGTTGGACAACGGTATGCACTTGACCTAGTACGCTCCAAAGACAGATTGTTCCTTCGAAGCCAGCGCATGACGGACCTCGCCAATCCGATATTTCACGACAACGTTGCGGCGCGCGAATATTTCGAGGCCTTGCGTTGGCCAAACGGTCCTTTCTGCCCACATTGCGGTAACTCCTACGGGGCGCGCATCACGCGGTTACAGGGCAAGGCATCGCGCAAGGGGCTATATCAGTGCAACCAATGCCGTCACCCCTTCACGTCACGGTGGGTGGCGTCATGGAGCACTCCCATATCCCCCTCTCCAAGTGGGCGCTGGCGTTCCATCTGATGGCAGGCAGCGAAAAGGTATCTCAGCGCGGCAGCTGTGGAGGACGCTTGGACTTGGCTCCTACCGGACCGCCTGGTTCATGGCGCACCGCATCCGCGAGGCTATGCAACATGACGATACGGAGGTTCCGAAGGCCCCAATTAACGAGGTTTGAGCCGCTCCGTGGTTTTCTTGGTGCCAGGTTTAGGTTTATCGCTACGGCTTGTGGTGTGATGGGTCGGAGGCGTGTTCAAGGCGCGACGCACTGCCCTGTCGCGCACGCGCGCCGTTTCCCTGTCGCTGCGGACGGTGTCTTTGGGAGGTAGGCCCATAAGCTACCCTCTCTGATTGCGCTACAGCGAAGGTATATCGCGGGAACTCACGTGCATCCATCCGGCAGGATTTTGCGAAGGTCCCAGCTCACTGCAAGTCGTGCCTAATTCAACAAGGCTTAATTCTCCTGGTGGAATACCCACGATGCAAGGCGTCTATGCCCCATCTCCTAGTTGAGATAGCTTTTGCTCAGCGTCCGAGGCGAGCGGTCCGTACGCAACCGGACTGCAGGACGCAGGCCGGAGGGGATCACACCCAAGACCCCTTAATTCCCTTCGGCCGCCTATCCCGAAACAAACCCCTTCCTCGGCGGGATCGATAGTCGGTTGGCTTGGGATGCGGCGTCGGAAAGGATAGCTAGGGCCGCGCGTCTTTGCTCTTCGTCCGAGTAAATTTGCCACGAGTACAGTCAGCCGACAGAAACTTTGAGCGCGCCCGACTTAAGATCGGCAGCCATATCTATCCCTGGGCACAATCAAACAAGTGCCTGACTGGCAAGTGGTACGCCCGAGGGTCCGATCAACGGTTTACGTACGCGCGACTAAATACTGGTCGCGTTTCCTGCCCTTCTTTTCTAGCGCAGCCAGCCAGCGAGGTGTCAGGCCGCGACCCGCCCACGTCTCTCCGTTTGGACCGCGATACTTGGCGGCCGCCGTTTTACCTTTCAGCGGATGCGGACGTGAACGAGTTGCGGGCCCCTTGCGCGCTCTTCCTGTTTTATGACCAGCGGCGGACGACGCGCGAGCAAACCCTTGTTCCAACGCCCCAAGAACTGCCATCTGCTTTTCGAGCGCCTTCCGCTCGCCAGCCAGTCGCCGATCAAGCACGGAGCGGATTTCATCGCGCAATCGCACCAGGTCCGACAACGGCATTTTCTCGTAGCTTGGATTGCGCTTAGCCATCACGTCTCCTTGTGAGCAAACCCCAGGTATCTAAAATACACGACCCGATGCACATCAAGCACCCCGCGGTTGCGCCTTTAGTATAATTGCTGGGCCGTCCAATTGTTTTCGTCTTTTCGATAAAGCAAAATGGCCGTCGAATACATTCGACGTCGGCGCAGACCCCTCACCTGGAGCTTGAGCAGATTGAGAATGGCGAGCATCGAGCGAGCCGAGCAAGTGCGTCAGTACCTTCCTCGGCCCGCAATACGGAGACTGCGTCATGTCCAGGTGATTACACCACCGCCAACTCGGTCAAGGCGCTGGGTCGCCCTTCGATACGGCAAGCGCTTGCAGGATCTCGTTGATTGCTTCCTGCTGGACCCTCGTCGAATTGTCGAGCTCCATGTGACCGAGATCGAGCTGAGCACGATTTTCGATTGTACCGGTAAAATTTGACGCGCCTTTCACTTCGAGGTGCAAACCGCCGACCGTCCCAGTGTAGAAACTGGCGGCGGTCGCCGAGTAGAAGTTGATGACGTGTGCGACATTGCCCGACACCTGAAGTGCGGCAGTTGGATCGAAAAGCACGATCAAGTCGACCGGTACTTTCTTTTTCGCCAACGCCGCCGCGAACAGGACCGCGGCATTTGCACCCCACGAATGCCCGGCTATGACCACGGCCTGGTGCGTCGTCGAATAATGATCTGTCACAGTACTCACCAAATCCCGCCAGCTTGCGTGTCCGACGGATTTCGCATCGACACCCTTCTCCTTCAGTTTCTCGGCAACCTCGTCCATACCGGTGGAAAAGATGTTCGCGCCGCCGCGAAAAAAGTACACAATTCCGCGCACAGCCGTTGGTCGGGTGGCCGCGGTATCGCCCGCCGCCAGAGGCGAGACCAGAGTGGAGAGGCTTGCAGCCGCAGCTAACGCGAGTACTCCCACGAGAGCGAACGCGGCGTTGGACAGGCGCGTCATGAGGGCTTCCCGGGCGGCGGGTTTTCTACGAAGGAGCCAGAGGGTCCAGCCAGTCCTTGAACGTGACCAAGAAAAACGCGGCTATCGCAAGAACCGCCAAACTGATCCCGATGTTTCCCGGCGGGCGTCGATACCAAGGGTTATGGTTTGTCATGGCGCGAGATCCCAGTTTCGCGCCGCATCTCTCCGAGACTATCGTTTAAGACAGTTTCTTGGTGTGATCGAATAGAGACAGTTAGTCGCCAATCAACGGCTATTCTACGAACGATCAACTCGTATTGCGGCACCCGTGGTTTGGGCATGCGGCTGAAATTTGCGATTGGGATCGTCGTTGTCCTGATACCGCTTATCGGATCGGCCGATGAGAGGCCGTCGAGCCTATTCATGTGCGTCCCAAAACGGCCTGATGCCTCCAAGGTATGGGTCGATAGCCTCCGCTTCGGTTTTACTGAAAGCTACGCGTGGGCGACCGGCAAGGTTCATGTCCGCCTAAAGAATAATTCTGAGTTGGAGTATTCCGTGCAAGGTAAGGCGCAGCCCATGAAGAGACAACTCGACCGGAACGATACCGAAGCTTCGTTCACTTATCCGGACTTCGCATGCGTCGTCCGAAATCAGAACATTACATCCGTTCACAACTGCGAGGGTTTCGGCATGCGCCGGACCTGTGAGGTTAGTATTGCAATAATGGGGACGGAGACCGCGTACTCTGTTTCGCTGGCGGCAGAGCCGCTCTCATCAGGAGCGTCCGACCGCCCATGATCATTATTGAACTGATACGTGCGGATGCATTCGATTGCCCGAACCAACTGATCGCCTCGGCACATGCTGCGATCGTCGCATTCGGCATTGTAGGTGGATAGAGTCGTTCCGGCCGTGACCACTGAGAAAGTAGAGCGCAGGGCCCACGCGGGAGATAGTTGTCCACGCGTGATCCGAACGAGCATCCGACCTTCTTGGCTAACGGCCCTGACATTGCTAACGTAGCGTTGGTGCGGCTCACACGTAGCGGTGAAGCCTCGAATGTCCAACCGAAAGCAACCCCAGCGAACTTGGCGCGTCCATTTGCTCGCAAGCAGAGAACCGGCATCGGTCCAGTTTTTGGACGGAACCTGTTACTGCATAGAGCATCTCTCTCCAATTCTTGATTGTGAAACTCAATGCTGAACCGGCTTCTGGGCGGGCTCAGCATTGTCGTCGCCGTGACAAGCAGCGCGATGACAGCAGAGAACCTTGCACTGTCCGGTAATGACCGCTGGGTGGCAATTGCCAGTCGTCAGAACCTCGACGAAGCAATTGGCATTGCAAAGACCTATTCCGCGCAGCAATCGCGTGTGGTGAAATCCCAGAACGGTTGGTTTGCAATTCTACTCGGTCCGTACGCGACGGACGATATTGCGAGCTTCCGCCAGAGTTACAGTGGCCCCCTCCTGCCGCCCGATGCTGCACTCACACGTGGCGTCGGCTACCTCCAGACGGTCTGGCCGCCATCGGCGTTTGCCGTACCGAGTGTCGTGGACAGCGCCGCCGACTGGAGCGCCTGCGTCGCGAAGCCTGAAAACGCCGATCGGGCGATTGTCGGATGTTCCAACATAATCAATGCGGCCACCGAAAACCCCGCCAAGCTTTTTCTTGCTCACTTATGGCGCGGCAGCGCTTACGAGAAGAACGGTGACCATAGCCAAGCGATTGCAGACTTCGATAAGGCCATCCAGCTTCAGCCAGATAATGCCATGACCTATTACAACCGTGGCGTCGCCAACGGCGGAAAGGGCGAAAACGAACTCGCCATATCCGACTATGACAAGGCGATCCAGCGCAATCCCGACTTCGCCGAAGCCTATTTCAATCGTGGCGTGGGCTACGACACAATGGGGGACTCGGCGAAGGCGCTCGCGGACTACCGGATTGCCTCTCAGCGGCTTCCCGTGGGCAATGCAAACTATGAGAGGTCTGTTAAGCGGATTGCCGAGATTGAGGCGAGGATCGCCGCAAGACCCGCGCAGGCAGCGGCTTTGACGACAAACCCAACCCTCGCAGCGACCTCGCCGGGCGCGGCGATCGGGGATGGCTCAGACGCCTACCAGCGTGGTGATTTTGCAGGAGTGTTGAAGCGGTACCGTCCGCTGGCGGAACAGGGCGATGCTGACGCCCAATATTTTCTCGGCGAAATGTACGCCAAGGGTCAAGGCGTACCGAAGGACTATGCCTTGGCCTACATGTGGTTCAACCTGGCCGCTGCACAGAGTGCCTCGCATTCGGCTCAGCATCCGCATCCCGGCCTAAACCGCGATGAACTGGAAAAACTGATGCCCCCCGATCAGATCGCAGAGGCCCAACGCTTGGCGCGCGAGTGGAAGCCGAAGCTTCAGCCGTAGACGCCTCCCACTGTTGGCTGAGCTATCACGCTCCCCCTATCCCTCGCTGGTCGACTTGGCGTTCCTCCAGAATGATACGCCGACCGATACTTGATACTACGCCACATATCGAAGCCGATATACGAATAGACCGATCATCTCCCTGATTGCGTCGGTTGTGCGTCCCAAAGCATTTGCATCGGGTACGCTTCGAGCCGCCGTCTAGCTGGTGATCGCGAGGTCGCGCACACAGTTAGTTCCGAGCCCTGTGAAGAGCGGGGATTGGCCAATCGGGTTGTCGACGCGGCCTTCTCTCTCGAGTAGCGCTTCTCACATCCGGCCAGTATCCGGCAGTAGCGAGGCATATCATCGAACACGCCGCTCGTGCCAAGCATGTTATCGGGGACGCAACATCCCTCCCCTCCGCATCGAGAACCCGAGACCAGCGACGCCTGCCTCACGCTTGGTGGGTTGTCCCCGCACTGCCGATCGGGATCGCTCTTTGGGCCCTGATAGTCTGGGCAATCGTCCGTGTTGTGGCCGCGACTTGAAAGTCTGGTGCTCAGAGGAAGTCGCCGTGTGCCGATCGAACAATTTTCCTCATCCCGGCATGCATGGAGGTAAGACAAAATCTACTTCGAGTCCCGCTTCGGCTGGCCGGTGAGATTCGTTCGGCCCCGACGTCCGCCGATCTAAGGGAACTCCGATGCCCCTGACACTACGGCGAAACCGGTAGGATCGCGGGCAGGACGGCCAATGCCGGCACAGTCGCAAGCGCCCCAAGCGTCTGCAAGGAGGAACCTTCCGCGAATGCACCGCAGGCTGATACGCTCAACCGGAATCCGGCCAGCAAACTGCGTTGGTTGCGCACGTAGCGAAACCTGTTCTTAACCGCCAGATTACGATCCGCTGTGGCTTTGAGCTCACGTGGATTTTTACCGGCGGCAACTACGAAAATGCTGCACCCAGGAAGCGCAATCGAGCAATCTCGCCGCTTCTTACTGTCTTCGACACTTTCGTTTCGCCGACGCTGGCAGATGCGCGTCTCACCGCCAATTTGAGCAACATATGTCGACAGGTCTATGGGATCGACGGTCACATCAAACTCGCTGCCTCTTACCCCAATCGTCGCAGTTGGAGTGCTGATGGAATACGCGTCTTTCCTCCCAAGGCCGGTAAAGAAACGGAAAGTGCCGCGCGCCAGGTTGATTGAGATTTCACGGGCGCTGTTGTCATCGTTGAAGACAAAGGCGTCAATCACCATCGAGGAATTCGGACCGACCACAAGCTTGGTGTTGTCCCGAAAACGTATTTGCGCTTCGCCCACTTCGCCGGTGATAATCCGGTCGCCGGCATAGACTGCGGCTTCGGGTTGAAGAACTTGCTTACCGGTCGCCCCGTCGATTTCCGTCGACTGGATCACCGCCAATGCAACACCGCTGGGCTCTGGAGCCGCGCGCGCACCCACGCCAAACGGGAAGGCCAAGCAAGCAACAACGAACGGATACGCTAGCCGAGAGGCTTTCATGGCCTGCTCCCGCCGCAATAAGTATCCGCATCTCGTCTTATGCTAGCACGCAACGGGCGACATGCCTACCGCAACGCAGCGGAACGCCGCACCTTGGGCTTAGTGGTGCTCCTTAGTGGCTTGAGAGCAACACCGAGCATTTGTAGTCGAGCAGTCCCTCGCCGCTGGCCGCAGCGCCGCTGACACTGTGATTGGTGAGCGCGTAGAAACCGGAACGACCGTCCCGAAATCTCGCGCCGACAACGACAAGTGTCTGGCTCGCCATGTCGTCACGCGCTGCCGGAATTCCATCCGCCAGCAGCTTGAAAGGGTTTGAACCAACCAGCGTGTCGCCGACGATTTTCATTATCCGGTATCTGTGCCCGGCGACGCCGAATGGAAGGCGCGACCAAATCGCCCCTACCTTTGTTTCGTATACCTGCAGCGCGGCCCTCACCTCCGGTTTGACGCAACCAATGTGGATATGCAGTTGATCCTGGCTTCGGGCTTGCGCAGAATTCACCGCGAGGGCGACGGCGTCTCTCGGTATCGCAACGCTGACCACTTCCTTGAGATCAGTGCGCGCCTCCCAAGCGTCTTCCCAGTAGTTGAGAGCCTCGCTGGCAAGAATTTCAGGGCTTTCGATGCCTTCGATTCTCCTAGTCGGTATCAAGAGGAGATGTGCATCGGCGGCTCGAAGCACAGCCACGCCGCGCTTCAGGTCAACCTGCTGACAGGGAAAAGGAACGCCGGCATTTTTCTGACCGCTCACACAATCGTTGCTGATCACCCGCCATAAGTCATCGCGATCTTCTCCCGCTTGTGTCGAGCCGGAGGAGGCACACAGCAGCGCAGACGTTGCGGCCAGCAAGATCAATGATTTGCGCATGTACCCGTCACATACTTTTTGCGCTTTCGGATTCGCGCATCGATCGGCTAGGCCCCACGAAAAGCGCAAGCATTCCCAATCCCTCAGCGCCGCGGAACTTGTTCGGGCTGTTGCGGCCCATACCACCGGGCCTGCAGGTCGCGAAGCCCTAAGTTTACTAAACTTGTACGGCTCCACTCAGGAAATTTCCAATGGTCTCGGTCCAAGTTGATCTGCGTGGCGACCAAGTTAAGTACTTTGGTATATCCGAGCGAGGTTGATGCGCCGCTCCATCCTCATGCCCGCTTCAAACTTGAGGAGATTCAGCGCGAATTGGACACGCTGCGAGGAGCGGCAGTCAATATCGGCAGCACGTTTCTTGCCTTCCTCATTGCCTCGGCGGCCGATGAGGCTCTTGACGAACTGCGAGATGATCACCTTTTGCGCGAGGAGCTCGAACTCAATCAATAGCCCTGCCGACGGATGGACCCCGATCGCGTGAGGCTCCCCAGACCGCACAAATACCCGAGCCCTATGCATGATGGCCTCACCCTCCGCCCCCCACCACGCTCCCTTGTTGCGCCAACACGACCGCCGCATTCATTCGCGGGTCTCGGTCAATCTGCTCGGCCGCCTTATGCTGGAGAGCCGGCTCAGTTTTTTTGCCAGACCCGGAACATTTCTCCGGGTGGCGTCGCGTTGACAACGCCAGTTGTTGGTCAAGTCGGCGAGCGAGCCGTCGCCTACCTCGATTATATCGGCCGGATCGAGGGACAGATCGTTCGCCTTTGCGCCGGCGGCTTCGCGATGACCATCAGCGCCACGTTACACAGGAAAGACACACTGGCGGCGAAACTCACCTGGCTTGCCAACCGCCACGAACTGAGGTTGCCCGAAGATCGTCGCCACGAGCGCGTGATCCCGAAGATAACCCTGGCGACAAACGTTTGTCTGCCGGATGGTCGCGAATCCCGGGCCACGATCATCGATATGTCGCTTTCCGGCGCGGCCATCGCTGTCGAGGACAAGCCGCCGCTCGGCGCGGCGGTGGTCGTCGGCAAGTTGCGAGCCATCGTCGTTCGTCACTTTGACGAGGGCTTCGCCGTGGAGTTCGCCACGGTCCAGACCATGAATTCCCTTGAGCAAAACCTTAGCTAGCCCGCGCTGCCATCCGTCTACGCGGTGCCCGCCACCGCCGGCCTGACAGCGTCGTAGATTTCTGCGGCGTGCTCTGGCGTCCGACCGATCGCCGTTAGTCCGAACCGCCCATCAATTGCCAGGCACGAAAGCATGTGGAGTACAACGCCGGTCCCCGCGGTGTATGAAAACTCCAGACCAGCGTTTCGGATCGCTTCGATGACAGCGTTGGGCGCAAGGCCTAGCCACGCGTCATCGACGAGGTTGTCGGTCGAACAGTAGAAGCGCACCGATCCGTCGTGCACAATCCACTTTCCGGTCTCCATGTCCTTCCGCTCCAAAGGGAAGCGCGATAGGATACCATCGCGGCTCAGTACGGCTCGTGTGTGTTCTGCGTATCATGGCGTCGAGCCGCGAGAAATCATCGGCGATCTATCGGCCGTTGGGGCGCCTGGCGTCGTGGCTGTATACCCTCTGGATCGGCAAATGGACGCACCACGGTAAGTCCGATCTCAACCGATCCGATGTCCTCTCCAAATGCCGAAAGCTCAGGTCGGGAGTCATCCTGACCCTCAGGCCGGAAACTGTGGTGAGGCTCTACGGCAGCACTGTGCGGGGAATACTGGAGCTGCGGGACGCCCTCCCGCAGGGACCCGGCAGAGAGCGGTTCGCGGTTGCCCCAACCGCCGACGGGTGGCTTACAATTACTCGACTCCCGGATCGAAAGCCGAGCGTGATGTAGCGGGCTGCGCTTGCACACCGCGCCGTCTACAAGGATATTGGGGCGTGCAACTAGCGCGGCCGTTGTCGTTCGCGATCGATCCGCGATACGATAGTAATCGGCTACAGAAACAGGGGGGAAGCATCATGAAAGGAATTCGATCGGGAGCCTTGATGGCGCTGGTTGCCGTCGCAACGGTGCCGGCGGCCTCGCCCTCGCAAGCCTTTGTTGCCTACGCGTGCACCGCCAAAGACTCGCATGGCGTCAAGTCGCGCTACGAATATTTCGGCTGGTTCAGCTTCAACTCGAAAATATCTGCGACTTCGTTCGCGCTTGCCGCATGCAAGGCAAAAAGTAAGACGCCGGATTCCTGCAAGATCACGGTCTGTACGAAGACGCATACTTAGTCGCCTCCGGCGCCCGCCTGAACCGTGGCGGCCCTTGAGGAACGCCATTTCAGTCTACTTGACGGATTCCCGCCGCGTATCGAGGCAAGCCATCGGAGCGACGGCTGAACCTGGCGACATCGGATACTTGCGCCGAGGCATCGGCAGACAGTCTCGCCGGAATTCGCGCAGGGAAAGGTGTGAGTGGCATCATCGCGTAACTACGATGGACGTCGGGATCCTCAAATCCGACGGCGTCGCATAAACGGACATGATCGTTTCGACCATCGTCGCGTGATCGGGGTAGCGCGCCGGCTCGTAGCAACCCATCGGGTTCTTCGGCGCGTTGACCAAGCATCGATTGCAGTAGGTGCACGGTTCCGTCGGCCGATCGAAGCCGGCTGTCCATTGCTTCAACAGGTCGTTGTTAGCCACCAGTGAGCGGGCGATCGAGATGCCGTCGACGGCACCGCTCGCGAGCGCCCGACGGACTAACGACGCTGTTTGAAATCCGCCTGTGCAGAGGACAGGGATTGAGACCGCCTTCTTGATTTCACGAGCAGCGTCCAGGTTGATACCTTCGACAGTGCTGCCGGTCTTCATCCGAAACCAGGCCCAATGAAAGAACGGCCGCAGCCAAGCGTACTTGAAAAAGATGTAGTTACGGAACCCGAAAGAGCCCGAGGAGATCATCGTGTCATAAGTTGCAACCAGCGTTTCTAACGGGAGTCCGCCCGGCGGATTCAGTGGATGGGGAAACATCGACCCCATTGAGACATGGATTGCATCAGCGCCTGCGGCCTCGCACCATTGAGCGACCAAGCAAGTTTCAGCGAGCACGTTGCCTGTCTTCTCCCACGGCACGACGTTGTTGTGATCGACGGCGCTGATTTTGACCTGAAGGTGATAGTCGCGCCCCACTCTGGCGCGGATGGCTTTGATCACCTCGACGAGAAACCGCGCACGGTTCTCGAGCGATCCGCCATACTCGTCGGCTCGATCGTTAATGCCTGAGCTAAGGAACTGCGTGAAAAGGTAGCCGTTGCAGGCGTGCAATTCGACGCCGTCGAGGCCGGCTTCACGCGCCCGGCGCGCACCCTCGGCGAAGGCGACAACGGTGTGATCGATTTCGGCCTTGGTCATCGCGCGACATTTAAATCCGTGGAGCGGCTCCTGGCGGTTGGTCGAGCTCAAGGTCCGTCGTCCAGAATTGTGTACGCCAGGCAGATCCATCTGCCGTCCGGAGTGGCTGAGCTGCATGATGTATTTGCAATCGAAGCTATGAACCGCAGCGCCGAGTTTCTCCCACAGTGGGATAAAATCGTCGCGATGAACGGTGGCGTACCCGGCGATGATCCGGCCCTCCATCAGAACCGGGACGTATGAGGAGATGATCGCGCCGACGCCGCCGGCCGCGAACTTGCACTCCCAATTGATCCGCGCCTGCGTGAGGGAGCCGTCATCGTTGTCGAAGCGGCCGGATATGCTGGATCGGAAAATGCAATTCTTGACAGTGAGATTACGGAACGCGAGCGGCGTGAAGATTGGGTCGCTCGCCTCCGCGATGTCGGTGGTGCTCATCACCCAACCGTCCCCACGAGGCGTGACGCCAGACGCCTTCTCTACGGCCGCATCTCGGGGATCAACCCTCAATGGCATCCGGCCGTTTCAGCGGAAAAACGAGATGTGAAGGGCCGGCAAAAAACCGGCCCCTTACGTTCTTGTTGTCAGCCCTTGACGACTATCGGATCTGCCTTGTGGTGCAAGAAGCAGCCGCTGAGGCTGAGCAGACCAAGGCATGTGAATGCGACGACCAAGATCTTCATTGCGAACTCCCCCGTTGGGTCAATTTCGCGCCGCTGGCCTCCGATACAGTCTAGACGCCTTGTCGGCCCGATGCCTAGTGCCGAAGCGCCACAGAAAGGCGAAGTTTGGCTTTTGGCGGCTCGAACTCGACACGTGGATAGTCTAAGGCTTCACCAACACTGGCGTGCCGGTCGCTACACGCCTGTACAGGTCCAGAATGTCGGCGTTGAGCATCCGGAAGCACCCGTAAGATGCGAACGTACCAATTGAACTCGGCCGGTTCGTCCCATGAATGGCGTATTCGGGCCGGGAAAAAGTGAGTGCTGCGGCGCCCATCGGATTGTTTGGTGCGCCGCCAGCAATCACCTTCGGCAGACGCGGATTGTCGCGCAGCAAGTCTGCTGGCGGGGACCACGCCGGCTTGATGTACTTGCGAGCGACCGCGGCACGCCCCTGCCACTGCTTTCCCAGTCTGCCCACGGCGACGGGGTAGCGAAGTGCGAAACCGGCACCGATCACGTAGTAGAGCCGCCGCTCGGCGGTCTTGACCACGATCGTGCCGACCGCCACGCTCGGATCGAAAGCGACTTTTCTTGGCGCGCTCGTTGCTTGGCCCACACCCGCCGCAATTAGGACAGCGGCAAGCGCAAACGGAACAACCTGTTTCCTCACCTGTGGTGGTCCAGCCTTCCCCGAATAGCCGCAACCAGACCCTGCCTCCGCGTCAGACCTCAGTCAATCGAGGTCAAGAGATTGCAGAGCGCGGGCGGCACTAGCACGTCTGAACAGCTGTTTCTAAATTCATGGGAAAAAGCATCGAACACGCCGCTCTGCCAAGCATCCTATTCACCGGCGTCCAGAACCCGCGACCGATCGCGTTTGTCTTCGGATCAATTCGGCAACTTCATTGATGCGGGTACCGCTGCATTTGCGAGGTTTGTGCCGGTGATCTCGGCCCAGTCGTCCCGCTCTTGCCGGTGTGCAGAACGCGTTTCGGATAATCGCGCCTGTGATCGATCCCCGCTTTCCACAGGGGGGCTGGGTTGTGAAGCCGCGAAGAGCCGATCAGATTCATAGGGTTGTCCGGCTCCTGATCCTCCACGATCACGATCTGATCACCGATCACGCCGAACCAATACCAAGAGCCGCCGGTCCTTGACCCACAGGGCCGGTGGTTTCGTTTGGTAGTTGTTGAGAGGCCGCCGCTAGGAACCTTGCCGCTGAGACCGGGTTAACTGCCGAGGAATGGCCCTTCGGAGGGACGCAAAAGGATGTCAGGCGGCTACATTGTTCTCATCAAGGACCCACCCGGTGGCGAGGCCACGACGGAGATTTGGTTCGCCCATCTCGGGAATATGGATAAAGCGGTGCACGCCGTCGAAACGAGCACCGGCGCCGCTAGATCTCAGATCATCATCCTCGGCACCATCCGTCACGCCCTGTTAGTGGATCACCTTGGCGTGCCCGAAGGTGAGGCAAGACGGTTCAATGGCAGGTCGGCCAAATAAAACCCTCGGCGGGGGAGCACGGCCGGATCCGCGGCGACCTTCAATCTATTGCCTCAAACTGTACGCCTGACTTTAGCGAGAACGCAGATACTTGAGGCCACAGTTGGCCCATGCACGCATATGCCCCAATATCTGCTTTCACCCTAACCATCTGGGACATCGCCCAGAACCATGGCGAATGGACGCGCGCGGTTGCCCGTATGTTCAGGGACGGAGTGCAGGCCCTTGGAGTCTGGTAGGGGCGTACGATCGCCGCTGCGGCCCATGGCTTCGGCGCAAAGCGGGCGTCACATGCTCGATCCGACGTAGCGGCCGCGCCTCATTCCAGAACCGGCACCAGAAAATCGCGCGGGCGTTCATCAACCCTTAACCAAACTTGTGCGGAATGGAACATGCGAACATCGTCCCACGTTCGCGCGTAACCAGAACCGCCTCCGCCTCCCTTTCCGGGCCGAGGCGGTTTCTCTTTTTTGGACCATGACGTTACTGCCGTCGGACATGTCCGCTTCGTCGACTTGGATGCGTTGCACAGGAGTCATCGGCGGCGCGACGTGTTTTTGTGAAAGGGATCCTGACGCCGGCTCCCCGAGATAGTCACTTAACGTTCCGATAACTCATGTGGCCGAGCATACGAATGGTCGAGTTGAGGCGTTGCTGATGACAAGTTTGAGCTCATCGCAAAAGTTGCTGTGCGCATCTATGCTCGGGCTCTCGTTTGCTGGCGGCGCATACGAGTTTCCGCTGATTTTCCCCTGGTGGGTTTATGTTGTCTTCGGCCTCGTGGTCGTTGACGCGCTCTACGAACCGGGGCTCAAGCAGATGCTTCCAAGAAAATTGCAGCGGCTGTAGCACCTTCCTCGACCGGGACTGGCGGTCCCGTCGGGCAGCTAGGTCGAGCTACCGAACTCGCTACTCCAACGACACTGATTTTGGCGGCAGGGCGCTGCAGAACTTCATGAGGTTGGCGTGGTAGTTGATTTGATTGGTCAACACCGTTGCACAGCCGGCCCTCACCTTGGTCGCGGCGTCCGCGGGTAGACCAGCCACGAACCTCTGCACTCTGGCCGTAGAAGACCCAACGCGAGAGACATCGACGCCCAGCGTTATCCGACCGTTTTTGTCTTGAGCACTCGGCTTGCCAAGCTCGCCGGCCGAGCCCGGTGCTGTGAGGCCCAACCCGAAAACGATGGAGGCAATGGCTGCGGCGACGGTTTTCATAGGAAAACTTGATCAGCGTGCCGCAGCTGAAGCCAGTATAAGCAGTTCGGTGGGCTAGGTCCCGGATGTACTTCCGCCGCCCGAATCGGGCGGTCGCGCCATGTGACGAAGCTCACCGGCTGGGTGTCGAGGCAGGGGCGCGGCCTCTGGATCAGCCTACCTAACCAGCAGGCGTCTCGATCAGCGCCGAGCCGCGGTCGATTGGGTTCCCTGATCGTCGCGCACTGGTAGAGCGCGACGATGGCCGGACAACACAACGCGATCCGAGCCAGACGTTTACGACCCTGAGGCATTGTGGAAAGCGGGGAGATCTGCGGCCACCGATGGAGGCGTCGTGGCAAGCTACTATATCTGGTGGACTATGCTGGGCTGTCTGGGCGTCCGTCTTCCACCGACAGGAGCGCGAGTATGGCGACCGAGAAAGAAGCCAAACGGGTAAGAAAGGAACTTGACCGTCTCCTAGTCGAGATCGACCTGCTTGAAGAGATGTGGGGGCGCCTGCCAGAGAAGGTGCGGCAGACCAATCGCGAGCTTGCTGACCGGTTAGAAAAACTCCCGCTAATGATCCACTGAGTTGGAGCCGCCGCCCGCCGGATTTTTCTCTTGATTTGCGATCAGACACCGCCTTTGCGGGATGAGCGACCGAAGGAACCAAGGGGCTGGCGATGGTCCCTTCGGCCTACGTCCTGCGGCCCCAGGTTAGGCCACGGGCCGTCGCCTCGGACGCGGCCCCAGTATAGCGCAAGTTGCTTCGACACGCCCGCCACCGGTATCATCGGTGCCCATCGGGAGGCAGCCGGCCTGACGCAACCGCCGCGCGGCCCGGTCGTGTCTCAGTTAGAATTTCATGGCAGGGCATGGCGACCCGCCTGCGATTGGGGTAGGATTTGAGTGCGGCTAAGTTGATGACGGCACTTTGCCTTGCATACCAAGGGCTGCGAAGTCGTCCTTCACTGCCGACAATGTGGGGCCGACCGCAGACCGGTTGGCATTCCTGACAGTTATTTCGTCAATCCGGAAACTCTTCCGTCGGCCGAGTTGGAACGGATTGGAGATGCGCTTGTGCATCAATCACATTGCCCGCATTGTGGCGAACCAGGAAACAGACTCTGATCGAGATTGATCGCCTGCAGGCGTCTGCTGTACTGCCTGCTTACCCAGCTGTCGCCGGCGAAGTCTGATACTTCTTTTACGGCTTGCGCTTGCCACTCCATGCCGTGAAGCCGCCAGCGAGCGAGACAAGACCGCGGCCCCTCCGCGTTGCATATTTCTGATCACCGAGAAGGACCGGCACGCCGGCCACAACCGCGGGACTATCGCAACCGAGTATCATCCGCCCCGCTATTTCTCGTCCCACCAATCAACGCCGGCGCGGATTGCTTCGACACGGATCATATCGCGCACATCCTCAATCGACCGAACATCGTCAACTTCAGCCAGCACAGCTGTCGCCAGTGCCAACGTCTCGATACGTTCACCGGCGGGGACGCGCGCGAGAACGATCCTGATGGCGTCCCTCAGGCTGAGCGGCGCGGCCATAGCGCAGACTCTTTGAACCACTCTGCAACCGGAACAACTATATTAACAAAACGTTAACTTGGCGATCGGGGCCCCCGCGTTGGAAAGGTCAGTAGACCTTCCAGGAGGTTGTCATGTACCAGCGTGTTGCAGTGATCGCCTTGGCGTCATCGCTCGTCATTGCCCCTCTGGGCGTTGTTCAATCCGCAAGTCTCCTTCCGTCCTTGCCACTGGTCTCCAGTCTCCCGCTCGTTGGCAGTGCGCCGTCGGGTTCTGGTCCTTCTCTGTCTGGGAATCCTGCTCCATCGTTCTCCGGCCAACAGACTTCGAGCTATCACTCGACCGGAAATGAGACGGGACGCTATGACCACAAGATCCTTGATCCGAAGAAATTCGAGAAGTTTCTGCACAAGAAGCCGCACAAAATGAAATACGCTCACAAGACGAAATACCCACACAAGATGAAATACCCCAAGCACCCGAGATATGATTTCACCCGAACTCACCATCGTTGGCGCAGGCAGCAGTTCGCCTATCTGCGCATGGATCTATGACTGGGAACTGCGTCGCCCGATTAACACCTGTTGCGATCCTCGGCTACCGTACTGCCCACGGTAGTCAGATCGCAGATTGGGCGCGGCCATGTTCAGGGAGCGATCTTCGGGTCGCTCCCTTCCATTTAGCGAGACTTTATTTCAACCTCACAACCTTGGGATTATCGGTCAAGGGGGGCTCGGGTTCGTGCGACACGCCAAGCGTGGCCAACTGAGCACGAGCTTCATGCATCGCTTGCTCGCAGAGTTCAGCGACAGAGTTAAACCATCACGTAGCGCGTTCTGACGCAGGCGCTGCGTCTCCGCAATGATGACCTTCAGCGTGTCGGCCTTGTCTGCGTCTGCGTCGTTCATTCCGTCTTCAGCCTTACGTCTAGTCCGATGGAGTCGCTTCTTCGCGAAGAGCGTCGGATAAGCTGATCGCCTGACGTGCAGTGATGGTGAGACTTACCGTCTGCCCCTTGCCGCTGAGGTACGCCCTCATCGAGGGGGAGTGAACCAGCGTTAGGCGCACGCCGCCAGCGTCGTCGGGTTCAACTTCAAAGTCTGCCAAAGCATCAAATTTTTGTTCTGCCAACGAACCGCCCTCTCCATCGCCGGTCAAAAGAACCTCGCAGAGCGCCTACTACGCTCGCTGGCACGCGTCGAACGTCGATAACGGGCCGGGAGAAACATCGCGTCACGCCCAACCCCGCATCCGGTAGTAGGCAAGGCCAATCAGTTCCTTAATCGCATCGGTCGTTCGCGCCAGTGCAGCGGCGTCGGGCAGGAGGTCGAGTGCTGTGTCGTATGTCGGGTGCACAACCTTGACGTCAGTGGCGGCGGCGATCGCGTCGATACCAACTCGCCGGAAGGCCGCGAGCGCCCGCGGCGTGTGAGCTCCAGAGGTAACCAATAGTGCGGTCCGCCAACCATGGGCCTGCATGATTGCGGCGCTATTGACCGCGTTTTCGCGGGTGTTACGGCTCGCATCATCTTGGAAAATTGCATCGGGCGGCACCCCGAGTTCGACCAGCAGATCAGTGACCAGCTGCGACTCCGGTTTGACCCCCGTCTCCCACGGTAGATTTCCGCCGGTGACGAGGATTCGCTCTACTTTTGCCATTCGAAATAATCTCGCAGCGTGAAGCACGCGGTCGGAGGCGTCGGTAAGATCGGCGGTGACGCGCGGCGACATCGGCTGTCCGATCGTGCCACCGAGCACGATGGCGACATCAGCAAGTGGAAGGCTCTCAATTGGAAGCGCAGGGTATTCCGCTTCGAGCTGGCCAAGTAAGCGGCTAGCGGTCACGGGCATCGAGGCAACCAAAGGAGGGTGAGCGCGATCACCAAAGTGGCGCGTCCAAGTCGCCGTCCGCTTTTGAGAGCGACAAGGCAAAGAATGATCGCCAGACCGAGGGGGTACAAGAAGATGGGCAGGAGTTTTGAGAGGAAGAGAGTCCATTGCGGATTCCGCTTCCCATCCCGACGTTGCGGGACCCTACTATCGAGGCGGGACGCGGCCCCTTGGACGCGGACGCCAATCCTGCCGCGCGGGGTTTTGCGACTTAGAAGGCGCATCGGGGTCTGACCAAGTTGCCTTGTATACCAGCTCGGGAATCTGATCGGTCTGGGCGGGCCAGTAGTTGCCCACTTACCCACGCGTTTCGTTTGGCGCGCTCGCTTCCTTTCTCGCGCTGATACTAACGATATCCCCGTTATCCACAGGTCCCACAAATTGACATGGCTCGACGGATCGAGGGCCAGCCGCTAACGAATCAGAATGTCCTCCGACTACGAAAGCTCGGACAATAGATCGCACCTTGAGCCCGTGGGCATCTGGATATGGATGGCGGGCGTGCTCGCCTTGATCTTCGTCGCAGTTTGGATCGTGAGCGGCGATCTCCGCCCTCACCTCCTCTGATGTCCTGACCTTCGCCCTACCCCGCGTCCCAACCCCAGGCGAAGGTTGTCGCACCGCCTCAGCCCTGCCCCGGGCTGGGGCGGCCCCGATCCTTGAGGGCAGCAAACTAGGGACGTTTGCCGATCCACTGCGAGTGCGTGGCGGGGGGCGCACCAACTCGGCCCGTCAACAGCTCGGCTTAGCGGCCGACCGGGGGTTGAGTTTCTCGGCGCGGACCTGAGCACTTTTTGGCGAATGTGAGCTTGACCGAGCGTGGTGCTGATCGAGGATGGGGATCTTGGCCCTGCTTCAATGAGGGGCGGAGAATGGAAGGACCAGTGCCCGCGTCGTGGCTCCGGTATCTGCTACGCCCTCTTGCGGGCGGCATGAGGCGCCACTTCATCGTCCCCGATCAATTGTTCGGCCCGTAACTTTGCTGAATTTAGGATACGTTCCGCCTGCGCTTTCGCCTGCTCGATGATCAAACCGGCATCCCCCTGAGCTTTTAGGAGTCGCTCCTCGTATTGCTCATCCGGCACGCTCGGCGTGTCCCGCTCTTTACCAAAAACGATTTGCTGCAACTTGTTGACGTGAGCGGCATAGTCGCTCACCAAGTCGCTTTCGAATTTTGCGGCCGACTTCGCCAGCCCTTCCGGCGAGCGCCTTCCCGCGAGTTCGAAAGTGTAGGCCCAATATTTCGCGACACGCCGTGCGTAGAAGTCAGCAAGGCACGAGTTCCAGTTTACCAGTAGCTCGACACCACCAAACGATGCCGGATTGTTCGCATCACCGACGCGACCTGTTTCGGTACGTTTCTGCGATGTCCTCGCCATGATCGTGAACCCCGTTGGAAGCGGCAGCGCTCGACATCGAAGCCGAAGGTTGTCACTACCAGGCAGGATATATCCTGTGCTTCACGGCACAATGCATACAACGTCCGCGCCCGTTCCAGAATCTTGTGGATAACCCTGTGACTGTCCTATCAATGCCAAAGATGATGGAAGCGAAGATCAGTGACTCGTTGACCCCGCTGCTATTGCCGCAAATCTCCGGCACCTAGCTGAAAAACGAAATCTCCTGCCTACCGCTATCGTCGCCAACGTTTGTTGCCGGGCGCTATCTCAGCCAGGTCGCGTTGTCAGGTTTACGCGGCACCACTGACCTCCGGTCCATTGGCTCTGGAGTTCACAAAGCGCGCATTATTCAAGCAGTGATGGAGCGCTACGGGCTACGGAGCTTGATCGGCCGATCGGCGGGCAAACAGTCGTCAACAAAGACTTGAACGATCTTCACGTAATTCTTTCCGTCATGGGACCAGCCGGCGCTGCCTACACCCAGCAGCTTCATGTTCGCGTTTCTTAGATTTGCATCGTGGCCAGGTGAACGCATCCAGAAATCCATCGCCTTCGAAACCGCCACCTCCCAGGTGGGGATGTTCGGGCTCGACCAAATCTCGAAACGTCACGTCCGCTATGGGACAGAAGCGGAACTGACGCGCCCGTTGGGTGAGGTCTGTTCGTCGCCAATAGCGGACATGACTGCACGGGCTGGGCAGCGGTTGAAATGAGATATCCTGATCAAGGCGTGGGCGAATGTTGCTGAGTTTGCCTCTGATACTCGCGAAGCATTTCCTGAAGAGCGGGGATGGCTTGGTCGGCGGCAATGACGTTGTGTGCCCGAACGTTGGCGATGACGCGCTCCAACATGGCGGCAGCCTCGTGGTGAGTGAGGTCGCCGTGATCGACGAATGTCCGGATGAGCTCGTCAAGGATAGCGAAGGCAACGAAATCGCTAACGTTGCCTCCCGGCGGTTGTTGGCCACTACGGTTCTCCTCGGTGCTTCAACTGAACGTCTCGTCGCGAACTTTGACGGCCAAGAATGACTCACTGACCAATGTTAATTGAGGTTCTGCTCAAGGGAACTCGCTGTCTGCAGTGTCGCGAACTCGACAGCGAAACCCTTCTCAAAATGACGAACGACGATGGCGCGCAACTTGCCGACGGTCACGGGTGAGCCGATCGGCGGCTTGACGGTGGCGGCGATGGCCGCGCCGGACAGTGACATGTCGATGATCGTGCCGGGACATTCGCGACCGTCCGGCAAGAAAATCGTCGGCGTGAGACTTGTCTTTGGGACTACTCGCTCGTGGCGACGATCTTCGGGCAGCTTCAGTTCATGACGGTTGGCAAGCCAAGTGAGCTTGGCTGCCAACGCGTCCTTCTTGCGCGGCGTGGCGATGATGGTCATTGCGAACCCGCCTTCGAAGTGGCGTGCCACATGGCCCTCGATCCGGCCGATATGGTCGAGATAGACGATCACCCGCTCGCCAACTCCAGCCACCTCCGCGGCTGTCAAGGCCACGTCTCCCGGCGAAATGTCCCGAGTCTGGCAAGGAAACTCGTGGCGGTCTTCCAACATAAAGCGCCCGAGCAAAATGACTGCGACGCGCCGGTGGCGTCGGCGGTCGTGCTCGCGGTTCACCGCGTGAGGGCGGGAGGTCAGCTGAGCGGTCATCAATAGCGAAAACTCCGCTGCCATTGCAGCGGAATCTGGCCCGTTTGCGGTTAAGAACGCCTCAATTCTGAGCAGAGCGTTCCCACGACTTTGCGCCGATGAGCCGAGTATCGATCAGGTCGGCCGCAACGTCCCGCTGTGTCCTTTGATTGGCTCAACTGTCAGACGCGCCGGAACCTGCGATTTAGGGGATATTTAAGCCGAATCTCCGATAGTCCGCGGCATGCCTGGTGACAAAATGAAATCCGGCGAGCCAGCATTTCATTTCCGCAAGAGTGCGGCGCTTCTTCAGAACATGATGGAGAACGCTGCCGTTGGCATGGCCGTCGTTGGAACCGACGCGCGCGTGATCTATGGAAATCAGTCGTACAGTGACATGTTCGGGTACACGCCTAGCGAAGTCGTCGGCCTAGGCGTTGCGGACCTAGTGCACCCCGATGATACCAGCCCGGCTGGCGAGCAGCTTGGACAGCTGACACGCGGCGAGATCGACGCCTATCACGCAGAGCGGCGCTATCGGCGGAAGGATGGCAGCCCGTTCTGGGGTAGGGTGACGGGGTCGATGCTGCGCGATGAGCGCTCAGGCAAACCGATCTACCTCATCCTCCAGGTCGAAAACATTGACCAGCGGAAACAGGCCGAAGCAGCGCTTGCCGAGAGCGAGAAGCGCTGGAACTTCGCGCTCGAGGGCGCCGGACAGGGCGTCTGGGACCACGATCTCAGAGCACGGTACGGTCTTCTATTCACGCGTGTGGCGGCAAATGCGTGGCTTCGGCCTTGACGAAGAAATCGATGGCTCGCGCGATGCGTGGCTGGCGCAGGGTTCATCCCGACGACCGCGAGCGCATCCTAGATGAATCGCTTCGACAGGATTCCGGCAAACTCAAGCAAAATTCCTTCGAGTACCGCGAGCGTCATCGCGATGGTCATTACATGTGGATCCTGAGCCGCGGCAGGCCGATGGAATGGATGCCGGATGGCAGCGTCGCGCGTATTGCAGGCACCGACACGGACATCACCAGCCTCAAGGAGCAAGAGGCACGCGCTGCCGAGGAAGCCGCCGAAGTCTATCGCCGGCATCTCGCGGCGCTCGAAAAGGCGCACGAGGCGGCCGAGGCAGCCCATCAACTGGCGCAGTCACTGGCTAGGCACGATGCGCTCACCGGCTTGCCCAACCGTCGGGTTTTTGCCGAAGCGCTCGAGACGGCGATCGCGCGGGCCAATCGGGGCGCCGGCAGCCTACGCGGTTCTTATCGTCGATCTCGACCGGTTCAAGCCAGTCAATGACATTCACGGTCATGCCGTCGGCGACGCGGTCCTCTGTGAAATCGCGAGCCGTCTCGGTGAGGTCGTCAGGAAGAACGACACTGCTTGCGCGCCTTGGCGGCGACGAGTTCGGCGTCATTCTCGATGCCCGGTTCGCCGGCATGGATACCGGCCAAGCGGCGGCCCATCTGGCCAGACGCATCATCGACCGGCGTTCAGCAGCCGATCAGCGTGTGTTGAGAAGCATGTCGAGGTCGGCGCCAGCGTCGGGATCGCGCAGTGCCCGACGGACGGGTCAGATTCAGAAACGCTTCTCCGCGCCGCCGACATGGCCATGTATCGTGCCAAGCAAGACGGTCGAGGCCATACCGCTTCTTCCAGCAAAGCATGGAAGTGGACCTGCTGCGCCCAGGCGGCACTGGAGGAGGACGTCCGACAGGCGGTCGCCCGCGAAGAAATCTAGCCCGCACTATCAGCCGCTGATGCAAGCTCGCCGAGAACCGCCTCGTCGGCTTCGAGATTCTGGCGCGGTGGCATCATCCCCTGAGAGGGAGACGTGCCGCCAGACACGTTCATCCCGGTCGTCGAGAGGCTTGGCCTCATCGGCCAGTTCACCTACTCTCTCTTGCGCCGCGCTTGTCTTGACGCGAGGCGCTGGCCGCCAGAAATCACGATCGCGTTCAACGTCTCGCCAATGCATTTTGGCGATCCCCTGCTGCCGGTGAAGTTGCTCGCGATCCTGTCTGAAACCGCGTTTCCCGCCAAGTCGGCTTGAGGTCGAAGTGACCGAGACGGCGCTGGTCAGCGATCTTCCGGCGGCGCGAGCGGCCCTCGTCGCGCTTCAGGGCGTCGGCATCAAGATCTCGCTCGACGACTTCGGGACGGGCTACTCCAGCCTGTACCATCTGCGCGAGCTTCGCTTCGACAAGATCAAGATCGACCGGTCGTTCGTGACTATCGATGGCGGACGATCGCCGAGACGCGCCAAGATCGTGCTCTCGGTCCTCGCACTGGCGAAAAGCCTCGGTCTGCCGACGATCGCCGAGGGCATCGAGCACCTTCAAGCGATGAAGAAGATCATGCAAGGCGGCGCCGAGTACGGTCAGGGGTTCTATTTTGGCAAGGCAATGCCGGCCGGAGAGGCAACCAAGCTGGTTTACGCCGCCACCGACGTAAATATGCGGCGCAAGGCTTAGCACTGCCCTTTCGATTCCCGCCGGCCTCCCCGAAAGCGCCGCATCGTTATCGACAATCTCGAAACCTTCGGCAATGTCCGCTTTGGGTCAGAAGCGGACCTCACGTGGCCGCGGGCTGAGGTCTGTTCGTCGCCAAAGCAGACATTGCACGGCCCTTCAAGGCCAGCCTGGGTCGCCGGTTTCCGCAATTGCGGTCTTATCGAGAGTGTTGAGCGATGACCACGGTTCGGTATAGGTGGCTTCGTGTCCCCGCAACCAACTTCCCTTCCACACAATTCCAATAATGTCCCGATAAGTGCGGGAATGCTCAATTTTGTTACTTTTTGCGTCCGACGGAGGCCGCCTCATTCCGTTGACATCCGGCAACGGGGGCAGTTCCTCGACTGCTGAAAGCCCTTGAGAATCTAGTTGTCGAAAAAGGGCTTCTCGATCTGTCTGCCCTCACGGTTCGTCCATGATGCCTGGCATCGCCCGGCCCGCGCGGCAGATCAAAACCGACTCTTGGCTCGACTCTGAATCACTCTCCCTCAAAGCGGGTTGAGAACTAGAGCGTCACGCGCTCGGCTCCAACAATATGCGTCGCCTCCGGGAATGAGATGAATATCATCTCGGTCGAAGTCACTTTCCGCCGGTATGGGAATCAAGTCGATGTCGGTGCCGGAAACGAGGGGCGGGCCGTCCCATTCGTCCACGTTCTCCGTGGAGCATTGGAGGTTCTCGCGGAAGTAGCCGCCGAAAGCAGCAGGGTCTGCGTCTACCGACGGCTCCGCCACGACCGTCAGATCGGCGCCAACATAGTCGATCGAATAGTTCGAGTTGTCGAGGGTGCCTTGGGTGATCGCGTAGGGGCCGACATCGGAGGCAATGGTGGCCGAGGTGGCGAGCAGGCCGGAGAGCGCGTCGCCGTTGAGCAAGTCCGGAAGTCGCGTAGGTCAGCGCCGGGTTGGCCGCGCCGTAGATGCGCGACTGCGCATCGGCGGTGACGGTGAGCGGCGCCGGCGTAACCGCGAGGTCGGCGCCTATATAGGCAGATCGAGTAGTTGGAGTTGGCGAGCGTGCCCTGAGTGTAATCGCGTAGAGGCCCGACATTTGAGGTCGGTTGTCGCCGTGCGTTGCGAGAGCAGGCCGGAGAGCGTGTCGCCGTTGAGGAGGCCCGAGGTCGCGTAGGTCAGCGTCGGGTTGGCCGCGCCATAGAGCGCGCGACTGCGCATTGGCCGTGACGGTGAGGGCGCGCGGCGGTCACCGCGAGATCGGCGCCGGTATAGGCAATCGAGTAGTTGGAGTTCGCCAGCGTGCCCAGGGTGATCCCGTAGTTGCCGACAATCGAACTGGGTGTCGCCGTCGTGGCGAGCAGGCCGGAGAGCGCGTCGCCGTTGAGGAGACCCGACGTCGCGTAGGTCAGCGTCGGGTTGGCCGCGCCGTACGTGCGCGACTGCGCATTGGCGGTGACGGTAAGCGGCGCTGCGGTCACGGTCAGGTTGGCGCCAAGCGTAGGTCAGCGCGTAGTTCGTGGATGCCGCCAAGCGTGCCGAGGGTGATCGCGTAGTCGCCGACGTTTGAGGTCGGCGTAGCGGCAGTAGCGAGCAGGCCGGTCAGCGCATCGCCACCGAAGAGGCCCGACGTCGCGTAGGTCAGCGTCGGGTTGGCCGCGCCATAGAGGCGCGACTGCGCATCGGCGGTGACCGTCAGCGGCGCCGCGGTTACCGACAGCGTTCCGCCGACATAGCTGACGACGTAGCCGAGTTGGCTGGTGGAATACTGGCCGCCCGGCGTGATCGCGTAGTCGCCGACGTTGGTGGCGCCTTGAGAAGTGCCGCCATAGGTGATCGCGCCGAGCAGGTTGCTGTTGGGGACGCTGGAATAGGTAACGCCGTTTCCGCCGGTGAACGCCTGGCCGTCGTAAGTCTTGGTGGCGTCGTTGGCGGTGACGGTGAGCGGGGTCAGGAAAGACCGCAGCAACGGATTGGTGACGCCCTCCGTGATGGTCCAGACGTTGGCGAAATCCCAGGTGTTGAAACTCGCCGATTGCACCATCTCGGCGGAGGTGAGGCCGGTGCCGCCGGGCGACGTGGGCTGGCCGGATGTTTCCGTGTTCCAGTAGCTGTTGGTGACCGTGTCGGTGCTGCTTCCCATCAGGCCGCCGACGCTGGTCGTGCCGGACACGTGCCCGTCGAGTAGGTTTCGACACCGGGCCGGTGCTGCTCCCCATCAGTCCGCCAACGCTGCTGCGTCCCGTTGACGTTGCCCGTGGCGTAGCTGTCGCTGACGGTGCCGGTGCTGCTGCCCATCAATCCGCCGAGGCTGCTGGTTCCGCTCACGTTGCCGAAGGCGAAGCTGTTGCTGACCGGGCCGGTGCTGCTTCCCATCAGGCCGCCGAGGCTGCTGGTGCCGGTCACGTTGCCGGTCGCGTAGCTGTTGCGAACCGCGCCGGTGTTGCTGCCCAACAGGCCGCCGAGGCTGCTGCCGCCGCTGACGGTGCCGGTGTTGTAGCTGTTCAGAACCGTGCCGGTGTTGCTGCCGACCAAGCCGCCGGCGCTGCTGAGTGCCGTCACGCTTCCCCCGACCAGGCCCACGTTTCGAATGACGGAAGCGGTACCCGTGGAACCAAACAGGCCGATATCGGCGGCTGCCGGCCGATTGATGACGAGATTGCTGATGGTATGGCCGAGGCCATCGAACGTGCCGTTGAACGGAAGGCCGACCGTCCCGATGGGCGTGAAGCCCGCGCCGCCGTTCCATGCGGACGTGGCGAGGGCGTCGATGTCGCTGCCGAGGGCGTAGTAGAGAGACAAGTTGGCCGAGGCCATCCCCTGCAGCGTTGGCGTCGGCGGCGCGGATCGTCGCGTCCCCGGCGACGCCCAGACTGTTGATCACCGTGTAGGCGTTGCCCGCGATGGACAGGCTGGGGTTCGCGCCGGAGAGGGTGATCGACGCATTGTTCAGATTGAACACGCCCGTTCCGCTCGCCGGCACGGCGCCAATGGTCGAGTTGGGATTGATGACAAGCCCGGCTGTGTCGCCGGTCGCGGTGATGTTGGCGTTGACGTTGACGTTGTTCGAGGCGGTGAGCGTGAGCGTGGTGTTGGCGCCCCACGATATCGGGGCATTCACGTTGACGTCGCCCGCCTCCGCTCCGCCGAGAGTGCCGCTGGTTTGAAGCACGACATTGGTGCCGGCATTCAACGCGGCGTTGATGTCGGTATTCAGGACGACGCTGTTGCCGCCGTCGTTTGCAGACCACGTACCGGCTGGGGATCTGCGTCGCTGTGGTGGTCCGCTCCGCTGACCGTCAGGTTATAGGGGTCGAGCAGCCAGGTTCCCGCGGCGCCGACGGGCGCATGAGCGTTCACGGCAATGCCGCCGACATCGAGGTCGTGGCCGGATGTTTCGATCATTCCCCCGTTGCCGACGCCGGCACCCCGGGCGCTGAGACTGCCCCTGACGCTCGTGGCGCCGTCCGACCAGGCGACGATCGTGCCGCCATCGCCGTTTTCCGTCGCATCTGCGCTGATCGTGGCGCCCGATGCGATGCTTACGGCTTCAGCGTGAGCGAGACTGCCGGTCCCCTGCGCACCGCCGCCGATGAGAATGGTGCCGCCGCCCGTGGCGCCGGAGGCGTCGAGCGCCGCCGACGCCGATGGCGACCGTCGGCACCGGTAGATGCTGATCGCGCCGCCGTTGGCGCGATTGCTTTTGGTGCTGATCCTGGCGTTGTTGGCGACGGTGACCTTGCCGCCGGCGCCCCCACCCAGCACGATCGCGCCGGAGCGGCCGGAGACGGAACGAGCCGAAAGCGAACCCGAGACATTCACGGAATCGCGGATCGCCTCTCTGACCGTTGCCGCCTTGAGTTCGATCGTTCCGCCCGTGGCCTTGATCGCGCCGGATACATCAACGAGTGCTTTGCCGTCGCCCGCCGTCGCAGCGGTCGGCACGGCGACCTGCATGAAGCCGTCACCGCTGAGGTCGAGCGTGATCGCCTCGCCGGAACCGAGGCCGACCTTGCCGAGCGGCACATTGATGCTTCCGCTGTTCGAGACGGTCCCGCCGAGAAGGGCCGCAAAGCCGCCTTTGCCGACGGTAATCTTGCCGGCGTTGCTCGTTGCGGCTGAAGTGCCGTTTCCAGAAAATGTCCGCCGGCCGGCCATGAAGTCGTCATCGCTGATTAGCCAAGCGTCGAGGCGACGAAACCACCGCCGACGTTCACGGCGCCGGTCGAGCTGATCGCGATCCCGTTCGGATTGACGAGATAGACTTGTCCGTTCGCCTGCAACGTTCCGGCGATGGTCGAGGTCGTGTTGCCGGTAACCCGGTTCAGGATCGCCGAGGTTGAGCCCGGCTGGACGAAGGTGACGGACGTTCGGCTGGCCGATCGAAAAGGCGTTCCAGTTGATGACGGCATTGGGCGAGGTCTGGTTGATCGTCAGGCCATTGTTCGTCGGCGTCCCAATTGTTGCGCTGCCGCCGACGACTGATCCGCCTTGCGGAAGGACGGTTTGCGCCAAGACGATCGATGGCTGGCCGAGAGCTAGCGCCAAGGCCAGCGGTCCATAGCAGATCGCTTTGATGAGATGACCCACGATTTGCCGGTCCCTTTCCGGGCCGGTGATTCCAGGCGTCCAGCTCTTGAGGTAAGCCAGGTGCATCGGCGCAAGCTGGCTAGGGCGCGATTATCGAGCCGCCGCAGCGGTTTTCGATTTCTCTGCCGATCCTGAGCGCCTTCGGATCGATCTGTGACCGCATTGGCGGCCGACGATCGTGGGATCGGTAGCTGTCGGGCGTCTTTTGGTGCCCAACATTGGCGGGATCGAGAAGCCCGAGGCCCTCGAACGGTAGAAGTCTTAATGTGATGCGGTCTCTTTGTGTGGCGAGGTCGCCAGAGACTACGAAACGAAACTGCGTTTCGATGGTCGCTACGCAGGTTGTGAGTCATGATGTAGGGTCAAAAGCAGCGGGTTCATGCGACAGGGTGTATCTGCTTTCGGTTTCTGAGGTGTGAACTTCCGCGCCAAACGTTTAATCGAAGTGATCTGACTTCTCGCCGCATACCTCAAAATCGGAGCCTCACACTAAGGTTTCCGCGCCAGCCCTGCGCCAGCGTGGGCACATTCGAAAATTGCCTTGCCGCTTCCAACTCAGACGGTCGCGCCTTGATAAGAATTCGCCGCTGCCCAAAAAGGAGCGGACGCCCAGGCCAACCGCGCCGGCATGCACCGCCGCTACCTCGTCGACAGTCGGCTCGTTCAAGGCTGCCGGCCCCGACCGCACCAAATCCATATGGCTCAACAGTTATCGGCACGGCAAAACCTGACAGCGCGAACGGTCTGCTCAGTTCGCCGCGGAAAGTAGCGCCTTCGTCAACGCTGAGCGCACCGGTCGGATAGGCGGAAACAGCACGGGGTCCGTCCAGGGAGAACTGCTCGGACACCAGCAGCGGTTCCCCGAACGATGTCTGGCCGCGGCCCGTCAGATCGACGCGGAAACCTCTGGGCAGCGGCGAGGTGAAATGCGCATCGACATTGGCCTTGACGAAGGAAGGGCCAGCGCCCTGCCGTGACAGCGGAATGCCGGAGGCGTCCGCTTCTGCGCTGTCGCGCCCCCCGAGACCCCACGAAAAAGTGGTCGACGTTTGCAGGCCTGCGCCACCAGGCAACTCGCTTTCCGAAGCGACGCCGAAGCGCAGTACCCCGTACCTGTCTTTGTTGAGGTCGGTGGCAAAGAGCGGCAAGGCGACGTTCTGCGTGATCGCTTCGAAGGCACCTGTGATCATCAGCGTCTGCGGCCGCGTAAGGATGAGCGGATACCAGGTTCGTAGTGCGAGGCGTTGAAAGTAGCCGACGCTGTCCGGGCTGCCGGTCGCCGGCGCCGGTTGGCTGCGGGAATAGGTATATTCCGGATTGAGCATCCAGCCGTTGAGACCCAGCGGAATGATCGCGCCGCCGCCAAGCACGACCAACGGGGAACTCGGATCGAAGATCCGCAGCGGATCTCCGGCCGTTTGTGCCGAGCCGTAGAACTGTTCGCCGAACCCAAGCGGCGAGTTGATCTGCACGGTGGTGCCGTATTGCCACTTGCCAAACGAATCCTGCAGCAGGTTGTCAACGCTTGCTGTCGCGGTAACGAGCCGGTGCGTGCCGTCGAGGACGAGCAAGGCGCCACCCGGGCTGGTGCCCGGAGCAAGTGTGCTGCGCAACCGAAGGCCCGGGACACCGCCCGCCACGAGGAGGCTTCGTTCTATCAAGGCGAGCTTGATGTGCCGGCGGCCGACGATCGAAGCAAGTTGTGCCGTAACTCAGGTCGCGTACGCGCGAGGGCACCTTGTCGGCATCTATGCGTTCGATGAAGCCGTCGACGACAACAAGGCGAAGGCTGCCGCGATCGTTCAACGACTGCGGTGGCACGGTCACCCGGACAAGGACATAGCCCGCCCGCGCATAGGCCTGCTCGACGGCAGTGGCGAAGGCGAAGACTTCGGCTACGGTGATCCGGCGTCCCTCGAGGGCTTCGATAAGCCCAGCGATCACAGATTCAAGATCGGGAAACGCTCCCTCGATCACGACATGCCCGACGATGAAGCTTAGGCTTTCGGCGCCTCCGGGAGCTTGAAGCTCAGCAGCACTGGATGCTCTAATCCAACGGGCGCCGGCTCGGTCTGTGGCCGAAGACTGCCTGGCGTCACCTGGCTGGGGGACACCTGAGGCAAGCGCGGCCAATGTAGAGACAAAAAGGACGACGCTGGCCAGCGGCACGAATCAGCCATCGCCGGCATGCCTCCACGACAAACGCTGGCGGGCGGCCATGAAAGAAGCGGCGCGACGGCCGGGCGTTGCATTATCGCCTCTCAAATCTGTGGAAACTCCAGATGAACGCTTGTGCCGACTGATTTCGCCTTTCATCAGTTGACTGATTCGGACTGTTTGTACGTTCAATAGTGAACGTGAATTCGGGGAGATGGTGATCTGAATCAATGCCGGAACAGACCTCGGTTTTTTATTCCGAAGTTGATGTTGCTACCAATATTGACCGTGCCGACTGACCGTGACGTGCAATTGGATGTAGTCGACAAAGCGCAAACGCTAGCCGCGGTGGGGACGCTTCGGCATGGTTGAAGTTGTTGGTCATTCAGCGTGTGCAAGGCTGAACACCCGACTTTTCAAAACGGGGCTAGTCCTAGCGTATGAAAACCGCCAAGCCGCTGATTCCCAGGTTCGGAGAGCGCAGAGTAGCGGATGTAGGACCTCCGCTTGGCATCGAGGATCGCGGGGCAGCGCACAAAGGACCTCCGCCGGGGATCGAGGATCGCAGAGTAGCGTCCAAGGCTCGTCGAGATGCGCCGCGAACGAAAACCCTGAAGGGCGCGGAAATTGTTCTGCCCGTTGGCGTGAACATTACCTGCATAGTTCGCAATATCTCGACATCGGGGGCTCAGCTAGAGGTTCACAGCCCAATCCCGTACAACACTTTTGATCTTGTCTTTGACGACGATGAATGGTCGCGCCGTTCATGCATGGTCGTGTGGCGGCGCGAGACCGCTATCGGTGTGAAGTTCCAATAGGTCGACGGCGTGTGGACGAGGGGCCAGCCTGCGGTCCCGGCAGACAAGCCGTGACAAAGCGATGTCGCGCCGGAGCAGGAATAAGCTGCAGTGTCAGAAGTCAGGCGGGCGCTGCACCTTCAATGTCTGCAAAGGGTCAGTGGCGGACCTGAAGCGCCCGTTGGTCGCCACAAGTGGAAGTCGCCCAACCGACGGTAAGAGTCCCGCTGTCACCCAAAGGAGAAAGACGTTAGTCGCGGCCTCGCGCCTCGGGAAATCGCCAATAGGCGTCCTTAGAGTTGCTGGCTGGTGACGTGCAAAAAACACGGGTGCCGACTTGGCCCAGCGCTCAGGCGTTACCCATGCCGAGAAACTGCTCTGGCTCAGTGAGGTACGCCTGCACCCGTTTGTAGTATTGCCCCATGTGAACCCCATCCATCATTGCATGATGGCCCTGCACGCTTAGCGGCATTTTCAATCGATCGCCGTCCTCGAACCACTTGCCCCACGCCATCCGAGGGATGCTGTCGGCTGGGTGAAGGTGCGTGGGATGGGCAAAACTCGTGAAGGATACCCAAGGGATCGCAGTCGTAAAAAGAACATCGTCCCGGTTGGGCTCTTCCTTGAGCGTCGGCTGCCGTTTCGCCGCCTCGATGGTCTCACTTGCACCTGCGGCGAACGCCGAGAAGTCGCCAGCGTATTCGAGGGTACAGAAACCAAACAGACCGTCATCGGATAGAACGGTCGTCCCAGGATGGACGGTATCATGTTCGACCACGTCGGTATCGCGCATGCGACAGCGGAACGCCGCGATATCGTTGGCGGCCCGGGCGAGAACATACAACACACCGACTGTAAATCCGACCTTCCGCGCCTTGAGCGCAGGATAGAACGCCGTCACGTCGACGTTGGCGCACATGTTGAAATGCGGTTGGTCCAACTGACGGTAAAGCCGGTAGTGCTCCCGCCGCGGCCATGTCTCAACGTCGATGTACTGCATGATTGGCTCCGTCAGCCTATCTATTGTCCGCTCTGCCTACTCCCTGCGACCTGCCGTGAGCCCGGGTGAGGAGAGACGGGACCCACTATCACCGAAGTTGGCGGAGCATTTGACTAGCCTCTGATCTCGATGGCCGTCGGTCAATCCTGTCTGTAGTGGGTCAGTAGCAGACCTCAACTCACCTTCTAAATCGCGGACGTCGGCCGGGATTTGGGCGATCAACTTTCGGTTTTCGGGATAGTCGACGAAGGCAGCGGTCGTGCCGCTGCGGGCGCAAAGTCAAACCCTAAGGCACAACGACCTCAGTGTGACGTTGGCGGCCTGATCGTCTCGTCCACAAGGGTGCCGTGCATGTCGGCCCAAGCATGGGTCTCACCGCAGGCAGGGCAGACGAGGGTGAGCGTGAAGCCGGGAAGCTGTGAGAAGCTTTCCTCGTCCGTTTCTATCTCTGTTGAAACGTACTCGCCCGTGACCGGGCACACGATCCAGACAATACCCATCGGTTCACCTTTAGGGTGATGCAGGGGGCGGGACGGATGGCATCCACTCGCCGTTTCTGCGGTCCCACCAGACTGCCTGCGAGAAGTGGTCGTATTGTCGGCAGTCCACCTTGGCGGCATTGAATGCCGCAGAGCGATCAGCGGAGCTTGGGGTCCGCCCGGTGTGAGGCAAACCCCGCCGCCCGGCGTTATTTCCCCCTGAGGGCGTCTTTCACGCTCCCAACGGCATTTTGAATTTTGCCCTCGGTCTTGTCGGCTTTGCCCTCCGCCTTGAGTTTGGCGTCACCCGTCGCCTTGCCGACAGCTTGCTTAATGTCGCCCTTGACCTGTTTCGCCGAACCAACCACGCGATCCTTATCCATTTGTCGAGCCTCCTTGGCTGTTATCTGAAGTCAACGCGGAGGTGTCTCTTTCGTTCCTGCCCATCCTTCACCAAGCCCGCGGCGCTGTTGGCGTAGGCCACGTCCTTTTTTGCACGCATGTCTCGCGTCGCCACCGGGCATGCGCCGGCGGTCACGTCAGGTCCACTTTGGGTCAGAAGCGGACCTGATGCGCGCGTCGAGCGACGTCCGCTTCTCGCCAAAGCAGACATTCGCGCGCTCGCGCGCTCTGCCGCGAAGTCATTTCGCTCCAGCTTTAATCAACAGCTGCTCGATGTCTGAGCCTTTGACCGCGTAGAAAATTGGCGTCTCGCCCAGTGGGGCTCGGGTCAGATTAACGTCCGCTCCGGCATCAATCAGCATTTTCACAATTTCGTATCGCGAGTGTTCGACTGCGGAATGGAGTGGACTCCAGCCTTGGACTCCTTGGTGATTCACATCCACGTCAGCTGCTATCAGCAACTCATTCAATTCGATGCTTCCGGTCCCTACGGACCAGTTGAGGGGTGTGTCGAGATCATTATCTTCAATACTCGGATCGGCTCCAGCGGCCAGCAGCATCTTGGCGATCTCAATGTCGCTGCCGGCGCTGGCGGCGAAACTGAAGAACGGCGAACGGCCCCGGTTGTCCTTGGCATCAACCACGGCCCCTTTCTGGATCAACAACGCCACAATTTCCGTTCGCCCCGAAAGGACCGCGTTGTGCAGCGGATGCAAGCCATCGCGTCCTGGCTGCTCAAGATCCGCTCTGGCATCGAGCAGAGTGGTAATCATTTCGGCCGGTCCAAAGACTGCTGCAACATTGAGAGGGTAATCGAAGCGGACCTTTTCATTCGGATCCGCACCTGCCGCGAGAAGGCTGCGGACCCGAGCAACGTCTCTCGCCTTAACCGCGTCGGTGAGTTCCCCGGCCACCGACGGGGCGCCTGAGATGAAGGCCAAAGTCAAAACGAAAGGTGCAAGCAGCCAAAACCGTTTGACGAATACCATGGCATCACCTCGATCCCGGAGTTTCTCCATCGTTCGGGCTGTTGAGACCGAGGTTTGCGCAAATTGGCGCCCTCGGCAAGACCGACCCCTGACGACGGTGACGCTGCGGGCAGCTTGGGTGTTCTAGTTGCGCCGGAAAAGGGAAAAGAAGCCGAAGGCTTTCCGGCGGATAGGAGGGCCCTCAACCTCCTTCGCAACGACATTGACCGCAGGCCGCCGTGTCAGAAAGCCACCCTGGGGATGGTCGTTCAGCACCGCGACGAACTCGGTGCGATAGTTGGTTTCTTTGCTCAGCGGCTCGTCCGACACGACGATTGAGGATCGCGGTAGTGCGGTCGACGCGATGCGATCGAGCACGTCCTGTGGGATGGTGATGCGGTCGAGCGCTTCGCTGGCATAGTCCGCGTCCTCGATCGTGACCGCAGTCCAGCGCAGGCCGCCGTCGTTGCTAGCCACTGCGGTGAATACATGCGTGCCGATTGGTTCCTCAGGATTGCGGATTGTGATGGGAGCCTCAATAGTCGAATCGAACACCTCGCCGCCGCCGTCCCGCGCCGGCTCATGCGTGTTGCGTCGCACGTAAAGCTTCTGCGTCGCGCGACTGATGTAGATCGAGACAGGCTCGAGCAGGAGCTTGGCCTCGCTCGCTGCACTGGTGGCGGTGGTCTTCTCGGTCTCGGCCGCCTTGGTGGCATCCTTAGCGGCGGCCGCGGCGTCGACCTTCGCCTTCGCATCGGCCGTGGCTGTGTCCAGCAGCGCCGCCAGTTCCGTAGCCTTGGCGGCGGCCTTCTGCTTCAGGTCCCAGGCCCGCACCCTGGCTTGATCTGCGGCGGTGAGCGCCTTGTGGGCGGACGCGAGCTGGGCATCGGCGCGAGCCTTGAGCTGCTCCACCTTGCGCACCAGCGCCGCCAGCGCTTTTGCCTCGCTTGCCGCCTTGGCGGCGGCTTCCTTGGCTGCGGCGTTCGCCTTCGCGGCGGCGTTTGCTGCCGCAAGGGCATCGGCCTTCGCCTTCACGGAGTTGTTTGCTGCCGCAACGGCTTCGGCCTTCGCCTTCGCAGCATGGGTTGTCGCCGCAACCGCATCGGCTTTTGCCTTCGCGGCGTCGTTTGCCGCCGTAAGGGCGTCGGCCTTCGCGGTGTCGAGCTGCGCCGCGAGGTCCGCGGCCTTGGCGGCGGCCTTCTGCGCCACGTCCACGGCTTTCGCTTTGGCTCGTTCTGCCCCGGCGAGCGCCTTGCCGGCCGCCACGACCTGTGCGTCCGCGCCGGTCTTGAGCGTGGTCAGCTTGCGCACCAGCGCCGCGGCCGCTTTTGACTCGCGCGCCGTTGTCGCGACGGCTTGCTTCGCTGCGGCTGCCGTCTCGGCGGCTGCCGCAGCGGCGAGGGCAAGCGTCTCAACACGCAGCGGAGCAGCCGCGATGGCCTCCGCGTTCGGCACGAATAGCGCTGGGTGGGAAAACTCGACGGGCACGGCGTCGTTCGGCGAAACGATCACCCGCATCCCGATTCGCGTCTTGTCGAACATCTCTTCCGCAAAGGCGTAAGGCATCCGCACGCAGCCGTGCGAGGCGGCGTACCCGGGCAGCGGCCCGCCGTGAAGCGCGATGCCGTTCCAGGTGATGCGCTGCATGTGTGGCATCCAGGCATCGTCGTACATGGTCGAGCGGTGGTCCTTTTCCTTCTCGAGGATCGCGAAGATGCCGGCAGGCGTCTCGCGTCCCTTGACGCCAGTCGACACCGGCGCGCGCACGATCCAACCGTCGGCGTCGTAGAACGTGATCCGCTGGGACTTGAGCGACACGATCGCCATGATCGGCTCGCCGGCCTCACGCAGAGCCCTCTCCTCGGTGGGTGGCGCGGGGCGCGCTTCCAGCTTCGCGGCGTCGGCGCTAGGTGCCATCAGCGCACCCATCGCCGCGAGCGTCACAACTATGGGAGGCGCCCAACGCCGTGCTGCCACGGCGAATTGCGACGTCAAAGATAGATTTGCCATGCCCCGCCCGATTGAAGTGCCCGTCCGCGCTTGCGTCGACCAAGTGTCAGCCAGCCGCGGAAGGAGCTTACAGGACATGCGCCTGTGACGGAAAACAGAAAGCCGTGATTGCTGCGGGCCGAGGCGCTACGACCAATGAAGCACCTCCGATTTCATCCTACGGAAGCAGGCGGTGAGCTTTCAACGTCAGCCCGCTTCTTTGGACAGCCTCTGGTCGTCGGAGCCACTGATGCTCGCTTTCGCCAGAAGACGGCGCGGCGTCGGCTCACAATTGCGGGGTTTGACCACTGCCGGCTCTGTCCGGCCCTCACTAACCCGCAGCCCGCGGAGGTACCGCCGCCAAGGGGCACACTGCGATACGTTTGAGCGAACCGCGTTGTCAGGGGCTATTTCCGTTTCCGCGTAATCGATGCCCTGCGGAGGCGAACGCCCTCCCCTCCACCAGTTGCGTCGATAACAGCTTGCCGAGTTTGGCTGTTGGCGGTCTCCTGTTTTTGCGTAAAGTACGCGGAGAATACGCTGGAACTGTCAGCCGGCCTTGTTAACCGGCGCGCCAATCCACACGACCGCTTTTTGGCCGGTATCCATATCCCAGGCAAAATGACGCTGCTTCTCCGGAACCACTCCAATCTCGAGTTCGTAGTGCGCTAGTTGAGCGAGTTGTCTGATCTCATCCCAATAGACGTTGCCGAAGTTGGGGCCAGTGCGGGGCTCGGCGGGAAAGGCTGATTTCAACCAATTGGAAAATACTACCTTTGCCCCCGCCTTGCACAGATCATACTCTTCCCCCCGCGGGATCGACCTCAGGGCCTTCTCCCACTCGCCTTTGTAGGCTTCGGGGATTGGGGGAAACGTTGCGTTGATCCATGCGTTGAACTTCGTCTTGATCGGGTTGTCCTCAACGCGGTGAATGGGCTGACCGTACAGCTCGTGCAGTCTCTTCCAATGTTCCGGGTCGTGGACCGGGTCGTTTTCAGGGCGGGCGCGGTCGTCCATTTCCTTCGCCTGAAACGCGCTGACTGCCAGTGTGACGCTATGCGACAACTCGGCGCCTTGGCCAGAAGTGATCTCTCCGGCGGCAACCGCCGCGACAATCGCTGCCAGCGCCAACGCACCGTCCGCTGCCGACCTGATTGCCGGTAGCTCGAGTGACACCGGTCGCTCCTGTCGCGGCAACATCCGGTCCATGCAAAGGCGCATCGCAACCGGGTCGCCGGCGAGAGCCTTCTCGACGACTTTGCCGATGATGGCCTCGGCCTGGCCATCGAGAAGCTCCTCCAGCAGCGCCGATCTCTTGTTGCGCGAACCCGGAGGACGGCCGGGGTTGCCGATTTCAAATGGACGGCCGCAAGTTTTGCGAACCCGCGTTGGCACGGATTTCTTTGGATTTTTCATGTGCTGCTTCCCTCAAGTTCAGAACGGCACGCATGATCGCGCGCTCGTCGCGGTGGAGGTACAACAACAACCAACATATTGAAGGGGCTGGAATAGGCGCGTGGGGCAGCCGTATTTACCAGCTACAACGCTTCGCTCGCATAGCAGATGCGGCACGCAGGACAATAGTCCTTTCCAGGATCAATTCAACGCGCTCGCGAAAAGTTGTCCACTAGGCTGCTCGCCTCGCTGGCTCGCCCGAACGAAACTGCGACTGCGGCTAGGTTTCGCGGCCTCTATGTCGTCACCACGTCCTTGTTCAACTCGTCACACCGACGTCGCGCTGCCTCATCGACTTCGCAAGGGCGTGAACAAATAAACGAAGGCGCTTTATCTCCGCGATGACGAAACCGTCAGCGACGATTGTGCGCGAACACCACCCTCGTCTCAGCCACCAACCATGTACTGCGCGACCCTCAGCATGAAAGGCCCTCGCGCTACTTTCGTTTTCGTGCAGTTTGCGGCTTTCGGAGGCGGACGCCCTCTCCTCCTCCGTTCTCGTCGATGAACTGGACGCCCGCGCGCGACAGGGCCGTTTCTATCGCGTCCACCGAGGCACGATCGCCAGCATACTTACCGGTTTCAAAATTCGTGATCGTATTTCGATGCAAACCAGTCGCCTCGGCGAGGTCCGTCACGGTCCACTTCAGCGCCCCACGCGCCATCCTCACTTGTGCACTTGTCACAGGCATGCAGTTATGCTAATTGCACATGTGCTAAATGCACATGAAATGATGGAGGCGCAGGTGACTGGTAACACGGTCAATAGCATGAACGGTCTCGCGCACTCGCTCGGTGTTTACCGAACAATTCGAGGGCGGATCATAGCGCTCGAAACCGACCTCGACGAGACAACGCTTTCTGACACTCTGGAGGGCGTCACCGATATTCATGAGGTTCTGGCTGCCGTCGTGCGATCGGCTCTCTTTGACGAAGCGCTGGCCGACGGCCTTAAGAACCACATTCAACGACTGCAGGAGCGACTCGAGCGCTTGACGGAGCGGGGTGCCGGACGCCGCCGCATTGCCCGCGATGCCATGATCGAGGTGGACATCAAGAAGGTCGCGGCGCCTGACTTCACCCTTTCCCTTCGGTCTGGCTCCCCTTCCCTCGTCGTCGTCGACGAACTCGATATTCCCGACGACTACTGGGAGGTCCGTGAACCTCGCCTGAATCGGGCGAGCGCCCTGTCTGACCTGAAGAACGGAGTCGCGATCCCCGGATTGCAACTCTCCAACCCGGAGCCCGTCCTGAGTGTGAGGGTCAGGTGAATGGGATTCTCCGACAAGCAAATAAGGGCCCTGCTGCGCAATCCGGTACGACGGAATATTCGAGCGCGGGTTAGCGACGGTAGGGAGTTCTCCTACATCGAGGGTTGGTTCGCCATCTCTGAGGCTAACAGGATTTTCGGCTTCGACGGCTGGGACCGGGAAACCATCGAAGCGAAATGCGTGCAAGCGCGCGAGTTCCGTGGCAGCCACGTCGTCGTCTACACCGTTCGGGTTCGAATATCAGTTCGGTCTGAGGAACGGGTCACGGTTCGCGATGGTTTTGGAACCGGTGAGGCTCGCGGCGGTCTCGTAGGCGAAGCACACGATCTTGCGCTGAAGGCGGCCGAGACGGATGCCACGAAACGTGCGTTGGTCACGTTTGGCAAAGCGTTTGGACTCGCTCTCTACTCAAACCAGCAACGACAGGCTGGCCCGCGAGAAGCGGTCACGATTGCGACCGACCAACTAACGCTTCCGCCGACAAGGCCAATTGCCAACGAAAACAGCGGGGGCGAACTACGCGGGAATATCCCGGCCCTCAGGAGCCGCATCGACAAGAGCCAGCTTGCCCTGAGCGAACCTCGGCGCCTTCGGGACAAGGAGCATGTGCTCTACGTCGCGTCCCAGCCTTGTATCGTCTGCAACCGGATTCTGGCCGACGCCCATCACGTTCGCTTCGCCCAACCAAAAGCGTTTGGCACGAAAGTAAGTGATGAGTTCACGGTCCCACTATGCCGGGATCATCATCGCGAACTCCACAACAACGGCGATGAACGCGCCTGGTGGCACGACATGGGCGTAGATCCCCTCCCCATTGCCAAACGGCTTTGGGAAGAGTCGCACACGACCGGTAGGCGCACAGTAGCGGGATCAGGAGAGCAGCTGGTGGCACCTGAGATACCAGCGGTCGCCACGGAGGGCGTCGAATAGAAATAAACGCGCTCGAAATGACAGCAGGAGCATGGGCGGTAGCCGGCGCTGTGATTGCACCTGCGCTATTGATGGTTGCGTGTAGCCAAGATGAAGGCGCCCACAAAAAAGCAACTGCCGCGGAAAGGTCTCCGGCGGAGGTTGCTGAGTTGGAATTGGACCATGGGGAAATGTTTTCAGCTGCCGCCATCGAGAACGCGGAACTCGAACGCCAACTCCGTCAGCACGTCAGCGTGCAGAACGGCCTTCTGATCCTGCACGGCCCCTTCCGCGATCGAAGGCTCACCTACGTCCTTCCAGCGGACTCCCCATGGGTCATTTCCTGCGGTTTCGGAGTGACGGTGTACTTGGGTGTTGCGGTGACCGGCATCGACGGCGAAACCGACAATGTTGTGAGATTGGATCTCTTCTGGGGCCGGATTCCGCGGGAAAGATGCGATATTATCGGGCGAGCGTTGGGCAATGCCTTACGAGCGCTGTCAGTTGAAGCTCGACTTTTCGACATACCATGAACGTCAAACAGCCCGCAGATTTTGCACTTGAGAGTTCGATAGCGGCCTGGGAGAAACATCGCGTCACGCCCAACCCCGCATCCGGTAGTAGGCAAGGCCAATCAGTTCCTTAATCGCATCGGTCGTTCGCGCCAGTGCAGCGGCGTCGGGCAGGAGGTCGAGTGCTGTGTCGTATGTCGGGTGCACGACCTTGACGTCAGTGGCGGCGGCGATCGCGTCGATACCGACTCGCCGGAAGGCCGCGAGCGCCCGCGGCGTGTGAGCTCCAGAGGTAACCAATAGTGCGGTCCGCCAACCATGGGCCTGCATGATTGCGGCGCTATTGACCGCGTTTTCGCGGGTGTTACGGCTCGCATCATCTTGGAAAATTGCATCGGGCGGCACCCCGAGTTCGACCAGCAGATCAGTGACCAGCTGCAACTCCGGTTTGACCCCCGTCTGCCACGGTAGATTTCCGCCGGTGACGAGGATTCGCTCTACTTTTGCCATTCGAAACAATCTCGCAGCGTGAAGGACGCGGTCGGAGGCGTCGGTAAGATCGGTGGTGACGCGCGGCGACAGCGGCTGTCCGATCGTGCCACCGAGCACGATGGCGACATCAGCAAGTGGAAGGCTTTCAATCGGAAGCGCAGGGTATTCCGCCTCGAGCTGGCCAAGTAGGCGGCTAGCAGTCACGGGCATCGAGGCAACCCAAAGGAGGGTGAGCGCAATCATCAACGTGGCGCGTCCAAGTCGCCGCCCGCTTATGAGAGCGACAAGGCAAAGAATGATCGCCAGACCGAGGGGGTACAAGAAGATGGGCAGGAGTTTTGAGAGGAAGAGAGTCATTGCGGATTCCGCTTCCCATCCCGACGTTGCGGGACCCTACTATCGAGGCGGGACGCGGCCCCTTGGACGCGGACGCCAATCCTGCCGCGCGGGGTTTTGCGACTTAGAAGGCGCATCGGGGTCTGACCAAGTTGCCTTGTATACCAGCTTGGGAATCTGATCGGTCTGGGCGTGCCAGTAGTTGCCCACTTACCCACGCGTTTCGTTTGGCGCGCTCGCTTCCTTTCTCGCGCTGATACTAACGATATCCCCGTTATCCACAGGTCCCACGAATTGACATGGCTCGACGGATCGAGGGCCAGCCGCTAACGAATCAGAATGTCCTCCGACTACGAAAGCTCGGACAGTAGATCGCACCTCGAGCCCCTGGGCATCTGGATATGGATGGCCGGCGCGATGATCCGAAAGACGTTCGCCCATCTGATGCCGAGCTTGCGGGCAACGGCAGCCCGTCCCAATCCGTCACGTCGAAGCCCCGCACGCGAGTTGGCATCAATGGCATTGTAATGCTCGCAGGCGAAGTCGCTGGGGCGTAGACTTAGAGAGCGACTTTCCCTGACGTAAATTAAGACTGGGGGGTGGGCATCAAAGTTACGGTTTCATGTTGTCGTCGGCGCTTCGCCTTCTTGCGGCGTGTCGTGCCTGTTGCCAGACTTCGTATGGCGCAAAGACGAGCAGCCGCAGGACGACGGCCACGGCGCTCACCGCCAACAGAAGTTGTGACGGGTCGGGAATGGCCATCATTCCGCCGGTCGGCACCGTGATCGTCATCAATGCCGCTGTAACGACGACAAAAAGCAGGATCGTCTCTGTTGGGCTTGGCCAGCGGGTAACCGCCGACAAATACGCTTTGCCCTCAAACTCGGAAACACCCATCGCCGGCTAGCATTTCTCACTCAAGCCGCGGTCCAAGACTAGCAGAATCCGGGAGTTCCGCCATACCTCAGAATTTGACGTCCGGAGGACCAATGGCGCGATGCCACTCATTGCGTTGCGAATTTGCAGGCAACGGGCCAGCGCCTGCCGCGACCGAAACCGAAGGCCGCGCATTTTTGACCGAGGCTAGTGCAATTGCCTCGAACGGGCGGAGATCGACGCCGCGAAAACGACTTGTGGCACCAATCCCTCAGCGAACCCCCAAATTAGATTTGGTGGTAGCAGGCACCCGATATCAGGATATTGCCCCGATAATGGCCCACTGCGCGCCAGGCCGCCGTCGATATATCACGAGCGGCTAGTAGTCGTCGAACCAAGCCGCCGATACCCGATGGCCCACTACGCATCGGGCCGAGAAGTCGCAGACAAAAACTCCAAGATATTCCTTGAGACATAAATCGAAGCGCCGACTGTCAAGTGACCGTAGTCCCAAGCGCTGACTTCATAGCTCGTCCCTTGGTACACAAAAATCATACATTTGCTTTCAACACAAAGGTATCGCTTTGGATCAACAAAAAGCACACCAGCCGCGTTCGCAGCCATAACCAGTTGCTTGTCCGCGCGATCGACGATTCCATTTCCCCTCGGTTCCAATCGGGCGAGAGGGGAGATTGACAAATGTTTGGAAACGATAATCTTCGGCAGTCCAACGCTCCCCCAATTGGGGAAGCCGCCCATCACCACAACGTGGGAGGCAGGAGACATCCTGCGAATCTCTTTTAGCAGGACGGGCAGATGCCCATCTCGATACACGTCGGAATAGGCCGCCCAGTTAGCCTGCAATATGACAGTGCGTGGCGCTAGTTTCGCGATTGTTGTCAGCACGAATTTTCCTACGCCCTCACAACCCCTTCGTCCAACCCGAAACGTGCCATCGTTGGGCGGGCAGGCAGCCGCCGCATACTGAACAACGCCAGAATTTAGTTGCGATAAACCAGCTGAAAGCGCTGCCGCGTGAGAATCTCCCCAAACAAATATTATGTCGGCGGGATCCCCCATCGGGTGCGCGCAACTCTGAGCGAATTCCCTATTGTCCAGTGGAGCATCGCCCGGCCGTCCAATAAAACACTCGTCCCGCCAATAATACCTCTCTAAGTGATTGCTATATCGCTTGGTCGTTGAGAGTATATCTCGGTCAGTACCGTCCAACCGTTTCGCTGACAAAGTATCGCTATAAACGAACCCAAGCGTCGCGAACGCCGCTATGCTTACCGCCACCGGCGTCAACCACGCCGTCATCGCACGGATGGGCATGACCCGGCGATTTCGAAACGGTGACTCAACGAACTTCCAAGAGAGAGATGCCAGCCCAAACGCAACTGCAATAAGAGCGAAATATGATAAGGGCGTCAGTTCATCCGGCGTGCCTATTCGGGCGAATGCAAATACGGGCTGGTGCCAGAGGTATGCGCTATAACTGATCAGGCCGATGCCCACGATGGGTTTCCAACTGAGGACACGTCCGACGAGGTCACCGGCACCTGAAAATGCAATGATCAGCGCTGTTCCGAGAACCGGAAAGAGCGCCCAAATGCCGGGGAAAGGAGTCGAATTCGTCGAAGATGAACACCGCAAACCCGATCAGGCTCAGACCTATAAGCGACCCAATCTGACGCGTGGTTCGACCACCAATACGACTGCCTGCAGTTGCCAAGGACAACAAGGCACCAATACCAAGTTCCCATGCCCGTGGAGGGAGAAGGTAGAAGTTTGCCGACGGGTGATGGTGTGACTCGTATTCCGCGATCGCCAAACTAGCGAGACTCATCGCGCCGATGAGGATCATCAGCGGACGTCGCGACAAGTTCCGCAGAGACAACAGCATGAGAGGGAAGAGTATGTAGAACTGTTCTTCAATCGCCAGACTCCAAGTGTGGAGAAGAGGCTTCAGCTCTGCTGCTGTCTCGAAGTAAGCGCTCTCTCGCCAGAACGAGAAGTTCGAGATAAACAATGTCACCGCAATGAGAACTCTTGGAAAAATCTCTTAAGTCGTCTGGAAACATCAATAGGTATGCGAACGGAATTGAGGCGGCGCATACTAGAAGCAACGCCGGAAGAATGCGTCGGGCGCGCCTCTCGTAGAACCTGACGATGGAAAACGTTCTCGCTGAGATCTCGTTGTGAATGATACCTGTGATCAAGTATCCACTGACAACAAAGAACACATCAACACCGACGTATCCCCCGCTGAACTGATTGAAACCTGCGTGAAACAGAATTACCGGGAAAACCGCGATCGCTCGCAGACCATCAATCTCAGGACGATATTTCAACCAAACGCTCTCCTACCACCCGATCGGAAGAAACACTTTCCGCGCCTAAAGCCTAAGAGCGCCCAAACTGGGGCACGCTTGACGGGCGCTCAAGCCTTGCTTCGAGTGTCTGTTGACCGAAGCAAGATGAAATGCGACGCGCTATGTCGGGGCACCAATGTCGGTCGTGTCCTCAGCCGCCTCGTCGCTGGTTAGCCTGGAGGCGGCGGCGCTCGGAAAACCCCCCGCTTAAATCCGGCATAGGAAAATAGCATGGCGATTGCCGTGGACATTGCTAGCGCAACGATAGGCAATGTCGCAGGTTGCGACACCAGGATCGCCACAAATACAACGTAGTTCAGCCCGTTGGCGCCCAAGGCCACCACAAAGAAGCGGGCGAACTCGCGCCAGCTGGGTGCGCATTGGACATTGAACGTGATCCTACGATGCATGAGCCATGCTGCGCCCGTGGCGACGAGGATGGCAACAAGGCGCGCCGTGAACGGATTGAAGCCCGCGAAATGGATCAGTGCCACAGTGATGCCAGCATCAATGAAAAAGGCCGTACACCCCGAGAACAAGAACCCACCCCATCGGCGGAAGGTACTCAGTCCAAACAAGCGTTCGCTCACCGGCGAAGCCGCATGTGCAGATGAGTTCGGGCGTCAAACGACAACAGATCACGAAAGCATCCTGACATATATTTTGGCGCTCCGAATTTCACGATCATCGATCTCAGCTTAGTCCGCCGGAATCCCCGCCCTCATTCAAGCCTAAGGACTGCCGTGCTTCGACCAGACCGTTACGACACTGCGTCCAAGGCTCCACATCAACAGCGGATCAAGAACGCGAGATGCTGAAATCATAAATCGATCCCAAATTGCTATCTGTGATCTGGTGGGCAAGCTTTGCTTCAGCATGATCCTATTCGCCAACGAGGCAAGATACCCGACACTGTCTAGGTAAAACGTTTGTTCCACCTTCAGATCATTGACGCGCAAGGCAGTTAGGCTTCGCTTTGTATACCTTCGATGATGCCCAATTCGACGGTCGAACGGACTATACAGGTGTGGCCAAGCAGGGCTGAGGACAACAATACGTCCTCCCATGGCAAGACGGGACGCTGCATCCGTAAGTTCTCGCTGGTCATCCTCGATATGCTCGAGCACATCTATATAGAGAACCGTGTCGAACTGCTGCCGAATAGGAAGGTCCGCAATTACCCCACAATGAACGGCGCATCGATCGGGTAGGCGACCCGAAACACGCAATTGCCTGAGAAGAGTGGCCATCGCCTCGTCGGGTTCGATGCAGAGCCAGCCCGCCTGTACTGTGGGATCACAAAGCACCAAGGTAGTCGCACCCAAACCTGCGCCGACCTCTGCTACCTCCCTCTTGACAAACGGGGCGATCGCGGCCGCGAAATAGTTCTTCCAGTGCTTGGCCAGGGCGAATATCTCAAGCTCGTCCCCGACGTAGTTAAAATCCGCTTCGACACCCATCCCCGCTCCTAACCCAGATTCAAATACTTCCACAGTCGATATTGACCGAGGAGGATCAGCGGAACTGACCCTAGCAACGCCCTCTTGATCGAGAACCGTTGCTTATTGGCAACAGCCAAACCAAGCACAGGAGCTATTTGTAGGATGTAGCGATCGTAGAACGGGATGTTACCCCCAACCAAAAACTGCTCGACCACGAAGAACGTCACAAACCATTTCGCGAACGATACCGCTAGGAGCTCCCCGCGGTCACTGCGCTCTGATCGGACAGCACGCAGTAGAAGGAGCAGTCCGCTCAACCCAAGGACGGAGGCGACACCGTCAAACGCTATCCCCAAATAGGGTGACATGGCGTATGCAACATTGTGCAAATCCCCGATCGGGCCGCACCCACTGTGATCGGGTGGGCACCAGAGATAGTCACGTGGAACCAATATGTTGATGACGAAAGCCAATGTCGCAAGCCATGGCACTAGCCGAACTAAAGCAGCTACAGCCAAATCGCGCTGCAGTATCAACACCGGTAACGTGTAGATACCAATTAATAGAGCGGCGGTTACGGGGCGCACCAGGTTCACGCCTACCGTGGCCGTCGTATTGGAATACGAGATGTTTGACTGCATGTTGGGCGGTGTCAGTCCGCCCCAGATCGCGAATAGCACCAACACGGGCAGAACGGCAACGACGCTGGACGCCAAAACTCGCGCAATCGCGCTCCACTGCAAGTCCTCTGTCTTCCCCCTCCAACAAGTCACAGCCGTAATGGCCATTGCGGGTAAAGCAGCCAAATAGTATTGCCTTCCAGTGATCGCGATGCCAATTAGGCCTCCTCCAATGACCAGTTCGGCCGTCGTCTGCAGCTCAGTTCTAACTGACTTACCACGTCGAGCCGAAACATCAGCGAGACCGTGCAGCCAGCAGAGCACTCCAACTGTCAATGCCAATAGCGACGGCATCTCTGTCAGGATTGTTGCGCTTGCCAATGCCATGTAAGGACTAACAACAATCAGGCAAGCCATCGCCAGAACTTCAGTGCGGCGTCTCGCGATCCAAAACAACGCCGCTCCGAGAACGCAACAGCAGATCGCATTGACAACGCGAAATGACCACAGCGCTCCGCCCAAGAAACTGCCACCCAGGCCAATCACAATATAGGAAAGTGGACCCGCGGGGTTTACTTGACGCTCGACAGCGATCACCGAAACCCCATCTCGGGCATATCGACTGACGTCTTGAAGATTCGCCGCGTCATCAAACACTGGTTTTGGAACAATTAGCACAAATGTTAGCGCGGAGACGACAACGGAGATCCACAGGCCCACGAGCAACCACTCGCCGATCGACTGACTTCTGTTGAAGTCAGTCGATCTGGCGCGACGAGGCAATCGCCTAAGCGTCTGATGCAAAGGTTCGGATATCTCGAACAAAGGACATGGCGTAGTCTCGCGGCGCGGGCTGCACGGACGCGCGGCTATTTAGTTGCAGGAAGGCCATCATCACTGTCAGCATCACTGAGTTAAGAGCAATTAGGACCAAAAACCCAAGAATGTTGGTCGTCCAGCCCGGTATAGCTAACTCCGTAAATAGCCGCAACCAGACTACAAATAGTATCGTCAGGGTTACTGCGAGGAACACACTGCAGCTAGCAAGCAAGATCCGCATAAACACAATGTCCGAAAATACCGACATTGCTCCGATGCCATGCAAGATCAAATTCAAAAAGTTCATTTTTGACTGACCCTCGAAGCGTCTGCCTCTAGTTGTCGGCACGAAGCTAAGCGGGAGGCGGGCTCGAATAATAGTGGCTGCGAAGTTGTTCCACACATCCGGTCGGCTAACTACCTGATCCAGAGACTCGAATGGCAGTACGCAGAAATTGCCGAAGTTAATACTATGACTGGTTAGCACGCGAAATAGAGCAGTGTACACTCGGTACAAAGCGCGGAATGTGAGACTCTCAGAGCGCTTTGTTCTCTGTGCAATTGTGGCCAAACCGGGGGATGACACGGCTGTGTCGATCAGCCGCTTTAATTCGCTTGGGCGATCTTCTCCGTCGGAGTCCATGACTGCAACGAGGTCGATATCAGTTCGTGCAATGATTGACGTGAGGCCGACTGCAATCGCGCGCTGATGTCCCATGTTGGACGCAAGCCGCAGCAATCGCACTTGAGTCACGGGGAAGCGGAATCTGAGCTTTGCCGGCGCTGGCTCGAAAGAACAATCGTCAACTGCTACGATCTCAATTTGACATTCTCGATCCTGAAGGCACTCGGACAGCTCGCCAACCAATCTCTGAAACGACTTCCAATCGTTGAATATCGGCGTGACGATCGCCAGTCTGAGCATCAGTTAGTCAGCCAACTTTGGAGACGCGTCAACGATGGCGAGGCTGCTGAAACGCAGGATGGTGCGCCGGGCTTGGGCTTCACGTGCCGGCCGAACGATGACCGTTCTATCGATTCGCGATTTTCATCGCCATTTAGAAAAGCTCCCGCTGTCATAGGTATCTGTGTACCAACACCAGATCTGGCATTGCTACGCGCGTCTCCGCTTTCCGCGCACGGGGACGGTCGGTTTGGTTGGGGGTAGAAAGAACTGCGGATACGACGACTAACCCAATGCGGGAGTGATATGTCTAGGCGTACCGTCTTGGATGATCTGCTGGACATAATCGAGGATCAATGGCAGTTCGGCAAGCCCTGTCGCGAAACTCAATTCGTAGACTGCTACTTGGTCCACCAGGTTGGCGTAATTCCGGAGCATTTGCAGGCGTCTCTCTTGGTTCTTTAGGCTGAAGCATCGCGCGTGCCTAAGAAGGCGGGTGAACCCATCAGGTCGTTCGAATTCTTCGCGTGACGAATCCTGCCTCGGGTTTGCGCTCAAGCATGAAGATGATGGCTATGGCTGATTCAAGTTCACGCGGCGCATCCATCCGAGTGGGCCATTGGATCGAAGCGTCTTCGTCCAGCGCAAAATATGACAGGCTTTCCGGTCGCAGCTTTACCCGAAAAGGAATCGGGACCGCGATGGCCGACGGGCCATCCGTCCGGATAACGATCGAGTCGTCGGCCCAAAGCGGGTATCCGCGCGCACGCAACCCGCAAGCGATCGTCGATTTGCCCACCATGGATGGGCCGCAAAATGCGACTACGCCGGAAGGACCACGAATGGCACTCGCGTGAATGGCCTCGGCGCCGACCGCTTGCTCGAGGATCGGCAACGCGTAACGCCAATAGGCGTCCACGACGGCATCATGATCGGCTTCGTTTTCTTGGAATACATCGACGCGATTCGCGCGCTTGTTGTAGCGGTAAATGGCTAGTCCTAAGAAATGTATCCAGTGATATCCGTCCGCCTCACGGCAAAGGATAAAAGCCTCGTCCTGGTGATCCCGCCAGACTTGGATGCTTGGGTCATCCGTCAACCGCCCGAGAGGAGCTGCCGCGATCTTAGTTTCGGCAAACCGCAAGGTGGGGAGTCGCGACCGAAACGAGATGACGTTCTCCGCAGGCTTGGGTCGAACGGCCGCACGGGCAGCGGTCCGTGAACGCAGCTCGCCCAACGGTCGACCAAACCCAAGACCGACGTCAATTCCGTCGGCTAGCCTGTACCGAGTTTTCTTGTGTTCTGGGGGTCGGAGTCGCTATTGGGGCCGGTTTTTCCACCCCCGCGAACCAAATCCTTTACGTCGCCCAAGTATCTCAAAGTGGGCTGTACCCACACTTTGGACGCCTGTTGCGACCGCAAATCCATGTCGCTATTGCGTGAATTGCTCATCGACTCTCGTCTCCCACAGCACCCAGCCTACGGCTTTACGATAGTCTTAGCGCTCGAGGGGCGCTTCCGCAACCAGCTTTCTGTGCTGAGGATCCGCCAAACCAGCTGGGCGTTGTCATTTCGACCTGAGGCATAGTCCTCTATTGCTGCATCCAGCGTGCTCCTTTTACTTATGCCCAGATCCTCAAGGCATTTGGTTCCCTCCATGCTTTGCCACTTTTCCTTGCATCTAGGCCGCAACAGATCGTGGACCATCTGCGCGAAGTCGACCTTTTTCGTCGGGAGGGATACCGCAGGGAGCCGGCGGCCGACCATCCGCCGCAACGGACCCTTCGCCTTCCCGCCTGCAATCAGTTGTGTTGGATGAAATCGTAGCACAACTTCCACAAGATCTTGATCGTAGTAAGGATAGAGAAGAGAAAAGCCAAGATTGTGCGCCCAAGCGTATGCCTGTTCGAACTCATGGAAAAGGATCGGCGCTTGCGGAAGATTTCTCATCGCCGCCACATAGGATCGCTCTCCCGGGGCCATTTCTATGCCGCGACCTCTTTGACGCCGTTCTAAAAGAACCTCCATGACGTCAGGTTCGATCAGCTGGCTCTGCCGACGCTGTTGTATTGACTTCAACCATGCCTTCCCAGCGGGCCACCATTGCTCCAGAGCGTTCGAGGCAATTGCACGCCCTTCGGGTTTGATCGCCTCGTCCCAGAGAACGACGCGTGCAACCCGGGCGGGCGAGAACGGGGAAGATCTTTGGCAAGCCCGCAAAAACCGCCACAACTCCCCGAACTGCAATGTCGCCAAGCAGTCGGCGCCATATTTAAGATCCACCGTCAACAGCTCATCGCCGCCGGTGCCTAGAAGAATATTACCAGCTCCGTCGCCCGCGGACCGGAAAAGCCCAGCGTAAAAGGACTGCCAGACACTGAGAACCGGGCTGGGGCTGGTTGACGACATTTCCAGTGACGCGTCCAATGCGGATCGGCCGCCCACGCTCTGCTCGAGTGTTTGGATCACCTGCGGCATCCCCAACACTCGGGCAACTGCAATTTGCGTTGAGCTCTCATCACATACGGTATTCACAAATTGCAGGGATACCGCGTTTAAGGGAGTCTCGCCTTTGAGCTGATCCGCCGCCAGAACAGCAATGCCAACTGAATCGAAGCCTCCGCTGAGCGCGATACTATCGGCACCGACAGACAGACATCTTTGCACGGCTCGTTCCAGGAGCCCCTCAAATCCAGAGATGTCCTCTTGGCTCGCCCATTCAAAGCCGGGGGGAACCGGATCCCAGTAGCGGTTGATATGCATCGCCTCTCTGGTGATAGAAAAGTGGTGAGCCGGCCGAAGTCGCGCGATGTCCTTGTAGAACGTTTCCGTTCGCTGGTGCGTCGGGAGCGATCCCAACAAATGCTCTGCGACGACCGCGATATTGAAATCTTGCGACACTTCCGGCTCGCCCAATATCTGATCAAGGGAACTGGATACGATGAGCACTGAATCGTCCGTCCAATAGAAGCAGGGATGCAGTCCAATCGCGTCTCTCCCAATAAGCAACCGCTGCTCACGCTCATCCCAAAGTACCGCGATAAACCCACCCCGCAGCTCCGAGAAGAGATCACTTCCCCAAAGCTTGTAGGCCGCCTCAAGTATCTGAGCCTCGCTAGACGACGTTGATAAGCGCAGCCGCTCTTGAAGAACTTGTTTTTCAAAGAGATACCCTTCAAAAACAGTCAGCGACCCGTTGCCTAGGTCGTTCACGCTGAGTTTCTTTGGAAGGGTATTACTGGTGACATGCAGAGACGGTCGGCGCCCCGTCCGCCTATGCCACCGAAGGATCCAAGATGCCTCAGCGCTCATGGTCGACCAATTTGGGGCCGGAACCAACACACGAGCTGTTCATCGGTCGGCCCTGCTAACAAATCCTTCCGCGCTCAATTCTTCGATGATGATCGCAATGTCGCGCTCTACATCTTCTCGTTCCCCGTCAAACTCCTTGAGCAACCTCTCACTGACTTCGCCAAGATCAAGACCTGACCCCTCGGAAAGCAGCTCCCAGACGCGCGCGCCCGTCCGGTTGAGCAGAAATATTCGATCGGTTGTCGGGTGAACAAGAACGATCTCGTCCCCCAATCTCTGTGCGACGGCCTTATTGTTGCTTCGTAGAATAGTAGAACTCATCAGCGTTTCGGACTTGAAGGTCGACATTTAAGGAATACCGTCCCAGATTGCCGAGGATTGGTCAAACGCGTAGACTGACCTGTCGGAATCGCAAGCCGTGGAGCGAGTTTTGCCAATGCGGAGGCTCGACTTTTCGCGAACGGAGGCAGGTCCCGAGGTCGCGCCCCGGTTACGATTAAGCGACCTGAGATTTCCCGATGTTTTCGTCGTCGTTCAGGCATTGTTGCTATTGTCGGCGTCTCAAATGACAGTTCGGCTTGCTGGATTGCGGAGAGCGGGAGAGTGGGCAAATCGCCTTACGAGAACCAAGCTTGAGAATTCGTCAGTCGATCTGTCCGCTTCTGAGGTTCTACGGATCGCTCTGATCGCGAGAGCAGCGTCCCGGCGGTGGCCTCTATGGGCCAGCTGTCTTGATCGAGCGTTCGTTGGTTTGGTTCTGCTTGGTCGGCGCGGCGTCTCGGTGTCATTGTGCATCGGCTTTCGCAGATCCCCGCTTGGCATCGAGGGGCATGCGTGGCTTGAACACAACGCCGTTCCACTTGCCGAAACGACTAACCTCAAAGAAGTCTACTCACGCCGCGTGCTCATACACCAAGTAGTTACCAGGCCCACGACTAACGCGCCTGCTTGAGGCTTTCGTTTTGCGTCTCCTACCGAGAGCGCGACCAACTTTCTTTTGCAGCCTTAGCATCGCGCCTCTGACGGGGAATGAATGACAGATCGAGCGTTCGTGTTGACGGAAGTATTGAGCCCGGAGACACTTTTGTTGGTGTCTTGTGCGCGGGCGGTCGTCGATGACGCTTATTTGGTGAAAGTTCCCAAACTATCGCTACCGGCCTGGCTTCATTTCTTGAAAGAGGCACCACAACACGGGCTTACTTCCTTGGCATACCGTTGTCTGCAAGACCGAGAGGAGGTGCCCCGGGCGGTCATCGACAAGCTTCACGATGAGGCCGTTCAGGACGTGGCACGGAACCTCGAACAGGTTCACTCATTCAACGACGTGGCGAGGGAATTCGAGGCACGCAAAATACCTTGGATTTGCGTCAAGGGACCGGTCATCGCCGAAACTTTATACGATGACCCAGCGGTTCGATCGTTCAGAGACATCGATGTGCTCATTCACCAGGAAGACTTCACCGATGCCTTCTCGATTCTGACGAAGATCGGCTACCGGCCGCAGTTCGAGATCCCGTTCAAATGGCAACAACTTTTTTTCAACGAACATTCCGAGATCGCATTTATTCAGGCTGACCGCATTGGGACCATCGACTTGCACTGGGAATTGCTGCCGAGCAGATATTCCTTCGCCCCACGGATGAACGAGATCTGGTCCAGAGCCGAGGTCGTCGAGGCCTTGGGTATTCCTGTCCTGACCCTAAGCCCCAACGACACTCTAGTCTTTACGTGTCTCCATGCGGCAAAGCACAACTGGGAACGTTTGATTTGGATCACCGACATCGCAGCGCTCTTGGCACGGCTCGATCATGCGGCATGGGGCCTCGTACTTAATGACCTCCAGGAAGCAGACCGTGGTATCTCCCTGCACGTCGGTCTGATGCTCTCACATGCCCTTTTCAAGACTGAGTTGCCGAAGCCAGTCCATCAACGTCTCATCGAGAACACGATTGCCTGGAGACTTTGCAGAGAGCGCATCAAGCGTTGGGGTGAAACGCCGAACGCTCTTCTCGACCCACTCCCCTGGCAGAGCCTATTCTATCAGTCCATGAGCCGGCGTGGAGACCGCTGGCGACTGATCCACGACCTCATCTTGCGCCCGACTCCGCACGAATGGCGGGCGATACCGTTGGGCTACTCATGGCGAAGCATCTACTATGTAGTCCGCCCATTCCGGTTAATGTGGAAACACCTCGTCTCCCGGAAAGTCACGTGATTTCCGGTCAACCCGTCAACGCGGTCGATCGGGAGTTTCGCCGGAAAAACATTTGATCACCAAGGGAACGCCGGCTGAAAGGTTCCAGCTGGGGTTCAATCATCGTCCGTGCTTCGCGGTCGCGCGGCGTTCGTTCTTGTTTCCAGATTCATATTACGAAAACCACAGCGATTTTCCTCAGAACTCGGATGTCCCTTATCAATTCAATGCGACTCGGCCTTCGCGCCAGTTGCAAGCCACAGCGTCCACTTCGGGTCAGCAACGAGCGGTATTTCACGCCAGTCGGCGACGTCAGCAAACGACTCCCGAATGACTTGCGCTTTTCCATCGATGCCAAAAGACTGCGGTAATAGGAGGGCCACACTTTGTTCGGGCCACCCAAAGTACTTAAACTCCCTCAGCTGAGCCTTTGTGTATGTCTCCTCCACAATGAGGGCGCGTTGCTGCGGGATCGGGAAAAACATCTGGGAATATGTGGAGTACAGGACCGTATTCGCTGAAGGCAAGAGGCTCGAAAGTTCAGCATAAAATTCCGATTGCTGCGTGGTAGCAGACAAATATTGATTTAACACAACAGGGGGTGACCCAACAGCCAATGAATTGACCATGGAAGCGCGGAATTTGGCCGCAGAACTTGCTAGTCCATAAAGCGCCGGAACTACAAGAAATACCGCAACAAGCGCTGCACCTGCAAGGCGATACACGGGGCTACGTCGTCTCGTCCAATCAATCCACACCCACACCAAGAATGGCAAGAGCAAGAGACCAGCAACTCGACCGAGCCGCCCATCAAGTGCGACTGGCGCGCCGGTGCCAACGAGACAAACCAGCGCGAGGGTATCGAGCGCCGCGGCAGAGTATCCTATGTAAGTTGCTGCTCGAAAGTATGCCCCTTGAGGTCCCTTAAGTCGACGGCGGCTGCCGAGCAGGGAAGGGATCAAGAGCAGAGAAAGTCCAATGCCCACTAACGGAGGCAGTGTGACCGGAATATCTAGGATCTCTGCCAGCTTGGCGACCACTGATGACAGGTCAGTCACCCCTAATGTCCAGAGGCCGGCGGCGAGCGAAGCTTGGACGGGCAGCACGGTCGTAAGTGCCCCAGTCGTGGGGGTAGGACCGCCGGGAAAGCCGGCTATGCGAAGCATCACGATCAAGAAGCCCAATGATAACAAAAACAACGCTGATAGGGCGAGTTCTATCCGCCGACGACGAACGAACAGCGCCCAGCCGAGTCCCGCCCCCACGACAACAAACAGGCCGCTGTATTTGCACAAGAACACCGCCGCGCCGAGAAGCGCTGTGACTATGGATCCAACAACTCCAGCCGCGCCACGAAGCCGGACAACGACCCAGATACACATCAGAACAAACGTGGGTGCTGCGGCCCACAACAAGTCGTCACCTCCCCTGTAGTCAACGGTCATTACTCCGACATACCGTGTGGCCATAACTGCACAGAGTAGCCAAGCAGCCGCTTCCGCAGATCCCAGAGTTACGCGAAAATACCCCGCCCAAGCGATCGCACCTACCGCTATACACAAAGCGCTGGTGAGGTTCAGCGCATTCGCCCAAGAAAGGCCGCTTCGGTGAAGCCACCAAGGGATCGCCTGATAACCGGGTGCCCACCATGAAACACGATGGTGACGATCACGCGTTAGGTCCGCCGGATCTACGACTGTGCGTTCGAAGATGCTCGGGCTCCGGCCGACTTCGTACTGCCGTGCAGCCAGCAGGCCATAAGAAGGATCCCAAGTAATTGACTTTGGCAAAATTAGTGAAAAACCGACTAGTGTCAAAGCAATGAGACCTGCAAGACTGCACGCGAATGCGGCGCGCCGTGCAGCCATCGCCGGGTTCGCGGTGACAATCAACTCGTGTGTCATACTGCCCCCAGGGTCAGTCACCCGCCGAGCGCCAGCGTCCGAACGGCCCGCGTGGCTCAAATTCTGACGACTGTCGGCTGCGGGAAAACGAGAAACCGACGAAGCAGGAAATTGCCGACGAAACCCACAAAGGTCGCAATGACTTTGCTGAATACCGGAGCGACGCCCACGCCGACGAATCCGGCCGTAACACCGTAGTCGACAAGCCCCATCGCGAGGACGGTGAAAAGATACGCGGCGAGTTCCCCGGCCGTGTTCCAGCGCGCATTGTGATGAAACAGTATGCCAACGCAGAGAATGTAGTTTAGGGCGGCCGCTACAAAGAACGCCGCGAGCGTTGCAACAGCAATGCTCGCTTGGGCGTTAAACAGAATGGCAAAACCTACTACGTTCACCACGGCGCAAATGGCGCCAATGAAGAAATAGACGAGGAGTTGCATCGGGAGCGGAGCGGAGGGCGCACTGTAGTGTAAGATGCAGTAGAGCGCCCACAATCCGTCTTTCCAACCTATCTTCTTCCCTTCTTCGGAGGTCCGCGGAAAGTAGCTGATAGCACACTCAAAAACTCGACACCGCGTCTGAGAAATCTTCGCCGTCACCTCGGGTTCAAACCCAAAACGGTTTTCCTTCAGCTCGATTGCTTGGATTATTTCCCGTCGAAATAGCTTGTAGCAAGTCTCCATGTCGGTGATATCAAGATTTGTGAACATATTGGACACAGTCGTCAGCGTCTTATTCATCCAGGTGTGCCAAAAGTACAGCACGCGTCGATTGTCAGTTTTCAGATACCTAGATCCAAAAACTACGTCGGCTCGGTTTTCCAGAATTGGCCTAATAAGATTGTGGAATTCCCTGGGGTCGTATTCTAAGTCAGCGTCCTGAATGCTCACAAAATCGCCTGTGGCGTGAGCGAACCCGGTTCGAAGAGCTGCGCCTTTGCCGCGATTCTTGTCGTGGCAAAGGACGGTGACCTCAGGATGCCGCCTTGCCAGTTCCTGAGCGACCGAAAGACTCCCATCGTTTGAACAGTCATCAACAATGATGAGTTCAAGGCTAAGATCTGGTGTCGCAATGGCCAGGACTCGGTTGACGCAATTGGCCAAGGTCCCTTCTTCGTTATAGGAGGGTATAACGAGTGACAACTTCTTCCGGCTAAACACTCTCTACAGCTTTCCTTTTTGTGCTGAGTCTCCGACGGGGCGAGGTACCGCGAAAGTCGGCGCAGGGACCATCATGCTTTGACTATGTTGTCTCTAACGATTCCGGCACGGGCGCATGCGTTTCGTGTGTCAACCACGACGCCAACGCATGAGCAAACCAGACCGTAGTTAACGCCCTCGTGATCGGTGGCGATTATTGCCGCATCATAGGCGCGCAGGCCTACGGGATCGACTTCGACCGATCGACGGCCGACCAGACCCGGATATTCTCTTGTGCGAGGAATCACAGAAACATGGGCGTCATGAAAATCAACCTGTGCGCCCCGGTTCTCGAGAAGTTCAATGAGCTTGAGCGACGGACTCTCGCGCACGTCGGATACGTTTCGCTTATACGCGAGGCCTAATACCAGAATCTTTGACATGCTCAGGGATTTCGAAAGGCGTCGATCGAGCGCTCCCTCTAGTTTTCCGATGACGTACTGTGGCATCGAGACATTGATTTCGCCGGCGAGCTCGATGAACCGCGTTGGAACGTCGTACTCCCGCGATTTCCACGCGAGATAAAACGGATCGATCGGAATGCAGTGACCCCCTAGACCAGGACCGGGGTAGAACGGCATGTAGCCAAAGGGTTTGGTCTTCGCAGCGTCGATGACTTCCCACACGTCGATTCCCATTCGGTCGAACACCATTTTCAGCTCATTAACTAGAGCGATGTTCACGGCCCGAAAGACATTTTCCGTGATCTTCGCGGCCTCCGCCACCTCCGGCGACGAAACTGGCACGATTGTTCGAACCACGGCGCTGTAGAACGCGTTTACCAGCGCGGCGGCCATAGGACCATCGCCGGCAACGACCTTCGGTATTGTCGCTGTCTCATGCGTCAGGCTTCCGGGGTCCTCTCTTTCAGGCGAGAAACCGATGAAGAAGTCCTTGCCCGCGACCAGCCCTGTTGCTTCAAGGGTGGGCTTCAAGACTTCACGTGTGGTCCCTGGATAACTTGTAGACTCCAGGACAACGAGCTGACCGTGTCGTAAGTGTCGACTAATCACTTCTGCAGTCGATTGAACAAAGGAAAGATCGGGCTCGCGATGTCGATTTAGGGGAGTTGGAACGCATATAATCACAACGTCGCATTTAACTAAGTCGGAAAACAAAGAGGTAGCCCGAAGACGACCCTCCGCGACCACTCCTGCGAGATCTTCGCCCTTAACCGCATCGATGTATGATTCCCCGCCATTAATCTTGGCGGGCTTGTCCAGATCCGTATCAAAACCAATGGTTAGGAAGCCCGCCTTTGCTGTTGCTAGGGCAAGTGGCAACCCGACATAGCCCAGTCCGAGTATGCCAACCACGGCTGTCCGGGAACTAATCCGCGAAGAAGTTACCGACCAGGAATCGGCGGGCTCGCGAAGGATGTCCATAAGTCTGTTTCCTTAATATCTTTCCGGGACAAAAGCATGTGCACCGGACACTGCCTGTAACGAACAGAGAGGCCGGTCGCCGACTCACAACTTCGGGACTATTCCGCCGCGCCTGGTGCCCGATTCGAAATCCGGATAACACAGGCGCGCGGCAAGGCCGATGGCGCCATCGTTACCGCATTTCGAATCGCTAGTGGCCAGCATCAAGGCCCTGCGACGGCCACACCGAGAAACGAACTTCGCCGACGGGGACGCGGCGCGAGAGTGCGCGGCTTTCGCGGTTTAGACCAGGCTTGCTCGCCACCCTCGTGGAGCGCGCATTCTCGCTTCCCATCTCGGGCGTTGCGTGGGCCGAGGTCGACGTCGCTCATCTAGATCTTTCGTTCGATCACAGTGTCTCCGAGCACTAACAAATCCATTTTGGTCCTTAGGAAACAATCGAGCGCCTCCTCCGGCCGGCAGACAACGGGCTCGTTCTCATTGAATGATGTGTTCAACACCATCGGAACGCCGGTCAGCGTGTGGAACGCTTCGATCAAAGCGTAATACTTCGGGTTCGTGCTGCGATGAACGGTCTGCAGCCGCCCGGACCCGTCCACATGCGTAACAGCCGGAATTAGCGATCGCTTCTCCTCTCGGATTTGAAAAACTTGCATCATGAAAGGAACATCGTCGTCCTCCTCAAACCATTCTGAGACATGCTCACGAAGGACTGAGGGCGCGAACGGGCGGAAAGACTCACGCCGCTTGATTTTTTCGTTGAGGATCGCCTTCATGTCGGCCCGCCGCGGATCGCACAGGATCGACCGATTGCCAAGTGCCCGCGGGCCCCATTCCATGCGTCCTTGGAACCAGCCGATGACTTGACCCGCGGCAATCCTTCCTGCGGTGAAGGCGTACGTTTCCTCATCATGCTCGAGTGCGATGACCTTGCAGTTTTGATCCCGCAGCTCTGCTGTGCGCGCTTTCAGAAGCCCGGCGACTTCGCCGCTGTCGGTTCCGGGACCAAGGTAGGCGTGGTCCATAACCAAACGGCCGACGGTATCTCCGGCAAGCGCGTGCGGGGCGTGCTGGACAGTCACGCGCGATTGGCGATGCCACGTAAGCATCGCAGCCCCAATCGCGCCTCCAGCATCGCCAGCGGCTGACTGGATATAGACGCGCTTAAAGCGCGTCCTCCGTTTGATCTTGCCATTCGCCACCGAATTCATCGCGCAGCCACCAGCAAGGGTCAGGCTATCGAGGCCATAGCGATCGTGGAGATTGGCGAGCAGATGGAAGAATGTGTCTTCGTACATCGCCTGCGCGGAACGCGCGATATCGCGATGCCTGTCGGTGAGCGGCTCATCCTTGGCCCGTGCTGGTCCGAAAAGCTCTTCCAACGCCGGCGAATAGAGCCTCCCGACGTTGGGGCTCCCGCCGGACCATTGATACTCGATCTTCTCCTTGTGATGGCGGAAATAGCGAAGGTCGAGTGCAAACGTACCATCAGTCTTAAGTCGGATAATGTTCTGCATCTCTGAAAGGAAGCGCGGGGTCCCATAGGGAGCGAGCCCCATAACCTTGTACTCGTCCCCATAGTGCGGGAAGCCGATATACTGCGTGATCGCCTGATAGAAGACACCAAGGGAGTCCGGAAAAAGGATCCGTCCATCGAGGGAAAGGGAGGTCCCCCTCCCCACTCCCCATCCTGTGCTCGCGAAGTCCCCGAACCCGTCGACGGATAGGGCAACTGCGTCCGCGAATGGCGAGACGAGAAAAGCCGAAGCTAGATGCGCTAAATGGTGCTCAACGCGATCGATTTTCCCCTCGAATACTTGGCCGGGGAAGGCCTGACGAAGCTCACTCGCAATTGACGAACGCTTCGCCCTATTGCGCAGGCGGTCAAGGACTAGGCGCGGATCGGGCCGGTGCCGAGCGGCGTACCAGAGGCGGCGGGAAAGGTTTGCGTTGGGGTCGCTGTTGACCGCGACGTGTTGTACGTCCTCGAGTCGGACCCCGGCTTCCTTAAGACAGTATCCCAGAGCTTGTGAAGGAAAACCGGCCCAATGCTTGACACGACGGAAACGCTCCTCCTCCGCTGCAGCGACAATCAGCCCATCGCGCACTAGGCAAGCGGAAGCGTCGCCGTGATAGCTATTGATCCCGATGATGATCAAACGCGCAGCCTCCATCGCGCAGCAGCAAAAAAAATGCGCGGATCGCAGTTCCATCGCTTCGGAAAGGAATCGATGTCGTGATCGTGATTCAACAAGCGACGGCGGCGCTATTTGTCGCGTTCACTAGCGCTCGTCGCGCTGGTCAGACTTCGCCTTCGGTGAAACCGGTCCAACCGCCGCCTTAGCACCGCTGCCGCAATCATCGTCTCGGCGACCCCCCGTTGAAGGGCGTAGAGCCACCCAGGCCAGCCGTCTAGAACACATCCTCTCACAAACATTACATAGATAAAAACAAGCATCGGCGCCGGCCACGCCATGAGTTTGATTCGACCCACGGAATCAAGTGGCCGGGAACTAGTAGACAGCAGATGACCCGCTTCAAGTTGCGCGTATCTGCGTTGCGACGCCAACCAACGACGCAGCGGCTTGCGGTCATCATGAAGGATTTTGGCATCTAGTGTCCCCGACCTCCCGAAGACTTGAAGCCGTTGCGTGTGTCCATCCTGGACGTACCGGCCCTTGCCGCGACGGAAGAGGGCCAATACTGGCGGGTACAGGCTGCCACGCAAAGGTCTACCGAGAATACAATACCGGAACGAAACCCAGTATGCGGAAATGTCCGGTGCCGGCTTCAGTCTTTTCAGCTCGTCGATAAAGTCTTCCGCAACAATATAGTCTGCATCCAAAGCCAAGATCCATTCCGTCCTGATACCGGTGGCCTCGGTCGCAAAGCTCCACTGCGAAGCGTGAGTATCAAATGCTCGACTAAACACACGAACGCCGGGATGATTTGCAGCAATTTGCAACGTGCTGTCGGAGCTCAAGCTGTCAACGACTACGATACTACGGGCCCATTTCAAACGCCCTAGTGAGCGACCGAGGTTAACCTCCTCGTTGTGTGTCAAGATCACCGGTGTGATCTGGTCAAGCAGCACTGTTCCTAGGTCCCTCGACGGACGAGCGATAGACATCCTCCATTTGCTCGGCGATAACTGGCCAGGAAAACCGCCGCGCAACAATCCGTTGACCCGCATGTCCCATCGCCAGGCGCAGCTCCGGATTTGAGCGCAATGTGTCGATCGCGGAAGCGATCTCATGCGGAGATCCGCTTACGATAAGCCCACCACCTTCCTTTGCTATAAACTCAGCCACGCCCACTTCTGCCGAAACGACAACGGGGCAGCCAACTGCCATTGCTTCCGACGCGGCGATGCCGAAGTTCTCGAAAAGAGACGGAAGCACAAATACGGTCGCCGATCGAAGCAGCGCCCATTTTCGATGACCGTGAACCGCTCCAACGAAGCGAACGCGCTCGGCCACTCCCTCAGACTTCGCCAGCCGTTCCAGGGTCGGCTGATACTGCTCATCATCGTTTCCAGCGATCACCAAATCGATGTCTCGCACCTGGGCCATGGCAGAAATTAGATCCTTGAGTCCCTTCTTCCAACTGACCCGCCCAAGGAAGAGTACAAACGGTCGCCGCAGCGCGGCCTCGGCGCTATGCTGCTCGGCGGCCTGCTCCGGATCGAAATCCGGAACCGTAATTCCATTCGCAATAACGACGATCCTGCGATACGCCAAGCCGGTTTCACGGAACGCCTGAGCTTCCAATTCTGAAGTGGTGTGAATAGCCGCCGCATTTGAAACGTTGTCTCCTTCGAACAGCCAAATCCAGAATTGTTTCGCAAGTCAACTTTTTTGGTTTATCAGGTTGCGAACGAGCATCCCTCGAGGGGCCAAAACGTACGGGACACCAACTCTCCTCGCGACCCGGGCCGCGGCCATCGTGGGCCATAAAAATGCCGAATGGAGATGAACAATGTCAAAGCCCGCAACTTTCATCTTTAGCGCCCGATCCATCGCAGGTGATCGAAATAGGCGACGCCCGAGGCTGGTTGGAAAATACCAAACCGTCACTCCGTCCAGGACAACCGGCTGCTGCGTCGGCACTTCGGAGACACTGGGGCCGTCGACATTCGTCGTAAATACATGAACGTCATGATTGCGCTGGCTGAGGGCACGACAAAGTGCATGGACTGAATAGATAGGCCCGCCATATCGCGTTGCCGGCAGGTAGGAAGGTACGATGTGCAGGATGCGCATTAGCGATTCACAGTGCCGCCTTGCTCACACTCGCGCCGAACGCCTTGATGACACGTCATTCATCCGAAAGAGCGCACATCGGGCTGGCAGCGGCCCGCCGACAACAGACTTGCGGCTGGACCGAGCAACTGCAGCCGGCCCGCCACACGTCGTACCTATTGTTCAGCCGCAGGGGATGATACGCGAAACGAAGCGAGCGACAAATCGACCGCGTCGCAGAAACGGTTTACTCCCGACACTAGATCAGACCCCTTGGCTGACTGTCGCGCGCGACTGGACATTATTAGGCGCTGTTGTTCAGTGAGGTTTGCTGCTGCACGCATGGCATCACGGAGCGCGACTTTGTTTCCAGCTGGCACCACCCACCCGAAATCAGTTTTGATCAATTCGATTGCCGCGCCGGTCTTATCGGTCGAAATGACCGGCATCCCTGCGGCCAATCCTTCTGGCACAATCATTCCCCACCCATCGCGACGCGACGGAGCGCATAGGACATCGGCGTTCGCATAGAACGTCGGGAGCGCCTCCCACTGCTTGAAACCATGAAAATGGACTCGTTCAGTCACCGAGGACGTCGTAAGGCGCAGCGCCGTCTCTAATGGTCCTTGGCCCAACAAATGAAGTTCTGCCTCGCATCCCTCGCCTATCAAGTCCACAAAGCATTCTGCCAACAGATCCACACCCTTTCTGTGGCTCATATCGCCAGAAAACATGAACCGACAGCCGGCACGGCCATTCATTGTGCGTTCAATAGCAAAGTATCGCTCGAGATTGGATGCATAAGGGACATTCAAGAACAAGCGATCCGAACCCAGCTCCCGCCGATAGGCTGCAATCGCCAAGCCTCCAATTCCCCAAACCGGTGCTCGCGATCGATGCATCTCGGGGAACACAACTCTCCGATACAGGCGGCCGAGCCAAGAAGGCACTAATGCACCCGGTCGTTCACCCCAAAAGACCCAGGGACTATTTGTCAGATATCGCTTCCGCAAAAGCGGTGCGAATCCTTCGGAGTGATAGCCGGAGAAGATCGCCAGGTCCGACCGCAGCACTAGGTCTGTGGCCTCCATCTGCATTATCTCTGGCAGGAAAGAGTGGTCGTGACGCAGATTGGGCGCGTTCCAGTTTCTACCGGGACTTGAACGAGCGGCATACAAAACGTGCAACTTCACTCGACCGCTGGCCGCAACAGCGTCGAATAGTTCGACCTGGTAAGGCGATGGAATATTCGTGATTATGGCCGCTGAAACTAGCGACACTAGTGGCGCTCACGGCGACGACTATTTTTTCGCCGGAAGAAACTTGACGCTAGACACCAAGCAAACAACCCATAGCTCATCAGCACGAACTCAACAGTCGAACGTAACGTTGCAAAAAGAGCCATCATACCCAGGCCGTACACGATGGCTCTGCCATCTCCGACGCGTTGCACCAGCACAAAATTGATCATGGTGGCAATTCGACCCAGCAGAAGGCCGCCGAGGGCAACCGCGATCAAGCCATAGCTCGCATAGAGCTCGCCGATAATCGAACTTGTGAGCGTCACTCCGGGCTTTCCAAGAATCGCTGCGAGGTCGTATCCGGGATCCACCGGCTTACCCGGCCACAAAGCGCGCGGGATCGGGCGCACAAGTGCGTACATAAGTGGCCGCACACCAACGTAATCACGCTCAGAAGGGAATATTTCGACAACTTGTGAAAGCCGTAAAAGGTTGTCATCAACGTGCAGGCCGGAGACGTTGGTAGTTGTCGGAGCATCTTTGAAAAACGCAGCCCAGCCCTCAGAACGATAGACAAGCATTGACTGAAAAAGGACTAGCAGCGACGCGCTAACAATTGCCGACATAACGATTTGTTTCAGACTTAGCCGCTGCTGAAGAACCAGCCAGCAACACAGCGCTGAGCCGACAACCACTCCAACAATGCGTCTGCCGCCTCCTTGGGCTAGGAACAGTATCATGACGACTGAGAGGACTAAGGCCAAGATTACACTAAGGCTCAGCCATCCTTTTCGCCGACCAAGGATGACTGTCAAGGTCGGCAGGGCATAACCAAAATAAGTTAGGTGACCAATGAAAGCGCTCGAATCCCCTAACGACGCTCGGCTCCAGCTTGCCGCGAACCGCGACTTGCCAAGATTCGACAAAAGGGCGTTTAGGTCAAAACCAACTGCCCAAAGGAAATAGAAGACACCGAGCACAAAGCAAAGGAAGATTGCTCCGAGAAGCGGGACATCACCAATCGACGCACCTGCAGTATTCATGACAAACGCGGGCGGTCGCCAGCCGCGGCCGGCAGCTCCCAACCATACAGTTGCCGCGAAGATGCCAATCGCAGTGAATGAGACTTTTATTGCTTCGACCGATATTCCATAGAAAGGATAGGCGCCCTGCAAAGGGTCGAGAAGAAGCCAGTATACTAGCCCGACCATCAATAAATTCTCGGCCCGCAATGCCGACGCCAGCCCCTCTCGAGCGCGAAGGGCCGGCCCAGCAAGAATACCAGCGGCGAGAAAGCTGGCTGGCCAAAACAGTGCCTCCGCTGGTCCGGGATCCGAGGGCACTAATGTAACTGCGGCAACGGTAGAGACCAGAATTAGTGCAATCCCAATCGCCGGGACCGTCTTCGGCGGCTTCGGAACACCCCTCGACGACCCCGCGAGCGATCGGGTGGCTGTCATGACTCCCGCGGCGCCTATGTGGCGAGACTTGTTGTCCATCACTCGAACCTGCGCAGCTGGAAGGCTTCAGCAGACAATCGGCAGCGATCAATTCTCCGCCGATAGAGCTCAAGTGGATACACCAGTTCGAATGAACTAGAAGCGCACCGGAGGTTCATGAGAAATGCCTTCGGAACAGACCTTTCCGGGCTAGGAAGTTCTCACCCTTTGACGCGATGAACGCGTCTTGTCCAAGCGGAACGGAATGACTGATGTCTCGAAGCGGCAGCGCCTCAATCGTAAACGACAGCGAACTTAACTCTTCAAACAGTGCATCTCTGCCGGTCGTTTGATTGCTTTCAAAGACAATGAAGCTGCAACACTCTCTTAGAAACTTCCGGCCGCCACGCAGTACGTTTATCTCCGCGTCCTCTACGTCGATCTTTACTAAGCAGGAACGCGCTTCGATAGGGAATTCATCGAGCGTCCGAATGTTGACATTCACTGAGGACAGCCCGGAGCTCCGGTCTTCCCCTCCACGATCAATTCTACCCCACCATGTGTCCATCGCTGGAAATACTAGCACCCCTTCCCCTGTAGTATCCCCAAGAGCGATTTGATTCCAATCGGTGTTCTCGAAACCGTTAAGGGCGACCAAGGTGTCGAAGTACGATCGGCACCAGGATTTGGCTCGAATGAGATGCTCCTAACGCCGGCTGACAAGAACAATGCAGTGTGGACGCCGTAGTTTGCTCCTATGTCGCAAAAAAGATCAGGCTTGTGAGCGGGCGACGCGAGGATCATCTTGTAGAAGTCTTTGACCTCTTGGTCGTGGCCCAAGACAGATATCGCGGCGTCCCAATCTAACCATGCCCATTCGGCGCGGAGCGGCATCTTGAATCGGAACGGCGGTACGTCTATCAGCCAGACATGGGACCAAGAACTGGGCGTGTGACCACGGAATATCTTAGCGCTGCGCCTGAATAACTGATGGCGGGCATCATCGCTGGTCGCGTTGTAGAAACGATTGAGCAACATCCGCGGTATCTTGAACGCAACGCTCGGCGCTCGAGAGCCATTCGAACAGGCCTCGAGTACCGATTGTTCGCAACGTAGTCGAAGAGCGTTCGTTTCAAGACGACACGTGGCGAAATTAGCCCTGCATCGCGGGGAAAAACTCGCCGCGCTTGGTGGTTAGAGCCAGTGGGTCGCGCAAAACTGGAGGGACTATGCCTGTCAAGACTCGGACCTCGGATGCGGGTCCCAGTTTCGAAGTCGACTGCCGCGAGTCAGAGAAACATCGCTAATGAACATATCGACCGACGAGCTCCAGCTGCGACAACGTATCGCCCGTCCCTCGCCGCCCTCCAAGAGACAAGATCGGCATTTTTTCAACGACGATGCCCGATCAAGCGCGCGGGTACCCCCGCAACTATAGTGCCGGGCGCAATGTCATCGACAACTACCGCACCCGCCCCTACCACGGCCCCCTTCCCAACTCGTACGCCTTTCAGCACGACTACCCCAGCACCGAGCCAAACATCATCCTCAATCGTCACCGGCGAGGAACTTAGGGCCTGATCTGCAATGGAACGGTCACGAGCGATACCGTGATCATGGTCGGTGAGGTAGCAATGGGGCCCGATCAGACACCGGCACCCAATCGAAATTCCGACCGAAGCATCGATCATCGTGAATCGGTTGACGTACGTACCGGAACGTATCGAAATCTTGATCGCCCGGTCCTCAAGCGAGCCCGTGACCAGCAGGACAACATGTCGATCGAGTGAGACCTGACTTTCTATTAATATGTTCCAAGGATTCCGCGGGATCCAGACATCTTGCAGCCAGCATGGAGACTCAATCCGTACCCCTAGTGACCGGTAGACAGCAATTCGAAAGCGCATCCTAATGCTCGACGGATACCGCAGAAGAGCGTTCACAAACCGGGCTCGCCAGTCGCCGGTCCACTGGTCGACGCGATGCCCCTCAGCGGTCAAGAGGCGTCCCGCTGGATCGCGCCACTCGCATTTCGCGCAATACGTCGGAGGTCATAGGGGAGCACCACACGTACCCATGGGTTCCACCAAACCACGATCGCTCGCGACAGCATGCGATCCAGCGTGTGTCAACGGCAAGAATCTCGCTGCACCGCAAATCATCTAAAGTATTCCCCGCCCGCAAGCTCAATCCCGCTGAGACCGCCCGAGGCGCCGACCGCGTTGGTGAAATACTTTGCTCAGGCGCTCCTTTGCCTCAAGGCCTAAGACTCTTGATAAAACACGATGCCGCGTTGAGCCGCGATGTCCTGCTATCCCGCAGGCCCTTGCCAGCGAGAGTGCTCGGCGGCCCTCTATTGGGCAGTCGAAGTAAAAGCAATTCGCTGCCAGGCGATATGCGGCTTCGCCAATCGAGGGGACGACCGATTGCCAGCCCCTTATGACGACGGCCGGAACAAGCGCCTCCAAATGACCAATGATACAAGCAAACGTCTCCGGAGACCGCCGGCGAGACACTCGACTGCAATCATCATGTTGAACATATACGGCTCGCCCAACCTCTCCTCTTGCTAGTCTCGGCAAGGCCAACAAGGCACGTGACAGCAGCTCTCCGTCTTGGTTGCGGAGCATCTCGGTGCTCCAACCACCGACTTTCCTTAGGAACTCAACGCGCCACAGGATCGCGTGTTGGGGCACCCAATCGCGCCCGAGAATCCGCTGGAGCACAGCAGGCACGTCCTCACCTGTGGGCGGCGGCGACTTTAACAACCGCGTCCCATCAGGAAACTCGCACACGCCAAATCCCAAGCATAGGTCGGCCGAAACGGTCGTCGCGGCTTCAACTTGAGCAGCGAGGAAATCGCCTTCCCAGTAGTCGTCAGCGTCGAGAAAGAGAACATACTTGGACCGACAAATCTCCAATCCCAAATTCCGTGCTGAGCAAGCCCCCCGCTTTGGAGTTGTTTCGAAAAAGATCTTGTCACCGAACGAACTCAGCACCCCGGCACTGTTATCGGTCGACGCGTCGTCTATGACGATAACATCCAGGCTGATTCCTCTTTGATCAAGGGCACTTTGGACCGCGCGGGCGATCCACTTTTCAGCATTCCAGCACGGCACGACTACAGAGACGCTTGCACTAGGCATGGGTTCGGTGGCGATTAGGGGCATCATCTTCTGCCGACCTTACGCATGAACGCATCATTCATCGGGCGCAAAGGTAGATCAGAGATACCCGAACGCTTCCATAAGGTCGCGACCAGGTCCTTTGAAGAGATCTTGCATGTCGCTCTCGGCGTAGTCGGCTTTCCAAGTGCCTCTGCCGTCAAAGATGGGCTGATTCACTTGCCAATTGCGAAATCCTGCATGCTGCTGGCGGCCTGCATTACGAATATCCTGTTGTCCGAACCAGTGGCGCCCAGTCCGATGGTATTCCAAGAGGTGTTCGCCAAACTCAATTTCCAGAAAGTCACAGATCTCGCGAAGAGTGTTTCGCGAATCTGCGATAAAGTCCTCATAGCGAAAAACGTGCACATTCGACTTTTGCCGCTCCGCAAGAACAAGCGTGTTGTCGCCAATCCAACGATCAATTCCCGTCTGCAGGGTCTCCCCAGGACGCTTCGATATCGAGCAAGCGACGTCGCGACCGTCTCGAACAGGAATCAATAACTTTGCGTCAGGCACAATCTCCCAGATCAATTTGGTCCTTCGTATGTGGCGAGGCGTCTTTTCCACCAGCAAGTGGCGGCCGGCAAAAATAGCCCTCCGCCTCAGGCGCCCGATCCCTCGGATCGCGGCCTCAAAATCCCGCAGAAAGATCTCAGTCTCAAAGAGAGGCGCAAAAACCTCCGTATGGCCAGCAATAATGTTCGCCATCAGTGTTGTTCCACTATGGCCGCAGCCACAGACGAAACAACTCGCTACGGCATTTCGGTGCTTGCGAGACAGAATGCTCCAAAGGTCGAGTCCAGCATTGAATTGTTGGCGTCTAAGCATCCGCAGGCTGCACGCTCCACTCTATCTTTGGGCAAACGGCCCCCGCCCATGGGGCATATCCGAAGGTGGAGCCTTCGTTCCCAATTCCATCAACAAAAAATGGGCCGAGCTCGATGGGTGTGACCAGCATCATCTGACCCGGAATGCCAGCATTGATTCTCAAAAAATATCCGGTCCGATTGAGGAGATGGGCGGGGATAGTGCAGCTCGTTCGGTAGGTTCCCGGCTGGTCACCGCTGGCCCTTCTGTAGTTCTGATCGGTGGTGCCAAACGCGATCTCACCGCCTGCAGTAACGAGTCTAAGGACGAAGCGCATCCCGGCAAGTTGCTTCTTCTGCACGTACTCGATGTTGACCTCGATTTCTTCGTCAGGTCTGAATGTTGAACCCGCACTTTTTTGGCCGATCAATCGGACGCTCTTCAGATGGACATCGCTGCTTCCAGGCGCCGCCGACGCGTCCGGCCAGACCCATTCGGCTCGCGCAACATCGCCGGCTATGGGCGCAAGGTAAGCAGATACTACGCGGTCAACGTCCGCGTCGATCTCAAGGCGCCCGGCATTCAACAAGATCGCCCTCTCGCAAAGACTTCGAACGGCGGTCAGATTGTGGCTAACGAAGAGCACCGTTCGGCCTGACCCCGATACCTCCTTCACTTTACCAAGACATCGTTGCTGAAAGGCCGAATCGCCCACGGCGAGAACCTCGTCCAAGACAAGGATCTCTGGCTCGAGATGCGCGGCAACCGCAAACGCAAGTCGCACGTGCATCCCGCTTGAGTATCGTTTGACTGGAGTGTCAAGGAATTCTTCAACATCGGCGAAAGCAACGATCTCGTCGAACTTCCGTTTGACCTCAACTCGCGTCATGCCCAAAATCGCACCATTGAGGTACACATTTTCACGCCCCGTCAGTTCAGGGTGAAATCCAGTTCCGACCTCCAGGAGGCTCGCGACGCGCCCGCAAATCGTCACGCGGCCTTCACTCGGATCTGTGATGCGCGACAACACTTTCAGGAGCGTGGACTTGCCCGCGCCGTTCCTTCCAATGATACCAAGCACCTCGCCGCGACGCACCTCGAAGTCGAGAGACTTGAGTGCCCAGAATTCTTCCGTGGAGTCTCCGCGCACGATCGGGAGGCCGCGAACGAGGTCGCGGATTCTTTCCGTCGCGCGCGCCGCACCACGCATAATCGCATCGCGCAATGCTGTATAGCGCTCTCGCTCTGCCTGGTGCCCGATGATGTACATCTTTCCTAAGCCTTCGGCGCGGATGACGACGTCCTCGGCCATCTCAGATCAGGTCCGCAAAGGTGCGCTCGGTCCGCCGGAAGTAGGTGACGCCCCACCAAAGGAGCAACGCAACGAGACTCACGCTGAGCAGCAAGCCGGGCATGTAGAGCGAACTTTTGCCCCCCAATACACACCAACGGAAGCCGTCGATCACGCCCACCATCGGATTCAGGCTGTACCAGAACCGCCATTGATCGGGCACGACGCTGCTCGAGAAGCCGACTGGCGAGACATAGAGGCCCAATTGCACGATAAACGGGATGATATAACGGAAGTCGCGGTACTTCACGTTCAGCGCTGTGATGAAGAGGGCCGGTCCAAGGCTCGCCAAGACGGCCAGAACAACGAAGGCAGGTAGCACAAAGATTCGCCAGCTAGGAATAAGGCCGAACCAGGCCATAAGTACAGCGAGCATCCCTAAATTGATGGCGAAGTCGACAAGCGCTACGACGGCAGATGAGGTTGGGATGATAATCCGCGGGAAATATACCTTGCCGATCAGATTGGCGTTGCTAACGAGACTGTTTGAGGCTTCGCTCAGGATCGTGGAGAAAAGAAACCACGCCAGCATGCCCGCGAATACCATGACCGGATATGGAGCGCCGCCCTCTGTTGGCAGCTTTGCGATCCGACTGAAGACAATCGTGAAGACCAACATCGTAATGAAAGGGCGAACGACCGCCCAGAGAACGCCAACAACTGTCTGCTTGTAGCGCACAGTGACATCGCGCCACGCGAGGATGGTGAAGAGTTCGCGATATGCCCAGATATCGTGCCAGTAGTGACGCTCGGCGCGGCCCGGCTCGAGCACGAGCAGGAACTGGTCCGCTCGCGTGGCTTTTCCCTTCCATGGCATCGCTATCGTCATGCAATCTGAGGAATTGGTTTGGAAGGCTCGTGAGCGCTCGGCATCAGATGCTCAATCGCGCTGAGAACTGCCGGACCCTTCTTCTTCAGCCTGCGGTGGAGCTTGTAGACACTCGCGGGCACCGGATTGCGCTCTCCCAGCCCTCTTGCGCACAGAGCCAGGCCGTTGATGGTCCCCTTTATGTTTAGCCAAGGATTACCCGCAACAAACCCCCCAATTGCGCTATTTACCGCAGTTCCAGCCATGTGTATCGGAAGCCACGGCATAGGCACATTGTGCCAGGCAAACAAAATATCATTCCGGCGACCCAACCTGTTCTGAAGGGAAGCGTCTCTTAAAGGCGATTCAAAATGATGTATAGGGTCGGCACGCCCGAGGCGAGTGAGGTAACCTGCGTTTAGTTGTCTCAAACAATACTCGCCCTCCTCCCCATTGTAGAAGAAATGCTCCCGGTACCCGCCGAGGCTAACAAAAATGTCTCGGCGAAGCGCATGGGCAGCTCCAACATAAGCATGCACAGCGTAAATCTCCGCCGGGCTGGGAGCTCGCTGTCTAATCTGCAAGTCTTTGCGAACGTTGATGAAGGGAATGCCGACCGCTCCGACCCGCGGATGATCGAACTCCTGAACGGTTTGCTCCACCGTAAGGCGCGACGGAAATGCAGTGTCATCATCGACCGCGAACACTATGTTGCACCGAGCGAACTCTATGCCCCGATTACGTTGAAATGACGGCCCGCGGTTAGCGGCTACTCGGTGATAGAACACCGACGGAAAGTCGCGCGAAATCAACAACGCGGTAGCGTCATCGCTTCCGTCGTCCATGACATGGATCTCTACCGGAACGGTTTGAACTTCCAAAGAACAAAGGAGATGGCCCAGTTCCTCCGTTCGCGATCGGGTGGCAATGACCACCGACGCCACTGGCGAACGTCCTTTTTTCATGTTCTTTGTGCAGACGCCTAAATAGCTGAATTGGACCGCAGATGGTTAGACCTACTTGAATTCGAGACAAATCTGTCGCGAGGATAGAGTGCGTAGAGCCATCTCCCTTCTGAGAGACGCCAAATGGATTCGCCATCCTGACCGGAAAATGCGGAAGCGCTTTGTTGGCCCCTCAAGCAGGTTGCCGGCACATACTGCAACTCTAGACAACTGACGTTCGCACGGCGCGGACCTGCTGTCGTCGCGCGATCCCCAAAGAATAAGAGGCGAAACAGAAAGGGAAGCCGAAGAGATACTTCCATCGTCCGAGCACTACGTGCCACCAAAATGTATGGCCGAAAAGCAGCCAAGCACTCCACCAGCGTCCCGTTGCAAGGCATTCTACACTCGCCGGCCGGCAGTGAAGCGTAATCAGCCGTAAACGTTCGAGTCTCGCCCGTTCCCGCCGGGGAAACGTCGCTCCCGCTCCGAATCGATGAGGTATTGGAGTCCTTCGCGGATTTTCGCTGAGCTTCGTGCGCTAGACGGATGTCGGCGGTACCCTAGCGTGATAGGGGCGCGAATTTGGACGAACCCCGCGACTAGACCCAACCGCAGCGTCAACTCGCAATCCTCGGCGTAAGACATCCACTCCGCGAAACCTCCGGCGGATTGAAATACGTCCCGGCTCACCACCATCATGCCGGCCCCTACGAAAGCATTTCCGGCTGTAGCCGCAGCATAGTAGTCTTTGAACGCAAGTGTATTTAGGCTTTCGCACGAAACCTTCGCCAGGTCGACCTCGTTTTGGAACTCGGCAAGGCTCGCAGCAACAAGTCCGGGGCGCCCATGCGCGTCAATTGCTTCCGCGAACATCGCGAGCGACCAAGGAAACCAAATGTCGTCACTATCAAGAAACGCTAGGTAGTCACCGCGCGCGCGCTCCGCGCCGCGATTTCGAGCAGCACCTGGGCCGCAATGCGCCTGTTCCACGGACACAAGTCGGCTGCCTTGCTCTCTGAGCCACTCAAGCGTTCCATCTGCTGAACCGTCGTCAGCGACAATGACCTCATAGTCAGAGAACTCTTGTGTCCAGACAGAGGCCAGCGTCCGCTGCAAAAGGTCGAGCCTGTTGTATGTTGGGATGATGACGGAGAAAAGCACCAGTCGCCTAGTCGGGCAATTTGTTTGTTCTTGTCACCGATCCGGTTCGGTAACCCCGCCGTTTCGATCCAATCGTGACAGCTGGCAAGGCTAGTTGCGACAGCTTTCGCAAAGGCTTGGCAAATAGCGAATAGTCGACCATCCCTGCTCCCAGCCACTGCTGCCGCGAGTGCAATGCTTCATAGTTGTGCTTGAGATGAGCGACAATGCCTTTGGTACTCTCTCCGCCACGCATCATCTGGACCAGAACCCTGTCCAGGAACGCGGTTCGGAAGTCGTGTAATTCGAGGGCGCGCAGCATGAAGTCGTAGTCGGACGCAATCTTGTAGCGCGTGTCGAAACCGACGACTGCGTCCACAACGCGTCGGCGGACATAGAACGTCGGGTGCGCCGGCATCCACCCTCGCCGGAACGCGCCACGTTGGAAGGATGAACCACGCCAGCGGCGCACTACTTCTGGTGCTGCATGGCTTATAACGAAATCGAGATTGCCAAAGACGATGTCTGCTTCGCTCAGACCATCAGCGATCTCGTTGAGGGCGCAGTCTTCGGCAAAGCGATCGTCGGAATTCAAAAGGCCGACAGCATCACCACTGAACACAGCCAGTCCTTTGTTCGCGGCGTCATACATCCCCTCGTCTGGCTCAGAAATAAGGCGCACGCTTTCGGGGCCGAGCGATCGCACTATGGCGAGCGTCTCATCGGTCGAGCCGCCGTCGACGATGATGAGTTCCTTCTCTGCGTGGTTCTGTCGCAGAAACGAGTCGATTGTATACCCAATCGTCTTCGCGGAATTGAGGCAAACAGTGATAACGGAGACCTTCACGCAGCGACCCTCATGTCAGTGCAGGCGGACGCGGACTAAGTGTCTTTTCCTCGAAGTAGTTCGACCAGATTTGCACCGTCTTGACCCGAAGGTTTGGAAGAGCAATCTTGTCCGCAACGGAACCGCTCCGGATGTCCCGAAGCACGACAATCGCTGAGCGCACTCGCCCAGCCCATTGAACACAATCCGATCACCCCCCTGGCGATCGCGCAAAACGTGCGCCCGTCAGTAGACGTGCGCGTGTCTGTTCGTGGCGGCGCGAAGATCACCACGGGGCGACGCCACCTGGTCTCGGAAATAAGCGATCGTCGAACGCAAGCCGTCCTCCAGGTTAACTCGCGGTTCCCAGCCCAACGCATCTTTTGCAAGCGAGATGTCTGGCCGGCGCTGCCGGGGATCATCCTGGGGAAGCGGTGCAAAGCATGTCCCGCTACCATTCTTGATCTGCTGCGTCACTTTTTCTGCAAGTTCGCGGATTGTGAATTCGTCCGGATTGCCAAGATTGACCGGACCGGTGAAGTCGTCCGGGCTCTCCATTAACCTGATCAGCCCATCGATGAGATCGTCGACGTAACAGAACGAGCGCGTCTGGCTGCCGTCACCGTAGAGCGTGATAGCCTCGCCCCTGAGCGCTTGCATCACAAAATTCGAAACAACACGCCCATCAGCAGGATGCATGCGTGGTCCGTAGGTGTTGAATATGCGCGCTACCTTGATCGCCAGATCATGCTGGCGGCGGTAGTCGAAGAACAGCGTCTCGGCGCAGCGCTTGCCCTCGTCATAACAGGAACGCGGACCGATCGGATTCACTCGTCCCCAATATGCCTCGCTTTGCGGGTGAACATCGGGGTCACCGTACACTTCACTCGTCGAGGCCTGCAGTATCTTGCAACCAAGGCGCTTTGCCAGACCCAACATATTAATCGCACCGTGGACCGACGTTTTGGTCGTCTGGACCGGATCGTGCTGGTAGTGAATTGGCGAGGCCGGGCACGCGAGGTTATAGATTTCGTCGACCTCGACATAGAGGGGAAAGCATACATCATGCCGCATGAACTCGAAGCGCGGATGATCATGTAAATGCTCGATGTTGTGTTTGGAGCCGGTGAAAAGGTTGTCGACGCAGATAACCTCATGCCCGCTGCTGAGAAGTCGATCGATGAGATGCGAGCCAAGAAAACCCGCCCCACCGGTCACAAGGACACGCTTTCGACTATCGTAGAGGCGTGGCATAGCGCATCCTATTCCGCAGCTTCTTGCGAGGCCATTTGTGCGCCCGTCGCCCCCAGGCCAATACCAAAATGCTCAAAACCTGCCGCTGTGACTGAAGACGGCGTGAAGACATTCCGAAGATCCACAACCGTGCGCCCGCGCATCGATTGCTTAAGCCGCGCAAGGTCCAGTTTGCGATAGTCATCCCATTCCGTGAGGATGACGATCCCGTCGGCGCCTTCCGACGCTTGATACGCGTCGTCGCACCACTTGACGTTTGGGAGATATCTTGACGCGGGTTCCATCCCTTCCGGGTCGTGCCCATGGATCGTTGCTCCAGCCGCCTGTAGAGCCGGAATAATCGTGAGCGATGGCGCCTCACGCATGTCGTCTGTATTCGGCTTAAACGTAACACCGAGTACGGTCACCAATTTGTCCACCACCGAACCACCAAGTGCAGCAATGACGCGATCCGCCATCGCTGCCTTGCGGGCTTCATTCACTCCCGAAACCGCGGCCACGATGTGCAGTGGGACACCAGCTAGCCTTGCCGTTTCCAGCAACGCACGCGTATCTTTGGGGAAACACGACCCCCCGAAGCCTGGTCCAGCCTGGAGGAACTTCGCTCCAATTCGCCTGTCGAGACCGATGCCGCTCGCGACGTCATTGATGTTGGCACCCACCTGCTCGCAAAGGTCGGCGATTTCATTGATATAGCTGAGCTTCGTGGCAAGAAACGCGTTGGCAGCGTACTTGATCAGCTCGGCGGACTCTAGGTCGGTAAATAGGAGCTCGTTCTCGGCAAGCTCCAGAGGTCGATAAATCGCGCGCAAGGTCTCCTTGGCTAGGTCCGAGTCCGTTCCGACGACCACGCGATCTGGCTGCATGAAGTCTTGGATTGCTGACCCCTCGCGCAGGAATTCTGGATTGGAAGCAACCTCAATCTGAACACTCGGCTGACGCGCGCGCATTCGATGAAAGATTTCGCGATTGGTGCCGACTGGGACGGTCGATTTGCAGACGACCACGCACGAATGATGTACCTTGCTCGCCACCTCATGGGCAGCTTCATACACAAAACTCAGATCCGCGCGTCCGTCTTCTGGGTGCGATGGCGTGCCGACCGCAATGAAGATCGCCTCGGCGTCAGTCAGGGCCGTCGCTAAGTCAACGGCAAAGGATAGTCGCTGCCGACCAACATTGCGCGAAACCAGTCCAGCTAGACCGGGTTCATAGATTGGGATTTCACCTTCCCGTAGCCGCTCGATCTTTTTCCGATCCTTGTCATAGGCGATCACGTCGTGCCCATACTCGGCGAGGCAAGCCCCGCTGACCAAACCGACATATCCGGTACCAACAACTGCGATCTTCATGGAGTCGCCCCAACGCTGACAATAAGTCTTTCCTTCGTCGACATGCGGCCGGCGTCTACCGGGCCCCAAACCCGGTCAGCACGGTGCGGACGGTTCGCGCCACGATAAGAAGGTCCAACCACGGTGAGAAATATTTGATGTAGTAGAAATCGTAGCGAAGCTTCCGGGTCGCGGCCTCGACCATTGCGACGTTGCCTTGATTAACCTGTGCCCAGCCAGTAATCCCTGGCCGTACAATGTGGCGGTAACTGTAAAACGGTACTTCGTCTTCGTACCATTCAGCGAGCTGAAGAGAACTCCGGCCGCGGGCCAATCCAACTCATCTCGCCGCGTAGGATATTGAAGATTTGCGGCAGCTCATCTATCCGGTAACGACGAAGGAAGTGCCCGACGCGAAGGATGCGGGAGTCGTTCGCTTCCGTGAAGGCGGAACCGTCGACAACCGCTAGGCGCATCGTGCGCAGCTTCAATACTTTGAACTGCCGAGCGCGAAATCCCATCCGTTGCTGGCTGAATATGACTGGCCCACCGTCAGTAAGGCGTATCGCAAGCGCCGCTATACCAATGATGGGTAGCGCGATGGGCAAAACGGCGATGGCAGCTACTACATCGATTACGTGCTTGAAACGACGGTAGACGGACGATGGCAGGAGCGATCCGAGGTTGTTTTCGGACAAGTGCTCGATGTCGACCATGCCGCTGAGGGATTCAGCGACTTGCTTCCAGTGATAAACCGGCAGTCCTTCAAGGGCGGCGTGGGCGAGGAGTTTCTCCCATTCGGGAGGAAGGTCGGTGTTGAGATCGGCCACTAACCCCCTCACCCCAGCCGGCAACTCTGTCGGACTGCGGGCAACACTCCAGTCAGCAAGCGGGCTTGTTAGAAGATTCTCGGCTCGGCCGAAGGGCAGTAGCAGGAGGCGTGCACGACGAACACGAGGCTCGATCATCCCAACAAACCCGAACCACAGGATCGTCGTCACAAAACTCGCGATGAACTGCGTGCGCGAATAGTCAAAACGGGCCAGGAAGAAGATCAGCGCTGCCATCGCGTACGCGGCGCCAAAAGCGGGAAGGAGTACTCTTATCGTACTGACCCCCGGGAACGCTGTCATCCGTCGGAGCAAATAGGCGCCGAAAAGCATCGCACCCAAGGTGCCAATCGCCGTCTCGTCGACATAGGCGATCGCGGTTGGCGCCGACCCAAAGCCAGGTCGAAGAAGGATTGGCAGAACAACAGCGAGCAAAAACGCTCCCGCCAGTTGGTAACGTCGGCGCGCCAGGAAATGCGGACGGCTACGCGGTCCGGCTGCGTCGCCGATCGACCGTGCGTTGAGTGGAGCTATATGGCTCAAGATTGAAGAAGTCGTGCGTCAGAACTTGACGCTGATATTCTGCGAAGAAGTCATAATGCGAGAAAATCGACGCGCTACCGCACTCCGGGTGAAATCCCCGAAGCCCCCTGCCCAACCTCCGATCACCGCGCAAGCCGTGATCGAGACCTCTATAACGCAGGCACCAGGCCGACCTTGGTCGCCGAGACGGCCACGTCTTTTCCGAGGACATCGAGCAGGATCTTGACCCTGCCGTTGTCGTCGAGAGTGGAAAGTTTGCCTATGAGCCCCGCAAAAGGGCCAGTAGCGATGCGGACCAGTTGGCCTGGAACCAGGGTCGGCCCCAAGCCCACCACTCCCACATCGTTCGAAACCTCGAGAAGCGCTTCGATGACACCGCGCGGTACTGCTCTTGGTACGTCACCATCCATCATCAGGTGCGAAACACCGTAGGTCCCCCTGATGCTGGTCCAACGGTCGCGGCCGATGGTGATTTCGACGAACAGATAGCGTGGGAACAAAGGCGCCAACTTCGTGCGAAATTGACGGGCGTGCCGTACCGTCTTGCCGTGGAGCGGCAAAAAAGAACGAAATCCTTGATTCTGAAGATGGGCGTGGGCACGACGCTCACGGTGTGGCTGGGTGTGGACAACACACCACCGCGCAACACCTAGACTAAGGCCGCCCAAGTATTCTTCGGGCATTCCGGCGGTACACCAAAAACTACACGCCGCATCTACCCCTACTTATCGGCACCGCGCCCCGGTTGTAAACCTTTTTGGGGAGACGAAAGGTTTTCGAGCCCGAGCAACTGTGTCGTTTTCGCACCAACTCCGCATATTCGTTCCCTTGCGCTATTTTCGCGCGTTGCGCTTCGACGGCGAAGGAGTAAGGATGGGATACCTCGAGTTGTGTAAGGGGATTTGATATGCGCGCGATCCGCACATCCTTTGTTGCGCTTGCCTTGGTAGTCACTACTGCGGTCCCTGCGATGGCTGCCGGCGTTGAGGCCAACCGCAATTCCCAGATATGCGACATTCCTTCCGATGCTCAGGCAGAGCGCGGATGTATTTGCATGCTTCCTGTTTCCTCGCCTCCGCAGACCGGGGTCGTGCTCTTGGACGAGATTGTCGGGGACGTTCTGAAGAGTGTTCCGGCCGGGTACACACCCGTATCCAAGCCAACTTGGCTCGGCGTTGGGGATAGCGTTCTGGTAAAGTCAGCGAGCAAAGCGACGCTCGTCGCGGGCGCCAACTGCCAGCAGGAGATCGGGCCGAACGTTACCGTCGTGATAAACCCCATCGACGAGGGTTGCGCCTGCGCGGTGCTTGCCGGCGAAGAGCGTGCCGCTGTCGGTTCATCGCACGGCCCCCTCGTCGCCGCCGGAGTAGGTGTTGGGGCAGTTCTGATCCTCAAGCACCTGGCGCCGACGAGCCCTTGAGCACAAACGTTTGGTACGACGTTGGTCGCGCTGACGTTTGAGGCCGGACGTCCGCGGGGGGATATACGGAATCTACTAGCGTTCGCGCCGTACGGTCGTTGGACCCTCACTGCCGTCGTCCTGACGATGTCGCTCTTGCTCGGCGGCGGTACCCGTCAGGGCCTCTGGTCGGACGCCGCCGTTCAGCTCGTCAGTCTCGCCCTTTTGGCCGTTTCTCTTCGGTCGCTTCCAACACGCGATGCGACGCGCCTGGTCGTGCCGGCCGTGATTGTCATCACTGCCGTTGCCGTTCCTCTCATGCAGCTCTTTCCACTCCCGTTCGAGTGGTGGACGAACCTTCCGGGGAGGTCGGCGATTGCCGAGATTTATCGAGAGATCGGCGCCACAGCGCCTTGGCTGACAGTGAGCCTTGACCCCCGCGCGACTGAGCGCGCGATCATTTCACTCATTCCGGCGATCGCGGTGTTCCTAGCTGTGATCCAGCTCGGCCACGGCGCCCGTCGAAGTCTCAGTTTGCTCTTCGTCGCCGTTGGCGTTGTGAGTGTGGTCGTGGGACTCGCTCAGCTGATGCAGGGCGCAGACAGTCCTCTGCGCTTTTATCCAATTACTAATCCCAACCAGAGTGTCGGCTTCTTTGCCAATCGCAATCACTATGCCGCCTTGCTTTATTCTGTTGTGCCTATCACAGCGGCCTGGTTGGTCGGTCTCACGTATGACCGCAGGCCAGAGCGCTGGTTCGGTCTCGTTGTGTGCAGCTTGACGTACGTTGCGCTCATTCTCGGGCTCGCGATGGCACAATCCCGGGCCGGCGTCTTGCTCGCACTTCTCTGTTTTGCCGGCAGTCTCTTGATCGCCGGCAGCGAGCGCGGCCGCACCGCAACCCGCACCGTCGTACTCATTTCTATTGTGTTCGCCGCCGGCCTTGTGGCCGCCGTGCAATATGCTTTCTTCGGAGTCCTTGCCCGCTTCGACGATGGTGTCGTGGATCAATTCCGTTTGGTCATAGATGCGACCACCGCGACTGGGGCACGATCGTTTCAGCCGATCGGATCGGGACTTGGAACCTTTGTCCCTGTTTACCAGATGTTTGAACAGCCGGGAGCCCTGTTGACCACCTATGTCAATCATGCTCACAACGATTGGTTCGAACTCTGGCTGGAGGGCGGCTGGCCAGTCCTCGGCGTCCTCGCGCTTTTTGTCGCGTGGTTCGCGTTCAGTGTCGCCCGTATCTGGCGAGGTCAACAGGCCGAGCGTCCCGCCATCGATCGAACTCTCGCCCGTGCAGCCTGCGTTGTGATTGTTGCTCTTCTCTTGCACTCAGCAGTTGACTACCCGCTCAGAACGACCGCATTGATGACTCTATTCGCGTTCTGTTGCGCTTTATTGGTCGAACCGATTTCGCCTTCGTCTTGGGCTTTGTTAACACGCACCAGTATGGGCGATTGGCGCGAACGGTTCGAACGGCGCCGCCGTAGCAAACGCCGGAACGATTGGTCAGCGCCTCGCGCGGCCCGATAAGCACCTCGCGAGGGTTCATTGCGCACCTTGTGGCCGGCGCTCCACTGTGAGGTTGTCGAACCAAATCTCGCCACCGATTTCCTGTTCGAGTGCAACGCGAGCCGCAAGTTCCAACCTTACCCATTGCGCCCGACAATCGGTCGGAGGAACTTCGAAGCCCGTCGTAAACCGATGCCAAGAGACCGTGCCTTTGAACAATGCACTTTCACCGATGGGTTTCTTATTGGCGCCTTCTGCGCAATATATCCGCCAAGCCAGGCCGCGCTCGGTGACAAGGCCGTCCGTACTGGCCTCCCCAGATAGTTGATATCGACCGGGCGGAAGGATCATTAGTTTGCTGAGGTGTCTATAAAGAACACGGGTATTGGCGAAGGTAACCCGTACCGCTTTCCCGCGACCGGACTCACCGGTGTCGACAATATCGGTTCTGGCCCCCGTGATCGGCGCAATTACCCAATCGAACGAAAGCCCACTTGGCGGCAGCTCGAAATCGCCGTTGTACGCGTAACTGATAGGTTTGGCGGTGCCGGCCGGCAGGAAATGAAGCCATGACAAATAAGCCAATTCAAATCGGCCAGCTTCGATCAATTGGACGAGGTACGGCTGAATCTCGTTGTTGCGCGGTGGTCGGTCGGTTACTTGAAGACCAGAGAGAACGGCAAACCCCGTCGACGGAGCAACCGCCTTAGGGAGCTCGGACAAAAGCCAAGATCGCCACGGAGGATCGGCTGCAAGTCGTTCGACCAATGCTTTTTTGGCGATCGTATCCTCGGCGACAACGGACAGTGCCGGTAAAAGCAACTTCCGGATTTCGGGACGTGTTCGTAGTAGCGCGTCAGCGTTCGAAAGCGCCTCTATCATTCGGCCTTGCCGAATGTTCTGATCGAGGAGCCAGACCTGCGCGATTGCATCGTGTCGCGATCGGTTCCCGGCAAGTTCCATCAGAGTGCGGGCCTGACCGGCATCCCCGCGCAAGTCCGCTGATAGCCCCATCAAACGAAGGGCCCCCTCCTGGACCGGGCTGGCCGCGAGCGCGCGTTGACCGAGACTCGACACAGCAACTAGGTCCTCCTCGTTTTCCGCCGCTACCATTCGCTGGTCGGCGAGTGCCACCAGAGCGGTGGGCAGCTCGGAGCGCCATGCGAGCGCGGCAATCGGATCGGATTGGGATTTGGTGTCCGCTATCGTGTTGCCGATGATCTGCCACCCGAGCCACGCTAGACCGAGAGAGGTGAGCGCGAAGAATAGGCCTGCGCGTCTTGGTGGCGACCGGGCACTAGTCGTGGCCTTCATCAAATGCACCTCACTCGCCGATATCAACTTGGCTCTGCGCGGGGCTGCTATCGGCGTCAACTCGCTGTGTGGGGGCGAGTGGTACCCAATCGACCGTCAACACGCCCGCCAATGCCAATGCGCCAAGCAGGACGGTGGCAATTCGCCACCACATTTGGCGTCGGGGAATGGGTATCTCGACGGGTCCTTGAAACACCCAGGGAAGCCGGCGAGTGGATCGACGCTTTCTACCCGAAGCGGAATTGGTCGCGTCATGCCTAAGCGTTAGGTCATAGGACCTTCGCCGCTCCGGTGTCTTGACTGCATTCCACGCACTAAGAACCCGCGCGGCGAAGGCCTCTTCCTGTGGCAGGTGACCCTTGTCCGGGTGCAACCACTTCATCAGCCAGTGCAGATGTTCCCGCAGGCGGGCCTGAGGCGCATCGGGCGATACTCCAAGTGCACGGTAGTGGTCGGCATCGGGCTTCCAAAGAACCTGTTGGATATAGAGAACCGCAGCCGACCGCACGGCTTCAGGATCCCTTCGGGTAAGCTTGGCCGCAGGATGTGTCGCCTCGGGGTCACGTGCAGCGATCCGGAGAAGGGTCAGTACATCACCAGGCAATGGCTGCTGGCGCATGACCCGCGCCAGTATTGGACTTCTCGCCAGGTCGAGCGCCAAGTAGAGCGCGCTGGGGAGCGGCATCTCTAAGGCCCTTTGGCCTTCGCCGCCCCGCCTTTACCGTCGCTCAACGCCTTCGGCTGTTCTACACCGTAGTAGCTGGTGTCGCCGTAGCCGTAACCGTACCCGTAGCCCGGCCCGGTGGTGTCAAGTTTGTTGATCACCGCTCCAACTATGATGGCGCGCGCAAGGTAAAGGCGTTTGAGTGCTGCTTTCGCAACATTTCGACGCGTCTTCGTGCCGTCGATGACGAACAACGTCCCGGCTGCCAGGCTGCCCAGTAGTGGCGCGTCGGCGAGCCCCGCAACTGGCGGCCCGTCTAAGATTACTAGATCGAACTGCTCCGCGGCGACGGTCAGCAGGGTGAGCATCTTGGTTCCCGCCAAAAGTTCCGCCGGATTGGGTGGAAGGGGACCACTCGCCACGAAGGTCAGACCCTTCATGTTGGTCTTCTGAAACACTTCCGGCTCGATCGCTGCACCCGACAAGCAATTCGAGAGACCGACCGTGTCGACGCACCCAAGAAGGATGTGGAGCGAGGGCTTGCGGAGATCGGAATCGATGAGAAGGACCTTCATGCCGAGGTTTGCGTAGTTTTGCGCGAGCGTTAGCGCCGTTGTTGACTTTCCCTCGGACGCACGTGAGCTCGTCACCAGCAATATTTTCGGAACACCCGATGAAGTCGAGAACTGTAGAGCAGTTCGCAGTGATCGATAGGCCTCCGTAACCGGCGATCGGGGATCTTCAAGCGACTTGACATGCGCCTCGCCCGACTTGGCGAGCGGAATAATACCGAGCAGCGGGACACCGAGCTTGTCCTCGACGTCTTCGGGCGATTTGAAAGTGTCGTCGAGGTGCTCGCGGCCGAACGCCACACCTGCGCCAAGCAGCAATCCAAGTATGAGCGATAGCGTCAGGTTCTTCTTGAAATTGGGTGCAAATGGGGCCCCGGGGACCGTCGCGCGGTCAACCACAGACACGTTGTTCATGCCGACGCCGCCGGCCACTCCGATCTCCTTGTAGCGCTGCAACAGGCCGTCGTAGAGCGACCGACTGGTGTCCACCTCGCGTTGCAGAATCGTGTACTGAATATTGCGATTGTTGAAATCGGTGACATCGGCTTTCAGCTGTTTGATGCGTTGGCTGAGGGACTCCTCTTCCGAAACCGAGGCATCGTACGCCGCCTTGATCGAGTCGCTGATCAACTGGACCTCCGCGGCGATTTGGGCATCAATTTCATCAATCTGCGCCTGAAGTTTTTTCATCTCCGGGTATGCCGGCTTGAAGGCGTTGAGTTTATCCTTGTATGTCGTCGCCAGATCGATGCGTTTTGTTCGCAACTCCTGGATACCTTTATTTTCAAGGATCTGAGGAACGCCCAAATTGTCGGCCGACTGAATCTGCTTCCACAGGAGCTCGTTACGCAGGCGGTCATTGGTTGCCTTGGCGAGCGCGTCGTTTGCAGCGGCGAGGTTAGTTTGCGTGAGCGTAACGGTTCCGCCCGCGCTGACGATCTGCTTTTCTTCGGCGTAGGCCACCAGCTGTTTCTCTGACTCCGCCAGCTTCAACTTGAGTTGTTGCAACCGATCTTCGAGGAATCTCCGTGCGTAGGCAGAAGCGGAATATCGGCGGTCGAGCGTGTCCGCGATATAACCTTCGGCCACCGCGTTTGCTATCTTCTCGGCGACTTTCGGACTCGGGCTGTCAAAACTCAATTTCACGATGGTTGAGCTATTGACCGGCTGCAACGACAGGCCCCCCATGACACGCCCGGCAGCAGTAGCCTGACGGGCGTCCAGGTCGGCGCTCGCAGTGATTTGGTTTTCCGGCGGGGCGCCGAAGATCATACGCTTTAGGTTTGACCATGACGACGGCACTACTGCCGCCATGAATGCAGAATCGTCCTGGAGGTTGAGTTTCTTCACAATTCGCTCAGCTAGTGAGCGGCTCTTTAGGAGCTCGTACTGCGTCTGGTAAAACTCGAACCCGTTACCGCCGTCGACCTGCTGAATGTCCTGTCCTTGGACCAGATCAACAGTGTCGCGGTTGATCTGGATCGTTGTTGTTGCCTTATAGATGGGTGTGGTCAGAAGGGTATTGATCAGGCCGACGAATAAGCACAAGGCGGTGGTACCGAGGATCAGCCACCGGTGCCGGAACATGAGCCAGAGGTATTTGCGGAGATCGAGCTGCGTTTCTTGGGGTGCGGGCTCGAGGTAGGCAGCAGATGGCGCAAAATGTGCGGGAAGATGATCTCGGGGATCGGTAGACGCTGGTAGATGTTCACCCCGCGCCACCGGCAACCGGGTATAGGCACGATCCTGGCGGGCGTTGAGCCGTGCAGCCATTGCCGCCTCAGGGCTCGATCCGGATCTGGGTAGGCCACTTGAGAACGTGCCCGGAGGTCGCTGATCGCGGCCCGCCGACGAAGGCTTTTGTGGCGTGCCGCCCGCTCCGCCTGTTTTTGATGGGTTGTCTTGAACGCCTTTCTCCTCGTCACCGAGGAGGGCTTTTTCGACAGCTCGAACGTTGTCGGCATTTTGTTGCTCGTTGGCGCTCACCGGCGCCGACGCTCCGGCGCCGGTCTCGAAGTCCGCGTCGGTCCAAAGCGAAGGATGAGCTTCATCCGCCGGAGCGTCGCTGCGCTTCGGTCGTACCTTGCCGGGTGCTCGCTTGTTCCAGAATTGGTGTTGGTTCATCGCTCATGCCGCGATCTGCGTGCGAGGGATCTAGATAAACCCGGCAAGGGGAGTGAACAGGTTGAACACACCGATCGTTTCGCGAAGGCCCTTCATCGCCGCCTTCATCCCCGACTGATCGACTGCAACGACGTCCCCCGCCAGAATTACGGGATCATCGACGGTGCCTGCTCGGATTGCCTTGTAGTCGAAAATCGCCCCTTGCCGTTTTCCGCCAACGTTGCGGAAAACCAGAACGGCCTTACTGTCCGCCGTATCGGTCATGCCACCAGACAAGGCGATGACCTGCATCAGAGTCGCGCCGCCAACCGTCGGGTAGATCCCGGGTTGTGCAACCGCGCCTTCGACCGTGACGCGTTGGCTCGCCGCATCGCTGATGAATACGCTGACCTCCGGTGACTGCAGGTACTTTTCGCCTAGCTCGGCGGCTATTTCGGTTTCGAGCTGGTGCGTGCTCTTGCCGGCAGCCATGACGTCGCCAATGAGCGCGAGGGTGATGCGGCCATCAGCAGCAACACGAACCTTCTTGCTCAGGTCGGGGACCTGAAACACCGACACCTCGAGCATGTCGAGGGGTGAGATGCGATAATCGATGTCCTCGACCGCAGTGGTCGCCGGGTTCAGAAGTTTCGCGGTTGGCGACGCGCTCGCAAGGACAAGCGCCGTGCCATTGGCAGACGTCGAATTTTTCTGTGTTTCGGCATAGGTCGACCTCGTGTCGACCATCGACGTCGCGGCAAGTTGCGGCGCGGGTGCCTTTGAACAGCCGGCGAGCGCAACAGCGACCACCAGAACAAACATTTGCGGAAAACGGGCCACGGCAAACCTCTCGGCCGACCAGCCAAAAAACGGGCCGATCTCAGCCGTTACTCAAACCGGAGCGCCTCTTCTCCAGTTCCTGATTGCCGCAAGTGTGAAGGTATCACGTTTTGTAATATTGCAAGCGGGGTACCTGCAACTAAACGCTGAGCTGTTGCTGCGCCGCAACGCTTGGCGACGACGTCTCTGGCGGCTGCCATTTGCGGCGGCCGCCCACCAACATTATGGGCATCCGAAGCCAGCAAATCCGCCATTCCCTCATCCAGAATTCGCTCCGCCCAGTATCGCGGACGACGTCCAAATTTGCCCAGCACCGACCCCGCGGTCAGCTGCATCAAGACACCAGAACCCGACAACCGCTGAATGATGTCAAAATGGGCATCAATCCAAGACAGGCGCTCGGGGTGGGTAAGGATCGGGATGTACCCGGCGGTCACGAGTTGAAATGCGAACTCGTCGAGCCTTGGTGGCGCGACGTGATGTGGCGGCTCAAACAGGAAATAGCGACTGCCTCCGACCGTTGGGACCGCACCAGAACGCAGTCCTGCTAGAAGCGAAGGATCCATGTGCGCGTCGGCGCCGCTGACAAGCGCCAAAGGGATTTCCTCACTGTACAGCGCTGCCTGAAGACCCTTTACGAGCACTCGAATATTCGCGCCGACGTTGTTGTAGACGCCAGGCATGATGTGCGGCGTGCACGCGACCGTGCTGATGCCGTCGTCAACCGCCATCCTTGCCATCGCCAACGAGACATCCAAATCCGGCGCGCCATCGTCGATGCCTGGCAGGATGTGGCAATGAAGATCAATCATGTCTGATCATGACCGTGATGTCGCGGTTCCACATCGGATTTGATCGACGTTGGGGTACTAGAAATTTCGTCGAGGTACTAGAAATTTCCCCCGAGCGCGTCACGCGCGTCGGTCGCCCTCGCGGGGTTAAACTTTTCGCCAGCCAACATACCGAACCCCCATTACCCTCGGTCGCGACTATCGGGGGCCCTCGCTAGCATACTTCGACGCTATCGATTCAAACCACTCGGTGCGGATTACCGTGTGAACGGCAATTTATCACCGCAATCGCAACCGCAGCTCCCACTGCAGCCTGGAGTAAATGCCACTGCTCGTCGGATTTGCCCAACTCAGCGGATACATTCCTTTTGTCAGCGTTCGGCTTTTCAGCCGTCTCGTCACTCGTCGTCATGCAGGAGGTCCCTCACCCGCACCACCCTTGCGCACCTCTTGGCGTCAGCGAAAAACAAGCCCGCGAGCATAATACTTGATCACGGCCCGCGACAAAACGAGATTGGCAGTGGTCAAAAAGACCACTGAATACTGGGTTCGGGTGTGACTTAGAGTCAATTGTTCAACATCAGAAAAACGAAAAGAGGCACTGATGCGATTGCGGCCATACGAGTCGTGGATCGCGTATGGCCGAAAGCGAGCACGATCGCTGCATCGGGATTACTGTCTCACGAAGGTCCAGTCCGGAGATGGCGCGAGGGGGCGACATTACACGTAGTTTGGGTCACTATTCGCAAAGCGTCCGAGGCGAACGGTCCGTCTACGCAACCGGGCTGTAGGGAGCAGGCGGCCTAAGGAATCCGGTCTTCAGATGGAATGAGTCTCGCTTTCGGGCCTGCTCCATCTCTGACTTTTGGTGCGCTGAGGGTTGCCAGGTCGTATTCGCGACGGCGCCTTGGAGTTTTGAGCACATCCCAGGCGATGAGCACTTTCCGCGAGAACGCGAGCTCGAGTTCACTCCAGCCCCATTCCTGCGAAACCCACTTCGCGAACCACAGAAGATGTTTGGCGATTTCCCTTGGGCGCGCGTCCCGATTCACACCAAGCGCGCGATAGTGATCGCTATCTGGACCCCAGAGGATGCGTTCGATGTATACCAACGCCGCCGCCCGAACAAAGGCGGGATCCCTGCCCGTTGTCGAAACCAGGCCGCGCAGGGTGTCGCTCCCCCCTGCCGCAATCTGGATCAGCGCCAGGACGCCCGAGGGTAAGGGGCTCTCCCGCATGACTCTCGCCAGACCCGGCCGGTCGGCGAGGTCAAACGCGGCGATGACTGCACGTGGAACTCCGACCGAGCGTGAAACGCCCCGGCGGTCTTCCTCGGCCGGGACCTGGCTAAGATCGCCTTCGTCCAGCTCAGCCCGAGCTATCGCGCTAATCAGCAGCGGCGAAAAATCTCTCGACGGCGCATTCGTTGATGGGAGCGCGGCGTCAGACATGCCAACCGCCAGCGAGCGATCCTGTTGGACAGCTTCGCCTCTTTAGGATCGCGCCCCTTCGATCCTCGGTTACCGCAGTCAAAGTTAATCACAGCTCGTCGCCCGCGTGAAGCGGTTGGTGGCACGGCGGCCACGTCGCCAGGATTTAGATGGACCCGACCTCATGTAGCGTTTTTTCGTGGTTGGCAGTGTGCTAGCCTTCGCGTGCGGCAACCATGAAGCGGCGGTGCCTGCCAAGCGGCGGGCGACATCTACCTATTATTACCGCCGCCACGCGAGGTTCGCCGTGGCCCGCAAGAAACGCGTCACATCACTGGAAAGCGGGCTCGCGACTCTCGGACGAGCCCCCGAGCCGTCGACCAAGGTTGCACCGCGCGGCGGCGATGAAGCGGAATTCGTCAGTCCCGCAGTTGTGACTTACCGGCGCGTCCTCGCCGAGAAACGCACTGCGATTGTCCCCGCGGTTCAACCAGCCGCGCTCATCGGTGTCTCCAGCCGCGCCGACGCTGTTATCGTGAGTTACAGCCCCACCACCCATTCCAGTGACGCTCATGTACTCAGCAGTTTGCCGGCCGACCTCTCTGCCGTGCTGGAACTCGCGCGACACCCTGGGCTTGCCATCTCTGTGAGGGACGATCCCCTGCCGCGCGGCATCGTGCGATTGATGCGCCTTGCCGGTGGACCGCCGGACGCTTTGCAGCACGCGGTGCGCCTGACGGGCAAAGATCCGGCTTATCTTCGCGCTGCAATCATCTTTTACCTCGAAAAAGCCCTGTGGACAGAGCAGCGCGATTTCTATCGCGTCTTGGGAGCAACCGCCGACACACCGCAGGATGAGCTGGCGGAGCGGGTTCGCTGTCTGATGGCTTGGCTCTATCCACATATCGGCGGGACGGAGCCTGAAGCATTGTTCGCCGATTGCGTTCTTCGGGCTTGGCACGCGGTGAAGACGCCCGCGGTTCGAAAACCTGAAAACCAGACGTCGCTCAAGCCAGGGACGCTACTGGCCGCCCTCTCGCGATCGAAAAGCTCTCGAATAGCTTCCAAGACTAGAAGCGTAGACAGACCCCTGCGTCGCCAGCGCCTTCGCGTGCGGTGGAGTATTGCTGCGGCGGCCTTGGTAGGATTGGGCGCGATCGTCGCCATCGCCGGATCCGGCACCGCGAAACCGTTCCTGCACGCAAAAAGCGTCGGCGGTCTTTTTCAGGGCGCCTCCACCACATCCGCCGCCCAAACGGAGCCTCCAGCGGATGGATCTTAGTCGGTCCTTTGACCTGTCCTGATCACGGCGAACCGAAGGTCCGCCAGGCTCGCATTGCTCCTCCGGGAAATTCGGAGAGGCATAGGCGCGGCGGCTGTCGGTTTCCGACTTTCTTTCGGCTGGCTGCCACCGCGCTGAACTCCGCCGCGCAAAGCCGGGAAGTTCGAGACTCTCCGGGCCCCTCAGCCACGGCTTACGGGTGGAACCTTTCGGCTTGTTAGCGGTTATTCACTGCAGATCGATTGGCTTTGAGGACTGCGGACTTCCCACCCCCCTCTGTTCGCTGCTCCTGCCCCGCCAGTCGGAGAATTGGAGACCGTCTCATCTCGAGGATGAGGCGGTTTCTTTTTTTAGGAGCGTGGAGACGACGCTATGCTGATGATGTCCTCAACCACCGTATCCCAGATGTCCACCTTGGCCGTCGAACTTGCCAAATCTGGTCACTATCCGGATTGGGCGACCGTCGAGCTTGAGCTGCGCGATCGAGGCTACCCCGAAGCAGAGCATTGGCTTTTCAATCCCTCGCTCCGGCAACGCCTGAATACTATTTGCGACGTCGCTCGGGCGCGGCTTTCGACAGAAACGCAATTGCGCTTACGACTTTAAGCGCTTGCTGAAGAAGAAACCCGCTGCAGTGATTGCCGACCTTTTCGTTGTCCTCGTGGAAAGAAGAACGGCCAACGTCGCCGTTGGTCCCGTGGCACAGGCCGGCGGGCGTTTTCAGCACCTGTCTGAGTTCCCCAAATATTGTCCGCGCGTCTACTTGCTCACCCCGGAAATGTCTGGTGACCGACTTTGGTAATCGAGCCCTCCGGTGTCACCACCAGGCACGTCAGACTTTCCATTCCGCTGACGTAGCAAAGAAGCGGCAGCTTCGATTGCCGCATGGCCTCATATTTATCGCGGTCGACACTCGATTCCGGTTCAAACGGAAAACCCGTCGCGTCGTTCTGCGACCAGATCTTTGTCGACGGCGCCGGCTCTCCAGGTGGCCAGTCAGGTAGCGCATCCATTTGGCGGAAGGGAGGAGCGCCCGCAATCCATTCTTCTAAAGCCTTCTTCATTGCCGCCACGTTTGTCGCGCCTACGTCTGCGAACGTCATCACCGACGCGGCGGCGCTTGCATCTACCCAGAGAGCTTCGCCGGAAGGTGCCCGCACCACGATGACCGCCACGGCTCTTGTGCAATCGGGCCCGTCAGTGAAGCCCTCGATAGTGAGCCCGCGCCCGGCACTGATATCCCAGGTAGTCGTTGCTCGTGCGCTGCAGCGGCCGACCGCGTGGGCGCCCACCGTCGAGGCCGTCCAAAGTGACGCAAGTGCGATAAGGGCTACAGCCCTGATGGCCAAAGTCTCAAGGCTCGAGTTCGGGCGGCGCGTGCTCGTCAAAGCTGACTCCGTGGTGATCGCTCATCATCGCCCGGCGAGGACCGCCCCTGGCGGCGATACACCATATCACCGCCGAAGCTCGCCAGTTCTGTCCCTTGCCGATCGGTTGTTGTCGCGTCCCACCGGGAGCACAATCACGACAAACCCCCAGATTCATTGGAACTAACGCAAGGATTGCCGGTTGGATAAGAATGGTCGCCCGTCGTTTCCTGTTTATCCTCGTGCCCCTCGCGGTGGCGACTACGCTCGCTTCGGGGCCGACGGGGGCGTCCGACCCGACTTGCGATGGATACGCCTGGCCGAACTACCCGGCCCAATGTCTAACCTCCGAAGATGGGGCGGTGACTACGAAGACCGGTCGCAGAATTGGCCCGGGTAGCCATGACAGGCAGGGCGTTGAGGCGCGGATGGTAGTAGCCCGCGAACCAGGTATTGCGCCGATCTCGGAATTGATGAAGGGGGCGGATCGCGCGGCCAAACTGGTTCAGCTCAGCGGCGTCGCAACAGCGTTCGCTCCACTCGCGGGCAGTGTTCACGCCCAACGCGTCGACGCGGACTTGCGACCGACGGCGACAGGCGAGGAATCCGTGGAGCTAGAGAAACTGCCCCCAGAGTACGTCGAGGTAACCATCTGGCGCGGCAAGCGGCCCACCACCTATCAGGTTCGCGACAATCAGTAGCCGGTGCGATGGGTTAGACCTGCAGCGCTCGTGGAATAACAAACCAAGCGAGAGCGTTCGGGCAGTTGGGGGGCATTCTTTTTCGAGTGAAGACGATTTCTACTCGGCGGCACCGCGTTGTTTGCCGGAGCGGCCGGGCTCCGTCCTATCGGCGGACACAAATCGCGCCTTGCGCGCATCACCCGAAGCTGATGAGAACCCGCTACGGGGTCAGCGTCGCCTTGACGTCGCTAACGGCGCGGAGAGCGAGGGCGGCGATAGTAAGAGTCGGATTGGCGGTCGCCGAGGTCGGGAACACTGATGACCCGAGGATGAACAGATTGGAATGATCGTGGCTACGCAGACTAGCGTCGACCACCGACATCTGGAATCGGCTCCCATCTTCGCGAAAAATCCTCCCACCTTTGAGAGTCCGATGGCGCGACGCATGTCGTTTTCGGCAACCGTAGACCTGCCTAAATCTCGGAAGCGATGGACGCGCTGCGTCCACTAGCAATCGTCATCATCGCCCCCGCCGTGGCCGCTGCCCCCACTACCGCTGCCACTGCTCCCGCTCCCGCTGCTCCCGCTCCCGCTGCTCCCGCTCCCGCTGCTCCCGCTCCCGCTGCTCCCGCTCCCGCTGCTCCCGCTCCCGCTGCTCCCGCTCCCGCTGCTCCCGCTCCCGCTGCTCCCGCTGCCGCCGCTGCCGCTATTTCCGCCGTTGGACCAACCACCAGCAAAGGAAACTCCGCCCGGCTGTTTGTCAAATAGGCCCGTTACGTCGAAGGCGGGCTTCGGCTGCACGGCGCCTTGGCCGGTAAGAACCATTCCGTTAGTTGACACCTCCGCGGATTGCCCTGGGGTAACATCCGACTTCTGACCCGTCGCGTTGTCGCTGACGCCAACGCGTCCGCGGCTCACCGAGACTTTGGCGCTGGCGCGGTTCACGCGAACGGTAAAATGGGTACCTTTGACGACGGCCGCGAGAAACGGCGTCTTGACCGCGAAATGCAGCACGTTCTTTTTCTCAACATCAAATTCGACGTTGCCTGCAGTCTGAAGGATGGTGGTGAAGCCGAAAAGATTGTCGCCGGGAACGGTCACCACACTGTTTGGCCCGACGCTCATAGTTTCCTTGCCTCGGACCAGGAGTACTCGACCGCTGGGGCCAGTGGTGATGGTTGCGCCGTTTGGCAGGTCGCTTTTGCTGCCTAAGGAAATCTTCTGAGCACCCCGTGCGGCGATCGAGACTTGCCCGCTCGATCGTTCGACGGTCCACGCGTTCGCGGCATCAGCCGAGATCGCAACGCTCAGGAAGAATGCCAGTGCAATGACGAACGATTTCATCTGTTCCGCCTGTCCAAGAATGCACATGGCGAAAATTTATGCAGAAAATGTTTTGAGGTTTAACAAATCCAATTAGTCGAATTTGAATCAAAACGCGAAGGTTCGGGACACCGCTTTTTGGCGTCTCATCGCGGTTTGGCCGTTAGTTCTCCACGCCCTATTCGCTTCATATAAAGCGATGGTCCGGGCGGGGAATGAGGTTAACCATCCGGCGTAATGGTTCACTTTCCACCGCGCTGAACCAAATTTTCACGCAAGGAGTTGGCAAAAATAAAACGATTAACTGGCAAAATTCGCTCCGTTTTCTTTTCGGGCGGCGGTTGGAACCATGTTCGGAACTCGGGGCATACCGGTAGCAGCTCTCACTTTTGGTTCTGCCGCCACTGCGGCCGAAGGGATGGACGTGCGCTCTAGCGGCGAACTCAACAACTGTGCAGTTGCGAGTTCAGATGCTGATGACTGCTCCCCTCCGCGAACGGACGAAGAGGCGTGGAGATCCGAAACAAGGATGGCTGTCCGGTTGGAGGAATTGGCGTGACTTTCATTCTGCGCCGCCTTGCAATTGTTGTCGCCGTTATGCTGGCGCCGTTGCTTGCTGCGGCGAGTGGGCTGCTCACGCCAATGGAGAATCAGCTCAGCGCTATGCGCATGGCAGTGCAGCCAATCCCCCCGACCGGCCAGATAGTCATAGTCGACATAGACACACGGAGCATTAATGAAATTGGAAGCTGGCCATGGCCAAGGCGTACGTACGCCGCAGTGATCGACAGGCTCGTCGCGCTTGGCGGGGCCGATATAGCGATCGACGTTGATTTCAGCGCACCATCGACTGTTCAAGAAGACGCCATTCTCGAAGCCGCGCTGGTCCGTGCAGGCGGCTCCATCATTCTGCCGGCATTCGTTCAATCCGTGAGCGCCAACAAGGGTGCCGCACTCAACTACAATCGACCGATCGAGCGATTTGCAAAAAACGCGTGGATGGCAACCGTAAACGTACGACCCGATTCTTGATGGATTGGTTCGACGTTTCGGCACAGGGATCATCATCGACGGAGAGACTGTCCCGTCAATGCCGGCCATGCTTGCTGGTGGTGTCGCGAGTGTCGGAGACGAGCTCCCCATTGATTTTAGCATCGATCTGAATGCGGTCGATCGCGTGTCATTTGTCGATGTGCTACGGGGATCGGTCGACAAAAATCGCATCGCCGGCAAGAAAATCATCGTCGGCGCTCAAGCCATTGAGCTAAGAGACTTCTTTCACGTCCCGGTGGCGGGAACGATTTCAGGCGCCTTGCTGCAGGCCGCAGCCGCTGAAACGCTGTTGCAGCATCGGGTTCTCCGAGAGACACGTGTCGTTGCGACGATCGTTGGCTTGATTGTCATCGCTTTCGGAGTGCTTGCGATCGGTCGCTGGCGGTGGTGGGTGGCGCTGAGCGCGCTGTTCGTGACCTCTTTCGCAATCGAAGCGGTGGCCACAATTGTTCAGGCCCGTTTTGCGGTGACGGCGGTAACTGCGCCCTGGCATCTCAGCCTAGCAATTCTTGCGCTGGCAATGCTGGTTTCCGAGATTGATATCCGTCGGATTTTGGAAAGCCTATGGCGGGCGCGTGCCGTCAACGCGGAGGCTTTGTTGACGCAAGTCGTTGCCGACAGCCTTTCAGGCATTGTCGTCGTTTCAGAAGACGGCATTGTTCAGGCAGCAAGCAGGACAGCGTCTGAACTGCTTGGTCACACGCGAAGCTTAGTTGGATCGACCGCGAATGCCGTGCTGCCTACCGAATTGTCAGGCGCAATCGAATCAATCCTTGCGGTTCGCGGCTTCGACCGATTCGTCCGACGTCCCCATTTGACTTCTTACCAGCGGTCAGACGGTGCGAAACGGGTGATCGAATTTGTAGCCACCATCTCCGAGGTTGCCGCGCAACTAACACCTGATACGCCTGTTGGCTCGCTTCAAAGAGTTGCGTGTCTCACGTTCAATGACGTGACCGATCACAAGGCCGCTCAAGTCAGAATCGAGCGCATGGCGCATTTTGATTCCCTGACCGAGTTGCCTAATCGCAATCAGCTGATTGAACGCTTGGAGGACGTCTTTACCTCTGCCGAGACATCAATCCGCTCAAGCGCCATTGTCTGTTTCGATCTCGATGGATTTCAAGAATATCAACGATACCTTGGGGCACAACGTCGGTGATCTCTTGTTAAAAGCAGTTGCAACTCGTGCAACGTCGCTCCTTCCAAGAGGGGCGCTTGTGGCGCGTCTGGGCGGCGATGAGTTTGCTGCGATTTTCGCTGGCAACACGGCGGCCGAGGAATCAATGGAGTTCGCAAGTGTCTTGGTGGCTTCGGTCGCCAAACCGTTCCACCTCGCCGGGCATCAAGTGATGGTCGGGGCCAGCGCTGGCATTGCGCGCGCTGATTCTCGCGACAAGGGCCCAGATGACATTTTGACGCGAGCTGACGTTGCGCTCTACCGCGCGAAGGCAAATGGAGGAAACGGCCTCGTCTTATTCGAACGCGAGATGCTCACCGTGATCGTCGACCGGCAACGGATGGAGATCGACCTCTGGCAAGCGCTCGACCGAAACGAATTTGAGGTCTGGTATCAGCCCCAAATCGCTCTTCGAACTGGCCAAATAAGCGGTTTCGAAGCCCTCGTCCGTTGGCGTCATCCGCAGCGCGGCCTTGTTTCTCCCAGTGACTTCATTCCGGTTGCCGAGGCAATTGGATTGATCGAGCCACTCGGCCGTTGGGTTCTCGAAACCGCGTGCCTAGAGGCCGCAAGCTGGCCGACATCCGTTCGGCTGGCAGTCAACGTCTCGTCAGCTCAGTTCGCTCGCTCCGACGTAGCGGAGGTCGTGTCGGATGCGCTCGAGCGGTCGGCTCTGGACCCCAGTCGGCTGGACCTGGAGATTACCGAGTCCCTCTTCATGCAAGCGAGCAGATCAGTCCACATTGTCTTGAGGCAGATACGATCAATGGGGGTGGGAATCGCTCTCGACGACTTTGGAACAGGATACTCGTCACTGAGCTATCTTCACAAATTTCCAATCACCAAGATCAAGCTCGACCGGTCATTCGTGGAAGGTCTCCCGTCGAACGCCCAGTCCGCGTCGATAGTGCGTGCAGTCGCCGGCCTGGCGAAGGATTTTCGTATTCACCTCAACGCCGAGGGAGTCGAAAATTCGACCCAAGTAGGCTTTCTGAGCCTTCTAGGTGTCGACGAAGTGCAAGGCTTTTTGTATGGCCGACCCCAACCCGCTTCGGAAATGGCCGACCTTCTCGATCGATTGGATGATAATCGGAGATCGGCGTAGTGGAGGCAGTGGCGCCGCCACCCGTGCCTGTCTCCCCGCGCCGCCATCTCACACTCGAAACGGAAAAGCTTTTATTCATCGGCAATGTCCAGTACGGCGATTAACAGACGTCTCATGACGTGGCATCACGTCGGCTTCTGACCCAAAGCGGACTTTGCCGCACGCTCGCTAACCTACGGGAGCGGCGCGCCGGTTGAGCCGCGGACGAACAGCTGCAGTGGCAGGACCACGCGGATTGGTGGTCCGACCTCAAAGAGCATCCGCGCTGCAGCCCGACCTTTTTCGACGGTCGGTTGAACAAGTGTCGTGAGCGGCGGTTCGGCACGCGCAGCTTCGGGAATATCGTCAAAGCCGACGATCGAGAGGTCGCGAGGCACGCGTATGCGACGTTGTCGCGCCGCCTCAAGGAGTTCTAGCGCCAGTTCATCTCGGCGCGGCAGTTGTCGGCTTCCGACTCCCTTTCGGCTGGCGGCCGCCGCGCCGGCCCCGGTGATGACGCTGGTGATGACCGCAACGCTTCAGAGCATGCGCTGGTTGAGGACGCGCCGTCTTCCGCCACCTCGCCTGGAGCGGTAAGATGCGGGAAGATGCAGGCGAACTCCAAGGTCGCCGCCATATTCACCGCCAATGAGCAGCTCGGCCGCGCCTTGCGCCTTGTTGTGCCTCCGAGCGAGACAGAGCATTCCGATTCCGCAGGGACTGAAAACAGGAGGAGATCATGACGCGCGATCCCAAAATCGCCACCGTCGTATTCCCGGCCCGCGACCTTGCGGCCGGCATCGAGGCTTGGAAAGCGGTTTTCCCGGGAGGCCCGGTATTCGCCGGCGATGACTTCGCCGTGTTCAAGGCTCCTGGTATTGAGATTGGCCTCACCTCGCTGCCGTGGCTGGATCAGCCTCTCGTCTTCCTCGATTGCGACGACATCGGACAGGCCCGCCAGGCCCTTCTCGGTTCTGGAGCCGTTGGCCTCGGTGAAGTCGAAAACGGATCATTAGCGGAGATTGGTACGGCGACCATTACGAACGGCGATGCGGATACCGGCATCGTGCAAATCCCGGGCGCAAAGCTGGCCGTAGTCCGGCTCAGCGATGGGAGCTTCGTCGGCCTTAGACAGGCGCTCCTCGGCTGAGGGCCATTCCGGCGTGCCATGGGCCGGCGGCGGCTTTCTCTGCGCCAAGCTCCCGTTGCGCGAGTGGTGGGCAGTCCGGCACGGCCGATCTGACGCACCGCAGTCATGGTGTTGCGCGCCCGATTAGCGGTTCTTTTACGCCCCGGGAGTTAACTCAGCGATGGGTTGGCTGGGATGTCTAAAAATGACTGCGGTGGATCGGCGTGATGTGCTCGCTCGCCGGGAATTTCAAGTAATCCAGGTAATGAGGTCATTTCGCGAGCCCGAAGAAATGTCCCGCGCGATTGCCCTATGGGTGCGGATCAAGAAGCAACGGCTCGCGGCGCTGCAGCAAGAGCCGAGCTAAGCCCTGCAGTCATCCCGCAGGGGTAGCCGCTAAAGGGGAATCCAACCAAATCCCGCCGCCACGCCCACGACGATGACGACCGCTGCGATCAGCACACCCACAAGGTCGAACCCTGCTGCTGGATTCGCCCCGTACCTGTCTTCGCGTGTGTCCATAACGGCCCTCCAATGAGCGACGCTCCTCTGATGCCAAACATGACACCGGTCGCTCGCTCGAGCGGCTCCCTTTGGCCAACCCACCGAGATATGGGCTGCGATAGCGCAGTGGGAAATCCGGCGGACATCAACGCGCGGTATGGTTTTGAGCCTGGGCTCGCGCCTATCGAGCGGGAACGCCGGACGAAACGCAGCAGGACTGACGAACGATAAGGTCCGTCTGAAGCACTATGCGGCGGGAGCGGGGACCGGCCTTGCCAGCAATCCGTTCGAGAAGAAGCTGCGCGCCAAGGCTGCCGAATGTCTCCGCCGGCTGATCGATGACGGTAAGAAACGGCGACAGGACGGCGAGGTGCTCGACGTCGTCGAAACAGACGAGGCCCATGTCGCGCGGCACCGACAGACCGCGCTCGCGCAACGCCTGCATCGCGCCGACGACGGTCATGTTGTTGACGGTGAAGATGGCGGTGGGGAGCTTTTCCAGCGCCAGAATCTCTTGCGTCGCGCGGTAGCCGCCGATGCGGTCGACCGTTGTCGTGAAGACAAGTTCCTTTCGGAAGGGAATGCCCGCTGCCTCGAGAGCCTCGCTGATAGCCGCGCAGGCGTTCGCGTCCAGTGGAGGTGTCTTCCGTGTCGGTCAGGTGGGCGATGTCCCGGTGGCCGACGGCGATGAGATGCTCAATGAGCTTGCGGGCGCCCGATGCGCTGTCGCTGACGATGAGATCGCAATCGAATCGGGGAGCGCGCGATCTAGCAGCACTAGGGGAAAGCCGCCGCGCAGAAGCGGAGAAGACGCTGTGGCGTGAATGGTCGCTGGCCGGCGCCAGCAGGATGCCCTCGACGCGATGGGAGACGAGATCCTCAATGTATTCGCGCTCAAGCCGCAGGTCGCCCTCGCTGTTGCAGAGTAGCACGCGGTAGCCGGCGCGTCCGCGCCGCCGTCTCGGCGCCGCGCACGACGGGCGCGAAGAACGGGTTCGCCACGTCGGGCACGATCAGGCCGATGGTCTGGGTCTTCTTTGAGATGAGGCCCCGCGCGATGCGGTTCGGCACATAGTCGAGCGCGGCGATGGCTTCCTCGACCCGGCGTTGGGTCTCCGCATCCACGCCCTGCCGACCATTGATGACGCGCGAAACCGTCATGGCCGAAACCCCAGCCCGGATGCCGACGTCGCGAAGCGTTACGGCCAACTCTACTCTCCCTGTTAGCTAACAGCACACTCTCGTTACTCTACCTTCTAAATCGGCGCAAGATTTGAATTTGACAGCGTTTGTTATTGCCCGTTATCGATAACAGCAAGCGGGGTTTATCCCGCCACAATGGGAGGGACTAATGAGACACGCCAATATCTGGCTCACGGCCACGGCTCCGCTTGCGGTCGTAGCCGGTCTTTTTCTGGCAGCAGGGCCGGCTGCCGCTGCAGGTGAATGCACTCCCGGCAAGACGAAGAAGATCGCCTTCATGCTCAAGCAGCAGACGGCGTTCCGCTATCTGAATGCCGACATTCCCTTCTTCAAGAAGACTGCCGAAGCCGCCGGTTACGAGGTGATCGTGCAGTCAGCGGAGAACGACGCGCAGAAACAGGTGTCGCAAGCCGAGAACGTCATCACCCAGGGCGTCGACGCGATCGTGATCCAACCGGTCGATTTCAATGTCGCCGCCGGCATCGCCGAGATGGCGGCGAAGGCGGGCGTCCCGCTCGCCTCCTATGACGATCTCATCCTCGGTGCGGCGCAGGCCGGCTATATCGGTCGTGATCCGAAAGACGGCGGTGCGGAAGCGGCGCGCGCGGTCGTCGCCAAGGTGCCAAAAGGAAACTACGTGCTCATCGGCGGCGACGCCGGGCAGACGGGTTCGACCCTCATGCAGGAGGGCTACCACGTCGTCCTCGATCCGCTCGTCGCGAAAGGCGACATCAAGATCGTGATGGATCAGTTCACGCCGGCATGGAAGACAGAGCCGGCTCAGGCGAACGCCGAGAACGCGCTTACTGCCAACGACAACAAGGTGGACGCCTTCCTGGTCTCCTACGACGGCATGTCGCTCGGCGTTCTCCAGGCGATCGAGGCGGCCAAGATCGAACCTGGCAAGATCCTCGTCACAGGCCAGGACATGGAACTCTCGGCCGCCCAAGCGATCGTCGAAGGCCGGCAGTTTGGCAGTCTTTGGCCGGCGCCGGACGAAATGGCAATTGCAGGTGCCAACGCCGCCGTCGCCATGGCGCAGTGCAAGGACATCGGCGCAACCACCACGGCCGACAATGGTGCTGGCAAAGTGCCGTGGGTGAAGACGCCGATCTATCTCGTTAGCCAGGAAGAGATGGGCGACTTCGTCTGCAAGCACTCCTTCTGGCTGAATATCGACGAGGTCTACAAGAACGTCCCGGATAAGAAGCCGGCCTGCAAATAGCATCCGCCGCGCTATGCTGCAGCGGACATGATAGCGGCAACAAACACGCAATCGGCGTCTCCCGGCGCCGATTGCGCACCAGCGGCAGCCCTTCTTGTCGCGAACCGGATTGACGAAGCGCTTCCCCGGCGTGCTGGCGCTCGACGACGTCAGCTTCTCGATCAGCGCCGGGGAAATCGTCGCGCTTCTCGGGCAGAACGGCGCCGGCAAATCAACACTTATCCAGATCTTCGCGGGCGCTCACGCAGCCGGGACATACGAAGGCGAAGTAGCTCTCGGCGGCGAACCCTTCACGCCCAACGGGCGTCGCGGCGGCCGAAGCGGCGGGTGTCGCGCTGGTGCCGCAGGAGGTCAACATCGTGCCCGACCTTAGCGTTGCGGAGAACATCACCCTGAACGACGAGCCGACGCGCTGGGGGATGATCGATGTCGGCGAGCGGACGCGCCGGGCGAAGCAGGCGTTGGCTGATTTCGGTCTCGCTATCGACCCAGCGGCGCCGATGTCGTCGCTCGACCTTGCGACACAACAGCTTGTGGTCATCGCGCGCGCCCTCGCCAAGAAAGCTCGCCTGTTGATACTCGACGAGCCGACGGCCGCGCTCACAGAAAACGAGTCGCGACAGCTTTTCGAGCGCATGCGCGCGCTGAAGGTGCGGGGCGTTGCGATAATTTTCGTCTCCCATCGCCTGACGGAAGTGTTCGCCATTTCGGATCGGATCGTCGTCATGCGTGACGGGCGTGTCTGCGGCCTGCACGACGTCGCGTGACGTGTCGCGCCTGGAGATCGTCACGGAGATGATCGGCGACATCGCCGGAAACGGCAGAGGAACGCCAAGCCACGACCGAAGGGGAAATCGCCCTCGAAGTACGCGATCTGCTGTCTATCGAGCCGGACGGACGCATCCGCGTTCGAGGGACTGCACTCAGCGTCCGTCACGGTGAGGTCGTCGGCTTGTTCGGGCTACTTGGGGCGGGCTGCATAGAGGCTGCGCTCGCTATCTTCGGAGCCTGGCCGGGGCGGCGCGACGGCAAGATACTTGTCGACGGTATCGAGACGATCATTGACACCCCGAAGATGCGGTCGCGCTCGGCATGGGCTTCATGGCGCAGGATCGACGCGATTGCCTCATCGGCGACCAGTCGATCACGGACAACGTTGGCATTGCCAGTTTGGGGCGAATCGTTCGTCATGGCGTCCTCGATGTCGGCGGCGGCGCGGCGCAGCGCCCTTGATCAGGTGGATGCGCTCGACATCAAGACGGCATCGATCGACGCCGAGGTGCGTACACTTTCCGGCGGCAACCAGCAGAAAGTGCAGATCGCTCGGTGGCTCGCCGCCGACACCCGCATCCTCATCATGGTCGACCCGACCCGCGGCGTGGACGTCGGTGCACGGCGCGAGATCAAGCGCATCTGGCTGGAGCTCGGCGTCCAAGGGCAGCGCGATCCTGCTTGCGTCGACCGACGCCGAGGAGCTTGTCGACGCCTGCGATCGGGTCATCGTGATGAGCCATGGCCGTCAGGTCGGCGAATTGGCCGGCGCGCGAGCTTACAGAAAAGAGTCTCCTGCGGATGGCGACTGATGGCTGAGACCACCGTTGACCGACGCGGCCGGTACGTCGAATGAGAACCTGTTACTGCGCCTGGCACGGACGCCCGCGCTGCGAAATTCGATGCTGCTTCTCGTCCTCGCCCTCGTCTGGCTGGCTCTTTATTTCGTGACGCATGGGACATTCCTAACCCAGCGCAATCTGGTGCTCCTGGCGTTGCAGACCTCGATCGTCAGTCTCGCGGCGATAAGCGCCGTGATGTTGATCGTGACCCGAAATTTCGACCTGTCCGTGGGCTCGGCTGTAGCGCTTCGTCGGCGTCATTCTCGCGTTGCTGACGGTCAAGCATGACGTCAATCCCGCGCTTGCGGTGCTCATTGCCGTCGGAAGCGGCTTGCTGATGGGCGCATGGCAGGGATTCTGGGTGACGCGCATGGGTGTGTCATCCTTCATCGTCACCCTCGCGGGCATGCTCTATTTCCGCGGCATATCGATGATCGCCACCAACGGCGCGACGGTGGCGCCCTTGCCCCGATCGCTGACAGGTCTCGCCACCGGCTTTCTGCCACCCCCGCTGTCGGTTGGCGCCGTTATCGTCTCGCTGCTCGCTTATGGCGCGATGCGCCTTGCGGAGATACGGCGGGCGCATGAACTGGGTGTCCCGCCGGCAAATACCCGCCCGAAGTGATGCGGGCACTCGCCCCGCCGATTGTCGCGGCGGCGATCGCGATCTGGATCGTCTCTTGGCAGGGCATTCCCTATCTCGTTTTGCTGGTCGTGATCTGCACGTTTGCCGCCGAATTTCGTCATGCGGCGGACGCGCTACGGCGCTCAGCTCTATGCGATCGGCGGCAACCCCGAAGCCGCGCGGCTGTCGGGCATCAATCTCACCCGGGTTATCTTCTGGAATTTCGTCATCGCCGGCCTTGGTTACGGCATCACCGGCGTGGCCTTAACAGCGCGGGTCAGCGGCGCTGTCGGCGGAAGCGCCGGCCTCTTCCTTGAACTCGATGCCATCGCCGCCGCCATCATAGGTGGGACGTCGCTTTCAGGCGGACGCGGACGCGTCATGGGCGCCCTCCTCGGCGCATTGCTCATGGGCAGCCTCAATAACGGCATGAGCCTCATGAACGTCCCGACGTTCTATCAGGATACGGCGCGCGGCGTCGTTCTCCTTCTGGCGGTGGCCATAGACCAGCTCAGCCGCCGCCGTTCGATCACACGATAGTTTCTCACGCTATGTAAGGCCACGATCGCGGCCCGACCAATCCTGCGCCCGCACCTGTTCATCTACGGCTGCCGGTCGGATACTAGAACCGGGCGAGCGGTTGATGAATGATTATCGCCTGGTGCGATCTCCGAGGGAGAAACTCCATCATTGGGCAAGGCAAGCAGGCACGGTCAATCTGATCTCAATTTCGGAGTACTAAGCCCACGAGTTGTGGCGTTGGATAGAACAACAGGGCTTGAGCTCGATCCCATTCCAGCTAATGCGATCCTGTTTACCACGCAGTCTCACGGAGATTGCGCGGATCAGTATTGACGGCAATCATCCCCCTTGAAATTGCAATCCTCGTCCGTCATGAACCGGGTAGAGTTTATGGCTTAAGAGACGAGAAAGGCTTGGTACAGCTTGACGTATAGCGATCCAATCACCAGCCCCCGCGAACGCAAGCGGGCGACGTTGAAGACTATTGCCGAAGAAACGGGCTTCGCCCTTACGACCGTCTCGCGAGCTTTGAAAAACGAGCCCGAGATTGGTTTGGAAACTCGTCGTCTTGTCCAGGCGGCCGCTGCGAGGGTTGGCTATCGCCCGGATCGTGCTGCCCAGGGACTACGCACCGGACGGACGTTGGTCGTCGGTCTAATTCTGGATGAGCGGCTGGCGGTTGCTGAGTTCGAACGCCGCATCATCACCGGGGTGTCGAAGATCATCTACGAGGAGACATCATACAATCTCGTGGTATTTCCACACGCGAATGGAGCCGACCCGATGGACGCGGTTCGCTACTTCGTCGAAACCGCGCAGGTCGATGGACTTATCTTCGCCCACACAACGCCCCAGGATCCCCGGGCTCAGTATCTCCTTGATCGCAGCGTTCCGTTTGTCACGCATGGCCGCACTGAACTTGCCCAGCAACACGCGTTCCACGACTACGACAACTACCTGCTGTCGAGGCGAGGTGTGGAGCGTTTGAGGGAGAAAGGACGGACCAGGTTGGCGCTGGTTGCGGCGACGCCGCAGTTGACCTGCGCGCGCCATTTCGAGAGCGGGTTCTTTGACGCGGTTAAGGAAGCGGGAGTTACAGGAACGGTCCTCCCCGATCTTCATTTGCACGACGACCCGTCGAAGTTCCGCCATGCTGCACGCCAAATTGTCGCCAGTGGTGTGGTGCCCGACGGTATTGTCTGCGGTATCGAGACGGCGTGCTTAGCCCTTGTCGCCGGCTTTCAGGACGCGGGGCTCGTTATTGGTCGCGACATTGATGTGGTGGCAAAAAGCACGTCCGACCTTCTCGATTTCCTCACCCCTCGAATCGACTCCTTTCATGAAGACCTCACGCTTGCGGGCGAGATGCTCGCGCGCTTTTTGATTAAGCGGATCGAAGGAGTCTCGGTCAGCAAACTTCAGACTATTGCAATTCCCGAACCGCGGTTCAGGAACCAAGATTTGTGAAGCGGGTTTGGCTCTAATTCTTCTTCGATATCGCGATGCGCCAGCTGCGCAACTGGAACGGTGTAAAATGAAACCGTGCCGCTCCGGTGGATTCCTCCAAAAGGTCAAGCTCCTCGGAGATCGACGCGCCTTGTGGCAGTGACACCTCGACACTGCCCCGGGCGCCCGCCGGTTCGTACACCCGCAGGACAAGGGAATTGCCATCCTCGGACGGCTTGAAGCCGCTGAGACCAAGAGTTAGCCCATCTATCGTGGCCGCGGTCCAACTGGACTCTGCGTCGGCTTTCACCGCCTTCCACAACAGCGGTTGATTCAAATCCTCGGCTTCGGCGAGCACGTTTCCAGATAGCCAGTCACCGGTGTGGGGCAACAGCGCATAGGTGAAAGTCTGTCGCCCTTCGTCGGCGAGCGCGTCAGGATAGACCGGGGAACGGAGCAGCGTAATTCCGACCTCATTGAAAAGCGCGTGATGCCCATACTTGCCATCATTCAGGAGCGCCACGCCAAAACCGTGCTCTGAAAGATCAACAAAGCGATGAGCGGCAACTTCAAACTTCGGCTGATCCCAAGGTGTGTTTCGATGTGTCGGACGCCGGACGACGCCATGAGCACATTCGAAGGTCGCCGTGTCTGAGCGAACAGCAAGGGGAAAGTTCGCTTTAAGAAGAATTCGGCGATCATGCCAATCGATGTCCGTCTTGAATTCAATACGCGGCGAATTCGCCCAGAGCCGGACAGTTTGTGTGATCGTGCTTGCGCCGTACTTGCGCATGAACCGAATGGCGACACGATGCGGACCCCTTTCGACGATCTCGGGTCCGCCTGTTGCCACGACTTCGCGCGCCTCCTGCGTATAGTCCTCCTCAATATCCCAGGCGTCGAAGAGGCGGGGTTTGTCGATGTAAGCCACGATCTGGTTGCCGCGATCGGTGAGGCATTCGCGTCCGGCGCGTTTGTCGAAAACACTCTTCAGCGTCCCGTCAGCTAGTAGCTCCACCCGCACGAATTCGTTTTCGAGGAAATTTTCACCGACCGCGAGCCCGAGCGGAGCCTCCAAACCGTCGACGGCAAGGACGGCAGTCGAGAGGCCGGCGACCGTTTGGTCTGCCGTCAGTACGCTGCCGCCTTCGACCTGCTGGGCCCGATGCAACTGTTCGTCTGCGACGATGCGGAGCGGCCGTGGCGAAAGGTCTGGATTGACGACCAGAAGCGCCGAATTCTCGCCGCTAGGCAGACGAGCCGCTATCGCATTCAGATGTTTCTGCTGCGCGCTCTCGCCGGCCGACACCACCCCGGCCAGCTCCTCTTCGGCTAGTTCATGCACCTCTCGAATGCTCGATCCGGGCAGGATGTCGTGAAATTCGTTCCGGAGCAGGACGCGCCATTGATCTTCGATCGACGCGGCGACAGGCTCCCCCAGCAGGGCGGCCATGCTGGCGACTGTTTCAGCGGAGATCAGCGCGCGCTCGGCGCGGCGATGTAGATACTTGGTCCGCCCCTGGGTGGTCAGCGTGCCGCGGTGGTACTCGAGGTAGATCTCCCCCACCCATACCGGCAGCGCTACGTCCGTGCCGGCGCGCCCCACAATATCGGAGAACCATTGGCTGACATTGACTTGACGCACGGCGGGTAGTGCCGGGAAGTGGGCAAGCTGAGCAATTCGTTCGAGCATGTTCTCGCTCGGCCCGCCACCGCCGTCGCCCCACCCAAACAAAAGCAAGCTTTCAGGGTTGTTCTCCTTGTCCTGGTAGTTGCGCCACGTTTCCACCGCGGCGCGGGGTCCAATCCAGCCATTATACCCGCCGGCCGGATTGTCGAACGTGTGCATCAGGACGCGCGATCCATCGATCCCCTCCCACCAGAAGAGATCAGAAGGCAGCTTGTTCTTCTCGGACCAGTTTGTTTTGTGGGTGAAAATACTGTCCAGCCCTGCCAGGCGAAGCAACTGCGGGAAGGCCGGAGAAAATCCGAACACGTCCGGTAACCAATTGACCGTGCTTCGCCGCGCACGCCCAAACGTCTTATCGAAATAGCGGATGCCGTAGAGGAGTTGACGCACAAGCGACTTACCCGTCGGCATGTTGGTGTCGGGCTCGACCCACATCGCGCCAATCGGTTCCCATTGGCCGGCCTCCACCTTGTCTTTGATCCGCGCCAATAGGCCCAACTCATCTTCTTCGAGCCAAGCGTAATACTGCGCCGTTGACTGGTTGAACCGGTAGTCAGGAAAACGATCCATAAGATCGAGCGCGGTGTGAAAAGTCCGCATCACCTTGCGGCGCGTTTCCGGAACCGGCCACAGCCAGGCAAGATCGATATGAGCGTGGCCCGACAACGCAATCGCACCTGTCTGCGGATATCGGTCACGCAAGGTGTGCAGACTCTCGATCAGCATTTGACGCGCCTCGACCACCGAGGCGCGGGCGTCATCATTAAGACCTTCGGGATCGGTCCGCAGATTCAGAGGCAGTTGCCAGATGCTCTGCGATTCAGCACTCGGCGCAACGCGTGGAACGTAGTTTGCGGTATCGGAAGGCCAGCGCAGATGATGCAGAGCTTTTTCCGCGGCACTAACCAACGGTGCTACCACCTCATGCGGCCGGGAGTGGTCAGGATGGGGATGGAAAGGATGATAGCCTTCGAGAGGAATGGGATCGACCGCGTAGCCTCCCAGCACCTGTGCGAGTTCGGTCATCTGCGTGATGATGAGTGCGAAGTCGGCAAGATCGAATTCGATCCAAGCAATCTCGGCTCGCGAAAGCTTGGCGCCTCGATTGGGTACGCCAAACGGGGAACGGGCCACGCATTCTGCCAACACGCTGAACTCGCGACCGGCTAGCGCAAAGCTGGTGTGATACGGATCCAGTCCGAATTTCTGCGTCGTTCCATTTGACGCGATGAGCAGTAGCCCTTCACCGCCAAGGTCAAGACGAAGCCGGGCCTGCTCGAGTGGCCAATCAGCTGGCACCGTCACCAGGGGATGCGAAAATCGTGAGATGCCGTTCAACTCAGGCCAGGGCGCGCCGAGCGCATGCGCGTTTTTATTGAGCGTCCACCGCTCCAGCGCCAACGATTTCCGCACGATCCACAGGTCGAGCTCCGCGACCCGTTTTCGCAGGCGTCGCACTCGGTGTTCGAGATTGAGGTACGTCAGCTTAGCGCTCCGCGGTTCGTCTGGTCCTCGGGCAAATTCCGATCGGCAAAATCTACGTGAGATAAAAACAGTATTTGCAACGTTGCAAGGGCGTTTGCAACGTTGCATAGTTGATGCGTAGGACCCGCGACCGTTCAACGTCGGGCCGCTAACAAAAACGGCACAAGGGAGAGAAACATGAAACCCCGCAGATCTTTTCTGACTGCGTTGCTTGCCTCGACGATGCTGTGTGGCTTAGCCGCCGGTGCCGTCGCCCAGGATCTGGTGACCGCCGACCGGATTGGAAAACCCGATGCACCGAACACGCTGGTCTTCCGCGGCAACCCGGATTTCACCATCACCAACCCGACGCCCAGCCAGGCTGAAGGTTTCAAAGCACTGTTTCAGGCGTTCGCCGAAAAACATCCGGATTGGCAAATTCAGGTCGAGTATTTCACCCCTGATATCGGGGGCGAGCATGCTCGCTTGCTTGAGCAAGCACGAGCGGGGCGCGCACCGGATTGCGTGACCGTCGACTCGTTCCAGCTTGCCCTCTTCATCAAGAACAACACGCTGGCACCCATCGACGAATATTTCACCAAAGAAGAAATTGACGACCTGTTCCCCTTCATCAAGGCCGGCATCACCGGTCCCGATGGCCACCTCTATGCGTGGTGGTGGAATACCGACCTTCGCTTGCTTTACCGCGACAAGACCGTTGTTGCGAATGCGCCGCAGGATTGGGCGGAGCTTAAGGCGGCCGCACTCGATGCGGCATCGAAGGGAAAAGAGGGCGTGTTGTTCAACGGCGGCCGATGGGAAGGAACGACCTTCGACTGGCTCGCGCAGTTCTGGGCTCAGGGCGGTAAGCTAACGGACGACGGTGGAAAGCCGATCTTTGGCGAGGGCGAAAATCGCGACAAGATGCTGAAGGCGCTGGGCTACTACAAGGACCTCGTTGACAGCGGCGCGGCGCCTAAGCGCGTGGCCACTATCAAGGATTATGCCGACTTCAACGCCGCTGCTATCGCCGACACGGCAGCGATGTTTGTCGGAGGCCATTGGCAGAACTTCCAGATTAAGGAAGGCATGCCGGCAGACCAATTCGCAAAATGGGAAGCCTCGGCTATTCCTGGTCCGACGGTCGACCAGCGCTCGACAGGCACTGGCGGCTGGACCGTCGCGTCGCTCAGCAAGGACCCAGCGAAGGTGAAGGCATGCATGGACCTCGTACGCGAGGTCTACATGGGGCCAGCAAACAACGTCATGAGCCAATTGCCGACGAGGAAATCTTTGTTTGCGAGCCTCGACGCGTTCAAGGACCCGTTCTTCAAGATTGTCAACGAGTCGCTGGTCAACGGCCAAGCTCGTCCCGGCGTGCCGATCTATCCGGAGATCTCCAATCAGATTCAGATCATGATGGGAGACGTATTGACCGGCGCGAAGCCTCCGGAACAAGCCCTCGATGACGCGTGGAAGGCGGTGAATGACGCTTACGCGAAGATGTAAGGTCGATTTGCCTGGCGGCATACCAAGCCGCCAGGCACCTTTTTGCCTTCGAACGTTGGCGCGATTGCCGCAATGGCTGAGGAATAAGACTTCATGACGGAGGCCGTGATTGCCCGTCGCGCAACACCGGCTCAACGAAGACGGAGGGCTGTCGGACGGTTGGCAGAAAAGCCCCTTGTCTGGCTGTTGCCGCTCGCCCTGCTGCTTCTCGTCTCCTACGTTTATCCGGCATTCGACGTGGTTCGCTTCAGCTTTACCGATGCGACACTGTTAAACCCCGAATACGAGTACACGCTGAAGAGCTATGCCAACGTCGCCGTCAATCGCGATCTGCCGATTATCCTGAAGAACACCCTTATCTTCGTTGTCGCTAGCGTCGTCCTCCAGCTTTTCATTGGCCTGCTAGTCGCCATGGCGCTTCATCGCGGGACAAAGCGCGGGTTGCCGGGCGTCTCCTTTATCCGCATCGTGATCCTGGCATCATGGATCGTGCCGGGAGTTTCAGCGGGCATCGTTTGGCAGCTGATGTTCAACGAAGCAAGCTACGGCTTCATCAATGGCGTGCTTCGCCTCATGGATGTCGGCCAGGTTCACTGGCTCTCTGACCCCAATATCGCGATCTGGTCCGCGGTCCTTGCGAATGTCTGGCGTGGCACCGCCTTTAGTATGATCCTGCTCTATGCCGGGCTGGTGGTGATCCCGTCGAGCCTCTTTGAGGCGGCCGCGGTCGACGGGGCTACATCGTTCCGGCAGTTCTTGCACGTGACGCTACCGCAGCTCCGACCCATCCTCCTGATAAACACGATCCTGATCAGCATCTTTACGCTGAACAGCTTCGATCTGATCCTGCCCTTGACCGGCGGTGGCCCTGGGCGGGCGACTGAAGTCCTCTCGCTCTATGCATACAACACCGTCTTCAGAAACTTCGATTTGTCGAACGGCGCCGTGCTGGCGGTCATCCTCCTTTTGATCAGCCTCGCCTTCACTTTCTTCTACGTGCGTCTTCTGCCGAAGGAGACCTGATCGATGACGCTATCCCGCCGGACCCTGCTCGCCGATATCGGAACCTACGCGGCCTATGCTGTGATCTTCCTCTTTTTCGCCGGTCCCCTCCTCTGGCTCATGTCACTTGCGATCCGCAACAAGGGAGAGATCTTTGTCAGCAACCTGCGCATCCTGCCCAGGGAGCCGACGCTAGAGAACTTCGCGCAGGTCCTGCGTCACCCGCTTTTTCTGCTGTATCTGTGGAACGGCCTGAAGCTGGCGATCGCGGGAGCGTTCGGTGCAATGCTCTTCGCAGCGCCCGCTGCCTATGCGTTGTCGCGCTTCCGCTTCCGCAACCGCAACCTCATGATGATCGGCCTTCTCGCCTTCCAGATGATCTCGCCACTGGTCATTATGGTCCCGCTTTATCGCTACATGGATGAAGTCGGCCTGACCAACAGCCAAGTCGGCGCCGCCCTCGTCTACATCGCTATCTCCGCTCCGCTTTTCACCTGGATGTTGAAGGGCTTTCTCGATGGAATCCCGCAGAGCCTGGAGGACGCCGCCATGATCGACGGCTGCACGCGATGGGGCGCTTTCCTACGTGTGATCCTGCCACTGAGCATGCCCGGGCTCACTTCCGCCTTCGTTCTTAATGCGATCCTTGGCTGGTCGCAGTTCATCATCCCCTTCATTCTGATCAGCAAGCCAGCGTTATTGCCAATCGCGGTCGGGATCTTCAACTTCCAAGGTACATATGCGCAGAATTCGACGCAGATCCTCGCCGCCGCGAGTGTGCTCTCCATTGTTCCCGCTCTCATCGTTTTTCTCCTGCTGCAGCGATTGATCGTCGGCGCACTGACGGCCGGTGCGGTGAAGGGCTGACGGATGGCTCACGTTGTCATCAGGAACCTCGTGAAGAAGTACGGCGAGCTTCAAGTCGTGCACGGCATTGACTTCGAGATCAACGCCAGCGAGTTCCTAGTTCTGGTTGGACCTTCGGGGTGCGGCAAAAGCACCATCCTCAGAATGATCGCTGGCCTCGAGACGGTGACCGGGGGCGAAATCATCATCAATGAGGAGGTGGTCAACGATAAGCCGCCGCGCGAACGCGACATCGCCATGGTCTTCCAGGATTATGCCCTCTATCCGCACATGTCGGTCCGCCAGAATCTCGGATTTGGATTGAGGATGCGGGGCGCTAAGCGGGACGCGATCGAGGCGGCGGTGAAGCGGACCGCCGAGATCCTTCAAATCGAAAGCCTGCTCGACCGAAAGCCGAAGGCGCTCTCCGGCGGTCAGCGTCAGCGCGTTGCCATCGGCCGGGCAATCGCCCGGGAGCCGGACCTCTTTCTCTTCGACGAGCCGCTGTCAAACCTAGATGCCAAGCTGCGTGTCGAAATGCGAACGCAGATAAAACGACTGCACATGGCGTTCAAGACGACCAGCATCTATGTCACTCACGATCAGGTCGAAGCGATGACGCTTGCCGATCGGATCGTGATCCTCCGAAACGGTGTGATTGAGCAAGTGGGTACTCCGACCGATCTGTATCGCTCGCCTCGCAATATTTTCGTTGCCGGCTTCATCGGCTCACCGGCCATGAATTTTCTGAAGGCCCGCATTGTCGCAAATGGCACCGAAACCAGTGTTGTGCCGGACGGCGGTCACCCGCTGAAGTTGCCGCCGCACCTAGCGGCGCGGCATGCCGCGAAAAATGGCAAGGACGTCGTCTTTGGCCTGCGGCCGGAACACATCACCAACGTTTGGACCGAGCAGGACCGTGCCGCTCTCGTGCCGGTATCTCTGAAGGTCGAGATAGCTGAACCGTTGGGCGCCGACACGCTGATCTTTTCGAAGATTGGCAATCAGGAGATTATTTGCCGGGCCACCCCTGAGATTGGCGCCGCCACCGGCGCGACCATGACTATCCACGCCAACATGAACCACGCTCATTTGTTCGACAACACGAGTGGGATTGCTCTCTAGCGAAATTGGCTCGGCCGGCGTTGCGATCGAGAGACGCGTCCCCTCGTGTGTTTAACTCCCTGGTCCGCGTGTGAATTAGCTTGCGGACCTTGCAGCTCTCTAATTGAGGACACCTAGATGCGTCTGCTTATTTTGGGTACCGGCGGCATGGCCAACCAGCATGCCAAGAACTTTTCCGCGATCGATGGAGTTCAGGTGGTGGGCGGCGTTGACGTGATTTCTGAACGCCTCGCCGCCTTCTGTGCCGAACACAAGATCGCCAAACAATTTTCCTCGCTCGACGAGGCTCTCGCATGGGGTGAATTTGACGCGGTCGCCAATGTCACACCCGACCGAGTTCACCATCCGACGACGCTGCAGGCAATCACCGCGGGCAAGCATGTCTTCTGCGAGAAGCCGCTAGCTACCGATGCCGCGAAGGCGATGGAAATGACCGAGGCGATCGAGCAAGCCGGGCTCGTGGGCATGGTCAACTTCACGTACCGCAACTCTCCCGCTCTGCAGAAGGGGCGCCAATTGGTGCTCAACGGTGAAGTCGGCGCCGTGCGCCACGTTGAGGCCTCGCACCTTCAGAGCTGGCTTGTCGGAAAGGCATGGGGCGACTGGAAAAGCGAAAGCAAATGGCTCTGGCGCCTTTCGAAGAAACATGGGTCTAACGGGGCGCTTGGCGATATCGGGATCCACATCGTCGATTTTGCATCATACGGATCCGGCTTGGACATCGCCCACGTCTTCGGCCGACTGAAAACCTTCGATAAGGCGCCGGGCAACAAGATCGGTGAGTACGACCTCGATGCGAATGACAGCTTCACGATGAACGTTGATTTCATCAACGGAGCTATTGGAACAATTCAAGCGAGTCGGACTGCGGGAGGCCAGCTCGATCAACTTCGGCTGCGGATATATGGAGAGAAAGGATCGTTGGAGATAGTCTACGACACAGGTAAATCGAGTCTTCGCGCATGCCTCGCTGCGGATGTAGACACGGCAACGTGGCGCGAGATCGCGTTTGACCCCGTGGAAACCAACTACCAGCGCTTTGTGGCCGCGTTTCGAGCTGGCAAGACATCGGAGCCTTCATTTCGTCGCGCCGCCAACATCCAAAAAGTATTGGATCAGGCGCAGGTCTCGGACCGCGAGCATCGAGACGCCAGCGTTTCATAGTGAGGAACACCGTGAAGATTGGTTTTTACACGTCCACCTTTAACGACCGTCCTTTCGAAGAAGTCCTCGACTTTGCGGCGGAGGCAGGCTTCGACGCGATCGAAATCGACGTCAGCGGGCATATCAAGACTCCGGACAAAGTGTCTTCAGTGGTAGAAAAAGTACGCCAGCGCGGGCTGCTCGTTTGTTCAATAACGCTAACCGGCAACCAGCTCGACCCGGACAAGGAAAAACGTCGCGAGTTACGGCAACGCACCAATCAATTTGCTCGTGCTATCGGGGACGAGAAAGTGCCAATCTTTGTGATCTTCCCGGGCCGCGATAGCACGGTGGCCGACGACGCCAACTACAAGGACTTTGCCGACCACGCGAACGGATTGTTGGAGTCAACGGCCGATAGCGGCCTTGAAGTAGCAATAGAAAACTGGCCAGGCCCAAAAAACGACTACGTAGGCACCACACCGGACGGTTGGCGGCAGCTCTTCGCACATATTCCCGATGGTCGCTTTGGCCTCGAATTCGACCCCTCTCATTTGTTGCGACTTGGTATCGATCCGTTTTCGGCACTTGAGGAGACAAAAGATCGAATCAAGATACTGCATGGCAAGGATACTTCGATGGATCCACACCGACTTCAGAGTGTGGGCTACCATGGAGGCGGGTGGTGGCGGTATCGGCTCCCCGGTCGAGGGATGCTCGATTGGTCGAGGTTTCTCCGCACGGCCGCCAAGAACGGATTTGATGGCACGATCTCAATCGAGCACGAAGACTTAGATTTCGGGTGGCCAGCCAAGGATCTCCAGGCCCGAAAGGATGGCGAGAGACAGGGTCTGGAATTCCTCAGAGCTACACTAAACAGTCGCTAGCGGGATTAGCGTCAAACGCCCAGGCTTGAAATCGTGAACGGCGCGGTTCGCGTCGGTTGAGCGCGGCATTCATCGTGTGGGCTTTCGCAGCACCTTCACCAGCGTCGCTTGAACCCAAGGCAACTAAGTCGGTATGTCTTCGTGAGGCGATCCGTTCGAGGACCACGTTGCCGGCCGTCGCCGAGAGGCGTGCGTGAAAGCGGCTATCGAGAATTCGGAAGGCCACGGGATCGCTCAGTACCTTTGTGCGCGTCACATTCAGCGCCAAACTTCGTCAGGCGCAAACTCACCCCAACTCGGAATGGGGGGCTGTAGTCCGTCCTTGATCCACAGGAAGCGGCCGTTTATCGACGCAGACTTCTCGTCAAGGAGAGCCACGATAAGGTCGCTGGCTTTTTCAGGATCGTCACCCCCCGTCGCCTCCACCCAACGCGCCCATTCACGGTAGCGGTCGGCTTCAGGCCCCAGTTTTTCTGCGGCGTCGCGGATTTCCGCCCACATGTAGGTCTTGACGTCACCCGGATGGATGACGTTTGCGGTCACGCCGCTGCCGGCAATCTCTGACGCGAGGTGCCGGGTGAACTGGTTGAGGCCGGCCTTGCTGGTTCCATAAGCACTATTGATTGGACCGGGTTCGTGCAGCGCCGCCGCTGAGGTCACGTTGACGACGCGCCCCCAACCCCGCTCCAGCATGCCGCCGACGAAAGCGTGACACATAAGGTACGCACTCACCACGTTCACAAGCTGAGTCTTGATCCATTCGCTGGGATCAGTCCTCCACACAAGTTCAATCGGTCCGAACATCCCGGCCGCGTTTATGAGGATCGAAGGACTTCCAAGCTCATCGATCACGCCGGCCTTGACTACGTCAATCGAACGCGGGTCACTTAGGTCGGCAGCGATGATGAGGGAGGTACCACCTGCTCGCGAGATTAGATCGGCGGTCTCGCGAAGCTGCGGTTCGGAACGGGCAATAAGTGCGCTTCGCACTCCCATCTGGGCGAGACGGACTGCTGTGCGCTGAGCAATCCCCCGTCCCGCGCCGGTAATAACAGCAATCTCGCCCACCAGATGTTCCATGTTTTCCTCTCATCGCCAACGGTAGCGGATGCTAAGAACACCCGTGATCCGTTTTGCCGCCATGACCGCGATAAGCGTGAAGCCCCACAAGGCAAGCGTCAGGTGTTGGCTAAATCCGAGGAGGTTGAATCCGCTGGAAATCGTCTGAAGGATCATCAGCGCGACGACAAGGCCGGTGACCCGGCCGAATCCGCCATAGGGATCGATGCCGCCGAGGATTGCGGCAAGTATGGTGATGAGCAGATATGACTGAGCGATATCGGCGCCTGCGGAATTGAAGCGCGCCATCATCACGATCGCCGCCAGCCAGCAAAGCAGGCTCGACAGCACATAGACCCAGATCTGAACCCGCCGCGTATCGACGCCGGAGAAGCGCGTCGACTCGAGGTTGGAGCCGATCATGTGGATGCGAATGCCGAGCACCGTGCGGGTCAGGAGAATGTGCACCCCCAACGCGACAACGAGCGAAGATGCCAAACGATATCGGGATACCCGCCGATGGTTTCATTCGAGACATGGATAAGGGCGTCAGGGAATCCCGAAAGCGTCCGACCGCGTGTCAGCCAGATGCTGATGCCGGCAATCAAGGTCTGAGTGCCGAGCGTCACCAGGATCGGATGGACGCCGATTACAGCGACGATGAAACCGGTAATCAGGCCGATGATCAGGCAGAGCAGAAAGCCAGCGGCGAGAGCGATAGCGATCCATAGCCAGATCTCGCCTCCCGCTCGCATCCGGCGGCATCTGCGTCGTCAAGATCCACGCCATCAGAAGCGCGGCCTGGTTGGCGGTGGCGATGATCGCAAGGTTGAGGCCGCCGGAAACCAGCGGTATTGCCATCGCCAGCGACAGGAGCCCCAGTTCCGGCAGCTGGAACATCATCGACTGCATGGTTCCGGGCTGCAGGAAGGTGCCCGGCAGCAGAACTGCTAAAGACCGCGAACAAGCCCAGAAGCAGCAGCAACAGGCCGATGAGATTGGTCTCCGGCGCTCTCGCGGATCGCCGCAACAACACGGTCGAGGGGCGCCGTAAGGGCATCGGCGCGCGGCGGCAATGGCCGCTCGGAAGGACTCATGATCGCGACACCGAGCGATGCGACGCCGGCCGCGCGCGCGCCGCTCGGTGAGCGCGGTCACGCTGATCGAAATGAGAATCGCGAGACCGATCACGACGTCAAAGAAATAGGGCGAGACGCCAAGAAGGTTCAGTCCGTTTTGCAGCATGGCAAGCAGGAGGACGCCGAGAACGACGCCGCTCATCGAGCCGAGCCCGCCGACAAGACTTGCGCCACCGAGAATTGCAACCGCCAACACGCTGAGTTCGGTGCCGAACATCGCTGTCGGAACCACCTGGTGAACACGGTGTGCTTGTACGAAGCCCGCGAGGCCGGCGAGGAAGCCGAGATATCCGTAAACGAGGAGCTGGAGGCGCAGAATGCGGATCCCGACCCGGCTTGCCGCCTCCGGGTTGCCGCCAAGCGCATAGATCTGACGGCCGGCATGGGTTCGCGTCATCAGAAAGTGGGTGACGACGATGACCGCGACCATGATCACCATGGGAAGAGTGATGCGTGCGAAGTCGCCGCTTGCCGTCTCGAAACGAAAGAATACAACGCGGTCCGTCCACCAGTCGGGAAGATTGTAGATTTCGCTGCCGCCGGTGAAATAGATGAGAAGAGCGTAGAAAATACTCGACGTCGCGATCGTCACGATGATCGACACGACATTGAGATAGTAGGTCAGAAGGGCGTTGATGCCGCCAAGGAGCGCGCCCAGGACGCAGGCAAGCGCAATGGCGGGAATCGCCGGCACCCCGTAGCGCGTCGCAACCATGGCGGCGATGTACTGCGTTACCGAGGCGACGGCGGCAAAGGAGATATCGATGCCTCCCGACACCAGCACAACGAAAACACCGGCCGCGAGGATCGTGGTGACGGAGTAGGCCTCGATCAGGTCGGAGGCGTTGGAAAGCGTCAAAAAGTAGGGCGAGGAAAGCGAGAAGACGATCGCGACGACGACGATCACAGCGGCAAGCGAGGTTTCGGTGCGGCTGAAGATCGCGGCGAATGCTCTACGCAAAGACTGCCTCCGCCAGTGACTTTCTCGCTGGTTGCTCCGGAACGTATTCGTTGACCAGGCGCCCCTCGCGCATATGCAGGATGCGATCGGCGTTGAAGTAGACCTCCGGTATCTCGTCGGAAATCAGGATGATGGCAACGCCCTCTTCGGCGAGCTTGCGGATGATGTCGTAGATGCCCTGCTTGTTGCGAATGTCGACGCCCGCCGTCGGGCTGTCGAGAATGAGGATCTTTGGATTGGTGGCCAGCCATTTGGCCAGAACGACGCGCTGCTGATTGCCGCCCGACAAGGTCTGAACCGCGGCACCGATATTCGATGCCTTGATGCCGAGGCGCGCTACCCAATCCGCGGCAAGCGGCTCCGCCGTCGCCGTGGAGACAAGTCCAAAGCCGTTCGCCAGCCGGTCGAGCACGGTGATCGCAGCGTTGTCGGCAATCGACTGCCGAAGGTTCAGACCAAGCAGCAGCCGGTCTTCCGAAACATAGGCGATGCCGGCGCGGATCGCGTCCTGGTTCGAGCGGAGGCGGAGCGGTTTGCCGTCGAGGCAGTATCTCGCCATGGTCGAGCTGCGTCATTCCAAAGAGAGCGAGGGCAAGCTCAGTTCGTCCGGACCCCATCAGCCCGATGATGCCAAGCACCTCGCCGGCGTGCAAGTCGAACGAGACGTCGGTGAATTCGCCGCTGCGACCGACGCTCCTGACTTCCAGGACCGGAGCGCCGGCCGCCAGGTTTCGGGCCTTGACAGTGTGCTGAATGCGGCTTCCGGTCATCAGCTCGGCCAGCCGGTGATCGTCGACCTCGCCGGCCGGAAACGTGCCGACCTTGCGCCCGTCGCGAAGTACGGTAACGCGTTCGGCAAGCGCCACGACTTCCTCCAGCCGATGGCTGACGAAAACGACCGCCAATCCCAAGTTCCTTGAGCCGGCGGACAATCTCGAGCAAGCGCACGACTTCATGGTGCGTCAGCGACGATGTCGGTTCGTCCATGAACAAGAGCCGCGCGTTGGCGGCAAGACCACGGCAAATCGCCACGATCTGCCGTTCGGCGACTGCAAGTTCGACCGACGATGGCGTCGAGCGGCAGGTGCAGCGCCGAGGCTCGCCAGGACGTCCGTGGCGGTGGTGCGCATAGCCTTGCGGCGTACGGTCGATAGCGGCGCGCCGAGTTCCTGGTCGATGGCGATATTTTCCCAGACGCTGAGGTTCGGAAACAGCGAGAGGTCCTGATAGATGACCTGGATGCCGAGCTTCTTTGCCTGATAAGGCGACAGGTGATCGAAGGCCGTGCCGTCGATGACGATGCGGCCGCCGGCATCGGGCCGATAGACGCCGGCGACGATCTTGATGAGCGTGGATTTGCCGGATCCATTCTCTCCCACCAGGCAATGGACTTCGCCGGCATTTACCGACCAGTCGATGTCCGTCAAGGGCGACCGTTCCGCCGAAACGCTTGCCGATGTTCTCGAGTTTGAGAAACGGGAGAGCGGGTGGGATCAGTTCTGTCATGAGCTTTGTCTATGTGGCGATGCTCGAGCTGAACCAGTATTCGAAGACCGCGTCCCAGCCGGGAGGTGCGGCCGGAACGCGATCGCTTCGCTACTGACGATACCGCACACGATTGGCAGCCTCGCGCCGATTGCCGTCGACGGCACAGCCGATCGACTAGATCAGCTTCGCCAGTTCGTCGATCGTTCCGGGATTGATGTCGAGCATCTTGTTTGCCCGGATCGTCCGTTCCTCCGGTCCCAACTGGACGGGTCCGAGGCCCGGAATATCCATGCCGTCGACCGGAGTCTTGCCCGTGGCAAGCAGATTGCCGAGTTGAACCATGGCGTAGCCGGCGTCGATCGGATTCCACAGGTAGCCCCGGGTAATCGCCCCCGATTTCATCAGCTTCTGGCCCTGGCTCGGAATGAACGGACCGACGACGATGACCTTGCCGATCTTGTCGGCGTCGGCGACAGCCTGGCCGGCGCCGATGGGCCCATTGGCACCGAAGATCAGGAAGCCCTTGAGATCGGGATTGGCGCGCATGACGTCGGCCGCGGTTTTCTGGCTGTCCTCGACACTGTTGGAGACGCCGTAGCGATCGCCAACCTGCTGCATCTTCGGATATTTCGCCTTCTGCAGCGCCACCGCAGCATCGGCCCAGACGTTGTGCAGCGTGACCGTCAGGCCGCCGACATAGACGACGTATTTCCCCTCGCCGCCGATCGCTTCCGCAAATGCTTCGAGGTGGGCCTCGCCGAACTGCTTGTCCTGAATGAGCTCGATGTCCCAGTCGGCGTTCTTCTGACCCGGCTGTTCGTGAACAATGACCTTGATGCCGGCGTCCTGGGCGCGCTTGAAGACCGGCTCCAGCGCCGCGCCGTCGTTCGGGATGACGCCGATGACGTCGACCTTCTTGGCGATCAGATCTTCAACCGCCCGGACTTGCTGGGCCGCGTCGGCCTCGGTCGGGAGGATCATCGTGGCGTTTACGCCGAGTTCCTGACCGGCCTTGAGCACGCCCTTTTCGACGTTGTCGAACCACGGAATGCGTATCTTGCCGACAATGCCAATCTGCGGGGGGTTGTTGGCAGCCATGGCCCCGAGTGGACCGAGAACCGTCAGCGCGCCGACAGCGGCGCCTGACTTCAGGACTGTTCTTCGTCGTGATTGGACGCATTGGTTTTCCTCCCTTAGCGTTCATTTGCAGCGTTCGTCCATCGTTCCGAAAGTGGACAGACCACTTCTAATACGTCTCTGTTGACTGCTCAAGTCAAGTTACGATGCGCGCTTGCGAGAGCTTTCGGCGGCGACGATGGACCGCGCTAACGCTTGCTGACGGCGTCGTGACGACGAACGCTGCCTGTCGCGTGCGGTCCTCTTCGATGACGCGGCGCGTGCTCGTCTCGATGTGGTCAAGATGGAGGCTCATGGCGGCGACGGCCTTGACGGGATCGTGCGCTTCGATGGCGCGGACGATGCGTCGTGTGCTCGCCAAGACTTCGGCGAATGAGCGAGAGGTCCTGGGTGGCCCGGCGGCGTACGTCGAGGCCCATATTGTAGAGACCATAGGCGATCCGTTCGAGGACCACATTGCCGGCGGTGGCCGAGAGGCGAGCGTGAAAGCGGCTGTCGAGAATTCGGAAGGCAACGGGATCGCTCAAAACCTTTTCATGAGCCACCAGCATGCCGTTGAGATCGTCGATATCTTCGGCGGTGGCCTTCTGTGCCGCTTTCCGCACGATCTCCAGTTCGACGACGCGACGGCTATCGAAGGCGTCGGTCAAGTTCGTCTCCGACAAGGCAAGAAAGAAATCGAGCGGGGCAAGCAATGTCCGCGCTTCAAGATCTGGTCACATAGGCGCCGCCGCCGTGGCGGGTATCGACAACTCCGAGAATCGAAAGGGCGCGCAGGGCCTCGCGCAGGCTCGGCCGGCTGATGTCGAGAATCTCAATCAGGTCGCGTTCAGACGGAAGCCTGTCGCCGGCGCGGAGCATGCCGGTTCGAATGAGATCGAGGACGCGATTGACGACCGATTGCGCAACGCCTTTCTTGGCGCCGGATTGCAGATCGTCCCCGATCGACAGGAACGCAACGTTCGTCTTTTTGGCCATGTGCGTTCCGTTCCAAAACTGGTCTGTGTGTCACCTTGGTTGGGACCACGCCGGTGAAAAGGGTCACCCGCTCCGCCGTCGCGACTTTGCGAAGGTATCGAAGGCAACGGCGAGCACGATAATGACGCCAATGGTGATCTGTTGGATGTAGGTAGAGACGTTCATCAGCACGAGACCATTGAGAAGCACGCCGATCAGGATGGTACCCACGACCGTACCGAAGATCGTACCGACTCCCCCAAAAAGGCTTGTGCCTCCGATAACCACCGAGGCGATGACCGTGAGCTCATAGCCGGTACCAGCGACCGCCTCGGCGGAATTAAGTCGCCCAGCGAGAACGAACGAACCGAGACCGGCGAAGAAGCCGGTGATCACGTAGACACTGGTCGTCACCCAGCGGACATTCAATCCCGACAACCTTGCCGCTTCGGGATTTCCGCCGACTGCATAAACCTGCCGACCATAGCGCGTGTAGCGGAGCGTAATGTGTGCGAGCACCGCGAACGTCAAGAAGACGATAACGGGGATTGGCACCTGGCCGAACACTCGGCCGGTTCCCCACCAGGTGAAGTCGGGATCAAAACCGCTAATAGGTCCGCCGTCGGCAAACAGAAGGGCGGCTCCACGAAACGCGGACATGCCGCCGAGCGTGACGACGAAGGGCGGCACCCTTAGCCTGGTAATGGCGAAGCCCTGCAAAAAACCGCAGGCCATTCCGACTGCAATCGCCGCCAAGGCCGCCAGTTCCCACCCGTAGCCAAGCGCCTCTTGTCCTGCGCCGACACTAAAGCGATTGCTGAGGCCGCCCTTGGCCACCGCGGCAGCCACCAATCCGCAGAAAGCGACGAGTGATCCGATCGAGAGGTCGATCCCGGCCGTCAGGATCACGAAAGTCATGCCAACCGCGAGGAGCCCGTAGATCGACACTTGGCGGAGCACGTTGAAGAGATTGAAGGGAGAGAGAAAGCGGGGTTCGGCGATTGAGAACCCAACCATCAGCACGACTAGAAAGATTAGCGGGGCGAAGCGCGCCAGAAAGCCGATTACGTCGGCCCCTTGGTTTCCATCGCGCCTCGGCGCGCGAAGCGTCTGTCACGTGCAACCCCCTTGTAGTTGGCCGGCGTCATGCCGCCTTCGCACTCAATGTCATCATTGCCATGAGTATTTCCTCAGTTGCCTCTGCGCGGTCGATACTGCCGGTCACGCGGCCCTCACGCATGGTGATGATACGATCGCTGATCGTCATCACTTCCGCCAACTCCGATGATATTGCGATGATAGCAATGCCGTTGCGCGCCAATTCGAACAGAAGGTTGTGCACTTCGACTTTCGCCCCAACATCAATGCCACGAGTTGGTTCGTCTACGATCAGTACCTTCGGGCGCAGCGCCAGCCAGCGCGCCAGCACGACTTTCTGTTGGTTGCCCCCGACAGGTTCGCGATGATCTGTTCCGGTCCAGCCATCCTGATGTTCAGCGCCTGGCGATATTTCTCCACGAGCTTGCGCTCCGCGTTCCCGTCGAGGAAGACCTTCCAGCGCGTGATGTGATCGTGCGCCGCCATGGTGAGGTTTTCGCGGACGGCAAGCGACAGGAATAGTGCCTGCTGCTTGCGATCTTCGGGCACCAGCCCGATACCGTGACGGATCGCGTCTTGCGGTGAACGAATGTCGACGGGTGTCCCATCAACGATCAGTCGTCCAGAATCGAAGGGATCGGCGCCGAAGATCGCCCGCGACATCTCGGTTCGTCCAGCGCCAACCAGTCCGGCGATGCCTAGGATTTCGCCGCGCCGCACCTCGAATCCGACATCGTCGAGCACGGTCGCGTGCGGGTCCTGCGAGTTGCCCCGCCGCGCGAGGCCTTCGACCCTTAGCGCAACGTCGCCAAGCGCAACGCGCTCGCGCGTTGCGAAGAGGAGCTCCTTGACCTCCCGACCAACCATCAGCTGGATAAGGCCGTCGACGTTGGTTTCGGTGACCTTGCCACCGCCCACCCGCTTGCCATCGCGAAGGACGGTGTAGCGGTCGCAGATTTTCATCACTTCTTCGAGGCGATGGGTGACGAAGATAATACTCAGGCCTTGCGCCTTCAGATCGCGGATGATTCCGGAAAAGCTTGTCGACCTCGGAGGAACTAAGCGCCGAGGTTGGCTCGTCCATGACAATCAGCCGAGATTTCATCGATAGAGCACGCGCGATTTCGACCATCTGCTGTTCGGCCACATTGAGGTCGCGGACGACCGCCATTGGCTTTAGGTCGAGTCCCAACCGCTGCGTAATTGTTCGAGTGTCGGCAATCATCTTGCGCCAATTGACGAAGATTCTCTTTCCCGGGTTCGCGGCCAATGAAAACGTTTTCAGCGATGGTCATGTCAGGGGCGAGCGTGAACTCCTGGTAGATAGTGACTATGCCGAGCGTCTGCGCGTGGTGCGGCGTCGGCAACGTCACTGTCTTGCCGTCGAAGCTGATGGTGCCCGTATTTGGATGCTGTGCACCCGACAGGATCTTGATCAGGGTGGACTTCCCGGCTCCGTTTTCGCCGATGAGGGCGTGGACCTCACCGGGCGCGACCTCGAAATTGACATCGTCGAGCGCGTGCACGCCGGGAAACCGCATTCCGATTCCCGTCATGCGCAGCAGAGGTTCGGTCATGTGGTCGTCATCGTCGATTTCGTGAGTGGCGCTTTTTGAAACGTTGCGCTTAGCGCAGGCGGCAAACTGAAGGTGCCGCCTGCGCTATACTTTTCCGAGGGCTGCCGACGACGCGCGCAGCGAATACGCTGTCTATTTCACCTCGCTCAGGCGCTCGCCTTGATTGAGGTTGTCTTTAGTGACAGCGATCGGGGTGAGCAGCGTCACTTGCTGCGCTGGCTTCTTGCCATCACGAAGGTACGACACCAGAACCTGAAAGGCGCCGCTAACCTGGCCGCCCGGCATCTGCTCAATCGTGGCCGTCATGTTGCCATCGCGAACCTGCAGCAACGCCTCCGGTAGCGCATCGAAGCCAATGAGCGCGACTTTGCCCACGAGATTGCGGTCCTTCAAGGCCTCCATCGCGCCGAATGCCATTTCGTCGTTCGCCGCAACGATGGCATCGGGCGGAGTTGACATTCCGGCGAGCGCGGTTTCGGTCATCGACTGTCCCTTGTCGCGGGCCCAATGGGCGGTGTCTTCGAAGACGATCTTATATTTGTCCTTCACCGGATCGATGATGTTGTGCAGGCCCTTGTTGCGGTCGATCGCCGGGCTGGCACCGGGTTGACCCTGGAGATTCATGATCGTGGCGCCGTTCGGAAACATCTTCATAACAAGATTGGCTTGCGCCTCGCCCCCTAACACGTTGTCGGCGCCGACATGGCCAAGGAGGCCCGGGACCTTCTCAACCCGCCGGTCGATTGTCACAACTGGAACACCCGCGTCGACCGCCTCCTGCAGCCCCGGCGCCAGCGCGTCCACATCGTTCGGGCTGATGACGATGCCGTCTACACCTTGGGTGAGCGCCGCCTCGATGTCGGCGGTCTGTTTTGGCGAGCTGTTTTGTCCGTCGGCCTCGATAAGCTCAATATCGCCGAGCTTCGCTGCTTCTGCCCTCCCAGTTGCCATCATGTGAACGAAGAAAGGCTTCGCCATATCCGGCATTGACAACAATATCTTGAGAGGCTTTCCCGCGGCGTGTGCTGGAGCCAGCGCCGCCATTGCCATGCAAAGAGACGCGGCAAGACTGAGTTTGCTTGAAAATTTCATGTCAGTTTCCTCCCTTTTCACCCTCATCGGGGCGATTACTCAACTTGTCCCGAGGCCCCCGGAGCTGTCAACTGGTCAGACCACTTTTTCAGCGAAATTCTGGGTGGTCGGAGTGACGGTCCGGCTTGCTGAAAAGGGCGCGCTGTTGGTGTTGTGTCTTCAGACCGCGCGCGTGCGGCCCTGCCCGGCCGCAGGCTGGGTCGCGCCAGCCGCTGACACGGAACGTGGTAACTCGGGTAGCGTTGCGTTGCCGAGGCCAGCGGCTACAGCATCGGCATAGGTATCGTGAACCGCGCTAGTAACCTTGCCTACCAGCCCTAGCGTCTCCCCGAGCGTTTTCACGTCGGCGATCGTTCGGAAGGCCGTCGCTAGCGAAAAGCGGTGCGAACTCAAATCGCCATCCCGTACCCATCCCATAAACGTCTCATAGAAAGGGCAATGCATGCGGCTCGAGCGGACAAGCTGATCAAACGCTTCAGTGCTGATGCCGCTCTTTTGCGCGAGCACCCACGCTTCCGAATAGAGCGCGGCGTAGCCAAGTGAAATCAGGTTATTGACGAGCTTGAGGCGGTGGCCGCTACCCGGCGCGCCGGCGTGCTGGATCAGATCGGCAAATGCATCGAGCACCGGTCGGATGCGCTCTAGTGTGAGCGGGTCGGCGCCGACCATGACGGATAGCTTTCCTTCCCAGGCCTCCCTCGGCGAGCGGCCCAGCGGCGCGTCTACGAACGCGACACCGGGAAAATCGGAGGCGAGGCAGATCAGGGTCGAGGGTTCCGACGTCGTGCAGTCGATAACGATGAGTTCCGGATTGGCGCCTGCGGCAATGCCGTCATCTCTGCGCACCAGGGCGTCGACCTCGGCCGCTCCTGGAACGCAAAGGACCACCACGTCCGAGTTCCGAGCGACTGCCGCAGGGGTCGCCGCCTCGTGGGCCCCCCGCCGAACAAGATCATCAACGGCGTCGCGCTTCCGGTGCGCCATGACCGTCATCGGGAAGCCGCGCGTCAAAATGCTCCTCGCCATCCCGTGGCCCATATACCCCAGACCGATGAAGCCCACTCGCAAGCGTTCGGGCATGGTTGGTCACTCTGGTTAAACGGGTCAGCGCGTCGGCCAAAATGGGGTGCGGCGGCTACACAAACCGGAACGAGGCTAAACTCGGCAAGAACCCAAAATAGAAAAGTGGACAGACCACTCTCGATAATTCACTCTTTGCACCGGGGTCAAGGGAGACAAATTTCCCTAAGACGCCTCGAGGGCTTAAAATGCACGAGCGGATTGCAGTCGGAATAATAGGGTGCGGCTTCTTCGCCCAGAACCACCTTCACTCCTGGAACGATCTCAAAGCTAAGCAAGTCGACATCGCCGCAGTTTGCGATATCGATGCTGGCAAGGCGAAAGCGGCAGCTGAGAAATTCGGCGCGCCCCGTTGGTACACTGACGCAGAGGCGATGTTTCGCGAACAAAGACTTGGTCTCGTCGACATCGTAACCAGGATGGACACCCATCGCTCTCTGGTCGAACTTGCGATCAGCCACGGGATACCGACCATCGTGCAGAAGCCGTTTGCGCCTGACCTCGCGGCCGCTGCGGCCATGGCGAAGGCGGCGAAGGACGCGGGTGTATTTCTAGCCGTGCATGAGAATTTCCGATTCCAGGCGCCGATCCGCAAGGCCGTCGAGGTGCTGAAATCGGGCTCGATCGGCGCGCCCTCGTGGGCGCGGATCAGTTTTCGTACCGGCTACGATATCTACAAGGGGCAGCCGTACCTCCTAAATGACGAACGCTTCGTGATCATCGATCTCGGCGTCCACGTTCTCGACCTCGCACGGTTGTTTCTCGGCGAGGCCGAGCACGTTTCGGCGGAGACTCAGCAGCGTAATTCTCGCGTGCACGGCGAAGATACTGCGACCTTGATGGTCAAGCACCGCTTGGGCGGCGTGTCAGTGGTCGAATGCACGTACGAGGCCCACAGGCTCCCCAACTCCTTCCCGCAAACTCTAGTAGAGATTGAAGGGCCGAAGGGCGCGATCGTTCTAAAGCCCGGGCCGACGATGGAAGTGACCGTCAACGGATCTATGACCGCAGCCGACGTGGATGCACCCCTTCTCTCGTGGGCCGAGCGACCCTGGCACATCGTCCAGGAGAGCGTATTTGCCACTTGTGCGCACATGCTGTCCGCAGTCCTCGCCGGACGCGATGCGGACACTTCCGCTGAGGACAACCTTAGAACCTTTGCCCTCGCGGAGGCGGCATATACTGCCGCGGCAACCAAGGCCGCCGTCACACCGTGGACGGGATAGGAGCGGGAGTCGGACTATGCCCGATCAATTTAGCGCTGACATTTTGTGCTGGGATAAAAGTCGTTGCTGTCGTTCGTGAGATTCTGCGAAAGCGGCGATATTGGAGGGGCTATACAATGTGCGATGCGCGCCCTGCGAGGTTGGGTTTGCACTATCGCGTGTTAGAGTTGCATGCGGCGTTGGAGTAAGGGCTGGTCTCCTATGAATGAAAGACACGCGGACAGCGTTCCTGAATGGACGATCGGCCAGACTGCGGCCGGCGACATCCTGCTTAGCCTCGTTCACGCCCCTTCTCCGGCAGAGTACTTAAAAGGGAATGCACAGGAGACGCATCTCAGTCTGAGCCCTGAACGAGCGCACAGTTTGGCAGATGAACTTCGCGAAGCCGCCTCTATCCTGGCCGCGCAGCAAGGCAACGGACACACCAACGACCCTGCCCCAAAACTCGGGGTTCCAAGACCTAGGCCTCCGTCCGCTCCCAACTCGCAATCGAATGCGAGGTATCCCGGTCGCGAAAGGTTTCCTCGCCTTCCAACGGTGCGATAAAACGGGCCGCCCACTCTCGGCGCCCCGCCATCGAGCCTGCGCGCATGCGCATGCAGTCGCCGGCACGCGCACGAGAACTTAGTTCAGCAACCCCGCCGCGCCACCGACAACCTGCTGCACGGGCCCCGCAACAGCTTGAGCCACCGGCGCTGCAGCTTGAGCCACTGGTGCTGCAGCTTGAGCCACTGGTGCTGCAGCTTGAGTCACTGGTGCCGCAGCCTGAGTCACGGGCGCCGCAACCGCTTGAACGGTGGGTGCTGCAGCTTGAGTCACGGGCGCCGCAGCTTGAACCACGGGTGCCGACGCTTTAACGACAGGCGCCGAGGTCTGAACCACGGGTGCCGCCGGTTTAACTACAGGTGCTGCCGCTTGAACCACGGGTGCGGCGGCTTGAACGACAGGCGCAGCAGCTTGGACAACTGGTACCGCCGCTTTAACTGCAGGTGCTGCCGCTTGAGCCACGGGCGCCACGGCTTGAACGACAGGCGCAGCAGCTTGGACAATTGGTGCCGCAACACTCTGAGCCGGAGTTGCCACAGCTGGCACGGGAGCCGCTAGTGCTTTAGAGACAGGCGCGGCAACCGTTGCCGTTGCCGTACCTTCCTCGTCGGCCGGCTGCAGAACTCGGGTTCGGGTGCGCTCGGCAACGACACGCGATTGAGGGCCGTCTGATCCCTTCGCGTCCGGGGTCGCTGCCCCCTCGATCATCGCCAGGTCATCCGTCGGCTTTGATCTTCTTCTGGCGGCGGCCAGAGGCCGCAATGAGGAGGTCGGTCCCTATCTCGCGGGCAGGTAAATCGCACAGTATCGGCAGTACCACCTGCGCTGGATTCGAATTGTCCGCCAATGAACACCGGCTCCGCGAAAAAGAGTTCCGCGTCCGGCATTCCGGCCAAAACCACAAGGCGGGAGCTCGCCCGTCTCGCATCTCGCCGGCTTGGCAGAGGTTGCCGGACCGGATCCGCCTGAGCTTTCGCTAGCACAGCGGTTGAGGCCCCTACTGCCGGTGTCGTCGCAAGGGGGATGATGTCGTCCTTCGTTTGATCGATGGCCAATAGAAAGGGATTTGCGCGCTGCCCGCCCACTATCGCGCCAACAACGATTAGTGCCCCCAAGGCCACTCCCACAGCAAGCAGGTCAATCGCCGCAATTGGCACTAACGGATGTATGCGACTTCGAAGAATTCCGCCCGCAGTGCCCGCATATCCAGAAAGTTGCGCACGCCGAACACCTTTGAAGCTGGCAACCATCGCCGACTCCTACGCATTTACAAATGCCGCAAACGCCAACGGCTCGGAAAGCCAAAGGTTCCCAACCTGCGCAGCGGCGGTTTCTTACAATGTCCTCATCAATTCAATTGCAGGGTTCAATCAGTCCGTTCGTTTTTCGCTTCGATGATTGTCTTGGAACTGGCGACAGAGTTCAAGGTCGGCTTCGGTAACGCCGGTCATGAGCGCACCAGTGCGCACGAAGAACAGAAGCGCCCGGATGCGATTGGACAGGTGTCGCTCGCTATCTCGGTGTGCCTCGCTTACCTGAGTTTCGCTCCGACGCCGGTCGCACTCGGCAGCCTGGGCTGTTAGTTCGGCCCGAATTGCTCGCCGATCGGCGCCGTTGGTAATCATCCGTCGGAGCACGGTCTCCAGATATGCAGCTTGGGCTGTCGGTGTCTCCCGCGCCATTCCGTTGTGGCTGATGCCATCTGTTTGCGGGATGCCACCTTCGCCCTCGGCAAAATCCTCAAGCAAAAGCTTCCAGTACTGATCGGCGGTGCGACTGGCCCTGTCCCTGGCGCGAGTAAGGTTCGCTAGGGTACGCAATATCTCCGGGGGCGCAGGTTGGAGGTTGCTAAGCTCGAGGATTCGCTGCTCGATCGCCGATAGCTCTTTTTCCGAGGCGCGCCAATTCTCGCGAGGAGACCCGACCCGTGTGAGCGTAAGCCGCACCAACTTCCCCCTTAACTGGGGCGCTATCGGCCTTCTCCTGGGAAAGAGCGCCGGATCCGCATGCTGGTCCGCCAAGGCTCTAACATATCCGGTTTGGGTGCATTTTTCACGAAGTTTTTCGCACAACCAAAAGGGTCCCTGCGAAAAAGGGCACCTGCATGAGCACGATTCTTATTATCCTCCTAGTGATCGTTTTATTGGGCGGCGGTGGCGGCTACTACGGTTACAATCGCTACGGCAACAACGGCCTCGGCGGTGCAGTTGGCCTCGTCATAGTTGTGCTTCTGCTTCTGTGGTTGGTAGGAGCGTTCGGTGGCCAAGCGGTCACGCCGTAGCTACGCCGGGGGAGCAAAAAACCCGACGCGAGGCCGGGGCTTTTCTCGATCCCGCCCATAGTGGGTTGACAAAAGAGGTTCCAATGACATCGGCTAACGCTTGGCAGCGGTACCTCGCAGCAGCGCAAAGGCTACACGACGTCCGCAGGAGCATCGCCGCGATCGGCGCGAAGCCGAATCCAACGCAGGATGAACTAGAGAGTCTGTCCGACCTCTTGCTTGAACATGGCGAAGCGGAACAGGCCGTCATCGACACATCGTCGATCGGCCGCGACGGAGTGGCTGATCTAACCGCACCCTAGCGCGCACGGCTAACGCAGACACGCAAACGATCCCCGGTCCTCCACTTAGAATAGACGCCCTCCGTACCTCAATTGCACCCCCGACCAATGGTTAGCGAGGCCGCGCGTTCAGCGAGGATGCGCTAGACCGAGTTCGCGCCATTGGTTTGGGGCGAGGCTAAACCCATGATTTGCTGGCGGAAGGAGCTAGCCTTCTTCTCGGTGGTCGTGCGGGGGTTGCCCGGTGCATGGTTACGCGCTGAAATAGCGGGCATTGCTTATCAAGACCGGAGATCGGGGCGATGGCTTGGTCCAGTGCGTGGGTGTCCGATTTCTACAAGCGAACGACTCTGGCGATCGTCTTGTCGCTGGCGGTGGTCCCCGCTCACGCCGATGTCGACCTCCTCATCATGGGACGCGTGCAGGAGCAGTTGGCCAAGGGCGCGGCTGCGGTGGCATTTGCCATCCTGGAAAATGCAATAAAGAGTCCTGACACCTCCACCGAGGCGCAGGTCGACCTGCTTGCGGTGTTGGCGCGGCTCAGGATTGAGTACGGTAATTTCGCAGATGCCGGCGAAGCCCTCGTGCTTCAGGCCGACCTCAAACGCCGCCTCGATGGAGCACTGTCGCCTGAACTCGCCAGCCTCTACGCCGGCGCGGCCGACGCCTATGCCAAGGCGGGTAACCATCGAAAGGCTGTCGATCTCGCCGAGGACGCGCTCCGCATTGACACCGCCTATTTCGATTGTGCCTCGGAAGTGATCGCCGACGATCACGCGCGTATCGCCGACCTTCTTGCTGCGCTCGGAGATTCCGCTCGAATAGCGGCCGAACGCGCCCTCGCCAACGACAGTGGCGCTCGATGCGGCCGCAGCGGGCCGAGTTCGCGGGGCATCGTGGTCACCAACGAATTTGCGACGACGACGCCCGACAGCTTCGCGCGCGTGAAGGTGTTCTACGCAACCGACCGCGAACCGAGCGGCAGCAATCGGCCCAACGAATACTATGGCACCGAGCGCGGGGAACTGGAGTACGGCACGGTAGAGGTCACGGTTCCGCGTATCCACAAGCCGGGCGAAGTCGAGTCGCCATCCTTGATCAAGCTCGAATGGTCGGAGAACCCGGAGCGGCATTTCGTCATCAGCAAGATTGCCACCACGGCCGGCACCGAGATGTTCACCGAAATGCGCTCCACACTTGCGGAGCGCAAGTCGGACGAAGTCTTTGTTTTTGTGCACGGATACAACGTGAGCTTCGCCGGCGCCGCCAAGCACACCGCTCAAATTGCCTACGACCTCAATTTCCAGGGCGCGCCGATCCTCTATTCGTGGCCCTCGGCGGCGAGCAGCCTTGCCTACGTCCGCGATGAGGCGGTGGTGCGCTTGAGCGGACGCCATTTACTCCGCTTCCTGAATGAAGTCGTTGCCCAATCAGGTGCGAAGCACATCAACTTGATCGCACATTCAATGGGCAACCGGGCTTTGGCGGATGCCCTCGAACTATTGGGCACACATCGTGCTGGCGCGGGCTTAGCAGAACCACTGTTCGATCAAGCGATTTTCGCGGCACCCGACGAGGATGCCCAGTTATTTGCCGAGATGCTGAAGACAATTCGCCCGCTGGCGAAACGCCTAACCCTCTACGGCTCCGACAATGACCTAGCGCTGCAAGCCTCAAAGGCGCTGCACGGCGATCGCCGGCGTGCAGGACAAGGCGGCGATGGCATCCTAGTCGCCGATCCCGTCGACTCAATCGATATGAGCGGGATCGGTGCCGACATGTTTGGCCACGGGTATTTTGCCGCAAGTACGTCTGCGCTGACCGATATGTCGTGGCTTTTCTGGCGGAACAACCCACCTGAGCAGCGCTGCGGCATGGATACCAAGGATCAGCCTCGGGGCCGCTTCTGGCTCTTTGATCCGATGCGCTGCGATGGTCCGGTAATGCTGTCCGCCCTCACTCTGCTGAAGGCAGAGGGAGTTGCTGCCCTCGCCAAGCTCGAGAAGATGCTGGCTCAAGTCGGCGGCGACGCGAGAGCGGCGGAAGAATGGAAGGCCATCCGCAATGCGCTGCTCGAAAACCCGCCTTAGCGGAAATCGACCTTAAGCCGGAATGGGTTCTTCGAGCGGGCGTCGTTGTTTGCGTCGGCGACCTCAAGTCGGTAGTGACCCGCCGCAGGTACCTTGAACGCAGCCTCGGTTACACCGCCCTTCCGCGGCGGGCCTACCCAATCGCTCGCTCCGGCTTCGGCGTTCCACAGTCGAACAGCGACATCAAGGTTCTCATCGACTTCCTCGGCGGTCACGATGAAAGTACCGGCGGCGGGTGCTTCGATCAAATACCAATCCTCTTCGCCTTGCGGAAGGATATTGGTGGCGAGTGGTTCGCCGAGCTTGATCGGCACCGCCTGACCGTAGGTGTTGTTAGGTTCCAGTGTATCGGCCACGGGGGAGAACGCAGTGGAAAGCGTCGCGGGCAAGACGGAGCGTTCGTCGTTGTTGCCGTCCGTGACTTCGATGAAGTAGGCGCCGGCGCGCGGCAGATCGGCGAAGCCTTCGGTGACCCCGCCTTTGCGATAAGGCGCGATCCAGTCGCGCACCACCTGTCGGTTTGCGTCCCACACTCGATAGAAAAGATCTAGATTCTCCGGGCTCTCGTCGACGACGACGGCGAGTTCGCCAGCAGTCGCCGCCTCGACACGGAACCAATCCGTATCGCCACGAGGCAGGATGTTGAACAGGATCTGTCCACCGGGGGTGAGCGGTGTAGCACCGGCCGGACCGTTGTTCGGTTCGTACTGGTCGGGTTCTGGGGTGAACGTAAGCGCCAGGTCAAGCAAGTCGCGGTTTGCTTGATCATTGTTGCCGTCGCTAATTTCGACGAAGTAGCGGCCCGGCGCCGGCAAATCGGCGAAATCCCCTACGTCGCCGCCCACGCGCGACGGGCCGAACCAGTCGCGGAGCACTTGCTTGTCAGCGGTCCAAACGCGCATGTAGACATCGAGATTCTCCGGCGCTCCGGTAACCGCGAGGCTGAGCTCGCCGGGATGGTCGACTGCGACCGCCAGCCAGTCGACATCGCCGCGCGGGAAGATCGCGACGCCGCGTTCACTAGTCGCCGGCACGACCGTCGCTTGGCCGAACGCGTTGTTCGGCTCCCCTGGGTCGGCCACAGCATCGAAGGTAACCACGAGCCGGAATGGATCGACCGCGCCGGAATCGTTGTTGGCGTCCGCTGTCTCGATGATGTAGACGCCAGGTTCGGCCAGCTCGGCTTCCAAGATCGTATCACCGCCCTTTCGCTGGGGAAATGCCCAATCGCGCACGACTTGCCCGTCGAGGTTCCAAACGCGAATTGCCACGTCGAGGGCATCGGGCACCGTTGTCGCGGCGACCGTCACCGAGCCAGGTTCTGGGATCCAAATCTTGTACCAATCAGCGTCCGCACGGGGATAGATGGTCGCGGCAAACTCGGCCGACGCTGGTATGGGCGCGGCTGCGCCGAGGCTATTGTTCGGCTCGAAGGGATCGTCGGCCGCGAGGAAGTCAACGGTAGTTGAAAACGGCGCCGCGCTTTCCTGGTCGTTGTTCCCATCGCTCATCTCGAGCCAATACTTGCCGGGCCCGGGCAAAGGAAATCGCGCGCTGAGCGCCCCGCCCGGGCGCGGCGAACCTTGCCAGTCACTCCCCGACACGACCTGATGGTTGGCGTCCCAGACACGCGCGAAAAGGTCCACCTCCTGTGGCACCGAACTAGCGTCGAGCCTGAGTTCTCCAGCTGTTGGAACATCGAGGGTGTACCAGTCAGCATCGGCGCGCGGCGAGATCCTGGCTTCAACGATAGATGCTAGAGGCAGCGGTTGCGCTGTCCCGAATGTATCGTTGGCGGCTTCGCTGACCGCGGCGGCGGCCAGGGACCGCCAGCCACTTGGCTTGGGGAGCGCGAGATCGGCCAACCACGGCGGGGTATGGACGACGCGGGTGCCAAAGAAGAGGTCGCCGTTCGTCACCGTCGCTGGCCCCGCTTGGCGGGCATCCGCGATCATCGTCTTGCCATCCGACGGAGGCGGTGTCTCCGCCGGCGGGGCCAGCGGTACCGACGCAGCTACGGTGGCTCCTTGAATTGGATTGAGATAGACCTCGTCAACAAGGCGGACGAGAAGTTCCGGCCGCTGATCGCCCTTTGTTTCGTCAATGACGCGACGAGCGACGCGGCGGAACATAAGCCCCACCTCAACGTTCGGCTCGTCGATCTCCTCAAGAAGTGCGGAGGTGAATGGGCTATGTCCGCCGGCTCCATCGCTGGCAACGTCACCGGCGGCTGCCGCATATGCGATGAGGGCTCCGCGACCCGACAATCGCATAGGCCCAAGCCCGCGCGCTACGGCCGCGGACCGCGTGCTTTGGCTGATCAATTCAACAAAGGGATTGTCCCGGCAGGCATCGAGGATCGCGATTGCGACCTCTGCTCGGCGCTCCATCTCGCCGACGACCTCCTGTATGTCGACCGCACTGTAGCGGAGGGCCCGTTCGCTTTCGACCGAGACGTCCGTTGGCAAGAGGAAGTTCTGACCACCAATCTGAATGCCGTGGCCGGCAAAAAAAAGCAGCGCAACCTCCGCGCCGTTGATCGCTCGACTGAACTTGTCGATGGCCGAGATTGCGGAGCGCCGATCGACGTCAGCGGCGACGATTACATCGAAGCCGAGGGCCGTCAGTTTCTCCCCTATGGCAGTGGCATCGCCGGCCGGATTTTGCAGCGCCGCGGTGCCCTGATACTTGCCGTTGCCAATGACAAGGGCGACCCGCCGAGCTGCATCGGCGGTCGTCGAAAGCATCAACCCGGCGAGGAGAAGCAGACAGCAAAAGAGACGTCGCATGTCTACAACATTAGCCCAACAAGCCGCGTAAAGGGAAACTGAACCGGAACACGACGACGGTTGCCGTCTGGCGCGCTCAAGCTACTGGCCAAGATGGATCAGGGCCTCTCGGAGCGGCTCAGGGGACACCTTGATCCATCCGTCCAACGGGCTGTTCATCTCCTCAATCAGAAAGATCGCCGTCGATACGGACAGAGCGCAGACGAACAGGACCGCCACCACGACCGAGTTTCGCGGGGCAAGAAGCCCGAAGAAGGCGAAAATTGTGCCGAGCCAAAAGACAAGGGAGACGAGGAGGGCAAGCGGAATTGTGCTCCATCTCTGGAAGAGAAGGAGCCAACGCTCGGCAGATACTTCGCCGGCGAGCTGCAATGCGCGCGCTTGGTGCTGTTGCTGGGCCTCCCCCACCGGGGCCAGATCGCGTATCATATCCGGGATGCTCTCCGTCCTCGTCAACGCGTTCAACGTGGTCAGCTTCGCTTGCTCAGATTTACTGCCGGAGAACAATAGCGCTAGCTCCGTCGTATAGATTTCCTTGATCGACCCCCGCACGGCCCGTGCCTCCGGTCCGGAAGTGGCCAACGCCCGGTCGAGCAGGACAACCTTGCCCGCTACTTGCAAGAGATCGTCCGCGACCCGCTCTAAAGAGTCGCTCGCGTATGACACTAGTAAGCCGAGGATGAGAGCAACCATCGTTGCAATGACACCGGCCCCCAGCTTAACCGTGTCGCGCGACGCATCGCTTAGTAGAAGCGGCGGAACCACGCGGCCGATAGCTATGCCAAGAATTGCGCCGCCGAAGGCGCCGATAAACACAATCGATGCTGTGGTAAAAGCGGTCATCTCTGGCTCGAGCCCGGTCGGAAAGACGGTAGCGCTTCACCCTCGCCTCGCCTATCCTAAGCACAAAGAGCTAGGGCAGTATGCACGTGAACCGTCGCGAGTTGATCACCGCTTCTTCAGCTGCTGCGGCAGCACTTTGCCTTCCGCTTCCCGTTGAAGCCCGCCGAGAGACCTATGGTTTCCTCCGCGAGAGTGGCAAGCCGGGCGACTGGCCGCTAGTTATCGGCCTCCTTGTCACCGAGAATCCCTCGCGCCACAATCTTGCGATTGAACTTTTGCGTCGGCGCAACAACTATCCGCGAACTCTCCGCTACTCCTCTACCGACCACCGCAAACGTGCCTTCGCTACAGCGCTCATCGACTACGCTGCGCATGCTGCTGACCTGGTGTTTACAGCCTTGGTTGTTCACGACAACGCCGGACGCTGGTCAACGATCGACGCCAAGGATGGGGTTTATTCAACATGGTACCGACGGTTGCTGGAGGATTCCCCGTCCGGAATGGTGCTGAGACTACCCCATCGAGCCGCCCACCGTCGGGACCGAGCCCTGCATCAGCGCCTGGCGAGCGATTTAGGAATCAAAATCGAAGTCACCGATCAAACGAATCTTACTGAACTGACGGGATTTCTCGCCGGGTGTCTTTATAGCGAGGTCACGGGCGTGGCGAACGCCATCAAGCAGTCACACGCGGAGCGGTTAAGGCTGCTTTTGAGGGATAACACGCCTAACTTCTCGGCGAGCACTACTCACGTCTGAGGAAAAGAGGCCGGCAAGCCCGTCCACTAGGGCCTGCAAGAAGCAGGCGCAGGACGCGCTGCCGGCACAGCATAACCATTCCGCTCAACGGACATCAAGTCAACCCCCAAGAAAGTCTCGCGACCCAGTCTCGAGCCGCCCGACACAGCGGCCCCTGATGGCTGAAGTTGACGACGGTCGCTCCATCGCGGATGTCCGCCTGAAGATCCGGGTTGAAACTATTCGGGCCGGCGTAGACTGGGGGATAAGAGTTAGACCTGCGTCGACGCCCCCCGACCTCTGCGACCTAGGAACCAAATACTTCCAATAGCGTTCACTTCGCGATGCGGCAGCCGGAGAAATCCAATGACCGCGCGGGTGTTGCTGTTTTTCGGGATTAATTTAGTCGGCATCGCCATACTCGCCTTGCCATATCTGGAGCTGGTTCAATAGCTCGAATGTCGTCCAAACAATCTCCGACGACTTACCTACAATTCGACGCGATCGGTATCGTTATCGCAATGCTGACCGTTATCAGCGGAGCGGCGGTGGCCTTCGGATGGCTACCGTTTTAGACGCCAGATGGTAGCAATGGACGTTGACCAAGGGGTAGGCCATCGTTCCATTTATCCCGGTTCTACCGGGATGCAGAACCTCAGCCCGCCCTGAGCCTTCGCCATATCATACCGAGACCGATCGCGAGGCCGATTGCCGCGGCGGCGTAACGCCACCACTTGCCCCCCTTCAGGCGTGCCATGAAGGATAATGACTGCGTGGGACTATTCCCGCGCGCCTCCTGCCACGCCAGCGCGTCCGTGGTTTCGATCCACAAGCGAGCCGCAGCACGTTTTTCCCGTTCCCACTGTCCGGTCACAAGAGCGGAGCGGACTCTCGCCGCACCAAGGTCCCTAAATTCGCGAGACCAGACTTGCCGATCGTCGGCCATGGAATGCTCCAAGAACTATCGCTAGCGTCGTCGAGATCAGGGCTTGTGGCTTGAGCGATGACTGAGACACAATATCGGCAGCCGCCCCGGCCCGAAAGCGTGTCAGGCCGAGGCGGGCCGTGAGTGCCTTTTCGCAAAGGCATGATCCGCAAGCGCCGTTTGGCGTCGCAAAGCGGAATGTCGGGAGCCCGCAAAGAGCCTGGCGCCCAACTCCCAGCCAGTGGCTGGTGCAATATGCAAGCATACCCATTGTCGAAAGTCTAGAATTCGCACGTTCGTCCAATGGCTTGGTGCGTGCATGCGATTCGACTCTTGAAGCAAGGCTAGTTACGAAAATTTTGCGGCTTTGCTTGTAGACGGCAATACTGATGCGCCTTCCCACGGCACTCGCTCTGGCGGCTTTGTTGTTGACCGCTGGCTCAGTCCAAGCCCAAGACCTTCAAGCCCCAACGCCGAGTTCCAGTCCCCACAACCTTCGGCTTGAGCTCGATACCGACCATCTGGGAGGTGACTACCTCCAGGGGGCATCCGATGTCGCTGAGCACATGCCGCGCGTATTGCATGGCCGACACAAAGTGCCGCGGCTTCAGCTATGTGGAGGGAACAAAATGGTGCTGACTCAAGTCGGCAATCAACGCCCCGTCTGTTCGGGGCGGCGTCCTGAGTTGGACAAGGAATAGTGCCGAGCCTTTCGTGTAGGGTTCGGTGTGACCAACGATCAACTCCTCGCGGCCCTGGACAAGCCACGCTCAACGGCCGGGCTGGTAGCGATCATCAGCCCAAGCAGGAATGCGCACCCCACAGCCCCAACACCTCGCACGGAGCTTCGCGACTGAGGTTTAGTTAAATTCGACATCAAGACGGGGTTTGGTCGAGGGTTGCGCCTAGAGCAACCTGATCGTGTTCTCAACATGTGCCGGCGGTCGGGCGCTAACCGCGGGATTGAGGATCTTGTCTCTGCCGAGAAACGGGGGTCGCCGATTGGCAACAACCAGCCGGAGCCCGCAGTTTGTCGGTGCTGTTGCTGGAGGGCATAGACCCACTCTCATCTTGTGTTGTGTCGTTCATACCCACACAATCGCTTGCGAACACCGGGGGCGCGTTCCATCGAACGATGCTCTACATCGGTCCAGGGAAGCGCGGTATGCGTACCGTTTGCGTTGTTGCGTTCTGTTCAGCCATGTCCGGTTGCGCGTTATCCGGATTGACGGGGCCGGTAGCCGGGAAGCTGAGCGACGATAGCGAAGTTTCGAGTGCGCCAACGGCGCGAGTTCGGCGGTGACGGAACCTTTGCGGTTACCTTTCCCGAAGGCTTGACCTGTAGCGGCACCTACGATCCCCTGAGGGTGGATCGCAACTTCTCCTTTCCAGTAGCGTGTGCAGATGGGCGAACCGGTAAATCTATGTTGGTCCTCCGAGACGTCGGAAGGTCAGGCACTGCAGTCGTAACCCTAAACGACGGAACAATTGGCCGATTTGTTTTCGGCAACCTCAAATACGAACAGGCGTTCAATGAAATGGGAGGGCCGCAGTTAACCCACGTCCACGATGTGGATTTGCACGAGCCAGATTGGACGCGAACACCTCAGTAAAGGACGAAATACTTCTATTGACCTAAGCGTTGTTCGAGGTCTTGGCCGCTCATAGACGGTTGTCCTTGTTGCCAACAAAAGGTACGAAATGCAAATGCGTCAGCTAACATTGGCAGCAGTTCTGTGCTTGATCTTCGTGCCTGCGACGTTCGCCGCCGACGGGGTTGTCTCCGTCGAGCGTGGTGCGCAGATCGCCGTAATCGGTGGATGTCACGATTGCCACACAGTCGGATACAACGAGTTCAGGCGGTAAGGTCGACCCGGCCGTTGCCCTCAAGGGAAATCCGGTCGGATTTCAAGGTCCTTGGGGAACCACCTACGCCTTGAACCTGCGGCTCACGGCCGTCGAGAAGGCAACCAGCGAGGACGAGTTCGTCACGTATCTGAAGGGCTTTGAAACGCGTCCGCCGATGCCGTGGTACAACGTTCATGCCATGGACGAGAGCGACTTGCGTTCGCTCTATCAGTACATCAAGTCCCTCGGCGCCCCTGGCGAGCAGGCTCCCGCAGCTCTTCCCCCGGGCGAAAGGCCGAAAACCCCCTACAGCGTCCTCGCACCACCGATCATGCCGTGAACCGGAGCGGAACTTCTGCGGTGCCCGCGAGTTTTGCTATCAGGCGTCGGTCATAACTCGGCTGAGCCGGCACTGCTTCCGTTCCCCTGGGCCGCTCCGCTCTGAAAATGCGTGGCGGCTTCTTGCGTAAGGCAACAGACAAACGCCGCGGACTTTTCCACTTTCATTAGTCCAACTGGAGCATTGTACTGCCTGCATTTTCGGGCGCCATCGTTGCCAATTCGAGGTATCGAAAGAAGATGCCGCTTTGGATCCTAACCTTGGTCACGTGGCTGGCTCTCGGCGGAGCCGGCGGTCTCTACCTCGGATGGCGGTCCATCGAGGGGCAAGCGCCGGTCAACGCAATCGGGAACGCAATTCTCGCTTTCTTGATCGGGGCGCTGGGTGGTGCGGCGATCTGGACGCTTGCTTGGTACCTTCTTTCGATCATTGGCGGAGTTCGCTAGGAACGATCACTCGAACGTGTCTGAAAAAGGAAACCCCGGAGGCGATGACCGGATTCATGGTCCGTCAGGTTCGTACGCCGCCTTACCCAAATTTGAGATACATTCCGCTTCAGCGTCCGAGGCGACGGCCCGTCCTCAACCCGGGCCGGAGGACGTAGGCCGAAGGGACACATCCCCCAAGGACCCTTCCCTTCGGCCGCCTATCTCTCCCCATTTCCACAGGGTGTCAGGGTTGTGTGAGGCGCGAAGAGCCGATCAGGTTCATAGCGTCGTCCGGCGCGCCTGATCCTCCACGATCACGATTTGATCGCCGATCATGCCGAACCGATCCTGACTACCCGCCGGCCCCCCACCCAGAGGGCCGGGGGTTTGCTTTGAGAGCGGTCACTTTGGGAAACTCCCGCGGAAGACCTGCGCTCAATGTTCGAGGCGTCGGTCACATCGCGACTTAGCTGGCACCTCTTCCATTCCCTAGCGCCGGTCCGCTTTGAAAAAGCGTGGCGGGTATCGCTTTTCTCGCCGATGGCGTTGCTAGGCGCCACCGAGAAGAGTGAGAAACTGGACGTGGAGGACATCCATCGCAGGTCCGGTTCGCAAGCTCGCCTTCAGCGTTGAATGTGGCGGATCGAGCAAAATTCGAAGACCGACGGACGTCGTCCATGAAGCGGACTGGCCACTCCCTCTGATGGTAATGTTGTCGTAGCGGAGGGAGCCGAACAGGGCGGCTGGCGAGTTGTCCAACCGGACCATTGTGGTCGCGGCTGCCGTCTGGAAATCGGCGACGAAATCGGCATGGGTATCGAGGTGTCCCCACATCACATCTGCTGCGATCGAAGCGTTGTCAGTGACGAACCAGCGAGCTTGACCACGCGCCGTGAAGAGGTCAGCCGACGTTGGGCCCGAGGTGAGATGCGAATAAGCGCCTTGGCCGTAAAGCGTCAGTTGGCCGATGTACTTCTGCGCTTCACCGCCGATCGTGGTTTGATTGATCGAAAAAAATGGGGTTACGAAGGTGGCGTGCCCTCCGTAGATGCCGGCGGCATGTGACGCCGGGTCTCGCGCGTAGAGGTGTAGGTACTGGCCCGCGTCATCGGCCGTGAACGGTCCAAATTGGATGGTCTGTCCCTGCACATCCAGTTGCGCGTTCCACTTTTCGCTGAAAGCGATATTGGCTCGCGCCGCACCGCCAAAGCCGGTGAAATCATCATCACCGGATTGCGGAGCAAATCTCATTGCGAAAATGTCGGCGTTCACCCTGAATGCCAGAGTGTTTCGGCAACTCGCCCGCCGAGGCCGGCCCGACAATTAACGCGCAGAGTCCTCCAACGACCGACCATCGCTTCATCAATCGCCCCACGTCGGCAGCGCGATGGATTCGGCTGCATCAACTCCCGTCATGTTCAGTATTGCACACTGTGATTCGGGCCAACCGCACAAGAGTTGTCGCCGATTTCAGCGACTCGGCTGCGTTGCACGGGGAACAATCCTGCCCAGCAAAAAAACAAGAGCCCGGGCCATCGCCGGAGTTTTCTCCGGATCAAACAAAAAAACCGCCGCCCCGGAGGACGACGGTTAGAGAAGTCTATCGTCGCGCCCGGCTAGAAGGGACCGGGGCGGGCGACCTTTGGTGAGCCCGGCCAGAGCGCCAAGGCTCGTGGCAGAGTGTAGATGCCGGCCTCACCACGCGCAAAGGAAAACCCCGGCTGCAGCAGACGGTGGGAGTGTAGTATGACCAAAAAACAGCCGTTTGGTGCGACCGACGCCTGGACGCTAGACAAAGTGCGAAAGCGCTAGAAAAGACTGGCGCGATCTTTCAAGATAGGGATGGCGAAGGCCAAGCGTCAGGTTGCGTACGAGGGAGCATAGTGGCGTCGATCTTATGGACTTATGCAATGCTCAAGTCGGGCAAGACACTTGAGAATGACTTCGAGGCGATCATCGACGACTGTGAACGCTGCGAAGCTCAAGGGATAACCGAAAAGGTGTTGAACGCTGGGCTACCGAGGAAGGATTGGCTTCCCGAGGGTTGGCTCAAAAAGCGGAAGGCGGAAGCGGTCGCAGTTCGTGATCGACTACGGGCCCACCCCCAACAGCATGATGGTCATCCACCACAGCAAGTCGCGGTCGCCACATCGCCGACTGGCCCATTGCGCAGGCCTCCTTGGATGCACGCGATGTTCCGCTTGATTTGGCGAGGGTGGATGAGGCCGGCGATCGGTCACTGGAGTACAAACACCCCACCCTCTGCGCGCTGAAGCCCACTGCCGGAACGCGTTCACCTCGGGTAAAACTGCCGTCGTGACCCGGACTGCCGTACACCAAATCGACTTTGCGCTCGGTCAACACGGCATCGACGTTCTGCTTCGAGGTATGGATAACGTATATCCTATCGCACAGCCTCGATCGAACGGGTCTACGTTGATGCGATTTTATCTACCTCGCTCGCACCGATTCCTTGCGCCTAGCGTTCCGTTGAACGTTGTGAGGCCGGGGCATTAGTCGCCGGGATGTCGCCTCCCCGTTGCGAGAGGTATTTAGCGCCTAGCGCGGCGCCAGCGATCGCAAGCATCGCAATAACAACAGTCAACCCAAGGCTCAGACGCCACTCCGTTCGGCGAGCGATGTTGCCGGACGTCTCATGATGATTTCTCTCTTGCCGAATCCCGTCTTCTGCATGGTGGGTTGCTTCGGGTGACTCGACTGATAGGCCCTCCTCGCCGGAGGCCTCCTCCGGTTTGGCATTGAGCGCCGCCCATGCCTCCAGCACGCGGTCAGCGAACTCCGTTTCGCGACAGTTCGCCCCGATGTAAGGATGAAGCCATTCCATCAGCCAGTGAGCGTTCTCTATTACCTCCTCCTCGGCAGCTCCAGGCCGCAGTCCCAATACGCGGAACGGATCACGCGGCTCAGTCCACAGGACCTGCTCGAGGTAGAAAATCGCGACGGCCCGGGAAACCGTCGCCTCTGGCTCGATGGCGTCTGTTGTTCGATCTCGATCCCGATTCGAGCGGCCAGCGATGCGGATCAGGCCAAGAACGTCCGGCGGCAAGGGCTCCCGTCGATATTTCCTCGCCAACGAAGGCTGATGAGCTAGCCGGAGGGCGGCACGAAGGGCTTGTGGTAGCCCCGCTCCTCCTTCCTTTTGTCGAGAGGATTCGCGCACGGCAGCGGCAGGCTGAAAAAACGGCGGTCGCGCAGCCTCTGCAAGGCCGCTAGCAGATCCTACTACCGTGTCGTCGTGGCGTGTGGGCATCCCGGGTAACGGCATTTTCTTGACCACGGTGCAATCCTCGGACGGCCGGTCCAGATGGTCCCGACCGCCTTAAAAATCCCTTCGCCGCATCTCAAACTCGTCGCACAATCTCCGCTCAATCTGTCCACGAACACTACGCAGACCGGACGAGGCCTCTATGTTCGTCAACGAGACAGTTTCTGATTTGGTTGGCAGGATTTGGTGATCAGTTTGCGCTAAGCCTCTAGGCACACTCCTCGTTAAAAAAGATCTCGCGTTTCAGTAGCTTTCGATTTCAAGCGTGCCTAGTCGCCAGACAGGGGTACTAGCCTCGAATGGTCCTTCGCTCGCGCGTAATGACTCTTCAGCCCTTGTGCCTTCGCCGCCAACAGTTCGGGCCGGAGTTCTGGGTTGTCCCACCGCATCTCAAAGGATGTTTTGTCTAAGGACGAAGCCGACGCGGATGCGGGAAATTGGAAAACAATCCAATTGAGCATAGCGACCGCCACCACCGCTATGACGCTTGCGCCGAGGGCCGCCACTTGCCAAGGCTCAGCGTTCGGCAGGTCGAACGCGCGCTCCGTTTGAGCGGGTATCGGCTGAACGGCCCAACGGATGCGATCTTCAGGGGGCACAAGTCTCACTCTGGCGTCCGGCGCATTTTTCGCGCGTGCAGCGTTGGCGATTGCGCGGTCGTATTCGCGTCGCAGTTCGGGTGATTTGAGCGAGTTCCACGCAGTCAGCACTTTTCGGGAGAACGCTTGTTCGAGTTCGCTCCAGCCCCATTCTTGCGAAACCCACTTTGCGAACCAAAGGAGGTGCTTGGCAATTTCTCTCGGTCGCGCGTCGCGATTGACACCAAGCGCGCGATAATAGTCACCGTCGCGCGCCCAGAGGACGCGTTCGATGTAGACGGTTGCGGCGGCGCGAATAAAGGATGGATCTCTTCCAGTGATCCTGACCAGGCGATGGAGAGTTTCGGTGCCTCCGGCGGCGATTTGGATCAGCACCAGGACCCCGGCGGGCAACGATGTTGTTCGCATCACCCTGGCGAGGCCCGGTCGGTCAGCTAGATCAAACGCTGCGATGAGAGCGTTGGGAACCCCGACAAGCCGTGTGACACCCCAGCGACCTGGCTTTCCTTCCTCGGCCCATGGGTCTCGGTCAATATCGACCTCGTCCAGCTCAGCCCGGGCTATCGCGCTGGCCAGCAACGGAGAAAAATCGTGGGGCAAGGTGTTCGATAGAGGCAGAGCGGGGTCAGACATACTAACCGCAAGCGAACTATCCTATTGGATAGCCTCGCCTCTTTGGGATCGCGCCTCTCGATCCTCGGTTACCGCACCTCGAGTTAACCATAACGGCTGGCGGCTGTGAAGCAGGGGTTGCAGGCCGGCAACGCGTCTCGGATTTGTGACAACGCGCGTTGGCACGAAGTTTTTTCCGCCATGCGACGTGCTAGATTAGGTGTGCGGCAACAAACGAGCGGCGGTGCCTGCCAAAAAGGCGGATCAGTTTGGATTCCACCGCCGATGCGCGAGAGTTCGCCGTGCCCCGGAAGAAACGCGTCAAGTCTCTCGAAACCGGTATTGCGACCCTTGGTCCGGCGCCCGAGCTATCCACGACGCCCGTAGTACGCAGCAACGAGGGCGTTTCGCTCAGCCCTGCCGTCGTGACGTACCGCCGTGTCCTCGCGGAAATGTGCACTCCCATTCTCCCTTTGCCGCAATCAGCTACCCGCGTCTTCCCCGCTGCCTTGGTCCCCGCCGAAACTCATATCACCGTGACTGCCAATTCTTCCGACGCTCATCCTCGGGAGGTTCTGCCCGCCGACCTTTCCGCCGTTTTGAGATTCGCTCGACATCCCGTCGTGGCAATGGCCCTAAAAGACGATGCTTTGCCAGCCGGCATTACGCGGCTGATGCAAATCGCCGCCGGCTCGTCGGATGCCATGCAGCAGGCAGTTTGTCTAACTGGCAAAGATCCGGCCTACCTCCGCGCGGCGATCATCTTCTACCTCGAAAAAACTCTATGGACGGAACCCCGCGACGCCTACCGCGTGCTGGGAGCAACCGCGGACACGCCGCGCGATGACCTTGTGGAGCGCGTGCGCTTGCTAGTGGCTTGGCTTCATCCGTACATCGGCGGAGTGGGACCGGAAGCGTTGTTTGCCGAACGCGTTCTGCGAGCATGGGTTGCGGTGCAAGTGCAGGCTCCTGCTGCTCGAAGGTCTGTACCTCAGGATTTGATTGATCAAGGAACAGGGGCGGCCCGCGCCTCTGTCTACGCCCAGCCTGCTCGCACGATGAGGAGTGATGGGAGTGTTCCGGCCTCACGCAACACTCGGCGCCGTCGGGTGCGGTGGAGCGTTGCCGTAGCCGCTCTCTTTGGACTATGCGCGCTGGTCGCGGTCGCGGGATCCGGTCGTGCGAGCCCCCTCCTTCACCAGACAGGGGTCGAGGGTTTCGTTCAAGGTAAGTCCGTCACATCCGACGTCATGGCCAAGTCCTCAATTCCCGCACCGCAGTAATTCGGTCGCGTAATTCCGAATGAAGAAGGGTGGGTACTATGACCGATCACCACTTGACCCGCCAACCGTGGTCGGCGCTGGCGGCGATGCTACGAAAACGCAACCGAGTAGCCTCTCCAGCGAGTGAAATGGATGACCCCTTACGACGCTATCCGAGCGCGAACTCCGCCGTCAGCGTCGCTGTGAAAATCAGTTGGCACAAGAGATATTGCCGGGCACAATTACGAAGCGGCGTAGAAGGATGGGAGGGACTAGGTATGAAAGCGCTGCTTCTCGGGCTGTTCGCCGTGGGAATAAGTTTGTTGCCCGCCACGGCAGCAGAAGGTCCAATGTATCTCGATACGGCTTTGACGGCCGGCTACGTCATCAAGGGTCAGTCATCCGTGACTTATACTCGGAGCGTGGATGGAGCGAACGTTCTGTTCTCTCGGGTCGAGCTGAGCGTGCAGAAGGACAAGGCGTACGCCCTCTGCGCCATCGAAACAAACATCGCCACCCGGGTCGCAACAGAACTCGCCTGCGCAGCGTTCAAATAAGGTCGGTTGCCCTCGCGCATTCGTTCCCAAAGAACCTACTTGGCCGAGCCATCGCAGGACACGGCGATTACTTTGCACGCCTGCCCTCGAAAGAGGCCGGCGGTGGCCCGACACTTGTTTAACGCCACTTGACTCGCCGAAGCCGACCCTGCACCGATTGCCCAACCAAACCCCGGTCTATTTGCACCTGGATCAGCAGCGATTGCGGCACATTTGTTGGAATAGCTTTGGACCACCTTACATAGGGCGCGCGTTGACGCCGGGGCTTCGGTCCCGGCTTTGCATTGTTTGATGGCGTCCTGTTGTGCCGCTTTCGGTGTCTTAAAATCGCCGGACATACCCGCAGCCACGCCGTTTTTCGCGATGTTCGCCGGCTGACCGATAGCGATCGCCCCACTTGCGAACACGGGGGTTGCCCCTGTCGCGGCGAGTAGAAAAACGGCAGCCACAATCGTCTTCATCAGACATCTCCAAACCGGATGCGACGGTCAGGACTGTCCTGACCGTCGCCAGAGAAACAATCAATAATTAAGCCTAGCAGGCCCAACCCGCACAGGCACTACCATCAACGTTACCATTTGCGTGCACATGGATCGACGACTGGGTACCATCCTCGCCGTTATTGTTCGGGTCCGGCGTACCGTCATTGTTCTGACCCGATGCGATATCGACAGTACCATCACCATGAGCATGACCATCCGCTCCTGCGGATCCGTGCGGCGGCGCCTCAGCCTTGGACTCCTGCGTGCCCCACACGACAACGATCGGATCGGATGAACGGGTGAAAGGATTGTCGCTCGTCGCGATAACCAAGATCGTCAACTCGCTCTTACCCTTAGAGATGCTCTTGCTGTGATGATAGCTTCCGGCCATTGCGCCGGAACTCATCAGGGCCACGGCCGAGACCGCGACCAGTAAACTACGCATTCTCATTTTCAAACTCCTCGCTAGCTATGAGTTCACTCCCGCTAGCGGCTTTCGTCCTCAATAAAGGTCTAAGCCGCCTCACGTATCTCCTCGCCGAGGCGAGGAAATTTCTTATTGGCAATTGAAACACGCTCGCCGTTGCCATGATTTTTGAGCTCAAGGGCGCTCCATCACGAAGATGCCGGTGTTGCTGCGGCAAAGTCTTCCGAGCAGAGGTTCGTTCACGTCGGCGTCGGCCCGTTCAAAGGTCCGGCATTCACAGGCCTGAATGCGGTTGCGGAGCTTTATCGGCGTCTTCTGCCACTCGTCCCAGTCCAGAACCTTGACCGTGCACTCGACGACCGTCGCTGAGGCCACCTTTGGTTTCGGCGGAATGATGGCAATCTTTATCTTTGCAAAAGCTCGCGAGGCGCTTGCGGCAGCCACCAATCCGTTCGACGTGCCTGCCGACGACTGGGCCTTTGCCTCAGCGAAGGCGTAGGCGCTGGTTCGCGTCGCAGTCGCGTACGCTCTTGCCGCCGTGTTCGCTGCGGCGAATAGCTCGTCGGAGGTGAATGCCTTGCCATTGCCGTAAGTGCTTGAGTAAGCCGTCGCCTGCGTCTTGCTTGCGATGGCGATGCTGTATTGACCGCCCTCAATCCAGGCGACCGCCGTTTTCTCACCGTTGATTTCGCTCGTCTGAATTTTTTCACCTAGGCCAGCGTGGGCTTCGACGGTCGGATTCTCGCCGGCGATAGCCAGCGCCGTGATCCCGCTGCCCGCGGACGTGTACGCCATCGGTTTTTCGCCCCCCTGGGCGACGGCGGTCACGTGCGAATCCGAGATTGCTAGGTCGAGCGTGGTGCCAACCGGCGGGTCTGCGACGACAACAGCTGCGACCGTCGGGACGTCGGCAGCGGTTGAAACGGCGTCCTTGGAGTCGATCGCCACCGCGCCAGCCACCGCGTCAGCGGTCGCTTCGGCACGGGGCACATCGCCATCGTTGTGGGCTTCTGCGTTTGCCTGAGTACCCGCTGCCGCAAGCGCCAGGTCACTGCCGTCGGTCGGAGGCGCATTGGCGGCCTGCTCAACTACCGGCTGGACGTCGTCGGGACCTTCAACGTCCGGCGCGTCGTCGACGGCCGGGGGAACCACCGCCGTGGACTGCACCGCGGCGACTGGCTGGTCGTTCGACGGAGTATCGCTCGCGGCTGAAACAGCCGGGGCTGGATTGTTATTTGTTTGAACAGCAATTGCCCCACCGGTGCTGGTGGTTTCTGCGTTCGCGGTGTTCGAGCTGACCGAAGCGGCCAATTCATTAGAGCCGGTAACAACTGCCGTGGCGTTGGTCTGAGGAGCACTGCTAGTCGCGCTAGCCGAGACCGATGTATCGCCACCGGTGCTCGCCGACTCTGCTGCAACCTCGTCCGCGCCACTTGGCGTTGCAAGGGCAATCAGTGAGAATATCGATAAACCAATCAAGCCGGCAAAAGCAAAACGCCCGCCGGAACGCGATACAACGCGCACCATCCCCAGCCTCCCGAGTACAAAATACAAATCCCAGGAAGTGTCTGCTGCTATTCGCCGCACAAACACCCAGCCGTAACAGTGTCCTCGATTTTAATATTGATGGCAAGGAAATCGCTACAAAGGATTAACCCAATGTTAACCAAATAAAACGTAAGAACGTGGCAGGATAACTATGAGGTGTTTGGCTAAGACACCGGTCAAACTAAGTACTTTTCACGACAGCTCGGGACCTGCTCCGCTCCGGGAGGAATTTTAGTAACTGCTCTCACCAAGGAAAACTCGGATGTGCAATCGCGCACGCCTCCATCGTCGAATTTTCTTTTGATCAACTGGGCGCGACAGCGCCGTACCACCGGGTTGGGCCACAGTTGCTGGGTAGCCCGCCTTGGCTCGGAAGCTTTCAATATTCAAAGCCCGCACGATCGGTGCATGATGTGACTATTCAGCCACTAGGCAAGGCGTGCCAGATTTCTGGTGCGTGCCGCGCCGTAGTCGATGGCGACGGGAAATCCGCGTGGAGCCACTTTGACTTGTGGTCGGGCGCTCGCAGGCGACGCAGCAAAAATTTTACCGAGGACGGGTTAGTAAGTACGAAATGCGCCACTGTGGATAAGTCCCCTTTATCCCTCTGATGAACGGCGAGCGCGCGCGGCGCGCGACCACGAAGCGCATCCGCGCGTTCCCGTGGTCGGAGTCCAGACGGCTTGGGCTGCTCTCGCCTCTGTCGGTCATAAACTGCGGAGCGGCCTCACTAACACATTGTGATCCAAGTCTTTGCCTGCAGGTCGGATCGCCCAAGCAGCACTACGCGCGGTTTAGGCCCAGACCACAGAACTGATGAAGGCATGCAGCGGGTCGAGCTAGATGCTTGAGTTCATGAGCTAATTGACGATTGCCCGAGGGCGGCTTAAGTCAAGTCCAGATGCTGCCGCACCGGTTTGAGTGATTGGCGTTTGTTTTGGAAGAGCGTGGCGTCCTTGGCCGATTATCCAGCGGCGAAGAGTTGCGGGCGGCCGCAGCCCTGTTGCCGCCAGCAGTCGCCGAGAGCATCTCGAGAAAATACGTTGCCAGAAATCGCGGCGACATGGTCGCATGGGAAACACTCATCGTATGCGTCGAGCGAAACGGCGGCACCGGCGAAGCAGTCCGCCTCGCGGAAGAACTGTTACGGGAACAACCCGAATCCCCGGAAGCAGCATCGATTGCAGCCCACACCTTCTGTAACAACCTTCTCTTGGACCGGGCTTGGCACCTTCTGTCTCCGATCGAACAACGGCTTGACCTGAAGAGCGCGGTCAGGTTCGGGCAGTTGTGCCTGATCAAGGATCCACGACGAGCAAAATCGGTTTTTACCGGTATTGTCAGTTCGCACCCGGACGTCCTCGAGGCGTCGCTCGGCATTATCAACGCGTCCTCCATACTTGTTGGACATCAGACGCAGACGATCGGGTTCTTCCTTTTCGACGACTGGAACCGGCCAATACAGAAGTCCGTGTTCGACGCCTGTGTCGGCGCGTCAATGCGCTCGGTGATGACGACGAATTTCTGGCTCATTCGTGCACTCGCGCCAAGAGTACTCGTTATTTCGGATACTCCCTTGGCCGCGATGGTCAATCTCCGGCTGCAACTACCCGAAACGAAGATCGTGCATACACGCCACGGGTTTGCCGACAAGAACTTTGCATTCTATGCCGCCGGCAGGGTGGATTTCGTTTGTGCCAGTAGCCAGGCAATCGCTGACGAGTATGTCCGAAATGGCGTGTTCGATCGGGGCCGTTTCTGGATAACCGGTTATCCGCAACTCGATCCTCTCTTTGCGAAGCTAAAGGCGCAGCGCAAGCGTACGCCCGGCCGGACGGTATTGTTTGCCCCAACCTTCACAAAGGGTTTGAGTGCCGGCATTCGTCTTGGAGTCAATGCGGTAAAAATGATCCGCGGGGGTGACGAGTCGATCACTGTGCTCATCAAGCCGCATCCGAACATGCGCCAGTGGAATAAAGACCTCCTTAAGGCGTGGCAAATTCAGGCCAATCATTCCGCTAATCTCGAGTTTCATGATGATCCCGATGTTGACATCGCAGAACTGATGCTTCGCTCGGACCTCCTTATTTCCGACGTCTCAAGTGCGGCTCTTTCGTTTCTGGCATTGGACCGTCCCATTATTTGTCTGGACGGTACTGGGGAGGGCTTCGCCAGCCCTTACTTCGCACCCGACGGGATCGAATGGCAGATGAGGGACGCGGTCACCGTCTGCAGCGGAGAAGGACTAGCCCTGGCCGTTCAAACAGGTTTGGCTGATCCAAGTCGCAAGTCCGCCGAGCGAAGGAAGGTCAACGAGCATCTCTTTGGCAACTTGACCGATGGTCGTGCGGGGCAGCGTATCGCCAAGCAGATTCTCGCCCTACAGCGCCAGCATGGCTGATCGCCGGAAGTGGAGCTTTCTCATTCCGGCAGCCGGTAGCGGCACGCGAGCTGGTGTAGGACCGAAGGTATTCCTCAAGCTCCGAGGTCGGACTCTCCTCGATTGGACCGTGACAAAAGCGATGACCATATCGGATGACGTCGTCGTCGCGCTACCAGCGGGCGTGGCACACGATCCGACAAGCAACGGTCCTCATTGCAGGTTTATTCAGGGTGGCGACACCCGGCAGGAGACGGTCAAATCGCTCGTGGAAAATACAAACCGCGATTGGATCGTCATTCACGATGTCGCGCGGCCGTTTGCATCGACAGATCTGATGAAGAGTGTAGTTGATGCCGCAAAAGAAACCGGCGCGGCCGCAGCTTTCGGTCCGATTGACGTTCCGATTGCTGTAATCTCCGAGGGGAAGGTAGTGGGACGTCACACCTCGAAAGAAATAGGCCTTTTCCAATCGCCGCTTGCCTTTCGAAGGGAAATACTGGTGGCGGCATATAACAGGGCAGCCAGTCGGCAAGAACAGTCAACAATTGAGCTTGTTCTCGCTGCGGGTTTCGAAGTGCGGGCGGTGACCGGAGAGCGCAACAACATAAAGATCACGCACCCCGAGGACCTGTTGTTTGCCCGGCTCCTTGCCCGGCAGCCTGGCGTCGCGGTCTAGGAAAAATGAGCGTCTTCAAGTTCAACGCTTGATCGCTCTTCCGTATTCAAACGAGGCGGCCGTTCTTCGGTAGGGCCTTGGTCCAACGCCAGGATGGCCTTGAATACGCGTTCGCAGCATCTGCCATCGCGGAAGACGAACGTACGAGCCGCACGCTCCCGATAGAGCGCGTCAGCCTCTCCTCCGCTTGAGAGCATGGTTTCAATTGCATCCAGAACGCCACCCTCGTCGCGGCGAACCGGCCCGAAACCATCGCGGTCATAGTCGAAGTATCCAGGACCACTGGTATGTCCCCCTCCGAAGAAGTCATCCGGATCAGCCTGATAGTAGACCAATGGCTTGTCGAGATACGCCGCGTCGAATGCCTTTGACGAGTAGTCGGTTACGAAAAGGGACAACTCTTCGAATGTGCCCGATATGGGAGTACCGCTTCCAAAACGCCTTACTTCAACTCCCCGCGGAGGTACGAAATAGTCGAGGTATTGTTCGAGGTTGGGGTGCGGTACAAAGACGACGCGACAGCCAGCTTTTTCGGCGAGAGATGTTAGGCGTGGAGAATGGAGCAAGCTTCTCCACTGCCGCGCGAAGTGCGACTTGAAGAAGGCTTCCACCGGCGCACGTTCATTCCCGGCGCCGCCCGCCGCACCGGAGAGCGACAGTCGCCACGTTGGCATGATGACAATCGTTCGGGAATCCCTTCTTGGTCCTTCGAGTAGCGCGTCGTGCCGTGGCAAACCGGTCAGAACGACTTCTTTCTCAGTGAATTTGTAAGCCGATCCGTCGCCGACGATGGAGGCGAACTCATCACGCGTACTCGTAATGAAACAATCTAGTTTGATCCTGTTCAACCAGCCCGATATGTCGTCTTTAATGATGCCGTGCTGAAGGAAGGTGAACTTGTACTTGATCGCGTCACGGAAGGTATCGCCGAGATAACCAACGACGTAGTGATCAGCCTGTGATGATATGAGGTGCGTCGCGTTGAGAAGGGCGGCCGCGTGTTCCGCTTCGTTAAATCCCATTAACCGGAATCCTTCCCGTGCCAGACGCATCCAGTCGGGCGAGTTTCGCTTCAGGATGAAGAAAGTGTTGAGTTGGGGTGCTTGCCGGCGAACGTAACGATAAAGATGTTCCGCACTGTCATCAGCTGCGGTGTCACGATCCATAAATAGCCACGCATCTTTGAACGCAGTCATGATCTGCGGCAGACGCGCGACCCGCCTCAGTTCGCGGACATGCGGCGGCATAAGCACCCCGGCGGGCGGTTCTATCGCGAGCGCTAGTCGAATCTCAGACAACCCAGCGCGTCGCCCAATGCTGGCGCCTCTCACATAAATTTCGGCATCGCGGCCGGCGAAAGAAGCTTTGATGCTCTCCCCTTCCGAGAGCCGAAGCCAAGAGATATGCTCCCAACAGAAGGGGGAACCAAGGAAATCAACGCGCCGCACTTTGTCAAAGGCCGGTTCTTCTTCCAGATCGTTGACTGAGAACCTCGCGCGCACATCGCGGAGGCGCGACCAGTAGATGACTCTCACTAATTTTTTGGCGCGATCATGTTCGGTTACTTCGACGCGCTGCACCGGCGGATCGCTGTTCTTGAAGGTGCCAAGGATGCCAACGCGATGAGCGAACGGCAGCCCATAGACGTCGTAGTCCGCGATCACGCTGGGGTCGATATAGGAAAATGTTTCAGCCAGGAGGTTCAGGAACATTTGCCGCTGACCGTGGCTCAACGTCGAGACGGCTTCGGGATGGTCTACGATCCGCTCAAAATGCCAGCAAAGGCTGTATAGCACCATCATTTGAATGGTCCGCGGGGGTTTTCCACGAAGTGTCGTGGCTTCCCGCAGCAGCCCAATGTATCCGTATCGAATTTGATCGGAATAAAGTTCGGGCCTCAGCGCTCCGGTCTGCAAGAGGGACGAGCCGTCCTCTCGGCGGCGGTAGATGTATTGCGCCTGAGGAACAAATGCTACGGTCTTACCGGTCGCTCGCATGAGGTAGCGACCAGCAAAGTGCGCATCCTCAAAATTGGGACGCACCTGTTCATCAAACGCAAGCTTGTTGGTGTCTATCAGGTCCCTGCGGAAGAAAGCGGTTGCCGCGCTCATCTGAATCGAACGGCCAAGATCATCGGCAGCGGCGAGCCTTTCGCCCTGCGCAAACCGGAAGCGCAACGGGTGAGTATCCTCCCTCGCTCGCGAACGTTCGTAGTAGAAAATGATGTTGCAGCAGACCATTGCTATCGTTTCCCGATAGCGTTCGATGGTTCGGCTCACCACTGCAAAATAGTCGGGCTCGACAAAGTCGTCGGGATCTATGAACGTGACCCATTCACGCGAAGCTAGGGCAAGTCCTGCATTTCGCGCAGAAGCAGGACCACCGTTGGGCTTGTGAAGATATCGTATATTGTTTGGAAACTTTCGTTGCCACCGTTTTATTTTTTTTAGTGAGCGATCGGTCGAACCATCATCGACAAGGACTAGTTCGATGTTCGATTCGAAGTCTAGCAGCTGCGAAGTGATCGACTTGAAGTAGTCATCGAGATACTTGTCGACGTTGTAAACGGCGGTCACGACAGAGTATCCTGTCGAGCCGGTGTGCGACTTCTGTTGGGATGGCGATCCTGCCTCGAAAAGCGGATCAATATCATCGGTTGCCGTCAGGCGAAAATGAACTGCAGGTGCCTTCAGGTCGAGATGGATCGAGGCGTGCAGACAGCGGTCATTGCGCTGAAAAGCGGACTTCGCGATCGCCTGATGCGTTGCACCTTCCCGCGAAGCGGCCGCAACTTTTTCTTGCCTGACTGCCGTCAGTTTGCCCCAACGACTCTCGGAGCCAGACGCTCCCCGCAACCAGACCTGATAATCATTGCCTTCCGGCACATCGCTCAGATCAAACCGGCACGCGTATTCGCCGCTGGTCGATAAAGCGAGCGCAGTTTTGTTGAAGCCGGAACTTGGGCTTTTTATTGCCGCGGTGAGGATTGGCTCGGACGCACGAAAAAATACCCGCAGTATTTGCGTTTCAAGCAACAACCGCTCGTCAATGATCACAATTTGCCCCGCCATGCATTGCTCACTCCTGCGGCGAGACCTGCGTCGGGGCCATCTGGGCATGGATCCCCGCGATCCCTGCCCTTTTTGTTCTCTCGAGACCAAAATCCCAAACGGCCTCATGCGGGCCCGCACCACTACCCGGTATGCTTGGGGAGAAACGCGTGTAGTTTTCCGGCAATGCGTCGAACTGGGAGTGGTACAAACGCACCAGTGCGAGTTTTGCTTCAGCCGTCCTACCGAGGCTGATAGTGATCCGTGTTCCGCGCCGACCACCCAGTGCGGCGAACAACCGCAACAAGCCTTGGGCTCGTCGCGGTGCGCTGGAAGCGTAGTGGAGATCCTCGTAGAAGAGTACGCGATAATTGCGCTGCAGGATCGGCAGGGCTTCGATCACAGTCTGCATGGTTGCAACGTGATTGACGTGGCCGCCGATGCCGGCCGGGCAGAACAGCGTGAGCTCAGGGTTCGGCCCCGAATTCACCGCTATGTTGCGTAGACACGAGAGCAACGGTCCCCTGAGCGTAGCGCGATCTTCCTGGACGCGCGACAAGTCCATCGACTTTCGTCCGAGCAGAGGCGCGTCGGTGAGGCCAAGGTCTAATTTAGTAAGACCGCAGAGGGCGGCGAAAGCATTGTCCTCTTCAATTCGGCGTTTGGTGATCTCGCTTACGTCCGGTTGAGGACCGGCTGGGGGGTTGATTGAGTATCCGCTGCGCGTGAAGAGGTTGATCAGCCGGCCACCTGGCTGCTGCGCGGCTAGACCGCCGAGCGAAAAGCAGACGTCATCGTGGTGCGGTGAAAGATAGACATTCCGGGCACCATCAAAGATGCTGGCCGGTTGCGCTGGCGGCACCGAGCGAATAGCCGCATCAAAGAAAAAGGATGGAGGCTCCGCTCGCCCACGCGCCGGAGACTCACTTCGGACCAAAAAAGGATTGGGCGGCGTTTTCCCAATGCTACGCATACAAGCCGCGAAAAACGCGGTACCCCAAACACTACGCCGCGTGGCAAATATAGAAGCCAGTTGGCGCTATTGTCCAAGGAATCTGTGCGCTACAGGCGAATTCTGACCGTCGTTGCGGCAAAGACACATCGGTGGTTGGCAGACAGGATTTGCCGCTGTCAAAGCACTGAAGTACCGCCGTTCAAACTCGCCTGCTGACCAAGGAGCTACCAACTCTCAGGCCTCGCCGATATGATGTGTCAGATGCGGCTCGTCCGATTGCCGGAAAATGGCAACCCGATATGATAACGAGGAAGCAGGCGAAACCCGCTGGTGATCCTTCAATTCAGAAGGCTGACGACCTCGCGGGGATACTATCCGACGAGGCCGCTTGCATCACCCTCCTGAAGCAAGTTCGCTGGCCTAATGGTCCGGTCTGTCCGTATTGCGGGCACCGCAAGATCTATAACCTCAATACCACGCGGCTTCCTTTTTGCGGCGCGTGCAGAAATACTTTTTCGGCAAAGGTCGGTACAATCTTCCAAGGATCGCCGCTGCCGATGACGAAGTGGTTCACCGCGATCCGGCTTGTCACCGACCCAGAAAAAACAGTTACGGCCGCTCGGATGGCGGATGCATTGCGGGTTGGGCATATGACTGCCTGGCAAGTACTCCGCCGGCTGCGCCATGCATCTGCCACTGCCTCGTTCAATCGCCGGCTGAAGGGCAGGACGGCTCGCGCTATCCGGTCGGCGACAGAGCTGGCGGCACCCCCGAACGAACACAAGGACGGACCTATGTGACCAAATTCAAGATCGCAATGCGATTTGAGGAGGCACTGGAGCGCTTCGCAGGTGTCGAGCACAAGGAGATGCAAGAGAGCCTATCACGGCCAACAAGGAAACGGATATCACCCGTTCCGAAACCCTGGACCCGCCATTCACGCCTCCTGATCATTGAGGACGTCCTCGGGAAATAGGGTGTACCGTCCGCGGCAAGGCGACGAATCCCGATACCCGTTTGGGGCGGGCGCCTCGGTGCTTCCAATTTCATGCCGACCTTCCTTCCGGCACCATCATTCCACGCGCTACTGCACGGCACAGCTGAACCAAGAGCGAGGTGATGAGGGATCGGCCATTTCCAATGTCCGACGTCGGATGCCCCACGTCGCGAGCCGTTGAGCGCCGACTTTCTATCGCCGCCAGCGCCTGTGCCTTGGCCTAGCCCGCGGGTTCCGCCGAACCGACGAAAGCGTGATGTCTTCGATGTCGACAATTACTCGAAGAAATCGGTCAATAACCCGAAAGCGTTCACTCTTCGGCAGCATCGGCGACCAACCGACTCGGCCAGATATCAGTTTGATATGCGATCGGTCGCTGCACTTTGCTCGACGACGAACCGGCCGTTCGGCAGGTCGACTTCACGTAGCTTGCGATCAATATCTGTTGGTGAGAGGCCCAGCGTCCTCCATCGGTTTGTAAGCCGGCGACGCAGCGTTTCGGGGGCGGTGTCGAGGAAGACCGTGAGGTCTAGGAGTGATCCGAGTTCGCTCCATGGGGGATGGCGAATGAGAAGGTAGTTCCCTTCCGCCACGACAATGCCGGTCGATCGCGGAATAAGGCGCCCCCCAGCCCGGGCGATTTCGATAGAGCGGTCAAAAACGGGGATGGCAATCGCCCCCTCGGTATTTTCTTTGAGGCGGCGGACAATATTGACGAAGCCTCCAGCGTCGAACGTGTCTATCGCACCCTTTCGAGAGAGGCTTCCGAGTTCATTTAGAACCGCATCGTCGTAGTGGAAGCCGTCCATCGGAAGAACGGCAGCCAGGCCTGGTTGACTGGCGTTCAGACTATCGACGACGGCATTCGCAAGGGTCGACTTCCCTGATCCGGGCGGACCGGCGATGCCGGCGATCAGCCGGGCGCCCTGATATCGTGTGCTCAGGACCTTAGTGAGATGCGCGGTGTTTCTCTCGAGTGAAGTCATCTCTCTCGGCGACCGGTCAAAGACCTTTCAACATGCCGCCGTCGACGAAATAGGTCGAGCCGACACTGTAGGTCGCCTTGTCGGAGCAGAGGAAAACAAAGAAATGGGCGAGTTCGTCGGCGGTGCCGAAGCGCTTGATCGTGGCATGCTCGTCGGCAACGCTCTGCAGGTACCCCTGCCAGTCGCCGCCCTTGCCGGCGGTCAGCTGCTTCGCCGTCTTCACCCAATCCGGCGTCTGGATGAGGCCAGGGTTGATGCAGTTGACGCGGATGTTGTCCTTGATGACCTCGGTTGCGAGGACCTTGGAGAACATCATCAAGGCTGCCTTGGTCGTGTTGTAGATCGGCTCATACCAAAGCGGCTGGACGGCGCAGATCGAGGCGTTGTTCAGGATGACGCCGCCGCCACGCTTTCTTCATCGTTGGCGCCAGTCCGCGAGCGAGGCGCACGGCGGCCATGACGTGAAGATCCCAGTAGTACTGCCACTTGTCGTCGGCCGCCTCCATGATGGTTTCGTTGGAGCCGGTGCCGGCGTTGTTGATGAGGATGTCGGCGCCCCTTGAACTGCTTCTTGGTCGCGGCGACCAGCTTGGCGGCGCCCTTGGCGGTGGCGACATCGCAGGCGACGGCGAGAGTCTTGACGCCGTGCTTCTTGGCGATGCGTTTCGCTTCCTTCGTCAGCCGATCGCCCTGACGCGCGGCCATGACGATGTGCGCGCCTTCCGCCGCGAGGCCCTCCGCAACCGCGAGGCCGATGCCGATGCTGGCGCCGGTGATGACCGCGACCTTGTCGCGCAATCCGAGATCCATGATTTCCCCCTGAGGACGCCGCTGTCAGGCCGCCCAGGATTCGGGCGGCGGCGGCTTCATCGCGCCAGTCATCATCGCTACGGCGTCGGACATCGAATATTTCTTCGGATCGATGACGGCGATACGGCGGCCGAGTCGATGAATATGGATGCGGTCGGCGACCTCGAATACGTGCGGCATGTTGTGGCTGATCAGGATGATCGGCAGGCCGCGCCGCTTCACGTCGAGCATCAGCTCCAGCACCTTGCGCGATTCCTTGACGCCCAGCGCCGCCGTCGGCTCATCCATGATGATGACGCGGCTGCCAAAAGCGGTGGCGCGGACGACGGCGACGCCCTGGCGCTGACCTCCGGAGAGAGTCTCCACCGGCTGCCGGATGTTCTGGATGGTGAGAAGGCCCAGCGAGTTGAGGTGCTGGCGCGCCTCTTTCCGCATCTCGTGCCCGGTCGAGCAGCCGGAAGATCTGGCCGAGCGGGCCCGCCTTCCTCCGCTCGCGGCCGAGGAAGAGGTTGTCGGCGATCGACAGCGCCGGCGACAGCGCGAGGTTCTGGTACACGGTCTCGATACCGGCGTTCCGCGCCTCGATCGGCGAGCGGAACTGGACGACCTTGCCATCCATGAGCACCTGGCCCTGGTCGGGGATGATCGCGCCGGCGAGCACCTTGATGAGCGTCGACTTGCCGGCGCCGTTGTCGCCGATGACACCGAGGATCTCATTCGGGCGGAGTTCGAAATCGGCGTGATCGAGCGCCACGACACGCCCGTAGTGCTTGACGAGACCGCGCGCCTCCAGGACCGGCTGAATGGCGGCGACCGGCGGCGGCGTCAGCAATCGTGTCCAGCGCAGCGCTCATGACGCCACCCTCCTGATCCACTGGTCGAGAGTCACGGCGACGATGATCAGAACGCCGACGGTGAACTCCTGCCAGAGCACGTCGAGGCCGGAGAGCGCCAGGCCATTGCGGAACACGCCCACGATCAACGCGCCGACCAGCGTGCCGACGATCGACCCGCGCCCGCCGAAGAGACTCGTGCCGCCGATCACGACGGCGGTGATCGAATCGAGGTTAGCGGTCTGACCGGCTTGCGGGCTCACGCCGCCGATGCGGCCGATCAATACCCAGGCAGCGATGGCGCAGATGAGTCCGGCGAGGGCATAGACCGACAGAAGCGTGCGGTTGGGGCTGATGCCGGCGAGGCGCGCGGCATCCGGATCGTCGCCGGTGGCATAGACGTGTCGGCCGAATGCCGTGCGATTCAGCATGTACCAGACGACGGCGGCGAGCAGCGATCATCAGGATCGACCCGTAGGTGATCACCGATCCCTTGAGCCACGGGCACTTCAAGTCCGAAGGTGTTCAAAATCAGATCGTGCGGCTTGATGATCGTCCCGGTCCACTGCAGGAACGGCGCGGCCGCCTCGATATCCTGCTGGCGGATGGTTTCGCTGCGCGAATAGAAGATGTTGAGGGCGCCGAAGATGCTCCACGTGCCCAAGCGTCACGATGAACGGCGGCAGCCGCAGCAGCGTGACGATCAAGCCGTTGACCAGGCCGCAGAGAAACCCAACGAGCAGCCCAAGCGGGAAGGCGATGGCGAGCGGGACGCCGTAGACGACGCACGTCCTGCCCATCACCACCGAGCAGAGGATCATGATCACGCCGACCGACAGGTCGATGCCGGCGGTGAGGATCACCAGCGTCTGCGCGATGCCCAGCATGGCGATGATCGTGACCTGCTGCAGGACGAGCGACAGGTTGAAGGGCGCGAAGAATTTTCCGCCGACGATGGCTTGAAAAGAACACCACGCCGAGGACGAGGACCATGAAGGGAATCGTCGTCGGGAAGGCGTGCAGAAAATGCTGGAGGCGTCGAAGCGGGCTTGGGTGTTCCTCGTCGAACGAAGCCGCGACCTGTCGGCGCCGACGGCAATATCTTCTCGAACTCGGCCGGTCCGCTGGCGCCCGTCTCGTTGGCGGTGCTCATGCGCTGTCCGACGCCTCCCCTCGCAAGACCGAGGAGAGCAACCGTTGCCGGTTGCTCTCCTTATTGCTTGTTAGCAGTCTATGGATTTCCTGAGGCGAAGGAAACTAGCCCCAGCAGAGCTTCATGCCTTCGTCGACCGAGATCGACGGAACCCCATCGACCGGCTTGGCGGTGATCAGCGTCGCGCCGGTGTCGAGGAAGCCGACCTGTCGCATCGATTTCCGGCAGCTTGCCGGACACGATGGCATCGAGCGCCATCGCGGCCATCTTGTGCGGGTACTGCTGCGAGGTGGCGCCGATGACGCCGGCCTCGACGTTCTTCACGCCTGGGCAGCCGCCGTCGATGGAGACGATCAGCACGCTGCCGTCGTCCTTGCCGGCGCCCTTCAGCGCTTCCCACGCGCCGGCCGCGGCCGGCTCGTTGATCGTGTAGACGACGCTCACGTCCGGGCACTTCTGCAGCGCGTTTTCCATCGCCGTGCGGCCCTTGGCCTGGTCGCCCTCGGCTGATTTCGTGCGTGCAGATGCGCTTGTCGTCCTCGTCGCCGTACTTGTTCGGATCCTTCACGTCGATGCCGAAGCCGGCCATGAAGCCCTGGTCGCGCAGGTAGTCGACGGTCGGCTGGTTGGTGGCGAGATCGAGGAAGACGATGCTGGCGTCCTTGGCCTTGTCGCCGAGCGTGCTTTGCGGCCCACTGGCCGATCAGCTTGCCGGCCTTGCGGTTGTCGGTGGCGAACGTCGCGTGGCCGCGTCCATCGGATCGAGCGGCGTGTCGAGCACGATGACCATCAGGCCCGCATCGCGCGCCTTCTTGATGGTCGGCACGATCGCCTTCGAGTCGGACGGCACGATGGCAAAGCCCTTGGCGCCGGCCGAGATCATGTTCTCGATCGCGGCGACCTGGCCGTCGTTGTCGCCGTCGTACTTGCCGGCGGCGGTAATCAGGCTCGATGCCGAGTTCCTTGGCCTTCTGCGTCGCGCCTTCGCGCATCTTGACGAAGAACGGGTTGGTTTCGGTCTTGGTGATGAGGCCAACGGTGTCGGCGGCGCTGGCCGATGCCACGCCAAATCCCAGCGTCAGCGCGCCGGCGATCCCAGCAATGAACAGTTTTGACTTCATGTGAACGGATTCCTCCCATTTGAACGGTGAACGGCTGCTCTCCCGATGGGCGCGCGTTGCCCGGACAGCCGTTTTTTCGTGCGCTTACGCCGTAAAACGTCAACCAACGGCGGAGGTGAGTCAAGACTAAATCATGTCAATTTACATATTGACTTGCGCTCATCGGATTTTCATCGTGGGACGCGACGTGACCGGCCGCCGTTCGGGCATCGTGAGCGTTGTTTTCCGCTAAGGGGCTGGGGATTGGGCACACTCGACGACGGACATAGAACCACCGTCCTTCCGCTCGGAGCTGACAGCGCGGCGGCGGGGGCTGCGCGCCCACGAACCGTCAACCTTGCCCGTGGCACTAATCAAAGTGGGGTTCGCCTCTACAACGAGCGCCTCGTTCTGTCCCTCATCCGCAAGGAAGGCAGCCTTCCCAAGGCCGAGATCGCGCGCCAAACCGGGCTCTCAGCGCAAACGATTAGCGTCATCATGCGGCAGCTCGAGGCGGACGGCCTTGTCGTCAAACAGCGCCCGCAGCGCGGGAAAATCGGGCAGCCGTCAGTACCGTTTGCGCTCAACTCGGACGGGGCCTATGCGCTCGGCCTGAAAATCGGTCGGCGGAGCAATGATCTGGTGCTGATCGACATGATTGGTGGCGTGCGGCGTTCTCTGCATGAGGCCGGCAGCTACCCGACGCCGGGCAGCGTCAGCGATTTCGTGACCCGTGGCATCGCCGAACTGACTGGCATGCTCAGCAAGGCCGAGGGCCGCCGCATTTGTGGACTCGGCATCGCTGCTCCATTTGAACTTTGGAACTGGGAAGAACAAATCGGGGCGCCGCACGCAGTTCTCGATCAATGGCGGACGTTTGACCTGAAGGATGCGGTCGCCCGAATTTGCCCGTGGCCCGTGCTTTTCTGCAACGACGCATCCGCCGCCTGTGGGGCCGAACTCGTTCTCGGCAATCGCGGACACGCACTGGATTTTCTCTACTTCTTCGTCGGCTCTTTCATCGGCGGTGGCCTGGTCCTCAACGGAAGCCTCCATCTCGGAAATGTTGGCAATGCGGGCGCCGTCGGTTCGATGCCCGTCGCGGGTACGAACGCTGGACTCGGGACGCAGCCCCTCATCCGATCTGCGTCGATTTATCTGCTTGAGCACATGCTGCTCGAAGCTGAACGCGACGCTTCTGTCCTTTGGCGCTCGCCCGATGATTGGGGTGACCTCGGCTCGCCGCTCGATGTTTGGATCGAACAAGTAGCCGCCGGCATTGCATTCGCAACGGTGGCTGCGGTCGCTGTCGTGGACGTGCCGACGGCAATCCTCGACGGCGCATTCCCAGTGACGGTCCGGCAGCGCATCGTAGAGCGCGTGAACGCACGACTGGCTGAATTCGACCAACGCGGCCTTTCCACCGTCACCGTTAGCCAAGGTGCAATCGGAAGCGGCGCGCGCGCAATCGGCGCGGCCTGTTTGCCGCTCCTTGCCAATTTCGCGCGCGACCGCGGCGTGTTGTTCAAGGAAATCGTCGTAGCCGGCTAAAGAGCCAGGACCCCTCGTTCAAATGCTACGTCAGATCGTCGCGGTGAAACCCGCGACGTTTTTTTAGCGCAGCTCGCCTGCCCTTCGCTTCCAATCGGCGACGCCTGCTGGCGCGAGGCGGCCTCGTCGCCTTACGGATCGCCGGCGGAATCGCCGCTTCACGGATCAACTCGACGAGACGGAGCAGCGCATCCTTGCGGTTTGCTTCCTGCGTTCGGAATCGCCGCGCGGTGATAACAATAGTGCCGTCTTGCGTTGCACGTCGTCCGGCCAGCACCTCCACGCGCTGGCGAACCGCCTTCGATAGTGACGGCGACTGCCGGACATTGAACCGCAGTTGCACCGCCGTCGACACCGCATTGACGTTTTGCCCGCCAGGTCCGGAAGAGCGGATGAACGTCTCTTCGATCTCGCGATCGTCGATAAGAAGCGTGGCGGTGATGCGGATCATTTAGCTCGCTCGCGACAAACCCGAATCAGGTTCCCTCTGCTATAGCGAAAATCGCCCGTGAAAACGGACCCGCAATGCGGCGGACCAAGGAAGCCCCGGCCCACCTAGCCGGGGGTTTCTTTTGAGGAGTTTGCTGAAGCACCATAAAACAAAAACCGCCGGCCCTGTGGGTCAAGGACCGGCGGTTCTTGGGATTGGTTCGGCACGGATCAGATCACGCAAGTGATCGGAGGATCAGGAGCCGGACAACGCGATGAGTTTGGTCAGCTCTCCGCTGTCATACAACCCTCATATCCTGTGGAAATCGGGGACATGTGTTCTGCTCGTAAAGGCGCGCCGTCAGTCTCGCTCGAACAGCCAATTCAGCCACGCGATCTCGTTGACGAAGTGGTTGAACCTGCGGTTGGACGCGGCGAGTTCCTTGAGTGCCCAGACGAGCAGTGCGCTTGCTCCGCTCGCCCAGAGAAAAAGGGCGAGGTGTGCCAGATCGCCCCGCTCGCCGAATATCTTCGCGATGTCATCCATTTTTGTTCTCGAGCGCATCTGCGCGCGTTACTGCGAGAGTCGCCGACCGGGCGGCAAAATCGCAGGAAAAAATCATCTAGATTTTGAAATATCGAAGCAAGGCTTGCGAAACGCTGCCTCCATACTCTCCGAAACAAATAGCGGGGGCCGACATTATCCGTTCACGGAAACTGATCCGTGTTCTGACAACAACGGAGAGGCCTCATGACCAGGTATTTTGCAAAGACGACTGCGTTGGTCGCAGCTCTGATGCTCGGCGCGGCCAGCATCCCGGCCTACGCGATCGACGTCAATGTCGGCGACGGCGGTGTCTCGGTTGGCACGGGCGGAAGCACCGGCGCCAACAACGCCACCGCCAACGTCGGTCAGGGCAGCGGTCCGCTGGCCAACGTCGACAGCAACGGCGACCCGACGACGGGCGAAGGCTCGCAGACCGACGGCGACGTGAACCTCGGTAGCCTGCTCGCAGGTGTCGACCTCGGCGACATCGGCCTTGATGACATCGGCGACGGCACCGGGGCTGGTGGTGCCGGCGGCAATGGTGGTGCTGGCGGTGCCGGTGCCGGCAGCGCCGGGTTCCAGAGGCTTGCGGCAAACCTTTCCGCAGGCGACCGCGACACCCTGAAGCTCCGCTGCCTGAAGGTCCTGGCGAACCCGGAGACTCAGAAGAGCGACGTGATCAACTTCTGCCGGATGATCGCCAAGCTCTAGTCGACCTCCCTGCATCAGGATTGATGGCCGTCCAGCGTCTCGCTGGGCGGCCATTTTCTTATTCTCGTTCCCCAGGCTCCTCGCGCGATCCCGCAACTTGACTCGCGGCGTTCCCGAGCCCCACCGTCCGCGTCATGAAGACTCGCGTCCTCGTTCTTGGTGCAGGGTTCGGAGGCCTCGAGCTGAGCACGCTCCTGTCGGAGGCGTTCGGCGACGACGCCGACGTGACCCTGATCGACAAGAGCGACGCCTTCATCTTCGGCTATCTCGAAGCTGGACGTGATGTTCGGCCGCGCGACGCTCGATGCGGTCCGCCTGCCCTACCGCAACTTCAACAAGCCCGGCGTGCGCTTCCTCGCAGCAGACGGTCACCGCGATCGATCCCGGCGGCGCGCGCGTCACCACCGACGGCGGCACCTTCGACGCCGATTATCCTGGTCGTCGCGCTCGGCGCCGACTACGACCTCGACGCGACGCCCGGGCCTCGCCGAAGGCGGCAACGAGTTCTATTCCGTCGCCGGCGCGACGCGCTTGCGCGACGTGCTGCCCGCCTTCACCAAGGGCCACGCCATCATCGGCGTCTGCGGCGCGCCGTTCAAATGCCCGCCGGCGCCGAGCGAAGCGGCGCTGATGCTGCACGACTTCCTCGACGACCCGCGGCGTCCGCGAGCACTGCGAGATCACGCTCGTCATGCCGTTCGGCGACGCCCGGTGCCGCCGTCGCCCGAAACCTCGCGCGCGCTCGTCGCCGCCTTCGCCGAGCGCGAGCATCACATTCGTGCCCGACCGCCGGGTCGCCGCGCTCGACCACGGCGCGCCAGCGTCGCCATCCTCGACGACGGGAGCGAGCTTCCCTTCGATCTCTTCCTCGGCGTGCCGAAGCACCGCGCGCCCGGCAGTGGTCGAAGCGAGCGGCATGGCCGAGGACGGCTGGGTGCCGGTCGATCCGAAGACCCTCGAGACACGATTTCCCGGCGTCTACGCCGTCGGCGACATCGCCGCCACCGGCACGCCCAAGGCCGGCGTCTTCGCCGAAGGCGCGGCCGCGTCCGTCGCCGAGGCGCATCATCGCGCAAGTCCGCGGCGGCGCAGCCGCCGGACGCCTACTCCGGCGCCGGCTCCTGCTACATCGAGTTCGGCGCCGGGCGCATCGGCCGCGTCGACGTCGACTTCTTCTCCGGCCCCGCGCCGACCGGCAAATACCACCGCGCCGTCGATCACGCTCCGCACCGAGAAACAGCACTTCGGCTCCAGCCGCCGCGCGCGCTGGTTCGGGATCACGGCGTAGGCGCCGCGCGCGAGGCAAGGACAGTATCGCGCTTGCGGCGGACGACGCAGTCGCTACCTTGGGTGACTCACGACGCCATGGGGGGATCGCAATGCGTGTTCATGTCTTGCCTGTCGTCCTGGCTTTGATGACGTCGGCTTTGCCGGCGGCCGCCCAGGAACCGGTGGCCGAGTTTCAGGCATTGTTGTTCGAGCGCGGATGCGATGTCGGTGCGGCTGACGGATCGTGGGGACAGCGCACCACCGCTGCCGCGGAGGCATTCTCCGCCCAGTCCGGCATCACCATCGACAGGCCGATCACCGATGTGTTGCTCGCCGCGTTGCGCGCCAGCGACGGGCGATGCCCCAAATCCGGTGTCTACGAACTCGCAACCCGGCAGAAGGTCGAGTTCGGCTTTGGCATCGAGTATCCGTACATTCTCGACGTGTTCGACGTGAACGGCGACGGCGCCGACGATTTTGCCATTTCCGGCATGACGCGCATGACCGGCCAGGCGCATGAGCGCCTGGAAAATCCGATCAGCAGTCTTCTGGTCGTCACCCGTCCCGATGGCGAGTTCGACGTCATCGATCTCGGCGAAGGCGGACTGACGCGGAGAACCTGGGACGCCAAGTTCCTGAAAGGCCCACGAGGAAAAACGCTGCTGGCGCTCGGCCGTGACGGCGAGCTCGGATTGCCGCACACCCACGAGGGCGAGGTCACGTCGATCTTCGAGATCGCCGGTACCAACCCTGTCACGGTCACCAAGGTCTACGAGGTGAGGGATCCGGGCACCACCTCCAGCGTGGAGAGCTGCGACGTCGACGGCGACGGCTTCCCCGAAATCTACGTCAACAACAACGGCGGACTGCGCTCGCAGGCCTACCTCGCCCCGCACTTCATCACCGTCCGCGACAACGGCTTCCAGGAGTCATACGCCGCCAACTGGCTCGAAGGCACGGACAAGGACGGGTCGTACAACGAAATCGCCCTCTCCGATGTCGATGGCGACGGCAGGTGCGATTTCCTCGCCGCGATCGAGGCGGAGAAGGCGGGCAGCGAGGACGAGGAATACACGACGGTCACGACCAACAACCGCATCGCGTCCTACGTCGTATTCAATCGGAACGGTAGGTTCAGCGGCGAAAGCCTGGACCTGCCGAATCCTGTTTTCGGGGAGAACACGGCCGCTTTTTCGATCGCGACGGTTCCGTTCAAGGGCGAGACGTTGATCGCACTGACCTCCGCGGAATTTCGGGGTCATCATCTCCCATTCCGCAAGTTCGTATTCCAGTTGTTCGCCTATCGCGGTGGACAGTTCGTCGAGGTGACTAAGGACCTTGTCTCCGGGACGATCGACAACGACCAGGCGAATCAGAGTCAGATTCGCGTGCTCGACCTCGACGCCGATGGCGACCAGGATATCCATTTCGCCCGGTATGCGGGCGCGATCCAGGTTTACATCAACGACGGCCAGCGGTTCGTTCACAAGCGGATCAGGGTCGACGTTCCGGAAGGGCAGAAGGCGGTAGCCTTCGTGAGAAACCCGGCCTCCGAGTGCCCGGATCTCGCGGTGCTGCACGTCTCGGCCCGCCTCTACCGCTTCGGCTGCGCGCTGCGCTAGCCGCGCCGCATCGAGTGCCTCACACACCCCTCACCCAGGGTTCGCCGTCGGGCCGAGCATCAGCGCGGTCAGCGCCCGGACGAGCGCATCGATGCGGTCGGGCGAGCGAGCGGCGGCGAGGCCGCCAGGGACACACCGGTCATGAAGTTTGCCTCGCCAAAAAAGGGAAGGCCCCCGGAGCGGCGCAACAATTACGCGCGCAACAGCGGAGGCCTCCTACGCGGGGCGTCAGGAGGGAGGAGAACCCGACGCCCACCTCTGCGACGTTAACTGAACCCTACAGGATCAGCGTCACGCTGTCAAGAATTTCTTCCTAGGCTTTTTTCCCTAGGCTGAAACGAACGCAGCGCGTGGTGTTCGAGCTAAATCGCGCTCCGCCATCGACCATCGCCGGACGCTGTTTTTTGCGTTCGAAAAAGGCCGCACCCGGTACCCGCCGAAGCGGGTACCGGTTCCTCGTGCACCTTGGTCGCGACGTGAAGAAGTTTGGAAGCCGCTGTGTCGCGATTGTCATGATAATTTCACTCGACCTGAGTCGCCGCTGTCACAAATCGGACATCCGGCTGATCACGAATTGGTGTTGTGGTTCTCTTGGTTTCCGGAGCGTAAATCGCGCCTGCCCTAGTGCAGGATCTGGCTCAGGAACAGCTTGGTCCGCTCGTGCTGCGGGTGCGTGAAGAACGCTTCCGGCTCGTTCTGCTCGATGATCTGGCCCGCGATCCATGAAGATGACGCGGTTGGCGACCTGCCGGGCGAAGCCCATCTCGTGCGTGACGACGAGCATGGTCATGCCCTCCTCGGCGAGGTCGACCATGACGTCGAGCACTTCCTTGATCATCTCCGGATCGAGCGCCGAGGTCGGCTCGTCGAACAGCATGATGCGCGGGTTCATGCAGAGCGCCCGGGCGATGGCGACGCGCTGCTGCTGGCCGCCGGAGAGCTGGCCCGGATATTTCGCCGCCTGCTCGGGGATCTTGACGCGCGTCAGGTAGCGCATGGCGACCTCCTCGGCCTCCTTCTTCGGCATCTTGCGCACCCAGATCGGCGCCAGCGTCAGTTCTCCAGGATGGTGAGATGCGGGAAGAGGTTGAAGTGCTGGAACACCATGCCGACCTCGCGGCGCACCTCGTCGATGCGCTTCAGGTCGTTGGTGAGCTCGATGCCGTCGACGACGATGCGCCCGTTCTGGTGCTCCTCCAGCCGGTTGATGCAGCGGATCATCGTCGATTTGCCCGAGCCGGACGGCCCGCAGATGACGATGCGCTCGCCGCGCATGACCTTCAGGTTGATGTTCGCGCAGCACGTGGAACTCGCCGTACCACTTGTTCATGCTCGACGATCTCGATCGCCGACATCGGTCGCCGACACCGTCGGCGTTGACGATCGCGGCCGACTGCGGACGATGGCATGATCCGACATGAGCGTGTCCCTCTGTCTCAGCGCTTGTGGCCGGTGTGGAGCCGGCGCTCCGTGTAGATCGAGTAGCGCGACATGCCGAAGCAGAACAGCCAGAAGACCATCGCGGCGAAGACGTAGCCGGTCGCCGGCGTCGCCGGGCGACGCCCAGTTCGGGTCGGCGAAGCCGAGCTGGACGATGCCGAGCAGGTCGAAGAGGCCGATGATCAGCACCAGGCTCGTGTCCTTGAACAGGCTGATGAAGCTGTTGACGATGCCCGGGATGACGATCTTCAGCGCCTGCGGCAGGATGATGAGCCGCATCATCCGCCAGTAGCCGAGGCCGAGCGCCGCCGCCGCTTCGTACTGGCCGCGCGGGATCGCCTGCAGGCCGCCGCGCACGACCTCCGCCATGTAGGCGGCGGAGAACAGCGCGACGCCGATCAGCGCCCGCAGCAGCTTGTCGAAGTTCACGCCGGGCGGCAGGAACAGCGGCAGCATCACGCTCGCCATGAACAGCACGGTGATCAGCGGCACGCCGCGCACGAACTCGATGAAGGCGATCGAGAGGATGCGGACGATCGGCAGCTTCGAGCGGCGGCCGAGCGCCAGCAGGACGCCGAGCGGCAGCGACGCGACGATGCCGACGATCGCCACGACCAGCGTCACCAGCAGGCCGCCCCAGAGCGACGTTTCGACATCGACGAGGCCGAAGCACGCCGCCGACGCAGCAGGACGAAGGCCGACGATCGGGAAGACGACAAGCAGATAGATCGCGGTCTCGCGCTTGAACGGCACGCGCGGGATCGCCATCGGCAACGAGGCCGACGACGAACAGGAGCGCGGTGAGGTCGACCCGCCAGCGCTCCTCGATCGGATAGCGGCCGTACATGAACTGCCCGAACTTCGCCTTGACGAACGGCCCAGCACGCGCCGGCCCCGGGGCGACGCAGGCCTCGCGATCGTCGCCGGTCCAGACCGCATCGATGAACGCCCAGCGGATGATCGGCGGCACGATCCAGACGACGAAGCGCGATGCCGAGCAAGCGTCAGGATCGTGTTGGTCATGGACGAGAAGAGGTTGGCGCGCAGCCAGCCGACCGCGCCGGCTTCGCCGCGCGGCGGCGCGCAGGACCGGCTCCTCCTCCTTGCGCACGTAGGCGAGTTCGAATGCGGTGCGTCATCGCCTAGCGCTCCACCAGCGCGACGCGCGCGGTTGAACCAGTTCATGAACAGCGACGTGACGAGGCTGATCGCCAGGTAGACCACCATGGTGATGAAGATCACCTCGACCGCCTGACCGGTCTGGTTGAGGACCGTGCCGGCGAAGACCGCGACGAGGTCGGGATAGCCGACGGCGACCGCGAGCGAGGAGTTCTTGGTGAGGTTGAGATACTGGCTGGTCAGCGGCGGAATGATGACCCGCAGCGCCTGCGGGATGATCACCAGCCGCAGCGTCGTCCCGCGCCGGCAGCCCGAGCGCATAGGCCGCCTCGGTCTGCCCGTGCGCCACCGCGAGGATGCCGGCGCGGACGATCTCGGCGATGAAGGTCGCCGTGTAGAGCGACGAGGCCGAGCAGCAGCGCCATGAACTCCGGCGCGATGTGCAGGCCGCCGACGAAGTTGAAGCCCTTCAGCTCGGGGTAACTCGACCGCCAGCGGCGTGCCCGTGGCCAGGAACACCAGCAGCGGAATGCCGACGAGGACGACGAGGCCGTCCACGAGGACGGGAAACGGCTGGCCGGTCGCCATCTGCCGCCGGCGCGCCCAGCGCGACAAGACAACGACCGCAGCGATCGCCGACGAGGAACGCGATCGCCGTCGCCGAGAAGCCCGGCTCGAGGAATCGGGCTTGGGGAGGATCAGGCCGCGGTTGCTGAGGTTGGCGCCGAAGCGGCAGCGCGTAGCCCTGACGCGGCCCCGGCAGCACCGAGAGCACCGCCTTGTACCAGAAGAGAAGCTGCAGCAGCACCGGGATGTTGCGGAGCGTCTCGACATAGACGGTGGCGATGCTTGCGCGACCAGCCAGTTCTGCGACAGGCGCGCGATGCCGACGAGGAAGCCGAGGATCGACGCGAGCACGATGCCGATCGACGGCAACGAGAAGCGTATTCAGCAGCCCGACGAGAAAGGCGCGGCCGTAGGTCGAATTCGATCGAGTACGGGATGAGCGTCTGCGAGATGTCGAAGCCGGCGCGCTCGCCGAGGAAGCCGAAGCCGGAGGCGATGTTGCGCGCGCCGGAGGTTCTCGATCGTGTTGTTGACGATCCAGACGAAGAGAAGCGATGACGCGCGGCCGCAAGCAGCGACCTGGAAGACGAACCCGCGCACGCGCGGATCGTAGACGAATGACGACGCGCGCGATGCGGTCTCGGACGCGACGCTCAGTGCCTTCGGATGTCACCATCCACATCCGCCCCACGCGAGCGTCGGCATTCACCGGGCGGGACTGCGCCCGCCCGGTGGCAGGTTCCGTCTAGCGGATCGGCGGGGCGTACTGGATGCCGCCCTTGGTCCAGAGGGCGTTAAGGCCGCGGGCGATCTTCAGCTTCGAGCCCGCGCCGATGTTGCGCTCGAAGATCTCGCCGTAGTTGCCGACCGCCTTGATGACGTTCGCGGCCCAGTCGTTGGCGAGGCCGATGCCTTCGCCGAACGTGCCGTCGGCGCCGAGCAGGCGCTTGATGTCCTGGTTGGGCGACGTCTTCATCTCGTCGACATTCGCCTGCGTGACGCCGAGCTCCTCGGCGTTGAGCAGCGCGAAGTGCGTCCACTTCACGATGTTGAACCACTGGTCGTCGCCCTGGCGCACGACCGGCCCGAGCGGCTCCTTCGAGATGATCTCGGGCAGAACGATGTGATCGTCGGGCTTGGCGAGCTTCAGCCGGATCGAATAGAGGCCCGAAGCGTCGGTGGTATAGGCGTCGCAGCGGCCGGAGTCGTAGGCGGCGTCGGCTTCGTGCTGCCGTCTCGAACACGACCGGCGTTGGCGTTCATATTGTTGACCTTGAAGTAGTCGGCGAGGTTGAGCTCGGTCGTCGTGCCGGTCTGCACGCAGACCGAAGCGCCGTCGAGCTCCAGCGCCGAGGTCGACGCCGAGCGACTTCTGTCACCATGAAGCCCTGGCCGTCGTAGTAGTTCACGCCGGCGAACGTCAGGCCGAGCGAGGTGTCGCGCGACATCGTCCAGGTGGTGTTGCGGGCGAGCAGGTCGATCTTCGCCGGACTGCAGCGCGGTGAAGCGGTCCTTGGCGGTCAGCGGCGTGAACTTCACCTTGTGGCGTCGTTGAAGATCGCGGCCGCGACCGCGCGGCAATAGTCGACGTCGAAGCCCGGTCCAGTTGCCCGCATCGTCCGGCCGAAGCAAAGCCGAGCAGGCCGGTGTTGACGCCGCACTGGACGAAGCCCTTCGCCTTCACGTCGTCGAGCGTCGTTGCATTCGCAGCGCCGGCGGCAGCGGCAAACGCCACGCCGACTGCAAGAGACAGAATCCTTGTACGCATTTTTTCGAGCCTTTCGGTTGACTGAACTGGATCAACCGTCCGCGACTTTTTCCCCTGCGGACGGCGGTTTTGTTTGCTGACCGACATTCGGCCGCGAGCGGATGCTGGCTCAGCACCGCCCCTCATGCCTCACATCACATGGCAAGACGAACGAGCGGTCAAGGGCGGAGCCGACCGCCACGAGGCTAAAACCGCCGGCTGCACAATTTTCGCCCAGCTTCGCAGGCGCTCCGCAGAGTGCAGAGATAAGTTCCGTCGCGCGTGCAATAGGGAACACGCCGGCGACGGTGGGATACACGAAGCGCGCGCTTGGCAAGATCGCCAGAGATCTGGCACCGCTATTTGAGGACGCTGGGTAGCCAGAGCGAAATCGCCGGCACGTAGGTGACCAGTGCCAGCACGATCAGCATCGGAATGTAGAAGATGAGGATGCTCGCGATACTGCCTCCATCGACACCTTGCCGATAGCGCAGCCGACCACCAGCGTCGGCCCGACCGGCGGCGTCAGCAGGCCGATGCCGAGGTTGAGGATCATGATGATGCCGAAATGCACCGGATCGACGCCGAACATCGTCGACGATCGGCAGGAAGATCGGCGTGCAGATCAGCAGCATCGGCGCGAGGTCCATGAACGTGCCGAGCACCAGAAGCAGGACGTTGATGAGAAGCAGGAGCGTGTACTTGTCGTTGGCGATCGACGAGGAAGAAATCGGCGGCCAGTCTTCGGCACCTGCATGATCGCCATCATGTAGCCGAAGGCGACCGAGAAGCCGATCATGATCATCACCATGCCGACGGTGCGCACGACGCGGCCGACGAGCAGGTGCAGTTCGCTCCACTTGTAGTCGCGGTAGATGAACATCGTGACGAGGAAGGCGTAGATGCAGGCGACCGCCGCCGATTCCGTCGGCGTGAACACGCCGCCGAGAATGCCGCCAAGGATGATGAAGACGGTGAGCAGGCCCCACAGCGACTCGACGACGATCTTGCGCCGCCTCGCGCGGGTAGATGACCTCGCCGCGCGGCAGGTTCAGGCGGCGGGCGACGATGCAGACGTAGATCATCAGCGACAGGCCGATCAGCAGGCCGGGGATCGCGCCGGCGAGGAAGAGGTGCGGCGATCGACACGACGCCGCCGGCGGCGAGCGAATAGATGACGGCGTTATGCGACGGCGGGATGAGCAGCGGCTGCAGCGAGCCGCTGACGGTGACGTTGACCGCGAAAGCGCGCGGATAGCCGTCCTTGATCATCTGCGGGATCATCACCGAGCCGATCGAGGCGGTATCGGCGACCGACGAGCCGGAGATGCGCCGAAGAAGGCCGAGGCGAGGATGTTGACCAGCGCCAGGCCGCCGCGGATCCAGCCGACGAAGATGCGGGCGAGATTGACCAGCCGCTCGGCCATGCCGCCCTCCGCCATGATGGCGCCGGCGAGGATGAAGAAGGGGATGGCGAGCAGCGCGAAGTCGTCGGTGCCGTCGGAGACCTTGAGCATGATCGCTTCCAGCGGCATGTCGATCCACAGCGCCGCGAAGATCGCGGCGAGGCCGAGCGCATAGGCGACCGGCATGCCGAGCAGGCAGAGGACGATGAACAGACGATGAGGACGGCGACGCCCATCGACGGCCTCCGCCTACTCGCTCGCGACGTGGCTGACGGTGTCGGCGGTCGGCTCGACGAAGAGCTTGCCGCGTCCACAGCCGCTCGATGACGAAGAGGCACGACGATGCCGCCGCCAAGCGGCACCGGCAGGTAGGAGACGCCGACGGAGATCGACCTGGAAGTCGGCGATGACCTGATACCAGGTCGCCTCGACCAGGCGGATGCCGTAGACGAGCAGGAAGAGGTTGGTCGCGCCCATCAGGATCTCGAGCAGCCAGCCGAGCGCGGTGCGCTTCCAGCCGGTGAGGATGTTGGCGAGGATCGACACGCCGATGTGCAGGCCCTCGCGGTAGCAGACGGCCGCCGCCATGAACGAGAACCAGATCATCAGGAGCACCGCCATCGGCTCCGGCCACGACGAGCCGAAGCCGAGCACGTAGCGGGTGAACACGCCCCACGGGATGATCACGGTGATGACGACGAGGCAGGCGCCGGCGACGATCACGCAGACGCGATGGAGCGACGTCCATCGCGCGGACGTAGGCTGGCGAGCATCCCGGAAGCCCCTCCCCGAAGACCGACGCGGCGCGGCGCCTGATCGGCGAACCGCGCCGGCCAACTCTAGTCGCGGCCGGGCGGCTGCTTACTGGACCGCCTGGATCGCGCGCGATCAGATCGCGGCGAGATCGGCGCCGTACTTCTCGTAGACCGGCTTCATCGCGTCCTGGAAGCGCTGCTTCTCCTCCGGCGTGATTTCGGTGATGATCAACGCCGGCGGCCTTCATCGCGTCGAGCGATTCCTGCTCCTTCGCCTGCCACAGAGCGCGCTGCTCGGCCTGCGCCTCCTTGGCGACCTTCATGATCAGCGCCTGATCCTCGGCCGACAGGCCGTCCCAGACCTTCTTCGACATCACCAGGATCTCAGGGATGATCAGGTGCCCGGTCAGCGAATAGTACTTGGCGTAGTTGTAGTGCTGCTGCGTGGCGTAGGTCGGATAGTTGTTCTCCGCGCCGTCGACCACGCCGGTCTGCAGAGCGTTCATGAGCTGGTCCATGCCCATCGACGACGCCGTTGCCGCCGATCGCGTTCATCATGTCGACGAAGATCGGATTGCCCATGACGCGGATCTTGAGGCCGCGATATCCTCCATCTTCGCGACCGGCACCTTGGCGTTGTAGAGGTTGCGCGTGCCGCCATCCATCCACGCCAGTCCGATGAGGTTGGCGGTCGGATGGTCGGTGATCGCCTGCAGCATCTCGTCGCCGAGCGGGCCGTCGACGACATTGTGCATGTGGTCGGTCGCGGAAGACGAACGGCAGGTTGAAGACGTTGAGCTCGCGGCGTGATCGCGCCCATGACGCCGAGGCTGACGCGGGCGAAGGCAATGCGCGCCGAACTGCGTCTGCTCGAGGAATTCCTTCTCGCCGCCGAGCTGCATCGACGGGATAGACCTGGATCGAGAGGCGGCCGCTGGTGGCCTCGCTGAGCTTTTTGCCCATGTTCTCGACCGCGACGACGGTCGGGTAGCCCGGCGGATGGACATCGGCCGACTTGAGGACGATCTGCGCGAGCGCCGAGCCGCCGAGGCCGAATGCGGCAATGGCAAATGCCATTGCGGACAGGTTCGTGAATTTCATTGTTTCCCTCCCATTTCTGTTGACCGCGATGACCAGCCCGTCTGGCGGCCGGTTCAGGCGGTCGATGAAACAACTGGCGACATGGCCGCTCCCGCCCGCTCTCTGTTGTCATCGGCCCAGTTGTACGATTACCTTATGAATTGATCGCGGGCAGTCAAGCGTACTGCGACAATCGCTCGGGTAGCCGAAAAAATGAGCCGTCAAGACAACCCTTCTCCCCGCCCGCTGGCGCCGCCAACGAATTTGACGGGTATGCTGATTGCCCGGCTCACTGACGAGATCGTCGAGGGCAAACTTGCCCCGCGGACCCGCCTGCCTACCGAGCAAGCGCTGATGCAGGCGTATGGAGTCAGCCGGACAGTCGTGCGCGAGGCTATCGCCGCCTTGCGCGCCGAAGGTATCGTTGAGAACTCGTCAGGGGTCGGGGGCTTTCGTCGCCAACAATTCGAGGAAGCGCCCCTTCCGCATCGACCCCGAAGGGCTGCACTCAGTCCATCAGGTGATCGAGGTTCTGGAACTCCGTATCTGCGTCGAGGTCGAAGCCGCCGGACTTGCCGCCGCGCGGCGTACTAAAGCTGACCTCATGCACCTGCGAGCGGTAGCCCGACGTTTTGCGAAGGCCGTCGCCGAAGGTGATCCCGCCGTCGAGATCGATTTCGACTTCCACGTCGGCGTCGGCGCCGCAACGCAAAACCCGTATTTCTCGTCCTTCCTCAGTTTCCTCGGTGCCATCGTTATCCCTCGTCGGAGCGTTCATCTCGCCGAAGGGCGACCGGCCGAACACGCTCAGTATCTCCAAAATCTTCGGCGCGAGCACGACACAATTGCCGAGGCGATCGCGGACGGCGACGCGGCTGCGGCGCGTCAAGCCATGCACGCGCACCTAGAGCGCGGCCGTAAACACTATCGGCGGATCGCGGAAAACGGCGCTTCGTGAAGCGACGCTGCGCCTCGGCTCAATAGCCATCTGCCAACGGACAGATTTCCCCTGACCTAGTCTGCCGGCGTCACCTTCTTCTCCGAATGTCCGAGCGGCTTGTCGGGCGCGGCGCGGTCGCGCGACCCGCTGCTTCAGTTCGGTGATCTCCGGAAACCGGCCCTCGTCCTTCCGCGACCAGACCACGTCGCCGCCGACCTTCACCACGAAAACGCCGCCGGTGCCCGGAACGAGCGTCACGCCGCCGAGTTCGTCCTCGAATGTCGTCAGCAGCTCCTGCGCCATCCACGCGGCGCGGAGCAGCCAGCGGCACTGGCGGCAGTATTCGATTTCGACCACCGGCAGGCGCTCACTCGCGCCGGCTCCTCGGCGCTCGCCGGAATCTCGCCCGGCCAGTCGACGACGTAGTCCTCGAAGTCGTCGACGACGATGTCGGCTTCGCTGAGCGTCTTGCCGCGCACCGAGATGCCGGCGGCGTGCACGCTCTCCGCATCGCCGGAGACGAGCGGGTGCCACCAATAGAGATCGCGCCCCTCGGCGACGAGCCGATAGCCGCAGGTCGGCGGCAGCCAGGTCAGCTCCGGCACGTTCTCCGGCGTCAGCGCCTGGCAGTCGGGCACGCGCTCGTGGCGGTTCGGATAGTCGCCGCAGCGGCAGCTGTCGCCGTCGAGCAGTTTGCAGGCGACGTCGGTCCAGGCGATCTCGCCGGTGTCCTCATACTGGAGCTTGTTCAGGCAGCAGCGCGCGCAGCCGTCGCAGAGCGATTCCCATTGGGATTCCGACATTTCGCCGAGCGGAACCGTCCGCCAGAACGGCTCGGTCGGCGCGGAATTCGGCGGGCTTTCGGGTGGCCATCGGGATCTTCATAGCAGCCCCCGGTTTTGCCGTCATTTTTGGCCGTTTACGTCGCTCAAGGTTAATCGCTGACAGCGGGCGGACTCCCCGCTAGCGTGCCGGATCATGTCTCGCGTTTCTTGTGTTGTGCTGCGTCCTCGGATTCACCCTGTTCGCCCCGCCGGCAGCTGCGGAGCAGCGCGTTGTTTTCCGCGAATCTTTTGCTCCCGGCACCATCGTCGTCAACACATCCGAGCGGCGACTCTATCTCGTCCTCGGCAACGGCGAGGCGCTCCGCTATCCCGTCGGCGTCGGCAAAGCGAGGCAAACAATGGGGCGGCAGCGTGCGCATCGTCGCGAAATTCATCAAGCCGGCGTGGTCGCCGCCGGCGGACGTCAAGCGAGACAATCCGCGGCTTCCCGACCTGATTGCAGGCGGAACTCGCCAGCAACCCAATGGGCGCGGCCGCAATGGTCCTGACCGGTGGCGAATACGCAATCCACGGCACAAATCGGCCGAATTCCATCGGCGGCTTCGTCTCCTATGGCTGCATCCGGATGTACAACAAAGACATTTTCGGCTCTGTACCAGCGCGTCGGCGTCGGAACGCCGGTGGTCGTCCGCCGTTAGCCGCTTTCCCCTGCCCGCGCCTTTGCATATCCTGCGCGGATCACGCAGAAGGCTGGTTAGAACAGCCGTAACCCCCTGATTGGGCAGTCGCCTTGCGCGATCCGTTCCAGAGCAACAGCAAGCGCCGGCGCCGCGTCCGCCTGATCGAGGTCGACGCGTGGATCGACTCGACGCCTTTTCCGCGCCGGCCGCGCGATCGCGCGCAGGCGTTCGTCGCAGTTTCGCTGTTCATGCGCCGCTTCCGCGTCACCGGCATCAAGCGCTGGATCGTCGAGATCCTCGGCGACGGCCTGACGCTTGGGTTCGGCGGCGCGGTCCTTGCTGCTGGCGCTCGCCCTTCCGGCCTTCCAGGCGACGCGCAGCGACTGGCGCTCGAAGGGCGACCTCGCCGTCACCTTCCTCGACCGCTACGGCAACGAGATCGGCAAGCGCGGCATCAAGCAGAGCGACGCCGTGCCGCTCGAGGAGATGCCCGACCATCTGATCAAGGCGGTGCTCGCCACCGAGGACCGTCGCTTCTTCGAGCATTTCGGCATCGACGTGCTCGGCACCGTCCGCGCGCTTGTCGAGAACCTCCGCGCCAACGCCGTCGTGCAGGGCGGCTCGTCGCTCTCGCAGCAGCTCGCCAAGAACCTGTTCCTGTCGAACGAGCGCACGATCGAGCGCAAGATCAAGGAAGCCTTCCTGGCGCTGTGGCTGGAAGCCAATCTCTCCAAGCACGAGATCCTGAAGCTCTATCTCGACCGCGCCTATATGGGCGGCGGCACGTTCGGCGTCGAGGCGGCGTCGGAGTTCTACTTCGGCAAGTCGGTGAAGGACGTCAGCCTGTCCGAGGCAGCGCTGCTCGCCGGCCTGTTCAAGGCGCCGACCCGCTACGCGCCGCACATCAACCTGCCCGCCGCCCGCGCCCGCGCCAACGAGGTGCTGACCAACATGGTGCAGGCCGGCTTCATGACCGAAGGCCAGGTCATCGGCGCGCGCCGCCATCCGGCCGACGTGCTCGAGCACGAAGCGACGCTCGGCTCGCCCGACTATTTCCTCGACTGGGCGTTCGAGCAGGTGAAGGAAGCCGCGCCTCCCGGCGACCGCGTGCTGACCGTGCGCACCACCATCGACATGGGCATGCAGAACGCCGGCGAGGAGGCGATCGAGAACACGCTCCGCCAGTACGGCGACGTCCTACCGGGTCAAGCAGGCGGCGCTGGTCGCCATGGAGCCCGACGGCGCGGTCCGCGCGATGGTCGGCGGGCGCGACTACGGCGAGAGCCAGTTCAACCGCGCGACCGACGCGCTCCGCCAGCCGGGCTCGTCGTTCAAGCCATTCGTCTACGCGACCGCGATGATGAACGGCTTCACGCCGAAGAGCATCGTGCGCGATGCGCCGATCTGCATCGGCAACTGGTGCCCGAAGAACTACTCCGGCGGTTATTCCGGTCCGATCACGCTGACGACCGCGCTGGTGAAGTCGATCAACATGATCCCGGTGCGTCTGGCGCAGGCGATCGGTCGCGACAAGATCGTCGAGACCGCGCACAAAATGGGCATCACCAGCGAACTCCTCATCACCCGCTCGCTGCCGCTCGGCTCGTCGGAGGTCACGGTCGTCGACATGGCCGGCGCCTATGCGGTCTTCGCCAATGGCGGCTTCAAGGCGACGCCTTACGCCTTCACCCAGATCATCAACAGCCGCGGCGACGTGCTCTACGACCGCCGCCGCGATGCGCCGCCGCGCCGAACGCGTGCTCGAAGAGACCGATCGTTGCCGCGATGAACTGCGATGCTCGTCCAGGTGCCCGAATGGGGAACCGGCAAGCGCGCCAAGCTCGACGGCATCCGAACCGCCGGCAAGACCGGCACCACCTCGGCCTACCGCGACGCTTGGTTCGTCGGCTTCACCGGCAACTACACTGCCGCGGTCTGGTTCGGCAACGACGGCTACGCGCCGACCCGCCGGCTGACCGGCGGCATCCTGCCGGCGCATGGCTTGGAAGCAGTTCATGACATTCGCCCATCAGGGCGTCGAGTTGAAGCCGATCCCGTTCATCGATCCACCCATCGAGACCCCGCCGGACGGGACGGTGGTCGCCGAAAGTCGGCGAAGCCGTCGACTTCGTCGGCGCACGGGCCGCAAGCCTCTCGGCCGCAACCAGCGAACGCTGACGGAGATCGAGGAGCCCTGATGCGCAAGGCTGCCGGACTGAAGCCCCTCGCCGCGCTTGTCGCCCTCCGCGCCAACAACCTCTGACGGAGATAGCCGGCGGTGCGGTTCCTCATTGATCTCGCCATTGCCATCGTGGTGGCGGTGACGGTCGGCGTCTCCAGCGCGTGGTACGCCATCGATCGCGGTCGTTTGTTCGGCGCAGTAACGGTCGGCGGCTGGACGGCGTGGCCGCAGGAAGGCAGCCCGACGCCGACCCCTATTCGCTCGCCATGCTGGCTCGCACCGGCGAAGTTCCGCTCGGCGCCGGCGAAGGCCTGTCTTTCACCGCAGAAGACCGATGCTGACGGGCGCGCCGCTTTCGGGCGCCTGCACTTACTTGGTCGTTGGAGAGACGCCGGCGGCGCGGCTGTGGACCCTGACCGCTACGGATCCCGATGGCCGACTGATGGTCAACGTCGCTCACCGTCCGGGCTTTCACTCGCGCGAGATCGTGCGGGAACCTGACGGCAGCTTTCGCATCGCCGTGTCGTCACAGTGTCGAGCCGGGCAACTGGCTCCCGATCGGCGCGGTCGGACCGATTCAAGCTCGTGCTCCGCCTCTACGACACGCCGCTGACCACCGGCAGTCAGATCGCCGGATCTCGTGATGCCGGCGATCAAGCGCGGTGAGCTGCCCGTGAGGCGGACCATTCTCTTCGTCGTCGGCGGCATGCTCCTCGGCGGCATCATTCACATCGCGATCGTTTTTCTCGTGCCCTACTACGCCGGCAATGACGCGTGGGCGCAGATGGGGCGGTTCGGCCGCGACGGGGAGTTTCACGCGCTGCCGATCCCGGAAGCCGGCGCGGAGCCCATCGCGTCGCTCGATCCGCGAATGGTGCAGGCGGTTTGCCGCTTCAACCTCGACCAACGGACCCGGTGCGGGTTCAGGCGGAGTTTCCTGATGAATTCTGGTCGGTCGCGGTATTCGACCGGCGCGGGCGCAATGTCTACAGCCTCAACGATCGCGCCGCCGAGCGGTCTCGGCTCGATCTGGCTATTCTGACGCCGGTCCAGATGGCGCAGCTCCGGCAAGATCCGCCGGCATCGCTGGAGACGGCGATCGTCCTGGAACTGCCGATTTCCGCGGGATTTGTGTTGTTGCGGGTGTTTCGTGCCGGACAACTCGATGCTGCCCAGCGGGAACGCAGCGCTAGCAAGCGCGACGTGCGGCGGAACGTCTTTGAAATCTCAGGAAGTCTTGCGCGGCAGGTGACCGCCGCCGAGGCCGTCAAAATCGCCACGGCCGGCCGACTCGGTGACGCGGTGTCCGAGGTCAATGCCCGGCGACTGCTCGTGCCGCTCGATACGAATGCCCGGGAAAATAACGATCATCGCACGGGCCCTTGCCCGACGGTAAGGATGTACGTGCAACCCCGGACGCCCTGAATGGAAGAACCGTGCTCATTGCTGCCCCCAGCCGGAAGATCCGTGCTGGCCGATATTAGGGACCGGCAAGGTTAACGGACCGCTAACGACTTCTCCCCCACAATGCCGACCCGTCACCTGCCTTGTCGGCGTGGATCGTACCGATGCATTCGAATCAACATTCCGACGGCCTCGCCGATCTCGCGCGCGCCACGGAGCGGAAACGCGACGCCGCGCTGCTTCGCGCCACAACCGAACTTTTCGTCCTCGATGTCATCCACGATCGCGACGAAATGCGCCGCTACGAGGAACTGGCGACGCATTTCCTGCCGAAGGCGACGGCCGAGGACCGCCTGTTCGTCGCCGAGCGTCTGGCGATCTGCGCGGACGCGCCGCAATGCGATCGTTCGCATGCTGGCGCGCGACGTCATCGAAGTGGCCGCGCCGATCATCCGGCATTCGCCGGTGCTTGGGCCCATCGATCTGCTGGCTGTTATCGCCGCGACCGGTGTCGATCATCACCGGCTGATCGCCCGGCGGACAGCGCTTTCGGCCGAGGTCATTCGCGCGCTCCGCCTCACCGGCGACGCGGAGGTTCGCGCACGGCTCGACAACAACGGCACGCTGCCGCCGCGCCCGACCGAAAAAACCATCGATACTTCCGCCGCCAGCCGTCATGCCCGGGCTCTACCAGAGCAACCGGTTCGATCCTTGGCGTTTCCTTTCTCTCGACCGCCCGGCGCGCCTTCGCCTCATCGCCGAGATCGCGTCGCGCCCGCCGCCGCTCCGCATGCCGCGAACGCCACCCGGCTCGACCGGGCCTTCCGTTCGATCCTCAGCGCCGCGCAGATCGTCGGCTTCGCCCGCAGCGGCCAGCTTGCCGCGATCATAGCTGCGATGGCGGAGGGTCTTGGGTCTGCGCGCCCGATCTCGTCGCGGCGGCGGTCAACGACGAGAGCGGCGAGCTGTCTCGCCATCATGCTGAAGGCGCTGCGGCTCGACGACATGCAGGCGCAGCAGGTGTTCCTGCTGGCCAGCCCGAGCGGGCGCGAGGTGCAGAGCTTCTTCCCGCTCTCCGATCTCTACGCCGGCATGGAGCCTGATGTCGCGGAGACGCTGGTCGGGGCGTGGCGCGAGGCCGCTACCATCGGCAAGACCGATCACGAGCCGCACCTCGCCGAGAACGGCGAGCGCGCGGCGCGGCGGAGGCTGCTGAGCCGCAACGGCCGGCAACGCAGACGCCCGACGAGCAGGTCGAGCGCGCCTAGCGGCGCCTACCGTATTCAGAAGAGGACGCGCCCGTCGCGGTCCTCGATCGTGACGACCCAGAGGTCCGGATCGAAGCGGATCTCGCGTTCAGACGCGCTGCGATAGCCTCCGGGCCTTCTCCGTCGATCACTTTCTGGAAGAGGCGGTCGCTGGCCGCCCTTCCTCGAATGACGATTGCGGCGCCGGCCCATAAAGATCGGCGACGCCCGCTCAGCCTGTCGATGATGACGAAAATGGCACCGGCTTCCTCGGCCCCCTTGCGCGCGACGGTCGCTACCGCGCCCATGCCATAGCAGCGCCGGACGAAGGCCCCGACCCACAGGGACGAGGTGACGCGCATTGGCCGATCAGGTCGCCTTGATCGCGCCGATGGCGATCAGCCGCGCGATCACATCATCGTTCGCTTCGCCGCTGACCGGCAGTCCGTTGTCGAGCTCGAAGCGGCGGATGGCATCAACGGTCTCCTCGTTCTGCCGAACCGTCGACCGGAACGGCCCGTAGCCGATGCGGTTCAGCGCGCCCTGGATGACGCGGATATTGTTTTGCATCACCGACTGCGGTGCGCGCCTGCTCCTCGGCGGCGATCTGCGCTGCGCGCTCGCGCTCGCGGCGATCGAGTTCGTCGCGGCGATATCGGGGGCGGTGTTCAACATCGCCTGCGGTTTTGGAGGCAACGGCTGCTTCATAGCTTCCAGCAGCTCGGGCGTCGCGCATCCCCGGGCCGGCAAGCCCGGCGGCGGTCTCATAGGCGGAGATGGCGGCAGCCGTACGCGAACCCGCGACCCCATCGATGGCGCCACTATAGAGGCCGAGGCGCGCCAGCTCGCGCTGGATGTCGAGCACCGGCGGCTTCACGACGACGGGTTCGAGCGCATGGGCTCAGCGTGCACCGGCGCGAGGCGCGGCAGCGGCGGTATGCCACAATCACGGCTTGGCGCGCGGCGCACCGGCCGGACCGCTGGCGGCCGCTGCAGCCTCGCGGGCGACGCTGGGACGCGTCATGAATAGCGGATCCGGATGATGGCCGCTCTGCAGGAACATGGCGTTGGAGACGATGGCCGTGGCGGTCAGCGCCATGACCATCAGGCCGCCGGACATTGCCGGGTTTTCAAAGACACGGTCGATGATGCCCGGCGACCATCCCATCGCCGCGGTTTCGGCAGCACGGGCACTCTTACGCACGGCTTTCCTCGACACGCACACTCTCCCCGGTCAAACAGACCGCACGCAACTGACGGCTCGGAAGGCGTCGGCCGCACCGGCCCGGAACCAATCTGACCAATCCGCCTTAAGGAACGCTAAACCACGCGCGATCCGCGGCGGTCGGTGGCTCTGGCCGGAAGAATGAGGGCACGCCTCAAAAAGCCCGTAAAATTTGATGCTAATTTGTCCGAGGCATCTGAACGCGATTTTCAAGCGGCGGCGGTATGGTCGCCTACAAGATCGCAGAAAACTGCGACACGACGATTCGAAAGGGCAGGTCGTAATGTTTCTCTTGCGTTCAGCGTTCTGGCTGGCGGTGGTTGTCATGCTGCTGCCGGCCGACAAGGAAACCGGCGACCAGGCGCCCGCGCGTCACCGCCTTCGAGGCGATCGTCCGCGGCCGGCGCGGCGGTTTCCGATTTCTCCCAATTCTGCACCCGCAACCCGGACGTCTGCGTCACGGGCGGCAGCGCCATGCATGTCTTTGCCGACAAAGTCCGCGTGCGGCGCCAAGATGATCTACCGGCTATTTCGGCGAGCGACGACAAGCCGGCGACGCACCGACGACGGCGGCACCCTTAAGCCAGACGACATCAAGCCGGCCTCGCGCGACCCCAAAAAGGGTGACGGCGCCGTCTGATGGTGCCCTCATCCTAATTTCCTGTCACCCTTGGCGGCCGTTCGTGCCGCTTGCCGCGAGCGGTTCACTGCCCTTATCCGCTCGCGGCTTTTTCTTCTTCCTGCTCGCCTCGGCAGATCCGGCGCGCCTATATGGCTCTGACATAGTCATGCCCGACCGACCATCGACCAGATCATCGCGGACTTCGAGCTTCTCGACGATTGGGAAGACCGCTACCGCTATGTCATCGAACTCGGCCGCAAGCTGCCGCCGCTGCCCGACGCCGAACACACCGAGCCAACAAGGTGCGCGGCTGCGCCAGCCAGGTCTGGCTGTGGACGCGACGCGGAGAAGCGCGACGGCGAACCGGTGCTGCATTTCGTCGGCGACAGCGACGCGCTCATCGTGCGCGGGCTCGTCGCCATCGCCATCGCGCTTTTCGACGGCAAGACGGCCGCAGGAGATCCTGCGCCATCGACGCGGAGGCGGTGTTCGACCGACTCGATCTGCGCGCCCACCTGACGGCGCAGCGCTCCAACGGCCTGCGCTCACTGGTCGACCGCATCAAGGCGGATGCGGAGGCCGTTGCCGGCGGACGCGTACCTCAGTCGATCGTCGGCCGGTAATCCTCCGCGCCCCAGTGGCACGACGCTTTTCGACCCGCACCGCCTCGTGCGCTCTGCGCCAAGCCATTGGTGGCGGGCAAGCGCAGCCAGTCCCAGACGCAGCACAACCTTTGCCGAACGCGTCGGCCGGAAACGATGCGCGTGCGTCACCGCGCCGCGCATACGATCACCGCGGTCGTCCATTGAAGAGTATCGAAGGAAACGCCGAGGGCAGTTTCGTTGCGCCAGCGTACCGTGCACGGCCTCCGCACGCGGTTTGGCCGTATGGCCAAATCGAAATGATTCGGCACGCCCGCCAACTCACCGCACAGCAGCTTCGCACCGCGCAGCGAGAGATTCTCGACGGTGCGATCGAACACAGACCGAGTTGTTGGTGAAACACGATGAGCCCGCGCTTCAGCGTGCGGCCGCGAGGCTCGGCGCGCTGATCCCGGGGAGCAACATTTGGCTCGGATGTATTTGCATCTTGCGCATTGAGGTGTGCGCCTCAATGCCTCGTGCAAGGTCAATGCCTCCATTTTGTTTCGATTTTGGTGAATTGAAATGCCGATCCGGGCAGCGCGATTAACCATCGATCCGACGGACTACTTACGGCGGCGCTGCTGGCCGAGGCCCATCTTCTTGGCCAGCGCCGAGCGCGCGGCTGCGTAGTTCGGCGCGACCATCGGATAGTCGGCCGGCAAGGCCCCACTTCTCGCGGTAGTCTTCCGGCGACAGGTCGTAGTGCGTGCGCAGATGGCGCTTCAGCGACTTGAACTTCTTGCCGTCCTCGAGACAGACGATGTAGTCCGGGAACACGGATTTCTTCGGGTTCACCGCCGGCTTCAGCGGCTCCGGCTCGGGCTCGTTCACGCCGGTCTTGGGTGTTGTTCAGCGCCCGATGCACGTCGGCGATCAGCGCCGGCAAATCGGACGCCGGCACGGTGTTGTTGCTGACGTAGGCCGAGACAATATCGGCGGCGAGATCAATCAGATCGGCGCCGGTATTCTGATCGTTCATGGATCACCCAGTGACGGTTGTATTGTCGGCGGGACGGTATTCGCGCAATCGACTATTCCGATTGTCTTGAGCGTGTCAGCAGTCATCATCGCTATCGACGAAGCATATGACGGCCGTTTACTTGACATTGGTATAGGGCCCATGTTCAGCGAAAACAAGCGGCGTTGATGCGAAGTCACTCTCTACTTAGCTATCTTCGGAACGAAAAGATTCTGACAGCCTTTGACAAAGCCGGGAACCTCTGCGGCATTGCATCACGACTAGCCACTCTGGAGCTTGGAGTGGCCAAAATTGGGCGCAACCGCAGTTGATACCGACTGGCTGGCCTATCTTGGGTAGTTGAAGTGGTCTTTTATCTGTCGCTGTTTTGGGGAGACCATTCGGCGTCGGCAGGCAGATACGGTTGAGTATCGAATGACCGGTGCCATTTAAGGGGTCCGCGGCCGGTCTGCTGCCGCGGCCCAATTCTTCCAGATCATGTGAGTGGAGGCGGCTGATGACTTCGAACGATGGCCCAAGTCCGGCAGGTCGGAACTACTGCATGACGCTTGATCTGGACGACACGCATGGAGCGTGAGGCGGGGACCTGATGGGGCGGCGGCAGCAGCCTCATCAAGCCGCCGGTCGCCGAGCGCCGGCCGAGTACAACCGTCCATCACGGCATCGCGCGCACCGACGACTACGCCTGGCTCCGCGCCGACAACTGGCAGAAGGTGATGCGCGACCCGGCGGCGCTCGCGCCGGACATCCGCGCCTATCTCGAAGCGGAGAATGCCTACGCCGCGGCGGCGATGGCCGACGTCGAGGCGCTGCGCCTGGACGCTCTTCAAGGAGATGCGCGGGCGCATCAAGGAGGACGACTTCTCGGTGCCGGCGCCGGACGGCGCCGTTCGCCTACGCCATGCGCTACGAGCACGGCGCCGAGCACCCGATGGTCGTGCGCACGCCACGCGACGGCGGCGACGAGAAGATCCTGCTCGACGCCAACGCGCATGGCCGACGGGCAAGGCCTATTTCCGCCTCGGCGGCTTCGCCCACAGCCCCGACCACCGCCTGCTCGCCTATCGTCGGACGAGAACGGCAACGAGTATTTCACGCTCCGCATCCGCGACTCGCGAGACCGGCGTCGATCTCGCCGACGTCATCGCGGAGACCACCGGCGGCGCGGTCTGGGCCGAGCGACGGCAAGACGCTCTTCTACGTCTGGGTCGATGCCAACCACCGGCCCGGCGAAGGTCTTCCGCCACGTCGTCGGCACCGATCCGAAGGACGATGTCGTCGTCTACGAGGACAGCGACCCCGGCTTCTTCATCGGCGTCGGCAAGACCCAGTCGCGGCGCTTCATCCTCATCGACAGCCACGACCACGAGACGTCGGAGGTCCGCTTCATCGACGCCGACCGCGCCGGAGAGCGCGCCGCGCCTCATCGCGCGCGCGACAGACGGCGCAGGAGTACAGCGTCGATCACGGCGGCGATCGCTTCTACATCCTGACCAACGCCGGCGGCGCCGAGGACTTCAAGATCGTCACCGCGCCGGTCGCCACTCCCGGACCGCCGCCACTGGCGCGACCTCGTCCCGCACGTGCCCGGGCGGCTGATCCTCGATGTCACCGTCTACGAGGACTACCTCGTCCGGCTCGAGCGCGAGGCGAGCCTGCCGCGCATCGTCATCCGCCATCTCGCGACCGGCGAGGAGCACGCCATCGCCTTCGACGAGGAGGCCTATTCGCTCGGCATGATCGACGGCTTCGAGTTCGACACGACGACGCTCCGCTTCAGCTATTCGTCGATGGCGACGCCGGCGCGCGTCTACGACTACGACATGGCGACGCGCGGCGCGCGGCTCTGCGCAAGGAAGAGGAGATCCCGTCCGGCCACAATCCCGGACGACTACGTCACGCGCCGCGTCTTCGCGCCGGCCGCCGACGGCGAGACCGTGCCGGTCTCGCTCCTCTACCGCAAGGGCACGCCGCTCGACGGCACCGCGCCGTGCCTGCTCTACGGCTACGGCGCCTACGGCATCGCGATCCCGGCGGCCTTCGGCATCACGCGCCTGTCGCTGGTCGATCGCGGCTTCGTCTACGCCATCGCCCATGTCCGCGGCGGCAAGGACAAGGGCTACCGCTGGTACGCCGACGGCCGCCGCGAGAAGAAGGCCAACACCTTCACCGATTTCATCGCCGCCGGCGAAGTTCCTCGATCGCGGAGAAGATTCACCGGCGCGCGGCAGCATCGTCGGCTGGGGCGGCTCGGCCGGCGGCCTGCTGATCGGCGCCGTCGCCAACATGGCGCCGGACCTCTTCGCCGGCCTCATCGCCGAGGTGCCGTTCGTCGACATGCTGGCCACCATGCTCGACGACACGCTGCCGCTGACGCCGCCCGAATGGCCGGAATGGGGCAACCCGATCGCCAGCGAGGCCGACTACCGCCTGATCGCCTCCTATTCGCCCTACGACAACGTCGCGCCGCAGGCCTATCCGGCGATCCTGGCGCTCGCCGGCCTCACCGACCCGCGCGTCACCTACTGGGAGCCGGCGAAGTGGGTGGCGCGGCTGCGCGCCACGCAAGACCGACGACAACCTGCTCGTCTTCCGCACCAACATGGACGCCGGCCACGGCGGCGCGGCCGGCCGCTTCGACCGGCTGCACGAGACGGCGTTCGCCACGGCTTTTGCGCTGAAGGTGGCCGGCAAGACCTGATGCCGACTTGCGGCGGGCAGTCGGCGCACTATCTTGCGCGGCAGAGGGTCGGGCGTTCTCGATCCGGAGACCATGCAAATGATGCGCGATCTGTCTTGGGTTCGATATGGCTGGCGGCGACTGTGCTTGCCGCGGCGGTCATGCCGCAGCCAGCGCTGAGCGCGCGGCGCACCCGCGCGTGCAGCCGCAGCGATTGCGGCTACGCTCGCCGCGCAAGTCGGGGCCGGCCAAGGTCTGGCAGGCGAGCTTCTAGGGCGAGCGTGTCGACGACTTCGGCCACTGGGAATACATCATCGTCGCGCCGTGCTTCGCCAACGAGGCGACATGCGTAGGCTGGCTCTATTGGGCGCAGAGCGATTGGCCGGACCATGCATGCTCCGGGCCGCTGCAAGCAGCGGCATGCCCTACTCGCGTTACTAGGAAACGGCGGCGCGGCAAACCCGCGCCGCTGTCAGACTGCTACTTGCGCCGCCTTCTCGTAGCAGCTCGAGCACGTAGTCCCAGTTGATCAGGTTGTCGACGAAGGCCTCGAGGTACTTCGGCCGGGCGTTGCGATAGTCGATGTAGTAGGAGTGCTCCCACACGTCGACGCCGAGGATCGGCGTGCCGCCGTGGACCAGCGGGTTCTCGCCGTTCGGCGTCTTGGTGATCGACAGCTTGCCGTCGCGGACCGCAGCCAAGCCCAGCCCGAGCCGAACTGGGTGACGCCGGCCTGGATGAAATCGGTGCGGAACTTGTCGTAGCCGCCGAGATCGGAGTCGATCGCCTTGGCGAGCGCGCCGGGAAGCTTCTTGCCGCCGCCGCCCTTCTTCATCCACTTCCAGAAATGGATGTGGTTGTAGTGCTGGCCGGCGTTGTTGAAGAGGCCGGCGTTCTTCGAATAGCTCTGCTTGACGACCTCCTCGAGGCTCTTGTCCTCGAGGCCCGAGCCCTTGAGCAGGTTGTTGCCGTTGGTGACGTAGGCCTGATGGTGCTTGTCGTGGTGGAACTCGAGCGTCTCCTTCGACATGTAGGGCTGCAGCGCCTCGTAGTCGTAGGGCAGCGGGGGAAGTTCGAAAGCCATGGCAAGCTCCTCTGGAGATGCTGAATTTCGGCCGCAGTCGGCGACGGCCGTCGAGGAAGAGACGGTCGAGATGGCGCGGCCGGGAAGATAGGCGCCGCGCGCACGGCATCCGGCAACCGCCAGCCGTCCGAAGCTCAGCCGCGGAGCATTCCGCCGAGGACGCCGCGCACGATGGCGCGGCCGACCGAGCCGCCGATCGAGCCGCCCATCTGCCGGCCGAGCTCGGCGGCGACGCCGCCGACGACGCGGTTGGTGACCGTGCGCGTCACTTCGCGGGTCACGCGCTGGGTCGTGCGACAGGCGCTGGCCGCGCGGCCGGCTGGTGCCGAAGACATCGCCGAGATCCGCCCAGCCGCCGCCGCTCCGCCGTCGGCGGCGGCTCTGGCGCGACGGTTGCGGCGCGGCGGCTGAGGCGGCGGCGCCGTCGACGTCTCCGTCTCGACTTTGGTCTCGACGCGCACCGACAGCACCTCGAACGCCGACTGGCGGTCGACGGCCTTGTCGTAGATGCGCGCCGACCGGGCTCGCGGCGATCACCCTGCGGCGCTCCTCCTCGGTGATCGTGCCGATCCGCGACGACGGCGGGCGCATCAGCGTGCGCTCGACCATCGACGGCACGCCCTTGTCCTGCAGCGTCGAGACCAGCGCCTCGCCGACGCCGAGCTGCGGTGATCGACGTCGTAGGTGGAGAACTCTGGGTTCGGCCGGAACGTCTCGGCGGCGGCCTTCACCGCCTTGGTCTCGCGCGGCGTGTAGGCGCGGAGCGCGTGCTGCACGCGATTGCCGAGCTGGGCGAGCACGATCTCGGGAACGTCGAGCGGGTTCTGCGTGACGAAATAGACGCCGACGCCCTTGGAGCGGATGAGGCGCACGACCTGCTCGATCTTTTCGAGCAGCGCCTTCGGCGCATCGTTGAAGAGGAGGTGCGCCTCGTCGAAGAAGAAGACCAGCCGCGGCTTCTCGGGATCGCCGACCTCGGGAAGGTCCTCGAACAGCTCCGACAGCAGCCAGAGCAGGAACGTGGCGTAGAGACGCGGCGACTGCATCAGCGTCGTCGCGGCCAGCACGTTGATGATGCCGCGGCCGTCGGGCGTCGTGCGCATCAACTGCGTTGATGTCGAGCGCCGGCTCGCCGAAGAACTGCGCGCCGCCCTGCTCCTCGAGCACCAGCAGCTTGCGCTGCACCGTGCCGACCGTCGCCTTCGAGACGTTGCCGTAGCGCGTGGTCAGCTCGCTGGCGCTGCTCGGCGACGTGGACCAGCAGCGCCTGCAGGTCCTTGAGGTCGAGGAGCAGCAGGCCTTCCTCGTCGGCGATGCGGAAGGCGATGTTGAGCACGCCTTCCTGCGTGTCGTTGAGATCGAGCAGGCGCGAGAGCAGCAGCGGCCCCATCTCGGAGATGGTCGTGCGGATCGGATGGCCGTCCTTGCCGAAGAGGTCCCAGAAGACGACCGGAAAGGCCTCGAACTTGTACTCGGCGGTGAAGCCGATCTGCTCGGCGCGCTTGGCCAGAAAGTCCTTCGGCTCGCCCGGCGGCGGCAAGGCCGGCGACGATCGCCCTTCACGTCGGCGCAGAAGACCGGAACGCCGGCGGCGGAGAAGCCTTCGGCCATGATCTGGAGCGAGACCGTCTTGCCGGTGCCGGTGGCGCCGGTGATCAGGCCGTGGCGGTTGGCGAAGGGAAGCGCGATATATTGCGGCGTGGTCGGCTCGCTCGACCCCAGATAGACCTTGCCCTGTTCGCAGAATCGTCATGCCGCCTCCATCGCCTGATGCCGTCCGACGCTTATAGATTCCGCCCGGCAGAACGGCAGCGCGCAACTTGGCCGTTCAACCTTCCGTGACGTAGCGATTGTGTGAGCTTGCCGTCGCGTGTTAGCGCCTTGCGACCATCGACAGTCCGAAGAGTCAGCAGGAGAGTTCGCATGCGCATGAGAGTTGGGTCTGGCGCTTGCTGCGCTGAGCGTCGGTTGTTCGTGCCGGCGCTGCGGTCGGTCAGGACGATCCGATCGCGCGCGCGGCAGGCACTTGATGAAGGAACGAGCGGCGCCGCGAAGGCTGCGTTCGATCATGGTGAAGGGCGACGACGCCGTTCGACGCGGCAGCGGCCGCCGAGGCGCATGACAGACGATCGCCGACGACATGACGATCTTCCCGACGCTGTTCCCCGCGGGCAGCGACACAGGGCGACACCAAGGCGTCGCCGGCGATCTGGCCGAACATGGATGACTTCAAGGCCTCGCCGCGCAAGCTCGTCACCGACGCCAAGGCCGCGGCCGACGCCGCGGCGCGGCGGCCTGGACGCCTTCAAGGCCGCCTTCGGCGCGGTCGGCGGCGACTGCGGCGCCTGCCACCAGAAGTACCGCATGTAACCTGCTGCTTCACGACATAGCGGCCGCGCATCGAGCGCGGCCGTTTTCATTCGGCGAGCGCCGCGAGGATCCGCGCCCACGAGCGGATGCCGCCGTGGAAGCTGGAGAGGTCGTATTTCTCGTTCGGCGAGTGGATGCGGTCGTCGTCGAGGCCGAAGCCGATCATCAGCGCATCCAGGCCGAGGACCTGCTTGAAATCGCCGACCACCGGGAATCGAACCGCCGCCGCCGATCAATGCCGGATCGCTGTCCCCACTCGTCGGCCAGCGCGCTGCGCGCGCGCTGGCAGCCACGGGCCGTCGATCGGCAGGCGGATGCGCCGGGCTGCCGCCGTGGGAAATGAACTCGACCTTGCAGTCGGCCGGCACGCGCGCGCGCACGAATGCGCGAAAGCCTCGCGCGATCTTCGCCGGATCCTGGTCGCCGACGAGGCGGAACGAGACCTTGGCGCCGACGCCTGCGACGGGATCACGGTCTTGAAGCCCGTGCCGGTGTAGCCGCCGAAGATGCCGTTCACCTCGCGCGGTCGGCCGCGCCCAGATCTGCTCCAGCACCGAGCGGCCGCTCTCGCCCGCCGGGAGCGACAGGCCGACATCGCCGAGGAACTCCACGGCGTCGAAGCCGAGCTCGTCCCACTGGCGCTTGATCTCGTGCCGGCAATCTCGGCGACGCCGTCGTAGAAGCCGGGGATCGTCACGCGGCCGTCGTCGTCGTGGAGCGCGGCGAGGATTGCCGCCAGAACGTGGATCGGATTGCGCGCGGCGCCGCCATACATGCCGGAATGCAGGTCGCGGCTCGGCGGCGGTGACGGTCGACTTCCTCGCCGACCAGGCCGCGCAGCGACATGGTGATCGCCGGCGCGCTCGCGGCTCCACATGCCGGTATCGCAGACGAGCGCGACATCGGCCTTCAACTCGGCCGGCGTTCGCCTCGAGGAACGGCTTGAGGTTGGTGCTGCCGGATTCTTCCTCGCCTTCGAGCAGCATCGTGACCCGCACCGGCAGGCTGCCGGTCACGGCCTTCCAGGCGCGCGCAGCTTCGATGAAGGTCATCAGCTGGCCCTTGTCGTCGGCGGCACCGCGCGCGGCGATCCACTTGCGCCCGTCGGGCTGGGTGACGAGCGCGGCTCGAACGGCGGCGACGTCCCACAGGTCGAGCGGATCGACCGGCTGCACATCGTAGTGGGCGTAGAAAAGCACGTGCGGGCCCGTCGCCGGGGTGATGGCCGACGACGATCGGGTGGCCGGGCGTTGCGCGTGCCGAGGCGTCGAAGCCGATGCCCGGCAAGTTCGCCGACCAGCCAATCGGCAGCGTTGCGGCACGAGTCGCGATAGGCCGGGTCGGTGGAGATGCTGTCGATGCGCAGAAGCGCGAACAGCCGGTCGAGGCTCTGCCGAGATTGCCGTCGATCCGTTTCAGGACGTCGTCGAGCATCGCGGCCGGTTCCCAATGTCGGTTCGAAGAGACTGTAGCCATGCGATGAACTCATCGATCAGAATCGGCGACGCAAGACTGGTCTCGATCATCGGCACGATCGCCAAGGCAAAGCCGTCGGCATCATCGTCGGCTTTCTGTCGCGCGAAGGCCCGACTGACAAGGTTGCGACGCTGATACGACAAGCTGCCCGGGCGCGGGCGCTTGCGGACGCAAACCCGTGGCGGCAGCGGCGGCCTGCTCGGCGTGTTCAACGACCTCGCGCGGCGCCGGCCTCGGCATGACTGAAATTCAGGCAGTGGCAAGTTCGTTCCTGACTTTTGCCAAGGCGAAGTCGGCGAGCGGGAAGTCGATGAAGTGGTCGCGCGGTATTCCCGGCCTCGGCCAGTTCATCTAGCTCAGACCGAGATCTGCCCGTAGCGCAGCGCCTCGACGACCGTATGGGTCTTGTTGTTGGCGCGAGCTTCTCACTGGCGTTTTGCAGATGGGCGTGAACGGTGCGCTGTGAGATTTCGAGGATGGCGGCGATCTCGCTGGCCGTCTTGCCCGAGGCGGAGAGCTCGACCACGCGCCGCTCGCGCGCCGACAGATCGCCCGGACGCTCCGGCTTGATGAAGCCAAGGGCGAACAGGCGGCGAAACGCTTCCGCGCAGACGTGGTCGATGGCGAGCAAGACGCGCGTGTCGATCGCGAGCGCCGAGCCTGCCGCCATCACCACTGCCTGATAGGGCAGGAAGGCGCAGATCGGAACCGCGAGGATGCGCATTTCCGGGCGATGTGCCCGGACCGCCAAGCAGGAGGACGCCTGCATTCCGGCGTCATCGATGCGAATCGAACCACGTGAAAGGGCGGCGAGCGCGAAGCGCCATGTTAAGGATCGGGTCGTTGTTCTTCAGCGTACTGCCGTTCGGCCGATCGCAGCGAAGATCGCCCCAGTTCAGCCGGACAATGAGCGGATCAATCGGACGCTTCCGGGAGCGGAAAGCCGGTAGCAAGGAAATGGGTGGCGCCGAACGAGCGGAACATTTCCTCAAGGGCATCGAGAACCTCGGCGCCACTCGTCATTCCGCCAAAGCTCTCGCTCAGCGCGACCAAGCCTGCTGCGACTATCATTCTGGCATCCCCCGGCCCGCCTGAAGTAGGGACAGGATTGCACTCCGCGCAATTGTGGATTTTGACAGCCGACTCCGGCCCGCAATTCAACGTCCACAACTCTCAAGCCGGAGTGCCGGTCGGCATTCGACGCTGCTGGCCGGCGACAGAAGCCGCTGGGCTATCTAAGTCGTTACCGCTCGCCGCACAAGCGCGTTGCTTGGCCAACCCATTGTGATTTCAAAGTTTAGCCGTTCACACGAGCGCTGCGAATCGGCCCTGCATTTGGCGCTGTCATCGGTGGCGCGTATAACTTGAACCGGCCCAGATGACCCCCCCAATCCCACTTGCCGCCGCGTTTCCTGTCTTCTCCGAGGACGATTGGCGTGCGGCCGTTTCAAGGATTAGGCGCGGGGCTGTTCACAGTCCGAACGACCCCGGCGTTGGCGCAACGGTGGCCCGGCCGCTTTTCCCGCGCCATCGCCACTCAGTCGGCATTGCAGGACGGTCCGCCGCCCAACCTTGGCGAGTGATACAACGCGTGGATGTGACCGACGCCGGTTCTGCCGCGCGCGCCATTGGCGAGGACATCGCAGGTGGCGCGACAGGTGCGGAGGTCGCATTCGCCGGAAGCGGTCATCCCGCTGGGCGGTCGCTTGCCGGAGGATGCGGCACCGGCGCTCGCGAAGGACTCTGGCGGAATACCCTTCCCGACAATTTTCAACTTCGGATCGACGATGGCGGGACCGCCACCGTCGCCGACGCGTTCATCGAACTCGCGGCGGCGCGAAAAGCGGAACTCGTGTTGGCGTTCGACCCGATCACCGCGAGCGCGGCGCGCGGTGCGAGCGCGTCGAATGGAATCTCGGCTCGGCTTAATGCAAGGGCGAAGGCTTTTGACGCTCATGGCGTCGATGGCGCGGTCGCTGTTGCCGACGGGCGCCTCTGGCATGCCGGCGGCGCCACCGAGGTGCAGGAACTCGCCGCGACTCTTGCCAGCTTCGTCGAGCACGCTCCGCCTGCTTGACCACGCCGGCGAAGATCGGCGTCGCACTTGCTGCCGACGCGGATCAGTTCCGCGACGATCGCCAAGTTCCGCGCGATGCGGCTTCTCCTGGCGCGCGTCGCCGAGGTCGCCGGGCTTACCGCGCCTCCGCCGCTCATCCATGCCGAGACGGCGTGGCGGACGATGAGCGCGCGCGACCCGGAGATGAATATCCTGCGAGCGACGAGCGCGGCCTTCGGGGCGGCAGTCGGTGGCGCGGATTCGATCACGGTGCTGCCGTTCGATGCGCTCGTAGGCGGCGGCGACAGCCACGCGCCGGCGGCTGGCGCGCAACACGCAGACGATCCTCGCCGAGGAGGCGCACCTCTACCGTGTCGCCGACCCCGCGCGCCGGGTCCGGCGCGCATCGAGGCGCTGACCGCGAGCTTTCGCCGAAGCGGCGTGGAAGCGATTCCAGGCGATCGAGAATGAAGGCGGCATGATGGCGGCCATCGCCGCCGGCATTGCTTGCTCCGCGAGATCGCCGAGGCGCGCGAGGCACGACTTGCGCGTGTCGCCTCGGTGCGACATCAAGATGGTCGGCGTCAACGCATACACCGCTGAGGATACGGCGCCGACGCCTCCGCCCGCGGCGCAGCATGCGACGATCGCTGACCTTCACGCGCCTCTCCGAGACTTTCGAGGCGCGCGAAATGACGGCACTTCCCGATTTCGCGCGACGTGCCGTGGCGGGCGCCGGACCTGCGCGTCACCGGACAGCGAGCGTATCTTGGGAGACGCCGGAAGAGCATCGCGGTGCAAGGACGTGTACGGCGAGGCGGATGTTGCCGGCCTCGATTTCGTCGACGGCTGGCCGGGCCTGCCGCCCGTTCTCCGCGGCCCCTACCCGACGATGTACGTCGATCAGCCATGGACGATCCGGCAATACGCGGGCTTCTCGACGGCGGAAGAATCGAACGCCTTCTACCGGCGCAATCTTGCCGGCGGTCAGAAAGGGCCTGTCGGTCGCCTTCGACCTGCCGACGCACCGCGGCTACGACTCCGACGATCCGCGCATCGCCGGCGACGTCGGCATGGCCGGCGTCGCGGTCGACTCGATCTACGACATGCGGACGCTGTTCGACGGCATTCCGCTCGGCTCGACCAGCGTGTCGATGACGATGAACGGCGCGGTGCTGCCGGTGATGGCGCTCTACATCGCCGCGGCCGAGGAACAGGGCGTGGCGCAGGCGCGACCTCGCCGGCACCATCCAGAACGACATCCTCAAGGAGTTCATGGTCCGCAACACCTACATCTACCCGCCCGGTCCATCGCTGCGGATCGTCGCCGACATCATCGCCTACACGACGCGGCACATGCCGAAGTTCAATCCGATCTCGGTCTCCGGCTATCACATGCAGGAAGCGGGAGCGACCGCCGACCTCGAGCTCGGCTACACGCTCGCCGACGGGCTGGAATACGTCCAGCGCGGCGCTGCAACGCCGGGCTTCGAGGTCGATCAGTTCGCGCCGCGCATCTCGTTCTTCTTCGACATCGGCATGAACTTCTTCATGGAGGTGGCAAAGCTCCGCGCCGCGCGGCTGCTGTGGGCGAAGCTGATGCAGGAGCGCTTTCCAGCCGAAGGACGAGCGCTCGCTGATGCTGCGCGCCCATTGCCAGACCTCGGGCTGGTCGCTGGCGGCGACCGACCCGTTCAACAACGTCGTCCGGACCGCCGATCGAGGCGATGGCGGCGACCGACGGCGGCACGCAGTCGCTCCACACCAACGCGCTCGACGAGGCGCTGGCGCTGCCCACCGACAATTCGGCGCGCATCGCGCGCAACACGCAGCTCTTCCTGCAGAACGAGGCCGGCACGACGCGGGTGATCGACCCGTGGGGCGGCTCGTTCTACGTCGAGCGGCTGACCTACGAACTGCGCGGTCAAGGCGCTCGGACCACATCGCCGAGATCGACGCGCTCGGCGGCATGGCGAAGGCGATCGAGGCCGGGCGTGCCGCAGCGGCGCATCGAGGAGGCCGCGGCGCGGACGCAGGCGCGGCTCGACAACGGCCAGCAGACGGTCGTCGGCGTCAACCGCTACCGGGCCGACGACGATCGCCGCTCGAGGTGCTGCGCGTCGACAACTCGGCCGTGCGCGCGGCGCAGATCGCGAAGCTGAGGCGGCTCCGGGCCGAGCGCGACGACGCAGCGGTGGCAAGCGACGCTCGCCGCGCTCACCGACGCGGCGCAAAGCGGCAGCGGCAACCTGCTGGCGCTCGCCATCGACGCGGCGCGGGCGCAGGCGACGGTCGGCGAGATCAGCACGGCGCTCGAGAAGGCGTTCGGCCGCTATCGCACGGAGGCCACGGCGGTCAGCGGCACCTATCGCGCGGAAATGGGCGAAGCCGACGCGGCGCTCGGCCGCGTCACGGCGCTCGTCGCGCCGTTCGCCGAGCGCGACGGCGGGCCGCCGCGCATCCTCGTCGCCAAGGTCGGGCAGGACGGCCACGACCGCGGGCAGAAGGTGATCGCCTCGGCGTTTGCCGACCTCGGCTTCGCCGTCGAGATCGGGCCGCTGTTCCAGTCGCCGGAGGAGGCGGCCGCGGCTGGCGATCGAGAAGGACGTCCACATGGTCGGCATCTCGACGCTCGCCGCCGGACACCTGACACTGGTGCCGGCGCTGAAGCGGGCGCTCGAGGCCGGCGGGCGGCCGGACATCATGGTGGTGGTCGGCGGCATCGTTCCCGACTGCCGACTGGAACGCGCTCTACGACGCGGGCGTTTCGCGCGATCTTCGCGCCCGGGACCGTCATTCCCGGAAGCGGCGGAAAAGCTGATCCGCGACCTCAACCGCCGCCTCGGCTACGACGAAAGCGACCGGGCAAATCTCTGAGGGTTTCCCGAGCGCTTGTGCCAGAACGGCACTCGAATTCGCGGCATGATACTTGAGTGAGCGAGGCCGAGTTCCTGTGTTTCGGGAGATCGCCGTGGACCGACGCACATTTCTTGCCGGCGCGCTTGGCGCCGCGGTCGCCACGCCGGCGCTGGCCGCGCGTCGACAGCCGACGGCGACGCCGGTGCTCCGCGGGACGCTCAATGCCGCCGAACTCGGCCTCGACCCGAAGGCAGCCGAGGACCAGAGCCGCGGCATCCAGGCAGCTGCTCGACACGCGCCTCGACGAGGACCGGCAGGTCTTCCTGCCGGCCGGCACCTACCTCGTCTCCAATCTCGAAGCTGCCGGCGCGGACGCGGCTTTCCGGCGTCCCGGGCGCCACGCGGCTCGTCTTCGGCGGCGGCAGCCACATGATCATCGGCCGACGCGCGCCGAGATCGTCGAACTGCAGCGACCTCGTCATCGACGGCGCCGGCAACGCCGCTCGACGAATACGTGCCGGGCGCTCGTGCATCTCGCCGAGGCGCGCGAGCGTCTCCATCGACAACGTGCACGATCGTCGGCAGCACGCGGCTCCGGCCTGGCGCTCGACCGCTCCGGCGGACGCATTATCGCGCACCACCGTCCGCGACGCGGACGACGCCGGCATCCGCGCGATCGAATCGACCGGGCTGTCGATCACCGACAACACGGTCGAGGATTGCGGCAACGGCGGCATCCTCGTCCATCGCTGGAGCGAGGGCGAAGACGGCACCATCGTCACCGGCAACCGCGTCGCGCGCATCGGCGCCAAAGCCGGCGGCACCGGGCAGAACGGCAACGGCATCAACATCTTCCGCGCCCACGGCGTCATCGTCGCCAACAACCGCATCGCCGACTGCGCCTTCACCGCGGTCCGCGCCAACTCCGCCAACAACGTGCAGATCACCGGCAACAACTGCGCGCGCAGCGGCGAAGTCGGCATCTACTCGGAGTTCTCCTTCGAGGGCGCGATGATCGCCAACAACATCGTCGATGGCGCGGCGACCGGGATCAGCGTCGTCAACTTCAACGAGGGCGGGCGCATCGCGGTGGTCTCCGGCAACATCGTCCGCAACCTGACCGGCAAGGGCCCCTACGCAGCCCGAGCCACCGGGCTTCGGCATCGGCATCGCGATCGAGGCGGATGCCGCGGTCACCGGCAACGTCATCGACGGGGCGCCGCTGTTTGGCATGCAGCTCGGCTGGGGCCCGTACCTCCGCGACGTGGCCGCGACCGGCAACGTCATCCGCCGCGCGCCGGTCGGCATCGCGGTGACGGTGGTCGAAGGCGCCGGCTCGGCGGTGATCAGCGACAACCTCATCTCGGGCGCGACCGACGGCGCGATCGTCGGCATGCGCTGGGCGGAGAAGCGTGACCGGCGACCTCGCGCTCACCGGCGCGGAGCGAGTTACCCGCACCTGCTGGTCGAGCGCAACCGCGTCAGCTGAGCGCGCTGCCCGCGCGGAGCGCAGCGACCAGACCCGCGACCGGGCGGATTTCGCCAACCTTCAGCGCCAGCGCGCGTTATCACCGGCGGCGCGAGCCGCGCGGCGAACGCGCGCGTTCTCGTGTCCGTCAGCGGCAAGCAGCGCATCGATCACGGCGGCGACGAGCGTTTCCGGCCGCGCGCTGGGCGCCGTCGTCGCACTTGATCGCGACGCCGAGGCCGAGCTCCGGGAAGCGCGGCGCAGAACACACCCTCCGCGCCGCTCTTCGACGAACAGCGCGACGCCGAAGAGCGTCAGCGCCTCGGTGTCGAAACGGCCGGTGCCGGCGACCATGAACGGCTCGGCCGTGCAGGCGTCGACGAGCCGCTTCGCGCGGCGGCCGCGCGAGCCGGCGGCAGCCCCTCGCCGGTGCCGAGCCGGGCGAAGGCCAGCGCCAGCTTGTCGAGCGGAATCGCGTAGGCCGGGATTGAGCAGCCGTCGACGCGCCGGCTCGCCGAAGCTCGGCGTCCGGTGATCGCGGCGAGCGCGGCAGTGACCTCGCGCTGCGCCGGATGATCCGGGCGCGACGTAGCCTTGCGGGTCGACGCCGATGTGGCAGGCGAGGCAGATGAAGCCGGCGTGCTTGCCCGAGCAGTTGTCGTGGATGCGCGCCGGCGCTTCGCCGGCGCGGACCAGCGCGTCGGCCGCCGGCGCTGTTGAGTGGGCGCGTGGCCGCCGCATTCGAGGTCGGCCTCCCCGCGCCCGGCTGCGGCCAGCATTTTCAGCGCCGTCGCGACGTGGCGCGGCTCGCGCACTGTGCGACGCACAGGCGAGCGCCAGTTCGGCGTTGCCGAAGCCGTAGCGATCGGCGGCGCCGCTCTCGACCAGCGGCAGCGCCTGCATCGCCTTGACGGCCGAGCGCGGGAAGACGCGCCGCCTCGACATCGCCGATCGCGGCGCGGCGCTTGCCGTCGGCATCGACGACGGCGATGGCGCCGCGATGGCGGCTCTCGACGCGGTGCGCCGCGCGTGACTTCGACGAGGACGGGATTGGTCATCGCGCGCGGCCGCCGATCCAGTCGCCGAGGCGCGTCGAGCGCGCCGTCGAGGATCTCGTCGCGCTTGGAGAAGCAGAAGCGGACGAAATTCTTCGGCGCGTCGGCGCTGGTAGAAGACCGACACCGGAACGGCGGTGACCTCGGCCTCGACCGTCATGCGCTTGCAGAGCTCGACGTCGTCGACGTTGAGGCGGAGCGGCGCGACGTCGGCGGTGATGAAATAGGTGCCCTCGCAGGGCGCGACGCCGAAGCCGAGCCGCGCGAGGCCGGCGGCGAAGCGATCGCGCTTCTCCTGCAGATCGCCGGCGAGGCTCGGCGTAGTAGGCGTCGTCCTTGGCGAGGCCGTAGGCGACCGCCTTCTGCAAATTCGGCGGCGTGGTGAAGGTCGTGAACTGGTGCGCCTTGGTGACCGGATCGAGCAGCGTCGGCGCGGCGGTGACGTAGCCGACCTTCCAGCCGGTCAGCGAGAAGGTCTTGCCGGCCGAGCCGATGCGGATCGCGCGCTCGCGCATGCCCGGCAGCGTCATCAGCGGGATGTGGCGGCGGCCGTCGAACAGGATGTGCTCGTAGACCTCGTCGCAGATGGCGTAGGCGTCGTGGCGGATGACGAGCTCGGCGATCAGCGCCAGCTCGTCGCGCGTGAAGACGCGGGCCGCCGGGTTCATCGGATTGTTGAGCAGGATCGCCTTGGTCTTCGGGCCAGAAGGCCGCGGCGAGCGCATCGGCGATCGAGCCGCCAGTCGGGCGGCGTGACGCGGACGAGACGCGGGACGCGCGCCGGCGCGGCGGATGACCGGCAGGTAGGAATCGTAGAGCGGCTCGATGACGCACGACCTCGTCGCCCGGCTCGATCAGCGCGGCGAAGCAATCGGACAGCGCCTCGGTCGCGCCGGAGGTGACCAGCACCTCGGTCTGCCAGTCGACGTCGAGGCCGTAGAAGCGCTTGTTGGCGGCGGCGACCGCCTGGCGCAGCTCCGGCACGCCCATCATCGGCGGGTACTGGTTGAGGCCGGTGGTCAGCTCGCGCGCCGCCATCTCCTTGACGTCGGCGGGGCCGTCGACGTCGGGGAAGCCCTGCCCGAGGTTGATCGCGCCGTGCTCGATGGCGAGGCGCGACATGACCTCGAAGATGGTCATCGGCAGGCCGGTGTAGACGGGATTGGTCGATCGCATTCTAGCTTCCCGGTCGTGCCGGCCTCTGGTTTCCGGCGACGACATGTGGGGTGAGCGTATGGGGGCGCTCGTCGAGGTGCAAGGAACGCGGCTTCACGCACTCCGGACTGCGTGCTTCGCGGAGCTAAGGTCCTGTCGTCGGGCCGCCCAGGCAGCTGATAGCCGAACGTGTGGCACTCATTTGCACCACACTGCAGGACAACCGAGACCAGATTGATCGCAAAAATCAAAATCACGTAGATGCTGAGTGCATCGGCAGCGGTTTTGATGGCGGGGAAGGTTTTTACGTCCGCGCTCTGCAGATACTCGTCGCCACCGACAATCGCCATCTTGATGGCGTAGGCAATCGAGGATCATCAACGCGATTATGACCGACCACACCGGCATGTGAATGCCGAAGATGGCGCTACCGATGTATTCGTGGCCGGGGCGCGGATAGATGTCGAGCAGGCTCTGGCGCACCGAGACGATCAGCAGGAAGAGCGCAAACACGAGGCTGTATCCCGTGTTCTGGTACGAGAAGCCGTGGCGGAAATTCCGCATAATGCCGAAGCAGACGCCAAACAGAGCGAGGCGCTCAAGCAGGCAAAGCGGGCACGGGATCTCGCCGCGGACGTACTGGAAGGTCATTGCCGACCGTTAGAATGCCGGCAATTACCAGCATCATCAGCAACAAATAGATGTAGTTCAAAGCGGCGAGTACGCGCTGGACCTGAATCGTTTGCTCACTCACCGCTTAAGCCTCACCGAAAGCGGACGACGCGTCCCGCCATTCAGTCTGAATCCACGGCATGCGGAATCCATACTCCGGGCTGGAGACTTCATAGAGAAAGAGCCAGACCGCCAAGCCAAAACAAATGGCCAAAGCGCCAGCGGCCAACAATCGACGGCCAAGCCAGCCGAAAACAAACGCCAGAAACATCAAAGCGAAAATTGCTGCCATCATCGGCAGGCGCCCCTCTGTGCCGGTGGCGACTATGCCGGGAGTCGCGGCTGCGGGGAAGGGAACGGCCACCCCAAAATGATACGGCCCCCACCTTAGGGCGGGGGCCGTACCCTGTCTCCGCTCCGGAACGAGAACGCTATCCTCTTGCGGAGATCCCGGAGCCTGCGGGGGGCGACGTACCCGGCGCCGGGATTATCTACATCTTCGGCAGGAGGACCTTGTCGATGACGTGGATGACACCGTTCGACTGCATGACGTCGGCGATGGTGACATTGGCGATGCCGCCGGCTTCATCGGTGACGGTGATCTTGTCGCCGTCATGCTTCAGCCAGAGCTTGCAGCCACCGACGGTGGTGACTTCGTGCGTGCCGCCATCGTCCTTGACCATCTGCATGGCGGCTTCGGACGTCGCGTTGGCCGCAGAGCACGTGACAGGTCAGGATCTTGATGAGCATGTCCTTGTTCTCCGGCTTCAGCAGGTTGTCGACGGTGCCGGCCGGGAGCGCGGCGAAGGCGGCGTTGGTCGGCGCGAAGACCGTGAACGGACCCTTGCCCGACAGCGTCTCGACGAGGCCGGCGGCCTTGACCGGCGGCGACCAGCGTGGTGTGGTCCTTCGAGTTGACCGCGTTCTCGATGATGTTCTTCGACGGGATACATCGGCGCGCCGCCGACTTCGACGGTCATCTCGCGGCGAACGGCCGGGACGGCGTAGCACGGCGCCGGCTGGACATGAGCGTCGCGACAGCGGCGGCCCGGGCGATTGTGCTGGAAGTTCATGACGGATTCCTCCTGTTTGATCTCGTGGTTCCCTGATCGGGAACAGAGACAGCTACGGAGGGCGGCGGCAGGAAGGTTTCGGGATGGTGACGAAAAATTCACGGTTCACAGCCGCGTGAACCGGCTACTCCGACTGGACGAGCGGGCCGGAGAAGACGATCGGGCCGGTGGCGACGCCGGTCGGCGAGCCGCCCTTCGGCTCCAGGCTGATCGCAAAGACCAGGTCCGTCGGCGCTGTACGGGCAGGTCGCGGGTGAAGCTCGACCTGCTCGACCACGCCGAGCGACTTCGGCTGGCGCGCCGGGCTCCACCGCCCAGAGCTCGTAGCTCTTGTCGGCCGGCGCCGCTTCGGCGACGCGGCGGATCGAATGCGTGTTCTGCGACGGTATCGACGGTCAGCACGAAGGCCGGCGCGCCGCCGTCGGGCGTCAGCATGGCGACGAACTCGGTCGGCGGCGCGCCGCGTCGCGATCGAGGGCGACGAACACGCCGAACGATGACCGCGGCGGCGGCGCCGGCGACCATGGTGACGATGCGCCAGCGGCGGACCGACGCGGCGGAGCGCGACGACGTTGTCGCCGGCTGCGCCGGGGCCATGCGGCCGCCGCGTCGATGCGGCGCGAGGATGCGCATCGAAGTGTATCGGCGTGCGGGCGTCGACGGGGGCGCCGCTGTCGGCAAGCGGCTGCAGGCGCGTCTGCCCAGGCCGCGACGGCGGCGCGGAAGGCCGGGTCGGCGGCAAGACGCGCTTCGGCCGCGCGACGCTCGTCGGCGTCGAGCGTGCCCAGCACGTATTCGGCCGCCAGGCCGTCCAGCTCGTCGCGGTCAATCGCCACCGAGGCATTCCTTCAAGACGATGAGGCTTCGCCTCAGAACCGTCTTCACCGTCGCGACCGGCCGCGCGAAACGGCCGGCAAGTTCCTCGCGGCTCCAGCCGTAGCAATAGGCCAGAACCACCATGCCGCGCCGGTCGGCCTCGAGCTTGTCGAGGCAAGCCGAGCAAGCCGGCTCGACGCCAGCGGATCGCCGCCGGCCGCCGGCGCGGCCAGGCGCTCGGCGAGCTCGGTGTCGATCGCGGCGGAGGCCGCGGAGATCCGCTCCGGCGCCGCGCCGGACCATGTCGATGGCGGCGTGGCGCGCGATGGTCGTCATCCAGGCGATCGGCGAGGCGATCGCGGCGTCGAAGTCGCCGGCGTTCCGCCAGATGCGGACATAGGCTTCCTGCACCGCATCCTCCGCGGCTGCACTCACTGCGCAAGATACGGCGAACGCTGGCGAATAGTTTCGGGGCGGTCCGCTCGTAAAGCAGGCGGAAGGCGTCGCGGTCGCCGGTGGCGACCGCGCCAGGCCATCGACGAGGTCGCGCCTGGCTATCGCGCCAAGATGCGCCGCCATCAGCCGGAACATGCCCGGACTGTGTGCAACAGGCCGCTCATCGCGATCGCATCAGCGCAGCGTTATCTTGCAGACGCTATTGCGCGGCCGTCAACGGCTGCGAAGCTGGGCGCAGCGCTACGTCCGACACTGCGTATGATCAGCTTCAAGCCTATTGGATGTATTTGGTAAAATCGCGACAGGTCATTTTTTCGTCACTGCGACCGTTCAAATAGGCAGCGCGAAGAGCCTATATGAGCGCGGCGCTGCGGAATCAGGCTTTCCTAGCTTCTGATCGGGCGGGTGCACTAATTCATGGCTTCAAGAGTATTCAAGCCGAGCCGGCTGATCGCCGTTGCACTGGTTATTGGCGCGGCGGCTGTGGATCTGCGTCGGGCGCGTTCGGCGCCGCACGCCGAGGAAACGCGCCGACGCCGGCAAGGGACGCGGCGACGGCGTCGGTGCCGATCCAGAAGGTCGGCGGTCACCACCGCGACGCCCGAGCAGCACAGCGCGACAGGTCATCCTCTCCTGCGTCACCGCGGCCGACCGTCGCGCCAGCGCGGCGCGCGCGGCGCCGGCATCATCATCGAACTCGCGTCAGCCGCGGCGAGCAAGGTGCGCGCCGGCGAGACGGTCGCGCTCATCTCCGACGAAGGCCGCTCGTCGGCCGTCGAGCAGGCGCAGGCAAACTTCTCGACCAGCGCACGCATCGACTACGACAGCCAGCAAGACGGCTGATCGACCGCGGCGACCTGCCGCGCAACACGCTCGCTGCGCTCGAGGCGGCGGTCGCCGCCGCGCGCGCGGCGCTCGTCGCAGCGCAGGCCGAGGCCGACCGCTCGAACGTCACGCTCGCCGATCGACGGCATCATCGACACGGTTCCCGTCCAGGTCGGCCAGGCCGTGCAGATCGGCACCGAGATCGCCAGATCGTCGATCCCGACCCGATGCTCGCCGTCGGCGCGGTCAGCGAAGCGACGCGCGGAACGCCTCGAAGTCGGCCAGGCCGACCGAGGTGCGCTTCATCGACGGCACGCAAGGTTGCCGGCACCGTCGAATTTCGTCGGCCTCAGCGCCGACAAGGCGACGCGCACCTATCCCGTCGAGGCGACGATGGCCAACGCCGACGCGTCGATCGCCGACGGCGTTACCTGCGAGATGGCGGTGACGCTTGCGCCGATCGAGGCGGCGGCGGTGCCGCGCTCGGCGCTGGTCTTCTCCGACGACGGGCACCTCGGCGTCCGCATCGCCGACGCGCGACAGCAAGGCGCAGTTCGTGCCGGTCGATCTCGTCGATGACGGGCGCGAAGTCGGTCTGGGTGACCGGCATCGAGCAGGCCGACCCGGGTCATCGTCGTCGGCCAGGATTTCGTCAAGGACGGCGATCCGGTCGAGGCGGTCTCCGCCGCCGAGGCCGACGACGACGGAGCGGAGCCGCCGGCATGAGGCGGATCGTCGACTTCGCGATCAGCCACGCCCGGCTGACGCTCGCGATCCTGATCTTCCTGCTCGCCGCCGGGGCGCTCGCCTACATCAACATCCCGAAGGAAGCGAACCCCGACGTCACGATCCCGATCATCTACGTTCAGCTTTCGGCGCGCGGCATCTCGCCGGAAGACGCCGAGCGGCTTCTGGTCCGGCCGATGGAGACGGCGCTGAAGTCGGTCGGCAACGTCAAGCAGATGCGGTCCGCCGGCTTCGAGGGCGGCGGCTACGTGCTGCTCGAATTCGAGGCCGGCTTCAATTCCGACGTGGCGCTCGCCGGACGTGCGCGCCAAGGTCGACGACGCGCAAGCGCGAACTGCCCGCCGACGCCGACGAGCCGGGCGTGCACGAAGTCAACCTCAGCCTCTTCCCGGTCGATCATCGTCACGCTCTCCGGCGACCTTTCCGAGCGCGCGCTCGGCACGATCGCGCGCCAGGCGCAGGACGCGATCGAGCAGGTGCCGGGCGTGCTCTCCGCCGACGCTTCAAGGGCACGCGCGACGAGGTCGTCGAGATCATCGCCGAGCCGATGCTGCTGAAGAGCTACGGCGTGTCGCTCGACCAGTTCGTCGTTCGCCGCCTCGCAGGGCAACAGCCTGGTCGCGGCCGGCGCGCTCGAAGGGCCGCAGGGCCGCTTCGCGGTCAAGGTGCCGGCGCTGATCGAGACGCCGGAGGACGTGCTCAACATTCCGGTCGCCGCGTCGAACGCCGCCACGGTCACGCTCGGCGACGTCGCCATCGATCCTGCCGACCTTCAAGGACGCGACCTCGGTCACCCGCGTCAACGGCCGGCCGGCGGTCGCCATCGAGGTCTCCAAGCGCGCCGGCGCCAACCTCATCGACACGGTCGACGGCGTGCAGAGCGGCGATCGCCAAGCTGCAGACGAGCTGGCCGGCAACGCGTCGAGGTCGAGTTCCTTCAGGACCAGTCGAAGTTCATCAAGGACATGCTGACCGAGCTGCAGAACAGCGTCATCACCGCGGTCCTGCTGGTGGTGGTCATCATCCTGTTCTTCCTCGGCGGGCGCGCCTCGATCTTCATCGGCATCGCCATCCCGTTCTCGTTCCTGGTCGGCATCCTCGGCCTCACGCATGGCCGGGCTGACGGTCAACATCGTCGTGCTGTTCAGCCTGATCCTCGCCGTCGGCATGCTCGTCGACGACGCCATCATCGTGTCGGAATTCGCCGAACGGCGGATGAGCGAGGGCATGAAGCCGCGCGAGGCCTATGCCTTCGCCGCGAGCCGCATGTCCGGCCCGGTGATCGCGGCGACGCTGACCCGCATCGCGGCGTTCTCGCCGCTCCTCTTCTGGCCGGGCATCGTCGGCCAGTTCATGGGCTACCTGCCGCTGACGCTGATCGCGACGCTGTCGGCCTCGCTGGTCGCGGCGCTGATCTTCACGCCGACGCTCGGCGCGCTGGTCGGCAAGGCCGCACGAGGTGCACCACGACACCGCGCCGCAAGCGACGGCGCCTACATCAAGACCGTGCGCCTCGCCATCCGCCATCCCGGGCATCACGATCCTGCTCGCCTTCGCGCTGCTGATCGGCGTGCCGATCGCTCTACGGCAAGGTCGGCAAGGGCGTCGAATTCTTCCCGAACGTCGAGCCGGACGTCGGCGTCGTGCTGGTCCATGCGCGCGGCAACCTCTCGCTCGCCGAGAAGGACCGGCTGGTGCGCGCGGTCGAGGCGAAGATCCTCGACATGGACGGAGCTGTCGACGGTCTATGCGCGCTCCGGCGACGTGCCGGCCAGGGCGGCTCGCACCGACGTCACCGAGGACGTCATCGGCCAGATCCAGTTCGAGTTCGTCGACTGGCAGAAGCGCCGGCCGGCCGGCGAGATCATGGACGAGATCCGCGACGACGACCGCCGACATCCCCGGCATCAAGGTCGAGGTGACGGCGCCGAACGCCGGGCCGCCGACCGGCAAGCCGATCCAGATCCAGCTCTCCAGCGACTATCCCGATGCGCTGCGCGCAGGCGGCGCTGCAGGTTCCGGCGGAGCTCGCCAAGCGGCCGGAGATCCGCGACCTCGACAACGGCCTGCCGATGCCCGGCATCGACTGGCGGCTGGAGATCGACAAGGCGGAGGCCGCCAAGTTACGGCATCGGCGTCGGCTCCGTCGGCTCGGTCGTGCAGCTCGTCACCAACGGCCTGAAGATCACCGACTACCGCCCGCAGATCCAGCGACAAGCCGGTCGACATCATCCTGCGCGTGCCGGAAGACCGGCGGACGCTGAACCAGATCGACGACCTGCAGATCCAGACCGCGGCCGGCTCGGTGCCGATCGGCAACTTCATCAAGCGCGTGCCGGCGCAGCGCACCGGCATCATCAACCGCGTCGACGGCAAGCGCGTCATCACCGTCACCGCCAACGTCGCCGAAGGCGTGCAGACCGCCGCGGTGCAGGAAGAGATCACCAAGCGAACTGACGGCGACGCGATTTCAGGCGGCGTGGTCACCTGGAAGCTGACCGGCGAGGACGAGGAACGCGACCAGGCCAGCGCCTTCCTCGGCAAGCGCGTTCGGCGCGGCGATCTTCCTGATCTTCGCGGTGCTGCTCGCGCAGTTCAACAAGCTGTCGAGCGTGGTGCTGGTGCTGTTCGCGATCATCCTCTCGACGATCGGCGTGTTCATCGGCCTGATGATCATGGGCCAGGCGTTCGGCATCGTGATGACGCGGCATCGGCATCATCGCGCTCGCCGGCATCGTGACCAACAACAACATCGTGCTGATCGACACCTACGATCGACTGCGGCAGCGAAGGCGTGCCGGTCGAGGAAGCGATCATCCGCACCTGCCGCGAACGCGCCCGGCCGGTGCTGCTGACCGCCGGCGCCGCGATGCTCGGCGTGCTGCCGATCGCCTTCGGCCTCAACGTCAACTTCGTCGCACCGCGAGATCACTGTCGGCGCGCCGTCGACCCAGTGGTGGATCCAGCTTTCGACGGCGATCGTGTTCGGCCTCGGCTTCGCGACCATCCTGACGCTGGTCGTGACGCCGGCGCAGCTCGCCTTCCTCGCCAAGATGAGCGGCTGGTTCAGCGTGCTCGCGCGAGCGCCGGCAACGCCGGAAGACCGCTCAAGGCCGGCGGCGGCGCGCCGGCGCACGCGCGCACGACCGACGACCATCAGGCTCAGTTCTAGGCGATCGCGCCTCCGTGGAACAATCGCCTGCGCGGCATGGCGCTGGTCGCGGCGCGGCGCATCGTGTGGAGCACCGGCGGGCTGCTCGCGCGCCTGGTCGAGGACACCGACCGCTGGACGACGATCTTCTGGCGCTCAGCTCTCGGCGTTCGCCTTCCTGCTCGCCTTCATGGCGGTCACCAACGGCCGCGACTACCGCGCGCCAATTCCGCCAGATGGGCCTCCCCGGCCTCGCTGGTCGGCGCTCTGCTTCGCCTGCTCGTCGATCTCGCTGGTCGTCGCCCTCTCCTACACGTCGGTGGCACAAACGCTGATCATCATGAGCGCCACGCCGCTGATCGCCGCGCTCTTCGGCCGCGTATTCCTCGGCGAGGCGATCCAGCCGGCGACGTGGGCGGCGATCGCCGCGGTGATGGTCGGCATCGCGCATCATGGTTTCGGGCAGCACGGAACGAATCCGGACTCGCTCCTCGGCGGCCTGTTCGCCGGCGTTCGATGGCGGTCAGCTATGCCGGCGCGATCGTCATCAGCCGGCCGCCACAGCGAGATCAGCATGCTGCCGGCTTCCTGCCTCGGCGTCGGCATCGCTTTCGTGGTCGTCGCTGCCCTTCGCCGCGCCGCTGTCGGTGACGGCGCACGACCTGCCCGGTGATCCTCGCTGTTCGGCGCCGGGCAACTCGGTGTCGGGCTGGCGCTGTTCGTCACCGGCGTCCGGCTCATCCCGGCGTCCCACTCGGCGCTGCTTGCCATGCTGGAGCCAATCCTTGGCCCGGTGTGGGTGTGGCTGGCGCTCGGCGAGCGGCCGGCGGCGACCGGTGATCGCGCGGCGGGGCAATCGTCATTCTCAGCGTCGCCGCGCGAAGACGCTGACTCGACCTCCGCGACAGGCGCAAAGACCGGCAGTTTCGCCCGGCTGATCTTTCTGCTACAAGAACCGGCACTTCTCCTCCCCGATTCCCCCGACAGGATCCCTGCCATGATCACCGCTTCGCGGATCATTTCCCGCGCCGAATTCATCGCCCTGGTCGCGGCGCTCGCGACGATCAACGCGGCAGCCGATCGACGTGATGCTGCCGGCGCTGCCCAACATGGGCGACGCGTTCGGCGTTGCCGAACCCGAACGACCGCTCGCTGGTGCTGACCGTGTTCCTCATCGGCCTCGGCCTGCCGCAGCTTTTCTTCGGGCCGCTGACCGACCGGTTCGGCCGCCGCGCGCCGCTCCTCGCCGGCATCGCCGTTTTCTCGGCTGCGGCCTTCGCGGCGATCTTCGCGCCGAGCTTCGGCGTGCTGCTGGCGATCCGCTTCCTTCAGGGAGCGGGCTCGGCGGTGGTCAACGTGGCGATCTTCTCGGCGGTGCGCGACCGCTACAGCCGGCGCGGAAATGGCCGAGGTGATGTCGATGGTGTTCACCGTCTTTATGATCGTGCCGATCGTGGCGCCATCGGTCGGGCAGGCGCTGCTCCTGACCGGGACATGGCAACTGATCTTCGTCTTCATGGGCGTGATCGGACTGATCTTCGGGCTGTGGGCGTTCCTACGCCTCCGCGAATCGCTTCCGGTCGCGGCACGCCGGCCGTTCAGCTTCGGCTCGGTAGCGGAGGGATTCGGCATCGTGTTTTCAAGCCGCATGGCGCTGTTCTACGGCCTCGCCGGCATGTTCATGTTCGGCGGCATTCTCGGCTTCGTGAACTCGGCGCAGCAGATCTATGTCGGCATTTATGGCCTCGGCGCCCTCTTCCCGTTCGTTTTCGCGGCGACGCCGCTGACGTTCGCGCTGGCGTTCTTTCTCAATTCGCGACTCGTCAGCCGCTTCGGCATGCGGCGGCTGGCGCACGGCGCGATGTTGGCGTTCCTGGTGGTGACCGGGACATGGCTCGTGCTCAGCCTCACCGGGTTCATGCCGCTCTGGCTATTCGTCCTCATGATGATGCTGACCGGCGCTTACGCAGGGGCTGGCCTGGGGCAACGTCGGCGCGCTCAGCATGGAGCCGCTCGGCGAGGTCGCCGGCACTGCTTCGGCGGTGTTCGGCGCGTTCTCCACGGTCGGCGCTGCGCTCCTCGGCTACGTCGTGGCGCAGTTCTTCGACGGCACGGCGACGCCGGTGATCGCGGCGTTCTTCGTGTTCGGGCTCTGCATCGTCGGATGCTTCTATCATCGCCGAAGGCGGCAAGCTGCTGCCGGACGACGCGCCAGCACGCCGCGCAGTAGCTGGCCGCTACCCTACTCGGCCGGCTGTGCGGCCGCGTGACGAGCTCGCGGCCATGCGCGCCCGCGCCAGCTCGCGTCGCCTGCGGAACGATGGCGAACTGCTGGTCGGCGATCACGCCGATCAGGATGACCGAGCCCATCACCGCGAAGTTCAGCGACGACGGGATGCCGAGCAGGTTGACGAGGTTCTGCAGGACCTGAAGCAGGATCGTGCCGAGCACGACGCCGACGATCGAGCCCTCGCCGCCGCGGAGCGAGAAGCCGCCGAGCACCGCCGCCGCGATGGCGTAGAGCTCGTAGAAGTTGCCGTGACCCGAAGGCAGGATCGAGCGGGTGTACATGGCGAAGAAGATCGCCGAGAGCGCCGCCAGCGGTCGTGCAGATCATGTAGGCCGCAATGATCACGCGGGTCGTGCGGATGCCCGAATAGCGCGCCGCCTCTTCGTTCTTGCCGACCGCGTAGAGGTAGCGGCCGAAGACCGAGCGGTGCAGCACCACCCACATGATGACCGCGATCACCAGCATGATGAAGAACGCGTGCGGAATGGGGATCGAGTGAACCGATCCCGCCGGTGAGCAGCGAGACGATGTCCGTGCGGCCGGTGGTGATCCATTCAAGGTCCGGGAAGTTGACCCCGAACGGGAAGCCCGGCGGTCGCGTCCTTGGTGTAGAAGCGCGCGACGCCGCGATAGATCAGCAGGCCGCAGAGCGTCACGACGAACGGCTGCAGCTTCAGCCTTGGTGATCAGCAGGCCGTGCACCAGCCCCATCAGCGAAGCCGAGCACCAGCACCAGCAGCGCCGCCAGCGGCCACGGGACGCCCTTGTTGGCGATGAGGTCGACGAAGATGACGCCGAGCAGCGCGATGATCGAGCCGACCGACAGCTCGATGCCGCCGGTGATGATGACGAAGCCCTGGCCGATGGAGAATATGCCGAACAGGCCGACGAGGTTGGCGGTGTTGGCGATGTTGATCGGCGAAAGGAACCGCGGGTTGATGATGGCGACCACCGCCCCGACCACGAGGATCAGCACCAAGAGCCCAAGGTCTTTCTTCTGCATCCCCGTGCCCCGTTCCTAGATCGACTTTCCGACGGCCAGCCGCAGTATGTTTTCTTCGCTGCACTGGGCGCGGTCGAGAGTACCTTGAATGTGCCCCTCATGCATTACCGCGACGCGGTCGGAGACGCCGATCACTTCCTCCATGTCGGAGGAGATCATCAGCACCGCGACCCCGGAATCCGACAGCTGCGCGCATCAGGCGATAGATTTCGGCCTTGGCGCCGACGTCGATGCCGCGCGTCGGCTCGTCGAAGATGATGGCCTTCGGCTTCATCGCCAGCCACTTGGCGAGCACGACCTTCTGCTGGTTGCCGCCCGAGAGCGAGCGCGGTCCGCTGCGCGACGTCGGCGGCGCGGATGTCGAGCTCGGCGCGGCTCTGCTCCGCCCGCTCCAGCTCGGCGTCCTGCGAGACGAGGCCGCCGCGCGCGTAGGCGCGCAGGTTGGGCAGCGTGATGTTCTGCGCGATCGGAAAGATCGAGCAGCAGGCCGGCGCCCTTGCGGTCCTCGGGCACGAGGAAGATGCCGGCATCGACCGCGTCGGCCGAGGTCGCAAACTGCACCTCCTGGCCGTTGAGCGTGACGCTGCCCGCCATGCGGCCGGTCGATGCCGAACAGGACGCGCGCGAGTTCGGTTCGTCCGGCGCCGACGAGCCCCGCCAGTCCGAGGATCTCGCCGGCGTGGAGATCGAGGTCGATCTCGTGGCCTGGATAGGTGGAGGTGCGCACGCCCTTGATGGAGAGCACCGCCTCTCCGCCGCTTCATCGCCGGGGGCACGTAGTCGACCTTGAGTTCGCGGCCGACCATCAGCCGGACCATGGTGTCGTGGTTGATGGCGTCGCCTTCGAGCGTGCCGACCAGGTTGCCGTCGCGCAGCACGACGACGCGGTCGGAGGCCTCGACCACCTCATGCAGCCGGTGCGAGATGAAGATGACCGAGATGCCCTGCGCCTTGAGGCCGGCGATCACCTCGAGCAGCTTCTCGGTCTCGGCGATCGGCAAACTCGAGGTCGGCTCGTCGAGGATGACCAGCCGCGACTGGAGGCTCAGCGCCTTGGCGATCTCGACCATCTGCTGCTGCGGCGAGCGAGAGCCGCGACACCGGCGTCGTCGGGCGAGAACGTCGCGCCGAGCCGGTCGAGATAGGGCTGGACGGTCTTATGCAGCTTGTCGGTGTCGACCAGCTGCAGAAAGCCGTACTTCGTCGGTTCGCGGCCGATGTAGACGTTGGCCGCGACGGTCAGGTTGTCGAAAAGGTTGAGTTCCTGGTGGACGAAGGCGATGCCGGCCGCCATCGACTGCGCGACCGTCAGCGCCGTGTGCGGGACGCCGTCGATCTCGATGGTGCCGCGGTCGGGCTCGATCACGCCGCCGAGGATCTTCATCAGGGTCGACTTGCCGGCGCCGTTCTCGCCGACCAGGCCGATGACCTCGCCCGGCCGAACTTCCATGCTGAAATCGGCCAGCGCCACGACGCCGGGATAGGTCTTGCGCAGCCCCGACAGCCTGAGGAATGGCTCGGCCGAACCCGCGACACGGCAGCGGCGGCTGCGGACGCGGTCATTGCGCCAGGATCGTATCAGGGGACCGCATCGAGAGAATACCCGCAGCCGGTCTCCCGGCTGCGGGTCATCGAGGACGACGCTTAGCCGCCAGCGAGCTTCTTCTGGAAGTCTTCCTGGAACTGCTTGACGTTGTCCTTGGTCAGCGTCACGCCCGGGATGATGATGACCCCGTCTGCCGGGATCTTCGACTTGTCGCCATTGAGGTAGTCGGCGATCAGGTGCGCGCTCGTGATGCCCCACTCATAGGGGTTCTGCACGACCGTGCCGGCGAACGAGCCCTCGGCGACGGCGCCGAGCGTGATCGGGTCTTCGTCGAACGCGACGACCGTGATCTGGCCGAGCTTGCCGGCGTCCTTCAGCGCTTCGTACATGCGCGGCGGGTTGTAGGAGTAGAAGCCGACCATGCAGTTGACGTCCGGATCGGCGACGAGCACGTCATCGACGTTGGCGCGGGCGCGGGTCTGGTCGATGTCGTCGCCGCGGACGTCGATCAGCTCGAGGCCGGTTCCCTTGACGGCTGCGTTGTAGCCGTTGATGCGCTCCTTGGCGTTGTCGGCGCCGGGCAGACCGACGAAGCCGATGCACTTGCCCTTCTTGCCCGCCATCGCCTTCTTCATCAGCTCACCAGCCGCCGTGCCGAGCTCGGTGTTGGACGAGCCGACATAGGCGATGCGCTTGGACTGGGTCGCGTCCGAGTCGAACGTGAAGACCGGAATCTTCGCGGCGACGCCGTTGATCGCGTCGGTCGAGGTCGGCGGATCGACGACCGACACCGAGATGGCGTCGACGCCGGCGGCGACGAGGTCGTCCATCATGCGGCGCTGCACGGCGGCGTCAGCGCGCTCGGGATATTTGAACTGCAGGTCGAAGTCCGGCAGGTCCTTCTGCGCCTTGGCGACGGCCGCTTCCATGATCTTCCAGAAGTCCGACGGGCCATTGACGACGAACGCAATGGTCTTCTTGTCCTGAGCCGACGCGGCCGAAACCGCCATCGCCATAGTCGCGGCAAGACCCGCGATCAGAATACGCTTCATGTCATTCCTCCCATTGAAATCCGATCAGACGCCCACACGGCGTCAGCGCTCCGGCTTTTTGGCCGACGCTGGCGGGGAGATTTTCATTGCTGCTAATATAAGTCAACGAACTCGCGCGCTGAATACGCGGCTGATTGCGCTTCCACGTGCAATAACAATGCTTTATCGATGATAATATGCGCATAATGGAACGAAGAAACGGTGCGAAGCGAGGGCGGCCGGGCGAGCAAGGGCTCCGATCGCGCGGTCCGACTATGACCGACGTTGCGGCGGCGGCCGGGGTTTCGCAAACAACCGTATCTCTCGTGCTGAACGACATCCGCGGAGCGCGCCTTTCCGCCGAGACCCGGCAGCGGGTGGTCGATGCTGCTACCCGTCTCGGCTACGGCCTGGTCAAGCGAGGCGCGGCGAAGCTTCCCGTTGCCGACGCGACGGCGATCGGTTTCGTGGTCAACGAAATGTCGACCGATCCCTGGTGCGCCATCGCGCTCGACGGCGCACGCGAGAAGGCCTGGGAGCACGGCCTGACCGTCAGTGTTGCAGTCACCCGTGGCGACGCTGAAATGGAGCAAGCAGTCTTTGCGCAGATGGACGCGCAGCCGCTCATCGGCTTGATTTACGGCACCATTCATACTCGCCGCATCGCGCCACCGGCCGCGCTGTACCGCATGCCCACCGTGCTCATGAATTGCTACGTCTCAGATCGTTCGTTGCCGTCCGTAGTGCCGGGCGAAGTTCGGGGCGGATTCACCGCGACGCAGCGCCTTATCCGCGCCGGTCATCGCCGGATCGGCTTCATTGAGGGCGAGGCGCTGATGGACGCTTCACGCGACCGGCAGAGGGGCTACCGCCAGGCGCTGGCAAGTGCCGACCTTCCCTTCGATCCCACGTTAGTCAGACCCGGAAACTGGGAGCCCTCGGCCGGCTACGAACAAACACTCGCTCTGATGCAAGGGACCGAGCCGCCAACCGCGATCTTTTGCAGCAACGATATGATGGCGCTTGGGTGTTTCGAGGCCCTAAAGGAACTCGGATTGCGTATTCCCGATGACGTGGCGGTGATCGGCTATGATGATCGCGAAGTCGCTCAATTCACCCATCCGCCGTTGACGACCGTACTGCTCCCGCATTTCGAAATGGGAGCGCTGGCTGCGGAGCACATCATCGATAGGGCCATCCACCCGTCCAATCGGCCGGCGCAGATCAAAATGGAGTGCCGTCTGGTAGAACGATCTTCAGTCGGGCCGGCATTCCCCGACGTCGCGGCCTGAGACCTATTCCGCGGCCGCGGGAATCTCCAGCTCGCCTGATTCCTCTGCGGTCGGTTTCAACGAGCGCGGGCGCGCCTCCGCTTCGTCCAGTTCGCGGGTCAGGCGCTGCTCCTCGGCGATGCGCGGCTTGGAGAAGCCGGCGAGCAGGCTGAACACGACCGGCGTGAGGAACAGCGTTGCGATCGTCGCGAAGCCGAGGCCGCCGACGATGATCCAGCCGAGCGCGCGGCGCGCCTCGGCGCCGGCGCCGCCGCGTCAGCAGCAGCGGCAGGCCGCCGAGCACGGTGGCGATCATGGTCATGACGACCGGCCGCAGGCGGATGAGCGCGGCGTTGCGGATCGCCTCGCGCACCGACTGGCCCTGATCGCGGAGCTGGTTGGCGAACTCGACGATCAGGATGCCGTTCTTCGACATGAGGCCGACGAGCATGACGAGGCCGATCTGGCTGTAGATGTTGAGCGAGCCGCCGGTGAGCAGCATCGCGAACATCGCCGCGGCGAGGCCGAAGGGCACCGTCGCCATCAGGATGATGGCGCTGACGAAGCTCTCGAACTGCGCGGCGAGCACGAGAACCACGACGAGGAGCGCGAAGGCGAAGGTCTGCACGACGCCGCTGGAGGCGTTGTTCAGCTCCTTGGCCTCGCCGGTGTAAACGAAGCTCATGCCGGCCGGCAGCGTTGTCCTTGAGGATCGCCTCCAGCCGGTTCATCGCCTGGCGCAGGTCGATGCCGGGCGCGAGCGTCGCCGACATCGGCATGGCGCGGCGCTGGTCCTCGCGCGCCAGCGACGGCGCCACGGCGCTTTCCTCGAAGGTGACCAGCGACGACAGCGGCACCATCTTGCCGTCGGCGGTGCGGAGCTGGACGTTCTCAAGGCCGCTCGGGTCCTGGATCGTGCCGTCCGGGGCGCGCGCGAGAATCTCGATCGGCGTCGTCGCCGATGTAGTAGTTGCCGAGATTGGTGCCGGCGAGGAGCGTCTGGATGGCGGCCGAGATGTTGTCGACCGAGACGCCGACATCGGAGGCGCGCTCGCGGTCGATCTTGATCGACAGCTGCGGCTGGGTCGTATCGAAGTTGAGGCGGACGCGTGGCGAAGGCCGGGTCGTCGCTCGATCGCCGCGACCAGCTTGTCGGCGGCGTCGGCGAGCGTGTCGTAGTCGGTGCCGGTGATCGAGAACTGCAGCCCCTGCCCGCCGCCGCGGATGCCAAGGCTGTTGGAGGTGAAGGCCGAAACCTGGATGCCGGGGATCGCCTGGAGCTTGCGGTTGAGTTCGGCGGTGATCTCGGCCTGGCTGCGGGTCCGCTCGTCCCACGGCGCAAGCGTGGCGAACATGAAGCCGCCGCCGCCGCCGCCCTGCGCGGTGGCGAAGATGTTGGTGACCTCGCCGCTGTCGATATAAGGCTGCATGATCTGCTCGACCCGGCGCATCTGGTCGGCGACGTAGTCGACGGTCGCGCCCTGCGGCGCCGCGCACCGAGAGCGGGATCGAGCCGCGATCCTCCTGCGGGGTCAGTTCCGAGGGCAGAAGCTGGAAGGCGAAATAGCGAGCCGCCGGCGAAAAGCGCGGCGACGAGTGATGACCACCGCCGGCGCGCCGAGGCACCAATCGAGCAGGCGGGCATAGAGGCGGACGGCGGATTCGCCGACCGCGATGACGCGCGCGGCCAATCGGGTTGTGGCTGCCGGCGGATTCCTTGCTGCTGATGAGGCGCGAGGCCAGCATCGGCGACAGCGTCAGCGCGACAAACGCCGACAGGATGACGGCGAAGGCGAGCACGAAGCCGAACTCGGCAAACAGCCGGCCGGCGACGCCGGGGAAGAACGAGATCGGGATGAATACCGCGGCGAGCGTCGCCGTGGTCGAGAGGACGGCGAAGAACACCTGACGCGTGCCGAGCACGGCGGCGGCGCGCGGACCCATGCCGAGGCTTCGCTGGCGCGAGATGTTCTCGATGACGACGATGGCGTCGTCGACGACCATGCCGGTGGCGAGCACCAGCGCGAGCAGCGTCAGGATATTGATCGAGAAGCCGGCGGCCCAGATCGCCGCCAGCGTGCCGATGAGCGCGATCGGCACGGTGATCGCCGGGATGAAGGTGACGCGAAGCGAGCGCAGGAAGAGGTAGATGATGGCGATGACGATGCCCGTGGCGAGCAGCAGCGTCAGATCACCTCGCTGATGGAATCGCGGATGTAAGTGGCGTCGTCGGAGGTGATCGACAGCGTCGACGTCCTTGGGCAGCGACGTCGTCGAGCTCGTCGACGGCGGCGCGGACGCCGGTCGAAATGTCGAGGGCGTTCGACTTGGCCTGACGGACGATGGCAAGGCCGACGCCGGTCTGGCCGTTCATGCGCAGCGAGGTGGTCTGGTCGGCGGGGCCGAAGACCACATCGGCGACGTCGCTGACCTTGACGCTGCGGGTTGATCTGGATGGCGCCGATTTCCTCGGCCGACTTGGCGCTGGCGTCGGCGCGGAGCGAGCAGCGTACGGTTGTCGTCGGAGACACGGCCGGCCGGCGCGTCGAGGGTGACGGTCGACGAGCGCCGGCGAGGAGGTCGTTGACGGTGAGACTGCGCGCGGCGAGCGCGTCGGAGTTGATGATGATGCGGACCAGCGGATCGCGATCGCCGAAGAGCTGGACGTCGGCGACGCCGTCGACCGCGGCGAGGCGGTCGATGACCTGGTCGTTGACGAGCGCGGTCAGATCGCTCGATCGACATGGTCTTCGAGGTCGCCGACAGGCGCATGATCGCGTCGGAGTCGGTGTCGGCCTTGACGATGGTCGGCGGGTCGGCGTCGTCGGGCAGGCCGCGGAGGTTGCCGACCGCGTCGCGGAGGTCGTTGGCGGCGACGTTGATGTCGGTCGAGGATCGAACTCGATGGTGACGCGGCTCTGGCCGGCGCTCGACTGCGACGAGATCGCGACGACGCCCGGCGTGCGCGCGACGGCGCCCTCGATGATGCCGGTGATCTCCTTGTCGATCGTCTCCGGCGTGGCGCCGGCATAGTTGGTGCGAACGGTGATGACCGGCTGGTCGATGTTGGGCAGTTCGCGCACCTCGACGCCGGTGAAGGCGGCGATGCCGGCGACGACGATGAGCAGATTGAGCACGATCGCGAGGACCGGCCGGCTGACGAACAGGCTGGCGAACGATGCCCCCTGCCCGCCTTCCGTTCCTTGCCGTGCTGTGTCGGCCATCGTGGTGGCTGCCGCTATCCGCCGGCCTTGGGCGCGGCGCCAGCCTGCGCGTCCGCCGCCGGCCGTCCATCGCGGGCCGCGGCGTGGCGCGGACTGATCGCGCGGGCGCGCGCCGGCTCGCGACGGCGATGCCTTCGCGGAGGCGCAGGACGCCCTCGACCACGACCTCGTCGCCGTCCTGAGATCGCCGGCAACCGTGACGACGCCGCTCCGCCGGGCGACGATCTGGACGGCGGTGCGGTGGACGGTGTTGCCGTCGACCTTCCAGACATAGGGGCCGTGCCGATCCCACTGGACGGCGAGCGACGGCACCGAAGGGTGCGGCGCCGGGGAAAGTCAGAACGACGGTGAGCGCCATGCCCGGCTTCAGCGCGTTGGCGTCGTTGGGCAGGTTCGCCTCGACCTTCAGCGTGCGCGTTGCCGGATCGACGCGGCTGTCGACGGCGCTGACCTTGCCGGTGAAGGTCTGCCCGGCGAGCGCGTCGGTGGTGGCGGCGATACTCTGGCCGATGGCAACCCGGCCCGAGGCGCGCTCGGGCACCTCGAAGGCGACGGTGACCGTCGACATGTCGTCGAGCGTGGCGATGGCCTTCTGCGAGTTGACGAGATCGCCGACGGTCAGATCGGTGAGACCGATGGTGCCGGCGAAGGGCGCATGCAGCGTGCGCTTGGCGAGATCGCGCTCGGCGCTGCGGAGATCGATCTCCGCCTTCTGGACGGCGGTCTTGGCCTCGCTCAGACGCGACGGTGGTGATGTTGCTCGACTTTGCAAGCTGGTCGGCGCGGTCGAGCGCGGCCTGCGGCATCGCCAGGGCGATCTTGGCCTGCTCGACGGCGATCTGCTGGTCGGCATCATCGAGGCGGAGCAGCGCCTGACCTTCGGTCACCGGGCTGCCCGGCTTGAAGGCCACCTCGGTGACGATGCCGGTGATTCCGGAGAAGAGCGTGACGGCCTTGCGGCGGCGACGGTGCCGACGGCGCGGACTTCGAGGCCGGCGTGTCGGTTTCGACCGCGCGCGGTGACGACCTGGACCGCGCTGCCGGCCGCCGCCCGCCGTCGCCCCGCTCCGCCGCCATTGCGGCGATTGGCCTGCTGGCCTGAGCTGCGCCTTCCCCGGCCTGCCGGCACCCGGGGCTGCTGCCGGTCGAGCTCCGAGGCTCGCGCCGCGCAGCCGAACCAGCCGCGCTCATAGGCAAACCAGCCGCCGGCGACGACGACCAGCAGGAGAACCGAAAAGGCGATCTGCCGGGTCGTGGTCATGGCAATCGTCGACCTTGTTGCGCTGCAGCGTACCGGACGTGGCCTAAAGTGCCGACTTAACATTCCGTAATGGCGGGAACCAATGGACTCCTAGCGCGGCAAAAGATATCCATTCGTCCTCCTCCACAAGGAGCGCCGCCTGTTCACGCGGACGTGCGAGCGCTCCTACGCCTTCCAGGCGCGAAAACCGCGATTTACGCGGCCGTGGCTGCGCGCTTGCCCGCACCGCGCCCGCCGATATAGCCCAGCCATGGACGCCGCCATCATCGACCGCCTCGCGGAAGCCGAGGTGCTCGTCGTCGGCGACGTGCTCCTCGACCGGTTCATCGACGGGCGGGTGACGCGCATCTCGCGCGAGGCGCCGGTGCCGGTCCTGAAGTTCGGCTCGGCGCGGGCGATGATGGGCGGGGCCTGCAACGTCGCCGCCAACCTCCTCGCTACCGGCGGCGCGGTCACCTCGTCGGCCTGACCGGCGACGACGAGGCGGCGAAGGAACTGGCCGCGCTCTGCCGCGGCTTCCACGGCTGACGCCGCACCTCATCGCCGACCCGACCCGCCCGACGACGGTCAAGACCCGCTACCTCAGCGGCTGGCAGCAGCTTCTCTGCATCGACGAAGAAGACACCGCGCCCGGCCTCGCCGGCGATCCGCGACGCGCTCGTCGCCGCGGCGATCGCCGCGATGGCCAGCGCCAAGGCGGTGGTGATCTCCGACTACGGCCGCGGCGCGCTCGACGACACCGCGATCCGCGCGCTCATCGCGGCGGCGCGGAAGGCCGGCAAGCCGGTCGATCGTCGATCCGCGCCGGGCCGATGCCTCGGTCTTTGCCGGCGCGACGCTGGTCACGCCCAACATCGAGGAGATGGTCGCCTTCACCGGCATCCGCGCCGACACCGACGACGCCGCGGTCGCGGCCTGCCGCAAGGTGCTCGGACGCGTCGGCGATCGACGCGGTGCTGCTGACGCGCGGAGCCGGCGGCATGACCCTGGTCGAACGCGGCGGCAAGGCGCCGCTGCACGTGCCGGCGGAAACCCACCGCATATTCGACGTCACCGGCGCCGGCGACACGGTGGTGGCGACCATCGCCTCCGCGCTCGCAGTCGGCGCGCCGCTTGCCGACGCGGTGCGTCTTGCCAACACCGCCGCCGGCATCGTCGTCGCCAAGCCCGGCACCGCGACGGCCCAGCCGCAGGAACTTCGCCAGGCGCTGGGCGCGGCAGAGGGCGACGGCGTGGTTGCTCGGGTCGGAAGCGGCGGAACACGTGAACGCTCTGGAAGAATCTCGGTCTCAAGGTCGGCTTCACCAACGGCGTGTTCGACCTTCTCCACCGCGGCCACCTCCATTCGCTCGAGCAGGCGAAGCGACGCGTCGACCGGCTGGTGGTCGGCGTCAACTCCGACGCTTCCGTGCGGCGGCTGAAGGGCCCCGACCGGCCGGTGCAGGACGAAGGCGCGCGCGCGGCGGTGCTCGCGGCGCTCGGGGTCGTCGATCTCGTCGTGATTTTCGGCGAAGACACGCCGGAGGACCTCATCCGCGCACTGAAGCCGGACCTTCTGTTCAAGGGCGCCGACTACGCCGGCAAGGAAATACCCGGCGGCGCGTTCGTGAAAGCAACGGCGGGACGGTCGAGTTCCTGCCGCTACTCGAGGGATACAGCACGACGGGGACCGTGGCCAAGGTGCGCGCCGGTGATGCATAGCGAACTACTGGACGATGAAGAGGCCTACGGTACGCGCCGCTCTCAGCGTTCGCGGAACGCACGGGCAATCTACTCGCGGATCGGCTCGACAAGGTAGGCAAGCGGAGTCCGCTTGTCGGTCTCCACGAACGCCTCCACGGGCATGCCGGATATGAGGGTGAGGTCGCCGAGGCTTGCGCGGCCGATGTCGCTGAGCGCCAGGCGCACGAGGTAGTAGGGCCGCGTCGTCGCACTATCCTGCATGAGATCGGGTGACACCCAAGTCACGGTCGCCGCTACAACCGGCACGGTCCGCCGGTTGCCTGCCATGATCCGCACGGATACATCAGCACCGACCGCGACCTGGTCGACGTCGTTCGGAGTGACCTTGGCGTCGACAACGAGCGAGTTGGCGCGAGGCACGATCAACATGATCGTTTCTCCCGCCCCGATGACGCCGCCGATAGTGTGGACGGCGAGTTCGTGGACAGTACCGGCGGCTGGCGAGCGAATTTCTACGCGGCGGAGCTGATCCTCGGCCGCCGTCTGGCGTTCGCGCAGCCCCGAGATCCTCGCCTCAGCGTCACGAAGGTCGTTCAACACGCCGGCCTGGAAGTCCTTTGCGAGCTGCAGAATCTGCAGCTCGGTTTCGCTGATTTTGCCCCGGGCGGACGCGATCGCCGCAACAAGCTGGCCGCGGTCGCCTTCGAGACCGGCCTTGTCGCGCTGGAGTGCGGTCATGCGATCGACCGACGTGAGGTGTCGTTTGTAGAGAGAGACCACTCCAGCAAGTTCGGCCCCGATCAGCTCGATTCCGCTATCTTTGGCGGCCCGTTGCGCCTCAAGGCCCGAAATTTGCTCGTTCAGCTGGGCGATCTGCTCGCGGAGCTGATCGCGCTCGCCAACCAGCATGTCGCGCCGCGCATCGAAGAGCTTCTGCTCCCCCGCGAACGCCTTGGCGCGGGATTCTTCGCCGACGCGATCCGCAAACGCCGGCGGAAGCACAATGGTGGGGTCGCCATCGCGTTCGCCGATCAAGCGGGCCTCACGCATGCGCTGTGCGGCAAGCTCCGCGGCAACGATGCCAAGGGTCGTCCGCGGCACGGTGTCGTCGAGGGTGAGCAGCATTTCGCCCGCCTCGACCGCGCTCCCCTCCTGCACCTGCAGGGTTCCCACGGTGAGGCCGATATTCTCTGGCAGAACGATAACGGAATGCCCGCGGTCTGGCTGATGGACGGCCTCACCGCCACCGTCTCGCCGTTCCGGCGCGTCGCCTCGATCATCGCCGAACGGGTCGCGCCTTCGATTTGTGATTTACGAATTCCGCGGATTCCTCGACACTCATCTGAAGTGTCAACCGGCCCGGATGCGCTGGTAGCAGTACCGCGCTCTACCGCTCGAACGCCGTGTTGAAGCCGCTCTGCCACGCCGGTCTGTAGCTGTGCTGCCTGAGCAATTCGAGGCAATTCCGCTCCCAAATGTCGGGCATGATGTGCTCGATGATTACATGGCGCGGCCAGAGCGACTCTGGCGCTGCGGCGAAGAACGGGAAGAGCACGCGATCCTCGTAGCCCTCGACGTCGATCTTGATGGCGTCGATGCGGGTCAGTCCTTCCGCCTGGACGACATTCAGCAGGGTATCGCAGGGCACGGCAAGATCGCCTTCGCCAAGCACGGCGCTTTCCGAATTGAGGCTGAAGCGGAGCGTACCGGTCGTGTCGCCGAGGGCGAGCGCACGAACGAAGACACGCCGGTCGAGGCCGTTCGCCTCCACGTTGAACTGGAGCCGCGCGGCGACGTCGGCGATTGGCTCGAAGGAGTAGATCCGCGCGTCCGGACGCCGAGAGCCGACCGTTAGGCTGTAGATCCCCATGTTGGCGCCGATGTCGAGAAAGACCCCGCCTTGTGGCAAGTGCTCTACAACAAACGCGCGATCCCGCCGATCGAACGTCGCCTCGGAAAAAAGCGCCGCTCCATCGCGAAAGTTGAGGTGAGAGCAGAACCGCATCTGCAGGCCGAGCAGCTCGTAGTCGATCGGCCCCGGTCGTAGCTTTTGAGTCCAGCGGACAGCGCTGTGGCGAAAGCGGATGTTAAGCCGGGCCAGAGCCCGCGACGCCTCGATGACGGCGCGCTGAGATGGGGTCGGAGCATAGGTGCCGATCGCGCCGTCGCGCCAGTCTCTCGTCACGACCGAACCGGTCTTGTCACGCTGATCCCAATCTCGTGCCTCGCCCGCTCACCCTCGCGCAACGCTAACCCATCGGAAGCCCGGGGCGCCAGACGCAGAATTCAGCCGCGCTCGATAGGTCCCGAACAGGTGTGGTAAAGCCACGATAGATGTGAGGATTGAAGCTTGGGGGAATTGGCGTGATTGGCGCTATGGTTGGGGGAGGCGTCGGCAACCAGCTTTTCCAATATGCTGCGGCGCGAGCGCTTGCACTTCGCCGCGGCGTGCCACTGATGATCGACACGCGCCGGTATCGGACTGGCCGCTGGCCCATATACGGGCTTGGCGCGTTCGCCATCGAGGCGCTGCCGCCGGACGCCACCTTGCCCCGGGAGGACCGAAAGGCGTGGCGGCAAGTCCTGAACCGGGTGATCGGCCCCGGAGGACAATTCACGGTGTTCCGGGAAGCCGCCTTCGCTTTCGACAGAACCGTGCTGTCGCTGCCCGACTGGACGTATCTCTACGGAAATTTTCAGAGCGTGCGCTACTTCGCAGACCAAGAGGCGACGTTGCGCCGCGATCTCGTGTTCGTGGCGCCAATGCGCGATGCCAGCCGGGCGATCGCGGACGAAATCGCTGCCACGACGGCGGTCTCCCTTCATATCCGCCGCGGTGACTATGTCACCGATCCGCGCGCCAATCGCGTACACGAAATCCTCGACCTCGACTTCTATCGCCGTGCCGCGGGCCTGATCGCCCAGCAATCCGGGGCGACCCCCACATTCTTCGTGTTTTCGGACGATCGGGAGTGGATAGCCGACAACCTCAGGCTCGATTTTCCGCTTCGGCTCATCACACACAACGACCCTAGCAGCGCGGCCGAGGATCTGCGGCTCATGGCGGCCTGCCGCCACCACATCATCGCCAACAGCAGCTTCTCCTGGTGGGGTGCGTGGCTGAATCCCTCCCCCGACAAGATCGTCGTCGCGCCGAAGGCTTGGTTCCGCGATACGACGAAAGACGATAGCGCGCTCATCCCGGCGGAGTGGATCAGAGTCTAGCGAAGGCGTTTCCGGAACCAGACGTCGTAGCGCGAAAAATCCGGAAACCGGCGTTCGTATCCCTTACTCTCCAGCAACGCCGAAATACGGTGCTCGTTCTGTGTGAAATTGTGCTCCACGGAGAACAACGTCACGTTCCACCTGTCGAAATCGAACGTCTCAAGGATGCGATACTCCGAGCCTTCGGTGTCGACGCTAATGAAATCAATGTCGCGCGGCGCGCCGTACCAGTCGAGCAGATCGCTGAGCGAGATCGACGGCACGCTGATCTTTGCGTGGTTCTCCCGCGCTTTCCCGTGCCGGTCCGTTTCCGCGAAATTTTCGACGGTACCGAACTCCTTCTCGCTGGTGGCGAGGAAGGGCAAGATCTCGCCCGTAGTGGACCAGACGCATTCGGTCGCGATCCGAGCGTTCGGCCGAAGGCGGCGCAGTTCCCCGTGCCAGGCCGGATTGGGTTCGGAAAGGATGCCAGACCACCCGAACTGGGTTTCGAGAAAGTACGTGTTGCTCAGGTCCCGTCCATTGGTCGCGCCGAATTCGACAAAAAAACCGCCCCGCTTTCGGCCGGTCTCGAACAGGACCCATATGTCTTGGAAGAGTTGCGCGGTCGAGCCTTCATGCTCCGCCATCATCAGGGCGACAAGTTGGGCGCGCTCGTCGTCGAGCCAACCGCGTTCGCGCGCCTCAATCACCTCCCGCCACATCATCTCGAAGAACGGCCCTCGAGAGCGCACGTGCCTCAGTGCGAGTTTCATCACCTTGCGGGCTATGGGGCTAATATCCATGCTCTACGACCCTGGTGGAAGACGCCTACGACGTAGTGCTCGGCCTTGCCCACTCGCTTGCCTGCCAGTACGCGCGTGCAGCCTCGCGGCGTAGCTTGTACAACAGGCCGGGCCTCGGCGCCGGCTTGATCGTCTCGGCGACGTGTAGTGGCGGGTCGCTGTTAGGATGAGCAGCGATCATCCGCGCGATCATTGGGCAGAGACGCTCGTCGCGCATTACCCTGGTGCGCGCTTCCTGAATCGCTACACGGCGCTTGGCGAACAAATCCTCGTCAATGGCGCGGACAATCGACACGATCGCGGCTTCCGGATCGCCGATGTCAATCGAAAGGAAGCTGTCCTCCGGGAAATAGCGGGCAAGATCGGGCGGTCCAGACACGATGGGGAACGCGTAGCCCAGCCAGGCGTCGGCTAACTTCTCAGTCCAGTAGGAGGGCATCACCGTGTTCTCGAGCACGAGATGATACTTGAACGGCAGGATCGCGTCGGCCTTGTCGGCGATATCGCGAAACCCGCGGCCGTAGATTTCGAGCCGGGGGCCCAGCGCCGTAGACAGGTGGCGCATGAATTGAAGACGCTGCCGATGGCCGGGTAGAACGGTCTTGCGGGAGACGACGACGGAGATAGCGTCACGCTTTGGGGGAACCAGCAGACTGACTAGACCGTTGTAATCGATGACGCGCCGCCAGTCCTTTCCCAAATATTCCATCCCGAGAAATGATGGAAGAGCGCCGTGGCTCTGATGCCAAAGGCCATTGAAGCCTGGAATTCCAAATGGCGACACCAGAATTCCGAACTGGTTGACATAGTCCGGCGGGAAGTAGCCCGAGGGCTCGCTTATGAACAAAAGCCGCCGACCACGCGGGATCGTCGCCTCAATCGTCCGGGGCTCGGCCGAACTCTGAGCCAGCCAGTCGGCGCTTTCAGTATCGTCGGCCGTGAAGCGAAGGCCGGTCATTTCATGGGGGAATGCAGGGTACTCGCGTTCGTAGAAGGCCACCGCTTGGCCAAGACGAAGGATGACAATTTGCATCGCGATCTCGGTTCCGATGCGCCTATGCGACGTAAAGACGATCACCGCGAAGATCCGCCGCCAGTCGATATCCCCGATCGCGCATGAGGCCGGCGATGTCGTCGGCAGAACCCGCGCCAACCCAACCACTGCTTTCGATCTCCAGGAAAATCGCTCTCGGCCGCATCTCGCCCAACCCGCGCAACGCTGCAAATTCAGCGCCTTGAATGTCAGTGTGGAGAAAGTCGATCTGACCAATTCCCAATTCGGCGCATAAACTATCCAGACGTCGCCCCTCGACGACGATCGGTGCTGCCGCCTGCCGTACTTGAGGGAACTTACGGTTCGCCGGTCGGTATGTCGATACAGTGACCCTTGGCTATCGATCTTGCCGTTGATGGTCGCCTGATACCATTCGATTGGGCCATCGCGATCGAGAACCGCAGCCTCCACGACATCGATCGGTGCGTGCCGGCAATTTGCCTGCACCACCTTGAATCGGTCGGGATCAGCTTCAATCGCCACGACACGCGCTTGTGGAAATGCCGCATTGAACCTTAGAGCGTCGCCACCATCAAAAGAGCCAATCTCCACAATCGTCGTGGGTCGAATCCCCAACTCCTCCAGCCAAGCTACCTCGAACTCAGACTGATACACTTCCACTAATCCACCGCGTGTTTCCCAATTGGCGAACCCGCTCGGGTGAGGAGGCGTCCGAACCAGTCGACGAGGCTTGCGTGCCAGCAGCGATCGAAAACGGTTCACGTCACGCCACCGAGGCATTGGTTGCAAGCTGCGTGCTTCGGCTCTCGGGAAACGACCGTCGAACAGCTATGACATGCCAACTACGCGTAGCGAATTCGGATGAAGGCACTCCGCCAAGAGCCCTCTCGCGGCTTGCCCACCGACGAAGCACCACCGTCGCAGCCAACAAGATGAGGCGCTCAAACAATGTTGCAGTAGTGTGCAGATACTTCTTGAGAACGCGACGCGCCCGCTTTGTCTCCTTGCCGATGAGCTCGAAGAATCCTGCGCTGGGTTCGATCGTGGAGATGTCGAAGCCAAAGCGCGGTAGATGCCACTCATAGAAGTATCGGCTGAACCCGGTGGCGTAGTGGTACGGAGCAAAATGGGTGTAGCTGGCGAATGGTGCGGTCAAAATCAGCATGCCGCCCGGTTTCACCAATCTCGCAACCTTTGCCAACACCGCCACGGGGTCGGGGACGTGCTCGAGCACCTCGGTACACAACACGCAGTCGAAGAGACGGTCCTCGGGAATATCGAGAATGTCACAGACGATGTCGATCCGCGAGAAATCCCATTTGCCGGTTTGTAACCCCTCGCCGGTGCCCTTTCCGTCATATTGAGCAATATCCTGTGAAACGTATGTCAGGTGACCAGCGCTCGATTTGTAGGGGCATTCACCGGCCCCGACGTCCAATAGTGACTGGCCTTTGGGGATGCCCTCCAACACCTTGCGGACCCACCGGTCGCGCTCGTTATCCTTGCGCGAGGCGCATGCAAACCTGGCGGTCTTTTTGGGTCCGGACTTTCTGCGACCATAGACACTTTGTTCGCGTGAACAAACGGTGACAAGCCCCCATCCGCGGCCTTGATGGCGAGCGAGAGCGCGGGATAGTCTCGTTCAGCAGAACCGGCTTACAGGGCATAGGCCACCAGCGTTGGTTCGACGGTGGAGTTGCCACGCTGCGCCTGAACCTGCCGGTAGTGCTGGGTTGCCGAACGGCTGGTCACGATTGGAATGAGATTCATCCAGCATCGTATTCGAAGATCATAAACCGCGCGGTCTGCCATTTCGGTCATCA